>JADJWG010000002.1:0-1200000 GCA_016716475.1 Phycisphaerales bacterium
ATCGGGATAACGCTGCCGCTGCTGCCCAGGACGTTGCCGAACCGTACCGTGACGAACTGCGTCTTGCTGCGTGCCTGCAGGGCTTGGATGTACATCTCGGCGACACGCTTCGAGCAACCCATCACGCTGGTGGGGTTGACGGCCTTGTCGGTCGAGATCATCACGAACTTCTCGCAGCCGGTCGCGCTCGCCGCGTCCGCCACGGTGCGGGTCCCGCGGATGTTGTTTTTGATGGCTTCGCCCGGGTTGCACTCCATCATCGGCACGTGCTTGTGGGCGGCGGCGTGGAAAACCGCGGTCGGTTGCTCCCGGGTGAACAGTGCGCGTATCCGCTCCGCATCGCCAATGTCGGCGAGTGCCGGTACGACGTCGATCGTTTTGCACAACCGGCGGAGCTCCTGCTCGATGGGAAAGAGGCATTGCTCGGCACGTTCGATGAGGATCAGTCGCCGCGGGCCGAATTTGGCGATCTGCCGGCACATTTCCGCGCCGATCGACCCGCCCGCGCCCGTCACCGCCACGACCCGATCCCGGATAAACTTCGCAATCTCCGCTTCGTCGAGCTGTACCGGGGCCCGCCCGAGCAGGTCGTTGATTTCGACGTCTCGGATCTCCTTGACCGAGGCCCGCCCATCGATCAGGTCCGCCAGTGCTGGCAATGTCTTGAAGCGGAGGTTCGTCCCTTCGCACAATTCCACGACGTGCCGCAGGCGCTGCCGTGAGGCCGACGGAATCGCGATCAGGATTTCGTCGACCGCGTGCTGTGCGCAAATCTCCCTGATGTTCTCCACCGAGCCCAGCACTTCCAGCCCGTGAATCTGGGTACCCCACTTGCGGCGGTCATCGTCGAGGAATCCGACCACGCGGTACCGCGTGACCGGCATGCGCAGAATTTCCCGCACGGCGTTCTCGCCCGCATTCCCCGCCCCGACAATCAGCAGCCGCGGTACGATGCCATCCGCCGCCGGGCGGATTTCCTCGTGGTACAGCCGTACCCACAGCCGGGCGCCGCACACCAGTGCGATGGTGCCGGCGAAGTCGAGCAGAAAGACCGAATCGGGAAACTTCGTCCCAAAAGGTGCCGTCGCCCCCGGAATCAGAACGGCGATGTTCTGCAAACTGTAGTACAAGAAAAAGATCGCGAAAAAGCTCCACCAGGCGCCTTTCGCGACGTCGAACACGTCCCGCATGCTGACATAGCGCCAGGATGAACGGTGCAGGCCCAACAGGACAAAGACCGTGATCTTGATGATCACGACCGGCACGAGCATCGGCAGGAAGAACTCGAGGAACCAGTCTGTGTGCGGTTCACTCGCCGGCGGAATCGGTTGGAACAACGCGAGGATCTGCCGTGCGGGCCAGAGGATCGCCGCCGACCCCTTGAAGTTGTAAGCCAGTCCGAACGCGAGCAGCCACGCCAAGGCGAAGAGCACCCCGTGTGATACGATCGTCATCGTGCCCCGATGGCGCTCGATCCAATCCAAGGCGGTATTGCGGATAGGGGAATGCTTCTCGGTGCTCATTCCATCTGCCTGGCGGGCGTCCGGATAAGCCCGCGTACTCTGCAACTGTTGGACTCTCTATCGGCCACTTGGTGCCGGTGCGAGTACGACTGCGAACCGTATCTTAGCGCCGCGCGGGCAGCGGCTGCTGTCGCATCAATTCGGCGAAACGCATCAGGCGCGGTCCGCGGAGCGTGTCGTCACGTGCGATGGCCATGACGGTGACGAGCGCATCCTGCATCCGCGCCCGGTCGCCAAGCCGCCACGCGCAGTACGCTTCCAGTACCGGCGATTGTTGCAGCGTCTCGGAACTGCCAAGCTGTCGAAGCCAGGCGCGCATCTGCTCGTCCAAGAACTCGGGGTTGCCGAAGTGCCGCTCCGGGTTGAGCTGCTGGAGAGCTTCGGGGTCGCGCTCGAGGGCCTCGAGCAGCAGCAGTGTAGCTTGCTGGGGCCGGGCTTGGGTGAGGGCTGCATGGGCCAGCAACAGGGGTGCGAGCCCGTTCGCCGGGTCCAGTTCCCGAATCGCCCTCAACCGGTTGGACGCCAGCGTGAGGGCCGCGCGATGCTGCTCCAGCTCTTCCGGCGTGTTGGTAAACACCGTCGCTTGGCGGAACTCACGTTCCGCCTCACGTGCCATCTGCTGAATGCGTGTGTCGTTCTGGGCCTGTAAAGCATGTACCAGCGAGGTTGGCCGCGACTCCAGAGTGGGCCGCACCGACTCGGTCAGGCCGAGCGGTGGCCCCGCTTCGATCGGCGGCGTCTCCGTCCATGGTGTACCACCATCAAGCCGGTTGGTAACGAAATCCGAAACGGGAATCAGTGGCAGGCGAAAGGGCTCTGTTGCTCCCGGCGAGGGTTCCCGCTCGGGCTGCAGCCCCATGAGATCCTGGAAGCGGGTGGTATCGGGTCGTGGAGTAAACTGCGCAGCATACAGGTTCGGCACGTAACCGCGCCCCATGCCCGGCAGGGGCATGTCCAGGCGTGTTGCTGCGGAGAGACCGGTAAGCACGCGCAACTCCTGCGCGGATGCCGTCAGAGGCGGCAGCGATGCGCGGCGGCCGAGCGGGGATCGCAAACCGACATCCACCAGCCCCAGTGACTGGGTGTACTGTGAGGCCGCTCCCGGGCGAAATCCGAAATGTCGCGCGCCGAGCAGGGCGACATTGCCCGCCCGGGCCGCACTGAGTGGACGCACTTCCCGCTGGGCAGTAAACCGCCCCCCCATCGTGACAGAGGGACCGCGACCGGCCGGCCGACTGAGGAGATCCTCTCCCGTGCGGGCACGCTGGGCCGTGGCGTCGGGCACGAGAAACGCTGCCGCGAAGACGGCAAGCGTCCAGCTTTGAATCGTTCTGCTACGAATGCGAAGCCGCATGTGCTCTAACCTCACGCTTCGCGCCACATAAGCGGGCCCCGGTAACCCTTGATATAGTAGCATCGGACAGCATGGCGCCACAGGTGCGGCTTTCCGACTGCAGGTGTATTTTTCGGCCCCGCGGGGCTGGCCCCCGTCACCGTCTTGTGTGGTATGGAAGTCTCGGAGCACACCATGCGAGCGCTGGTTCTGACTGGTGCCCCACCTGCATCCCTTGCATTCGTGCAGAATTATCCGGACCCTGTTCCTGGTGCGAAAGAAGTCCTCGTACGTGTCGACCTGGCCGGTGTTTGCGCCACCGATCTGGAGCTCGCGCGCGGATACATGAGCTATACCGGTGTGCTCGGCCACGAGTTCGTGGGTACTGTCCTCCAGGGGGCACCGGAGCTGCATCACCGGCGCGTGGTCGGAGAAATCAACTGCCCTTGCGGGCAGTGTACCATCTGCCGTTCAGGTGCTGGCAGGCATTGTCCGAGCCGGACAGTCCTTGGTATCTCCGGCCGTGATGGTGCCTTTGCCGAACACCTTTGCATCCCGGCCGCCAACTGCCACATCGTCCCCGCGGATTTGCCCGATGAAGCTGCCGTCTTTGTCGAACCCCTCGCGGCCGCGGCCCATGTGCTCGACGCGGTGCATCTCGACGCCGACACGCGGGTCACGGTGGTCGGGTCCGGGCGCCTCGGGCTGTTGGTGGCTTTTGTACTCCAACGGACCGCCTGCCGGCTCCGCGTCGCAGGTCGCAACCCGAGGACCTTGAGCTTGTGTCGCCGCCGCGAAATCGAAGCCGTAGCGGTCGCAGATCTGCCCATCTCCGCGGATCAGGATGTGGTGGTGGACTGCACGGGCAGCCCGGACGGACTACGGCTTGCGCTGGCCCTCTGCCGCCCCCTCGGTACGATTGTGCTGAAGAGCACCTATGCGGAGCCGGCCGCGCTCGACCTGGCGCCGCTGGTCATCCACGAGCTCCGCGTTGTCGGCAGCCGTTGTGGCGACTTCGGTCGGGCCTTGGCGCTGCTCGCACAGGGCGATTGGAGTCTCGGCGAACTCATCACGGGTAGGTATCCGATGTCACAAGGGGCCGCCGCCCTCACCGCGGCCGCTGCGCCGGAACACATCAAGGTACTCATCTGCCCCCAGGAGTAACCATGCAGTTTGTGACCCGCGGCGGCCGGCACTATGCGCAGTTCGAGCGGCTCGCGCGCGTGCCTGGCTTTGTGCATGCCTTCACGCTGCGGCCGGAGGATGTTTCCGCGCGGGATGACGAGTGGGCTTCTGTGCGGGCAGCACGTCGCGCCACAGCGCTGCGCGACTGGCATCTGCCAGCAGAAGCACTGCGGTATACCCACCAGGTACATGAACCCCGGCTAATGGTGGTCCACGCCGAGACACCGCCCGGACCGATCAACCGTTGCGACGGGTTGGTCACCACCCTTCCCGGCATTCCGCTGATGACGTTCTCGGCGGATTGTCCGCTCGTGTTGCTGGTGGATCCCGGGCGCCGCGTCGTGGGCATGGCCCACGCGAGTTGGCGGTGTGCGGTGGGCGGGATTGTGGGCCGGCTGGTCGAGACCATGACAACCGTGTGCGGCTGTGAACCGCAGGCGCTGTACGCGGGTGTTGGTCCGAGTGCCGGACCCGACGCCTACGAGGTGCGGTTGGACATGTACGCGGCCGCCGCGGATTTGCCCGAGCGCGAGCGCTTTTTTCACCGCCGCAACGGGGGGATGTATTTCGACCTGTGGGCGGTCAACGTGGCGCAGCTCGAAGCTGCTGGTGTGCCGCGGGCGCACATCGAGGTTGCCGGTCTCTGTACGATGAGCCGCACCGACCTGTTTTACTCGTTTCGCCGCGAGGGCCGCGGCTGCGGACATTTCGGACTGCTGGCTGCCTGGGCTGCGCCCGGGTAACGCCTTACTGCGCTGCCTGCTTCAGCAGGGCGATGAACGGGCTGATGTCAGCGAAGTTCACCAACCCGTCGAAATTCGTGTCCCCATTGGAGTGGAAGCACTCCGGGTACGCCACCTGGTATGCAGCCATGTCTTTCAGTGCTGCGATGAACGGGCTGATGTCGGCGAAGTTCACGAAGCCGTCGCAATTGAGGTCGCCCGCAGTCGGCGCGGTGGCAAGGAAAATGTCTGCGAACACGCGCTGGGTTTGCTGGTTGAAACCGCTGAGTTGATACGTGATGTGTACACGTCCGTTCGGACCGACTGCGACCGCCGCGCCTACCCGCGACTGCTCCACACCGCTGACCTCCATTGGCGCGCTGAAGCCGCTCGAAGTCTCCGCGACCACATATACGCCGCGGTTCGGCAGCACGTTCGAAACGAACGCGATGTATCGTCGTCCTGCCGGATCGAACGCCGGCCGTTCGTAAAACGCCGGATTGCCGCCGGAGAACAAGGTGAGCGCCGGACCGAAGACGCCAACTCCGGCATCGTCCACGAGTCGCAGGGTGTTGCTGGTCTCATAGAGGATGCTGACGGTGCCATTGGGGGCCACGACCGGAATCGCCGTCTCGACGTTCTCCAGCACGCCCGTAAACACCGGCTGGAACGCGCCACCCGAGTTGTTGAGGTACACCAAGGGTCCGCCGAAGGCGTTGCCGGCCTGGTAGGTAATGTGGACGACATCGTCCGGCCCGATCGTGAGGTGCGGATACCACGACTCGGCGGCATCGTTGCTCAGGTTCGTCAAGGCCCCCACGCCGACGCCGGGCGTGTAGGTCGTGTAGAACACATCCTGCGTCCCGCTTGACCGTTGCGACATGAACACGAAGTGTGCCCGCCCAGTGCTGTCAATCGCGTGCTTCACAATCACGTAGCCGGACCCGGTGATATCGATAATGCTGCCGAACGCGCCGCCCACGTTGTTTACGTAGCGGATCAGGTTGGAAGTGGTCGTGCCGGTGTGAAAAGCGATGTGGACGTTGTCAGCCGCATCCAGCACCAGATTGGGAAACTCCTCGCGTACGCTGTTGAACGTGATCTGCGTGTGCTCCCAGGCGCCGGACCGGTTCGTCGCGTACCAGATTTCCTTGCTGTTGCTGTCGGTGCCGAACTGCTTCATGTACGCCACGTGCAGCGCCCCCGCGCTGTCCACCGCGAGCGAGGTTGGGTTGTTCCAGTACAGATCCGCCAGCACGGTCTCCGACGAGAAGACCAGCTCGGCGCGGACGACTCCTGCAAGACCAAGCAACAACACAAGCGCAGTGGTGCGCTGTCCGTGAGAACGCAACATGACTCCTCCTCCTCGCCGGCAGCCCGGCTTGTTCGACCTCTGCGGTGCGGGCCCGGCGATTCCTCCCGGAGCCCCCGGGGCCCTCTTAACCCCGAGTGTAGCGATTTCCGGAGGCCGGACCAATGTGCATCGCGAGGGACTTTGTGGTCGCGACTCCGCCCCTTTCGGCGACCGTGGGCGCAATGGTTCGGCAATACCTGTTCGGCGTCTGAGGTCCCCCTTGCCGCAGAGGTGCAGACCGCTACTTCTACTTCTGACGGTAAGTAATGCGACCGCGCTTCAGATCGTAGGGCGACAACTCAACCGTCACTCTGTCACCCGGGAGGATGCGAATGAAGTTCTTACGCATGCGGCCGGAGACGTGGGCAAGCACCTCATGCTTGCCGGAGCCGGCCAGATCGGCTTCGACGAGGAACATGGCGTTCGGTAGGGCCTTGATGACGACCGCTTCCAACTGAATGGCATCTTCTTTGGCCACGCTGTCCTCGCTGCTGCGCAACGGCCACTCGCTGGCCTGCGCGGGGGCACCACCATGCCCCTCGGAGCAACCATCCGCGTTGAATGGAGGGGGGGCGGCACGCTCGTGAAGCCATCCACGGCACTCACGACGTACGTGCCGCATGGTAACGACGCGTTCGGGAGCGGTCAACGCGGCACACTACCACTCGTGGTGTGCTACAGCAGGATCCAACGGGAGGTTAACAGGGGGGATAGCGCCCGGGAGCGATTACGGGCCGAATCGATTCGACTCCCGCACCCCCCATCCGTCCAGGCCCCCGGTTTTTCTGCAAGAATACGTTGTGAACTGCGTTTGGCCCTCCGTAAGACGGTCGAATACGGTGACCGTTCTACGTGGTGCGCCGGGTATCCCACGCCCCTGCGTAGGTGCCGGCTGGGTGATTCCACGGATTCAACGCCGAGAACTACAGGAGTGCGAGACATGCAGCGATGGATGGTCATTACGGTCGGGGCGGCCCTGCTTTTGGCGACCGTTGCCGAGGCGCAGCAGGGGCAGGGCGGGCGACGGCCAGGGCAGCGCGGCCCTGGCGGTCCGGGTGGTCCGCCCGGTGGTCCCATGTTCGAGATGATGGCTGAGCGGCTTGCAGAGCGTCTGCACATGAGCGAAGACCAGCGCCTCGTGCTCGAAGGACTGGTGGCACAGCACCGCGCCGAACTACAGGCGGCGGGCTTCGGCCCAGATCAGATGCGCGGCTTGGGGCAGGAGATGCGCGCCGCCCGCGAAGCCGGGGATGATGCCCGTGTGGCCGAAATTCGTGCCGAGATGCAGGCCCATCGGCAGCAGTTTGAGGCCCTCAATCAGAAGCTGATGAACAGCGTCGAGGGGATCCTGCTCGAGGACCAACTGCCGGAATTCCAGGAGATGCGCGCCCGCATGGAGCGCGGTCGCCAGCAGATGCAGGCCGGCCAGCGTTTCCGCGATATCGTGGAGACGCTGCCCAACGAACTCGCCATGACGCCTGAGCAGCGTGCCTCCTACGACGAGCTCGTGGCGGAACAGCGTGCCGGGTTTGAGGCCCGCCGTGGCCAGTGGCAGGAGATGCGTGGCTTGTTTGAAGAGCTGCGCGAGGCCCGTGCAGCCGGTGATTTCGACCGCGTGCGAGAGATCGAAGCGGAACTGGAATCACGCCGCCCGGCTCCGCCGAATGTGGATGAGTTCTTCGCGAAGTTGCAGCCGCTGCTCACCGCCGAGCAGCGGGCCCAATTGGCCGAGATTCAGGCCCAGGGCCCCGGCCAGCAGCGTGGTCCCGGAGCCCAGGAGCGGCAGCGCCCCCTTGATATCCGCCAGGTCCTACAGACGGCCCGCCGCCTGCGGCTGAACGAGGAGCAGCAGGGCAAGCTGCGCGACATCGAGCGGAACGCTCGTGATGCGGAACAGGCCGCCCGCCGTGATCAGCAGGGTGCCCAGCAGCGGGCCGAAACGGTGAAGACCGAGATTCTCGGCATCCTCGACGCCAACCAGAAAGCCGAGTTTGAACGCCTGCTTACCAGTCCGCGCGGCGAGCGCCAGACCCGCCCCGGTGTGGGCGAGCGTGAACGCGGTCCACGGCCCGAGGGTGGCCCACCGCCGGGCGAAGAACGCCCGCGACGCCGCCCCGCCGGTCCGCCGCCGGTCTAAGGTCGAATGCGGATCTGAACGGGTGACGCAGGGTGCTCGACACCCCGGCGGGGGTAATGTCCCCGTACGGTTTGTCGACAGCCGCCCGTATCCTCCAGGCGCCACCGAAGCGGCCACGTCACCCGGCGTGGCCGCTCGCCTGATTTCTTGGATCACGGTGGCCCAAGTCCGCCGGTGCGCTACTGGTAGTTCACCATGACCGAATCGTACACCGTGTCCAGGATGACCCCTTCGTCGCGCAGCGCGTTCAACGCGGCCGGCATCGACTGCATCCCGTAACGCTGCCCCGTCGTGATGGCATTCCGCAAGTGATACGTGCCGCGGTTGCGCAACACGTTCCGCACGCCATCGGTCGCCACCAGGATCTCGCACGCGACCCGCTTCCCGCCGTCGATTGTCGGTAGAAGTTCCTGGTGTACCACGCCCAGCAGCGCTTCCGCGAGCAATGCCCGCATGTGTCCGTCGCTGCCGTCCGGTGCATACGACAGCAGCCGCTCGATGATCTTGTCGATCGAGATGATGTGCAGCGTGGACATCACCAGCACGCCGGTCTCGGCGGCGGTCAGCGCAATCTTGATGGTCTCGTAGTCGCGCATCTCGCCGATCGCAATGATGTCCGGATCCTGCCGCAGCGCCGCCCGCAGTCCGCGGTGGAAGGAGGAAGTGTCCCGGCCGATCTCGCGCTGCCGCACGATCGATTTCTTATTGCGGTGCACGTACTCGATGGGGTCCTCGATGGTCACGATGTGTCGACGGTGCTGCTCGTTGACATGATCGAGCATGCCTGCCAGCGTGGTCGTTTTTCCCTGACTCGTGCTGCCGGTGACGAGGATCAACCCCTTGCGCGCCACGGCAAGCTGTCCCACGATCGGCGGCAGCTTGAGCTGTGACAGTGGCAGGGGGGCACTCGACAACAGGCGGATGACAGCGCCGACGTCGCCGTCGTTGTAGCTGAGGTTCACACGGTAGCGGTGGTGCTCTTGGTCGGAGATGACGATGTCGAGGTCGCGATCGTGCTCGAACTCCAGTCGCTGCTCCTCACTCAGCAGGGCGAAACTGAGCTCGCGGGCCAGCCGCGCGGACAGCGCCTCGCGCGTTACCGGCTGGAGTTCACGCTCAATGCGGAACAGCACGGGCGACCCCGCCACCAGATGCACGTCGTTCGCCCGCATGGCTCGGGCGCGTGCCAGGATTTCCATTACGTCTGCCATGGAGCTCCTCCTCGGATCGGGTTGGGGTCGGCGGCCGCCTCGATGCTATCCTAACGGCCCGAAGACCGGATCGCGCCCGGTGTGAAAGCATGTGCCGAGGCATGGACAGCTACGCGAGAGAGTCCTGCGGATCGCAACACGTGAAGGGAGTAGCGGCTGATGTACGACTGCCTGACATGTGGGGCCTGCTGCCACGGACTGGATGTGTATCTGACCGAGGAGGATCAGGACCGCTTCGTCGGGGATCCGCAGCTCGGGCGCTACATCCGTGAGCACCCCTGGCGCGGACGCTTCCCGCTCATCTTCCTTCGCCGCGATGCCGAACACGACCGCTGCTTGGCGCTTGAGGTACGCGGGGAGCGGGTACGTTGCACGATCTACCCTGACCGGCCGTACCTTTGTCAAGAACTCGCGGTCGGCTCCGATGGCTGCGAAGAGGCCCGCCGCAAGAAGGGCTTACCGGTGGACTCCGCACCCCGCCCCGACGAAGTTTGATTCCCGGCCTCCGGCAGCCGCGTGGGAACACCTCGGCCCCACGGCGCGCGGGTCAGCGGGTATCATTCCGGCCTTTCAGGAGGCCACCGGATGGTGACACCCGCAGACCCAGCGCCGCCTGCGCCGGCGTCCCCCGCAGCCGCACCGTCCGTTGGTCCGCCGCCACGTCACATCACGAAGCTCTCGGTGGCAAGCTGGGTTCTTTACGATCTCGCGAACACCGTCTACTCAATGAATATCTCGTCCCTGTACTTTTCCCTCTGGGTGCGGGAGCAGGTCGGGATGGAGCGCGCGGATTTCGTTTTCCCGCTCACGATGGCTGTCGCGATGGGCACCATTTTCCTGCTCTCTCCGATTCTGGGAGCGCTGACCGATTTCTCCCGGCGCCGCGTGCCATTCCTGATGGTCTCGACGCTCATTTGCGTGGGTCTTACCGCGCTCCTGGGCCAGGGTGGGGAATGGCGGCTCACCTTCAGCTTGGTCTGTTTCGTCATTGCCACGATCGCCTTCAACGCCGGGCTGCAGTTCTATGATGCGCTGCTCCCCGAGGTGAGCACGGAGCAGAATCGCGGCTGGATCGGCGGGATTGGCATTGGGATCGGCTACTGCGGCTCCTTCCTCGGCATCGGCACGGGGTACTACCTCACGCAGGTTCTCAAGCTAGACCTCGTCTCTATCTTCCCCACCTCCGCGGCGCTGTTCATCCTCTTCGCCTGGCCGGCCTTCGTCTTTGTCCGCGAACGCGGCAACCCCGCCGCGCAGCCCTTCACATGGGGGCTGCTCGGGCAGGCCACGCGCCAGGTCTTCCATACCTTTCGGCACGTCCGGCAGTATCCCGGTCTGGCGCGTTTTCTCATCGGGCGGGTCATTTACACCGATCCGCTCAACACGGTGATCGCCATCATGGGCTTGTATGTGACCAATCTGGCGGTACGCGCCGGGCGCAGCGAGGCCGACGCAAGCGGGATTGCGCAGCAGATCCTGTTCGTGGCGGTGGCCTTCTCCGTGGCGGGTGGTTTCGCCTGGGGGCGGTTGGTCGATTCCATCGGGCCGAAGCGCACGCTCCAGATCGTGCTCGTCGGCTGGATGGGCTGCCTGCTGGCCGGTGCCGCGATGGGGTTCTTCGGTTGGCCCATGCCGGTGTTCTTCGTGATCGCCTGTGCGACCGGGCTCTGCATGGGCGGAACCTGGGCAGCGGACCGGCCGCTCATGCTGCGGCTGGCACCGCCGCGCAGGATTGGTGAGTTCTATGGGCTCTACGGAATGGTGGGACGCTTCTCAGCCATCACCGGCCCTTTGATGTGGAGCATCGTGGTGGGCTACCTGTTCCGCCACGGTGATCAGGCCATCGGCCAGGCGGTCGGCCTGCTCGTCATGCTGGTCTACATGGTGGTTGCGTTTTGCGTGCTGTGGCCGCTGTCCGATGCGCCACGCGCTTGGCCGCCGGATGAGTGCCGCGCCGACGAGATCTGACCTGCGGAAAAGTGTGCGGGTGACTGCCGGCGAACATCGCCCAAGCCCCTTTCCACGCAGAACTTCCCGCCGGTGCAGCTGCCGGCCACGGGGCCCCTTGCTTTCTAGCGCGGACAAGATATCATTTCGGCATGAAACGAAATGATCATGCCATCTTGGGTACCCTCGCAACGATCGCCCGGGCTCTTGGCGATGTGAATCGACTGAGAATTCTGGCGGCCCTACGCACCGGGGAGTTGTGTGTCTGCCAACTGCTCGAGCTGCTCGGTCTCGCCGGGGCGACCGTTTCACAGCACCTTGCCACGCTGCGGACTGCCGGACTGATCGACACGCGTAAGGTCGGCCGCTGGGTTTACGTCGCGCGGCCCGTGGCACCGACACCGCTCGTGGCGACCACCCTCGCCAACTTGGACGAAGCCATCGAGCAGGATGCCACAGTTCGAGCGGATGGACGGAAGCTTGGCACGATCCTGGCTATCGAGCCGGCCGAACTCGCACTGCGTCAGCGTGGCGGCTGCTGCGAGTGAGCACGAATTGCAGGTGTGACGAACATATGAAGGGAGCAGAAGATGAAAGCGACGAACGTTAGCGAAGCGGAAGCCGTCCGCGCGCAGGTGCGCGCGGGTTACGCCGAGATCGCCCGGGTGGGCAACTTCACGACTGGGGAGGACCAGCTCTCCGGTGCTAGTGGCAGCGGTGGGTGCTGCGGTTCGGCGATGTCGGCCGACCAGCTCGCCGAGCGGATCGGCTATGCCACGACCGAACTGCGCGGCCTGCCGGAGGGTGCCAACCTGGGCCTCTCCTGCGGCAACCCGACGGCGCTTGCGGCTTTGCGGCCGGGAGAAGTCGTCCTTGACCTTGGCAGCGGCGGCGGGTTCGACGTGTTTCTCGCCGGCCCGCGCGTCGGTGCGACCGGGCGAGTGATCGGAGTCGACATGACCCCCGAGATGTTGACGCGGGCCCGAGGAAACCTCGCAGCGTATCAGCGCCGCACCGGGCTCGACAATGCCGAGTTTCGGTTGGGCGAGATCGAGCATCTGCCCGTGGCGGATGCGAGTGTGGACGTAGTGATATCGAACTGCGTCTTGAACCTCTCGCCGGACAAGCCGCAGGTGTGGCGGGAGATCGCGCGCGTGCTCAAGCCCGGTGGGCGCGTGGCGGTGTCGGATCTGGCGTTGTTGCAAC
Organism: Phycisphaerales bacterium; assembly: GCA_016716475.1. NCBI lineage: Bacteria > Pseudomonadati > Planctomycetota > Phycisphaerae > Phycisphaerales > Phycisphaerales bacterium. The sequence goes on from JADJWG010000002.1 coordinate 12,619, forward strand.
CGCTGCCGGAGGAGGTGCGCGGGATGGTTGCGGCGCTGGTTGGTTGCGTCGCCGGTGCGCCCCTGCTGAGCGACACACAGGCATGGGCGCAAGCGGCAGGGCTCGTCGAGGTTGAGCTGGAGGAGAAGGGGGACTACGTGGCAGTGCAGACCGGTTCAAGCGACCCCCTGTATGAGCGCATCCGCACGGCACTCCCGGACGGCGCCACGCCAGCGGATTTTGTGACGAGTGTCAATATTACAGCGCGGAAGCCGGGTTGAAACAGATCGGAGAATTCACCTGTGCCGCCGTCAGGCCCGGCTGCGCGGGCCTGGCGCGCGGCTCGGCTTGGCGCTCCGAGTTGTGCCTGCCGTCGGCCGCCTCCAGTTTCCCGGTCCCCGTAGCTCATTGCGCCAACGTGAATTCACTCTCGGAGGTTGTCCGTGACAAACGCCGGGCCGCCACTCCGCAAGCAACTGTCCTTTCTCGACCGCTACCTGACGCTGTGGATCTTTCTTGCGATGGCGCTGGGTGTCGGGCTGGGCTATTTCGTACCGGATCTACATGGGGTGCTCGATCGCTTTTCCGTGGGTACCACCAACATCCCCATTGCTGTGGGATTGATTCTGATGATGTACCCCCCGCTCGCGAAGGTGCGGTACGAGGAAATGGGCCGCGTTTTCCGCGATTGGCGCCTTCTCGCGCTTTCGTTGGCACAAAACTGGCTGATCGGCCCTGTGCTGATGTTTGGTTTGGCGGTCGCTTTCCTCTCCGGCCACCCGGAACTGATGGTCGGTCTGATCCTGGTCGGCATCGCCCGCTGCATCGCGATGGTATTGGTCTGGAATGAACTCGCCCGGGGCAGCAGTGAGTACGCCGCGGGCCTGGTGGCGCTCAACAGCGTGTTCCAGGTACTGACCTACGGCGCCCTCGCGTGGCTCTTCATCACCGTGTTTCCGGGTTGGCTCGGCCTCGATCTCTCGGAAGTGCAAGGCGCCGGCGGCAAAACGGTCGCGGACATCACAATGGGCGAAATCTTCGCCAGTGTGATGATCTACCTCGGCATTCCATTCGCGGCCGGGATCCTGAGCCGGGTGATTCTGTTACCGGCGCTGGGCCGGGCGTGGTATGAGCAGCGCTTCATCCCGGCAATCAGCCCGGTGACGCTCATCGCGCTGCTGTTTACGATCGTGCTGATGTTCAGCTTCAAGGGTGACAAGATCGTGGAGTTCCCCCTGAAGGTTCTGCTGGTGGCGATCCCCCTGACGATCTACTTCGCGATCATGTTCCTCGTCAGCTTCTTCATGGCGTGGAAAGCGGGTGCCGACTACGAGCGCAGCACGACTCTGGCTTTCACCGCCGCGGGGAACAACTTCGAGCTGGCCATTGCGGTGGCCATCGCCGTATTCGGTATTCGGTCGGACGTGGCGTTCGCGACGGTCATTGGGCCACTGGTAGAAGTCCCCGTACTGATCGGGCTGGTGCATGTCGCACTGTATTTCGGTCGATGGCTGTACGGCCGGCCGGTAGTGGCGTGACGGCACCGGCTGCATAATCACCCCCACGCTACAAGCCCGGAACGGCTCAGTACCGCGCGATGGTGGGGTCGATTTCCCGCGACCAGGCGTCAATCCCGCCTCGCAGACTTTGGACGCGTTCAAGGCCGGCCTCGGTGCGGAGCCAGTGTGCCACGTTCATGCTCCGCACGCCGCTGTGGCAGAAGACCACCAGGTCGCAATCCTCGGGAATCTCAGCCAGCCGCAGCGGGATTTCGCCCATGGGGATGTGCAGTGCGCCCTCGATGCGGGCGAACTGCAACTCTTGATGCTCGCGGCAGTCGAGCAGTAACGGGCCACTCGTTCCACGGCGGGCTTGCAGTTCCTGGGGCGTGATTTCCAGCGGGCGGTTCTCTGGCATGATGACTCTCCGCAGTGTTGTGCCATCGGAATTTCGCCGCGTTGCGGCCAATCCAGGCGCGGGCCACGATTGTAGCCCGGTCCGGGGAGTGCGGTCGGGAACGGGCCGGCTGACTGGCTCGTCGTGAGTCACTGTTCGCAGGTTTCCAGCCGTGCCGTCAGGATTGAAAGTCGGCGGCTCACCCGGGTGCCCGTTGCGTGACCGGCGCAGATGGGATAAAGGATGGGGTGCTACGGCTTGATGTCGGCGAGTCGTGCCGGCCGGGTACCGCATGTGCAAAGTTTTGTCCGCTGGCCGCTGGTGGCCGAAGCGCGGATCGTGTACAAGTTCGACCCGTAGCCGGGCGTGAAAAACGGCGTGGTTCGGCGGGTATGTGGATTGGTTCCGAGCGCGGTTCCGACCTGCCGCGAGTGGAAGGCAAGAGGGCATGCCGACCTTTCTGGTTACGGCGCAAGCTTCGACTTCCGAATGGGATACGGCGATCTGGATGGTTGCCGCGCTGGTCCTTGGTGCGCTGGGTCTGTTCCTTGCGTTGCCTGGTGGCCGCGCCGACCTCTCGCGTGTCGGGCTGGTGTTGCTGGCGGCCGCGGGGGGCGTACTGCTGGTCCTTGCGGCGCGCTTGTTGCCGGCCGAAGCCACCACACAGTGGTTTGCGGTTTGTGCCTTGGTAGCCGTCTTCGGGGCCGTGCGGATGATCACGCATCGCAAGCCCGTATACAGCGCTCTCTACTTCGTGCTCGTCATTCTCTCCGTGGCAGCGCTGCTCCTGCTGATGCAAGCGGAGTTCCTCGCGGCGGCGCTGGTCATCGTGTACGCGGGTGCAATCCTCGTCACGTACCTGTTTGTAATCATGCTGGCACAGCAGGCGTATCTGCCGGCGTACGACACGCAATCGCGTGACCCGCTGTGGGGCTGTGTAGGTGGTTTTGCGCTCCTGGCTGTGATTACGATGCAACTCTTCCTTGGGCCGACGGACAGTACGGTCGCCTTCACCGCCCAGTCCGCGGCGTCGGCGGTGGGGAACGAAACGAACGTCGGAACGCCTTTGCTGACGCGCTACGTGATCGGGATTCAGATTGCCGGCGTGTTGCTGCTGGCGGCGATGGTGGGCGCGATCGCGATCGCGCGGCGGCAGATCGGCACGGTCGCGGAGCCCCTGGCCGGGGAGGGCGAGGACTGATGCTCGCCGCGTACCTTATCCTCGGCTCGGTGCTGTTCGCCCTGGGGCTCATCGGGTTCATGACCCGGCGCAACCTGATCATCATGTTCCTGTGCACCGAGATGATGTTCCAGGGCATCATCGTGAATCTCGTGGCCTTCGGGCGCTACCCGTTGAACGGGGCGCCCACGTTTGATGGCCAGGTCTTTGCCCTGTTCCTGATTGCAGTGGCCGCGGCCGAGGCCGCGCTGGGCCTGGCACTGGTCGTGTTGCTCTACCGGTATCGCGGGACTCTCGATGCGAACGCGTTCACCCAGTTGAGGGATGACTAGCCGTGTTGCTGGCCGAAGCGACAGCCATGATTCCCGGTCCGTGGGCCGCCGCTGCGTGGTACGCGACGATTCCGTTCTGGCCGTTGCTGGGGGCACTGCTGGTGGGAGTGCTGCTGATCCTGCGGCAGAAGCCGGAGCGCGCGCACCTGCCGGTGGTTGCGGGGGTGGCCTTCGCGGCGCTGCTCGCCGTCATCATGTTCTTCGACACCGCGCAGCGTTATCCGTCCAAGGGTGGGACGGAGGCGGATCACGATGCCGGGCACGCCGCGGTCGTCCTGGCGGCGGATCCACCGTCACCGATCAGGAGTGGCAACGCCCCTGCGGGCTGGGTCGACCCGGGCTACACCTATACGCTCTACCGCTGGATCAGCTTCGGCGCCGTCGAGAGCCAGGCGCTCGGCCGTTGGATCAGCGTGAATTTCTACTTCGACGGCCTGACGGCGATGATGATGTTGTTTGTCACCGTCGTCAGTCTGATGGTCGTGATCTATGCCATCGGTTACATGCGCGACCATCATGGCCACCCGGAACGGGGCTACGAGCGTTTCTTTGCGTTCCTCGGGTTGTTTGTCTTCTCGATGGCCATGCTGGTCATGGCGGGCAATTTCGTCCTGCTATACCTGGGGTGGGAGTTGGTGGGGCTGTGCAGCTACCTCTTGATCGGCTTCTACTATGGCAAGCCGGAGGCGGCCGCCGCGGCTAAGAAGGCGTTCCTCGTCAACCGCATCGGCGACCTCGGCTTTGCGCTGGGGATCTTCGCCCTCTACTGGTTCCTGTCGCCCCACGTGCTGGAGCACGAGAATCCGCTGGATTTCGCCATCGCCTTCAAGTACGCCGCCGAGTTGCAAACGGATTCGGGCCTGCTGGGGCTGCACCAGTCCACCGTGGTGGCGCTCCTGCTGCTCTGTGGTGCAATTGGCAAGAGCGCACAGTTCCCGCTGTATGTGTGGCTGCCGGACGCGATGGAGGGTCCGACCCCGGTTTCGGCCCTCATTCACGCCGCGACAATGGTCACCGCCGGCATTTACATGATTGCCCGTTGCGGACCGATCTTTGCCGGCTCGCCTTTCGCGTTGGATGTGATCCTGATCCTCGGCCTGATCGGTGCGGTGCTTACCGCGACCATGGCTCTTGCCCAGTATGACATGAAACGCATTCTGGCGTACTCCACCATCAGCCAGCTCGCGTTCATGTTCGTCGCGCTTGGTTGTGGCGTCCCCAAGAGCGGCGTGTTTCACGTGTTCACGCATGCCTGGTTCAAGGCGCTGCTGTTCCTGGGGGCCGGCAGCGTCATGCACGCCATGGGGGGTGTGATCGACGTGCGGCGTTTCAGTGGCCTGCGGCAGGTGTTGCCGCGGACGTATGCCGTGATGTTGATCGGCTGCCTGGCCTTGGCCGGGTTCCCCCTGCTGGCGGGTTTTTGGAGCAAGGACGAGATCGTCCACGCGGCGCTTTTCAGCGACACGCCCTGGGTCGGCTGGTTGCTGGTCTTGACCGCGCTGCTCACCGCCTTCTATACCTTCCGCATGTTCTTCCTGTGCTTCCACGGGCCGCTGCGGCTGCCCGCAGAAGCCGGGCAGCACCCCCATGAATCGCCCCCGGTCATGCTCCGCCCGCTGTACATCCTGGCGCTCGGAGCCATCTTCACCGGATACCTTGGCGTCGGGCTCGTGCCCGGCTCGGCCGACGCGTTTCTGGGCGTGCTGAAGCCGCACGCGGGCATTTTCCACGCTTACCTCGGCAACAGCACGATCATCGAGACCGCCCACCAGGGCGCCGAGGCGGCTGGCGCTGCGGTGGAACACGGCAGTGGCATCTGGGTGGCATATCTGTCCGCGGTGGTGGCGCTGGCGGGGATCGGGCTGGCATGGCTGGTGTACGGCCGGGCACCGGAGGTCGATCCGGCGCGGCGGGCGCTCGGCAGCGTGTTCGGGCTGCTCAATGCGAAGTACTACGTGGACGAGATTTACGACGCGGTGCTGGTGCGGCCGCTGCGCGGGCTTGGCAAAGTGCTGTTCGGGGTGGATCGGCTGGGTGTTGATGGGGCGGTACACTTCGTGGCGGCCGTGCCACGGGGTCTCGCGTTCGTGCTGCAGATGTTCCAGCGTGGAGTGTTGCAGTCGTACGCGCTTTCGATGGTATTGGGCTTGGTCGTGCTGCTGGTGCTCTGGACCGTGATTCGAAGTCCGGCAACCTGACCAGGAACCAGGGAGACGGTGCGCGGGTATGGCCGCGATCGCACTCAATCTGCTGATCTTCCTGCCGCTGGTGGCGGCGGTGTTCGTGTGGATGGCGCCGGTGCGCTACGCAGCTCGAACCGCGTTGGGCGTGGGCCTGCTCACGTTAGCGTTGTCGCTGTGGCTCTGGGGTCAACCGGCCGGGACCGCGGGTGACCCCGGCCGCGCCTTGCTGGGCGTGACGGATGTGCGCTGGATCGGTTTGGGTGTAGCGGATCGCGAGACCGGACTACAGAGCGGTTTTGAGCTGCGTTTTCACGTGGGGCTCGACGCAATCAGTCTGCCGTTGATCGTACTCACCGGCCTCCTGGTGCCGCTGTCGATCTGGTGCAGTTTCTCCGCGATCCGCACGCGCGAACGGGAGTATTACGCGTGGTTGCTCGCACTGACGGCCGGCATGTTCGGCGTGTTCGCCGCCCGCGACGTGCTTCTGTTCTACATCTTTTTCGAGTTCACGCTCGTCCCGCTCTATTTCCTGATCGGTATCTGGGGCGGCCCGGAGCGGCGTTTCGCGGCCAACAAGTTCTTCGTCTACACCTTCGTCGGCAGCGTCATCACGTTCGCCGGCATCCTGTACCTGGGTGTGCGCGCGGCGCAGATCGACGGCGGGATGCTGGTCGGTTTTGACCTTGTGCGGCTTTCGACCCTGAGTCTGCGGGAGCTGACCGCCGGCGAGCAGAGCTGGCTCTTCATCGCCTTCTTCTGCGGCTTCGCCATCAAGGTGCCGTTTTTCCCCTTGCACACCTGGCTGCCGCTGGCGCATACCGAGGCACCTACCGCCGGCAGCGTGCTGCTGGCCGGTGTGTTGCTGAAGCTCGGCACGTATGGCTTCCTGCGGTTCAGTCTACCGATGGTCCCGGAAGGGGCGCTGGCCTGGGCGCAGGTGATGGGTTGGCTGGCCGTGATTGGGATCATCTACGGGGCGCTGTGTTGCTGGGTGCAGCGTGATGTCAAGAAGCTCGTCGCGTACTCCTCGGTGTCACACCTCGGCTTCTGCATGCTCGGCATGTTCGCGTTCAACGCGCTGGGGCTCAGCGGTTCCGTGCTGTACATGATCAACCACGGTATCAGCACGGGCGCGCTGTTCCTCGTCATTGGGATGCTCTACGAGCGTTATCACACGCGCGACATGCACGAGATCGGCGGCCTCGCTCGGCAGATGCCCATCGCGGCCACGTTCTTCATCCTGTTCGTTCTTTCGAGTATCGGCCTGCCGGGCCTGAACGGCTTCGTCAGCGAGTTCACGGTGCTGTTTGCCGCGTTCAACTCGCCGGATCTCGGGCCGGTGTTCGGCGCGCTGGGTGCGACCGGCATCCTGCTCGGCGCCATCTACATGCTGTACGCCACGGGGAAGGTTCTCTTCGGCCCGTTGAAGCAGCCGCAGGGCACACCTGATCTCTCGCACCTGCCGGCCGACCTCAACGCCCGCGAAATCGCAATCCTGGCGCCACTCGCCGTGCTGGTTGTGCTGCTTGGTGTCTACCCGCGCATCGTGACCGAACGCCTCGACCCTGCTTTGCAGGTGCAGGTGCTTGCGCGGCTCGATGAAGCCCGGGCCCAGAGTCCGCGGTGGGCCATGACCTCGGAGCCGCAGCCCCTCCGCGAGCCATTTGCGGCTGCGGAACTCGAAGCGGCCGTTGCCTCCGTGGCGGCGGTAGTTCCGGCTGAATGGCCGCGTCCGTCACTGCCCGAGTTCGATCTTACCGTTCGTCGCTCTCCGTTCTCCGATCCCCATTCCGGTGCTTCGCGATGATCCTCACGCCGCCCATTTCGCTGCTCACGCTGCTGCCCGAGATCGTGCTGCTCGTGGCCGCATGCGGCGTGCTGATCATCGGCCAGGAGCGGCGCGCTGGCCTGCGGCAATTGGCGCCTTGGGCGGCCCTGGGCGCCCTGATCGCCGCGTTGGTGCTGGTGCTGCGGGGCGTGGGTGAACCAGCGGCGGGGGTGGCCGCCAGTGGGTTGTACTTCGGCGGACTCGCCCGCTTTGTGCGCGTCAGCGCCCTCGAACTGGGCATCCTCCTGGTGCTGGTCAATTGGGCCCAGGGGCGGCGGGAAGAGCGCGGCGAGTTTCTCGCGATGCTGCTGCTTTCGCTGACCGGGCTGCTGTTGGTCGCTCCCGCGGACAACCTCGCCATCTTGTTCCTGGCGCTCGAGCTTGTGAGCATCCCGACCTACGTCCTGGTGGTGCTGGGACGGCAAAACCCGCTGTCCGCCGAGGCGGGTACGAAATACTTCTACCTAGGCGCCATGTCCGCGGCGCTGATGGCCTTCGGCTTCAGCTTCCTGTATGGCGTGACCGGCTCGCTGGACCTGACGACCACGCTCGACGGGGACGGTGCGGTCGTCAGTCTCGGCGTGGTGGCTGCCGTGACGCAGGCGCTGGGGAATCCCGGCTCGATCGAGTTCGGCATTGCCATCGTCGGCATCGCGTTGTCCTTTGCCGGACTGCTTTTCAAGATCGCGGCGTTCCCGCTTCATCTGTACGTGGCGGATGTCTACCAGGGTGCGGCCAGCCCGGTTGCGGGCTTACTCGGGTTTGTACCGAAGATTGCCGGATTCGTGGCGCTCTTCAAGATCATCCAGAGTACCGGACAGTGGCAGTACGGCGAGACACTGATCTTCTGGCTGATCTGGCTCACCGCTGCGCTGAGCATGACGGTGGGTAACCTGCTCGCTCTGCGCCAGACCAACATTAAGCGGCTGCTCGCGTATTCCGGCATTGCCCATGCGGGCTACATGCTCGTCGGTCTGCTGGCTGGGCCATTCGCGGGCAAAATGGTGAGTTCGGAAGGGATCGGCAACTTCGCCGACGGCACCGCGGCCGTGCTGTACTACGTCGTCATCTACGGAATTGCGAACCTGGGTGCATTTGCCGTGCTCGGATTGCTGCATTTCCGCGAGCGGCCGTGCGAAACTCTCCGCGAAGTTGCCGGCCTCATTCGGAATGAGCCGGCTTTGGCGTTGTTGCTCGTGCTGGCGATGTTCACGCTGATGGGCATGCCACCGACGCCGGGGTTCTGGGGCAAATTCAGTCTCTTCGGCAGTGCGCTCGCCGCCAGCAACCAGAGCATGCTTCCCGACACCTACCGCACGTGGTTGCTGGTGCTCGTCATTATCGCCGTGCTGAATTCGGCCATCGCGGCGGCGTACTACCTGCGGGTCATCGGGGCGGTGTTGTTCTTCGAACCCGAGGAAACGGCCCGGGCCGAGCAGCGCGAAGCCCCGCAGATCGGCGCCTTGCTGTGTGGTTTTCTGTTGATCATCTTCTCGTTCTATCCCGGGGGCCTGTTCGAGGCGGGGCGGCAGGCGACCGTGGATCTGGAGCGGACGCAGGACCGGATCCCCGGCGTGGTGCGGATGTCGACTTCGGTGGCACCACCCCCGCTCGAGAAGCCGCTGGAAGCTCCCGCGGCGGCCGATTCGTACAGCCCATCCTGACTTCGCGTTGCGATCCCCCCGTACCGCGCCGGCAGTTCTATATGAAGTAGATGGCCAGCGGCACGATGCGCTCCGGGTGGGCCCGGATCAGGTCGAGTGCTTTCTGCTCGATGAGTGGGGCGCGTTCCTCCCAGTTCCTGAATTCCTCGTGCCAGTAGCGCTCCCCCTCCGCAAGGTCACGCCCGAAGCGCTGCTCACGGCGGACCAGACTGAACTCGATGAACGCGCCGGCGTGGGCGAGCTTGGCGGACCGCCGCTGCTCCCAGCGGGCCATGCGCTCCGTCGTCGCGGCGAGACGGTCGGTTCGCATGCGTACCCGCCGGTCCGCCGCTGCCTGGTGTTCGCAGCCCGCGGCCAGGGTTACGAGCCCCGCGCACAGGGCCAGCAGCGCACCGCGCCATGCCAGGATGAAGGTCAGATTCTGCATTGCCACAGAATTGTACCCGCTTGGCGCGCCGGCGCCGCACCTACTGATGAGTGCCTCGGGAGCACGCCTTACGACAGTAATGACAGCAGGCGATCGACTGTTCGTGCCGTGGCCCCGCGCCGCCCCAGGATGGCCTTTCGTCCAGCCGCCCCCATGCGTTCGCGGCGCTCGGGGTGGCGGAGCAGATCCGTGATGGCCGGTGCCAGGGCGGCGGGTCCGGTCAGGCGCCGGCAGCCCCCATCCGCCAACAACAGATTGACCGCTTCCGCGAAGTTATCCGTGTATGGCCCGATGACCAGGGGCTTCCCCAGCCCGGCAACCTCCATCACGTCGGATCCACCCAGGGGTACGAGACTGCGGCCGACAAAGACCACCGTTGCGAGCGCGTAAAACTTCCGCAGTTCACCCATCGTGTCGCCCAGGAACACCGGGACGGGCTCCGCCACGCCCGGCGGTACACGTGGCGCGCCCGTGCTCCGGCGCAAGCAGGCGTAGCCGCGCGTGACAATCAGGTCGGCCACTTCGTCAAACCGCTCTGGCTTGCGCGGGATGATGGCAAGCTGAAGAGCCGGAAAGTGCTCGAGCAATTTCGTATAGGCCGCGAGGATTTCGTCTTCCTCACCCGGTCCCGTGCTGCCGCACACCCAGAGCGGACGTTGCGGATCGATGCCCATCGCCGCCTGGAGTTCCTCCTGACCCTCGATCTGGTCCGCCACCGCCGCTCCGTCATACTTGACCGAGCCGGTCACCTCCACCCGGTCCGCGGGCACTCCCAGCTCGACAAACCGCGCTTGGTAGGTCTGGTCCTGCGCGCCCACCCACGCCAGCCGTGTGAACATGCGCCGCGCCACCCAGCGCAGCACGGGCCACCGAAAGCGACGCATGCTGCGCTCGGCAGTGATGCGGCCGTTCGCGATCACCACGGGCACTTCTTCCTGTGTGGCGACCTCGATCAGGTTGGGCCACACCTCCAGCTCCATCAGCACGATTGCCGAGGGACGCAGTCGCTGCATCAGCGTGCGAATCGCAAAAGAGAAATCGAGTGGCAGCCGGAAGGTGACCAATTGCGGGTAGAGCCGGCGGGCCTGCGCCAGGCCCGTCGCCGTTGTGCTGCTCAGCGCGACAATAACCTCAGGGGCACGCTGGCGCAGCTCGGCCACCAGCGTTCGCGTTGCATTGATTTCCCCAAGCGACACCGCGTGAATCCAGACGCAACGCGCCGCGACCGGTCGCGGGGGTATCTGGCCGAAATACTCACGGAGGGGTGTGCCGGAATTTCCACGCGTCCAGCGGCGGTAGACCAGCCACGGCCACGCGACCAGCAGCGCGAGAAAGTAGGCGAGATCGTAGACCAACCACATGCGGCCGGCGGTCCTTCCGGGCACTGTTGCGGCATCGACGAAAAGCGACGCCTTGCTCGGCGGGGCCGGGGGTCTAGAATCGGCGCCCGCTCAAAAAACACGGGAGATTGTGAAGATGCACACTCGCTGCGCACGCGCCAACGCGGGGATCATACTGGCTGGGGCCGTACTCGTCGCGGGCGCAGAACCCCCCGCGTCTACGGTACCGGCAACCCAGCTGTCGCCCGTGACCAGTTCGCAGCCCGCCACCGGTCCGGTGCTGAGCGCCGGGGCGGAAGTCGATGCCATTCTCTTGCGGCTTGAAGCCCGCCGGGTCACCGATCTGAGGGCCCGGGTGTCCTGGCGTCTGCACTACGTGCTCGATGCCGAAGACGAGGCACTGACCAAGTTGGGGGACCTCTGGTTTCAGGACACCAAGCCAGTGGCCCGCTTCCTGATCCACTTCCGCGAGCGCCGTGCCCCGGATGGTCGCTCCGACCCGCTGGACGAGCGGCATCTGTTCGACGGTGAGTGGTACACCGAGGTGCAGTCTCAGACGCGGTCGGTGACGCGCCGCCAAGTTCGCTCCGCAACCGACCCGGGCAATCCCTTCCGCGTTGGGGAAGGTACCTTCCCGCTGCCTTTCGGCCAGAAAAAGGATGACATCCTGCGCGAGTTCGAAGTGTTCCTCCTGGACCGCGCGGACAACGATCCTCCCGACACCGACCGGCTCCGCCTGAAACCACGCCCGCACACCCGGGCGGCTACGGAGTATGGTGAGTTGCACTTCTGGATAGTGCGTGAAGGGTTGCTTGCCGGTTTGCCGATTCGTGTGCAGGTCGCCAAGCTTGATGGCACCGGGAAGCTCAATTCCACGATCACCATCCACTTTCGGAACGTCGAACTCAACACCGGCCTCGACGACCAGCTCTTCCGCATCGAAGTCCCCGCCGGCTACACCGAGACGGTCGAGCCCCTGTAAGCGTGGTGAAATTGGGTCGCGAACGGCACAACGCTCGAATGGTCTATCGAGTGGCGGGTGCCAAGTCAAGCGCTGCATACCGTCCATCACGGCGCCTGACCACACCCTCGATCCGGGCACTGTTCGTCGGCCGTAAACCGCGTTACGCTCTTGCTCCGCGTGGCGGGCGGGCCGCCACGGACGCCGCAGACGCGCCCCGGCGCCCGGCTCAGGCCGCGTCCGGTGGCGTTACCGAAGGTGCAGCACCGCATGAGCATACTGGTCGACCGGAACACGCGCGTCATCTGCCAGGGTATCACCGGCAAGGCGGGGGCATTTCACACCGCCCAGTGCCTCGAATACGGCACGCAGCTCGTCGGCGGCGTGACACCGGGTAAGGGCGGTACCCGCTCCGAGCACGGTCTCCCCGTGTTCAATACTGTGTACGAGGCCGTCCGTGCGACGGGGGCGGAGGCATCAATGCTGTTCGTGCCGCCGCCGTTTGCCGCCGACGCGGTGATGGAGGCGGCCGACGCCGGCATCAAGTTGTGTGTGCTGATCACGGAGGGGATTCCGACCCTGGACATGGTGCGCGCACGGAAATACCTCGACGACAAGTGTGTTCGGCTGATCGGGCCGAATTGTCCGGGGATCATCACGCCCGGGCAGTGTAAAATCGGCATCATGCCCGGTTACATTCATAAACCGGTTGCCACGAACACGAAGAACGTCGGCATCATCTCGCGCAGCGGTACGCTGACCTATGAAGCGGTCTGGCAGTGCAGTGAGCGCGGCCTGGCGCAGACCACCTGCGTCGGCATAGGCGGCGACCCGGTCAAGGGTTTGAACTACATCGAGCTGCTCGATCTGTTCAACGCGGATCCTGAGACCCATGCGATCGTGCTGATCGGTGAGATCGGCGGCACCGACGAGGAGCAGGCGGCCACCCACATCCAAGCCCACCTCCACAAGCCGGTCGTGGCGTTCATCGCTGGGCAAACGGCGCCTCCGGGCAAACGCATGGGCCATGCCGGTGCGATCATCTCCGGGGGCGAGGGGACGGCGCAGTCCAAGATTGCGGCCCTGCGCGCTGCCGGGATCACGGTGAGTGACAGCCCGGCCACACTGGGCGAGGCCGTCGCGCATGTCCTGACGAAGTGACTTGGCAGTGTCACGCTGTAACGATGCGCTCACTTGCGGGGGAGGTCGCCGGTATGCGCGATGTAGGCGACATAGTCCTCGACTGACATGGTGGGGCGGCCGAGTTGTTCCCAGGATGTCGCAGCACGGAACGCACCGCCATGCCGCTCTGTCACGGTGAGCAGGCGGTCGAGGTAGCGCGCCGCGGGGAGGACGAGCCCACCGAGCCGCAATGCCAGCCGGGGGATGCGGATCAGCCGCAGTTGCGGGCGGTACGCAGCGGCAAAACGCGCCAGTGCAGCGGCGAAGGTCAGTGGTTCCGGCCCCTGCGCATTGTAGATTTGATTCTCGGCGCGCGGGCTGGCCAGGGCGGCCGCAACCTGTCGTGCATAGTCATCCCCGGCGATCCAGTACAACGGTGTCGGGCAATTGCCGATCTGCTGGAGCTTGCGCCCGGCGATGAACAGCGGCAGGGACTCGAAGAACCAAGCAGGCCGGAAGACAGTCCACGCTATACCCGCTTCCATCACGGCCAGGTCCGACTCGTACTTCTGCTGGATCACGGGCCATTCGTGCCGCGCGTCGGGCACCTCCAGTGCAGACAGCCGGGCGATGCGCTGCACACCGGCCCGGCGGGCCGCCTTGACGATTGTGAAGGTGCCGTGCAAATCGGGGTTGAAACGGGTGCGACCATAGGGCGTGTTCAGATTGCAGTAGACGGCGTGCATGCCCTCACAGGCGCGGGCCACACTGTCGGCATCCCGCAGATCGCCGGGAAGAAGGGCACAGCCGGCGGGCAGCAGTTGGGCGGCGCGCTCCGGATCGCGCACCAGCGCGTGCACCGCGAAGCGACCATCTGCGCACAGGCGCCGGACCACGGGGCGGCCGAGCATGCCGGTCGCCCCGAAGATCATGACCTTCAACATGGCAGCGTGACTCCGAGTTGTTGCGCTGCAGCTCGGACAGTTTGCTCAAGCAGCACAGCGATGGTCAGCGGGCCGACACCGCCGGGGACGGGCGTAATGGCGGCCGCACGCAGGCACGCGGCCTGGAAATCGACATCCCCCACGTGGCCGGGGTTGTAGCCCGCGTCGATCACGATCGCACCGGGTTTCAGCCACGAGCCCTGCACGAAGCGTGGTCGGCCCACGGCGGCGATGACCAGGTCGGCCGCACGTACCAGTTCATCGAGATTCCGCGTGTGTGAGTGACAGAGGGTAACCGTGGCGTGCCGGTTGATCAACAGCGAGGCCATGGGGCGTCCGAGGATCGGGCTACGGCCGAGCACGACGGCGTGCAAGCCCTCCAGGGTGATGCCATACGCATCGAGCAGGCGCAGGATGCCGGCGGGCGTATTCGGCAGCCAGGCGGGCAGGCCGAGTATGACGCGGCCCAGAGCGGCAGAGGAAACGGCGTCAACATCCTTGGCAAGTGGAATGGCCTCGAATGCGGCCCGGCGATCGAGCGGCGCGGGCACCGGGTGCTGGAGCAAAATGGCGTGGACGGATGGGTCGTGTGCCAACTGCTGAATTTCAGCGCACAGCGCATGGTCCGTGGTCGGCGGCACCAGGTGGCGGGCAAGGTGCCGTACCCCGACCTCGGCGCAGCGGCGCGCGATCTGGCCGACATATGCGGCTCCACCGGAGTTCTCGCCGACCAGCAGCGTGGCGAGCGTGGGGGGGGCGGGCTGGTGAGGCGCAAGTGACTGTACCAGCGCCGCGACGTCGGCCCGTAGGCGCGCCGCCAGGGGCCGGCCATCCAGCAAAGTCGCGGAGAGAGTGCTCACTCCGGCAACGTACCGCGCCGCGCTGCGGTTGTCAGGGGCCTACTTGCTGACCAGTTCTCCCAGGCGCGTAGCCGCTCGGGCGTAGCGCTTCCGAAAGTCCTCGGGCGACATCCTGGCGGCATTCGCAAGCTTTTCGAGCATCACCGGGTTATCCAGGTCGGACTTCTCCAGGCGAATACTGTACGCCCGCCCCACCATGTACTCGTCGGAGTTGATATCGACGAGCCGTGTTCGGATGCGGTTGTTATCCGGGTCAATGATGTCGTGGAACTGGAGTACATTGAGATTGCCGTTGACCAGGGAGACGAGCGCGCCGACATGGTCGTATTGTGGCTCAGTGAAAAGTCGGATGCTGTGGTAGCCCAGGGCACGGCAATAGGCCATGTCGAAGGGGGTCGGATCCGCGGAGCGGAGTTCATAGCCAATATTGTGTGATACCAGCGCGAGACTCTCGCCACGGGCACTGAAACGGTTCTGGAGTTCACGCTTCAAAATATCGAGCAGTGGGAACTCCGCCAGCCGTGGATGACCGGCCGCGTCCACCGGGACCTCCCGCCCCAGCAAGCGCTGCAGTTCCTCGCGGTCGCCCAGGCGATAAGCGAGACCCTCTGCAATGACCGCGACCCCATCTGGCCGCCCGAGGACCTGCCGCTTCAGCAGGGAGCATTCGAGGACATCCACGAGGTTCGAAAGTGAACTTCGCGGCTCGAACTCCTCCGGAATCAGCGTCACCGTGGCGCCCGCCGCCTGGCCGATGGCCATCGCGAGCCAGCCGGCGCTGCGGCCCATCGCGTTGACCAGGTACCAACGGCCGGTTGTCTGGGAATCGGACATCAGGTTCTTGACGAGTTGTGCACCGACGAAGCGGGCCGTCGAGAATCCGAAGGTGGGTTGGTTCTGGGGCAGTGGCAGGTCGTTGTCGATGGTCTTGGGACAGTGTACGACGCGCAGGTTGGCATCGGGTGCTTCGGACAGGAAGCGTGCGCTCAGCGCCGTGTCGTCCCCGCCGATCGTGAGCAGGTGGTTGATGCCGAGCATCTTCAGATTCCGGAGTGCGACTCCGATTTTGTGCTGGTCCACCTCGACACGGGCGCTGTGCTTGATCGAGTGCTCGTTCAACAGGTTCGTGCGGGCCGTGCGGAGGATGGAGCCGCCGTCAAAATGAATACGAGCCACACGCCCGATCTCCAGCCGCGTGGTATGGAGCGGTGCGTCGAAACTGTCCGCCACCAGGTGCCGGAAGCCGTCGAAGAATCCGACCACCTCGAAGCCGCAGTTGATGGCCTGAATCGTGGCCGCACCGATGACCGCATTGATGCCCGGAGCCGGGCCGCCGCCGACGATAATTCCCAGTCGCTTCGCCATGCCTCACTCACACTGTTGCGCCTGTGGGGCTCGACGGCGCG
Source organism: Phycisphaerales bacterium (assembly GCA_016716475.1). Lineage (NCBI taxonomy): Bacteria > Pseudomonadati > Planctomycetota > Phycisphaerae > Phycisphaerales > Phycisphaerales bacterium. Next base: position 28,741 of record JADJWG010000002.1, read on the forward strand.
GATGGTTCGCCACCCGCCTGCCGCCCGCTACTTCACACGCGCTGGACTCTCGTTGTCAGACCCGGCCGCGAGGCCTGGGCGCTGCTTGGTCAAACCCCCGTCGCGGGGCCGCTGCTGCCTGTCAGCCGCTTGGCTGGACCCGGGCCGCGCCGCGACCCACAAAGCCCGGCAGTATACAGACCTTGGCATCCATAATCAAATCCACCCCTGGACAACGCTCGGGGAAGCCATGGCCCGGGCGGTGTGAGCGTCCGCTGTCCGGTAACTTGGCGTGGTTTGCTCTGATATCGCATCGAACCACCGTGAGCGGCCTCTCTCCAGGTAAAATTCGGGAGCGGTTTTGCTTGTGTGGGCGGCATATTTCACACTTCCATGGTGAACCGACCCATGCGGCCGGTCTCGGGGTCACGCGCCGGTGGGCGCGCCTTGCAACCGTCACCTGGGCCGATTCGCGGTGGTTGAGCTTTCTGCGACCGAGTGATGCAGCGTGGCTGCCGGACGATGGTGCCATGGAACCCACAACAGCCGAACAACAGCTACGCCGCCTTTTCCCGGGGGAGCTCCTGCCGCACCGGCCCTTACCAGGCAATCTATACGACCGACATGGTGGACTGCTGGCCCCTCGTGGAACCGTGCTTGCGGAGACGGGTCTGGGAGCTCTCGCCGAGCATGGTGCGGCCGTATATGCCGGACCGGATTGGGAACCATCCGAATCACAACACCGGGAGTCCGCGCTCGATTCTCCCGAGGAATTGCTGCAAACACTGCACCGGCAGCATCGGGGCGGACGTGGCGCGCCACGGTGTCGGCGATTTGCGCGTCATAAGTGGCGGACCAGACTCTCGGTGCTGGTGCAGGAGTGCAGTAAGGGCATCACCTATCGGCGGCGAATGACCGTGGCGGCGTGTGATCTCTCGGCCCACGGATTCGCGTTCACGGCAGTGAAGTTCCTTCATCCCGGCACGGTGGTATACGCCCGTTTTGTAACCGATGCGCAGCAGTCCATCATGAAGGGCATCGTGCGGAACTGCGTGTACCTCGGAGATCGGCTGCACCGCATCGGGGTGGAGTTTATTGCGCGCAATCCCAGTGAGCGGACACCGGAATTTCTGGAGCTCGCCAACGGGGAGTAAGGGTGCCGGGGCGTGGGGCCGGGTGGGTGCGCGCGGCACTCGTCATGTTCGGATTTTGGTGCTTACTCCGCACCCGCACCGGCAATCGGTAGCGGAACGTGCTGCGGCTCGACTTGCGGCGGAGGTGGTGGTACGGCGTCTTCCAGCACCAGGGGGCGCGACCACAGATGCATGCGGAACGCGTTCCGCACGCGGTTCATCCGCGGTGAGGGCTTTGGCGAAAGACCGTAGTTCGCGGCGTCGCGCGGTGCCTGCACCTTGGCCATGCGTTTCCACCCGAGGTTCATGCCATATACGAACAGTGCCGTGCTGATGGAACGCGTCCGTGTGAATGTGCGGAAAGCCCGCTTCCATACCCACGGTTCCTTGGCGGCGGCGAAGCGCAGTTCGTAGATCGCCTCGTCCAGTTCGGTAGCCGGCATGCGCTGCGGGTGATAGACCGTCTCTGTGAACGTGTAGCGTTCCCAGTCCTTCGGGTAGGAAGTGCAGCGGAGGCGCCCGGCCGCTTTCAGACGGTCGAACATCTTGGTGCCCGGCAGTGGCGTCAGGTTCGTGACTTGTATGATGTCCACGCCGAGCTTGACGGCACCAAGTGCGGTGTCCGCTACCGTGTCGGCGGTGTCGCCATCGGCGCCAATAATGAACCCGCCGAAGACCGCGATGCCCGCCTTGTGAAACCCCCGGATCAAGCGCGGATACTGCGAGAGGTTCTTGCGGTTGATGCCCTTGTGATAGTCCTTGAGGGTCTGCTCGTTGAGACTCTCGAAACCGACCAGCATGCCGCGGCAGCCGGCCTTGTACGCAAGCGCCAGTCCCTCCGGGTCGTCACCCATGTTGATCGTCGTCTGACTGAACCACAGGCGCTTGCGGCCGTGCTTGATCAGGGCCCGTAACAGCTCTTTGGCCCACTCGGCGTGCTTCTCGCCGACGCCGAAAAAGTTGTCATCGACGACGAAGATGAACTTCTTCTCAGTCTGGTTCCACTCCACGATGATCTCGCCGATGTCGCGCCGGCGGATCTGGGGGCCATTGAAACGCGTCACCGAGCAGTATTCGCAGCCGACCGGGCAGCCGCGCGAAGTCTGGATCGCCGAGACGTCGTACCGCCCGTTGATCGGCCGGAGGAGCTGGTTTGCCCGGCCGAGCTTGGTATTTTCGAGGTCGGAGAGGCGGCCTTCGTAGCGTGGCAGCAGTCGGCCGGCGGCCGCATCGCGCACGATTTCGGGCCAGATCTCGTCGCATTCACCGACGGCGACGGAATTGCAGTGCGCACCGACTTCGTCGGGGCAGGCCCAGGCATGGGGTCCACCCATGACGGTGGGAACCCCGAGAGACTTGCAGTGATCGGAGATTTCGTACGCGCGGGTAGCGCCACTCGTGTAGGAAGTGATCCCGACGAGATCATAATTCCCGCGCGTGAGCAATGCTTCGGTCTGATCCGTTCCGAAGACTTCGTCGATGATGTCGACGCTGTGCCCGTCCGGCACGCGTTCCGCCAGCACCTGGAGTCCGAGCTGGGGCATGTAGGTGCCAATGGTGTGATAGCCCTGTGAGAGGCGCGTGATGGGGTTGATGAGCGCAATACGCATGCGGTGCGACTCCACAAGGGGGCGGTCGGTGGCCGGCATCGGGTCCGCGGGGATTACGGGCCGGGAACGGGCAGCCGGGACAGTTGCGGGGCCCGAAATCGTTGTTGGGGATTGAGTATCGCCTTCGGGCGGGCGACTGTCAAAGAAAAGCTGGAAAATGGGCCGTGGTGCGTGACCTGGGAGCGGCGTGTTTTTTCATCGACAGGCGAACCGGGCGGTGGTAGGTTGAGTGGGGGCTGGTTTGGGTCACCACCGCATGGTACCAGTGTAAAAAAACGGCAGGCGTGGGGTGTTGACGAGCCCCGGAGGGCGGATGGATGTGCAGTCGTGGGATGCTGGGTGCAGCGCTGGGTGTGTGCTGCTGGTGCACCGTAAACTGGGTGCAAGCCGGAACAGAGTACGTATTCATTCTTGATGAGACCCAATCCACGATCTGGGTCGAGTTGACGGTGACGCTGGGCGGTGTTGACCTGACGGACGAGGATGCTTCACCGGTAGCAGGTACGGTGACGGCGCTTCTGACACCCCCGGCGGGGGGGTTCGAGCAGATCCATGTCACGGGCATGGCGATTGATCTGCTGCAACCGGTGCAATTTGTTCTGGCCGTGCAGTTTCTTGGGGGTGTCAACGTCACCGGCAACGAGGTGGGGCTACGGATGGGTGGTGGCATCGGTATGCCCGGGCCGGCGGTTCCGGTATCGCTCGAGGGCGCTTTCAGCCAACCGGACAACCAGATCGGTCTGGTGGGAACATTCACTTATAACGGGTTTGGCCTGCTCGGCACACCACTTGGCAGCGGGGTCGAGGATCTCGCGGAGTTCGGTGATTTCGTGGCGAACTTCGGCGGAACCGTGTGGGACGATGGGGTACACGTGACCCTAACAGCGCCCATTACCGGGACGCAGTCCCTCGAACTCGACGGTTATCCGGTCACGGTCAATGTGTCTGGCCTGTTGGTGGGAAGAGCACCGAGCCAAGCGGTGACCTACTGCCCCGGGGATCTGAACTGCGACACACATGTCAACTTCACCGATATCTCGCCCTTCATTGCAGCCGTCAAGGCCGGCGGTCCGGGCGCCTGGACCGGCGAATGCCCGTATCTGAACGGGGATTTCACGGGCGATGGCGTAGTGAACTTCACCGATATCTCACCCTTCATTGCGGCGCTCAAGGCCCCGCCGCCCCCGTGCGTCTCCGGCGCGCCGTAGGCACAACCACGGCTCGTCCGTTACACTACTGGCGGTGTGGGGGGTGGATCCGTAGTCAAACCGTTCGGCTGTGGAGCAGGGCGGATGTGGGTCGCCTGCACAGTCGAGCCATTGCTTGCATTCAGGAGATACAGAGTGAACGGACATGTGAAGCTGTTGGTAGGTGTCGCGGTCGCAGCGGGGTTGATGTTGGCGGCGGGGGTGACCCCGCGGATGTCGGTTGCGGCACCGCAGGAGACGCATGGGGGCGGCGGAATGAGCGTCTCAGGGAGCACCGAGCCGCTGCGGACGTTGGACATCAGCGCTGGACAGGCCCATGCAGTGCTGCTGGCGGCCATGCAGAAGGCGGAAGCGATCGATACAAAGATGGATATCGCGGTCGTCGATGCGGGTGGCAATCTCAAAGCGTTCATCCGGATGGACGGCGCATGGCTGGGCAGCATCGACATCTCGATCAAGAAAGCCCGAACGGCGCGCTACTTTGACATGGCGACCGGCGAGATTGGGAAGCTCAGTCAGCCGGGTGGTCCGTTGTACAACATCGAGCACTCAAACGGGGGATTGATCACTTTCCCCGGCGGCGTCCCCCTCAAGGCGGCAGATGGCACGATTATCGGGGCCATCGGCGTGTCGGGTTCGACGGTTGAGAACGACCATACCGTGGCGGCGGCTGGGGCGGCGGCGCTCGCCGCGCATTGATCGAGTTCGAGGTTGCTGCCTGCCCCGGGATGGGGCCGGGGCAGGCGGTTGTGACGGGGGGGGGCGGGCGGCAAAATCGGGGATTCGGGGTGGATTTCGGATGTAGATGTCGCGATACTGGGGTTTGGGGGAACGCGCCCTCCGGTTGTAACGGGGTGGCTCAATCCTGCGGAGGTTCAGTCATGAAGCAGTTCAGCGAGAGTCGTCACATGGCCTTCACGGTGCTCGCCGCGACGCTGGTCGGCGGGTTCGGGGGCTTGTCGACGCTGGCGGCATGGCCGATGAAGCACGCGGATATGCAGCACACTGGCCGGACCTCCTTCGTGGTACCCCCGGAACGGCAGAACGATTCGTTCTTCGACATTCTTCGGTGGCAGAAGCCGACGCCGGGGAATGGGGGCGTGAGCAGCGGTTCGCTGGTCTACTACGATGGGGCCGGGCCGGGTGGTGCAGACCTGCTGGTAGGGGGATATCACTGGCCGAAGGGTGTGCTGGGTCTGGACCGTCACACGGGAGCTCGGCTGTGGTTCGGCAATCCAAGCGGTGGGGAAACGATTGGCGCGAGCACACCGGCGTTCTCGCCGGACGGCTCCACGATTTACGTCATCAACGATGCGACCAGCAGTGGACAATTTCCGAACGGGCATCCACTGATGGCATTCACGGCGGTCAGCGGTCCGGCGGTGTTCTGGCATAATGGGGCTGATCCCCAGCCGTCGAACCTTTCGATGCACTCGGCGACGATCGCGCCGGATGGGCGCATTTTCCTGCATTCGTGGGTGGATCGGCCGTACGCCGGGACGGACTTCGGGAATGCCATCAGCCGGACCTGGGCTGCGAGCACATCGACCGCGAGCGGGCTGTCAGATCCGACTCTGCACCTCGATGACCTGGGCCTGCTGGTCGTAAGCGGGGCGCGCTTCGGAGCGGTCATCGCGCACGATGGCATCACGGGTGCGGAACTGTGGCGCACTACGACGCCGACTATCGATGCGACGGTCACGATTGACCCGGCGACCGGCAACATCTACGCGCCGGCGGGCAGTGGCAGCATCTCGGTGGTGGGGCTGACGCGCGACGGGCAGCCGCTCTGGGGTGGGGTGTCGTCAGCACTGGTCTTCCAGCCGGTGGGCGACGACGAGCCCCAGCGGGCGCAGGCGGCCGGTTGCCTGAGCCACGACGGCGGCACCTTCTACTTTCAAACGAATGCGCCACTGGGGACGGGCGCACTGTATGCCATCCATACGGCCGATGGGAGTGTGAAGTGGGTTTTCTCGACAGGGAGTCGCGGGTGGGAAATGGTGAGCAGTTCTCCGATCGTGACGCCGAATGGAATCGTCGTCGTGGGGAATAACAACGGCGGCATGTATTACGCACTTCGCGATGACGGGACGTTCCCCACGCTGCTCGATGTATTGCCGGTGGTGGGTGGAGGCAGCGCGCGGGCTACGGCGGCGCTCTCAGACGACGGCTTACTGTACATTCCGGCGCAATTACCGTGGACGACGACGAACGGGGACGGGGATGGACCCACCTTCGCGGCCCAGAACTTGTTCAACGCCTTTGATCTGAACGCGGATGCCGCGGCAGTGTTGGCTCCGCCGGCCTTTGTGCAGGCGGAGGCGCTCAACACTGGGGCGCGCGTGACATGGAAACCGCTGCCGCAGCCGGGGGCGGTCTTTGGGTACTACGCGATCTACCGGGATACCCAGCCCTTTAATTCCGTGGCGGGTCGGACGCCGGTGGGTTTCGTATCGGATGCGGCCGGTGGTGTGTTTTTCGACGTGGGACTGGTGAACGGCGTCGCTTACTACTATGCGGTGACGACGGTGACGACCACGGGTGGGGAGGTTGAGAACGTGACCGCGGTGGGGCCGCGCGTGCCGCGCGACGAGACGGACCTGCAGATCATGGCTCTCGCACGCACGCCGCGGTATCCGCGGTACTGCCCAACGTATACGTACTACAGCGTGACGGAACCGAGTGGCTACGGACCTTACATCTACAGTGCCGCCACGGGCCTGGGCTGCGGACAGAACATCAACACGCAGCGCTGGCCGCACCTGGGTGACCCGGTGACCTACACGGCGCATGTCCGCAACCGCGGGACGAATACCTGGGCGGGTACGTTGACCGGGGCCTGGACGGTTGACGGTATCCCGGCGGGTGTGTCCAACCTGCCGGTGGTGTTGCAGCCGGGGGACGTGGCGCAACTGACGTTCAATCTGGCGTGGGACGACGAAGACCACGAGATTCGCTGCACGCTGGAGGTGGTCGACGCCCGGCCGGAGAACAATGCCCGCTCGCTCTGGACGCGCTCGGCGCCGTTCCTGACGTACGTGGACGTTGGGGCGTTGGAGGACTTCCGCGACGTGACCACGCCGCAGTGGCCGCTTGCGGTGACCGACGATCTGGTGGACTGGCTGTGGCGGCATGCGGACGAGATGAACGCGATGTTCGAGCAGGGTGGCAGCCGGAAGCGTGTGCATTACGACCTGCTCGAGGTGGTGCCCGACAGCGCGATCGATCCCGCAGAGCCGGCGACGATTCACTTCGGCATTTTCCCGTTCCGTTACTACGCGGCCACCATCGGTGACCCGCGCAGCCCGGGGTATTACCACGCGAATGTGGATATCGACTATGGGCTGTGCCACGAGTTGTCGCATCAGCTCGGGCTGATCGACATCTACCAGCTCAATGTGCCGCCGGAGGCCAACTGGGTCTCAGGGCAGGGCTACTCGGCCGTGTCTTGCCTGATGAACGGGGTTTCACCGTTTTACTCGGCGCACAGCGCGCTGGCGATGGATCACTGGGCGGAGATCGTGCACGGGTACTACGGACAATACCTGTACCAGTTGCCGCAGGAGATTCGGATCCGCGTGCTGGACGTGCAGGGACAACCGGTGCCGGGAGCGACCGTCAGCATGTACCAGTACAGCGAGGTGCCGGGACAGGGCAAGGTGATCCGCGACGTCCCGAAAGCGGTGGGGACGACAGATGCGCAGGGCGTGTGGGCTCTTCCCAATGTGCCGATCAGTTCCAGCGGCCCGGTGCCGACCACGGTGTACGGCGATACTTTGCCGGACAACCCATTCGGCTGGGTGGCGGTGGTCGGGACCAACGGGGTGCTGCACTTCAAGGTGCAGTGGGAGGGGTTTGTCGACTACGCCTGGCTCGACATCACCGAGGTCAACGTGCGGTACTGGCAGGGTGAAACCGGAGTGCAGACCATCGACCGGCAGCTTTCGATCGGCGGCGGGCTGCAGCTCTATCCGCCCGCCGACCTGGCGGAGCAGAATGCGGAGAACTGGTCGTTCTATGTACAGGGTGGCAACGGCAGCGTGACCGATGATTTCAACCGCAGGATCGTCGGCGCATCGTCGCTGCGGTTTGTCACGGATGGTGGCTTCGACAATTACGTGCGTTACCCGCAAGGGTTGCTGGCCCGGTGGAACCTGAGTGCCGTAACACACCTCCGTTTCTGGGCCTACGCGGAGAATCCCAATTTCAGTTTCCAGAATCAAAGCCCGTGGGTGCGGCTGGGGAATTTCGAGGACGGCTTCTTCCAGTGGACCCCCTCGAGCGAACTGCTGAACCAGGCGAATAATCAATGGCGCGAATTCATCGTACCGATCGCCGGTGGCAGCGGCTGGACACGCACGACCAGCGGAACCCCGAACCTGGCCGAGTTCAACTACTTCCAGTTGCACGCGGATACATGGGGCTTCGGCTTCACACTCTGGCTCGACGGCGTACGGTTCGAGCCGCACCCGGCGCCACCGGTATGCCCCGGCGATCTGAACTGCGATACGGTCGTCGACTTCGCGGACATTTCGCCGTTCATTGCGGCGATCAAGGCGGGGCCGACGGTGCCGGGCCAGTGGCCGTGGCCTTGTCCGTGGCTGAATGGCGATATGAACGGCGACGCCCACGTGGACTTCGCCGACATCAGCGGCTTCATCGCGCAGCTCAAAAACCCGCCACCACCATGCGGCGGATAGCACCCGGGAGCGGGCGCGCCGCTACTGGTCGTCGCTTGTAGATAACATGGCGGCCAGCGCTGCAAGTCGCTCCTCGGCTGCGGTGCGCGGGCGTTTGGCGCCATTCCCGTTTCCGGCGCTGGTGGCGGCGCCGGCGTTCTCGGTCGGCGCGCCTTCTGCGCGGGCCGAGGCGACGGCGGCCGCCAGGGCGAGGTCCTCGTCCTGGCGATTGAGGCAGTCGCGGTCCTGCCGCCACCAGCGGTCGACGATCTCGTTGACATCGCTGCCGGCGGTACCCGCGCTCCACTTGCCGAAGAAGTCGACGTCGCCGCTGCGCGGCAGGCGCGGGGGCATGTCGATGAGGGTGCGCATGGGCATGAGGACGGAGTCGCCGATGACGAACCCCTCGCCGGGTTTCATGCTGGGGAGCACGCTGATCAGACTGCGGAACTGGTCGCTGACGACGCGGGCGACATAGTTCTGGTCGTCGGGGTTATTCATCCGCATGAGGACCATCGAGTTGCATTGGCTGAGAATGGTCTCGGAGATTTCGCTGGGACGCTGGGTGACGATCATCGCCGAGACCCCGTACTTGCGCCCCTCCTTCGCAACCTTCTCGACAGCGTCGCGCGCGAACATGACGTCACCGCGGTCGATACGCGGCAGGTAGTTGTGGGCCTCCTCGTAGCAGAGCACAAAGGGCTGGCGGACTTCGGGTGGCGACCAGAAGTTGAAGTCGAAGAGCGTCCGTGTGAGCACCGCGACCGTCACGTTGACGACGTCAAAGGGCAGTCCGGAGAGGTCCACGATGGTCAGGTTGCGCCGTTGCTTGCCCCGTCCGAGCATCTGGGCAATCACCGCGGAAATGGGCGGCTGAGCTGTCCGGGGGTGGCGTCCGTACGGATGCAGCCGGCCAGATCGGGGTTGCGGCGCACCTGTTCGAAGGGTCGCAGGAGGAAGTCATACCGGCGGTCATTCAGGCGCGTCTCGATCTGGTTGACGAGGCCGAGGAGGTGGCCGAAGTAGGTCGCATGCGGGACTTCTCCCTCGGAATCGCCCTTGTTGAAGTCCATGCGGCGGGTGAGCAGCATGTGCTCCTGTTCCTCAGCGGGGAGTTGCCGGTAAGGCAGGCGGGCAAAGGCGTAGTTCTCGGTGTTCAGCACGTAGCGCGCATCGTTCATGTTCTCCGCGTACACCTTGAGCTGCTCGATGTTGTAGTAAATCGGGGTGTCGACCGTGTACTCGGTGAGCAGGTCGAGCTCTTCGGCGGCCGTGCGCTTCAGGCGCTCAAAGGCAGCCCGCAGGAAGACGCGCTGAGCGTTCACATTCAAGGTGTTGTTGGTGTCGACGAACAACCGCTCAAACTCGCCGTACTGGAGCATCCAATAGGGTAGCACGAGGTTGCGGTCGGAGAGGTAGTTGACGTTCGGCAGCGGCTTGCCCTGCTCGTCGCTGAAGGCGGACAGGTACTCGCCGTGCATATCGAACATGACGATCTGCGTGTGCGGGAGCTGGAGGGCTTCGTGCAGGATCTTGGCGGTGGTGACACTCTTGCCGGAGCCGCTGTTGCCCATCACGGCACAATGCTTGGCGAAGAACTCCTTGCCGAGCGCCTGGACCTCGAAGTTCGTATCCACCGCGAAGCGGCCGAGCGAAAAGGACTTGCGGTGCGTACTGCCGGCGGCGAGCTGCTCGGCATGTCCGAAGATCATCGCGAAGTCGTCCTCGCTCGCGATGTGTACCGGGTCGCCGATGGTGGGGTACTCGTTCACGCCCCGCGTGAAGCGGCCTTCCTGGATCGTGCCCAGGAGTTGGAGGTTCAGGGCCACGTGGCTGGGACGGTTGTGGGCGTCGAACTCGCCGTGACTGCTGACGCGCACGATGTAGCCGATGAGCGTGTTACGCTGGCGCGGCAGGGTGACGTACGTCCCGAGCTTGCCGACGCGGTAGACCGCACCCTGGTAGTGCACTTCGGCGTCCTGGTGGGTAATGCGGACTTCAACAGCATCACCTTCGACACCGGTCACATACCCAATTCGCAGCGCATCCATCGCGTTCTCCGGGGCGGGGGGCGCACTCCGCGCGCGGCCGGTCCCTGGTAGTGTTATCGAGCGTATCGGGCGACGGCCTGACCTGGTCCTCGCAGAACCGGCCGGTTCCCCGGCTGGGTGCTCACCCGCTTGCGGTTGGGACTGATAACTTGTGCCGAGTCTGCTCGCATAACGCGGCTACATAGAAAACGGTGTTCCCGCCGGTGCACCCGTCGGAGAGCGGGTGCACCGTTGCGGGCGAAGGCCCGCCCGTCCCCCTGTAACTGTCGGAGATTACGAGTAAGCACCGCCTACCCAGCGACGGCTGGAGAAATGTCCGTACGCAGTAATGCGGATACTCGTGCGGGCGACGGCTTATCCGCCCGCATACTGCACCTGGAAATTGGCGGCATCCGCGAGGTCAACGTCGGTATCACAGTCGGTATCAAAGCAAGCACAGTCTTCGATGAGCAGCCACATCGGACCGGACAGGCAGGTTGTGAGTGGTGGCCAGTCGGTATTGCCCACGAGGCCATCGCCATCACAATCACCGGTTGGTGGGTTGACCGGATGGCAAAGATTCAACGCGGGACCAGCTTCGAGATAGAGGTCGTCGAAGTAAGCCGGGCCAAAACCGCTGCCACCACCGGAGGTCTTGATGTAGAATGTGCGCAGCGGGCTGTTCTTTCCCGACCGGAACTCAAACACAGCATCCCCATCAGCAGTCGACAGTTTATCCTCGGGAGCGGCGAAGCCACCCGGGCGGTCTGTGAGCCAAACTTCGTAGCGATTCAAAGCTGTGTCAATGCGTAGCCAGATGCTGTACCAGGTGTCGGGCTGGAGCTGCGTCAGGAATTGGTAGTTGCTCCCGTCATCGTCCCAGATACGCAGATCGAGGTTGGGAGAACTGTTGGCCATTCCCAGCTCCGTGGCGAAATCGCTGTATTGTGAGGGGAAGTTACTTGACGACAGGCCGACGGAGAATGTCTGTTTCTCGGCAACGCGCATGCGCATGAAGAACATGCGCACAGTGCCGTCGGGAAGTTCAAGATTGGCGAAAGCCAATGCCTTGCGCAGGGTAGACGATTCCGAGGGCACACAGAGCACTAGATTGTCGCCACCGGCGGGATCGACCTCGACGCGGTTGTCGCCCCCGGACGAAGTCCATCCGTCCTGACCGTGAATTGGGCCGATGAGCTCATCCTCAAAATCATCGAGACGGACGAACTGCGCACCCGCTGACGAGACGAGGAGCAGAGCCATGGCGACCGCGACGATGTACCCGTTGAATGGTAGACGGGTCGCTGACGTGGGGTTCTTGAGTGAGTGTAGCATGATTTGTCCTCGAGTGAAATGTGGCTAGAACGGGTTACGGCGCATCGCGCCAGTGTGAAGTGCTGCAAGGATGCCGGGCGATGCCCAATACCGATATCAGTATTCTACTCATGTACGGCAACCGTTTATCTAATGAGGGACGTTGCCCGCGGCGTTGCAGATTTGTGACGAAGTTCACGTGAGGCCGGATGCATATGCTGCGACCACGTAGCAGTTTGCTGCCATAGGTATTCGATGGTGACTGGTGGGGCCAGCCCATCGATCATGTCGGTTTGCATGCTGGCACATGAATGCGCTGCTCACCACAGGGTGAGATGCGGTCGGCCCTGCTATTCCAAGTAGTCAGTATGCAGCCCGACTGGCTCGTGACCTGTAACCATGCGACGCTGCTTCCCTACCCAAGATCGCGCGCATCTGCACACTCGCGTGGCGCTGCCGTTCAAGAAAACTTGTCCGCACACGCTGCACGTTGGTTAGTCATCCGGCGATCACCTGGTCTGCAACCTGGTTTGAGGCACGCCCAGCAGGCTCCAGAACCGAGTGTGGTCGCGTCTGTCGGGCCCCGCGCGACACCCGGGCCGACTCGTACGAAGTTGTGGCCACGTGGTGGAGACCGCCGCTCCCGACTGTTAGGTTGTGCGCCCATGAGTACGTTGCGTTCGTCGATCCTGCTATTGGGGATCTTTCTGGCCGCAGGGACAGTGTTCGGTCAGGGCACGGTGCCGCGCTCGCCACTCGATCTCGTGCCCGCCGAAGCCCTTCTGTGCTGGAATGGCGAAGCCCTGCCGGATGCACCACCGCCCGGAACCGATTCCACGACCCTGCAGGCCCTGCTCGAACTCGGGACACGTTACGCGGCCGGTGGCGGGGACAGTCAGGCCCGTTTCGGGTTGCGTGTGGCAGAGATGTTCACCCACATGATCCGCCACCCGCACGCCCTGGCGCTGATTGACGCACGAGCGGTACCGGTGGCGGGTGCCCCCGAGAGTCGCCGGGTGGATCGCCTGCGCGCGGCCCTGGTGGTGCAGTGCGGTAGCCACATGGAGCCCTTCCTGCGGATCGTGCAGAAGGCGGTGAACGAGCAGACCAATGCCGGTACGGGTACGTTGACCGCACACGAGAGCCACGGCTGGCGCTACCAGGAGCTGCGCGATGCGCGCCTGCCGGAGTGGACCGTCGTGGCCTGGGGGCAGATCGACGGCTTTTTTGTGCTCACGGTCGGGGCGGAAGTCTGGCCGCAGATCGCCGCGACCGCAGCGGGGGAGCGCGTGTCGCTCAGCCGCGATCCGTGGTACGCGGCGGCACGGGGGCGGGGTGAGGATCCGGCCCTGATCGAGATCTTCGTCGGGGCGGAGGGGCTGCGCGAACGGCTCGACGATGTCCTCGAGGGGCGGGCGAGTGCCTTTTTCGGGGCCTGGGAAGCGGAAAGTCTGACGCGGGCGCATTGGGCACTCGGCTTCCGGGAACGGGCGCTGTACTGCCACGCGCACTTTCTCGTGGGCGAGGAAACGCGGCGTCGAGTCTATGCTGACGCCCGCGTCTCAAACCCAGTCCTGCTTGCGACGGTGCCGCCCGAAGCCCGCTACGCTGTCTACGAGGTGCCGATCGGACGACTCCTGCCACAGTTCTTCAGTGGACTCGTCGCCCTGCAAGGTCCGAAGGAGCGCGCGAACATCGAGCGACTCTGGGCGGAGATCCAGCAGCAGCACGAGTTCAATCTCGAGCGCGACCTGTTGCCGCACCTTGGTGACCGCATCGTGCTGCACAACAGCCCACCTCACCCGCTGCGGTTTCCACTGGCGACGACTATTCTCATCCAGATTCGCAGCGAACCTGCTACTGTACAGCGCGCGGTGGAGCGCTTCTGCCGGGCCTGGCAGGCGACGATCATTGCGGCGACGCAGCAGTCCGGGGTACGGCCACCGCTCGTGCTGCAACGCGATACCGACGGGGTGTGGTTCGTGCGATTCCAAACGGGGGGGGCCGACTGGTTCGGCCTGGCCGGCCCGGCGTGGACTGTGACGGACCGCTACATTGTGGCGAGCTGGTCACCCCTGGCGCTGCGGCAGTATCTCGGAGGGATCGGTGCCGCAGCAGGGCAGCGCCTGCCCGCACTGCCCCGGACGCTGCCACCTGCCGAGACGGAATGAGGCGGCCTCTCAGCGTCTTCTGGACCACTACACTTAACGTGGTGTGTTCACATAGTCGTACGCCATGTCATCGGCCCAGTTCGCCCACAGTCGCATATCCGCAAGCTGGTTCGGCGTGCGACCGTCGACATGGCCGTCAAAAAAGGCGGTGAGACTCTTCGAGAGGAAACGCCCTTCCGGCAGACCCAGGGCGATGTTGTGGTCGACGACTTCCAAGCGGTTGTGGACCGCCCGCCATTTTTCCCCCTTGAGCCGCGGGGGCGTCGCCCAGTAGTAGCCGTTCGTATCGCCCGGACCCTTGCCGCCGCCGCGCCACTTCACATCCGTAAACGTGATCAACTCCGCCGTGCGCCGCACTTCGCTCTCGCGGAACACGACGTGCCGGCCCGTGTTCGGTGACGTCGTGGCGCCGCGGACAATGAAGCCCGCGTACGTGTTGAAATAGCCACCGACGTAGCCGGCGTTGATGCCGAAGGTTGGCTCGATGCTCAGCATGTACGCCTTCATGAAGGCGTCCGCCGGGCTGTCGATGTTCAACGGGCGCTCCGCCGGCTTGGTGTGGCTGAACAGTACGCCCCAGAAATTGGCAACGTAGGGCAGGATACGCCACGGGTAACGGTTCACGACGGGATTGCCGAAAGTGAGCCCGGAGTCGGGGTCCCGGACCTCGATGTTCCAGCCGTCCACGGAACCGGGCGCGTACCCGAACAGCACGAAACCGCGATTGTCGCTGTGATAGGCGGAGTAGCCCATCAGGAGTTCGCGCAGATCGCTGGCCGACTTCACGTGCCGGGCGCACTTGCGGGCCTGCCCCAGCGCCGGCAGCAGGATGCTGACCAGCAGGGCGATGATCGCGACCACCACCAGGAGTTCGATCAGGGTGAATGCGGGTTTGCGTGGCATGGTGCTCTCCTAGGAGCGGCCCCCGATACGTGTCGGGGGTCGACATCCGCAGCGCGCGCCGCACGTCGCGGGCGCGCGCTGCTCAGCCGTTTCGACGTAGCGCCGCGATCTTCTTAGCGCCGGCGCAGGGCGAGCAGGCCGAAGCTTAACAGCAGGGCGGTGGCCGGCTCGGGGATGACCGTGATCGGAAACGCCTCCGTCGCCACCTGGGTGTCGACGCGTATCTGGTTGAAGGACGAGTGCACTACGACCAAGGTGCTGACGCGGAAGTCACCGGTATAGCCGGGCAGGAAGAACTCGAAGATCAGCTCTTCCTGCGTGGCCGGTGTACCGCCCATGCCCGAGACAACGACGGTGCGAATCTGGTCGATGCGCAGGGCTTCGGCGTTGCTGCCGCCGGGCAGCACGTTGCCGTCCGTGTCCACAATTCGAACCTGATCAAGGATCACGCTCGCCGGGCCACCGGCCGCGGGATCAGGATTCATCGTGGCGGCGGTCTGCACAATCACGTGCGTGCCGTAGCCAGTCGGCGCTGCGGCGCCGTAGTTGTAGATGCTCGCGGACACGTTGTAGGGGCCGCCCCAGAAGTAGAAGCTGCCCGAGGCGGTGACGTACGGACCGGCGACGTTGGGGGTCGGCAGCACGGTGCCGTCGGTCAGGTAGCCCGCATCGGGGGCGTTTGTAGCGGCAGAAGTGAAGAAGTCCCACTCCTGGTAGGTGGAGCCAGTAGCCCCGGGGGTCCAGCCGTCCGGGGCGAAGAACATGACCTCCGCCGCTGCGAGTCGGACCGTGAGAAGCGCGGCAAAAGTCGTGATAAGCAGGGTACGCGTCATGGGAAGCAAACTCCTTCTTTCCTCTAGTGGCGGCGCCGGGCGCCGCGGGGTCGTATCGAACAGGGCGCCTGGCCACACGCCGGGCAGTTACGCGGTCTACCGACCGGCCTTGATTGCAGCGATGAAAGCTGAGATGTCGGCGAAATTCGCTTCGCCGTCGCCATTAACGTCGGCCCGACTGTGCGGGCAGGGCAAGGTCCACTGGTCAGCGGGCGTCTTGAGCGCGGCTATGAACGGGCTGATGTCGGCAAAATTCACCACCCCGTCGCAGTTCACGTCTCCGGGCCGCTCGATGAGCGTATCGACGCGCGTCTGGAGCAGTCCGGCATGGACGTAGAGTTGCCCGGTCACGGTGAAATCGCCGGTGTACGCGGGCAGGAGGTATTCGAAGTAGAGCTCAGTGACCGCGGTCGGGCCGAAGGGGGTCTGAATGTCTCCCCGGAACAGCTCGAGCACGGCGATTGCGTCGTGAGGAGCACCGCCCGTCAGCAACGCGCCGTTCACGTCGACGATCTTGAGCGTGTCTGGCTTGAGTCCGGCGTCAAAGTCGGGGTTCGTCGACACCGAGATCTGCACCACGACGCGGGTGCGGTCACCGGCCGGATAAGTGGTTGTGCCGTGGGTTCCGCCGTGGTTGTTGATGTCGGCTTTGAAGCCATAATCCGACGAAAATGCGTAGAAGTTGCCCGTTCCCGATACGAAGCCGGTGGGCAATGCACTGAGGCGCGGCAGTTCGGCGATCGGGCCGTTGGTGAGGTATCCGTAGTCCGGGGGATTGTTCTGAATCATCGTCTTCACGTCCCACTCCTGGTAGGTGGAGTGCAGCGTGCCGATTTCCCACTCGGGGGGCTCAATGAAGCTGGTGGCATCACCGGCGGACGATATCGAAGTCAATGCGAGCGAAATGAGCACGACCAAGTTGGTTCGTAGCAGCATGTCCTCATTCTCCTTGGTGTCGCGCGCGGGCTCGTACAGGGACCACTCGCCCATCCAGGCGGTGTGGGCTGGGCTGCGCGGACGGGTGTTCAGCGTAAGCAGCCATGGGCTGCATTCGGCTGGGTCAATTTCACGGGTTGCGGTCCAGGCAGGAGTTTCCCGGGCGTCAACACGCCGCGGGGCAGACCGCCGGAGGGGCGCGATCGAGTCTACAGGTTCGGACGAGGAGAGTCAGGTGCAGGGGCCAGACTTCGGCCATTGCGGGATAGCGCGCCGCTCGGTGCGGCTGGGTTGCATCCCCGTGGCGACGCGCAGGAGACCGCCGATTCTGAACTACATTGCGGCGAAGCAAGGCCAGCACGCCGGCCACGCCGCTACTCTTGATCAGGGCGGCATAATCAGACGCAGCGCCGGTCTGAGCAGAAAAATAGCGCCGCAGCACATCGCTGTGCAGCAGAACCACGATCGTCACCGCCGCGAGCCAGGCACCGCGACGAGGTGAGAGTCGCAGCCACGGAGCATCGCACGCCTTGAGAACAAAGAAGACCTGGGAAAGAGTCAGTATCAGCAGGCGGAGCACATGCAGGGGGTCGGCATCACCCAGCACAATCCAGAGTGCCCCGAGCCACGAAGGCGCGTGGGCCAGCCAAAGCACTGACCACAACCCCACCCGGGACCAACGCTGCGAACGCGCGGCTGATCGACCGCCCGAGGCCGTTTGCTGGTGTGTTACGGGCTGCGTTGGCAGCGCGATGTGCCTCATGCCGTTCCGATCCTGGTCGCGGCTCCGAACGACCATCGCGACCCAGTTTATTACCATGTCGCCGCAATGCAACCGGCCTTGAACGGGATGGCGAGCGGCGGCGAACACGTCCGAGTCAACGCTGGAAATGTATCACATGTGCAAAAGATAATCAAATCGAAAACACTGAATTCTCATTTTTGAAATCTGCCTGGCGCTGGTGAGGTTGCCGGAAAGGGAGCTCAGCACGAAGCATGAGGGGGCGCTGCAACTGCGCCCGGCACCGCCTTGAGGACCCCATCGTCCACGCGTCCAATCAGGTCGAACGACGCTTGGGCACCGGTTACGACTGCGGCCCTCTGATGCACGTCAGCAGGCGCGGCAGATTCGAGGGTAGTGCGGAATTGCTGCCAGAGTTGCCGCTGTTCTTCGCCATGCGGATCAAGGTACGCGCTAGCGCCCGCAGCCCATTCGTGCGCCCTGCGTTCCAGCGCTCGCAGTACGAAGCGCCCACCGTTCTTGCTGCCCTCGAACACGTAATGGGCACCCAGCAGGCGCTCGGGCACGGACTCGGCCCAACGTGACCACTCGGCCAGGCAGGCCGTCGTTTCGGGCGTGGCCTCCGCGTTGGCGGTGGTGCCGAACGCTTGCAGTGCGGCAAGGGCGGCGGGAGCCAGGCGATGCTCCGGCGTGAGGAGCGGCTGCCACTCTGGGCGGCTAAGGGCCAGCTTATCCAGCAGTGCTTCCAATCGCACGTGTAGCAGGTAGCGTTGCTGTAGCCAAGCCACACAGCCGGCGTGTGTGAGGCCCCCCTGCATCAATGCAAGAGCGAAGGGCCCGCGTTCGATCGCCGCGTGCTGGGCGGACGTTTGGGCTTTAAGTTCGTCCAACAGTGTGTGCGTGGCAGAGCCAGTTTCGGCTGCTGGCATCATGAACCTCTTGGGTTGGAAGATGATTTAGTGTTCAATCTAATGATGCAATCATAAATCGTACACGGTGGGTGTCAAGGACGTTTGGGGGGCAATCGCAAACGCGTGGTGCCCACGCAGCGGGTCAAGCTGCGCGGGCACCCAGCGAACTTGCGGGGCAGCGGCCTGGCCGCGCGAGTCAGCGCGATCTACGTCGACTCGGCACTCGCGGCCGACACGGCGGCGGGGCCGGTATCTTCCGGGCCAACACCCGTAAACTCAATTTTGCGCTCGTCGCTGCCTTCCTCACCGACGACCTCGACCCGGATCAGGGTCTTGCCGGCAAACTTGTTGCGCAAGATGTCTTCGCTGAGCGGATCCTCGACCATCGAGGAGATCGAGCGACGCAATGGCCGAGCGCCGAACTTCTCATCCGTACCTTTTTCGACGAGGAATTCCTTCGCGGCGGGGGTGATCTCGAGCGTCAGGCCGCGCTCCTTCAGCCGCTTGCTGACCTTGGCAACCTCGAGATCGACAATTTGCAGCAGATCGGCATGGGTGAGCTTGTGGAACACCACCACTTCGTCCAGGCGGTTGATGAATTCCGGCCGGAAGTTGCGCTCGAGCTCGCTGACCAGCATGTCCTTCATCTTCTGGTAGTTGATGTCCTCGTCGCGCTTCATGAACCCGAACGGATCCTGGCTCATGATGCGGTCGGCGCCGATGTTGCTGGTCATGATGAGGATGACGTTGCGGAAGTCGACGTGGCGGCCGAACGAATCCGTCAACCGGCCTTCTTCCATGATCTGGAGCAACATGTTGAAGACGTCGGGGTGGGCCTTCTCGATCTCGTCGAGCAGGACGACCGCGTAGGGCCGGCGGCGGATGCGCTCGGTGAGCTGCCCGCCCTCTTCGTAGCCGACGTAGCCCGGCGGAGCGCCGATCAGGCGGCTGACGTTGTGCTTCTCCATGTACTCCGACATGTCGATCGTGATCATCGCGTCTTCGTCGCCGAACATGAAGTCGGCCAGCGTCTTGGCGAGGAGCGTCTTCCCGACACCGGAGGGGCCGAGGAAAATGAACGAACCCATCGGCCGGTTGGGGTCCTTCAGGCCACTGCGGCTGCGGCGGACGCTGCGGGCAATCGCGCTGATGGCTTCGTGCTGGCTGATAACGCGCTTGTGCAGCTCGTTCTCGAGTTCGAGCAGCCGCGCGGCCTCCTCCTTTTCCAGCCGGGTGAGCGGAATGCCGGTCATCTTGCTGACGACTTCGCCGACAACGATCTCGTCGACAATGCCCTCGGCCTCCTGGGCGTTGTCCTTCCACTCGCGCTGGATGTTCTCCCGCTTCATGCGGAGAGACTCGCTCTTATCGCGGAGCTCGGCGGCCCGCTCGTAGTCCGCATTGCGGACGGCCTCGTCCTTCTCCGCGGCCAGACGCTCGATCTCGCGCTCGAGCTCCGCCATGTCCGGCGGGATGGTCATACTCTTGATACGCACGCGGGCGCCGGCTTCGTCGATGACATCGATGGCCTTGTCGGGCAGGACGCGGCCGGTGATGTAGCGGTGGGAAAGCTCCGTCGCGGCACGCAGGGCATCATCGGTGATTTGCACGCGGTGGTGGGCCTCGTACCGATCGCGCAGCCCCTTCAGGATCTCGAGGGCGTGCTCCATGGACGGTTCATCGACGTGGATCGACTGGAAGCGGCGCGCGAGGGCGGCATCCTTCTCGATGTACTTGCGGTATTCGTCAAACGTGGTCGCGCCGATGCACTGGATCTCGCCACGCGAAAGGGCCGGCTTAAGCACGTTGGATGCGTCAATGGCACCCTCGGCGCCGCCGGCACCGACCAGCGTGTGCAGTTCGTCGATGAATAGGATGACATTGCGCGCCCGCCGCACCTCGTTCATGACCGCCTTGATGCGCTCTTCGAACTGGCCGCGATACTTCGTGCCGGCGACCATCATGGCGAGGTCGAGAATGACAATGCGGCGCTCGTGCAGGATCTCCGGCACCTGGTGGGTGATGATCTTCTGCGCAAGGCCCTCCACGATCGCGGTCTTGCCGACGCCCGCTTCCCCGAGCAGGACCGGATTGTTTTTCATCCGGCGGCAGAGCACGGTGATCACACGCTCGATTTCGTTTGCCCGTCCGATCACCGGATCGAGTTTGCCCTCGCGTGCGAGTTCCGTCAGATCGCGGCCGAAGGAGTCGAGCGCGGGGGTGCGGCTGCGGCCGCCCTTCTTGGTCGGGGCCTCGCCCGGCGGCGCAACGGCCGAGGATTCTTCCGATTCCATGCCGGCGCCGAGGAGGTTGAGGACTTCCTCGCGCACGTCGTCGAGTTTCAGTCCGAGGTTCATCAGAACCTGGGCGGCGACGCCGTCCTGCTCGCGCAAGAGCCCGAGCAGCAGGTGCTCGGTGCCGACGTAGTTGTGATTCAGATTGCGGGCCTCTTCGATCGCGTACTCGATGACGCGCTTGGCCCGCGGGGTCTGTGGCAGCCGCCCCATGGTGACCATCTCGGGTCCGCTACGGACGAGCTTCTCCACCTCGAGTCGAACCTTGCGCAGGTCGACGCTGAGGTTCTTGAGCACGTTGGCGCCGACCCCGGAACCCTCTTTCACGAGCCCGAGCAGGATGTGTTCCGTCCCGATGTACTCGTGGTTGAAGCGCTGGGCTTCCTGGTTGGCCAGGGCCATGACCTTGCGCGCACGGTCCGTAAAACGTTCGAACATGAGCTTCAAGTCTCCATCACGGCTGCGTTTGCGTCGTCGGGCAGGGCGCAGCCCTTTACCGGCTACGCAACTCGCATGTTACCGGGCGATTCTATGCCGCGCGCAGGGGGCCAGCAAGGCAGGCCGCGAAGCGCCTGTACTGGCTATCGACCGGCCGGCACCGCGCATGGAGGCGTGCGCACTTCGTGAAGTGCGGAAACCAGCGCGGTACGCGGGGGCTGTGAACCAGGGCTGCCGTAGGGGTTCAGGACTGTCGGGGACCGGAGTGCGGCTCCGCCCCGGCCAGGGCCACGAGCGCCCGGTGAGCCGTCGCGCGGTAGAGCCCATGGCGATCGGTGCGCAGGACCAACTCCCACACCGTTCGCGCCTGGGCGTGGTCGCCGGCGGCTGCCAGTGCCTCGGCGGCGCGTACCGCGACGAGCAGGTCCGTTGCCAAGTGGCATTGCAGTGGCTCGAGCGCCCGCAGGGCGGTCTGCGGGTCACCGGAAGCCATGGCACGCCGCGCAGTGATCAGGGCAGCCCGTCGCATGGCGGCGTGGGCGGCAGCGGCCTGCTCGCGCACGGTTTGCGCCAGTTTGAACTGTGCGGCGACGTAGACCGCGATTGTCAGAACGACAACGATATAGACTGCCCAGGGTGGCGGCTCGTACGGGATGACCGCGATCCAGAGGACGGACAGGAGAGAGAATACCCAGAATACGGCACCGAACAGCAGGCCATGGCCCCAAGCGCCGATCAGGAGCAGGCCCGCTCCGGGGGTCAACAAGTTCATAGCGTACTGGGCCCGGGTAGGGGCTGGCGTGGCGGGCGGGGCATTGGTCAAACTTGGAATCATCCTCTCCAGATTACCCGTTACGGCTGGATTGCGCCACCTCGGTGTACAGTTCCCCCAGGCGCTGCAAGAGTACCGCGAGGGGGTGGTGTGCGCGGGCGTACTCCCGAGCCGAAGCCGCGAGTTCGGCCGCCTGTGCCGGTTTCTCCAGCACGCGGGCGAGCAGGTAGGCCAGTTCCGTGGCTGAGCCGGGCGTAAACATCCAGCAGGTGCGATCTTCGTGGAACCAGGGGCCGCGCTGCTGGCGCGCGGCGATCACCGGCTTGGCGTGCCCCATCGCACTGAGCGCCACGAGCGCATACTCCTGCTCCTCCGCTGGAACCACGACAATGTCGACTTCCGGGAGTACACGGTCCCAGAGCTGCGGTGTGTCGAGCAGTGAGACGCACGCCCCCAAGTTCAGCTCGCGCAACTTCTGCCACACGGGTTCGATGCCTGGGCCGGCGCCCAGGAGGGCCACCTGAACCCGCTCGCCACCGGGGGCGAACTGGGCTACGGCCTCCAGCAGAGCCGCGCAGCCGGTGTATTGCGCAAATGATGTCACCGCCAGTACGCTGCAGATGGCGCTCTCAGGACGCGCCGCCGGCGCGCTCAGGGGCACGAAGGCGGCCGGCAGATCGCGGACACCCCCCGGCACGACTTCTCCGACCTCACCACTCCGCACAGAGCTGATCCGCCATTCATGCGGACCAGCCCGCAGCGATTCCAGGCGTCGGTGATGACGCCGATTCAGGGCATGCACGATCAGTGGAAGTCGCGCGGTTTGTGTCCATTGCCGGATCCACCCCAGCCCCGTCGTGCCCCAGAGATGTACCACAGACGGCTGTGGTAGCACCTGTCGGCGCAGATAACGCCAGAGCGGCCAGGCGCGCCAGCCGCTGAGGTCGCGGACGAGGTGCGCCCCGACCGCAGCATCGCCCAGGCGCAGGATCAATTCTTCGTCGTTGGTCAGCAGCGTGGAGTGTACTCCTTGCCGAGCCAGCCCCCGCAGTGTCTCGGCAATGAGTGGCATGAAGGCAGCCGCTGTCCGGCGCTCGGCCACATGCAGAATGGGGCCCAGTGCGGCCGTTGGTGCCGGGGGCGTTTCGAGCGGCGTACGGGTCATCGGGTGCAAGATAGCAGGGATCGTCCAGAAGTTTGAGACCTCTGCAGACGAACAGCACGCACCACCCTGCCAGTGCCGATCGCGGGTAAACTTCCGCAGCGTGTGGTGCGGAGTCGTGCATGCCGGAAATTGTCTGGTGGCTGGATGCGACGGGTGTCGGCCTGGGAGCGGCGCTGGCTCTTGGAGCCGCTGTGCACCTGCTGCAGAGCGGACGCTGGCGGGAGCCCCTGCACATGGCGCCGCCACTACACACGCAAGCGGATTTTTTCGGCGTGCTGCTCACGTTCGTGGTCTACGCGGGTGTGGTGCTGTTGCTGCAACACGCGATCGAGGCGATCCTCGGCCCGCCGGAGATGTCTGAAGGTGCCCTGCGGCCGGGGGCAGCGCGTTGGCACTGGCTGCAGTCGGCAGACCTGGCAGGCAAGCTGGTGGCCTGCGGCATCATGCTGTGGCTCCTGCGACCAGCGACCGCGGACGGGACCGTACCGCGATCTGGTGCGATACGGGTTGGGCTGATCAGTTTCGGTGCCTTTTTAGCGCTGCTTCCGCTGATGAGTGCCCAGTTGCAACTCGGCCGAGCGGTCTGGCATTGGCTGCATCCGGATGCACCTCTGCCCGAACACATGGTGCTGGAGGCGTTGCGGCAGAGCGCCTGGGGCGCCTGGGGGCGTGCGCAGCTCATCCTTGCGGCGGTGCTGGTTGCACCGCTGGTGGAAGAATTGTTCTTTCGGGGGGTCGTCCTCGATGCCTTCCGGCGTGTTCTGGGGCGACATTGGCCCGCGATCGTGGCGTCGGCGGTGGTCTTCGGTGTGGTGCATGCTCAGCCACAGGACAAACTGCCGCTGGTCACGATGGGGCTGGTGCTCGGCTACCTGCGCGTGCGTTATGCAGCCCTCTGGCCGTGCGTGGTTGTACACGTGCTCTTCAACCTGCGCACGATGCTGGCGGCCGTTCTCATGGAATCGGACGGAGTGGACTGACGCCTGTACACGGGTGCGCCGCTTGTCGGTTCGACCGCTCCCTTGACGCCGTCGGGGGGCCGATTATGCTTCATCCATGGTGGACGAAACGCACATTCCGAAGGTCATCGGGCAGGCCCTCACCTACGACGATGTGCTGCTGGTTCCGCGCCGGGCGACCAGGCACCCGCGCGACCTGGACGTCAGCACGCAGCTCACCCGCAATATCCGGATCAACATTCCGCTTGTCAGCGCACCGATGGATACCGTCACCGAAAGCATCCTCGCGATTGCGCTCGCGCAGGAAGGTGGGATCGGGATCATCCATCGCAACCTCTCGATCGAGGAGCAGACGCGCGAGGTTCACAAGGTCAAGCGTTCCGAGAGCGGTGTGATCCTGGACCCGGTGACGTTGCGCCCGGAAGACTCCGTGGCCCGCGCC
This sequence comes from Phycisphaerales bacterium, assembly GCA_016716475.1. NCBI lineage: Bacteria > Pseudomonadati > Planctomycetota > Phycisphaerae > Phycisphaerales > Phycisphaerales bacterium. Next base: position 53,260 of record JADJWG010000002.1, read on the forward strand.
CAGGAGATCATGCGGCTGCACAACGTCAGCGGGATTCCTGTCACGCGCGCGGATGGCACGCTGGTGGGGATCCTGACGCGCCGGGACATGAAGTTTCTCGAGTCGTACGAGAAGCGCATTGCCGACGTGATGACCAGCGACAACCTCGTCAAGGCCCCGCCGCACACGACCCTGGACGAAGCTGAGGCGATCCTGAAGCAGCACAAGGTCGAGAAGCTGTTGCTGGTGAACGCCCAGAACCGGCTGGCCGGCTTGATCACCATGCGGGATATCGAGCGTGCCCGCGAGTTCCCGCAGCGTTGTTCGGATGCCCGCGGGCGACTGCGGGTCGGGGCGGCCATTGGTGTGCATGACTATGAGCGCGCCACGCAATTGCTCGCGGCAGATGTGGATGTGCTCGTGGTGGATACGGCCCACGGCCACAGCGACGCGGTCCTCGAAACCGTCCGCACGCTCCGACGCGAGCACCGCATCGAGATCATCGCGGGCAACGTCGCAACAGCGGAAGGCGCGCGTGATCTGGCCGACGCCGGGGCGGACGCGGTGAAGGTGGGCATCGGACCCGGGGCGATCTGTACGACGCGGGTGGTCGCGGGTGCGGGCATCCCCCAGGTTACGGCGATCATGCAGTGTGCCGAGGCCGTGGATGTGCCGGTCATTGCCGACGGTGGCATTCGCTATAGCGGTGACATTGCGAAGGCGCTCGCTGCCGGCGCTTCCAGCGTGATGCTCGGCTCGCTCTTCGCGGGGCTGGACGAGTCCCCTGGGCAGCTCGTGCTCTGGAAAGGACGGCGTTTCAAGGAATATCGGGGCATGGGTTCGCTGGGCGCTATGGTGCGCGGCAGCGCCGAGCGCTACGGCCAGGCAGCCGACCAGCCGCAGAAGATGGTGCCGGAGGGCGTTGAGGGTCGCGTACCCTATCGCGGGCACCTGAGTGAGTACGTGCTCCAGCTCGTCGGCGGCCTGCGCCAGGGCATGGGCTATTGCGGTGTCGCGAACATCGCGGAACTGCGTCGGGATGCGCGTTTTGTGCGCGTCACGCACGCCGGCGTGATCGAATCGCATCCGCACGATATTGTGATTACGAAAGAGCCGAGCAATTACGCAATCGACCACGCGGCTGAAGAATAGGATCAGGCACTCCGGTTACTGGGGTGCGCAACTTGGGCGGGCATGGATGGAAGCGGAGATGACAATGCACCGAGTGGCAACCTGGATGCGTGTAACGCTGTGTGCGGGGCCGGTGCTGATCGTGGCCGGCTGCGCGAATACGATGAATCATTTTCATGAAGACGGTCCGGCGGTCACCGCTGCCTGGCAATCCCCGACTGAAATCGAGATGCGGGCTCGGTATCAGCCGGCGTCCGTGCGGCAGCGTGAATGGGCGGCCAAGACGATCGCGCCACAGGACGGCGGGGTTCGGCATTGGCCGCTCTACTTCGAGGACCCCTTTGTGGACAAGGGGCACGGGCGCACGGATGAGACCCACTACCACAACGTGTGGCGCGGCGGCTGGGAGGATCCCTTCGCGGCGGTGTACAACTATGCCCGCTTCACGGCGAATTGGCTGTTCGTGCCGGTGAGCGCTGCGGTGACGCCCCCGTGGACCATTATGGAAAGCGACGGCTTCGTCAGCCGACAACTGCTCTGGTACGACCACGATGCGCGCGTCATCGGTTCGACCCTTTTCGCACGCGAGGCCCCGGCAGACACTCCCGAACCCACCCCGGCCGAGGAGGTCCCTGCGGTCGAGGAACAACCCGAGCCGGAGGACGGTCAGGCGGTGTAGATTGCCGAGCAGGGGGCGGCTCGCGTCAGTCTTCGGCGGGGGCCGGTGGCATGGGCGGGGGCCGGTGGTCGGTTACGGCGGGCGGGGGGGTGGCTTGCCAGGCACCGTGGTGCCAGTCGGCCAGCTTTTCCATGGGGAAATCCACCTGTTCGTAACCCCGCTCCCGGGTGGCCTGTTCGAGTGCGGGACGCAGCAGCTCACCCACGTAGTCGTGCGGCACGAGCAGTGCGTATGTGCGGGCGCCCGTGCGATCGAGCCCCGCGCTGCCGAACGCGAACAATCGTCCGCCAAACCACTCACCCAGCAACAGGCCGGCCCCGCGATCCTGGTGTGCGAGTAGATCGAGCACGAACACTTCGGCGGCCACCGCGGATTCTTCCAGCGGCACCCGGGGATCGGGACCCATCCGGTGCTGCAGCAGCGCGATCATCGCCGGCGCATCCGCGCGCGTCAGTGGACGCACTGCGGGCGGACCGGCGGGCGACCCGTCATAGGGGGTTGGCGCGGCATGGCCGAAACACCGCAACATCGCGAGCCGCGCGTGCGGCTGCCAGAAGGCCCGATGCAGCGGCTGGAAGTGGAAACGCCCGTAGACCGCCTCGTCCAACTCGGCCGTCGCGAACAGGTACAGCCAGCGCCCGCCGGTCATTTCGAACCACGCCGCCACGGCTTCGAATAACTGCCGCGCGAGGCCCCGCCGACGGCGCTCGGGTCGCACCAGCGCCGGGCGAACAATGCCAACGTCGCCGCACCGGCCGATGCCGAAGCAGCCGCCGAGATGGTGGGCATCCTCGGGTGCGATGGCAAACGCGTCATGCGCGCCGGGCACGCCCTCTGCCACGCGGATCCGCAGATCGTCCAGGAAGGCACGATTCTCGTTATGAAAGAGGTCCTCCAGCGCAGGCCAGCGCTGTGGGGCAGGCGGCACAATGACGACGGGCTTCATAGCGACCCCTCGGCCACGGGGACCGCGGAGCAGGATGCCTTACGAACGCCGTGAGCATCGTACGCGCTGCCGCCGCTTTGTCTACCGGCGCCGGTAGGTGACTTCGCGCTGTGCCACGGCCGCTTTACACTACCTAAGTGTCCGCTTTCAGACATCACGCCGCCGGCGGTGTCCGGTGGTTTTGACCCGTGAGGTAGTCGCGATGAAGAAGATCCGCCTGTTCACCCCCGGTCCGTGTGCCGTACCCGAGGAAGTGCTGATCGAGATGGCCCGCCCGTTCCATCATCACCGGACGGACTGGTTCAAGGGGCTGATGGAAGACGCGACGAAGAAGCTCCAGAAAGTGCTCCAGACCGAACATGAAGTTCTGATCCTGACCGGGTCCGGCACGGCGACGGCCGAGGCGGCCATCATCGGCTGTAACCCGCCGGGGTCGAAACTGCTGACGATCGAGGCGGGGAAGTTCGGGCAGCGCTGGGGTGAAATTGCCCAGCAGTATGGCCTCGAGGTCACGCGCTATGAGGTGGAATGGGGCACGGCACCGACGGCCGAGGAGGTCGCCGAACTACTCAGGAAAGACCCCGCGATTACGAGTGTGATGGTCGTACACAGTGAAACTTCCACCGCGACGGTGTGCGATCTCGAGGCCATCGCGAAGGTCTGTCGGGCGGCTGACAAGCTTCTGATCGCGGACTGCATCACTTCGGCCGGCGCGCTGCCGCTCAAACCCGACAAGTGGGGCGTGGATGTGGTGATCACGGGGGCCCAGAAGGCGCTGATGCTGCCGCCGGGGCTCGGCTTCCTGGCCCTCAGCGCGCGGGCGTGCAAAGTGATCGAGTCCCACAAATCGCAACCCGCGTATTACCTGAACCTGAACAAGGCGCGCAAAGCTGCGAAAGAGCACGATACGCCATTCACACCGGCGCATCTGCTGGTCCGCGGGCTGGTGGTCGCCCTGGACCTGCTGCTCGACGAGGGCATGGAGCAGGTCTGGAGGCGCGTCGCGGCAATGGCGGCGGCCACGCGGGCGGCCGGTGAAGCCATTGGCCTGAAAGTGTTCTCCCAATCACCCTCGGACTCGGTGACGGCGCTGTGCCCGCCGGAGGGCATCAAAGTCAAGGCGCTGCGGGAAGAACTCGAACAGCGCTATGGCATCGAGTCGGCCGGCGGACAGGACCAGCTCAAGGGCAAGATCTTCCGAATCGGGCACATGGGCTACGTGGACGAAATGGACACGGTGCTGGCGGTCGCAGCCCTGGAGCAGGTCCTGCTCAAGCTGGGGCATCGGTTCGACCTTGGCGCCGGCGTTACGGCAGCCCAGCAGGTGATCGCGGAAAGACTCACAAAGTAGTAATGGACGATAGGGACAATGGAGCGCTGGGAGAGTGGGTCGCATGATGTGGAGCCCCGTGTGTAGGGGCGCCCCAGCATGGACCTATCGATTCACCCGCCGTACCAGCGCGAACAGCACACCGAGCACCACCGCGACAGCGATACTGGCCAAAAGGCAAGTCATCCCGAACAGTGCGAGGACTCCGGCGACATCGGGCGCTCCCCGGCGGGCGGCGGAGTCCGGGGCGAGCGGGGCGGCACTGGGGGCGGTGGCCGGCGCGGGGGCGGTGGTCGGCTGGGTCGCCAGTGCGGGCGCGGTGGCCGGTGGAACGGTCGCGGCCCGGAGCGCTGCCGTGGTCGTCGGAACCGGCGATCGGGCCGCCAGCGGCGTGATCCCCGAGTGCAACGCGACGATCAGTGCGAGAATGAGCAATGCGGGATGTTGGACGCGGGACGGCCACATAAGAGAAGTATACTGCACGCTGCACACCGCCGTCGTGGCGGCGTGACGGCGGCGGACTCGGCGAAGCCAGCACTTCGACATGAGCGCGAACGTCATGTGCCAATTCTGGTCACAGGGTCCAAGACACCGCTTGCGGCGCGGTGTCATGCCCACACTTGACCGCACTATTCGGCGGAGGGGACGCATAACTTGGTAGCCCTTGGCCCCCGAGCGCGGTTGGGAACCGGAGGGCGTCAAGTGGGTTGGGGAATCCCGGTAGCTTGGGCCGTGCTGCTGCTCTGGTGGGGTGTTCTGGCGTGGACCAAGCCGCAGCCGGTCGTAGACGAGGTGATTCACACCCCGGCGGTATTGGCGCTCGCCACGGGAGACTTTGCGCCTGTCCGTGAATTGCCGATGCTGCCCGGGTACCACCTCCTGGCGGCGGGGATTGTGCGACTGGGCGGCGATTGGGCTGCGCTGCGCGGCGTCAATGTGTTCTTCGTGGGCTTGGGTGCCTGTTGCCTTTACGCGGCCGCTTGCCGTCGCGGGGATGAGGATCCGGATGCGACGGTGTTGCTTCAGGTCCTCAACCCGGCCGGCTTCTGGCTGTTCGCGCTGGTGTACACGGAGCCGCTTAGCTGGCTCCTGCTCGCGATCGCCGTCTGGCTGCATACGTTGCGCCGGCCGGGACTCACCGCGGCCGTGCTGGTGCTCAGCGTGCTGGTGCGGCAGTCCAACGTGGTCTGGCTCGTGCTCTTTGCGGTGTGGTCGTGGCTCAATGCCTACCCGGCGACTGCGCCGCCTGCACGGCGGTTGCTTCGGCGCGGGAGGGTTTTGTCGGCGTACGGCGTGGCGGTCATCGTCGCGGGCCTCATCCTGCTGCTGAACGTGGGCTGGGTAATGCTGCCGAATCCCAACAACCGCGCCGGCCTGAATCCGGCGACACTCTTCCTGTGCGGATTCATCGCGGCCCTGGTGTGGGTGCCGCTCTGGCTGCCGGACCTGTTCCGGAACTGGCGTACGGTGTATGGGCCGGCGCTGCGACGCGCGAGCGTGTGCGGTATGCTGTTGGCCGGGGGTATCACGCTTTTCCTCGTGTACCGCAATCCACACCACTGGAATTCCAACCCGAACTACCTGCATGATGCCTTCGCCGAAACCCTGCTGCGCATACCTGTGGCGCGTGCCGCGGTGATCATGGTACTTCTGGCAGCGATGGTACCCCTGGTGCGGTTCGCGCAGCAGATTCGCCATGCCGCACAACTCCTCCCGGCCTGGATCTTCGTTCTGCTATTCGTGGCGCCCCACTTCCTGGCGGACCATCGCTATGCGATCCTGCCGGTGCTCATTCTCCATGCGGCCGCACGGTATACGCGCTACGAAGCGCGGGTGTTATGTGTGTGGAGCGGTCTGCTCACACTTGGAGCCGCGGCGTACTTTGTCCGCTTTGGAGCCGAGCGTGCCGGGCTTTAGCCCCCGAGTGTCCGAACGTCAATCGTCCAGCCGCCCCATCTCCGGAGGGGCAGCGGCGCGCTGCAGCCGGTCGTGAATCGCGCGCCAGGCAGTGCTATCTGGTGGCCGGTCGACCACAATGACATCACACCCTGCGGCATCGAGTTCGTGCAGCGCCGCATACAGGCGCCGCGCATACTCAACCGGTGACGGAGGCATGATGATTGTGACGAGCCGCTCGCCCGCGGTTTCAACGGTGTGTGCCGTAACATCCCACTGCAGCCAACCGACTCGCAGGTTCGCGGCCTGCAACGCCACGAAGGGCTGGGATGCACCCGGCGCAAGCAGTTTCACTTCGGCGCGCGGCGCATAGTGGCGGTGTCGCTGTCCAGGGGAGCGCGCCATCTCGGTTTCGGTCCCGGTGCTGACTGCTGCCGACGGGGCCTCCACGATCGTAGTCTTCAGCGCCGCCTCCAGGGTCAGCGCGTCAAGTAATCCCGGCCGCAGGATGCGCGCGGGTGTCGTCGTCACATCGAGTACGGTCGACTCGATGCCGCCGGTTGTCGGACCGCCATCGACCACGGCATCAATCCGGCCGGCCAACTGGTCGAGTACATGCACCGCTGTGGTTGGTGACAGCCGGGTGGAACGATTGGCGCTGGGGGCGGCGATCGGGATCCCGGCGGTGTGCAGTAAGGTCGCGGCGATGGGATGGGCCGGAACGCGCACCGCCACCGTCGAACCCCCCGCGACGACAATGTTGGGTATCTGAGCCGCACGGCGTACGACCAGCGTGAGCGGGCCCGGCCAGAATTCCGCTGCTGCACGCTCGGCCAGGGGTGGCCACTCTGCCGCCAGCGCTTGTGCGTCAGCGACGTTGGCGACGTGGACAATCAGAGGATTGTCAGCCGGCCGTCCCTTGGCTGCAAAGATGCCCGCAACTGCCTGTGCCGAGAGCGCCGATGCCCCCAGCCCGTACACGGTTTCCGTAGGGAACGCGACCAGGCCGCCGTTCCGTAGCAATGCCGCCGCGGCGGCAAGGTGTGGCCACCAGGCCTCGGGAGGTCGGCCAACCAGGTCAAATCGTTGCGTGGTGGGCATATGGTACGAGCGTAGCGAACTTGGTGGGCCTACGCGAGTGCTGCGCGCATAAGTCATTGCGGAGATGCGTCTTGCGTGGTCGGGGGCCCTTGGGTATGCTACGCACCCAAGACGGAAGGCACCCGGCCCCTGGCGGCGAACGGCCCATGCTGGTTCGCAGTACGACCTGACGAATGGAACTTGGTGCAGTCTATGCCCATTCATCCCACCGTGAACCCATTCGGTGGCGGCGCCTGATACGAGAGTGGGGCTGACTTCCGCGGCAGGAAATCCTCATGGTGAAAAACCATCGTCGGGGTGCGGTCCAGATTGGGGTGGCCGCTTTTTTACTGTTACCCCCGGTTGCGTGGCTGGTGTGGTCGCTAGTGACGGATCTGGCACAGCCCACCGCTACCGGAGTGCCTGCGGTCAAGATTGTGGCTGAAAGTACGGCCGCCGGGAAAGAGTCCGCCGAGCCGGCAGAGGCGCGGCGGGTCGCCCGCCTGGAGCTTCCGCCCATCGCGGAGCGTGAGGCCCTGGCGCAGAGTGACCCGCGGGCTTTGGCGCGTTTGGGGCGACAGTGGTACACCGAGAACGTGCGTGAGTACCGGTGTGTGCTGGTCAAGCAGGAGCGCCTCGGCCGCAAGCTCACGCCGTTGCAGGAAATCGAGCTGCGTTACCGCGAGCAGCCCTACGCGGTGTACATGCTCTGGCGGGAGAACGCGGACGGCGCGCGCCGGGCATTGCACACACGTGCTCCGGAATACATCGATAAGGATGGGCAGCAGTTGGCGCGGGTGGAGCCGAACGGCGCGCTGGTGCGGTTGATCACGACCGATGTCTTTCTGCCCATCCACGGACCTGAGGCGCGGAAGGCCAGTCGGCGGACGATAGACGAATGCGGATTCCGGGCCTCGTTCGAATTAATGGAGCAGATCAACTCGCTGGCGGAGGAGCGCGGCGTGTTGAAGATCTGGTACGGTGGCCCCGGCACCATCGACGGCCGGCCGACCTTCCAGATCTACCGCGAATTGCCCTACGAGGGTCCGGGGGGTGCTTACCCTGATGCGCGCCTGGTGCTGCATCTCGACCAGGAGTGGCTGCTGCCGGTGGCCGTGTATTCTTATGCCGACACGGAGCAACGTGAGCTGCTCGGGAGCTATGTCTTTTCGCGCGTGGAGTTGAACCCCGGACTCGGGGATGAGGCCTTCCAGTTCTGAAGAAGTGCCTATCGGGTGTGCGGGTGCGAGCCGCAGCCCGCACCCGCGGCATGTCGGGGATTACTCAGTTCTCCAGCCAGGCGGCGAGCAGGTTTACGGCGGCGAACGCATCGTCGCGGTGAATGGTCTCCGTCACGGTGTGGATATAGCGTGTCGGTACACTCAGGGTGATTGCGCGCGTGCCGGCGCGGGTGCGTTGGACCGCGCCCGCATCGGTGCCGCCACGCGGGAGAATCTCGCGCTGGAAGGGGATCTTGTGGCGCGCCGCGAGGGTGACGAATTCATCGAACAGGCCCCGGTGACTGATGCTTGATCCATCCATCAGCTTTATGGCCACACCCTTGCCGAACTCGGTGACGGCATCGTCCTTGCTGACCCCGGGGGTGTCGCAGGCGAGTGTAGTGTCGATTGCGATGCCGATGTCTGGATCGATGCCGTAAGCCGCCGTTGTGGCACCTCGCAGGCCCACTTCTTCCTGTACACAGGCCACAAAATAGATGTCGTAGGGCGAGCCGGTCCCTTTGCCGGCGCGCCCCGTGGCGGTGGCCTTGCGCGCTCCCCGGGTCGGCGCCGCGAGCGGGCAGTCGGGTGGCATGAGGTAGTCGTGGCCGAAAGCACGGCGAATCGCATTGATCGCCACCCAGAGCGAGATGCGGTTGTCGAGGGCCTTGGCGGAGATCCCCGGCCCGATCAGGGCCGCGCGCTGTTCCAGCGTCACGGGGTCACCGATCTCGACGTGCTTGACCACGGTGCTCTTGGGCAGGAAGAGATCCACGCAAAACTCGCCGATTTGCGGCACCTTCTTGCGTTCCTCGTCGGTGGCGATGTGGATCGGCTTACCGACGGGGTTCAGCACACCGGGCAGGTCCTGGCGCCCGTGGACGACGACCCGCCGCGCGAAGAGGTTGCGCGTGTCGAATCCGCCCACATTCTGAAGCCGTAGGAACCCGCTGTCGTCGATATAGCGCACATAGAAGCCAATTTCGTCCATGTGGCACGCGAGCATGACTCGCGGCGGCCGGGCCTCCGCGTTGCCGGCCGCCTTCGTACGCCCCCGGGCACCGCCGGCGCCCTTCACCGGGCGTGCGGCCCGCTTCAGGCAGATCAGGTTGCCCATGCTGTCGATGCGAGTCTCATCCCAGAAGTCACGCGTGAGATCGAGAACGAGATCACGAACACGCTCTTCGCGCCCGGAGACACCCGGTGTTTCGGTGAGGCGACGGAGGAGCTCGAAGGGGCCGAAATCGGTAGCTGACATGGATTCCTCGGCTGGCTGAAATCTTGGGAGGACGGAGCGGAATCCGTCCAAGCGGACAGTGTAGCGCCGTGCGCAGCAGGGTGGAAGGGTTCGGCATGCGCCACCTTTGGTGGACTCCCGGTCCGTGGTAGGATGCCGCCGCGTCTTCCAGCCGTGCTGCGGGTATAAGGCCGGTTGGGGGTCATAGAGAGTGGGTGAGGAATGATGCGTAGTGTGCTTTGGCGGCAGATGGGCGTCCTGGTGAGCTGCCTCGTGATGGCGGGGCCGGTCTGGGCGGACGAAATCACGGAGCCCACCACGACACCGGCGACTGAAGCCCTGATGGTCGCCGGTCCTCATGAGCGCGTCGCGAACACTTCGCGGCCGCCGCTGCCGTTCGGACCGACGCTGGACTGGCCCACGCTCTGCTGGCTTGGGGCAGCACTGGTCCTGGTGCTCACTGTGCGCCTCAACCCGGCCACGCGGTGGCGAAATGTCGACGCCCTGGTGCTGGCCGGGGTGTGCATCCTGCTTGCCTTGCGAGACAGCACACAGATGGGTGTGGGCTGGCGGGGCCATACTTGGGAATGGTGGGCATACGCCGGTCTGACACTGGCAGCCGTGTATTGGTTGCTGCGCGGTTTTGGTTTGCTCGTAGGCAATCGCCCCATCGAGCATCCGGGCCTGATCTCACCCGGGGCGCGGGCAGCCCTGCTTCTGGTGGCCGTCGCCCTGGCTGGTTACCAGTTGAAAACGGCTCCGTTGAGCTCGGCCGCCCAAGACGGCGTGATCGGGGGCCTTTACTTCAACGCCACCGGGTACCTGCCGCACGGCTTTGTGGCCGGGCACGATAGCCGTACACCGCTGCTATACCTCGCGCATGCTGCCGTGCTACGGGCCCTCCCGGTCTCGGTGCCCGATGCGGATACGGGCACGCTCATGCCGCTGACCTGGGGAAACTATGAAAACTGGAAGGATGGCGACTGGATCACCGCCGGCGATCTCACGGCACCGCGCCTGGTAGGGTATGGGTTGTATGTGCTGCTGGTGCTCGGAATTGCCACGCTGGGGCTGCGACTGCAAGGCGGTGCGGCGGGCTGGACGCTCGCGGCACTGGTCAGCGTGTTCCCCGGAACGCTGGAGTGTCTCGGGCATCACGATGTGATGTTGGGAGCGGTGCTGCTGACCTGGGCCCTGGCACTCGCTTTCGTACCCGCCTTGGGCGGACTGCTGGCTACGGCCCTGATCGTCCTGGCGGGCGTGGCATGGCCGTGGTTGTGGCTGACTTTACCGCTCTTCCTGGCGCTGGCGCTGCGACGTGGCCTCCAGGGGTTGGGTGCCATCGTGGGCTTGGGCGGGGCCGTGGCGGGGGTCGTGGCCGCATTGCTCTACCTGGTGGCCGGCGCTCCACCGCGCGAGGACGGCGCCTTGCGGATTGCCGGTGAAGTGCCCGGTTTCAGTGCGCAGATGGTGGACCAGGGTGCAATTCTCATCGAGCCACTCGCCGACTTTGAAAGCCCGGATTCAAAGGCCTGGACGCGGTGGGGGTGGAAACTGCTATTGCAGGGAGATGAGGTGCAACTCGAACGCGCCACGCGCTTCGCGAACATTCATCTCGGCAGCAGCGTCGAGCCGCAGGTCCGATTCCGCGACCTGCGGATGGCCCCCGAGGTGCGGGTAGCATTATCGGGTTGGTATCGCGAACAGGTGGCGGAGTTGCCCCCGCTGGAGCGCCTGCGCGTGCAGACACGCACGCTGCTCGAAGCAACCTGGTTGCCGGCGCAGGGGGTTGTGCACCCGGTCCCGGGCGTGTGGGCACTCTGGGGGCATGACCACCCCGAGCGCGCGACGCTCGCGCGGAGAATTCTCAAGCTGGCGGGCGGGTTGCTCGCACTGTGGGCGACGTTCGCCATCTTCTTCGGCAACCGTGTCCTGCCGCGGCACCTGCTGGGTGGTGTGCTGCTGCTTGTGACGTGCGGGCTGCTCGTAACGGCTCTGGGACCGGTGACGCACCTGGTCTGGTTGGCTGTGCCGGTGGCGGCACTCTGGGCCGTGTTTGATGTGCCGACGGGTAGCCGCACGGGTCACCGTGTACCGATGACTACGACACAGACGAACATGCCGCGCTCCGGCGCGACAGTGCTGGGCGGTCCGGCTCCGAGCAGCGCCCGTGTGACGGTCGAGGGTCCGGCGGCGCAGTCGTAGTGCGGACACAAGCTTGCCCGCGGTATCCGGTCCCGGGGCCGGCGTGGTCACAGGCGTGTCCGGGAAAGGTCAGGCACGATGCAGCGCGAGACAATCGCGATTCTTGATTTCGGCAGTCAGTATTCGCAATTGATTGCGCGACGCGTGCGAGAGTCGCACGTCTACAGCGAGTTGCGAGCGCCACAGACGCCGGCGGCAGAGCTGCGTGCCCGGGGCGTCAAGGGCATCATCCTTTCGGGCGGCCCGGCGAGCGTCTATGCCGCGGGGGCACCACGATGTGACCCTGCCATCTTTGAGCTGGGTGTCCCGATCCTGGGGATCTGCTACGGGATGCAGCTCGCTTGCCAGATTCTCGGGGGCGACGTACGTGCGTCGCAGGCGCGTGAGTATGGGCGTGTGCGCGTCGAAGTTCGCAAGGCCGCGGGTGTGCTGGCCCATCTGCCCGCGGACATTTCCGTGTGGATGAGCCACGGCGACGTGGTAACGGCCGTGTCCGACGACTTCGAGGCCCTCGCTGCGACACGCAATTGCCCGGTCGCCGCGGTGGTGCATCGGACCCGCCCGGTGTTTGGCGTGCAATTCCATCCGGAAGTGACGCACACGCCTCTCGGTGAGCAGATTATCCGCAATTTCGTCTACGAGATCTGTGGTTGTCGCGGTGACTGGCGCGTCGAGAACATGATCGAGGCGACCGTTGCGCGGATTCGTGCGCAGGTCGGAGACGCGGACCGGGTGATTTGTGGACTTTCGGGCGGCGTGGACAGCAGCGTCACGGCAGCCCTGGTGTACCGGGCGATCGGAGATCGGCTGGTCAACGTCTTCGTCGACAATGGCCTCTGTCGTCGGCGTGAGGCGGAACTCGTGGCACTGACCTTCCGTGACCACTTCGGCATGGAGCTGCGGATCGCAGACGCCGCCGACCGCTTCCTGTCGCGGCTGCGCGGGGTACTCGATCCCCAGGAAAAGCGGCGCATCATCGGTCACGAGTTCATCGAGGTATTCAAGTCCGAGGCCCAGCAGATTGCCGGGGCGCGGTTCCTGGCGCAGGGCACGATCTACCCGGACGTGATTGAATCAGGCCACGGCCACAGCGGCCACGCCGCAACGATCAAGCTGCACCACAATGTCGGTGGCCTGCCGAACGAACTCGGGTTCGAGCTGGTCGAGCCGCTGCGCGAGCTGTTCAAGGACGAGGTGCGGCTCGTGGGCGAAGCGCTGGGGTTGCCCGAGGCGCTGGTCTGGCGCCACCCCTTCCCCGGTCCCGGGCTGGCGGTGCGGATCGCGGGTGAAGTCACACCTGCGCGGCTCGAATTGCTGCGCAGCGCTGACGAAATCCTGCTCGAGGAATTGACGGCCGCCGGTTGGTACCGCAAGGTGGCGCAGGGTTTTGCGGTGCTCGTACCGGTGGAGAGCGTCGGCGTAATGGGGGATGGCCGGTCGTACGAAGGGCAGAATCTCATCGTGGTACGTCTGGTCGAGTCCAAGGACTTTATGACCGCGGACTGGGTGCACATCGACTACGCGGTGCTGGCGACGGTGAGCAACCGGATCATCAACGAAGTGCCAGGTGTGAACCGCGTGGCGTATGACATCTCGAGCAAGCCCCCCAGCACGATCGAGTGGCAGTGAGGATCACGTACGGTGGACAAGATTCGCTTCGGTATCTGCGGTCTCGGCTTCATGGGACAGAGCCACTTCTGGCGGCTGATCCGGCAGGAGCACGCTACGGTCACGGCGATCTGTGATCGTGACGCGGGCCGACGGGCGGGGCAATGGGGTCGTAGCGGCAATCTCGACCTGGGTACGCCGACCGAGCCACCACCGCTGGAAGGGATTTCGGCGTACGGTGACCTTCAGGGGCTGCTGCGCGACGAGCACGTCGATGCGGTGCTCATCGCGCTGCCGACGGCTCTGCATGCCGAGACAGCCATTCATGCACTCGATGCCGGCAAGCATGTGCTGTGTGAGAAACCCATGGCCTATCGGCCGGGCGAGTGCAACCTGATGATCGCAGCGGCGGAGCGCAACCAGCGCCAGCTCATGATCGCACACTGCCTGCGCTTCTGGCCGCAGTACGACACGATCAAGCAATTGGTGGAGGAGGGCCGCATCGGGCGGGTTCGGTACGCCACCTTCCGGCGCCTGGCAAGCCCGCCGCTCTACACGCAGGGCAACTGGCTGATGGATGAACTGCAGAGCGGTGGGGCGCTGCTCGATTTGCACATTCACGACATCGACTACGCACAGTATCTGCTGGGGTTACCGGCCACGATCACGGCCCAGGGCTTGCGCGGACCGGGCGGACGCATCGATCATGTTGTTGCCACCTACGGCTTTGAAGACGGGCGCTACGCAACGATCGAGGGTGGCTGGGCGATGCAGACCCCGTGGCCCTTTGAGATGGCGCTCACGGTGCATGGCGACGCGGGCACGCTGGACTGGTCTTCGGCGCGCGGTGCAGAGGTGCGCCTGTACACCGGGAGTGGCGCGGCGGAATCCCTGGCCTGCCCGGGAGATGCGCTCGTGAACGAGCAGGCGTATTTCGTCGAGGCGGTGCGCACCGGCCAATCCCCGGAGCGCTGCCCGCCGAGCGCTTCACGCACCAGTGTCTTTCTCGCCTGGCTGGAGCGCCGGGCCATCGAGAGCGGCAAGCCGGTGCCGGTCTCCGAGCGCCTGAAAGACGCCTGGACCGGCGGCCACGTTGCGTTTTAGTTATCGGGGCGCTCAGCCGTTCGTCCACGAATGCTGTCACAAGTTCATTGGTGGGGTTGGACCATGCCCCCAGGCGGGGAATGAGATGGACATTGCCGTCGGGACGCGCCCTACCATCCCATGAGATGGGAAAAACGCATTCCACATGGCTCGCGGGGGCTCTCTTCGCGCTGTTGGCGCTGTCCGGCTGCTGCACGCGGCCGGAGGCCCTGCGTGGCTTCGGGGCGGATGCTGCGCGGGCCAATCTTGTGCTCGGCCCGTCGGCCGATCATGCGTGGCTCGCGAAGCAGTTCACAGCGCGGGCCGAAGGTCCGGCAGCCATTGTTGGCTGGCGCGGCGAAGAGTTGACCTACTACACGCGGATTCATGTGGACGAGCAGGCCTACTACGACCGCTATGGGAGCACTTTCCATACGACGCAGTCGGTGCAGACGGGGGTGCGGATCCGATAAGCGGCTGGCAGAGGTGTCAGGGCGCGCGTTCGTAGACAAAGACGCGTTTGTTGGCCCAGGTAAGCTGGGTGGCGCCGCGCCAATCGGGGGGCTCTACTGCGATTAGCACATAGCCGAAACGTTGCCACCACGCACTCCGATGCACGTCGACATGGTCGGCCGTGAAGATCAGCCAGCGCGGCAAATCGGCGGGGTCGAGGTCGGTGGGTTCATTCTCGGGAAGGAGTACGAAGCGCCCGTGGGCGAAATCAAAGGGCGGCACGCTGTAGGGAGCGGGTTCCTGCAGCAGGCCGATCGGCTCATCCGGGACCAAGGGGGTGAAGCGGGTGGCGATGCGCGTGCGAGACTCGTACTGCACACCGGCGTCGCGCCAGAATGCGTGAAGATACAGGGGCCAGTCGTTTGCCGACAGCAACAACAGGCCCAAGACGCCCCAGACCACGTGCCGCCGCCATCCCCAGGCGACCACGATGCCCGCGGCCACCGCGAGCAGCAGCAGCGGGAGGATCAGGAAGCGGGCAAACTCGGCCGGCTTCTGCGCGCCGATGAGTACTCCGAGCGTGAGAATCGCAACCCCGGCCGTGATGCTGACCAGCGTAGCGCGCGTCCGACGGCGGAGCAGCAGCGCAAACCCGACCAGGCCGAGCACGCTCGTTCCCACCCCGATGCCGAGCGGTACGAGAGTTACGACCCGTTCCAGCCCGGCCTGGAACTGCTGTGCCTGCCCCTCGTACATCGCCGTGCTGTTGCTCAGATTGCTGACCATCTTCTGTTGCTCAAAAATGGCGTTGTAGAACAGGTACGGGTTGAGCACGACATACACGGCGGCAAAGAGCCCGGCCGCCAAGGCGAGACGCCGCAGGGTAAGGCGCGTGCGCTGCGCGGTCGGCAATGCAAGGTACAGAGCCGGTACGAACAGCGCGCCGGCGAGGCCCGTCAAGGTCAGTGCGAAGGCGTACCCGGATTGCAACCCGAGTCGTACGGCCACGGCGCGGGATGGTGTGCGCAGAAAATCGAGCGCGCTCAATCCCGCCCAGAGCAGCAGGCAGGCGGATGGCAGATGCGGCTTGGCTTCACAGACGGCCGAGAGCAGCACGGGGCTGCAGGCGCCGGCAAGCAGGGCCAGCCAAGCCGCGCGCCGTCCGGCTGTTGCCCGCGCCAGCCGTGCGATGGCGATCAGGGTGGCGGCGCCGAATGCCAGCGAGACGAAGCGGGCGGCGACATAGAATCCGCCGATGGCGGCCGGGTTCTCCAGGTAGACCCCCAGGTCGCGTGACAGCGGGAAGCAGCCCGCGGCCCCGGCGGCCCCGAGCACGGCTCCGACGAGATAGAGGTATCCGCCGCCGTACTGGTAGAGCTGCGGGTCGAAATCGAGTTGGCGCGGGTTCATGCGGGCGAGCGCGCGGAGGATAATCAACTCGTCGGGCTGCCGCGAATAGAGCCGGTAGCCCAGGAGGATGCCCGCCCGCGATGCCTCGTCGGGCACGAGGTCCACGAGGTGGCCGTGCTTGTCGAGCGGGGTGAGGTCAACATCCGCACCGGCCGCGCTGGCCCGCAGTACCGCGAGTGCCGCTGTGCCGCCGTAACGTTCGCCAGGCCAGGGCGGAGCGCCGCCGAAGAGCGTCGCGTCATGGGAATTGGTCGGCAGACCCCACGTCAGCAGCGGCAGCATGGCGATCGCCCACACCATGACCGCAGCGCCGACGGCCAGGTTGTGGCGACACTTTCGCTTTCGGGATGTGTGCGCGGTTACCCTCACCGCAGGAGTATATCGAGGATTCCGAGGGCGCCGAGGAGCAGGCCCACGATCCCATTGACCGTGAAGAACGCAAGATTCACTTTGCTCAGGTCCCGGGGCGTGACGAGCGCGTTTTCTACGAGCAGCAGCACCGCCGCACCAGCCACTCCAATGTAGTAGAGCAGGCCGAGATCCGCGGTGAGCCCGACACCGAGCAGCGCGGTCAGCGTGACGATGTGAAAGCTGCGCGCCAGCCACAAGGCTGCCGGCACACCCAGCTTGGCCGGCACTGAGTGCAGTCCGGCACGGCGGTCGAAATCGGCGTCCTGGCAGGCATAGATCAGGTCAAAGCCGGCGATCCAAAATGCAACCGCGACCATCAGCAGCCACGCCGGTGCCCCGAGCGTATCCGGTCGCAGGGCGATCCACGCGGCAACGGGTGCAAACGCGATACCCAAACCGAGCACGAGGTGGGACCAGCGGGTGAAGCGCTTCGTGTAGGAGTAGCAGCAGAGCCACGCGAGCGTCGGGATGCTGAGCAGAAGTGGCCACGGGTTGGGGGGTTCGTTGGTCGCGAGGAATCCGGCGCAGCCGAGCAGAAAAGCTGCGCAGGCCAGCAGGAAAAATCCCCACGCGGCCGGCGCTGTGATCTGTCCCGCCGGCAACGGTCGGCCGGCGGTCCGCGGATTGGAGGCGTCGATGCGGGCATCGGCCAGGCGGTTGAAGGTCATCGCAGCGCTGCGCGCAGCGACCATACAAAGAATGATCAGTACGATCTGCGGTCCGGTGGGCAGTGCGGGGTGCGCCGCGAGAAACGCGGCAAACAATGCGAATGGTAATGCAAACACGGAATGGCTGAACTTGATCATCTCCCCCCAGGTACGGATGGCGCGCAGCCAACTCGCCAGCGGGTTACTCCTCATCGCCATTCTCGGCGGAGGAAGCCGGCCGCTGGTGCTGAGCCGGATCCCAGCGAATGTTCAGCGTGTGCGGCAAGCCAACGAGGTCGAGAATCCGACCAACGACGAAGTCGATCAGGTCATCGATGGTCTTCGGCAGCATGTAGAATCCCGGGCAGGCGGGGCAGATGATGCCGCCGGCCTGGCTGATCCGCAGCATGTTGGCCAGCTCGATCTGGCTGAGAGGCATCTCGCGCGGGACCAGCACCAGCCGACGGGCCTCTTTCAATGTCACAGCAGCCGCGCGGGTTACGAGGTTGTCACTGATGCCCGCGGCCACCGCGGCGAGCGTGTGACCGCTGCACGGGCAGATCACCATGCCGTCCGTGTGGAATGAGCCGCTCGCCAGGCGCGCGCCGGTGTCGCGGTGGGGATAAAGGGTGACCTGCGGTTGGGGGGCCCCGAGCAGGGTCTCGGCACTGATGCGCCGTAGCCCGAGTTCATCAGCAAAGAGTCGCTGGCCGAGCGGCGAAGCAACCACGTGCAGGTGGGCGCCGGCCCGGACGATGGCCTGCGCCAGTCGCTGGGCGTAGATGGCGCCACTGGCGCCGGTAATTCCGAGGACGATTTGCTTCACGGGGTCTCCGCGGGTTCGGTGGTGACGGCGGCGCGCGGTACCAGTTTGCTCAGCCGTTCGGCCGCGCGCCCGGCCCAGACGGACTGCGGAAAATCAGAAACGACCTGGCGATAGCGCTCGATCCCGGCGGCCCGCAGCGCGGGGTCTGTGCCAAAGGCCTGGGTCTTCAGCTCACCCAACTCGAACAGGGCCTCGACGCGGGCGTCACCGCCCGGGAACAGCGCCAGGCAGGCCATCAGGTTGCGGATGCGAAGTTCGCGGTCGGACCCACGGCTCGCCCAGCGCACGACGAGATTGTCGTACAGCAGACTGTCGGGGTACTGGTGGGCCAGCCGGGCGAGCTGCGCGCGGTAGCCCCGCCGGTGTGGGTCGAGCGTGGCCAGGGCCTGCAGGGGGGCATCGCCATAGGTGGGATCAGCGCGGTTCGCGAGGATCAGCTCGCGTAACTGCCGCAGCTCGAAGAGATCCTGGTCTGGAATGTACTCGAGCGAGGTCTCCGGGGGCGGGGAGCGCAGGAAGGCGCGAGGTGTCCGCACCGCGGCCTCCGCAGCGCGCTGGACCGCTTCCTGGTCGAGCGCCTCCAGCGCGCCGGCCACATCGCCATGCCGCAGCAGCAATTGGGCATTGCGGAGCCGTGCGGCCACGGCGAGCGGTGAATCGGGGTACTGGGTCAGGAGACTCTTCCAGATGGGTTCCGACTCGGCGTGTGGAAAATCCGTGTAGAGCTCGCGCCGCGCAGGGTTTTCGAGCAGTGTGCGCTCGTCGAGTCGCGTGTCGAGGGCCCGGGCCTGGACGAACAGGACGTTGGGAACGTAACGGCTGGTGGGATGATCCGCGATGAATTCCTTGCACGCTTCGTAGGTCTCGCGCCGGTGGTTCATCAAACTCAGCAACAGGTCGTGTGCAATCCGCTGCTTGAGGAGCCGTTGCTGCTGCGGATCGGAATGCCAGACGCCCATCAACGCTGACCGGAAGGGTTCGCGGTTCGCGCTCGGGTGCGTATAGCGATGCACGAGGTCGAAAATCGCATCCGTCTCGTCGCGGACCGGTTCGAAACGCTCGGAGCGCGGGCCGTGCTGGGCCTCCAGGACGCGGTAATGCAGCTCATCCACGCCGATATAGGCCTGGAACAGCAAAGCCGGGGTCGCGAACATCACGGCCATGACCGGGGCGATCGCGCCGGGCCGGTGATTCACGACGCGCGCGATGAAGATCACCACCGCCATCATCGTGCAAGCCGCAAGCATTGCGAGCACCCACGGGGCGATCAGGAGCAGCCGCTCCTCCGGTGAGATGCTCCCGCTCAGCGGGTCGGTCGGACCGCGCGTCGCCAGAAACAGGTAGATCAGCACGGGTACCATCGCGAGCAGGGCGGAGCCGTAGCGAAATCGCATCCGGAAGGGTCGCACCGCCGCGAGAGTGCAACTGATCAGCAGCGTGAAAGCCATCCACGGCATGTGCGCGAACACGAGCACCGCCGCCACGAACGGCAGGGCACTGCGGAAGCGATAAAGAATGGCGACCGAGATCGGCATTGCGACGATCGCGGCGAGCAGCAAGCCGATCACCACGCCGTGCATTGGGGTGTGGTCGACGCGGATGGGAAACAGGATGAAGTCGTACAGGTTCTGCGTGTTCGGCCCCCAGAGCCGGAGTGGATCAAGGTAGTCCTGGGCGCGGAAAGCGAGGGGCTTGCCGACACGCAGCCAGTGCGTGAAGGCGCACAGCCCGCAGAAGAGGACAACGTTCACCAGCAGCAGAATAGTGGCGCGGATGCGGTACTTGCGCGCTGTCCAAGACCACACGTCCGTGATTTCGGGTGTGTGAGCGGGGGGACGCGCGCCTTCCACCGGTGCGCTGACGGGCCTTCCGTCCCGGGGGCCGACACTCTCTGTGTGGGCGGGTACCATGACGTCCGTCATCGTACCGGCGCATGTTCCAATCGAGTAGGCCGCGCGCCCGGCGGTTCGCCGCAGGGCCGTGCAGCTACTGCCGACTGCGCTCCGCCGGGGTGGCCTCCAACGGCACTTCCAGTGTCAGTTCCTGCCCGTCGCGGCGCACCACGACTGTGACCTTGTCGCCCGGCCGCAGGTCGCGGAGGGCTTCCATGTACCCGTAGATGTTCTTGATCTCGTGCGTACCGATCTTGAGGATGCGGTCACGATCGCGGATGCCACCCTTCTGAGCGGCCGATCCTGGTGTGACCATCTCGACCAGCAGGCCGGGTTCCTCGTCGCCGGCGACATCGGGCATGATGCCAAGGCGTACCTGTGGCCGGCTGGGCATCTCAATCTCGGGGTCCGCGCGCGGCGCATCCGGGCGTGCTTCCGCCGGGGCGGGCGTATCACCGTTCGTGGCCGCCTGCTCCTCGATAGCCGGACGCGGCAGGTCTTCCTCGGGTCGTGCCCGGGTGTCCTGTGCGGTGAAAGTGGGTCCGTTCTCCAGGTCGCCGAGTTCGCGCAGGATTCCGTGGAAGAGGGCCAGCAGGCGGGTGGCGCCGGAGGCATCGATCTTGTCCCATGTGTCGGTCGGCTGGTGATAGTCGGAGTGCAGCCCCGTGATGGGGAATAGATAGGGCACGTTCCTTCGATAGAAGCCGGCATGATCGCTGTTGCCCGAAAGGGACTGCGCGGTCCGGAAGTTGATTTCCAGCGGCTCAGCCAGTCGCGGAACCAGCTCGCCGAACTCCGGTGCGCTCGGAATGCCGAAGATGGTGAGTTTGTCCTGGGCGAAGCGGCCCACCATGTCGAAATTGATCATGGCCCGGATGCGCTCGAATTCGACGGTGGGGTGATCGACGAAGTGCCGGCTGCCCAGCAGCCCCATTTCCTCGGCGCTGAACGCGATGAACAGGATTCCACGCCGCAACCCACCCTCCCGCGCGAGCACCTTCGCCAGCTCGATCACGGCGGCCGTGCCGGAGGCGTTGTCATCGGCGCCGAAGTGAATCTGTGGCTCGCTCGAGCCGCTGCGCGCATTCGGAATTTCGCCGAGGTGGTCATAATGACCGCCCACGACGATGAGTTCTGCGTCGTCGGACTTGCCCGGCAGCAGCGCGAGGACATTGCGCGTCTTGACCATCTGCGGGCGGATGCCGGGATGAAGCTCAATGGTCAGGCCCAGGTCGAAGGGCTGCGGTTCGCGGTCCTTCTCCAGCTTCTCTTGCAGGGTGGCGAGATCCGGCTTGCCGGCCTGCTTCAGCAGCGCGTCAGCGTAAGCACGCGTGATTTGCGCCATGGGGAGGTTCAGCGGACGCTGTGCGGACCACTCGGAGAACGGATACAACTCGTCCTCCTCTCCGTCCCGCAGGGGGTTGACGATGAGAAGTCCCTTCGCACCCAGCCGCGCGGCCGTGCGGGCCTTGCGTGTAAAGAGCGAGTGCCGAGAGGGTTCCTGGCCACCGAAGGCCGCGTCCGGATCAGCGCTGCGCGGCTCGTAACGAAAGACGATAAGTACTTTGCCTGTGACCTCGAACTCCTCGAAATCGTCCCAATCGTATTGCTCGGCCCGAATACCGAAGCCGGCGAACGCCAGCGGTGCCGCCACACGATCCGGATCGGAGAAGGGGAGTGGGATCCAGTCCTTCCGCAGGACGGGTTCAGTCGCGTCCGGCACCGTCAGCCGCGCTGTCTCAGGATCGAGTTCGTGGCCACGCCGCACCTCGAAGGTCTGGAACCAGGTGCCATCCTCACCCGCGGGCTGGAGTCCGGCAGCGGCAAACTGTGCAGCGATGTACTCGGCGGCCTTCTCAATACCGGGCGTACCCGGGAGGCGGCCGGTGAGCTCCTCACTGGCGAGGTACTTCACATGGCTCAGAAAGTCTTCCGCCAGAAACGGTGCAACACTCACGAGGGCCGGATTGGAGGTTGTTACTGCCGGGCGTGAGGTGGCCAGATTGTCGGCGTGAACTGCGGCCGCGGCCGCCAGGGTGATCGTCCACAGGATCGGCGTGAGCCGCGGTCGAATCGACGGCATGCGGAAACTCCGATGGGGTTGCG
Source organism: Phycisphaerales bacterium (assembly GCA_016716475.1). Lineage (NCBI taxonomy): Bacteria > Pseudomonadati > Planctomycetota > Phycisphaerae > Phycisphaerales > Phycisphaerales bacterium. Next base: position 75,399 of record JADJWG010000002.1, read on the forward strand.
GGATGCGTGGGAACGGAACAATTGTAGCCGGCCGACAATGCGGCTGTCGCATGGAAAATTGTCGCCCGGATTCGGTGTTGCACGGATTCGGGTGGCGGCGCCCCCAGGGGATCAGGACGCGGGCTTCAGCGGGCGGGCCGCGGACCCGGAGCACGGTCCCCGTTCCGCCCGCGCCGCGGGGCGGATGGACACGGGTCCAGCGGCAGGCGATCGATGAGCTCGATCAGGGTGATCAAGTCCCGGCGATTGTGCTCCAGCACGCCCCGCAGAGGGGCAGCATTCCCCGTACGGATGAAGTGATGAAACAGTGCCGGAATCTCCGCGCTGGGCACATCGCCCACGCGTGGCACGCCGAGGATCTCCGCTTCGAGGGTGACGAGGCGGCAATTACTGACGCGGCCACGCCACGCCCGCCGCGCGGCGTGCAGCAGGTCGTAGTGCCGTAGGCACGGAGGCATCACCACGCGGTGCACTTGGGCCCGGTCGCGCAGCACCGGCTCGTCAAAGCTTTTGCCATTGAAACTCACCCACAGCGGGCAGTCGCCAGCGGTTTGCGCGAAAGCCGCCAGTATGGCGGCTTCCTCCGGGTAATCCCGTGCCAGCCACTGCACGAGCCGGGGACCGCGTTGGTCGAGCACGGCCACACCGACCAGAAAGACCGGTGCTCCCGGCAGGCCGCCGGTCTCGAGGTCGAAAAAGAGCGCACGGCCTGGTGCGCCCGTCCGAGCACCTGCGATGTCCAGTCGCGGATACACACGCGCTGCAACCGCGGCCGCCGCGGGAGAGAGCGCCGCCACCGGTGTTTCGATCTGCCAGCACGGTACGTCGCCGCTGGCCAGGACCTGCCCGCCGAGGACTTCCGCCACGCTGCGCGGCGTTGCGTACCCGGGAGCCGGGGCAACGGCCGGCCGGCCACTCGCGAGACGGATCTCTTCCAGCTTGTGCCGCAGGGACTTCACGCGTGCGACTCCGCAGGGGCACCGGCGCGCAAGCAGCGCACCGCCGCCGCCGGGTCGTCGGCGGCGAGCACTGCCTGGCAAACGGCGAGGCAGGTTGCGCCGGCATGCCAGAGCGACGCTGCGTTGTCCGCGGTCAGGCCGCCGATGGCAACGAGCGGAAGCGCGGTCCGGGAGCGCGCGTACCGTAGTGTTTCCGCACCGGCAATGTGGTCCTGGGGCTTCGTGGAACTCGCCCACATGGGCCCGACGGCGAGATAATCGGGTTCCTCGAGCAGGGCGGCGTCGACTTGCGGCTGGGTATGCGTGCTTTTGCCTACCAGCAGCTTCCCGCCCGCGATGCGGCGGACCTCGGCCACGGAGAGATCGTCCTGTCCGACATGCACAATGTCGGCGCCCGCGAGCTTCGCGAGATCGGGGCGATCATTCAGCGCGAGCAGAGCTCCGTGGCGGCGCGTCAGTTCGCGCAGCGCGCGGGCGCGTGCGAGCAGCGCGCGGTCGTCCAGGTGCTTCTCGCGCAGTTGAAGGCAGTCTGCGCCGCCCCGCAAAGCGGCCTCCGCGCTGGCCAGCCATTCGCCGCGGCACAACGCGGCCGTGATCAGGACGTACACGCGTGCGCGGGCCAGGCGCTGTCGCAAATGTCCGCGCAGCACGATCCGCGGCTCGAGTTCGTACGCGCGGTAACGCAAGCGCTCGGCTGCCGCGGCCGCGGCACCGTCCACCAGTTTGCCGTACTCCCCGACGACCCGGGCGGCTTCCTGCCAGCGGGCGAAAGCCGCGGAGACGATGGCGCCGGCGTCGCCGCGGTGCAGTTCGGACGGCGTTTTGAGAGCGCGGCCGATATCCCCCGGGGTATCGCGCGCCGCCCGTAGTTCATCGGGGCCGAACGCGGCACGCAGTCCGGCCAGTTCGTGCCGGCACCGCTTCAGTTCGGCCGCGCTGTCGGCGTCGTTGAGCGAGAAGCGGGCGTAATCCTCCACCACGCGCAGGGCCTCGCGCATGCGATTGAGGTTGGCATCGAGAATGCGCAGCATGTCGGCGTGCAATCGAACGCTCCCACGGGTGCGGCCCTGGAGCTGGGGACGACAATCGCTCGGCGGGGTCATTCCCAAGCGGCAGGGTCCATGCCTGCGGGGCTCATTCTATCAGACTGCCCGGACCGCGTACCCCCAGGGCGATGCGTGCCACATGCACGGCGCCGACAACGACCGGCAGCGCACTGAGGGCGATGGCCCAGCGAACCAGCATGGCGCCGGAATCGCGGCGCGCCCGGCCGACGAGCTCGCAGATGATGAGCACGAAAGCGACCAGCCCGAACTTGTACACCGCCAACCCGGGCAAGGCGTATTGTTCGATAATCCAATTGGCGAGGGCGTTGGCCTCCGTGCCGCCGTGGTGCAGGATCACCCACGTGAACATGATGTCGAGCGAGGAGAAGAAGACGAACCAGAGGTACGGCTGCGGGTAGAGGACGCCGTACCGCAGTCGCCAGGACCCCTGGCGCGCGTTGTGATCAGGGGCGCGCGTTTGCGTCTCGGCGGAGCCGGGCAGCATGGGAGGGGATGATTCGGACACAGGGGCCTCTCCGGCAACACCTGCGAAAGTATAGTCCCGGAGGCAAGCGTGCGGGCACGCTGCCATCCAGTGCCATCCGGTCGGATTTCGTCAGATTCCATCGGAAGCTGCGCAGCTTCGAATGAAGCGGGATGCACCCGGACCGCAGAGGTAGGGGTGCCCCTCCTGCAACCGGAGTACACCGACGGGCGGGAACCTGTTTACGCGGGCCCGCCGTGCGCCTGCTCACCGAGCACCTGCACCAACAAGCGGCGTGTCGATCCGGTGTGTCGGTGTTCCCACAGATAGATGCCCTGCCATGTGCCCAGTGCAAGGTGTCCGTCCTCGACCGGGATCCCGAGGGTGGTGGCGGTCAGGGCGGCCTTGATATGGGCCGGCATGTCATCTGGCCCTTCCATGGTATGGGTGAAGCGCGAAGGTTCCTCCGGTACAAGGTGGGCGAGCCACCGCTCCAGGTCGCGCCGTGCGCTCGGGTCGGCATTCTCCTGGATGAGCAGACTGGCCGACGTGTGCGGCACGAAAACCGTGCTCAGCCCAGCTCGCACCCCACTCGCGCGGACGGCTGCAGCCACCTCGGTGGTGACCTCGTGCAGTCCCTGGCCGCGCGTGCGGATCGCCAGTCGCTTCAGCACCGCCGTCATTCCAGGATCGGCCGTCACTCCCCGAGGCCCAGCACCCGGAAATCAACGACCAGCGGGAGGTGATCGAACTCGCGGCCGACCTCATCCAGTGTGACGTCGAACTTCTGCAGACCGGCAGCGGCCAGGTCCTCTGACGTCATCGTCGTGGTATTGAGGATGAAGGACTTCGCCGCCTCGAGCACGCTGTCGGTGTAGATGACGTAATCAAGGCGCCCCGGATCCCATTGATCGTTGTCGTTTCGCCAGGTCCAATCGTCGGGGCCCGTGATGTTGTGCAGCGGGCGCAGGTCCGTCAGGGGCGTGTCGTCCCAGTCGGGCTTGAAATCGGGTCCGTAGCGGGCTTCATCCTGGATGTCGCCCTCCAGCAACGTGGTCACTGGCTGGAAGCCGCCGACGATGTTCAGGTCGCCGGCGATCACAATGGCGGTGAGGCGTGGCAGGTCGATCGGACCACCCGGTGCGCGGGCTGCGCGGATCCACGCGGCGATCGCATCGGACTGTTGCTGCCGCTGCGGGTCATTGTCGGTGCCACCGCAGCACTTGTAGTGGTTGTTCAGGACGTAGAAATCAACCGGGTACACATCATCCGGCAAGTCAATCAGCGCCATCGCGAGGTCGCGGTCCCCGCGCGGTTCGAGCCGGCTTGCGGTCATCAGCAGCGGATACTTGCTGACGATGACGTTGCTGTGCCCCTGGTAGGTGTACCACTGTCCGCCGGGCGGCGGTGGGGCGATCTGGTGCATGAGTTTCTGCACATCCTCGGCAGTCCAGAAGCGGGCCTCGCGATTATCACGCTCCCCGGGATGCCGACCGATCTCCTGCAGCGCCAGGATATCGGGGTCGAGCGCCTGCACCACCCGGGCGAATTTGGGCGCATGGGCGGCGTCCACCTCGTGGAAGATCGCATTCCACATGACGTTGTACGAGACGAAACGCACCGCCAGCGGATCCGCCCGGTCGACGAACGTGCCGGTTGGCGCGCGCTGTGGCCAGCGCACCGGTTGGGCGACGGGCCGCGTTGTGCCGCCGGCCGGCGTTTCGCTTGCTTCCGGTTTCGACCGTGGATCTGTTTCCGTGGCAACGGAGGCCGCGGTGCCACCCGCGCCGGCGGTTGCGGGTGCGCTCGGGCTGCGGGTGTCGCAGCCGGTGAGCAGCGTCCACGGCGAGATCACGGCCGCCACGCAGAAGAGCAGCCGGGCGCGTGCCGTTGCAGAGAAGGGGCGGTACGGCATGGTCCGTGTCTCCGAATCGGGTGGGAGGGGACCGCCGCCCTTCGCAGAGTCGCGCAGCCCCAAGCGGCACGAAGTGTCGCCCGTGGGCTGCGACCTGTAAAGGCGCCGCCTGCGCGGCCCCTATAATGCCGCGATGAACTCCTTGCCGGCATCTCCATTACCCTACCGCTGGCGCGTACACCCTGCGGTCGAACGTCCGACGGCGGCGGCCGCCGCGCTGCTCCTTATCGTTGCATTGTCCGTGGCCGTATTTGTCTCGACCGACAGCAGTCTGTGGGCCGTATTCGCCGCAGTGGTGCTGGTGCTCTCCCTGGCGCGATTCTTCTTCGCGAGCGACTACGAGGTGACGGCCATGCAGATCGAGGCCCGCCTGCCGTTCGGCACACGACGGCTGACGTGGTCCGAACTGCGGCGCGTGGAGATCGGCGCACACGCCGCGTGGCTCTCAGCGTACCGTGGGCGCTCGTGGCGTGATGGGCGGCGCGGCGTGCATGTGCTGTTCGGCACGCACCGGGCGGCGGCGCTCGCCGCCCTGCGGGCTGCGATTCCTGCGGAAGTGTGGCCCGCGCAGGGGTGACAGCCGCAGTCAGGTTCGCTACGATCTCGCCAACGGGTCAAGCGCGGCACAGTTCGAGCCGCCGCGCCGGCGCCGGGCCCAGCGGTTTCGGCCTGTGCGTAGAACGGCCTGATCTGGACCACCTCAACGGCGCAGGAGCGTTCGGCCGATGCGGAAATGGTGGCAGCATGCCTTTGCGGTGGAGCCGGCCGGCGTGCCGGAGCCGACGGCGGAAGAAGCCCGCCTGATCGATCGCCTGGCGCGCAGCATCGTCCGTCGCGGGCTGACCACCCCGGCACTCTTCTTTCTCGATAGCAGTCATTGCCTGAACTTCCTCAGTTCCCAGGCGCTGCTTTTTTTCGAGCCGCTTGTCCGGACGGTTTTCCGCGGCACGGCTTACACGACCTTGGCGCGGTTTCTCGAGCGCCGCGGCAGTATCGAGTACCTCTGTCGGCGTATTGAGGACGTGCTGGCCGAACCGCCGCCGCCGCCCGAAACGGCCCGTGCGTCCGCCCCGAACGATCCGCCGGGCGATTCCCAAACATGAATCCTGGTTGCGCGGACGATTGCCGTGCGCCTCAGTGTGGAGCCCGTGCGATGGCCAACTCCTCACCGCCCCGCCTGTCCGTCTGGCTGTTGTTACCGAGCATCCTGGCGGCGGCATCGGTCATGGCGCAGAACCCGGCGCCGGACGCCGTGGTGACCAAGGAAGCCGACCTGCGGGCGCTCTGGGGCATCGTCGCAAGTCTGGAGTGGGCCCCCACGCCCGGTGCACCGCGGCGCCTGGTGCAGCAGCAGCTCGAACAACTCGACCAGCCGTTGCGTGCTGCCCAGGCGCTCCTGGCGCGCTATGAACGTGGCCCGGCGGTGGTATGGTGGGACGGGGTGTGGCTGCTGTTGCAGGATGCGCACTACGCGCGGCTGGACCAGGAGCGAAACACGGCACTCGAGGCGCTCGACGCCGAATTGGCGAACCTCCGCGCGACGCTGGTGGACCTGTCCCCGCCAGTAGTGGCGTTTGATGAGGCCAACGACAAGGGTGACAAGATCAACATCGCCTGGCGCCGCGTGGCCGATGCCCCCGGATACCTCATCGAGCGCCAGGAGGTTGAGCGCGACGGAACGCCTAAAGAGGACTGGCGGATCGTGAAGCGCGAGCCGGGCACGATTGCGCAGTTCAAGGATGAGTACCGCCTGCGGACGATGCATCATTACCGTTATCGGGTGCGTGTGGACGAGGATGGTGGACCGGAGCTTGGCACCTCAGCCATTGTGCAGGCCCGCCCTGACCTGGTGCATATGGGGCGGTTATGGTTCCTTGGGTTCCTCCTGGTGCTGTGCGGCGCGGTGATGTTCTATATCGAGCTGGCGCGGCGGGGTGTCCCGCTCAAGGTGCGCAAGATCGCCGGGCTCGAGGCCGTGGACGAGGCCGTCGGCCGCGCTACGGAGATGGGGCGGCCGATCCTGTTCGTACCTGGGATCCAGGACATGAACGACATCCAGACCGTGGCCGGCCTGATCATTCTCGGCCGCGTCGCCCGCACCGCGGCGGAACACGACGCGTCGCTCGAGGTACCGACTTCGCGCTCGCTGGTGATGACGGCAGCGCGCGAAACCGTCCAGGCCAGCTACATTTCGGCGGGTCGGCCCGACGCCTTCGATGAGAAGCGGATCTACTACACGACCAATGAGCAGTTCGGCTACGTGGCTGCCGTGACCGGTGTCATGGTGCGTGAGAAGCCGGCGACGTGCTTCTACATGGGTGCGTTCTTCGCCGAGTCGTTGATTCTGGCCGAGACGGCCAACACGACGGGCTCGATCCAGATCGCCGGTACGGCCCAGCCGGCCCAATTGCCGTTCTTCGTGGCGGCCTGTGACTACACGCTGATCGGCGAAGAATTCTTCGCGGCCTCCGCCTACCTTTCGGGCGAGCCGCAGCAGCTCGGCAGTCTCAAGGGACAGGACGTGGGCAAGCTCATCGTGCTGATCCTGCTCGGTGTCGGGATCACCCTCGCAACCCTGAGTGAGCTGTTCGGAGCGCGGTACCAGTGGGTCGGCGGGGTGCTGCACTTCCTGCAACAGAACATCCTGAGCTCGGCGACGTGAGGCACAGACGATTGGAGCGTGGCCGTGGCGGCGGCATAGGCGCTGCGGCCGCGGACCGGAGGTGACTGGGCTGTGAAACGAACGATTCCCCTGCTGATTACCGGCTGCGTCGGCGCGTTGCTGGTGATTACGCACTTTCTGCCGGTAGCCGAGGCGCTCGGCGAGATCGCGGCAGTGCATTTCGACATCCTGGCTGCGATCGCGTTCATCCTGGGCGGCGGCAACCTCGTGCGGAACCACGGTGCGAAAGTCTGGCGGCGCCAATCCGGCTGGGGCTACAGCGGCGTGGCGCTGATCGCCTTCCTCGGTACGCTGACCGTAGGACTGCTGAAGATCGGGGTCCTGCCGCAACCGGGCTATTGGTCACGCCTCGACGGGCCCGGCCAGGCGATCGGTCTTGTCCAACTCGACATCAGCGAGCAGCGCCGGACGCTGACCGTGCGGGCCTACGCCCTCCCTCCGGAGCAGGACCATGCCCTGCTCATCGACGGTGCGGAACTCGCTATGATCCGGACCAATTCCGAGGGCCAGTTGCTGTACGAAGTGGAGTATCGGCCGCTGCTCGGCGAGCCCGCAGAGCTGCCGAACCCACCCGGTGCGGACCTCCTTGCTACCGTCCACGCGGGCACGCTCTTTGCGGTTGCCGACGTGCTGCGGGGATCTTTCTCCGCCTATGGAACGCATACGGGCGAATACAACCAGAACGGCGGGGCGATGTGGTTCGCCTATGAGTATGGAATGCAGCCGTTGCAGGCGACCACCTTCGCGATGCTGGCCTTCTACGTCGCGTCGGCGGCCTTCCGGGCCTTCCGCGCCCGGAATTTTGAGGCGGTTCTGCTGCTGGGCACGGCGTTCCTGATTCTGCTGGGTCGCACGGCCATCGCAACCTGGCTCACCGGGTGGCTGCCCGACGAGGGCTTCTGGTCCTTCTTCAAGATTACGAATCTGACGACCTGGATCATGTCGTGGCTGAACACGGCCGGCAACCGGGCCATCATCATCGGGATCGCACTGGGCATTGCCTCGACTTCGTTGAAGGTCATGCTGGGGATCGATCGTTCATACCTCGGTTCCGAGCGTTAGGAGCTGGCCGATGGAGCGCTTCTTCCAAGCCCTGGTGCGCCTCGATCGGCGCTGGATCTTCCTGTTGATGGGGGTTGCGGTCATGATCCCCATCATCGCTAAGATGGAGTTCGAGGAGCAGCCCACCAAGATCACGCAGGATGTCTTCGACCTGATCGAATCATTGCCGGCGGGGTCGCGTGTCCTGCTGCCGTTTGACTACGACCCCGGCAGCAAGCCCGAGCTTCAGCCCATGGCCACCGCCCTGGCATGGCACTGCGCGCGCAAGGGACACAAGCTGTACTTCCTGGCCCTCTGGCCACTCGGACCGGAGATGATCGAGGAAACGATTGAGACGGTTCTCAAGCGGGATTTCCCCCACTACCGGTACGGGATCGACTACGTGAATCTCGGCTTCAAGCCGGGGGACGAAGGCGTCATCAAGGTCGTCGTCTCGAACCTGCCATCGCTCTTTCCGACCGACCATCGCGGGCGCAGTCTCAGCCGCATGGAGATGACCCGCGACCTGGTGAACATCCGGTCCATGGATGCCATCGTGAACGTCAGTGCGGGCTACCCGGGTACGAAGGAATGGGTGCAGTATGCCGCGACGCCGTACGGCCTGAAGATCGTCGCGGGCTGCACCGGCGTGCAATCGCCGCTGATGTACCCTTACATTCCTGACCCGCTGGTCGGGCTGCTGGGGGCCATCAAGGGCGCGGCCGAGTACGAAGCGGCACTTGCGGCCGCCTACCCCGAATACTGGGCCGACCCCGAGGGCACGGGTTCACGAGCGGATTTCCGCCAGGGCGTGCGCCGGATGGGGCCGCAGCTCATCGCCCACTGCGTGATCCTGCTGCTGATCATCCTCGGAAACGTGGCGCTGTTCGTGCATCGCAAGGAGCGGGCAGGAGTGCGGGCATGAACCGTGAAAATCTGATCCTCTTGCTGGTGCTTGGAGTTGGTGGCCTGGCGCTTGCGATTTGGGCCGCCACCGGCCAGACCAGCCGCGGCTACTATCGGGTCAATGTCGATGGTGTGCCGCGCTCGCTCTCGATGCGGCAGGCCGAAGCACGTCTGGCGGATCTCGCCCGCTTCGGACTCCCGACCGAGGCGGAAGCGCGCTTCCGCGCAGCGACCACCATTGCCGAGCGTGACGCAATCCTTGCTGCGCTGGAGGTCAGTCCGGCGCTGCGCCAGGAACTGCGGCAGCAGTACCTCTTCGAATTCTCCTGGGCACGAACCATCGGCCTGTGGGTTGCGGCCTTCTTCACGCTGGGGATGCTCTCCTTTCTGTACCGGGACAATGCCTGGTACAAGATCGCCGAGCACGCCTTCGTCGGTATTTCGGCCGCGTACTGGATGATTGTCGGCTTCTGGTCCCAGCTCGTGCCGAACATGATCGGCAAGCTCTTTCCGCGCTGGACCAAGTTCAACCTCCAGCCGGGCCTCGACCTCGACGACATCGCCATCAAGCTCGACATCGAGAGCTGGCTGCGCTGGGTGATCGATTACCACGCGGCTGCGGTCAACCCGCTGGGCTGTCACTGGTGGCAGCTCATGAACTGGTTCTACTGGGTGCCCGTCATCCTGGGCATCATGCTCCTTTGGCGGCTGGCTCCAACCGGCACCTGGATTGCCCGCTGGCCGCTGGCCTACGTCATCGGGACGACCGCCGGCCTGCGGCTGGTCGCGTATCTGGAAGCCGACTTCGTGCTGCAGATCGCGCAGACCGTCGTGCCGCTGGTCCAACTGGCCTACGACCCGGTGACGGGTGCCATCCAGTGGGGCAAATCGTTCTACAACTCCCTGAACCACACACTGCTGGTCCTGGGGGTGGTCTGCTCCCTCCTGTACTTCTTCTTCTCGGTGGAACATCGTGGCTTCGTCGGGAAGGCCTCGCGGGTCGGGATCTGGGTTCTGATGATTACCTTTGGCGCGGGCTTCGGGTACACGGTGATGGGCCGCGTCGCGCTCCTCGTCGGTCGATTCGAGTTCTTGCTCGAAGACTGGCTGAATCTCGTGAAGACGTAACATCGTTGTCCACCACCCCGGCCTTGTAGGTGGCGTCCCGATCCTCCGGATTTACGGGTGTCTGGCCAGGTCCATGTGGCGCAACAGCCGATTCCTCACGTTTGACAGCCCCCCCAGTGGCGCTATAATCGCGGCCGATTTGAAGCTGCGGACTGCGCCAGCGTCCGTATCCAAACCGGTTGCGCTTCGTGGAGACGAGTATGTATCGAATCGCCCGGCCCTTCCTCCTGTTGGGCCTCGGCTTGGTCGTTTTCGTCGGCGCCCGTCCCGGCTTCGCACAGAGCACTCCCGCCGACGCTTGGCCCGCTACCCGCACCGACTTCATCACCGGGGAGGCCACCCGCGCGTGGCAGCTCTGGGCTGCGGCCATGAAGGCCCAGCTTGAGCGCAATGCCGACGGCGTGGAAGGAGCGCTCGGCGAATTGCTCGCACTCAACCCGGCCCCATTGCGCATTGCACTACTGGCCGATCACACCGTTCGGCGCACGAATGCCGGTGGTGCCGTGCTGCTCTTCGAGCAGGATCGTGATGCCGGCGCCTTGCGCGCGAATGGCCAACGGGTGGCCACGCTGCTGGCGACGGGTCGCGAACAGATGCTCGAAGCCGAGGACGGCTTCTACTTCTCACAGATCGGCCGCTTCGACGTGGCCGCCGCCAACTGGCAGGCGCTGCTGGCCGACAACCCCGATCCGGTTTCCCTCGTGGAATTCACAGACCGGGTCCCGCGGCGTCGCGAGATCCTGATCCAGTTGCAGACGCATCCGACGCTCGGGGACAGCGTGCGCCGCCTGATGGATCTGCTCGCCGAGGGGGAGCGCCTGGTCAAGTCCGATCCCACCCGCATCCAGGAAAACATTCGCCGGCTCGGTGGTGCGCCCCGCGCTTTCGAGAACGCCCTGCAAGCCCTCATCGACTCGGGTGAGCAGGCCGTACCCTTCATGATCCAGTTCCTGCGCGACCGCACGCAGTTGGAGCTTCGGCCGGCCATCCTTACGGCCCTGCCGCGACTGGGGCGACCGGGGCTCAATCCGCTGGTCGCCGCGCTACGCATGAACGATACGGCCGTTAAGCAGGATGTGATCGCGGCGCTGGGGGAAATCGGCTACTCGCAGGCGGTTCCATACCTGTTGGCGGTGGCCCAGGCCGAGAGCACGCCTCCGGAAGTCATCATTGCTATTCGTGCGGCACTCGAGCGCATCGTTTCGCGGGGGGTGGCGGTGGATATCAGCCAGTCCGCGGCGGAGGCCTTCTACCAGTTGGCGGAGGCGTACTACGCCGACGCGGGTTCGCTCGCGGCGGATCACCGTCTGGCGACCGCCGAGGTTTGGTACTGGCGCGACGAGATTCTGCAGAATGTCTCCGTTCCGACGGCCATCTTCAACGAGGTCATGGCCATGCGGTGCGCCGAGGAAACGCTCATGCGTGACCCCGGGCACCAGCCGGCACTTGCCCTCTGGTTGGCGGCCAACTTCCGCCGGCAGGCACAACTTGGCCTGGAGGGGGTCGATGCGACCCGCCCGGCAAGCTATCCCACGGGCTTGTACTTCGCGCAGTCGGCGGGCCCCGCCTACTGCCTGCTGGCCCTTGCCCGTGCCGTGGACGATAGCGACCCGGCGGTTGCACTTGGTGCGATCGACGCTCTGCGGCGTACGGCGGGTCCGGCGAGTCTCGTCGGCGATGCCGAGGGTCGTTTGCCGTTGGCGGAGGCGCTGTCTTTCGGTGATCGCATGGTGCGCGTACGAGCCGCCCTCACGCTCGGTCACGCTCGGCCGGAGCATACCTTTCTGAATTCTCAGAACCTGATGCCGGTGCTCGCCGAAGCGCTGCAACTGCACGGTGGTGTTCGTAATGCCCTGGTCGTAGACCCGGAAGAGGTGACGGCTAACGCCGCCGCCGCTGCCTTACGGGCTCAGGGATATGACGTCATTGTCGATGGCAACCTGTTCACCGGGCTGGAGAAAGTCCGTACGGAATCCCCCGGGGTTGACCTGGTGCTGCTGGGATCTGATGTGCGTTCGCCCGACCTGGCGGCCGGCCTGGCGGCCATGCGGGCGGAATTCCGCTTTGCGGCGACGCCCGTCCTGATCCTGGCGAAGCCGGGACAGCTTGAGGATGCCCGGCGTTTGTCTGTGAGTGATGCGCGGGTCGAGTTCATTCCTGCGAACGCCCTCCCGGGGGAGTTGAATCGGGCGGTAGCTCTGGTACTCCGCACGGTGGGGACGGAGCCGATCACGCCGGAAATCGGTGTTCAACTGGCACTCGATGCGGCCGGTGTGCTGCGCGACCTTGCGCTGACGAACAACCCGGTTTTTGAAGTCGCCGACGTCGAAACGGCGCTGCTTGCGGCGTTCACTTCGGAGGATGCCGTCTTACGCCGTACCATTGCTGACGTGCTCGGCTTCATCGCGACGACAGCAGCTCAGGAAACGATCGCCCGACGAGCGCTCGATGCGACGGTAAACGAGGACGAGCGCGTGCAGATGTTCACGTCGCTGGCGGATGCCGCGAAGCGTCGTGGGAATCTGCTGCCTCCGGAGATCGTGGCGGACCTGGTGAAGCTCGCGGAGGGCGAGCCGAACCTGCGGCTGCGCGAGGCCGCCTCGCAAACGCTTGGAGCACTGAATCTGCCGGGCTCGCCGGCCAGCGCGATCATTCGGAACCAGCACCAGGGTTAGGAGCATCGGCAATGTCAACGGTCGTACTGACGTGGCTGCTGCTGACGGGTCTCGGCCAGTTGCCGGAGACCGATTCGAACTCGGTGCGCCAGCCGGCCCCGACCCCCATTTCGTGGGAGTTCGAGTTCCGCTTCCTCGATCCGCGACGGATTGAGCTACCGATCCCCGGGAGCGATCGCACGGTCGTTTACTGGTATGTGGTGTATCGGGTCACGAACCCTACGCCGCGCAGCCAGCGCTACTACCCGCTCTTCCAGATCGTGACGGAAAAGCTCGAGGTCTTCGACACGGAAACCGGGATCCATCCCTACGTTTTTGAGGCCATTCGGGAGCGTCACAAGCTGACCCATCCCTATCTGGTGCCTCCGACCGAGGCGATCGGTAATCTACGGTCCGGCGCCGACCACGCGGTGGACTCGCTTGCGGTGTGGAAAGAAATTGACCTAACTCAAAACAATTTCAGTATTTACGTAGGCGGGCTGAGTGGCGAACTCCAATATGTGACGAACCGGGCATACGATCCGGAGAAGCCCGAAAGCGTGACGGCTACCGGCCCGGACGGTACCACGCGCGAGGTGGTTCTGAATCCGAAGTTCTTCACCCTTCGCAAGACGCTGGAGATTCGTTATAATCTGCCGGGTTCGCCCGCCGCTCGGACAGAGGTCCTGCCGGAGCGGGACATGGTGCGATGGATCATGCGGTAGTACATTGCTCCCTGTTCCGGTGACAAACCGCCAGGGGGGAAGTGTGTTTTTTTCATCCGGCCGCACAGGCCGTGTGACTTTTCGGAAGGTTGTCGAACATGGCACATAAAAAGGGTCAGGGCTCAACGCGGAACGGTCGCGACAGCAGCCCCCAGTACCGCGGCGTGAAGCTCTATGGTGGTCAGGCCGCCAAAGTGGGCAGCATCATCATCCGGCAGTGCGGTACCCCGTTCAAGCCGGGCAAGAATGTCGCCCGTGGACGCGATGACACCTTGTTCTCCCTGGTGCAGGGCACAGTTGAGTTCAAGGGGCGGGTGGTTTCCGTGCAAGCCGCACCTGAGACCGTCACCGCAAACTGACCGAGTGCCTGCACATGCTCCTTGCGAACCCGGTGCAGCCCTGGCTACGCCGGGTTCTTGCGTAGGGTGTCAGGGGGGACGTGGGGTCAAAAGCTCGGCCAAGGCCACGAATCAAGTTCGGCGAGGCGCTGTGTATCGGTCAGGTCGGCCTGCAAAGGGGTTACAGTGACATACCCGGCGCGCAGGGCTGCCACATCGCTGTCCGGGTGACCGTCATGGTTGCCAAGCCGACCGTCGAGCCAGTAGAAGGTACGACCGTCCGGCTCGGTCTCCTTCTTATAGTGCTCATCCCAACTCACCGATGCCTGGCGACAGCACCGCACTCCACGCGGCTCACCGTCTCTCAAAGCCGGCAGGTTCACGCTCAGACAGGTGCCCGGTGCCAACGGGCGCTGCAAGATGCTGTCCAGCACACGGCGCGTCATTTGTCCGGCCCACCCGAAATCGAGCTCATCCGATAGTTCCAGCGAAAACGCAATCGATGGAACCTTGAACAACGCCCCTTCGACGGCGCCAGCCACGGTGCCGCTGTAAAGCACGTTGATCCCCACGTTCGCCCCGGCGTTGATGCCGCTCAACACCAGATCGGGACGCTCTTCCAGCAACTCCAGCATCGCGAGTTTGACACAATCCGCCGGCCGGCCGGCAACACTCCAGCCGTGGAAAGTGTGATTGACATGCACGCGGCGCACCAGCAGTGGCTTCAACACCGAGATGGCGTGTCCGGTCGCGGATTGGGAATCTTCCGGGGCGACCACATCCACGTGTCCGAGGTCCGCGACGGCGCGATAAAGTGCCTCAATACCCGGCGCCAGGATGCCGTCATCGTTCGTGATCAGAATTCGCATCGCGGTATTCTATCGCGATCGCCTCTCCGGAGCGCCGGTCGCGCACCCGACCGCTGGAACTCGCGGTGGTCGACCCGCTCGCACCCTCACCCAGGCACTTGGAACTCGCCTCCGGACCCCTGGGACCGGCCGCGGTGTGCAGCCAGACCTGATTGCGTCCATGCTCCTTCGCAGCATAGAGCATGGCGTCGGCATTTTTCAGTAGTTCATCAACGGAAAACGTTTGGTGGTCGCGGCTGGCGACGCCGCAACTGACCGTCACCGGAATCGTCGTGTCACCCGTGCGCGCGGGCTTTGCCTCGATATCGGCCCGGATGCGCTCCGCCACCGCCACGGCTTGTTCGGCGGTCATGGTAGGGCAGACGACCACGAATTCCTCGCCTCCGAAACGGCCGCAGAGATCCGGGCGTCGCACGGCTGGCCGCAGGAGGTTCGACACGTGAACCAGCACGAGGTCGCCGGCCTCGTGTCCGTAAGTGTCGTTGACATGTTTGAAGTGGTCGACATCGAGCATGATGCAACTGAGTGGCTGGTCCTCGCGGCGAGAAAGCTCCCACGTGTCATGCAGGCGTTCGAAGAGGCGGCGCCGATTCGGCAGCTTGGTCAGCACGTCTGTGTTCGCGAGTTGCTCAAGCTGATTGGCCAGTATCAGCATCTGGGCGTTGGCCTTATGCACTTCGATGCTGCGGCGGAATACCTCTTCCTGCAGGCGGAGCATGCGCTCGCCGACCCGCAATCGCGCCAGCAGCTCACCCTGGTGATACGGCTTGGTCAGGTAGTCGTTGGCACCGCCTTCGAGCCCCTGGATAACGTGCTCTTTCGAGTGGTGGGCACTGAGCAGGATGAAGTAGATGTTTCCCAGGGCTTCGAGCCGCTTCAATTCGCGGAGTTGCTCGCAGAGTTCCATGCCGTCCATCTCGGGCATGGCCCAGTCCGCAAGCACGATACCCGTACCCATGGCGCAGATCGGTTGTATGGCGGCGCGCCCATGCTCGAAACCATCAGCGGCATAGCCCGCGGCGTGCAGGTGCCGCAAGAGCAGGCGCAGCGTTTCAGGGTCGTCTTCCACCGCGATAATCGGGTATCTGTGCTGCTCGCTCATAATTCCTGCCGCCGAGACGCGCGGACTCCGCGAACACCCCGTTGTATCATCGGGTGAGTTCGGCCTGATGTTGCGGACCTCGGGTCGCAATCCGTGCAGCGCTGGGTGGCGCTCCCGTCGCAGGGACTATCGGACGATGGCGCGACAGGATTACGAACTGAGTCCGATCAGGCCGAACTCCGGCCCTGATACCGGGATGGCCCGGAGGAGCGCGACTTGAATGGTGGCGCACGGAAGCCCGGCCGCCCTGTGCGGCAATTATGGCTCGCTCCGGAAGGAGCGGAAACAAGGGAACAGCGTGTCGCGGATGTCGCCATTGCGCTGCCGGTGCCCCGCAGCCGAACCTATGCGATCCCGCCCTCTCTTGAAGGAGTGGTGCAACCCGGTGCCAGTGTCCGGGTTCCGCATGGTCGTGGCCGGCGCGTCGTGGATGGGATTTGTGCCCGGGTGACGACCGCACGCTGGAAGCACACCCGCCGGGAGATTATGTCCGCCACCCCCGGCCCACCGTGGTTCACACCGGCCTTGCTCGAGTTGTCGCTCTGGCTGAGTGCCTATTACGTCTGCTCGCCCTGGAAGACCCTGGCCGCTGTATTCCCGCTCGCCCTCCGGCACGAGCGCCAGGTGGTGCAACGCTATCTGCGCCGTGTGGCGGCAGTCCCGGTGGGGCGCATTACTCCGCGACAAGAAGCCCTGCTCGCTGTGCTCGCCGACGGCTGGACGGCGGAGGCGGACGCGTTGGAGCGCTCGGCCACATCGCGGGCCATTCTGCGCACGCTGATGACCCGTGGCCTGATCGAGCGTGAAGAGCGGCGTGAAACCGCACCGCGCCCCCCCCTGACCATGTCCGCGGCCGAGTCCGTACCGGAGGATGTGTTCGCGCTCACCCCCAGCCAGGCGGCGGCCGTCACGCGCATCACGGAGCAGTTGCAGGCGGATGAACCCTTTCGGGTGTTCCTGTTGTTCGGGGTCCCCGGCAGCGGCAAGACCGAGGTCTACGTCCGTACGATCCGGCACGTCATCGCTACAGGCCGCCAGGCCATCCTGCTCATCCCGGAGATTGCACTGGCGACACAGATTGTTGCGCGGCTGGCGCGGCGTTTTCCGCGTGTCGCCATACTGCACAGTCAACTCAGCGTGCGCCTGCGACAGGACACGCTCGCAGCTATTGCGGCCGGTGAGGTGGATGTCGTCATCGGCACACGTAACGCCGTCTTTGCGCCCTGCCCGCGGCTCGGGCTGATTGTCGTGGACGAGGAACAGGAGACCAGCTTCAAGAACCTCTCGTCACCCTACTACCATGCGCGTGACGTGGCCATCATGCGCGGTCGGCTCGAACGGGTTCCGGTCGTGCTCGGGTCAGCGACACCCGCACTGGAAACCTGGCACAACGCCACCACGCGACAGCACTTCGAGCTGCTGCGTCTCCCGGAGCGCGTGCCGGGCGCCGAGTTGCCGTGCGTGGTTGCCGTAGCGCACCGTCCGGATGAGGAGCATGCCGCAACTGCGGGGGAGCGGGGGTTGCTCGCGCCGCGCCTGCAGCGCGAGTTGGCGCGCGTCCTGGCGGATCAGGAACAGGCCATCCTGCTCTACAATCGGCGCGGCTACGCACCCTATCTGCGCTGCACCCGCTGCGGCACCGTGGCGCGGTGTGAACGCTGCCACGGGCACCTCGTCTATCATCGCAGTGGTGCGAAGTTGAAGTGCCATCGGTGCGGCACTTCGAGCCCGGCGCCGGAGCACTGCCTCGATGCCGGCTGCGGCGGCCGCCTGGAGCGCGCCGGGGCGGCGATTCAGCGCTTGGAGGAAGAACTCCGCGCACGTTACCCCAAGGCCCGGATTCTGCGGCTCGATGGCGACACGATGCGCAGGCGCGACGACTACGAGGCCGCCATCGCCGGCTTCACACGCCGCGAGGCCGATGTGCTGCTCGGCACCCAGATGGTTGCGAAGGGGCTCGATTTTCCCGCGGTCACGCTTGTCGGAGTGCTTGCGGCTGACGAGGGATTGCGCCTGCCGGACTTCCGCGCTGGCGAGCGTGTTTTTCAACTCATCGTGCAGGTCGTCGGCCGCGCCGGCCGCAAGGAGGGTAGGTCGCTCGCCATCGTGCAAACGGCGCCCGATCCCCCCCCCGTGATCGGCGATGCACTTCGCCAGGACTACGAGGCCTTCGCGCAGTCCGAGTTGCCGCTGCGGGAACGCCTGTGGCAGCCACCTTTCACGCGGCTCGTCCGGCTGGTGCTCGCCGACGGGCGCCCGGGACAGGCGCGGGGCGAAGCGCTGCGCGTCGCGGGGCTGCTGAAGGAGACGGCCGGCCGCCTGAGTGCGGCGCTGCGGATCGAGGAGGCCGAGCCCTGCCTGCTTCGCCAGCAGCGCGGGCGGTTGCGCTGGCAAGTCCTCCTACGGGGACCGCGTAACCACAGTATGCAACAGTTGCTCCAGGTGATTCGCAGCGACCGCGCCGTGCGGCCACGGGTGGAACGGCTGACCATCGACGTGGATCCGGTCGAACTCCTCTAGTGTCTTGGGCAGGTCGCCGGAATCACGAGCGGGGGAGTGGGCCGTGACCTCTCCGTCAGGTGAAACGGTGGACAGGTTGTCAAACCGGCATGGCCAGGGAAACCGGATGAAATTCGCGGGCGGGGCGCGCCCGGATTTGTTACACTGGGCGACATGGCAGACTTCGCGATCCTTTTAGACGAGCGATTCGTCCGGCATCACACCGGCGATGGTCATCCGGAGTCTCCCGAGCGCCTGCGCATCATCACCGACGCGCTGCAGGCGGCCGGACTGCTGGACCAATGCCCTGTCTTGCCGGGTGTGTATGTGGGAGAGGACATACTGCAGGCGGTGCATACCCGCGATTACCTCGTGCGGGTGGAGGCCGCTTGCCGCCAGGGATACCCCTTCGTGGATGTTCCGGATTCGGCGGTCTGCCCCGAAAGCTATGACATCGCGCGACTGGCTGCTGGGGGGGTACTCGACGCGGTGCGCCGTGTGGCGCGCGGTGAGTTACAGCGGGCCTTCTGTGCGGTGCGTCCGCCTGGGCATCATGCTGAGCGGGACCGTTCCATGGGTTTCTGCCTGTTCAACAACGTGGCGTTAGCCGCCGCGGTTCTGAAGCAGGAGTTTTCGATCACACGCATCCTCGTGTTCGATTTCGATGTCCACCACGCGAACGGAACGCAGCATGCTTTCGAGGCGGACCCGTGTGTGCTGGTCATCAGCATGCACGGCCATCCGCGCACGCTGTACCCCGGAACGGGATATGCGGAGGAGGTGGGCGTGGGTCCGGGGCGCGGATACACGATCAACATCCCGCTCGAACCGGGCGCGAACGATGCCGATGTGCGCACGGCCTTCGAAGACGAGGTATTGCCGGCGGTGGAGCGCTTCGCGCCGCAGGTCGTGCTGGTGTCCGCCGGATTCGACGGCCATGAGGACGACCCGCTCGGGAACCTCTCGTTCTCCGATGAAATCTTCCCATGGATGACGAAGGAGATGCTGGGAGTTGCGGAGCGCCATGCCCGCGGCCGACTGGTGAGCGTACTCGAGGGGGGCTACCACGCCGGTGTCTTGGCGCGCTGCGTTCCACAACATGTACGCCTGCTGGCCGAAGGCGGCTGAGGCGGTGAACCGGAGAAACAACGCAGACTCGCGACCCCGCCGGATCGCGAGTCTGCCAAGGTCGGTTGGCAGGAAGGGCGAGCCGAGCAACGTCCTGCCAACCCTTCTCCACACCGCGTGGAGAAGAATTCTTTCGCTGGTACCAACCGGCCCCGATGGGCCAATATTCCAGAAATCTCGGCACAGAATGATAGGCCCGGCCCGGCGAGTCTGACGCATGCAATCTCGGCCCGAAGTCTTTTCCTCACACCCGCGTCGCTGGCGTGAATTCTCGCTCGTTTATCCAGTCATTTCCCGGCGCAGCCATGGATTAAGCATCGGCGTCGACTTGAATCCTGACGCCCGCTGTACCTTCAACTGCGTCTACTGCTCGGTAGCGGCCGAGCGCCCGCGCCCGCCCGCGCGGGTGGACCTGAAGCGGCTGGACGTGGAGTTGCGGAGCTTGCTGGACCTCAACGCGCAGCTCTTTGAAGAGCCCGAATTTCGCGCCACACCCGGCGAGTTCCGGGTACTGCGCGACATCGCCTTTTCCGGAAGCGGCGAACCGACCGTGTCCGAGGTCTTCGGCCCCGCCGTGGACCTGGTGGCGGGGATCCGTGAACAGCGCCGCCTGAACGATATCAAACTGGTCTTGATCACAAATACCTGTGGTTTGCACCGGCCGGAGGTTACGAAAGCCCTCACCGTACTCGACGCCCACGGAGGCGAGATCTGGGCGAAGCTCGACGCGGGCACCGACGAGCACTACCAGCGCATCAACCGTTCATGCTTTCCCCTGTCGCAGGTGCTGCGAAACATCCGGGACACCGCCCGAGTTCGCCCGATCGTGCTACAGTCACTCTTCTTGCGTTACGGGGGGGTGGGGCCGGCCCCCCACGAGGTCACGGCTTACCGTACCCGGGTCGAGGAACTGCTCGCCGCCGGGGCCCGGTTCAAGCTCATCCAGGTGTACACCGTCGCTCGACCGACCCCCGATGCCGATGCTACCCCACTGGAAGCGCCGGCCCTCGAAGAAATTGCGGACTTGCTGCGACCGCTGGGCGTTCCCATCGCGGTCTACCCCTGATTGCCCACCGCATGAAGTCCGGCACAGGGGCCGATTGAACCCGTTGCCAGGTCGCCGGATTATTCGAGTACGTAGGGCTTCCGTTGTTCATACAGAGCACGGCGTTGGCGGTACTCCGATAACTGGCCGGCGTTGACGCGCTCCGCCATTGCAATCGCCCGCTCGATCTCCTGCACGGCGTCGTCGAAGCGTCCTACGGCGGCCAGCGCCGCGGCCAGTGTATCGAACACTTCATGGCGGACGTTGGTCATGCTCTGCACGGCCTGCTGTGCCATGGCGAGCGACTCTTCCCGGTCGGCGGATGTACCGTCCGGGCGTGTTGCCTGAAGCCAGGCGAGCGCATTGACGAGGTTGGTATCTTCCGGCGCCGCAGCCAGATCCTCCCGCAAGACCAGCTCAGCGGCCTCAAATTCATGAGCTGCGAGGTGGGTCACGGCGAGACTTACGACCGCCGGACCAAAGACCTTGCCATCCACGTCGCGGCGGGCCTGGGCGAAGTTTTCCCGGGCGTCCCGCAGGCGCCGCGTACTCGGCGCTCTCGCCACGACCCTTGGCCTCGTTGGCTTGCATCAACCGGAAGCGGCCGAGCGCATGCCGCCCGACCACGCCGCTGCGATCCACATCGGCCGCCGTCTGCAAAGTCTCTTCCAGTTCGCGGAACTGCCCGCGCTCGAGCAACCGATCGGCGTAGCGCAGCAGGGTTGCCATGTCGAGACCTTCGCGGAGGAGTTCCTCTTCGTAGGTATCCACCAGCGGCATGGGTACGACCTCGTCCACGCCAGGGACCGCGAAGGGTGCTGCTTCTTCCGCTTTACCCTGGGCCACCAGAGCGGCGTGCAGGCCGGTGCGGGCGGGGATGTACCCGGGTTCCATGGCCAGGGCGTCCCGGAAATGCTGCTCAGCGCCGACCGCGTTCTGGGCCCGCAACGCCAGCAGTCCAAGCCCCGCGTGGGCCACGAGTTGTGCGGCGCGATCCTCCTGCTTGAGGACGGCCTCGTAGTTGACCCGGGCGCGGGCCGCATCCTGGTCGCCCACGAGCGCCGCAAGCCGCAAGAGTGCAGGTGGGTACGGCTTTTCATCCCCGGCCAGCATTTCGTACATCCGGATGGCCGCATCTTGCTGTTTTTTTGCCTCGTAAGCGCGGGCGAGGGCATAACGCCAGCGGGGGGCGTCTGGCCGCAGCGTACGGGCGCGCTCAAAAAGGGGTATCGCTTCGTCAAGGTAGCCCTGGGCGAGCGCCAACGCTCCGAGCCGCCCGACTGCTTCGGCATCCTCCGGGCTGCGGTTCACCACGCTCCGGGCGCTGGTGAATTTCATCTGCAGGGGCAGCGGCAGAGCGGTCACATCGATTGCGGGCGGGGTGAAGGTTGCGCTTGCAGCCGACCCCGGGGACCTTGTGCTGCTGCCGGCAGCCGGGGCCGGCTCACCCGGCTCCTTGCGGCAACCGCTGGCGACCAGCAAGCCACCGGTCAAGATGAGTACCAGAAATGGGAACCTGAAAGCGCACACCGAGCTATGCCACATGTCGTTCCGTCCGCCAGGAGAAAGCTGGGACTCACCGCGGAACACCGGCGCCCCCATGCCGGAGTCCGCTCGAACCCCAAAAGAGTAAGGTTTGGGCGGCGATCTCGCAACGGTCGGAGGTCCTACGCGGGGGGTATGAGCGCATCCTGCGACCGGTCGCAGTTACGTGGCATCGCAGTTCAGCTACGATTCGTGTTGACGGTTCCCGGGCGGGACGGCCTTGCCGGCAGAAAGAGTTTTTACCTGCCCACGAGCCGGTCCCCCGCGGTTGGCAGAATCGTCAGGGTTGCGTCGCTCCACTCGGCTACCGCAAGGGTCCGGCCGGTAAAACGCTGCACGACGCGCAGTTCTCCGAGGTCGCGATCCCCGCGGCGCAGCGTGAGTCGCATGCCTACGTAGCTGCGCGACATTTCGATCGTGGCGAGTCGCTGCTCACCATCCACGTAACGCACGTGGCCTTCCGTGGGCTTCATGCTCAACACCGCCCGACCGCGCTCCAGTGCCGCGACAAAGCGTGGCTGTTCCCAGGGCGGCAACGTACTGATCGTGCGGTCGAGCAGCGGAACTCCCAGGGGGGAGTCGATTTCAGCCAGAGCGGCGGCGGCACCGAGGCCCAGGCGCAGATCGGCATCGCGCAGCAGGTCGACAAGCACCGGCTCCGCGACCTCCAAGCGCAGCTCCCGCAGCACCTCCAGCGCGAGCAGGCGATCGCGCGGTGACTGGGCGGCGAGGTGGGTTCGCCAGTCGCCCGCGCTGAAGAGCACATCTTCCGTGAGGAATGTCGGCGTGTGGCGGTAATAGATCTCGAGCGTCAGCGTTGCGATCGCGGTCGCATACACCCGGCCGCCCATCCGGCCGAACAGCCCCCAGTTGGAACCGAAGGGGACCCAGCTCCCGAAAGTGTGTTTGCGCAGCCCATCGCGTGTCAGTTCGCGCTCCTGCAGTGGCAGGATCTCATCGCGCAGGCGGGCGTTCCAGCGCTCCCAATCCTGGCCGCCGCGTTGGAACATAGCCAGCGTGCCATAGTACCAGTAGTACTCGTTGTGGAACTGGGTCGGATCGCGGCCCCGGGCCCGTGCCGCGGAGGGCAGGTGGTCGAGCAGGAGACCACGCTGGCGTAGTGGCTGAGGAGCGTCAAGACGCCAACCCAGCATCTGCGTGCTCATCAGCCCAGCGGCGAACATCCCCGGTCCATGCTGGTAGCGGGGGCGATAATTGTCGTCGAGCCGGAAACCGGTGCCCGAGTCGGCGTAGCGTACGCGGCCGTCGGGTTCGGTGGCCCGCTGGAAGTGCAACGCCGCGCGGATCAGCGTGTTACGGGGTACGTCTACTTCGACCGCGAGGCAGGCGTGCAGGGCCTGCACCATCCACGCGGTGATGGACGAATCATTCCGCCCCGTGTTCGGTGCCCGGCGGTAGTCCCAGCCGCCGAGGGCCTGTTGACTAGCGACCAGGTTCTGCACGGCGCGTTCCAAGGCCGGCCGCACCCGGTCGTCACCAGAGAGCGCGAGGTACTCAGCCAATGCGAGCGTGGCGAGCGCGTCGTTGTAGCCGGCCATCGCGTCGCTTACACCGAAGCCGCCGGCCGCCACCTGAAATTGTAACAGGGCATCCACGGCGCTGCGCACGACCAACGGATACGGGCCGGTTTGGTCCGTATATCCCGCTCCGAGAAACGCAAGCAGTGCCAATCCCGTCAGGCCGGGGTCGAGATCGACATTGAGCCGGGTGACGGCGACGCCCCCACAGCGATCACCAGCGGGACACTGCCGGTCAAAGTGCAGCCGGCTCCACGTGCCATCGGGTGCCTGGTGTGCCGCAAGCCAGGCCAAGCCGGCCTCGACGGCGCCCTCGGTCTGCTGGGAACCGCCGTAGCGTGTCACGCCACGGCGGCGGGCCTCCTCAGAGCGGTCCCACTCCTCCTCCGCTGGATCGCCGGGCAGGGGGCTGCCGGAGGGGCGCGGCGGCAGCCGCTCCGGTGGTGCGGCGGGCTTCGCCTGGGGGGCGGCTCCCTCCTGCGTACGGCGGCGATCCACAATGGGCCCGGTCGGTACAGCGGGTGGCTCAACTTGGGGCGGGCGTGCCGGGCGCGTGGCCGTGGAGCGTGTGGTTACGGGGGGTCGGGGTGCCGGCAAAGCAGAGACATCAAGCGGCGGTGCCGGTGGCGGCGGTTCGAGACCATCGACCGAGGAGGACCAGAACAGCAGCGGTACTGTGATACAGAGGATGCCAAGCAGGCAGAGCAGGGCAAGGCCCAAGCCCCAAGGCCAGCGGCGCGGCGCGCGCGGGCTGGATTGTGGGTTGGCCATGCGAGTGCGCTCCCGGGTGCGAACGGCGCGGCGGCCTCTAGTCCGCGCTGCCCGGCCAGAGCCACTGCACGAGCTGCTGCGTCTCGTACGCCACCCACTCCACGCCATTGCGATAGGGTGGCTGACGGCTTTCCGGCACATTCCCCGCCTTGACGAAGGCCGCAGCGTGGTGCTCGGCGAGCCACTGCTCCCATGCGAACGGGTTGCCGTGGTGGGTTTCGCCGGTCAGCGCGACCAGCGTGCATTCGCATTCGTGGGTGACGGCAAAATCCTGATCCCGCAGGCCCGCTACCAGTGCCGCCAACACCTCCTCATCCGGACAGCACACCAGCCCGCGAGCGGCTTCTCGCCGCGCATGCCGGTCTGTGTCGCTGGCGAGCCGTGCGAGCAGGGTACGCCGCACCTCCGCGTGCAGGTCCTCGGGGACGCGCCCCGCCACGGCCGCATCCGCAATCAACTTCGTCGCATCCCAGCGCACCAGATCGACCGGTGGCCAGACCTGTTCCGCGGGATGCTCGTTGAAATTGAGGATTTTGAGTGCGGTCTCGAGGCCGCGTGGGTCATGGGTACGCCCCAGGCCCCGCAGTGCGACACAGCGTGTCTGGGGGTCCGTCTCCAGCAAGGCAATCGCCATGAAGCCGCGCACCGCCCAGTCGCGGTTCCGCTGGTTGCTCTTGGAGATCTCGGTTACGGCGCGGCGGCGTGCGTCCGGATCCTCGGCGGAGACCGCCACGAGCATGTTCTGCTGTGCCGAATGCTGCGGCTCGAAGACTTTTTGTACGGCGCGATCGAGCTTCATCTCGAGCAGCGGTCCGTCATGGCAGCCGGCCATTGGCATGAGCAGGGCCGCAACGATTACTCCATTCGCGATACCCCTACGGCCGCGGCGCGCAGCGCAATGGCACCCCCACGTAACGCTCCGGTTCCACCAGCTCGACGTGCTCGATCGACTCATTGAGAAACCTCGATCCCACTTCGCGAAATCGTGCCGGATTGTCGCTCACGTAACAGCGCATCGTACCGGTGTGCTCCGGGCCCCTCAACCCGTTGACTGCGGCGAGCTGTTGCTGCACCTCGAGCGAAGTTTCGCGCCCGCTGTCTACGATTGCGACTGCGGGGCCCAGGCACGCTGCGATCGCACCGCGGAGCAGCGGATAGTGGGTACATCCCAGGACCAGAACCCCGATACCCCGCTCACGTAACGGTCCGAGATACGTCTCCACCGTCAAAAGTACGATCGGGTCTGTGTCGGTCCGGCCTTCTTCCACGAGCGGTACCAGCAGGGGGCACGGCTGCCCGAGCAGTCGCTGCTCTGGCGCGAGTGTGGCGATCGCCCGAGCGTAAGCCTGGCTCCCGATGGTCGCCTCGGTACCAATGACTGCGGCCAGTTTACCGTGCGCCAGTGCGACGGCCGCCCGCGCACCTGGCTCCACGACTCCCACAACAGGCACCGGCAACTCGCGCTGCAACTCTTCCATCGCCAGTGCACTGGCTGTATTGCACGCGGCCACGATCAGCTTGGGTTCGAACTGCAGCAGAAAACCGGACGTTTCGAGTGCGAACTGCACGACGGTGGGCTGTGACTTGGTGCCATAGGGCACGCGCGCCGTATCTCCGAAATAGACCAGGTCCTCGTGGGGCAACAGTTGCCGCAAATGGCGTGCCACGGACAGCCCCCCCAGTCCGGAGTCGAAGACACCAATGGGTCCACCGTTCATGGGGTCCTCCTTGACCGGGCGAAGCGGCTGCACGTTCGTCCGCGACCGGAATGGCCACGAGTGCGAGAGGCGGGACTCGAACCCGCACGGGTTACCCCGCCAGAACCTAAATCTGGTGCGTCTGCCAATTCCGCCACTCTCGCGTGCACCCTGAATACTACCACGCTCATGCAGCCACGGGAAAGGAGTGACGGTACGGCGGCGGCCCACAATCGCATGGCCTGCTTCCGCCCGAAGCCCCCCCGCAATTTCACGGAATGGCACCGCGCGGTACGCTGCTCACTGTATCGCCGGTCCCGGCCGCTGCGGCTGGGGATCGGTGGGCAGAGGGAGTTGTTGCGAGGATTTTCGATCGTGTCTCCCGAAGAGATGGCCGCGAAACTGCTCCCCCGTCCGAGTTCGCTCCGTTTCACCGGTGAAGTGTGGCGACTTCCGTTACCACTGCCGGTGCGTCTACCCGATCAGTTGCGCGTTGCCCTGGCAGCCGACCTGGTCGCACTGGCGGATGCGTGCCTGCGAAGGTTCGGTGTGGTTCTAGAGGTCGGTTCGACCGCGGCTGAGGGGGGCGTGTCGATCCTGCTGGTCAATGACGAGACGGTGGCTACGGAGGTGCCGATCGGAGTTCAGGATGCGGTCACGCTGCCACCGGCCACCGAACAGGGCTACGAACTGGAGGTCACGCGACAGGGAGCACGATTACGGGCGCGCTCGGTCCATGGGGTGGCTTATGGGTTGCGCACGCTCCGGCAATGGGTCGAACTCGGGGGGGCGATCTGGCCGACGTTCATGATCGACGATGCGCCGATCTTTGCCCAGCGGGGGGTCTCACTCGATATCAGTCGTGGCCGTGTGCCGACGCAGGCGTCGCTGCACACGCTCGTCGATCGCCTGGCAGCGCTGAAGTTGAACCACCTGCAACTCTACATGGAGCACACCTTTGCGTTTTCCTGTGATCCTGCGATCAGCGCGGATTGTGATGCTCTGACACCAGACGACCTCCGAGAGCTGGATGCGCACTGCCGTGCTCATCATGTTGAGCTGGTTCCAGCCCTGGCGTGCTTCGGGCACATGGGGCGTATCCTTAGTTTGCCGCAGTATGGTGCGCTGGCAGAAATCCCGGCGTCGAAGAACTGGGAGGTCATGACCTGGGATGAACGCACGCGCGGGCTGACGCTCGACGCGAGCCAGCCCGCAGCGCGCGACCTGCTCCGTACCCTGATCGCGGAATTGCTGCCGTGCTTCACGGCACGACGCTTCAACATCTGCTGCGATGAGACGTGGGATCTCGGCAAGGGGCGCGGCCGGGACCGCGCGGCGCAGATCGGCTCCGGACGGATGTTCCTTGAACATCTCCTGTGGTTGCACCAGCTTGTGGCGGAGCATGGTCGCGCGGTACTGCTGTGGGGCGATGTCATCCGGAACCACCCGGAGTTGATTCCCGAGTTGCCGCGCGATGTGACAGTGTTGAACTGGGGTTACACGCGGGACTTCGACTATGACACGACCGCGCAGTTCCGCGCCCACGGCTTCGATACCTGTGTCTGTCCGGCCACCCATGGATGGAACCGCGCAGTTCACGACCTGAGCTATGCCGAAGAGAACATCCTCGGCCACGCACGAGCCGGGGCGCGACATGGTGCCATCGGCCTGCTCAACACCGAATGGGGCGACGGCGGACACCCGTCCCCGCCCGGCGCGGCTTTTCCAGCGCTGGCGTTGGGGGCCGCACTCGCGTGGAATCCAACCGGTCCGACAGGCGTAGAGTTTGATGCGGCCTTCGTCCGGCTGGCCTATGGACTTGATGATGCGGCCCCCCTGGAGGCGTGGCGACACGCGGTGGCCCTGGCGGACACGATCCGCGTCTGGCCGGCACTGTATGCCCCACTGCCGACCGTGACCCTGCCGGAAGTGCTGGGTACTGAGGCGCTGGAACGATGGGAGGATGCGGCGCGCAGTGCGGCCGCCGCCTTCGCCGCACTCGCTCCGGAGGACCCGCTGGCGGCGCGTGACTGTGCCGAGCTCGACCTGGCGTTACGCGTGCATGCTCTGGTGGCACAACGCTGCCTGCTCGCGCGGCGCATGGCGGCGGGTGCAACCGTTGGCGCCGGGCTACGCAACCTGGCCGCGACCTGCGATGAACTCGTACCGGAATTCGAGGCGGCCTGGCTGGCGACGTCGCGGCCGGCCGGTCTCGAGGAGGTCACCGCGGTCTTTCGGCGGCTGGCGACGGAAGCACGGCAGCAGGCCGTGGGAGTGTGATCATGCCGAGTACTACGGCACCACGAATGTCGGCTTGGACGTTGGCAATGCAACGTGAACCCATGGTGCGGATCGGCATTGTGCTGGCACAAGACGGGCAGCGCGATCTCGTCATTGAGATCCCGACCGTCGACTACACGCTCGATGCGGGTGATGGGGGCGAAGCAGCACCGGCCGGCGCGCTGCTCGCACTGCACCTCGACGGGGAAACGGTTGCATTTACGCTGGGGGATCAACGTCTGCGACGCGCGTCGTGCATCCGGCTGATGCCGCGAACTCCGACGGCCCTTGTGCCGGGAGCAGGTGTCATGGTGCGCGATATTGTGGCAGGGCGGGGCTTCCACTGGCAGAAGCGCATCCATCAGTTTTTGTCAGGCGCACTCGAGATCGTGCCCGCGGCCGGTGGCCTCGTGGTCGTCAACGAACTCCCGCTGGAAGATTATCTCGCGGGCGTGATTACGGCGGAGATGAGCGGCGCCTGCCCGCCGGCGCTCCTGGCGGCGCAGTGCATCGTGGCGCGCTCCTGGCTCCTCGCGCTGACCGAACCCAAGCACGGCGACGAGCCCTTCGACCGCTGCAACGACGACTGTTGCCAACGCTACCAGGGCACGGGTGATCTGAGCCCGACGGCGCTGGAAGCGACGCATGCGACGCGCGGACAGGTGCTGCGGGCGCCCACGGGAGTCGTGCTCGATGCCAACTATGCGAAGAGCTGCGGCGGTATTTCGGAAACGCCGGTGGCGGTCTGGGGCTTCGAGAAGCCGGGCCTTTCGGCCATCGTGGACGCACCTCCGGGCGCCGCCGAGCACCGTTTTTTCCCCCTCATCGACGCTCATCTTGACGAGTATCTGGACGGCCCGTGGGTGGCGCGGACGACCTGTTTCTGCAGCCCGAACGTGGTGCCGCTCGACGCCATCGGGCGCTACCTGGGGCGTGTCGATACGACGGATGATTACTTCCGCTGGACGGTGCGCTATCCGCAGGCCGAGCTGGCGGCACTACTGCGGGAACGGATGACGGATGCGGCGGAGCTGACCGAGGTGTGTGACCTGCGTGTGCGTGGACGCGGGGTCAGCGGCCGCGCGTACAGCGTCGAGGTGCTCTGGCGCGATACCGCGGGTCGGGAGCAACGCAGCCGGCTCGACAGTGAGTACCGGATTCGGCAGGTTCTGCACCGCGGATTCCTTTACAGCAGCGCGTTTGCAGTCCGCCCCGAGCGCACCGCCGAAGGTCGCCTGACGGCTCTCACCCTGCGCGGTGCCGGCTGGGGTCACGGTGTGGGACTCTGCCAGATCGGGGCCCTTGGAATGGCTCTGCTCGGGTATGACCACCGCCAGATCTGTACACACTATTATCCGCAGGCGGAGCTGGTCACGGCGTATGGATAAGTGCGCCGGCGGCACGTTGGCCGCCTCTCGGACCCTTGGTAGAATCACCGCCCATGGCCAACTCATTCCTCGAAACTCGTGTTTCCATCGTGCTGCTCTTTCGGGAGCCGCTGCCCTATGACCGTGGCGCTTTCGTCACCACGCTCCAGTCCGTGGTAGCCCAGGATCTGCGACCACATGAAATCCTCATTGTGGATGACCGCGGGCCGGATGCCCGCCCGGACTTTGCCGACGGCGACCTTGTCGCCAAGGTGCGCCACCTGCCCGGGACCTACGCCAACCGGGCCGCCATGCTCAATGCGGCACTGCAGGCCGCGACCGGCGACTACATCCTGCTCGTCCTCAACGATCAGGCGGCGGTCACCTTGCGGCAGTCCGCCGTGCAGACCCTGGTGATGGCCGCCACTCGGCACGCCGCGCGGGGCAGTGCCGCGGCCACTCGGCACCTGCGGCCGGTGGGCTTCGTGTACGCGGATTATGACCGCGTCGACAGCGCCGGCCAGAAGCGTGAAGTCCACCTGCTCGACTGGCATCCGGGCCGGCTGCGCGAGACCACGGACTTCGGGGCGGCCTTCCTCTTTCCCACGCAGGTACTGCGGACCCTGGGCGGCTTCTCGACCGAATACGGTGCCGCCGCCGACTGGTACGACCTGCGGTTGCGCGCGACGGAGCGGCACGATGCTGTACACATCGCGAACCGCTACGCGGGCGGGCTCTACTCGGTGGCCGCCGCGGGTGCGGGACACAACGTGTTCGCATACCTGCTCGCTGACAAACAGACACAACTCGAGTTGG
Organism: Phycisphaerales bacterium; assembly: GCA_016716475.1. NCBI lineage: Bacteria > Pseudomonadati > Planctomycetota > Phycisphaerae > Phycisphaerales > Phycisphaerales bacterium. Next base: position 105,935 of record JADJWG010000002.1, read on the forward strand.
AGCGCGCCTGCACGGCGCACCTGGAGCGTGTCGGGGCACGACTCGCCCCCGGTGTCCACGTCGGCAGTCTGGAATATACCACCGCCGAGAATGAGGCCTTTCGAAATTGCCTTGCCAGCATCGTGACGCCGGTCAACCAGCGGCCCGAGTTCATCGGCCGGGCGATAGAAAGCGTGCAGGCGCAAACGATTCAGCAGGTCGAGATGATCGTGGTCGTGAACGGCGGACCGGCGGATCCGACAGCGGACGAAGTACGGCGGTACATGCCGGGCGGAGACCGGCACCAACCCGATAAACCGCCCGTCCGCCTCATTGTCGTCGATGTCAACAACCTCGGACTCTGCCTCAACACGGGTATCGCCGCCGCGCGCGGCAAGTTTTACGTACAACTCGATTCTGACGACCGCTTGAAGCCCGACGCGGTGGAGAAGCTCCTGGCGGTGTTCCAGGCGGACCCCACTGTAGGTATGGTCGTGGGTTCATACGAGGTATGGACGCTCGATGCCCAATCCGGCGCATTGCACCGTAATGCGGAGATCCCCGTTGTAACCCACGACGAGTGGACGGCGGACAACGGCCGCAACAACCTGCTGCGGATCAACGGGGCCGGTGCCCCACGGGCGGCGCATGTCAAGGCGATTGCCGCGGCCGGCTGGTTCGGCGTGAACGATACAGCCCAGTGCCGGAACTACGGTGAGGATTACGATCTCGTCCTGCGAATCAGCGAGCGCTTCACCATTGGACGCGTCTGGGAACCGATTTACGAGGTGATCCGGCACTCCGGAGGCACCGACCACGCGATCGACCAGACCACGATCGACCGCAACGACAATGCCAAGGATCACATGCGACTGGAGGCCCTGCATCGGCGGCAGGCACTCGGAGCAAAGTCGTCCTGAGCCGGTCGCATCCGGCTTGAAGGGTCTGTCCCAATCCACGGATCAGCCCGCCATGATGACGCCCCAACGGGCATGAAGACCGATCGCACATGAATCAAGATCTTCTCCTCATCGGTGTCGATGGTGGCGCGACCGAAGCCAAGGCCCACGCCGCCACTTGTGACGACTTCGACCGGCCCGCCTCCTTTACGCTGCGCGCCGAGGCCAGCGGCTGCGTCTACCCGATCATCGCCGGGTTCGTACCCGTCCCGGTCGGGGAGCAGCTTGCCCAGCGCGACGCCGGTGCCATCGTCCTTACTGCGCACGAGCAGGAACAGGGCACCGCGTGGATTCGGGCCACGGCCGGCGCCGTTGCTGCCGTGGCAGAGCAAGCTGGAACCGATCCGCAGGCAGCGCTCCTGATCGGCATCGGTATGCCCGGCCTGAAGACTTCCGACGGCCGTGGCATTGCGGTCATCAACAACGGCCCACGCCTGCCCGACTATCTCCGGCAGTTGGAAGGCGAACTGACGCAACGTGGGCTGCGTCTTGCGGCTCCCATTGCCGCGCTCGGTTCTGATGCCGACTACTGCGGACTCGGCGAGGAGCACGCCGGCGAGGGACTCTTCCGTGATGTCGCGCATGCGTACTATGTCGGGGGAGGGACAGGCGTCGCCGATGCGCTCAAGCTGCATGGCGGACTTGTACCCATGGATCAGGCCCGTACCTGGCTCCAGAAATCATGGCAACTGACCAGTGCCTTAGGGCCCACGTTTGAGCGGCTCATCTCGGCCAAATCACTCAATGCCGTTCATGCCAACCTGTACGGTGGCGTTGGTGCTGCGAATCGGGAATTCCCCGAGCGGGCCGCCCTGGCTGGCGATCCTGTGGCGCGTGCCACCCTGCATACGGCGGCCCTCGTGCTGGCGGAGCTGCTCGCTGAACGCATTCTCACGATCTTTCGCGGACGCATCGCAGCGACTCACCGTGGTGACGCCTATGCGCGGCTGGCGGAGGAACATCCCTTCCGTGGCACCGTGCTGGAGCGGATCATCATTGGGCAGCGCATCGGTGTGCTCTACGCCTGGTCCGAATTGCGGCCATACTTTGCAGCGCCGCTTGAGGCGTGCCTGGCGGCGCTGTTACGCACCGCGCAAGAGCCGGCCATCACCGCGGCTGTGCTCACGGGCACAGGGGCGCTGCGACCCGGATTCCTGGTATCGTCGCAATTGCGCGCGGCACCGGCGCTCGGGGCTGCGATCGCCGCAGTACAGGCACGGGTAAGATCCCGTGCGGAAGCTGGTGCGAAAGGTGGTGCGGCAAGATGAGCACAGGTGCAAACCTCCCACCGCTCGACAGTGCCTACGCGTTGTCGACGGAGGCCCTGGCTGCCTACCAGCGCGATGGTCACATCCTGCTTCGTGAAGTGGTGAGTGTGGCGGAGCTGGCACCCTACCGTGCGGCCATCGCTGCTTTTGTCCGTGGCAGCGGGAAGGACCAGGTGCCCCTGCATGAGCGCGATGCATACCACCAGGCGTTTCTCCAGGTGGCAAACCTGTGGGAGACGGATGCGGTGGTGGCCCGGTTCACGTTTGCCCGCCGTTTTGCCCGCCTTGCCGCCGAGCTGATGGGCGTCGAGGGCGTGCGGTTGTACCACGACCAGGCGCTGTTCAAGGAACCGGGCGGTGGCCCGACGTTCTGGCACCAGGATCAGTATTATTGGCCGTTTGACACCCCGCACATGATCACCATGTGGATGCCCTTGGTCGATGTCCCCGTGGAGATGGGGGCGCTGACGTTTGCGTCCGGCTCGCACCGTGAAGGGGGGTTGTGCGCGGAGTCCATTTCGGAGACCTCCGATGCCGCCTTGAAGCGCATCCTGGCGGAGCGGGGCTTCCCGGTGGTCGTAGAACCGCTCCGGGCAGGAGACGCAACCTTCCATGCGGGCTGGACGATGCACATGGCGCCGGGCAATCGCACCAGCGTGATGCGCGAGGTGATGACGGTCATCTACGTCGCCGATGACGCGCGCATTGTGGCGCCAGACAACCCGCACCGCCCCGCGGACCTGGCGCGCTGGCTGCCGGGTCAGCAGCCGGGGGAACGGGTGGGGAGTTCGCTGAACCCGCTGCTGTACCACCGGGTGACGCTGCCGACCGTGGGGTAAGGGTGCGTGCAAGGGCATCGGAGCAAGGAAATCGCGCTGACCTGCCGGTTGTGCGTACAATCTCCCCGTGATGGCACGTGCGTTTGATGTCGTTGTTGTTGGGGGTGGGCATGCCGGAGCCGAGGCCGCTTGGGCCGCGGCTCGCGTCGGCGCCCGCACCGCGCTCATTACACATGATCCGGCCGCGATCGGCCGGCTGTCGTGCAACCCCGCCATCGGTGGGATCGGAAAGGGGCAGATTGTCCGCGAGGTGGATGCGCTCGGCGGCCTGATGGGGCTCATCGCCGACGAGGCCGGCATCCAGTTCCGCATGCTGAACCGGCGAAAGGGACCGGCCGTGCAGTCGCCACGGGCGCAGGCGGATAGCCACGGGTACCCGCTGGCCCTGCAAGCCCGCTTGGCGACCTGCCCGAATCTCGTGATTCTTGCGGCTGGTGTTGAAGCGTTGCAGTCGGAAAGCTGTGGCCACGAGAATCGGCGAATCACAGGAGTCGAGCTCTCGAACGGCGAGCACCTCACCACCCTTGCGGTTGTCATCGCGTCGGGCACGTTTCTCCGCGGACTCATGCACACAGGGGAGGATCGCACGGTTGGTGGCCGCATTGACGAGGCCGCTGCGAACGGGCTCAGTACCGCCCTCGCAGGATTGGGGCTGCGGCTGGGTCGCTTGAAGACCGGTACACCTCCGCGGGTGGCGCGTGAGAGCGTAGATTTCAGCCGACTGGTGGAGCAGCCCGGCGACGCGGAGCCCGTGCCGTTCTCGTTCCTGACCGAGCGGATCACACAGACGCAGATCGTTTGCTGGCATACCAGCACGAACCCTGCGGTGCATGCTTTGATTCGCGCCAACCTGGCGCGGGCGCCGCTCTATAGCGGGCAGATCGAGTCCACCGGCCCACGCTACTGCCCGAGTATCGAGACGAAGGTGTTGCGCTTTCCGGAGAAGGACCGGCACCAGATCTTCCTTGAGCCCGAGGGGCGCCATAGCGCGCGGATCTACATCAACGGCATCAGTACGTCGTTGCCACGCGACATCCAGGCGCAGATGGTCGCGCTGATTCCGGGCTTGGAGCGGGCGCGGATCGTGCAGTGGGGTTACGCGGTCGAGTATGACTTCGTCCCCCCGGAGCAAATCGACGCGACGCTCATGACCAAGACCGTACGCGGACTGTTCCTCGCCGGTCAGATCAACGGGACGAGCGGTTACGAGGAGGCCGCTGGGCAGGGTTTGCTCGCCGGGCTGAATGCGGCGCGGTTCGTGGCCGGGCAGGCCCCCGTGGTCCTGGGACGTGACCAGGCGTACCTTGGGGTGCTGGTCGATGATCTTGTCACGCGCGGGCTGATCGAACCGTACCGCATGTTCACTTCCCGCGCAGAGCATCGCATGCATCTGCGCACAGACAATGCCGATGAACGGCTGACTCCCATTGGGAGGGAAACCGGACTGGTGGATGACCAGCGCTGGCTGCGGTTCGAACGCCGGCGCACACGGATCGCCGAATTGCTTGCACTGGTTGGGATACTTCGGTTCGACGGTCGTTCGGTCGCGGAGTGGCTGTGCCCGGCCGGAGGAGGATGGAGAGCGTTTCCGCACGGCGCTGCCAGAATTACGATCTCTTGCAGCGGACGCCGATGTCTGGTCGCGGGTGCTGGTAGAGTTGAAGTACGAGGGGTACATCCGACGGCAGGCGCAAGTGATTGCCCAATCTCGGGCGATGGAGGAGCGGTTGTTACCGCCGGATTTAGACTACCACAGTATCGCACAGCTTCGTTTTGAGGCCCGGGAACGGTGGGAGGCCGTGCGACCCCGTAGCATCGGGCAGGCAGCCCGGGTCAGCGGCATCCGGCCCACCGATGTCAGTCTGTTGCTCGTACACATGGCAGCGCTCGAAAGGCGACGAACGGCGGGGTAGTCACCGAGTGGGGTCGGGGTGGAAGCGCAACTTTCGGCTAAGGGCGTGAGAAGGCGCGGGGCGAAATCCGCAAACTGCGCAGAAAGTTCCTTCGGAACCGCGCCCGATGGGCAGATTGTGAGTTCCGAATATCGAACAGCTTGCCAAGACCGCGCAATCGTGCTATATTTGTTAATATGGGTAGTCTGGGAAACCTATGGGGTATTCGATGGCGCAGACAGAGAGTGAACATGTGGTTCCGCTGAAGGACGTTTTCACCACCGGCGAGGTGGCGGAAATTTGTAACCTCAGCCAGCAAACGGTGATACGTTGCTTCGACAGCGGTCGCCTGCGGGGCTACCGGGTGCCGGGGTCGCGCTTCCGCCGGATCCCGCGGGATGCGCTCATCCAATTCATGAAAGAGCACAATATCCCCCTCGACCAGCTCGAAACGGGTAAAACCCGTGTGCTGGTAGTGGACGACGATCCGGCCATCGTCGAGATGCTGGTTGAATTGCTCGAGCGCGACGGGCGTTTCGAGGTGCGGACCGCGGCCACCGGCTTTGATGCCGGGCTGAAGACGCGTGAGTTCCGTCCAGATGCCATTGTGCTGGACTACATGTTGCCGGACATCAATGGAAACGCCGTCTGCCGGAGCATTCGTAACGACGAGTCGCTGCGGGATGTGCGCATTATCATTGTCTCGGGTGTGATCGATCGGGAACGGGTGGAAGAACTGCTGTCTGATGGCGCCGACGACTTTATTCAGAAGCCCTTCAGCATCCAGCAACTGGTGAACCGCATCACCGAGCTTGTGGGCAGCCGGTAGGATGAAGGTCGTACGAGCGTTTGAGGCCCGCATGCCAGCCACCGAGCCCACTTCAACCGAACGTGTCCTGAGCCAGTTGGACAGTCTGCCGACGTTGCCGGCTGTGGCCGTCAAGCTGTTGCACCTCACCGCCCTCGCTGAGAGCGATGCGCATGATGTTGTTCAGCTCATTCGCGGCGACCAGTCGCTGACGGCCCGCATACTGGCGGTGGCGAATTCGGCTGCCAACGGCGTGCGGTTCCAGGTCACCACACTCGAGCGAGCCGTGCCGTTACTGGGCTTCGGTGCCCTGCGCAGCATTGCCCTGGCCACCAGCGTGTTCGGCTGCTTCCCCGCCGCCGAAGAAGATCCGGCGGCGGGGCCGGCCTTCGACCGGGCAGAGTTTTGGAAGCACGCGCTGGCGGTCGCGTCGGCGGCGCGGCGGCTCGCCCAGTTGCGCCCAGAGACGGCTTCTGCCGCCGAGGATGCATTCGTAGCCGGATTGTTGCACGACCTGGGCAAGGTTGCACTCGACGCGGTGTATCCGAAGGCCTACGAGCGCATCGCGCAGCAAGCGAACCAGTCGCGTGGCGACATCGCGGATTACGAGCGGGAATTGCTGGGCATTGATCACACCGTGGCTGGACGGCGTCTGGCGGAACGCTGGCGCCTGCCGCGTGAGCTGCAGGAAACAATCTGGTTGCACCACCTGGCAGGCGATGCCCTGCCCGTCAACATAGCCAAGCCGCACTTGATCGGACTTGTACAGCTTGCGGATACGCTGGCACGCGAGCAGCGGATCGGATACTCCGGCAATCACATCTTCTACGAGCTTTCGCCGCGGCTGGCGGAGCGCCTTGGTTTCAGGGCTGCGGAGCTCGAACCGGTCGTTGCCGCTTTGGCGGAGGACGTGTCCGCGAACGCGCGACTGCTGGGCCTGTCGTCGGACACCCCGCAAGCGGTGTACTACCAGGCGATGACGCGCGCGAACAACGAGTTGGGCCGGCTGAATCAGGATCTGCTTTTGCGGAATCGGCAGCTTGCCGTCGGGGCCCGGTACTTCGTTGCGCTGGGGCTGTTTGAAGAGCAGTTGCAGAACTGGGCGGATCCGCTCGCCGTCGTGGCAGCCCTGGCGGTTGCCGCCGCCCAGGCACTGCAGCGTCCGAGAGTGCTGGCACTGGGGCGCCGTGCCGAGGAGCGGCTGCTCGATTTGTGTGCAACGATGGCCGCGCCTGAACTCCGGCAGGGGTGGACCGAGCCCCTGGACGATGCCCTGGGCCGGACGTTGGACGATGTGCGCGCTGGTGTCGACGCCCTCGCAATGACAGTACCGAAAGCACTGCGCGAAGCTCTGGGTGAGACCGGCCGGCAGCTTGGCGACGGCGCCTTGTGGTGGTTGCCGATCGCACACGAGGGTCGCACCCTCGGCGGGGTCGTCTACGCCTCCGCGCACGATGAACGCGAATTGCTCGCACAGGAAGCGGACGAGCTGCGGGCTTTCTTGCGCAGTATGGGGTTGGCACTCGGGCGGGCGCACGCGCAGGCCGCGGCCCAGCGGCTGTCCGAGCGCTTGGCGGAGGCCAATCGGCGGTTGCAACAGATGCAGGTCGAACTGCTGCGGTCACGGACCCTGTCGATGATCGCGGAGATGGCCGCGGGGGCCGGACACGAGCTCAATACACCGTTGAGCGTGATTTCCGGCCGCGCCCAAATGCTCGCTGCTGGCGAAAAGGATTCGGAAGCACAGCGCGCCTTGCAGACCATTGCACAGAAAGCGCATGAGTGCAGTGGCATCGTCAGTGAACTGATGGATTTCGCCCGGCCCCTTCCGCCGAAGTTGGAGCCGGTTGATCTGCTGGCACTGGCGGCGCGGGTCTGCGACGAGCTGGTCCTTGCCGAGCAGCTCGATCCGGAGCGCCTGCGGCGTGCCTGGCAGGCGGAAGTCGGCCGGTCACCGGTGGAGCCGCTGTATGTGCAGGCCGACCGCGAACAGCTCACGCGGGTGCTGAAGGAGTTACTCGCCAACGCTGTCGCAGCGGTTGTTGAGCGCGCGAGCGTGATCACAGTGCGCTGCCAGCCGGCCCTGCAGCGGGATATGGTCGAGCTTCGCATCGAGGACACCGGTGCCGGCATGGAACCGGCGGTCCTGCAACGGGCATTTGATCCATTTTTCTCGCACCGACCGGCGGGGCGCAGTCGTGGCCTTGGCTTGGCACGGGCGTACCGGATCGTTGAGGCGCACGGGGGGCGCATCTGGCTGGAGAGTCGGTTGGGCGAGGGGACTACGGCATATGTGCTCATCCCGCGGGCGCCGGGTACAGATCGGCCGATAGCGCGCTGACCGCTGGCGGAGCAGGGCGGCCCCGCCGGACTTTGTGGGGATGCGGGGCTTTATGCAGCCGTCAGATTCTCGAATTCCGCCAGGATGACGACGCTTGAGCCCGCGGGGTCCCGCAGTTCGACCTTGACGTGCCCTTTGGACTTGAGGCGTTCCCGGAGGGCTTCACTTGCGACGTAAACCACACTCGCGTGGACGCGCTTATCGCCTTGGAAGAACAGCGTCTGGAGGCGGCGCTTCACGGCTGAGGAGGTACGCTGGCCATCATCATCCCAGGTCGAGAATTGCGGCACCGCACCGGGACGACGGACGCGCACACGGGTACCGGCACCGAGAGCTCGCGAAGCAGCAAAGTGACCCACAGGATGCTCTCCATACGGTCAACCGTGCGCGCACGGGTAACCACAGGTTGTAATAGTCGGGAAGGCACCGCGGCGCCGGCTACGAAGAAGCGTCGCGCGGGGTTGTCGCTCGGATTGGAGTTCTACTGGTTTCCGGACCGGAAAACAAGAACTTTTTAAGGTTGGCTCTTGCCACTTCCGTCTGGAAGCGATCTGAACCCTCCTCCCCTTGCAGAGCTGGGTTGGGGAGGTGCGAGAATCCTTTGATGAACGCCCCTCTCACGATCTCTTTGCGAAAGACGGAGGGTGATTGGGAGAGCTGTCACTCTGTCACGGTGTGATTGGACGTGGTTATCGGTCATTCTGGTGATTGCGCCCTGATCGAGTCGTGTGGATTCTGGCAGGTCAGGCGTGCTGGCAATTGAAGTTTGAACGCGTTCAGCGTAAGATGAGCAGCGTATCAAGGAAGGAGATCAGGAGGGGTGTCTCCAGAATTGCTACCGGTGACCAACCCGGTTCCGGGTAGGACACTAGTGTCCCATTCGACACCGATAGCAACTCCTTCCATGTCTCTTCACGCATTTCTTTGGAGGATGGCGAGATGAAGAAGCTGGCAGTTCTGGTCGCGGCTTTGATGGTTGTCACCGCCTCGGCGCAAGTAACGATCTATCAACAGGACTTCTCGGGAATGCCCAATGGTCCCCTGACAGGTGAGTGGGCGGGCTCCGGGCTGCAGCAGGGCGGTGTCCCGGTCGTCGTCAATGACGGCGAAGGTCTGGCCTACATGCAACTCGAAGTCTTCGCGGTTCCGGCGGATAACGCGTTCCGGCAGGAATCCCGCGCGGTCCTGACTCTACCGAATCCGGTAGACCTCACGGCGTGGACCTCGGTCAAGATCGAGTTCGACATGACCCTGCCGTTCACCGGCAACAACGGCCACAACATTTATTGGGACTTCGACAACACTCCGAACAAGTTCGGCCAGACGCGGAACGACGGCAACTGGGCGCGCATGGTCCAGGGTGGCACCCAGTCGAACACGCTCGATCCTCCGGTCCTCGTCACCACCGACAACACCTACCACATGGTGTGGGACTTCAACCTTGCCGGTACGCCGAGCGTGACTACCTCGATCAACGGCAATGTGATTGACACGGCCTATGCCGGTGACGGCGGCTCGCTGTTCTGGCAGACTGGTGGCAACGAGTTGACGCACCTGAGTCTGGCCCTTGTGAAGGACTTCCGTACCGCGCCGTTCGGTATGACCCTGCAGCTGGATAATTTCCTGATTACGGCGGTTCCGGAGCCGGCGAGTTTGCTGCTGGTCGGCCTGGCGGGTCTCTTCATCCGCCGCCGCTAAGGCACTATTGCCGCACGATCCTTCAGGACTCGTCGGCCAATTCTAAGCGTTCCTCGCAGTGGGCGAAGCTTCTGGGCTTCGCCCGCTGTATTGGGGGCCACTTCCAAGTGGCGGCCGCCGGGCCGGATGGTGCACTGAATCTCGATTGTGGCGCGTGTGGGCATGACGTCGCGCCCACGGCGCGCGACAATAACAGGATGCGATGGCGGAGATTCCGACGTTGGCTGCTCTGGTTGCTGCTGCTGCTGATCGTGGCGGGCAGTGCGGGCTACCTGTACCTTACGCGACCGGCCGCGCTGCGCGCGAAGCTGCTCGGTGCCCTGGCGGCGGCCGGGTTCGAGGGGCTCGACGCGGGACGTGTACGCTTTAGTCTGTGGGGAGTGCTTCGGGCTGAAGACGTGACGTTGGGGGCGTATCCCGGGGTACGGACGGTTGTGCCGGTGATGGTCGAAGGGTCGGCCGCGCCGCTCGTGCAGGCCGGGAAGGTAGATATCAACCTCAATCTGACGGCGCTGATATGGGGTCGGCTGGAAGTCGACGAGTTGCGCCTGGCGGGTGTGCGCATCGTAATCGGTCTGCCGGCCGAGGCACGCACCTCCGAGGATCCACCCGTCGAACTCTCCGCTGCACTGCGGGTCGAAGCGTCACCTAATCCCCAATTACCGCCGATACGGGTTGTGGATGCGGACGTGCGAATCTACAACGTCACGGCGGGGCAGGGGCGGCTCGCACACCGGCGGATGGTGAGTGTGCATGGACGCCCCCAGGGGGCAGGCAGTTACCTCTTCACGGCGACAGACCTCAGTTCGCCTGGTCCGGAGATGACCTGCGCGTGGGAGGCCGACACGCACACGGTGAAAATCTCGGGGTTCGCAAGCGACCTGACGCTCCTCGCACGCTTGGCCGACGCAGACGATCGTTGGTATCCGCGCTTCGCCCCCGCCGGCCGACTCCTCATTGAGGAACTTGCGTGGCGCTGGTCCGGGGATGAAGACGGTGTCGCCCCAAGATGGTCGCTGGCGGACGCGGAGTTGGCGTGGACAGATGGGCGGATTGTGTTGCCGCTGGAGGGGGAGGAAGGTGGCTGGCCGCGCGGTGCAGTGGCAGGACCGTTCGTGGCGTGTGAGGTCGACGAGTTGAGGGTCAGCTTCCGTGGGGCGCCAACCGGGGCGGTGGGTGTGTGGTCGGTGCGGGGTGCCGGACGCTGGCGCACCGGGGATTGGCGGTTCGAGAGCGAGGTTCGCGTTCCGGCATGGTACGCCTGGAGAGAAGCGGAGATCGCATCGGCCGAGGCCGAATTTATGAATATCCCGGTACCTTGCCCGGAGGTCTTTCCGGCTTTCGTACGTTCACCCCAATTGCCAGGTGCGCTCAAGGCACTCTTCCGCGACTATGCCCCTGCGGGCGCTGTGGACCTGCGACTCGCACTGCATCCAGCGGGCTACACAGAAGATGCCGCCCAGGGAGTGCGTGAACGCCTGGAGCTGGAGGTTCGGCCACGCAGTGCATCGTGTGAAGTGGTTCACTTCCCGTACCGCGTCGAGGAGCTGACCGGGCTGATTCGCATGGTCGCTGGGCGCATCGAGTTGCTCGAACTTCGCGGACGGCGTGGCTCGGCGGAGTTGGTGATGACCGGGGTGATTGCGGATACGTCGCGTGAGACGGGGTTCGACCTGGAAGTAAGGGCGAGTGCCGTGCCATTGGATGCGGCGTTGTATGCCGCACTGCCGGAGCGTTATCAGGGTTGGTGGCAGCAGGCCGAACCGACCGGTACGTGCGCCGCGATGGTTAGGATTCGTCGGCCGCCCGGCTCGCCCGAGACCGGGCCGCTGTTGCCGGAGGTGCAGGTTACGACGGAGTTGAAGGGTGCGGGGCTTGCGTTGGGCGACGGGAGCCGAATCGAGGAGGCGCACGGGCGCCTGCGGATTGATGCGGATGGACTGGAGATCGAGGAACTGGCGGGGCGGTGGAACGACGCGGAATTGCGACTGGCAGGCCGTGTGCTGCCGGGCGCGGATGGCAGCGAAATCGACGTGGATGTGGAGGTATACGGGTTATCCGTCGAGCGCGCGGTGCAGTTACCTGGTGGCGGGGAGTATGAATTCACAGGGCGCGTGGATGCCACGACTCATTTGCGGCGTACCGCTGGGAAAGGTGCGGAAGAGTCGGTCAGCGCGCCGCAGCCAGGCCTGGTGGGTTTCGAAGACGACTACCGTGCCGAGGTACGAACCGGCGTGCTGCGCAGTGCGGCTGGATCGTGGCAGGTGGTTCGGGGCACATTGGAGCGCGTCGCCGGCGTCGAGCGGTTGCGCGACCTGGGGCTGGAGCAGTCGTCGCCGCCCGGTCCCGCCCGCGCTGAGTTGGCCGGGCGGTGGAGCGCCGCGGGTGGGGTGGAGTTCCTGCTGGATGCGAGCGCCGCCGATATGGGTGCTTTGCTGGGTCAGGTAATTGCTGCCGACTGGTTGGCCGGGCTGGGATTCGCGGGGCCGGGCACGTTACGTGTGCAGTCGTGGCCACTGGACCAGGATCGCAGTGCGCTGGGGGCACAGGTATACGCTGCATTCCTTCATGGGACGTGGCTGCCGCTGAAGCTCTGGGACGTGAAGCTGACGGCCGAACTGGAAAGGGAGCACTTGCGCGTTCCGCAAGCACAGGCACGCATACCAGGTGGCGGGTATGTGCGGCTCTGGCAGGAAGAGGCGGGGCGCTGGGATGGTGAAGCCCGGGAACTCGACTGGAAGCTGCAAGCGCACGAAGTAGTCGTTGATGCCACTGTACGGCCGTGGCGCACCGATGTGCAGGTACTCATGGATAAACTGGCGCTCACCGCGCGGTTTGACCTTGGTCTGGACCGGTTGCACCTCCGGTGGAACGGTGATGAGATGGTGGTGGCAGCGGCGGGTGAGTTGGACTTCCGCGACAGCTCGCTGTGGCTGGGGCTCACACTGGACCGTTGTGTAGGGAAACTGACCGGTGGAGCCACGTTTGCCGGAGGAACGCTCGCAACGACCGATACAACGCTGGAACTCACGACCGGGCGGATCGCGGGTCGCGCGATCCAGGATCTGCAGACGCGGCTGGTCTATCCCGCCTGGGATGGGAGTGTGGAATTACTTGGTCTGCGCGGCACACTCTGCGGCGGCCAAGTCCGTGGCAGTCTGCGTCTCGATCCGCCGGCCGAAGCCTACGAACTGCTCCTGCAATTGCACGATGTGGCCGCCGCGGAGCTTTGGCCCACGGTGCCGGATGGGGTGTCGAGTACACCACCGAAGCGCGGCCGGATCGATGGGGACATCTGGCTACGCGGGCAGGGCAACACGCTCGCGACGTGCGGCGGCGGGGGCGTCGTGCGGCTGCGTGGTGCGGCACTGCTTGGAACGCCGGTCATCATGCGCCTGTTCACGGTTGCCCAGGCCGAAGCGGGCGACGAACTCGACGAAGCCGCGGTACGGTTCCGCTGGATGGGTACGCGCATCGAGTGCGAGCGAATCGATATCCGCAGCCCGCTGCTGCGATTCGTCGGCTCGGGAACGTGGGACATCGAGACGGACACGCTGGATCTGACGTTGTGGGGGGCGCCACCGGAACGGTGGCCCCGGCTGTTGCTGCTCAGCACGCTGGTGGATCTGGCTGGCCAGGAACTGGTGCAATACCGCGTGCGCGGCACCGTGGCTGCGCCGGAGATAACGGTCGAGCCGCTTCATCGCGTCGGCCGCGTGTTGGGTCAGATGCTTGAGGAACTGCGGGGATTGGAGCGCGTCGTACCTATTCCAGGTAGCCCAGATCGCTGAGGCGCTGCTCGAGGATGCGGCGTTCCTCGTCCGTGTACACCGGCTCGGCGGCCTTGCGCACGATCTGCACCGGCGGCTCGGATTCGACGACGGGCTCGACAGTGAACGCCTCGGTGAGCACGCGGCCCTCCATATCGACGGGGACGCGCAATCCGAGCGCCGCCAGGGCGGTCGGCGTGAGATCGACGATGTGGCCTTGGATGCGGGCGCCGGCCTTCACCAGCGGACCGCCCAGCGCGACGATACCCTCCATGCGGTGCGTTCCCTCCAGCCGGTCGAGAGGGCACCAGCGGACCGCACGGAGGCCGCGGATTTTGCGTACCACGGCCAAGCCGGGATGCGGCGACAGCATCAGGTCTGGCAGGTTGGGGTTGTTCTCACGCGGACAGCGGTATAGCTGTTCGGCCTTATGCACGGCGCGAAAGACTGGGGTGGACTGTCCGTTGGGGTGGCGCACGGTAGCGCGCCGCAGCCGCTCAGCCAACTCATCGCGCAGCGCTTCGTACTCCGACTCCGGAACGATGCCATGCGGACCCCGACCGCGCAGGTTGATATACAGGTAACCGAAGATGCCGGCGTGCATGACGCAGGCGCGGGTGCGGCTCCAGTCCACGGCCAAATCGCGTTCGATCCCGCGGCTACCCTGCTCGAACCGAGTGACACGGCCCTTTGTCAGCCGGTGCCACCAGTGCTGTGCGCGTGTCCAACCCTGGTTCCAGGGGCTGCGTAGCTTGAGATAGCCCCACTTCTGGAGTAGCAGGTTGGGCTGCACCTTGCCGTCGAGACTGCCGTGCCCGTGGTCGGACATGACCAGCACGGTGGCCTGCTGTTGGGCGGCGTACTCGAACAGCCGGCCACAGGCCTCGTCGAGTTTCGTGAAACACTGCGCCGCCAGTGCGGCCTCGGTTGGGTAGCGCTCGCAGTAGCGCGGGTCGAGGTACTTCCAGGCCTTGTGCTGTAGGTTGTCGACGAGCTTGAACACGACCATCAGGACGTCCCAGCCAAAACGATCGCCGAAGTGGGTCGTGAGCTTGACGCCCTGGTCAAAACTGCCCGCGATGTAGTCGAGATTGTCCTTGAGTTGTTCGAGCCGGCCGATGGCCGTGCGGCGCCAATTGGTGCGGTAATCGTAGTGGGGGAGCAGGCGGAAGATTTCTTCCTTCAACTCCGGCGGGTAGGTGAACTGGGCGTCCACACTGGGTGTTTCAAATCCGCTGATCATGAAACCGTTGACGGGTTTCGGTGGGTAGGTCATCGGCACGTTGATGCTGCCCACCCGCAGACCCTTCTCACTGAGCAGTTGCCAGACCGTCTTTTCACGAATTTCGTAAGTGCTGTTAAAAGTCAACGAGTGATTGAAAGCGTCGTACGTTTCGAAATCGAGGATGCCATGCCGTCCGGGCCCCTTGCCGGTCATGAAGGTCGTCCAGGCCGCGGGCGTGATCGGGGGCTCTGTCGAGTAGAGCACGCCGGCCGTTCCCTGGGCGATGAACCGCTGGAGCTGGGGCATCCGCCCGGCCGCCATCAGCGGATTCAGCACATCAAAAGTGGCACCGTCGAGACCGATGATCAGCAACCGCTCGGCAACCGCACGGAGCGGCCGCGGGGCACGCGGGGGGGGCGCGGCCTGCGGGGATACGGTCGAGGTCGGAGTGGTCATGTCGCTCCCTGGGTCCTGGTGCGACCAACGCGGTTCGCACGGGGCGCAGCATTGTAGCATAAGCTACGCCTTGCGTGTCCATCTTTTCGCGCCGGCCCGTTGGCAGGCGCTTCCCGCCCGCTCCGCAAAGCGCGGGAAGTGTACCACTGTCTGCCGGACCTGAGTAGAGTGCTTGCGGGCGGAGTGATGCCAGGCGAGTTGCTGGCGACAGGGGTGCGGACTAGGCTTAGGGGTCTCCCTGAGCGTGTCGCGCGGAGTACGCGGCGGCGGGAGCGTTGCCGGATAGGCCGTCCCATCATGCCCAAGACCACCAGGAAGCGTCCCGATACCGCGGGTCAGAAACGCAGTCAGGCCCTGCCGCAGTCCGCCCGGCCGCAACCCAACCGGCGCCGCGCGCCACAACCGGCACCACCGCCAGTCGTGGGGTTTGTATCGCTCGGATGTGCGAAGAACCTGGTCGATTCGGAAAAGATGCTCGGGCAGTTGGCGGAGTCCGGGGCGGTGCTGACGGGGGACGAAAGTGTGGCCGACACGATCGTGGTGAACACCTGCGGCTTCCTGGAGGCCTCGCGGCAGGAGGCGCTGGGAATCCTGCGTGAGTTGGCGGAGCGCAAGCGGCAAGGGGAACTGAAGCGCATCGTTGTTGCCGGGTGCCTGGTGCAGCGCGACGGCGAGAAGTTGTTGGGCGAGGTGCCGGAGATCGATGCGTTGGTGGGCGTGAATAACCGCGACGATGTAGTGCGCGCGGTTTGGCGGCACGAGCGGGAAGCGGCCCTGGATCGCTACATGGGGGAATATCACCCCCAGCCTTGGTCGGACCAGGGCCGGCTGCGGCTGACCCCGCGCCACTACGCCTACGTGCGGATGAGCGAGGGCTGCGACCAGAAATGTACCTTCTGTACGATCCCCTCCATTCGTGGCCCACTGCACTGCAAGACGCCGACGGAGCTGACGGCGGAGTGCCAGGAACTGCTGGCCGATGGCGTACGCGAATTGATCCTGATTGGGCAGGACACGACGAGCTACGGCCGGGATATCGGTTTTGCCCCCGGTCTGGCGGGGTTGCTGCGGCACCTCGATGCGAATTGTGCGACGGCGAAGTGGATCCGGCTGATGTATGTGTACCCGTCGATCTTCACGGACGAGATGATCGCGGCGATCGCCGAATGCGCCCGCGTCGTGAAATACATCGACATCCCGCTGCAGCACATGCACGACCGGGTCCTCAAGGCCATGGGGCGGCGCGTCACGCGGCAGCAGCAGGAGAAACTGCTGGAGAAGCTGCGGGCCCGGATTCCTGGAGTCACAATTCGCACGACCTTCATCGTCGGCTTCCCAACGGAAACGGAAGCCGAATTCGCCGATCTGGAGCAGTTCGTCCGCGACTTCGGTTTTGATGCGGTCGGCGCGTTTCAGTACTCGTTCGAGGCAGAGACGCCCAGTGGCCGCATGGCGGGCCACCTGCCCGCCGAGGTGAAGCAGGAGCGGCACGCGCGCCTCATGCTCGCGCAGCAGGAGATCGCCTTTGCAGCGGCCCGGAGGCGCAAGGGGGAGACCCTGGAAGTGGTGGTGGACGAGGTGCGCGGGGCAACGGTTGTGGCGCGGCACGCTGGGCAGGCCCCGGAGGTCGACGGGGTTTGTCTGCTACCGGGTACGGCCGGCCAGCCGGGTGAGTGGCTCACCGCCAAGTGCGTGGGTTCCGAAGGTTACGATCTTGTACTCAGGCCCGTGCGGGCGCGGTTGCCCCTGGCGCGCTGACCGCCGGTCATTGCACGCTGTGTGGGAGGCACTACAGTACCGCCCGCGATGGATGCGACCGCATTTCCCCATCTCGCCGCTCTGCTGCCCGGATTGCTGGGGCAATTCACCTTCACCTGGGAGGCGGTCCGCGCCGGCCCTTACGAACCCATTGCCTGGGGGGATTGGCATGGTTTCTGGCTGAGCCGTTTCTTCGCCGAGCACTTCCTCGTCGTCTACTGCGCGCCGCTGTTGCCGGTCCTGCTGCTGCTGCGAGGGGATGGTCTGCGGCGCGGCGTCGTGGTCACCGCACTCCTGTTTCTCACCTACGTGTTCGGTGCGTTGTACGCGGGACTCTGGCTGCTGACGTGCCTGGCGCTGCACGCATTCGCCGAGCGCTTCGCGATCGAGGCACAGCGCAAAGATGTGCTCCAGATCGGCCCACCGTTGGCCGCGATCGGCGTGGTGGGCGGTTGGTACGCGTTGACCATGGCGCTTGGGAAGGTCTCAATGCCCGAGGCCTGGAACACGGCCTTGCATGCGAACTTCCCCTGGGTCTACCCGCTGGGCGCGCGCGGCTGGGATTGGGAGCCGGTGTTTGTGTACCTGTGGGGCGGGGCGCCTGCTGGTTCGGTCCCGGGGTTGTTCGCCGCGCTCTTCTGGGATGTGCATTTCGTGGGGACGGCCTACCTCGCGGTCCGCATGTTGCACTACCTCTCGGAGATCAAGCGGGGGAACCTGCCGGCCGCCCAGCGTACACGGCTCAATTTCCTCGCCTATGTCTGCTACGCGCCGACCCTGATCCAGGGTCCGATCGAGCGTTTCGCGCCCTTCCAACAGGCCATGGACACCTGCCATGCGCAGCGGTGCTGGGCGAACGTGCCGCCGGCCCTGGGGCGCCTCATGCTCGGGCTGGCCAAGAACCTGCTTGCCAAAACCTATCTGACCCAACTGCTCTGGTACGAATTTCACCTTGGCCAGGACAACCTGCTGTGGCGCAGCCCGGAGGAGATCGGGAGTTTCTGGCTGTTGTACCTCAGCCCCGTGCTCATACTGCTGAAGCTCTACCTCGAGTTCAGCGGTTACTGCGACATTGCGGTCGGCTGCTCGCGGCTGCTCGGCTTCCGGCTGGTGGAGAACTTCGACCAGCCGTGGTTGGCCACGAGTCTACGAGATTTCTGGCGGCGCTGGCACATCAGTCTGTCACTGATCCTGCGCGACTACGTCTACATCGCACTGGGCGGCAACCGGCAGCGTGCCACGCTCAATTTGTGCCTCACGTTCTTCCTGTGTGGCATCTGGCACCGGCTCATTCTGCAGGTTGGCGTGTGGGGACTCCTCATGGGCCTGATGGTGGCGGTCAATCAAGGGTGGGTGGATCGGACAAAGCGCTGGGATGCGCAGCCGGAACAGGGGCTGGGACGCGTCCGCCGGCTGTGGTTGCGCTGTGCGCCGCTGCCCCAGATCGCGGCCTGGTTGCTCACGATGCACGCTTTCTTCGGTTCACTCCTGATCTTCTTTGGCGGTTGGGGTGGGGTGCGCGTACTCGGGGAGCTTTTGCGACGGATCGTAGCCGCGGGTGTGGCCTTCTGTTCCTGAGTCATTACCGGTGAGATTAAGAAAACTTTGTGGCGCAACCGCTCTCGGCGGATCATTTGCTGTTCGTGTTGACCAGTGCGGGTATACTGGATTCGCCTGTTCGGACGGCATGCGCCGTCCTTGCTGATGTCAGAGTTGCAGGGTTGGAGAGAGGCGGCGCTCCGCAGGTATGTTCCTCGGGCCGATTGTACGTACTTGGACACCGGTTGGGTTCTCCGTGCGCGCCGGCAGTGTCATGCTGCTTGGCCTGCTAGCGATCGGAACCTGGCGCGCGAATGCGCAGCCGAGCGAACTACCGGAACTTGTTGTCGTGATCGGCTCATCCGTCCTCCCCACCGATGCCGTGCTGGGACTACCCGATACGCGGGTGGGGGATACGCTCGTCATCGACCTGCGGCTGGAGAACCGGGGGGACCAGACCGTTTACTTCGAGGGGGAATCGATGCTGACGTTCGATGGACCGGCCTCCTTCGCCTTGCTCGAAGCGCCGCAGGTGATGGTGATCGATCCTGGGGAAATAGCGAAAGTGCGGTTGAGCTTTTTTCCGCTGCGACCGTGGGCGTACACTGCGGCCCTCGAGTTTCGCACGCTGGTGCCGACTGAAAGTACACCGACCGGCGACTTCCACCTCGAATTCGCTGGCCGGGGGCGGGTCCTCGACTGCAATTGGAATGGCGTGGATGATGAGATTGACCTGCTGAACGCTTTCAGCGCTGATTGTGACCAGAACGGGGTGCCCGATGAGTGTGACATCGAACTCGGACACCTCGCCGATCTCGACGACAACGGCGTCGCTGACCTTTGCGATCCCGACTGTAATGACAATGGCTACCCCGATGGCTACGAACTACTCAGGGGTTGGGAGAACGACTGCAACCTCAATGGCCGACCCGACCGATGCGATATTGCGAGTGGCGACTCGCTTGACCTGAATCACAACGGTATTCCGGATGAGTGCGAAGCGGACTGCAATGGCAACGGAATTCCGGACGACCTCGACATCGCCCTGGGTCTGAGCTCCGACTGCAATGGGAACGGCATTCCCGACGAATGCGAACTGGCCGACGGCCTGCTCGAGGATTGTGACGCCAACGGCATCGCCGATCTGTGCGAGCTCGACAGTGATGGCGACGGCATCATCGACGCGTGTGACAACTGCCCGTCTGTCTACAACCCGGACCAGCTCGACAGCAACGGTGACGGCACGGGCGATGCCTGCGCGAAGAAGGATGACACCACGAAACCAGGCGATAGCGATATTCCGGATGATGGCGGTGCACCCGGCGACGGCGGCCAACCTCCGGGCGGGGATGCGGGCGATGGCACCACTCCGCCGGCACTCGGTGACGACGACGGTCACGGTCCGGAAGACCTGCCTCCCAACAATGAGGATGCGACCCTCCCCGATCGCATGGTTGAATTCCCGGACGAACTGGGCTGCGGCGGACCGCTCTGCGGAGCCGGCCTCGCTCCGTTGCTGCCGTTGATGATCCTGGGGCTGGGCTCGTGGAAAGTGCAGCGCCGCCGTCAGGCCGGCGCCAGCCGCCCGTGCCGATAGCGCCACTCCCCGTCGACCAGCGTGCCTACCGCTCGCGATCGCACCCGCCAGCCGTCAAACGGCGTATTGCGACTGCGCGAGCGCATCTCGCCGACCGCAATGGTCCACTCCAGGTCCGGATCGAGCAGCACGATGTCGGCGGGCTGATCGACGGCCAGGGTCCCGCCCGTGACGCCGAGCAGGCGGGCCGGGTGGGTTGACAGCGCCGCGATCAGTTGCGGCCAGTCGATGCGCCCAGACTCGATCAGCGCCCGGACGAAGAGGGGCACAGCGGTTTCGAGGCCGATGATGCCGAAAGGCGCATCCGCAAACTCGTGTTCCTTGTCTTCTGCCAGGTGCGGCGCATGGTCCGTGACCAGGCAGTCGATCGTGCCATCCGCGACACCCGCAAGACACGCCTCGACATCCGCCTGGCTGCGGAGCGGCGGCTTCATCTTCATATTCGTGTCGTAGCCGGCGCAGGCCTCATCCGTCAACAGCAGATGATGAGGGCACACTTCGGTGCTGACGCGCTGTCCACGCTGCTTTGCCGCCCGCACCATCGCCACCGCGTTCGCAGTCGAGACATGCGCTACGTGGTAGCGTACTCCGGCCTGCGCCGCGAGCAGGATATCGCGCTGCACCATCACGTCCTCGCTGAGGCCGGAGATGCCCGCCAGGCCCAGGCGCGTGGCCGTGGCACCGGCATGCATGACGCCGCGCCCGGAGAGGGTGGGGTCCTCGCAGTGCTGGATGAAAAGGCGCTCGAACATGCTGACGTAGCGCATCGCCCGCAGACAAACGCTCGCATCGGCCACGCCGCTGCCGTCGTCGCTGAAGGCGATTGCGCCCGCCCGCACCATGAGGCCGATTTCGGCGAGTTCCTTCCCGCCCCGCCCCTCGGTCAAGGCGCCGATCGGGTAGACGCGCGTATGGGCGGAACGGGCCGCCTGCCGCAGGACGAACTCGATGGCGGAATCGTTGTCCAGCGGTGGTTCGGTGTTCGGCATGCAAGCCACGGCCGTAAAGCCGCCCGCGGCGGCCGCAGCCGTGCCGCTCTCAATGGTCTCCGCTTCCTCGTAGCCCGGCTCGCGCAGGTGGACGTGCATGTCAATCAGGCCCGGCGCGACGATCAGGCCGGCGGCATCGATGACCTCGTCGGCATCGGCGGGGGCGCGTCGACCCAGCGCGGCGATCTTGCCATTGCGCACGGCGAGGTCGGTGATCTCGTCGATTTCCTGGGCCGGGTCGATTACCCGCCCACCGCGGATCAGGAGGGTCTTGGTCATGTGCTGTTGTCGCCACGGGCTGGGGTCGTAGCGCGCCGCCGCACGGCGGCCACGCCGGGCGGTATCATAACGCTGCTGGCGGTGTGTGCCACGGAAGCATCAAGGTCGGCCCAGCGCGCAGTTTCCGGCCAGGCAGGAAGTGGACTGGCACAAGCTGGAGGTGCTCGGCGTGGTGCCGCGTTTCGAAGACCGCCTGTGCGCCGGGCCGCTGGTGCTCGACGGTGCGGTCGGCACCGAGCTAGAGCGGCGGGGTATCCCCTGCGAGTTGCCGCTGTGGTCCGCGCACGCGCTTCGCACCGCACCTGCGGTGGTGGCCGCGATTCACACCGACTACGCCCGCGCCGGAGCGGAGCTGCTGGTGGCGAACACGTTTCGGACGAACCCGCGGACCTTGCGGGCCGCCGGAAGCGCGGCAGAGGGTCCGGAGCTGTGTCGGCGGGCGGTCGCGCTGGCTCGCGCCGGTGCGGCGGCGGCGGATCGACCGTGCTGGGTCGCCGCGAGCGTGGGCCCGGTAGAGGACTGCTACCACCCCGAGCGGACGCCGGGTGCGGAGGCGCTGGCGGCGGAGCATGGGGAGTGGGCGGACTGGCTGGCGTTTGCGCAGCCGGACTTGGTATGGATTGAGACGATCGGGACGGTGCGGGAGGCGGTTGCGGCGGCGGCCGCAGCGCGGGAGCGTGGGCTCGCGTACGGCTTGTCGCTGATGCTGCGGGCGGATGGGGCGCTGCTCGGCGGGGAGACGCTGGCAGAGGCGGTGCGTGCGGTCGAACCACTGGGGCCGGTCGCGCTAGGTCTGAACTGCATCCCGCCAGCAGGTGTTTCGGAACTCTTGCCACATCTGCGGGCGCTGACGGGCGTACCGCTGGCGGCGTACGCGCACATCGGCAACCGGGTGCCGCTGCGGGGCTGGTCGATCGCAGAGCGCCCGACACCGGAAGCGTATGCGGCCTGCGTGGCGGAGTGGATCGAGGCGGGGGCGACGGTGGTCGGCGGGTGCTGTGGAACGACGCCGGCGCACATCGCAGCGGTGGCGGCAGTGGTGCGAAGGCGCGAATAGCGCAGATCATCGGCCAGTCGTCAGCTCGCGACGGCGGCCGCATATACGACCCGGACTCTTGTCTCCCGGTTGGGGAAACACTGGATTGCGAGGACGATGGGCGACAGTGCCATCCATACGATACGTCGAGTCGTATGCAGCTAGGGCACGGCTCGGTCCTGCGTCGCGGTCCAGTCGCACTCCATCAGCACGTAGTCCGTCGCGGTCAGGCCGAGCGCGCGGTATACCTCCTGCGCGCGATCATTGTCGCGGTCGACGTACAGCCGCAGGCCGCAGACGTGTCCAACGGCGCGTGCCCGCCGCTCTACTTCGGCGTGCAGGGCGCGGAAGACGCCGCGGCCACGCTGCTCGGGGGCGACATAGACGCTTTGAATCCACCAGAAGTCGCCGTCG
The DNA here is from genome assembly GCA_016716475.1 of Phycisphaerales bacterium. NCBI lineage: Bacteria > Pseudomonadati > Planctomycetota > Phycisphaerae > Phycisphaerales > Phycisphaerales bacterium. The sequence continues at coordinate 128,782 of JADJWG010000002.1, forward strand.
CGCCAATCGCTCCACTCGTAGGTGACGAGGAGCTGGCCGACAACGATGCCCTCCACCTCGGCGACGAGGTAGAAGCCGCGGGCGGGCTCCGCGAGGACGCGCTCGACTCCACGGCGGACGGCGGCGGGGTCGAGCCGGCGGTGCTCGGTCTCAGCGGCCATGGCGACGTTGTAGGCCGCGAGCGTGTCGCGGTCGGTGGGTGCGGCCGGGCGGATGGAAAGCTCGTTCGACATCGCCTAACGTACCTGCAATTCAGTCCCCCGAGACGCGGAGCACGCGGGCAGTATACCGGTTCCACGCGGCTCCCGCGCGACGACTTCCGAGACTCCCTGATGCGAGTCGGGGGATAGGACGGTGTGCCGGCGTCTTGGATCCCCACGACCTTGGGCGCGTGATGCGGCGAGGAGTCGAACCGTTTTATGAGCGACGACTGGAACGGCAAGCGTGTCACCGTGATGGGGCTTGGACGCTTCGGCGGTGGCGTTGGCGTCGCCCGTTGGCTGGCAGCACAGGGGGCGCGTGTGACGGTCACCGACAAGGCCCCGGCAGCAGCACTCGCCGAGTCCGTCGCCGCCCTCGACGGCCGCGGCGTGACCTTGCGTCTGGGTGAACACGTTGCTGAGGATTTCGCGGCCGTCGACCTGGTGGTTGTCAATCCCGCCGTACCGGACACCTCCGAATTCGTGCAGTGCGCTCACGCGGCCGGCGTAAGTGTGACGACCGAGATCAACCTCTTCGTCGAGCGCTGCCGCGCCCGTTGTATCGGGATCACCGGCAGCGTCGGCAAGTCCACGGTCACGGCGATGACCGGCCACATTCTCGGAGTCGCGTGCGCCGCCGAAGAACCCGCGGCACGACCGGGGCGGCGGGTCTGGGTAGGGGGCAATATCGGGTGTTCGCTGCTGGATATGCTGCCGGAGATCGCCACGGATGACCTCGTCGTGCTGGAGCTCTCCAGTTTCCAGCTCCAGCGCACGCCGCTCGTGCGTTGGAGCCCGCACATCGCGTTGCTGACCAACATCACACCGAATCACCTGGACTGGCACGGGACGTTCGCGGCCTATGTGGCGGCCAAGCTGAACATCCTGCGATACCAGGATCCGGCGCGGGACGCGATCATCATGGCCGACGAACCGGTTCTGCGGGGCATGATCGACCAGCTCTTCGGCGACGTCTCGGGTGTGTGGCGCTACGGCCTGGATGGCGATCGGCCGCGCGCCATCCAGCAATCCACCGCCGCCGTTGATTGCGACGACCGGCGCATCGCCTGGCCGAACCTCGAGCTGGCCGTTCCTGGCCGGCACAACCGGCTCAACGCGGCCGCGGCGCTGACCGTCGCATACGCATTGGGAGTGCCGGGCGATGTAGCGGTGGCGGCCCTGCGGACATTCGCGGCGCTACCGCACCGCTTGCAGAGAGTGGCGGAGGTCGAGGGGGTGGCGTGGTACGACGACTCGAAATCGACTACGCCGGAGGCCGCGCTGACGGCGCTCGCCGCGTTCGAGCGGCCGGTGCTGGTCATCCTCGGCGGCTATGACAAAGGCAGCGATCTGGGGCCATTGGCGATTGAGGTCGCGCGCCGGGCGCGCTTCGCCGCCTGCATCGGCAAGACCGGTGCGGGGCTGGCGGTGGCGATCGCGCGGGCCGGCGGTGTCGCTGAGGATTGTGGTACGCTGGCGGTGGCGGTGGCGGCCTGTCGGGCGCGGGCCCAAGTGGGCGACGTGGTCCTCTTGTCGCCGGCCTGCGCATCGTGGGACCAGTTTGAAGACTATCGCGCGCGGGGTTTGGCGTTCGCGAATTTGGCGCTGGCGGGTGCGGATGTGCCGCAGTGATGCGCACCACACGACCGGATCTTGCGACACCGGCGGCCCGCAGCGCCTTTCGCCGCGCGCTGCTTGCGTGGTATCGGCGGAGTCGCCGCATACTGCCTTGGCGGGCGACGTGTGATCCCTATGCCGTGTGGGTCTCGGAAATCATGCTCCAGCAGACCCGTGTAGAGACCGTCGTTCCCTATTACGAGCGCTTTCTTGCTGTGTTCCCGGATGTGTACCGGCTCGCGGCTGCGGATGAGCAGCACGTGCTCGAGCGCTGGGCAGGGCTTGGGTATTATCGCCGGGCGCGCCTCCTCCACCGGGCCGCGCGCCAGATTGTCGCGGAGCGGGACGGTGTGCTGCCGTCCCGTGCTGCGGATTGGCAGGCGCTGCCGGGGATCGGGCGTTACACCGCGGGCGCGATCGCGAGCATCACCACTGGTGAAGTCGTGCCGGCAGTCGATGGGAACGTGCAACGGGTGCTGGCGCGCCTGCTGCGAATCACGGCACCCGTGAACCACCCGGCCACTGAGGCGCGCCTGTGGGACCATGCCGCCGCGCTTGTCGCGCCGCGCACCCCCGGAGATTTCAACCAGGCGCTCATGGAGCTGGGCGCGCGGGTCTGCACACCGCGTGGCCCCCACTGTGGGGACTGCCCGGTGCGGCGCTGGTGTGCGGCCACAATTTCCGGAGTGTCGGATGCGCTGCCGGTGAAGACCGGGCGGACACGCGTGCGCCCGGTCCGCGCGGCCGCGGCTGCAATCCGGGGGCGGGCGGGGCTGCTGCTGGTACAGCGGCCGGCGGAAGGGTTGCTGGCCGGGCTATGGACCCTGCCGACCGTGGAACTGGCGGATGGCGCGGATGCGGTCACGATGTTGAGCGCGGGCCTGGCGACGCAGTTGGGGTGTTGTGTGCCCGTCAGTGGCGCGGTCGGGGTCGTGACCCACCAATTCACGCATCGCCACCTTACATTAGAGGTCTATGCCGCGCGCTGGCCGGTTGGCGGGCGCCTCGCGCGGGCCCGCGTGCCGGCCCGTTGGGTTGATCCGGCCGCACCGGACGGACCGCTCGCCACGGTGGATCGGAAGATCTTGGCGCTGGTGTGCGCGCAGGAATCCCTCACCACGACTACCGAGCGGGTCGTGTAGCCCGCTACTGCTCGTCTTCATCCTCGGGCAGTTCCAGCGGGGTGACTTCTTCCTCTTCCTCGGGCTCCTCCGGCAACTTGGCGAGGCGCTCACGGGCGCGTGAGGCGGCCTGCGTGTCCGGGTGGGTGTCGAGGATGCGGTCGTAGAGCTCCCGCGCACGGGTGTACATCTCGATGCGGGCGAAGCGGTTGGCAAGGTCGAGCCAGCGATCCGCCTCCTCTTCGGCACGCAGCTTGGTGATGGCACTCAGCGCTTCAGGATCGTTGTTGATTCGGTCAATCGCTTCTTCGGCGGCCTTGGCAGCATCGCTGCCGGCGTACTCCTCGGCCGCGCGCCGGTAAAGCCGCAGGGCCTCGATGTAACGGCGGCTGGCCTCGTGATCGCCGGCTTCGTCGTTGAGAATCTCCCCGCGCACATTGTCGAGAGCCGACCGCATCTTCGGTCGCAGGCGGGCATCGCCCATGATCTTGCCGATCTCGGTCTCGGCCTCGCCGCGGACCGCCTCCCCTTCGAATCGCACGCTGATCTGTGACAAGATACGGATCGCGTCGTCCTGGTTATTGGCGCGGATGGATTCCTGGGCCTCTTCAAGCCACTTCTTGGTCGCTTCGAGAATCTCCTTGAGCAGCTCGTCCACCTCCTTGCCGAGCGCGTCTTCCTTCGTCACCAGCTTCTCGAGCGCTTTGGTCTGCGTATAGGCCCGGCCGAGATCCTTGCGCAGCATGAATTCGCGCACCTTGCGAATCCGGTTACGCAGCGACTGCTCATCGGTGCCCTCCGGCGGGGTACGTCGCATCTGCGCACGGACCTTGCCCTCGAGATCAAAGCCGGGGTGGAATTGGTCGGTGAGGCGTCCGCCCGTGTCGAGCATGAGCACCCAGGGGGGTCCCGGTATGCGATAGCGATCCGTGTCAGCTTCGTACCCGACGATGAACTTGACTTCCTTGCCCTTGATGACGCCTTCGGCCTGCTCCTTTTTCTGCTTGGTCAGGCCGATGATCACTACGCCTGCGCTGCCGAACTTGGTGTGCGCCGCGTTCATGATGTCGATGCTGTCAGCGGCGCTGACGGTGTCAAAGCAGAAAATCAGCACAATGCGGCTGCGGAAGCCCGCGAGTGTCGGCGTACCGGAGACGTTCTCCCACTGCTGGGCCCTGAGATAGGGCACGGGTTCGCCGATGGTGACGTTGGTCGGGCCCTCATCGCGGCGCTCATCAGGGGGCTGCCCCGGCGGGGGCTGGCCGCCACCGGGCGGGGCCTCTTGGGCGGTGACGATGCCACCGGCGCAGAGGAGGGTGAGTCCGCCCAACAAGCGGGCGAGCAGGGTACTGGGCAGGCGTGTCGACAGCATCGGGAGCTACCTCCAGGCGCGGGCTGTACCACGGCCCGAGGGACGGGCCCGCACGCGCTGTGGGAGGATACCGCGACAGCCCGGGAGTCGCCAAGCGCGCGCCTGGCAGAAGTACCCCGTGCACCTACCGGCAGCCGCGTTGTCGGGGCGTGGGACCGGGACTATCATCGACCGACACCGAGGCCCCCGGGGCCGCAGTACGTACCGATCGATGCAATCAGGAGTTGAGCGGCGATGAAGATCACCATCACCTACTGCCAACAGTGAAACTACCTTCCGCGGGCCTCCAGTTTGGCGGCCGAGCTGAAGGATGTCTACGGTGTGGACGCGGAGTTGATCGCGGGCGCCGGCGGCATCTTCGACGTTAGGGTGAACGGCAAGCTGGTGTTCAGCAAGCACGAAGTCGGGCGTTTTCCGGAGCATGCGGAAGTGCTGGATGCCGTGCAGCCGTTCGCACCCCCCGGGTAGTCATCACGGCCCCGCACACGGCCGCTCAAGCCGGGCGGCCACCGGTTCGGACCGAAGGCGGTGAAGATGCGCGTGGCGTTGACCGGGGCAACGGGATTTCTCGGTCGCTACCTCCTGCGTGAGTTGGTCGCGGGTGGGCATACCTGCCGGGCCTGGTATCGGCCGGCGAGCGACCGCAGCGGGTTGGACGACCTACCGGCCGGGCAGGTGGAGTGGGTTCCCGGCGACTTGGCGGATCCGGCCGCCGGTGCCGCACTGGTGCCGGGTTGCGATGCCGTCGTGCATAGTGCGCTGCAATGGTTGCGGTCGAACGGGCAGCGGGGCGACGACGACGTGCTGCATTTCGTCGAGCGGAACGTACTCGGCACGCTGCGACTGATCGAAGCCGCGCGGGCTGCCGGTGTGCCCCGGTTCATCTTCATTTCCACGTGCGCGGTGCATGAGCGGATTCTCGCCGATCGGCCACTGGATGAAGCCCACCCGCTCTGGCCAACCGGGCATTATGGTGCCCACAAGGCGGCGCTCGAAAAATTCGTGCACAGCTATGGGTTCGGACAGGGCTACGACATCTGTTCGCTCCGCCCCACGGGTATCTATGGCCTGGCCCACCCGGTCGAACAGAGCCGCTGGTTCGACCTAGTGCGTAGCGTGGTGCGCGGCGAGCGTGTGGTGTGCGAGCGCGGCGGGAAGGAAGTGCATGCCGCCGATGTGGCGCGGGCGGTCAGCATCCTGCTGACGGCCACGGGGATCGCCGGTGAGGCCTACAACTGCTACGACCGCTACGTCAGCGCGTTCGAAGTGGCGCAGCTTGCGAACGAACTGTCCGGCGGGCGCGCCACGCTCGAGGGTCGCCAGACGCATCCGCAACATCAGATCGATACCGGCAAACTGCGCGCACTCGGAGTAACCTTCGGGGGGACGGACCGGCTGCGCGCGACAGTTGCGGAATTGGTGGCGGTCGCGCGGCGCTAGGAATTCGGTCGCTTGTCGCGTACTCCACCGCCCAGCAATGTGAAAGGTCTCACGGCATGCAGACGGTGGCGCTCACGATCGCCGGCTCCGATCCTTCGGGTGGGGCGGGCCTCCAGGCAGATCTGAAGACCTTTCATCGGCATGGGGTCTACGGCCAGTCGGTCGTCACGCTGCTCACGGTGCAGAACACCCGTGCGGTTGCTGCGGTGCAGTTGCTGTCCCCGGATTTCGTCCTGCAGCAGCTCGACGCTGTGCTCACGGACATTCCACCGGGCGCCGCGAAGACCGGAGCGCTCGGCAGCGCTGCGCTCATCGCGGCCATTGCGGACCGCGCTGCGGAGTTCACGTTCCCGCTGGTGGTCGATCCGGTCATGGTTAGCAAGCACGGCGATCCGCTGCTGCCGCCGGATGCGGTGGCGGTGTTGCGAGAGCGCCTGCTTCCGCTCGCTACCGTCGTGACGCCGAACCGTTTCGAGGCGGCCGCGCTGGCGGAGATGGAGGTGACCGACCTCGCGAGCATGGAGCGCGCTGCGGCGGCCATCGGGGCCCGCGGGCCGCGGGCCGTACTCGTGAAAGGCGGCGATCTGGCGGGAGCCGCGGTGGACGTGCTGTGGTGCGATGGGACCCTCCAGCACTTTACCCTGCCGCGCGTACCGACTGTCCACACGCACGGCACGGGTTGCGCCTACTCGGCGGCCATCACCGCCCGCCTGGCCCTCGGGATGACGTTGCCGAAAGCCGTGGCCGCGGCCAAGGTGTTCGTCACCGCGGCGATCCAGTCCGCGCCGGGGCTGGGCCGGGGGCGCGGACCGATCAACCTGCTCGTAGAACCTTGACGGGCATCGGCTCTCACCCGCGATAGAAAGCGCGGATCGCGTCCACCACGGTCTGCTGCTGGGTCTCCGTCAGCTCCGGGTACATCGGCAGCGCCAACACTTCCGCCGCGGCCCGCTCCGCATGCGGGAACTCACCCTCCCGGTGGCCGTACTCCGCGAAGCACTTCTGCAGGTGCAGCGGCAGCGGGTAATACACCCCGTGGCCGACTTGCCGCTGCTTCAGGAACGCGGCGAGTTCGTCGCGACGCTCGCACCGTAGCACATACTGATGGTAAACGTGGCGGCCGAAGCGCTCGACCGGCGGCTGGACGTATTCCGGCACAAGTCCCGCCTCGGCGAGCAGCGCGTTGTAGCGGGCGGCCCGGGTCCGGCGGGCTTCGGTCCACGCATCGAGGCGGCGCAGCTTGATCGTGAGCAGGGCGGCCTGCAGCGCATCGATGCGGAAGTTGCCGCCGACCATGTCGTGATAGTAAGTGTGGCCGCTGCCGTGGATGCGCAGCTTGCGGGCCGTCTCGTGCAGTTCGGCGTCGTTGGTCGTCAAGGCGCCGGCATCACCGAGGGCCCCGAGGTTCTTGGTGGGATAGAAACTCAGCGCCCCGAAAGTGCCGAAGGAGCCCGCCTGCCGGCCGGACGGGTCGGTGGCGCCGATCGCCTGGGCGGCATCCTCGATGATCGGCAGGTCGTGCCGCTGCGCGACCGCGAGCAGCGCGGGCATGTCGGCAAGCTGGCCGTAGAGATGCACCGGCATCAGCACCTCGGTCCGGGGCGTGATGAGCGTTTCGGCCTGGCGGACGTCGAGGTTGTAGGTTTCCGGGTCGATGTCGCAGAAGACCGGTCGCCCGCCGAGGCGGTGGACCGTGCCGGCGGTGCAGAAGAAGGTGAACGTCGGGACGATGACCTCGTCCCCGGGGCCGACGCCGAGGGCCATCAGCGCGACGAGCAGCGCGTCGGTACCGGAAGACACCCCCAGGGCGTGCTGCGTGCCGCAGTAGGAGGCGAGGGCCGACTCAAATGCGGTCACCTTCGGACCGAGGATGTAGTAGCCCGACTCCGCAACGGCGGTGAGCTCGGCGAGAATCTCCGCCCGCAGCTCGGTGAACTGCGCGGCGAGGTTGAGCGGGGGAACGGGGGTCGGGGTCACGTCGGGAGAGACCGCATTTCCGGGGGCAGCCATGCCAACTCCTTAGTATCTGGCCAGCGCGCCGCCGTCGGTGCACGGCGGTCGGAGTACCGCAGTCGGAGTGCCGCCGTCGGACGCGCAGTCGGTATTCTAACCGTCCGCCGCCAAAGTCACGCGCCCGCCCCGCCCCAATGTGCGACGTCGACCATGGGGGGCCGACGCCGGCCATCCTCATGGCGGCGCGCACCCCGCTCCGCGGCGCAGCGTGGGAGTGAGCGATTCGGCCACCGCGCGACCCGCACGTTCCGCCGAGTATGGGGAAGCCTGCGCCCCGCCGGGGCGAAGAGGAAGGGTAAGAGACCCCTTTCCACGGGTTCCGCCTTGGCGGGCTGCGCCGCGCCGCCGCCCCATCCGTGGCTACAACCCGACGCCTCGTTGGGGCGTTCAGAGCGGATCAAAGTCCGGCTTCGCCGTCCTCGATCTGCATGATGGCCGTTAATGCGAGTGTGCTTTGCGGAGTGCGCTTACTTGACAAGCGACGAACGAGCAAAGATGCTAATGCAATGAACACTTCAACTCACGACATCAACAATGGCCAATCCGAGCATACGTTTGCAACTCTTCTTCGAATTATCGAGAACTTACTCGACGGGGTGGACGGCTACGAGTCGGAGTACGGCGACCTTCGATACTGGAAGCCAAAGAGCGTGGAAGAGGCGCGGCGATTGTTAGAAACTGTGACAGCCGCTCGATAAGCCGGTTTCTCACGGAGTTTCTTAGTTCGCACTCCCATACGATAAGCACCCGCCAGCCGTCACGACGCAGAGCGGCGATCGTTTGCTGGTCACGCTCGCGGCTCTTACTTCGCTTCTCTTTCCAAAACACGACGTTGGTGGTCGGCGTGCTGCGACCTCGCTTACAGCCGTGCATGTGCCAGTAGCAGCCGTGAACGAAAATCACTGCGCGACGCGAGCGAAACACCAGGTCGGGTTTGCCCGGCAGGTCAGGAGCGTGGAGCCGAAAGCGGAATCCCAAGCGGTGCGCGGTGCTGCGAACGATCAACTCCGGCTTGGTGTCCTTGCTGCGTATCGCTGCCATGCACCGGCGGCGCTGCGCGGGCGAGAGGGTATCGGCCACGGCGCAGCCCTCACTTCCCGCCGGGCTTGGGGCCGAACTTCTTGGTGAGGAACTTGTAGACCTCCAATTGCACGTTGCGGGGCTGACGGCGGATAAGCGCCATCGCGCTGATCGCGTCGCGCGACGTGGGCACTATCAGATTCGCTTTGTCCTTGTTATACCCCTTACACACGGCCCGGAGATTGTGTTCCTCATCCGTTCCGCCCTGACTGATCGGAATCACGTGGTCGATTTGCAAGCGGCACCTCTTGCCCGGTTCGCAGCCGGATTCCTCGCCCGCACCTGCGCCGCATACTTGGCAGGTGTAGCCGTTCCGTTCGAGGATTAGTCGGCGCAATTTGTCCCCGATGGCTCGGGAGATAACCGGTCGAAGGGCAAGCGTCTCCAGCAAGTACTCACTTGGCTTTAAATCCTCACGGTCGTTGTGTGTGAGAATCTGCATGCCGAATTCGTCGCGCAGCTCGCGGACCCGGCGCGCCCACTCGCTCACATCAGCGCCAGCGGCATCCCGCAATTGTTTGGCAGTTAGGACTACGCCCACATTGGCTTCAAAGAAAGCCTTGAGCTTTGCACGCGCACCCTGTCTCTTGCGGCTCTTCTTCATCGAGCCGCTCCCGCGATGCACTGAAAAGCCGACTGGCTGGGCAGAATGCTGAGCATTTCGGCGACATGCTCCGCGATTGAGCGTCCGAGCACAGGCGGGACCGCGTTGCCGATCTGCACGCCGACGTTGATCTTGGTCCCGCAAAACTTGAAAGTGTCCGGGAACGACTGCAACAACGCCGCTTCCAGGTGGGTAATGGGTCGGTGGGCGACGGGATGAAGGTAGCGGCCCTTCTCGGGCTTATAGAACTCGGTGCGGATCGTGACCGACGGACGATCCCACCACAGCCGGCCGAACAAGTCCGTTCCGCCTTCGGTCTTGCGCTTCCAGCAGTCGGGCATCAAGTCGAGCGGAAGATTCCAACGGTTCCCGCCCGTCGGGATGCTGCGATAGCGGGCCAGAGATTTGGCTGTGGGATTGCGTCCGATGTGCCAGTTGAAGCCCGTCGGCTCGATGGGCAGATGTCCGATGGCATCGCGGACGGTGCGCCAGCGGGGCAGGTGCTGATTCAGGAGATTCCGTTTGAGGGGGTCAACGTGCGTGGGTGTCGGGAACGAGGGCTCGCCTATCCGCGAGCCGATGACGATGGCACGCTTGCGGGTCTGCGGCACGCCGTAGTCGGCTGCGTTCAACACGCGACCTTCCACTTTGTAGCCCAGCGACTCTGCAAGCCGCTTCATCTCAACGAACTCGGCGGATTTGAGTAGCGGGGGAACATTCTCCAGCACGAATACCTTTGGCCGAGCCTGTTCAACGCATCTGAAGTAGTGCCGCCAAAGTTGGTTGCGGGGATCGTTCGGCACCCGCTCCCCGAGATTGCTAAATCCCTGGCATGGTGGGCCACCGGCGACCACATCGGCCTTCGGAAACTTCTCGATCTCCTGAATCGCGCAGTTGAGCACACGATCCGTAATGTTCGCTCGCAAGCTGTCGCAGGCGTCGCGGTCCCATTCATTAGCCAGCACGGTTCGGTACCCAGCATCCTTGAACCCGAGGGCCATGCCGCCGCACCCAGCGAAGAGTTCGATCACGCACGGCCCGTCGCCCTCGGGTTCCGCGTCGAACCGGAACGTCGCCGGACAGTCGCGGGCTTGCTTCGTGTCGCAGGGCGTGATCCGGAAGCGGTGCGAACCGATCCGCTCGATCGCCACCGTGTCACCCGGCTTGATGCCGTGTTTGGCGAAAAACTCGCGCGCCCACGCGCGCTCACGGAAGAAGCGGCGCGGCTTGCCGGTCTTGGCGTCCGTCGGGATATCCGTCAGCACGGGCGCGGCGAGTCCGTCCACGTCGAGCCGGAGCAGCTTGCCGCGCTTGCCGTTCTTCGTGGCCGCGCCGTAGCAGTCCGCCGGAAAGAAGTCGGCATGGCCGGTCAGGTTCAGGTGGTTCTGCCGGAGATTTCCGGCGGTCACACACACCAGCCGCTTTCTATGTCCGACGCGTCCGCTCATGGTGGGGTCTCATTGGGATGACGCCGATTGTAGCGAGATTCGACCCGGTCCGTACCGCTGGTGGTCGTTGGAATCCTACCGGGAAACTCGGGACGGCTTCAATCGCCTCGTTTGCCCCTCGTTGCTGCCGGTCGGCGCCGCCCGTTACACTGTCCCGATGAACCGACTCGATCAGGCCTTTGCCCAGTTCCGCGCCGCCGGCCGCCGCGGTTTGCTGCCCTATATCACCGCCGGGTACCCGGACTGCGAGACGACCGTCGAGATCCTGGCGCGGCTCGATCCGGCGGTCTGCGTCGCGGCCGAGGTGGGCATCCCGTTTTCCGACCCGATCGCCGATGGCCCGGTGATTCAGACCTCCTTCTCACGGGCCCTCGCGGGCGGCTTCCGCTGCGACGACCTGCTCGCGGCCCTGCGGGTCGGACGCGGCCGCATCGCGGTCCCCGTCCTGGCGATGGTGAGCTACTCGATCGTCTACCGCCGCGGCCCCGCCCGCTTTGTGCGCGACGCGGTGGCCGCCGGCCTGGACGGTCTGATCGTGCCCGACCTCGCCGTCGAGGAAGCGGCCGAGCTTTCCGACCTATGTGCTGCGTCCGATTGCGGGCTGGTGCTGCTGGTGGCGCCGACGACCGAACCGCGGCGTCGGGCGGCGATCGCGGCGCTGTCCCGGCCGTTCCTGTATTACCAAGCGCTCGCCGGCGTGACCGGGGAGCGGTCCGCACTGCCGGCCGACCTGGCCGCGCACGTCGCGGAACTGCGCGGCAGCACGGGCAAGCCGATCTGCATCGGGTTCGGCATCAGCACGGCGGACCACGTGGCCCAGGTCTGCGAGGTCGCCGACGGGGCGATCGTTGGCAGCGCGCTGGTGCGGCGGATGAACGCGCTCGTGTCGGCCGGTGCGGCGGGGGCAGCCGTGGCGGAGGCCGTCGCCGCCGGCGTGGAGGAGCTGGCACGCGGGTTGCCGGCGCCGCGGGCGTGACATCCGTGTCCGGTCGCGGACTGGCAGGTGTTGCGCGAGCCGGATAGACTGCGGACGGGCGCGGACCCGCACCGGAGAACACCCGCTATGGCCGTGAAACTGCACGGGCGTCACCTGCTCTCGATGAAGGATCTCACCGGGGAGGAGATTACCGCGGTGCTCGATCGGGCCGCGGCGCTCAAGGCGGACCGCGCGGCCGCACACGCCGCCGCCCCGCTCCGCGGTCAGACGCTCGGCATGCTGTTCCAGAAGCCCTCGCTGCGCACGCGGGTGAGCTTCGAGACCGGTATGACGCGGCTGGGGGGCCACGCGATCTACCTCTCACCCGTGGACTTCAAGATCGGCGAACGCGAGACGGTTGAGGATATCGCACTCGTGCTGTCACGGTACGTGGACATCCTGATGGCGCGGGTCTTCGGGCACGACATTGTCGTGGGGTTAGCGCGGCATGCGACCATTCCGGTGATCAACGGGCTGAGCGATTTCGAGCATCCGTGCCAGGTGCTGGCCGATCTGCTGACGATACGCGAGCGGAAGGGGCGTCTCGCCGGGCTGCGGGCAAACTACATCGGGGACGGCAACAACATGGCGCATTCACTGCTCTACGGGGCGGCGGGCGTTGGCATGCACATGACCATCACCGCGCCCGCCGGCTTCGAGCCCGACGCGCGCGTTGTGGCTGAGGCCACGGAGCTCGGGCGCACGACAGGGGCCGAGATCCGCGTCGTACACGAGCCGGCGCGCGGCGCGCGCGACGCTGACGTTGTTTTCACCGACGTGTGGGCGTCGATGGGTCAGGAAGCCGAGGCCGCGACGCGCAAAGAGAAGTTCCGCGGCTTCCAGGTCAACGCGGACCTGCTGCGCTACGCTCGCCCGGATGCCGTAGTCCTGCACTGTCTGCCGGCGCACTACGGCGACGAGATCGACTACGCGACCTCGCGCACGCCGAATTCGGCCATCTTCGACCAGGCCGAGAACCGGATGCATGCGCAAAACGGCCTCCTGGTGTTGCTGGCGGGCCGCTAGCAAGGAGCGCGGCACCCGAATGGAATCTGAAGCTCGTGCGCCGGCCCGCCCGAGGCGCCTGTCCGGCCCCTTGTTTCTGTTGGAGCCCCCCATGTACCGTTACACGTTCCTGTGGTCTGCTGCGTTGGTCACCCTGGTTGCGTCGACCAATCCGTTCGCCGCCGGCGACGACGCCCCGCTGCGCTATCCCGAGACCCGCAAGATCGACCAGGTCGATACGCTCTTCGGAGTCGAGATCGCCGACCCGTATCGCTGGCTGGAGGATCTCGATGCGCCCGAGACCGCGGCGTGGGTGGCGGCGCAGAACGAAGTCACCTTCGGCTTCCTCGCGGGAACACCCGGGCGCGACACACTGGGTGCCCGCATCACGGCGCTGATCGACTACGAGCGCTACGGCCTGCCTTCCAAGGAGGGTGGCCGCTACTTCTACAGCCGGAACGACGGACTGCAACCGCAATCCGTCATCTATGTCGCCGACCGGCTCGACGCCGAGCCGCGCGTGCTGCTCGACCCGAACAAGCTCTCCGCGGACGGCACCATCGCGGTGCGCGGCACGTTCGTAAGCGACGACGGCCAGTGGCTGGCGTACACCCTCACCAGTGGCGGCTCGGACTGGAACGAGATTCGCGTACGCAATGTCGAAACCGGTGAGGATAGCGAAGACCACATCCGGTGGGTGAAATTCTCCGGCGCGTCGTGGACCCGGGACAACGCGGGCTTCTACTACACCCGCTACGACGAGCCCACGGGTAACAAACTGGAGCAGGTCAATCGCTTCCCGAAGCTCATGTACCACCGCCTCGGCACAGCGCAGTCCGAAGATCGTCTTGTATATGAGCGTCCGGACCAGCCCGACTGGGGCATCGGTGGCGGTGTCACCGAGGATGGCCGCTACCTCATTATCTACCTGTCCGAGGGGACGAAGCGCGAGAACCGAATCTACTACCAGGAGCTCACCAGTGAGTCCCCCCGGACGGTTCCGCTGCTGGATGAAGCGGATGCGCAGTACAGCTTCGTGGGCAACGACGGACCGCGCTTCTGGTTCTTCACGAACCTGGAAGCGCCGCGTGGCCGGCTGGTCGAGATCGACATCCGCCAGCCCGAGCGCGTGAACTGGAAGGAGCTGATTGCGGAGGCCGCGGATACGCTCCAGGGAGTCAGTGCCGTCGGCGGGCACTTCGTGGCGGAGTACCTGCAGGACGCCAAGAGCCGAGTGGTGGTGTTTGATCGCACCGGGCAGCGCGTGCGTGATGTGGACCTCCCCACCCTGGGCACCACAGGCGGTTTCGGCGGCAAGTGGGACGATGCCGAGACGTTCTTCGTCTTTACCAGCTTCGTCGTGCCGCCGCGCATCTACCGGTACGACGTGACGACCGGTGAACGTACGCTCTTCCGTGAGCCCAAGGTGGCCTTCGATCCGGAGCGCTACGAGACGAAGCAGGTCTTCTACCCGAGCAAAGACGGTACGCGCGTCCCGATGTTCATCACCCACCGCAAGGGCCTGGTACTCGACGGTCAGCAGCCGACCCTGCTGTACGGCTACGGTGGATTCAACGCCGCCATGACGCCTTCGTTCTCGGTCAGCCGCGTCGTGTGGCTGGAGTTGGGCGGCGTCTACGTGCTGGCGAATATCCGCGGTGGCGGCGAATACGGCCGGGAGTGGCACGACGGCGGCAAGCTGGAGAACAAGCAGAACTGCTTCGACGATTTTCATGCGGCGGCCGAATGGCTCATTGCGAACCAGTACACTCGGCCCGCCCGGCTGGCAATCGAAGGCGGCAGCAACGGTGGCCTGCTGGTCGCGGCTTGTATCCTGCAACGGCCGGATCTCTATGGCGCAGGGGTGGCGGCCGTCGGTGTGCTCGACATGCTCCGGTTCCACAAGTTCACCATCGGCTGGGCCTGGAAAAGCGATTATGGCGATCCGGACGTTGAAGCCGATTTCCGCACGCTGTTGAAGTACAGTCCCCTGCACAACATCAAGACCGGGACATGCTACCCGGCTCTCCTGGCGACCACCGGCGACCACGATGACCGCGTGGTTCCCTCGCACAGCTTCAAGTTCATCGCGGCGCTCCAGGCCGCGCAGGGCTGCGCCAACCCGGTGCTGATTCGCGTGGAGACACGGGCCGGCCACGGTGCCGGCAAACCGACGCAGAAGATCATCGAGGAGATGGCTGACAAGTACGCCTTCCTCATGCGCGTGCTCGGCATGACACTACCCACCGGGGAGCCGCGCTGAGGCACGGTCAGCATTACCCAGCGGCCGCTGCGCGCCACACAGCCGGCGTGCCGGCGGCGGCGCGCTTGAGGACCGGCCCCGTGTCGCGCCACGGGGCGCGGTGGCCTGCCACGCCGCCCCTACACCGTGTATCCACCGGTAGAATGCGGTTGTCATGTTGCGGCGCTTCCGACATCGCCTGATTGTGGTTCTGCACGTCGCGATTCTGACGAGCGGCGGTCTGGCGCTGCTGGCCGCCCCGCGTGCCTGGGTGGGTGTTCTGATCGCGACGGGCGGCGCGACCCTCGGCGCGATGTTGGTCGGGCGACTCGCCAGGCGACACCTGAACGCCACGCTCGGCCGGCTGCGACGGGTCGCAGACGACATCGGCCATGGCTTGCCGGTGCCGACGCTCGATGTGCATCCCGGGGAGGACCTCTACAAACTACACGCAGCGGTCAACCTGATCGCGACCCGGTTGAGTGAGGCCCGTGCGCAGGAGGCCCGCCTGCAGGGCGAGCTGCGCCGCCGTGAGCGGCTCGCGTTCCTGGGCGAACTGGCGGCCTCAGTGGCGCACGAGGTCAACAATCCGCTCGACGGCGTGCAGAATTGCAGCCGCATCCTGCGCCGCTCGCTGCACGACCCGGCCCGCACAGAGCAGATGCTCGACCTGATCGACGGCGGTCTCGAGCGCATCGAGCTGATTGTCCGCCGCCTGCTGACGCTCGGACGCGAGCATGCCATCCGACCCAGCCCCACGCGCCTGCGCGAAGTCGTGGCAAGTGCGATAGAGTTGGTGCAGCCAAAGATCGACAGTGCGGCCGTCCAGGTGGATGTTCACCTGCTCACCGCCGACGATGAGGCCATCGTCGACCGCGCTTTGCTCGAACAGGTCCTCGTCAACCTGCTTCTCAACGCAGCCGACAGCATGCCGGCCGGCGGCCCCATCACCGTCACCGTGCGACCCACAGTCGATGTCCTACCCGATGGGCAACCTGCGCTTTGTATCGATGTGGCCGACGCCGGGCACGGCATCGCGGCGGAGGTGCGGCCGCACATCTTCGAGCCCTTTTTTACCACCAAGACCGGCGGCAAGGGCACGGGCCTCGGCCTCGCAATCGCGGCTCGCATCGTCGATGCCCATGCGGGGATGCTGACGGTTGCCCCGCGCCCGGAAGGGGGCAGTGTCTTCACCGTCGCTGTGCCACAGCCCGTTCGCCCGGTACACACCACCCCGTAAGCGGGTGCCGGGACGTTGTTGCCAGAACTTTCACCGACGCGGGTTGGGTTTCGCCGTCCGGGGTTCCGCGGCGTCACTCGGGCACTCCGCGGGGGAACCGCCTGTGGAGCAGGACCGGGAAGGTCTGGGTCACTAGGAAACATTCCAAGTGGACGTATGGCAGAAACTCACTGGTCCCCGCGGTAGACTGAAGCGCTGGCGTTTCAAAACGGGAGTGATTCCATGCGCTGCGGGCGCTGCGACTACCGGCTCTGGAACCTCGTTCAGCGCCGCTGCCCGGAGTGCGGCTCTCCCTTCCGTCCCAGCCAGTTCGAGTTTGCCCCGAGCGCCGTAGAATTCTGCTGCCCGCAATGTGGGCAGCGCTACTTCGGCACCGACGACCGCGGACACCTCGATCCCCCGGAGTTCGATTGTGTCCGTTGCGGTCAACACCTTCACATGGACAGCATGGTCATCCGGCCGTGTGCCACCGACCACGACGTGGAGGCCATGGCGGCGGGCAATCCCTGGCTGGAGCGCCGCCGTTCCGGCCACGTGCGGGCCTGGTTTGCCACGGTGGGGCTGGCACTGCTGCATCCAATGCAACTCATGGCGCAAACGCCCCAGCGCGGGCGCAATGGCGGGGCGTGGGGTTTTGCCTTGCTTACCCACTTCCTGATCTCCGCGCTGGTGGTTCCTCCTGCATGCGTCGCATCCAGCTATCTGAACGGACTCGGGCCTCCGACATCCGAAGACTGGGTCATCGCGATGCTGTTGATTCCGGCACTAGCCCTGGCGGTGCTGCTTCTCATGCTACTGTGGGCCTTGCTTACGCACGGTGTACTGCGACTCACCGGCCGCGTGGACGGCGGAGTCGGGCGCACGCTGCGGGCGTTCTGTTACGCCTCGGGTGCCAACATCGGTACGGCCATTCCCGGTCTCGGCCTGTTCAGCGGTTGGCTGTGGTGGCTGGTGGCCAGTGTGCAGATGGTACGCGCGGCGCAGCGCGTGTCGGTGCTGCGCGCCGCCTGCGCCACGCTGCTGTTGCCCGTGGCGGTTCTCCTGGCGGGTATCGTCTTCAACGTGCTGTGGTTTGCGGTATGGCTGCCGGCCGCCCGCGCGGCGGCCTTCTGGTTTCCGACGGGTCCGTTCACGATGGTGGGTCCAGGGGGAATGGGCATGGTGCCCGTTGGCGCACCGCCGCTCCAAAGTGGGCACGCCGAAACGCTGGCTGCCAACACGGCCCTATTGGACTATGCAAACACCTACGGCCAGGGCTTCGGCCCGGTGCATGCGGCCGAACTCGTATTGACGCTCCAGATGGAGGCACTCGACTTCGTCTTGCCCGATACCGGCACGTATCTCTGGCACGTGCCAATCGGGACCGTCACGTTGTCGGACTTCGAGGACGCGGAGCCAGCCGTGCAGCGCCGGCTCGTGGATACGGCGGTGGCCGCGCAACCCACTGACGTGAGTGCCCACCGCGTCGGTGACCTTGTGTTCGTGTACCACCGCATCGATCTACACAGCGCGCCTGGCGCACTCTGGCTGGTCCTCGCAAGTCCGGACCCTGACCACAACAATGCTGTGGCGAGTGCATCCGTCATTGTCGGTCTGGCGAGTAACCAGTTGATCGAGTTCACCTCCGCTGACTTTCCCGCCGCCCGCGCTGCGCAGAATGCACTGCGTGCCGCGGCCGGATACCCTGCGATCCCGAACCCCTGGGAGGTGACGCACGCCGAACCCGCGCGGACCGGCCCGGACACGGCGCCGGGGGGAGCGGAGTAAGGCGGATCGGACTCAACGTATCGGCCCGTCTGCAATTCCGCGCATCCGACCGGAGTTGACAGTCCCTTGGCCTTCAGACAGCCGTTTTTCGTGCAGCCGGCTCTGGCCTTGCTTGCCCGCTGCGCGGTCGCATGGTCTACTACCCGTTTCCACAAAGGTGGCCGGGCCGTACGCGCCGGCCCGGAGGAAGCGCATGCGCGTGCTGTCCGGCATTCAGCCGTCGGGGACCCTGCACCTCGGCAATTTCTATGGCGCGATGAAGCAGCATATCGAGCTCCAGGAGCAGCAGGAGTGCTTCTTCTTCATCGCCAATCTGCACTCGCTGACGACCGTGCACGACGCCGCCCGCCTGCGCCAACTCACGCTCGACGTCGCGGTCGACTACCTCACCCTCGGCCTCGATCCCCAGAAGGTCGTCTTTTTCCGGCAAAGCGACATCCCCGAGGTCTGCGAACTCACCTGGCTGCTCGCCACCGCCACCGGCATGGGCCTGCTGGAACGCGCCCACTCCTTCAAGGACAAGGTTGCCAAGGGCCTCACCGTCAACATGGGTCTGTTCTGCTACCCCCTGTTGATGGCGTCCGACATCCTCATCTACCGCAGCAACCTGGTCCCCGTGGGGCGCGACCAGATCCAGCACATCGAGATGACGCAGGACATGGCCACCCATTTTCATGAGGCCTACGGCCGGGAGGTGTTCACCCGCCCCGAAGCGCGGCTGAATGAAACGCCGGTGGTCCCGGGCATCGACGGTCAAAAGATGAGCAAGAGCTACGGCAATACAATCGACCTGTTCGGCGAACCGAAGGAGATGCGAAAACGCATCATGTCGATTCAAACCGACAGCACCCCGGTATCCGAGCCCAAAGACCCCGACAAGTGCAATGTGTTTGCCCTGCTCCGTCTACTGTGCGATTCGCATGAATTGGCGGACTGGGAGACGCGTTACCGGGCCGGTGGGCTGGGCTACGGCGAGGCCAAGAAGCGTCTGGCGGAACTGTACGAAGAGCGTTTCGGCGCGCGGCGCGCTCAGCGCGCCGCATGGCTCGCTCGTCCTGACGATGTGGAGGACATCCTGCGGGCCGGGGCCCGGCGCGCTCGGGCCGTCGCGCAGCAGGTGCTCTCCGATGCGCTCGACGCCGCCGGCATTGTCCGGATGACCACCGCCCAATAGCACCGCACCCCGCTTGGCCCTGTTGCGAGCCGCATGGTGTCCGAAGAGTACCGCGTCCATCTCGACGTCTTCACCGGGCCGCTGGACCTGTTGCTTTACCTGATCCGGCGTGATGAGGTGGACATCCTCGATATCCCGATCGCACGGATCACGGAGCAATATCTCGCACATCTCCGGGTACTTGAGCAGCTCGACCCGGACACGATCGGCGAGTTTCTCGTGATGGCGTCGACCCTGATCGAGATCAAATCGCGGCAACTGCTGCCGACCCTTCCCGTCGACGACTTCGGCAGCGAGGATGATCCGCGCGCCCCGCTCGTTCGCCAACTGCTCGAGTACAAGCGCTTCAAGGATGCCGCGCGGACACTGGGCGAGGCCGCCGAGGAGCGTGCCCGCCGCTTTGTCCGCCGTCCGGTCGATCTTCCGCCGGAACTTCAGGGAGTTGAGCTGGAGGAAGCCCAGGTCTGGGACCTGCTCAATGCTTTCGGCCAGATCATGGCCGCCATCGGCCGCGGCCCGCAGCAGCACGAGGTGCTTTACGACGACACCCCGCTCGAACTGCATGCGGCCGAGGTTGTGGCCATTCTCGAGCGCGAAGGTCCGAAACGATTCGATGAGCTTTTTGAATCACAGCCCTCACGCGTGCACATCATCGGGCGCTTCCTTTCATTGCTCGAGCTGATCCGCATGCGCCGGATCCGGGCCGAGCAAAGTAATCTCTTCAGTGCGATCTACCTCTTCCTGGTCGACGAGGTCGGCGAGCCGGAAGAAGCGCCCGCGCCTTTGCCCGGTAGCTGACGCTGCTCGTGCGACACGCGCGCTGAGCCGGATTACACTAACCGTGGCCTCCGTAATCGCCGCCCCGAAGCGGCGGCCGGTGGCAATCGAACCCTGTTCGAGGAGGATGCCATGAAACCCAGTGAGCGGCTGCCGCAGCTTGGTCTGACCCTGCCCCCGGTACCTGCCCCCGTGGGTGCCTACGTGCCGGCGCACCGCGTGGGCAACCTGCTCTACCTCAGCGGGCAACTGCCGCTTGTGGACGGCGCGTTGCACCTGACGGGCAAGGTCGGTGGCCAGGGTCGCTCCCTGTCTGACGGCCAGGAAGCCGCGCGTCTGGCCGCACTGAACGCTGTCGCAGCGGCGGCCGGCGCTGCTGGCAGCGTCGACGCCATCACACAGGTGGTGAAGGTGGTCGTGTACGTGAACTCCGCCCCCGGCTTCACTGAACAGCACAAGGTGGCCAACGGCGCAAGTGACCTGCTGGCTGCGGTGTTCGGCGAATCAGGCCGGCATGCCCGTGCGGCCGTGGGAGTGGCGGAGCTGCCGCTCGATGCCGCTGTCGAGATCGACGTTCTGTTCGCCGTGCAACCCTAGCGCTGGGGAGCGCCGGCAATGCCGCCGCCGTGCCAATCCGATCGAACATGAGGGCTCTGCGTTGTGACGGATCCATCGGCTGGACTGCTAGGTGTCGATATCGGCGGTACGCATGTGCGGGTGGCGCTGGTCACGGCGCACGGCGACCTGCTCGCACGGCGGACGGGCAGCATTCCCAGCGAAGGTGACCCCGAGGCACTCACTGCGCACCTCCGCGACCTGCTCGCCGAGTTGCGGGCGGAGGTCACAGCACAGCCGGAACTCGCTGGGGTGGCACTGCCCGGTGTATGGGATCCCATGACGAGCATCATGCGGAAGGCGGTGAACCTGCCGCGCCTCGAGGGCTGTCAACTCAGGGAGCTGTTCGAAGACGCACTCGACATACCCGTGCGACTCGAGGCCGACGCGAATGCCGCGATCTGGGGCCAGTGGCGGGCGCTCGACCCGCGCCCGAGCCGGTTGCTCTACCTCTCGCTGGGAACGGGTGTCGGTGGGAGTGCCATCCTCGACGGGCGCATCGTGCGGCACACGCGCAACGGTCCTGGCCACTTCGGATACCTGATCGTCGACACATCGCCGGATGCGCCCGCCGGGCGGAACAATGTACCTGGCTGCCTCTCGGCAATCGCGTCGGGGCCGGCGTTGCACCTGGCGGCGACCGGCGAAACCGACCCGCAGGCGCTCGGCGACGAGGAGCTGCCTGCTGCCGTGCTTGAGCGTGCCGCGCGGGCGCTGTCCGTGGCGTTTCTGAATCTGACGCACTTGTATGCGCCGGAGATGATCATGCTGGGCGGTGGCGTTGTCGACCACCATCCTCAACTCGTTTCCCGTGCCCAAGCCCTGTTTCGCGAATCGCGCAGCGGTCTGATCCCGCCGCGGGTTACAATCACGCGCGCTCCGCTGTCCACGCACACCGCCGGCGTCATCGGTGCGGCGCTGCTCGCGTATGCGGCAGCACGCGGAGACCTGGTGTAGTGCTGTTGCGCTGTGCAGCGTTCAATCGCAATGGTGAATAGAAAAGAAAGCGACGGCGTTCCCATGGTCGGGCGCGCCGTCGCGATGAGGTCCATCTCCGCGATTGCCGGTGAAAGCGGTTTGCTGGAACCCGTCATGCAAAGTGGGATGCCAGCGCTGCCCCAACCTCGCGCTCAGGGCGTTAACGTCGGGGGATAGCCGTAAGGCCTCCCGGGTTCAGCTAAAGGTCCTCGCAAACGATTGCTTTCGGATCGCACAACGCAGGGATCGAACCACACGTTGCTCACTCAGCACCTGAGTATAGCTCTTCGATCGGACAGATGAGGAACACAAATCCAACCCACGCCGCAGGTTTTCCGTAAACATGGTCGAGACAGTTGGTTAGACACCTGGCGAACGCACGGACTTCCGCTCCACTCCGCTTAGCCCGTCTGCTTCAAGACCAGGATCGACTCCCGTGGGGTCACGGATGGCAGGTTCCCCAGCTTCCGACCACCGGGGATCAGGTTGCGGGCTACGAGTACCTGTTCCGTTTCCAGGCCACACACCGGTGCCAGTTCTGCGAGGATCAGATCTGTCGGTATATACACATGGGCCAGCCGCGCCCCGCCCACCACGCACCAGCACGGCGCCCCGGGCCGCAGGACCCGGGCCAAGGCCCGAAAAACCTGTGCCAGATCCTCAAAGTAGGACTGAACAACGCCGGCCAGGCGTGGCTCGCCCGATGCGCGCAGCACCGCCACGGCTTCCACGGCCGCCGCAGGAAGTTCGGTTTCCCACTGCTGGGCGTATGCTCGAGGGTGCGCCCTGACCTGTGCCGTGCGCAGATCCGCGCGGTCGTTCGGTCCGTACCAGTGCGCATGCACCACCTCGAGCGGCCTGGTGATCGCGGTGTAATCGTGCCGTGATAGGTAAGGCGGCGACGTGAGGACCGCACCGACCGAAGCGGCGGAGATACCGGCGAGTTTTCGGGCGTCGCTCGCCATGACCCGCCCCGTCCCCTTGAGTGGCGTCGCAAGATCGTCGGAGATCTCGGCGAACTTTCGCGCGAAGGTCTGCCCCAAGGGTGGGGCCTGCCGCAGCGGCTTGCCGTCGGTGGTGTGCTGAGCCGCCACGGCACACAGCAACGTGGCTCGGTGCACGGGCTCGACGAGTATGTCCGCAAGTGGCTGCCAGTCGAACGGATCGGACGCGGGCGGCAGGGGGGGCAGCGGTGGCGCCGGGCCCTGTTCGCATTTCACTTGCGCGACGAACGCCAGCGCAGGTAGTGCCTCCACCCCAAGGGCAGGTCGCCCCGCGCCGGCCGCTTCGACGACGGTGGTGCCGGTTCCGGCAAACGGGTCGAGCAGCGGTGCCGTGGGACAGCCCTTGGACACGTCCGGGGTCTGGAGAAATCTGCGTACCAATTCAGGCGCGAACGCCTGCCGATAGGCCAGCCAGCGGTGTCGCGGCTCCCCCTGGAGGTCCCGGCCGACCACCAGGGGCCCGAATTCAGGGTACGGATTCAGTCGGCGAAACCAGCGCCGCTCAAGCGCCTCGCGCTCCACGGCGTCGCCGCTGGTGGCAGTGTGTCCCCGGCGTGGCGGTCGTTGGCGTCGCGGTCGCATACGCACTCTCCCTCCGAACAACCACCGCTCAGGCGTCGACGTCATCCGGCGTGCGGCCAAGACTCACGATGCTGCAAGCGAGGATCGGTTCAAGTCCCAGCCGTCGCGCTTCGGCCAGCAGTTCGTCGCTCTCGGCGCCGGGATTCACGAAGAACTCGGCGGGGCGCAGGGCGGCGATTTCCGGCAGGATGGAGCGGCCCAGCACCGGCGGCAGGTAAAGTGACACGCGGCCCACCGGTCCCGGCAGGGATGACAGGGACGGGTAGGCGCGCAGGCCTTCGATCTCCGTGGTATGTGGGTTGATCGGGTAAACCTCCCAACCCTCAGCGCGGTGTGCGCGGACCGACTTGTTACCGTACTTGGTGCGATCGGCCGATGCGCCGACGATGGCGACGGTGCGCAACATGGAACCTTCTCCATCCGGGTGACCCATAGCGCCGCAGGGTACCCCAGATGATAAAGCACTCGGGAGGGGACGTGAAACGGTGCAGCCGCACACGCTCCCAAAGACGGTTGTAAACCGGGTGCGTACAATCCCGCGCGAATACACCTTGGAGAGGTAGCCCCTGATGACCTCGCATGCGGCTCCACGAATCGCGTTTGCCCGCTCGGCCGAGCAGATCTACCTGCATGTCGGGGGACAAGCCACGCATCGCGTCGCGCTGGTGGCCGATGCACTGACCCAGGAGCTGCTGGCGCGGGTGGTCGATCGGCCGGCGGTGATCCTGGATCTCAGCGGAGCACGGTTCCTTGACAGCACATTCGCCGGCTGGCTGCTGCGGTTGCGGAACCAGCTTCGCCGAATCGATGGGCAATTGGTGCTGACGGGGACCGGCGACGGTGGGGCTGGCGCGCTGCAGACCATGGGGCTGGCCGAACTTTTTCACTGTCGGGAAATCACGCCACCGCCGCGTCTGCAAGCGGTACCCTGTCCCGAGGAAGAAATCGACGTCCCCACGATCGAATTCATGCTGCATGCTCACGAAGAACTCGCCGCCGAAAGTCCCGCCAACGCGGGCGCATTTGAGGCCATCGCCGCACAATTGCGGCGGGAGCTGGCGCGCCGTACCCCCTGCGCCCCACCGCCCCCGAACGATCCGCAGGTCTAGTGCCGCGCTTCCCTCCACCGACTGCGTGGGGGTATATTCATCCCAGCAGATGAACACGTCCCGTTACTCGAGTGCAGGTGGATCGATGAGCGACTCGCTTCGGAAGCTGGGCCTTGAAAGTGTGAATCCGGGCGGCTTCGACGGTACCTGGCTGGGCTCCGGGCCCAATCTGGAAGTCACCAGCCCCATCGACGGCAGCGTCATCGGTGCCGTGACCCAGGTCACCGAGGACGAATACGACCGCATCGTCGCCCGGGCGCACGCGGCGTTCCTGAAATGGCGTGTACTGCCGGCGCCACGGCGCGGGGAAATCGTGCGGCAACTCGGGAATCGGCTGCGCGAGGTCAAGCATGATCTCGGCGCGCTGGTCACCCTCGAGATGGGCAAGATCCTCGCCGAGGGTGAGGGTGAAGTGCAGGAGATGATCGACATCTGTGACTTCGCCACCGGCCTCAGCCGCCAGCTCTACGGTCTGACAATGCACTCCGAGCGGCACCAGCACCGCATGTACGAGCAGTGGCACCCGCTCGGCGTGGTCGGCGTGATCTCCGCGTTCAACTTCCCCGTCGCGGTATGGAGCTGGAACGCAGCCATTGCGGCCGTGTGCGGCGATGCGACTCTCTGGAAGCCGTCGAGCCATACTCCGCTGACAGCCATTGCTTGTACGAAGATCGCCCAGCGCGTGTGTGAGGACAACAACGTCGATCCAGCGATCTTCTCCCTGGTGATCGGCAAAGGTTCCACGGTCGGTGACAAGCTGCTGCACGATCGTCGCATTCCGCTCATTTCCGCGACCGGTTCCTGCCAGATGGGTTACCGCGTCGGCGAGGTGGTCGGCCGCCGACTCGGCCGGACCATTCTTGAACTTGGCGGCAACAACGCGATCATCGTGACGCCGCACGCCGACCTGAACCTGGCGTTGCGCGCAATCCTGTTCGGCGCCGTGGGTACTGCGGGACAGCGCTGCACCAGCACACGCCGCATCATCGTGCACGAGAGTCTGCGGGAGGAGCTCATCCGCCGATTGGTCGGGGCCTATGAAACCCTCACGATCGGCGACCCGCGTAAAGCGGACACGCTCATGGGACCGCTGGTGACGAAGGCCGCGGTGCAGGAATTGCAGACCGCCATCCAGCGAGTTCAGGCCGAGGGCGGCCGAATTCTCTACGGAGGCGAACCCCTCACAGGGTCTGCCTATCCCGGCGGGCACTACGTGCGTCCGTGTCTCGCGGCCGCACGGAACGA
Organism: Phycisphaerales bacterium; assembly: GCA_016716475.1. Classification (NCBI taxonomy): domain Bacteria; kingdom Pseudomonadati; phylum Planctomycetota; class Phycisphaerae; order Phycisphaerales; species Phycisphaerales bacterium. The sequence continues at coordinate 154,391 of JADJWG010000002.1, forward strand.
ATTCTCGATTGTGCAGGATGAGACTTTCGCCCCGATCCTCTACATCATCGGCTACGGTGGAAACTCGAAGCCGCGCGACGTGGCCACGATCGAGCGCGAAATCGACGAGGCCATCGCGCTGCAGAACGGTGTGCCGCAGGGGTTGTCGAGCTCCATCTTCTCACAGCACGTGATCGAGACGGAGCGGTTCCTGAGTGCGGCAGGCAGTGACTGCGGCATCGCCAATGTGAATATCGGGACGAGCGGGGCGGAGATCGGCGGCGCCTTTGGTGGTGAGAAGGAGACCGGTGGCGGGCGCGAAAGCGGCTCAGACTCCTGGAAGGTTTACATGCGGCGGCAGACCAATACGATCAACTGGGGCAGCGAGCTCCCGCTGGCGCAGGGGTTGAAGTTCGGAGATTGATTGCGCTTCCAGCCCCCTTCCTCGCGGGGAGCGGGGGGGTGAGAATCTGCTGGATTGAATCCGCTCCCGATTGCTCCCCCATGGGGCGCGGAGTGTCGGGATAGCTGCCGAAGACCATTCGAGGACATGCTACGCAGGCCGGCCCCGTGTCCTGCAACAACCCGTACCCTCGCACCCTGGAAGCACCATGGCTGAGAGCGGCAATAACCCGGTCGAACCGCAGCTTTCGCTGGCCGAGTGCCGGCGTCGCATAGATGCACTTGACGACGAGCTCGTCCGGCTGATCAGCGAGCGCGGGCGCGTGGCCGCCCAGATCGGGCGCATCAAGTCCGCGGACGGTTCACCGATCTACGCGCCGGACCGCGAAAGCGAAATTCTGGCGACTCTGGCCCGCAAGAACCCCGGGCCCTTTCCCGACCGGGTGCTCGCCGCCATCTACCGCGAACTGATGAGTGGTTCGTTCCTGCTCGAGCGCCCGCTGCGCATCGCGTATCTCGGGCCACGCGGGAGCTATTCGCACATTGCCGCCAGCGGGAAGTTCGGAGCGTCGGTCGAGTACGTCCCCCTCACGGACATCGCGGTGATCTTCGACGAGGTGGAGCGCGAGCACGCCGACTTCGGCGTGGTTCCGGTGGAGAATTCCATCGCCGGCGGGATCGACGAGACGCTCGCCTCCTTTGGCGAGACGCGCGTCCGCATCTGTGCCGAAATCCTGCGCAAGATCCACCACAACCTGCTGGGACGCCACCCGCTTGAGCAGATCGAGCGGCTTTATTCCAAACCCGAAGTTTTTGACCAGTGCAAGTGCTGGCTGTTGGAAACCGGCCTGCTGGAGAAGTGTGTGCCCGTTGCCAGTTCGAGCCGAGCCGCCGAATTGGCCGCCAAGGAAGAAGGCGCTGCGGCCGTGGGCAGCCGCCTCGCGGCCGAGTTGTACGGCTTGCCGATCCTGCTCGAAAATATCGAGGATGACCCGAACAACATCACGCGATTCTTTGTACTGGGTCGCTCACAACCGCGCGCCACCGGCAACGACAAGACCGCGCTGATGTTCGCCACCGCCCACGAGGCCGGTGCCCTGGTGGAGGTACTGGACATCTTCCGGCGCGAGTCCGTGAACCTTGCGATGATCACTTCACGTCCGAGCCGGCGAAGGAACTGGGAGTACTATTTCTTCGTCGATGCGGAAGGGCACGCATCCGAACCGCCACTGCAACGGGTCATCGCTGCCGCCCGGGGGCGCTGCCCGGTGTTCACGGTACTCGGGTCGTTCCCGCGGTCCGGCGAGGCGTTCTAGGCACAAGGACGTTGTCGCGGTGTTCGTTGCGCGCGGCCCTGCGGTTGCGCTGGCATAGGGCCGCAGGACGCCTCAGCGCATCTTCAGCCCGGGCAGGCCCGCCAACTTGCGCAGCCGGTTCGCTTCGATCCACGCCTTCGGATGGTCCGCCAGGAAACGCGTGTAGCTCGAGGTCGTCACCCCCAGCGCCCCGGCAGCCGCCGGCACCTGGGCACCGTGCGCCGCCAGCGCATCCAACGCAAGCGCGAGTACCGCCCAGTACGCGGGATTCTTTTCGCTTACTTGAAGCCGCGCCGCCTTGATCTGGACGGACTCCGGCCAGCGCACCGCTTCCGGCAGGGGTTGCCGGATCCCTATCGCGATCGCTTCGCGCAACCGGAGGAGAGCGTTGGCCTTGTTCTGGTGCTGCGAGCGGCGTTCTTCCCCTGTCACCGTAAACCCGGTGGGGCGATGCACCAGGCGCACGGCGGAACTCACCTTGTTGCGGTGCTGCCCGCCAGGGCCACCCGTACGGTGAAAGTGCACGTCACATTCCCCGAGCAGGGCCTCATCCGGCCAGTCCAACCGAGCGCGGAGTACAGCCGGATCAAGCGGTGGCATGGCACCTTGGGAGGAGTGGTTCATCGGCAGGACTCCCGTAGGTTCGGTGCGGTACGAACTTGAAACGAAGCGCGCCGGGGAGGGGCATTTTTTTCTGCGGATGCTCGACTCTTCCCCAACTCCTCTCTGCAGGGGAGGGCTGGGAAAGCTCTACAGATCAAGGCCGATGTCGAGCGCCGCCACCGAGTGCGTCAGATCCCCGATGGAGATCCGGTCAATGCCCGTCTCCGCGATCGTGGCGACGGTTTCGAGCGTGATGCCTCCGCTGGCCTCCAGGGCGAGCTTGCCCCGTAGACTGTGGGCATCACGGTACTGTACGGCCGCCCGCAACTGCTCAGGTGTGAAGTTGTCGAGCAGCACGACATCGACCGCGGAAACTTGGCAGACCTCTGCGAACTGGTCAAGGCCGTCAACCTCAACCTCGATGAACTTGGGCGTGCTGCGCAGCCCCGTGAGCCAGTCCGTAAGGGTTTCGGCGAGTTCATCGAGCGGCACACCCGCGAGGTGGTTGTCCTTGAAGAGCACCGCGTCGTACAGGCCGTCACGGTGGTTACGGGCGCCCCCGATACGCACAGCATAGCGATCGAGCTCGCGCCAGCCCGGGAGTGTTTTCCGGGTGTCCAGCACACGAATCTCGGGGTTCACCGCCCGGGCCGCGACGACATATGCCTGGGTGTAGGTCGCGATGCCGCTCATCCGTCCGAGGAAATTCAACAGCGTTCGTTCCACCGCGAGGACCGCCGACAAGGCCCCGCGAACGGTTGCCACCGCGGTGCCGGCCTCGGCCACATCCCCATCGTTGAAACTGCGCGGTCCTGCCGGCGGGCCGAACTCCAGGGCGCGGCCGAGGCGCTTGCTGAACAGCTCGCAGATCGTCGGACCGAGTTGGAGGCCACAGAGTACACCCGGTTCGCGCGGGACGAGCCGTGCCACAACCTCCGCCGCCCCTTCGGGCAGCAGCGCCGAGGTGATATCCCCCTCCAGGCCGAGATCCTCCTCGCACGCAAGCTCAACCAGTTGGCGGGTGCGCTGCGACCACATATCACAACTCCTCGGGGGCTGGAAAACGCGGCGGGCGCTTCTCCAGGAAGGCGGCGAGGCCTTCTCGATGATCCGCCGTACGTGCCAGGGTGCTCTGAGCGAACGCCTCGCGCTCAAGCTGTTCATCGAGCGTGGCGTTCCACGCATCGTGCAGGGTGCGTTTGGTCAGGGCCAGCGCTCCAGCCGGGAGCCGTGCCAGCCGGCCCGCCAGATCGCGCGCCACCGGCAGCAGTTCATCTTCCGGCACCACGCGGTTGTACAGCCCCCAGTGCAGGGCTTCTTCCGCTGGCAGGGTTTCACCCAGCAGGCACAGTTCGGCCGCGCGGGCATACCCGGCATGTTGCATCAGCGTATAGGTGGCACCGCCGTCGGGCACGAGCCCAAGATGGATGAATGCCATCCGTAAGCCCGCTCCCGGCACCGCAACCCGCAGATCGGTTGCCAGCGCCAGACTCGCGCCAACACCGGCGGCAATGCCATTGAGCGCCGCGACCACCGGCTTCTCGAGTCCACGAATGCGCTGAATGAGTGGATTGACGACTTCGCGCAAATACGTGCCGAGGTCGCGCGGTCCCATTTCGCCCGCGAGTTGTCGGATATCCTGACCGGCGCAGAACGCCCGGCCTGTCGCGGTCAGCAGCACGCACCGGATCGACTCGTCGCGCTGCGCCGACCGCAACGCCGTCGCCAGTTCCAACCCCAGTTCCGCATCGAACACGTTCAGCCGATCGGGCCGGTTGAACAGGATGGTCAGTACCCCGCTCTCGACGGCCAGCGCCAGCGTGGTGAAGCTACCCGCCATCTGGTTCCCTTCTGCGCCGCGGCGCTGATTCTCAGCGTCCGGCGAACGCGGCTGGACGACGCTCCAGAAATGCCCGCATCCCCTCTTTCTGATCGTCCGTCGCGAAGAGCAGGTAGCAGGCCTGCCGCTCGTAGACGAGCCCTTCGCGCAGGGGCGTCTCGAAAGCCCGCTGCACTGCGGCTTTCGCGGCCCGAATGGCGAGCGGAGGTCGTCGGGCGATCTCGCGGGCGAGCGCGAGCGCCTCTTCGTCGCAGTTCTCGCGCGGCACCACGCGACTCACGAGCCCGAGTTGCAGCGCTTCGCGCGCACTGAGTGTCCGCCCGGTGAGAATCATATCCAGCGCAACCGCCTGCCCCACACACCGCGCCAGGCGCTGGGTACCACCCGCTGCGGGAATGATCCCGAGCCCCGTCTGTGGCAGCGCGAAGCGGGCCGTGTCGGCTGCGATCACAATGTCGCAGGCGAGTGCGAGTTCGCAGCCCGCCCCGACCGCGTACCCGGCCACGCCGGCCAGCACCGGTTTGCGCAGCTCGTGAAAAACGTCCCAGGCCCCGTAAGGATCGCGGGCCTGCATGTCGACGACCGATGCGTCCACGATTTCGGTGACGTCGAGCGAGGAGGCAAACGCCCGCGGGCCACCCAGCAACAGCAGGCAGTTCACCTGCGGGTGGCGGTCGAGTTGACGCAGTTCCCGGGCGAGTTCACCCATCAGCGCCACGGATAACGCATTCAGCGTCTCCGGACGATTGAGGCGGAGAACGCCGACACTGCTTTCGATTGTGATGAGCAGATCACCGGCCATGGTCGCATGGTACGGGGGCGCGCGCTGCGGCTCAATGCCGCTGGACGGCGCCCCGGCAGGTGTGACCCTGGGGCCAACTTGAGGCCAAGCCGTACACGTGAGTTGGGGCCAGCCGGAATGGATTCTCAGGTGCAGGGTGTTTGCGGTGCTGGGGCGGACTCGACCACACTGACGGGGGTGGGCAACAACTCAGCAATCGGCCGCTGCCGGGCCAGGGGCAACCCCACGGGTTGTGGCCCTTCCCGCGATTCGGCGGGTGCGCGCGGCAGGGCATGGACGGCGACGCTCCCATCCACCGCCCGCATAGGCAGCGCGCAAGCCGGAAGATCCGCATGTCGTCGGATATCGCCGCGCATGAGTCGCAAGGCCCAGCCGAAGGTGCGCCGAATGGTGCGTGTGAGCCCCCACATGCCGATGACCTGGACGGCGGCATCAGCGAGGTACAACCTGCTCTTGGGGCGCACCAGTGCCAGCAGGGCGCGCAGAGGGTTATAGAAGTACAGGTACGCGATCATGATGTTGAACTGCTTGCGCCAGGGCTGCGGGTGCTGCGACGCGACGACGTAATTCGCATCCAGCATATGGGGCTCGACACGCCGGCCGGCCGCGCTGGTATAGACAAGCCCGTCGCGAAACGCGCTTTCATAGGAGCGTGAGCCGGTCGCGGGTGTCATCATCAGCACCTGCAGACTGATGGCGCCGGCCTTGCGCAGCAGGCGGACCTGGTTCAGCAGCCCGTAGTTGCCGGTCGCACTGACCAGCGGCTGCGTGTCGTGATGCATCATCATGGGCATCGGGCAGATCCCATGGCGCCGGAGCAGGCCGAACGCCTCCGTGGTCTTGTTCACACTCTGGCCCTTATTGACCAGGGTGGCGGTCATGTCCTCGACACCGAGCCACAATGCCCGCACGCCCGCAGCGCGCACCAGCGGCAGGTGCTCACGCAGTTGGAGCGTGTCGTGGATCGTCACCTCGGTGCCCCAGCGTACTTTCTTCCGGATCGGTACGCCGTCGATTTCCGTCCGCGCAAGAGTCTCGACGATCTCCAGCGTGCGCTGCTTGTGGTTGAAGAAATTGTCGTCCGCACCAAAAAAGTACCGTAACCCGTACTCGCGGTTCAGCCGCACAAATTCGTCCGCCACGCGCGCCCCGCTCTTGACCCGGTGTTGCCGCTGGTTGTAGGCGGGGATCGGGCAGTAGGGGCAGTTGAATTTGCAGCCGAACGTGAGAACCAGCGAGGCAATTGAACTGTAGCGGCGCACCTGCTGTGGCGCGAGGGCCTGGCGTTGCAGGGTCGTTCCCCGGCTTGGCGGCTCGAGTAAGCGGTACCCGAGTGCCGGGTGCGGCAGCTCGTCGAGGTCACCCACCAGCCGCTGAATCCCCGTGTCGATCAGCTCCTCCGCCGCGCCGGTCGGTCCGGTGCGGGGGTACACGAGTCCGGGGATGTCGTCGAGCATTCCGCCGTCCCGGGCCCGCACCAACGCGGCGCGCAGTGACTCCTGCCGGCCACGCAGCTCGAGCAGGCGCTCGAGCAAACTGAGCAGGACAAACTCCTCCCCAGTAACGGCCACATCGGCCCCCCACGGCTCGCGCGGGTTCGCGCCGAACACGTCCCACGGCTCGTACACCACTTTGGGCCCGCCGGCGATGATCAGGGGGCGGTGCGCCGGGTCGATCCGGCATGCGGCGCGGATGAGTTGGTGGCAGGCGGCGGTGTGGATCTGCATGCTCGAGACGAGGAACAGGTCGGGCACGCGGCCGTCGAGCTGCATTTCGTCAGGACGGAAATTCGGGTTCCACTGCTGGAGAACGATGCGCGTTTTCGCGAAGCCGGAATCCATCAAGGCCGAACCGATCGCCCGCACACCGGCAGGGGCCATGCGCGTGTCGGCATAGATGAAGGGCAGCATGCGTGTGCGATGATCGAATGCACAGGCGATGACCGTGACCAGCTCGTGCTGTCGGGCAAGGAGGCGCAGCCGATCGCGCACACCCGTCAGGGCGCCCGCGGGACACAGTTCGTCACCGCGGTCGCGGCGAGGAAGTTCCATTCCAACCTTTCCGCCGCGCTCCGCCTCTCAGGGGTGGCTGAGAACCAGGCGCGCGCAGAGTACGTGATGCACTGCCTTCGTTCGCAGGAAGCATCCGTTTAACCTGTTCGGCCAAACACGCTGGGATTGTAGACGGACCGCTGCCATGCGTCGACCGGCGGGACGCCTCCGCGCAGAATCTTCCCAACCCTGCGTGCGTGCTCACCGATGGGTCATTCCGGCGCACGCGTACCGGCGTGGTGACGAAAAACTCTGGACTGTTCGTCCCGTGTGCCATGGCCAGCGCGCAGCCGGTGCGAGCGGGGCGGTTCTGCGGTTAGACTGCCCGACCGTCTTGTTGTGCTGCGGGTCCGCCCCGATCGATTCTATGGGCTGAAAACCGCGAAGTCGCGACCGCGAGTCGCAAGGTGAGGTGATTCATGGGCGCTAAGTCTCCGGGGGATGGTCCTGGACCACGGCGTGGGCTGCTCGATTGGATCGAGTGGATCGGAAACAAGTTGCCCGATCCAACGATGCTGTTCCTTGGTGGGGCGGCGGTGGTCATGCTGCTCTCAGCGGTCGCAGCTCAGCTCGACTGGTCGGTGCAGCCGCGGGTGTACCGGGCGACGTTTGACTTGGTGCTCGCGGAAGACGGTACTCCCCGCATCGACGAAGAGACCGGCGCGCCTCGAATTCGCCTGCGCGCAGACGAGCAGGGTCGGCCCATCCTGGAATTGACGGCCGACCTGCGGCGCGTGGAGCCGCAATTCCTGCCGGCGGAACATGCCGACGCCGTTGCCCCACCCCGGCGCGACGCGGCGGGCGAGCCCATCGTGGTGCTCACGGGCGAGTCCGGTGATGCGGAGGCCGCCCGGCCCCGCAGTCTCCTGACGAGCGACGGTCTTTTCTGGTGCCTGAAAAACATGGTGCCCAATTTTATGAATTTCCCGCCGCTGGGCGTGGTGCTGGTGGGGATGCTCGGGATCGGCGTGGCGGAAAAGACGGGTCTGCTGGCGGCGGCCTTGAAGGCGTTCGTGCAACTCGTGCCGGGGCCGCTGCTGACGCCGGCGATGATCTTTCTGGGCGTCATGTCGTCGTTGGGGGTGGATGCGGGGTACGTGGTCCTGCCGCCGCTGGCGGCGGCGTTGTACCTGTCGGTAGGCCGGTCTCCGCTGGTGGGGGTGGCGGCGGTGTTCGCGGGCGTGTCGGCGGGGTTTAATGCGAACCTGGTGGTGACGGGCCTCGACCCGATGTTGGCGGGCTTCACGACGATGGGCGCCCGGGTGTTCGACGCGGGCTACGAGGTGGCGCCGACGTGCAATTGGTGGTTCATGATCGCCTCAACGTTCGTGATCACGGCCGCGGGCTGGGCTGTGACGGCGTGGATCGTAGACCGCCGCTTCCGCGACAAGTCACCGGAGGATGGCGGTCCGCGGCGGATGTCGGCCGCGGAGGTCGCCGAGGCGCGCCACATTTCGAGCCGGGAAGCGCAGGGGCTGCTCTGGGCGGGGCTGGTGCTGGCGGTGCTGGTGACCGGCATCATCACGCTCAGCGTGTGGCCCCAATCCCCGCTGTACGGGGTCGATTCACAGAACAATTTCCCGCGCTGGGTAGCGGTGATTGTGCCGCTGATCTTCCTTTCGTTCCTGCTGCCGGGCGTCGTCTTTGGAGCCGTGGTTGGCAAGGTACGCAGCGGACGTGACCTTGCGGGGTTGATGCACGAGTCGATGTCCGGCATGGCGCCGATCATCGTGCTCGCATTCTTCGCGGCCCAGTTCATCGAGTACTTCCGGTATTCGCAGCTCGACCGCATGCTGGCACTGGCGGGCGGGCAGTGGCTGGCGGCCGCGGCATTGCCGTCCGCGTCGCTGATCGTGGCGTTCGTGCTGGTGACCGCGCTGTTCAACCTGTTCGTGGGTTCGATGTCGGCGAAGTACGCGATGTTCGCGCCGGTGTTCGTGCCGATGTTCATGATGGTGGGGATCAGCCCGGAACTGACGCAGGCGGCGTACCGGATTGGAGATTCGGCGACCAATGTGATCACGCCGCTGAACTCGTACCTCGTGATTGTGCTGGTGTACATGCAGCGGTTCGTCCCGAAAGCTGGCATGGGCACATTGATCTCGATGATGCTGCCGTACTCGGTCGTATTCCTGGTGACGTGGCTCCTGCTGCTGCTGGTTTGGCTTCAGTTCGGCTGGGATCTGGGTTGGCGTGGCCCGCTGACCTATACGCCATAGACGGGTGACAGAACGCACGGCCCGTGGCCCGCGTCTGCCGCCGGACTCCCCGAGCGGCTTGACGCGGCCCGGTTCGGACTCTACAAACAAGCACGCTCATGGCTGGTGAACGCAGTGTCCAACTCGTCGTGATCACGCCCGACCGCGAGGTGCTCAACACCGCCGCGGATTCGGTTGTCATCCCGTCCCATGATGGCGAACTTGGCGTCCTGCACGAGCGGGCACCACTGATGTGCGAACTCGGCATCGGACAGTTGCGGTATACCTTGGCGGGGCAGACGGCCGCGTATTTCATTGACGGCGGATTTGCCCAGGTGCTGCATGACCAGGTTACGGTGTTGACCAACCGGGCGCTCGCGGCCAGCGAGCTTACACCGGCCATCGTCGCGGCCGCTGAGCAGGCGGTGGGCACACACCCAAGCGGCACGCTGGAGGAGCGCGAGGGGCGGGAGCGGGCGCAGGCCCGTGTGCGGGTGATGAAGCGGCTCACCAGCGGCTAAGCTGGCACCCTGTGCCGGGACCGGGGTCTCTGCGAATTGTGACTTCCTGTCAGGGCCGGCTTCCCGGGTCGACGGGGTGGCCTACAATGCGCCCCAGCAGTATCGCGGTGGCGCGCCATGGGCGACCTTCCACTTAGCCAGGAGTTGCGGCATGCTGGTTTCCACTCTGCTGTTGCTTTGCTTCTACGGTGCCGTCGCCGATGAACCTGTCCTCACGGACGAACAGCGCAACGCATTGCCACAACATTTCGGCTTCGGCGAGATGCAAATTTACAAGCTCAAACCGAACATTCGCCTGCTGCGCGTCGCGGACCTTGACGGCGACGGCCGCAAGGACCTCGTGGTGTGGAACCAGACGCAGAGTCGGATCGAGCTCTTCTACCAGCCCGAGCCGGGGGTGTCCGTCGAGTTGGAGGAAACCGACGACGAGCTGAACCAGATTCCGAGCCGCGGTAACTTCCGGCGTGCCAACGTGCCTTGTGCATTCAACATCGTGGCCCTGGACGTGGGGGATGTGTCCGGTGACGGCCGGGCAGACCTGGTCGCCTTCACGGACAGCCGCGATCTCGCGATCATGCCCGGACTGGCGGACGGGGGCTTCGGCCCGGCCGAGCTGATCCGGGCGCGCGAGGGTGCGCCGAGCAACGGGGCCCTGACCCTCGGGGACTACAACGGGGACGGCCGCATGGATGTCGCGGTGCGCGGCGACCAGGCGCTGCTGGTCTTCCTGCAGCGGGCGGAAGGTGGCTTGGCCAATCCCATCCGGCTGGTGCATGGAATCGGTACGCCGGAGCTGCTGCTGACCGGCGATCTCAACGGCGACGGGCGTGACGACCTGTTGATCAGTTCAAGCGATGAGCGGTATGGCATGTACGTGAGTCTGCAATCGCCCAAGGGCATGCTGGCGGCGCTGCGCCCGGCGGTACTGCCGCCCTTCCGCAGCGTGACCGTGGTACCGCCGCGGGCCGGTGAGCAGGGCAGTGATGTATACGCCATCGAGCGCGCCACGGGCCGCTTGAAGCACTACCGCTGGGAGTTGCCGACCACGCTGCGCGGGGTGCGTGACTGGCCCCAGCAGATGCACTCCTATCCGATCAAGGGTACGAGCAAACGCCGGCCGCTGGCGCTCGGCGATATCGGCGGTGACGGCTTCATCGATTGTGTGACGGCGGACCCGGATGCGGCGCAGCTCATCCTGTTCCGTGGTGGCGCGGGCGGGCTCGGACCGGCGGTGACCTTCCCGGGCCTGATGAAAACGAATGACATCTGGGCGGTCGACCTCGACGGAGACGGGCAGGCCGAGGTGCTCCAGGCCAGCGCGGAAGAGCGGATGATCGGCGTATCGCGGTTCGAGGATGGCCGGCTGACCTTCCCGGCACCACTGGCGACGCGTGGCCGGCCGTACGTGGTCACGGCCGGGGCGCTGCGGGCGGGTGCGCCGGCCGACCAGATGGCGTACGTGTCCCGGAATGAAGATGACGATTATGAGCTGGTGCTGCGGCCGCTCCGGGGTGAAGGCGAGGTCCCCGAGACGGTGCTCCCGATTGTGGATCTGGATGACGAACCCGCCGGCGTCCGCTTTGTAGACCTGGATCAGGATGGGCGGAGCGACCTGCTGATCTTCGTGCGGTTCAATGCGCCGCGGGCCTTCCTGCAGCAGGCGGACGGTACGTTCGCTGCGCTACGGGGCGCGGAAACGCGTGACTGGCTGGTGAAGGAGGCGGAGCCGTTCGGGTTTGCCACGGCCGATGTGAATGGCAACGGGAAGCTGGAAGTGCTCTTCGCACAGGAGAAGCTGGCGCGCGCGATGGTGGTGCAGAACGGGCAGTGGACTGTCGTGGATCAGTACAACCCGGAGGTGGCGGATGCGCGTATCCGCGGGCTGGCGGTCCTGCCGGGGGACGATGGTCAGCCGGTTCTGGTGATGTACGAGCAGAAGGGGCGCGATCTGCTGGTTTTTCGCCAGCGGGCGGACCACACCTATGCCGTGGCACAGAGCATGCCCGTAGGCAGTTTCGACCTTGCAGCGATGCTGACACTGCCGATCGGTCATGACGGCGGCCGGGTCGGGGTGGTTCTGGCCGATCCAGACAAGCTTGCGGTGCTGGTGCCGGACGAGAACGCACCTACGCTGGTCGAGAAGCACACGTACGAGACCGACTCGCGCGACGCGTGGTTGGCGGACTCGGCGGTTGGCGATCTGAACGGCGACGGTGTGCGTGATCTGGCGCTGCTGGACTGGGGCAAGGCCTCGCTGGAAATTGTCACGACGCTTCCTGATGGTGGCATGGTGAAGGCAGCGCGGTTCCAGGTGTTCCAGGGGCGTCGTTTCTCACGGGCGCCGGACTCACGAGCCGAGCCGCGCGAATTGCAGGTTGCGGACGTAACTGGTGATGGCATCGCGGATATCGTGATCCTGGTGCATGACCGGTTGGTCGTTTATCCAGGGCAGTGAGCGCGTGGGAATGGCTCGTGGCATGCCCGAGGAGGTACTGAATCGCCCTGGCAGGAAGCGTGGTCGCGCGTGGCTTTAATGGGTGTCGCGGCGACTTGATCTCATGCGCGGTTGGGGGGGCTGCCTCTGCGGGGCAGGTTCACGGGCATGTGCCCGGTTCCACGGGATGCGTTCCGCACGGCTGGCGCTGTGTTGCGCTACCCGTGGCTACAACCCGGCGCCCCTGCCGGGGCGAAGATCAGCGTGGCCCGAGGCCGACGGCGATGCTTGTCCGGCCACCACGCGACGCCATCCCCCCGCCAGCACCACCAGCAGCGACGAGAAAATCACGATTGTGGCTCCCACCGGCCAGTCGAGCACGGCCGCGATGGCGAAGCCACCGATGCTGACCACGGCCCCGAAGGTGATCGCCAGCAGGAGGATACGGTCGTGCCCGCGGGCGACCTGCATCGCCGCGACGGCGGGGTTCGTCACCAGACTGTAGATCATCAGCCCGCCGACAGTCTGGAAGTTCACCGTCAGCACGGCGCTGGTCAGTACCAGGAACACCGTCCAGATTGGGCCCACGGGAATACCGGCCGCAGTCGCGACTTCGCGCGAGAACATGAGGGCTCGCATTTCCTTGCGGAACAGGACGATGAAGACGCCCAGTACACCACCGACCAGTAGCATCAGGCGCACATCCTGCCAGCGGCACAGCAGCAGCGAGCCCCACAGGAGACCGCGCACGACATCCTGGTCGGGCCGGCCGCTCGCGCTGTAGAGTGAAATGCCTAGAAACGCGAGTCCGAGCGATAGCGAGAACAAAACACCGATGAGGATGTTGCTGTCGAAATGGACCCCGCGCCCCTCGAGTCCGCCGAGGGCCAGGGCCGTCAGTGCCGCCGCCGCCAGCGCCGGCAGAAGCATCCACGGGACCTCGAAGCCGCCCACCACGAGCGAGCCCTGCACGCCCGCGAGCAGGGCGAACACGGCACCCGCAAGCGCCGCATGGGCAACACACACCGCGAGGAACGGAATGCGCAGCGCCACGACGTAGATCCCGAGCAGACCGGAGGACATGCCCGAGAGCACGCCGCCGGCGAGAATCGGCCACCAGAAGGGATCGATCATGCGGCCGGCTCCTCGGACCACTCGCCGGTTGGCAGGACGGCGAAACGCCCGTTGCGCTGCGCAACGGTGAGTCCCGGACCGTAGAGCGCGGCCACCAGTTCATCGGTGAGCACACCCTCTGGCGTGCCGGTGGCATGCACGCGCCCCTCCGTGAGCACGACCACGCGCGTGCAGCAGCGCGGGAGCACCTCCAGTTCGTGGCAGACAAGCAGGATGCTGGGGCGCTGCGTTGCGTAGAGCGCGTCAAGAGTTGCGACGATGCGCTCACGCCAGCCGAGGTCGAGGTAGGCCGTGGGCTCGTCAAGGACAAGCAGTTCCGGCTCCTGCACCATGGCCCGCGCGAGCAGCACCTTGCGCTGCTCGCCCCCCGACAGCTCGCTGTAGGACGCGCGCGCAAGTGGTGCCAGGTCAAGCCGCGCGAGCCAGGTTTCGACGTGGGCAGTATCCGTACGATTGAGCGCGCGCAGCAGGCCGCGGCGCCCCGTGCGGCCGATGGCCACGATTTCACGCACGGTCAGTGGCATGTGACTGGTCGTGGGCGGCTGTTGCGGGACATAACCGATTCGGCAGCGCAGGCGGGCCCAGCCGAGTGTACCGAGCCGGTTCCCGTCGACGCCGAGAATCCGGACCGAACCCTCGGTCGGCCGCCGCAGACCGAGACACACCTTCAGCAAGGTTGTCTTTCCGGCACCATTCGGCCCGAGAATGGCTGAGACTTCACCCGTTGCGACCTTCAGTGTTGGGATGTCCAACAAGGTACGCCGCCGCGCAGTGACCCGCAGAGTGTGCAGTTCCACCGCGGTGGTGCTCATGAGCGCTCCGTTGTAGTGGCTGTGAGGAGCCGCTCCACGTTGGCCCGTACAAGTTGCTCGAAGCCCGTGCCGGGATTCGGCGTGTCTGCGGGGAAGTTGTCGAATACCACCACCGGTACCCCCAGGCGTGTTGCGAGCGACTCTGCGAGTCGGACACCTTCCGGACGGTTGGCAATCACGATTTGTACAGGGGCCCCACGCTGGAGAATGGCCTCGATCTCGTCGATGCCGGCGGACTCAGCGCCGCGAAAACGGGCTGACACGGTGAGCCCGAGATACTCGCAAAAAGCCGCCTGGTGATAGCTGGTGACGATCGGGGCACCGCTCAGGCCCGCGCGCTGCAACTCCTCCCGCGCCCAGGTTGTGAGTTCGACGAGCCGTTCCTCCAAGTGTCGTAGCCGTGCGGCCGCGTGGTCGGCCGTCAGCAATCCGGCGCGCTGCAAAGTGTCCGCGACTTGGCGGCTGACCGCCGCAAAGCTACCTGGCTCACACATGCCACCGGGGATTGTGATCGTGCCGAAGACGACCGTTGCATCATGGGCGTTACGGAGCCGTTCTTCCAGGCCACGCTGGAAGTCGAACCGCAGCAGGGCCCGCGCACCGCGAATCTCGCGGAGTTGCTGGGGGCGCAGATCGAAGTGGCCGGGGCAGGTGCCGGGCTCGGCGAGTCGGATGATCCGTAAATCGCTGCTGAACTGGGCCACCGCCGCTTCGAGGTACGAATTGGCGACAGCAACAACTGGACGGGCATCATCTGGGGATGGGCTGTCGCCACAACCGGACAGAGCCAGAGGGCAGAGCAGGAGGAAGCAGTGGGTAAACGTGGTGCTGCCACGCAGCAGGTATGGCATCGTGTGACCCATCCCGGTGCCGCACAACCGCTTGACAGCCGCGCGGCGCTTATTACAACCTGTATTTACGTAACACTGACAGTGTACCCTCCGGGGGTGCCATCGCGAAGGGCATCATGCTGAACCTCGATCCCCGCATCGCCTTCTTTGATCAGGCCGCCGCGTCCTGGGATACCGCGGGGCCCCCGCATGCCGCGATCCTATCCCGCCTGGCGGGGTTGGCGCCAGAGTTGGGGCTGGCCCGCGGACAGGCGGTGCTCGAACTGGGGTGCGGCACCGGACAGGTGACGGCTTGGCTAACTGAACAGGTGGCACCAGGGGAGGTGACAGCGGTCGACTTTGCGCCGGAGATGCTGGCGCGGGCCCGCGAGCGCGGCGGCGCGGCACAGTACCTCTGCGCGGATGTGTGCATCGCCGACATCGGCGTCGCCCGGTTCGATGTGGCTTTCTGCCTGCACGTGTGGCCACACATCCGCGCACGCGGGGCGGCGCTGGCGAACCTGCGACGGTCCTTGCGGCCAAGCGGGCGGCTGATTTTGCTGCATTGTGACAGTCGGGAGAACATCAACGCGTTTCATGCGGGGTTGCCGGGACCGGTGCGGCACGATTTGCTGCCGGACGAGCCAGTGGTACGAGGAGAGCTCGCAGCGGCGGGGTTTACAGTGCAGACGTGGCGCGAGTCGGAGGACCTTTACCTGGTGATCGCCAGGGCGCTGCCAATGTCGTAACCTGTGGCGGCTTCAGGGTTGGATGTAGCGGTCGACGTCCGCGGCGGAGAGGCGGTAGACAAAGAGGGAGGCACCGATTCGATCGTCGGGCGTCCGGTGCTTGAGCTGGCTGACGAGGCGACGGGCCTGCCAGAGCGGGAGTTCTTCGCGGGCTCGGGCGCGGTGGGTGGTGGCGGTCGGGGATTCATCGGGCTGCGGGATCGACCCGGCGATCAGCGCGATTTGGTGGAAAGCATCACGGGCACGCGGCGTCCAGAAATCATCACGCAGCGTTTCATCGTAGACGCCGAAGAGTTGCGTGGCGCTGACGATGTAGAGGCCGGGCGCGGGTGGCGTGACGGGGTCTATGTGCATGTAACTCGGCAACAGCTCGCACGCGAGGAAACGGGTGGGATCCGCGCTGCCGAAATAGGCAACCCGCAGTGGTACGCCCGGGTGTCGTGCGGCATAGTCGCGGAGGCGCCACAGATCCTGGCCCCAATCCAGATTGCTGTCGAGGAGCCAGCGGTGACCGTTGCGCAGGCCACCGGAGGGTTCGTTGAAGTAAGCCAGGTAGTGTGGATATGCAAGTGCGTTGGTGGTGACAAGGCCGAGCAGCAGGATCGTCAAACAAACACGGCCCCAGCGCTGGGCGACCCAGGCGACACTGCCACCCGCCAGCACGAGCAGGGGCGGGTACAGCGGCAGGATGTGTCGGTGGCCGATGTTCACGGGTGTGGCGCAGGCCGCAGTTGCGAACAGGCCGACGAAAACAAGCAGTCCGAGCAGCAGTACGGGATCGCGTGCGGGCATCCGACGCAGCGCCAGTGCCGCAAGCCCGGCCGCGATCAGCAGAAGCGTCGTGACGGGCGTCTTGAGGGCGAATGCGAGCGGGAAGTAGTACCACCAACCGGAAGTGCGGTAGGCCCCACACAGGTAAGAGAGGCGCGCCTCCGTGTAGAAGAGTGTCTTCGCGAGTCCCAGCAGGTAAGCGTCGGGAAGCCAGCGCTGCTCTGAAGCGCTGCGGAGAAATGCACGCACGAAGCCGGGAAGCGGAGTCCCGGTGTCAGGATCATACAGGGCGCGATTCCACTGGATGGCCAAGGCACTCGCCGCCAGAGCGTACTGCCGCTCTTCGTCCGCCGTGAGCGTCCGCGGCGGGGGGTTGAGCACATCGGGCCGGAAGCCGTATGCGGCCCAGATGGAAACGTAAACAGACAGGGCCAGCGCGCCCGCGAGCACCAGCAGCAGGGCGGGCGAAAGCGCACGCTGCCGACGTGATCGCCACCAGGCGAATAGTGCCATGATCAGGAGTACTGGCAGCACAAGCGGCCAGGAGAACTTTGTGATGACGGCGGCGGAAAGGGCTGCTGCCGCAGCGGCGAGTCGCGGCCACGACGGATGGGCCAGCAGGCGCGCGGCCGTCCATACCACGAGCAGCAGGACGAAAGTGATGGGAAGGTCGGTGGTCACCAAACCGCCATGTGCGAGCAGACTGGGGCAGGCGGTGGCGAGGGTGGCCGATAGCAGTCCCGCGGTTGAGCCCAATAGATCACGACCGATGCCATACACGACGAGAACCGTGGCCGCTAGCAGTAACACTTGCATCGCGCGGCCAGCGAGCACGAGCCGATGGCTATCCAACGGTGTGTGGGTGTAGCAGAGGAGCGTGCGGCCAAACTCGAAGGCATTGGCGCGCAACCAGGCAGGATCGTCCGCCGCCGGCCAGAACGGCGAAAACAGCGCGGCCGGCGCGGTGGCCCACAGGCGCGGCAGCGGCGGGTGATCGGGTGAGAGGCGGAAGTCGCCGGTGCGCCAGTAGCTGAGACCAGCGGCCAGGTCGGCCGCCTCGTCAAAGACGAAACTGTGGCGTAGTCCGGCGGTGAACGACAGTGCAGCCGCCAACAGGGCGAGGGCCAGAGCAACCCGGACCGGCCAGCGTTTACGCACCATGGCCATGAAAGTCGGTGGCAGGGGCGCACTGGCAGCCGTAGATTCCGGGGGGACGGATCGGATCACGCGGGCTTGCTCCCGGTTGTGGGGGCGTTGGGCGCCGGCGCGACGAACTCCACCTTGATCCGGTCGGGATCCTCGAAGAAAACGGCGTAGGTGTCCGGGCCGCCGGCATGCGGGTGGCGATCGGGGTAAAGGATCGTCACGCCACGCACCACGAGTTGCGCTGTCAATTCGTCGACCTGCGCCGGTGTGTCCGCATGAAAGGCGAGGTGATTCAGACCGGTTCGCGCGCGGTGATACTGGGGTGTGCGATGTGCGGGCTGTGTTTGTACGAACACCAGGTAGGTGTCGTCGCGCCGGTAGCTGATCCCGGTGGCCCATTGCTGGTAGCGCGTGTAGCCGAGGTGTGTGAGCAGCCAACTCCAGAACGCGGTGGCGCGCTCCAGATTGGAGACGTTGACCTCCACATGATGCAATTGGCCCAGGCGCGTCATCGCGGCATTCCTGCGTAGACTTTCCGGCAGTGTGCGAAGGGGCACAGCTCAACCTCGCGCCCGACCGATCGGGCGCTACGCCCTGTCCGGAAGCGCCTCGACCCAATCGCAGAGGGGATCGAAGCCCTCGTTGCGCAAGGAACTGACCGGCCAAATCGGTCGCTCATCATCAAGCGACTCCCGCAGTTGACGCAGTGTCACCTCATTGCCCGGCAGATCGCACTTGTTGAGGACGAAACCCGTGGCGATTTCGAAGACTCCCGCCTTGGCGAATTGGACTGCATCTCCTGCGCCCGGCATCAGCAGGAGGAGCACCTGGTCGGTCACCAGGCGCACTTGCGTGTCGTTCTGGCCAGCGCCGACGGTTTCGATCAGCACGATTTCGTAACCGGCTGCGTTCAGCAGTGCGGCGATCTCGGCGCAGTGCGGGGCCAGTCCACCGGCCGTACCTTCGGAGGCCAGACTGCGGACAAACAGGTTGTGATCGGGCTCGGCCGACATGATCCGCAGTCGATCGCCGAGGACGGAACCCCCGGTTAACGGGCTGGTGGGATCAACCGCAATGACCGCGACACGGCGCCCGCGCGCGCGGAGGCCGCGGGCAAGTTTGCCGATGAAGGTGCTTTTACCTACACCCGGTGCGCCGGTCACGCCGAGCAGGATGGGGCGTCGCTCACCGGGTGGGATAACGGCCGGTTCGGTACCCGCCGAGATACGTGTGATGGCGCGCGCCAGGCCGGTCGGTGTGGCGATGTCCGGCGGGCCGAGTTGTTCGCGGATGGCTCGATACCGCACGGCGAGTTCATGCATGGCCGTGATAATCTTTGTCATCGGCGTGCCGGGGTTGAAGATCCCATCGATACGCGCCGCGCGCAGGGCGGCATGGTCCTCTTCGGGGATGATGCCGCCGACGGTGATCGGCAGTTGCAGCAGTCCCACCTCGTCGCACAAGCGCCGCAGCTCAGGCATAATGGTCAGGTGCGCTGCGCTGAGCAGACTGACGCCGAGCACATCCACATCTTCCTGCAAGGCGCTGTGTACGGTGGCAGCCGGGGTCTGCCACAGGCCCGTGTAGATCACCTCCATGCCTGCGTCGCGCAGATTGCGCACAATCAGCTTGGCACCGCGGTCATGGCCGTCGAGACCAATCTTGGCGACCAGCACGCGGATGGGGCGGGACATACCGAGCTCCGTTTAACCGGGGCGAAGTGGTGTATTCGGGCACGCTTCCGCGGAGGCGCTCTCCGGCGGAGTGGTTACTTTAGTCGGCCGGGGGCCGTTGACAACCCGCCCGCGGCGCGCGACAAGCCCTTGCTGCCCGCGTGTCATGGTGAAGCGTCGCACGGATCTGCGCCATGGCTGGCGGAAGGGCGGCATTACTGGAATGCCGCCCAGATGGGGTCGTAGCCAGCCCGTAGCGAGATTGAAACAGGTGCAGCATCGGAAGCCCGTGATCGGCATATGCGGGGGCATCGGCTCGGGGAAGTCGGCCGTCTCAGTGGAATTCGGCCGACAGGGATGTGTCGTAATCGATTCCGACCGGCTGGGGCACGCGGTATTGGCTGAGCCGGAGGTGGTGGCCGAACTGGTCCGGTGGTGGGGGCCGGAGATCCTGGCGGCCGATGGCCGGCCGGACCGGAGGCGTGTGGCCGAGCGGGTCTTCGATTCGGGGGCGGAGAAACGGCGATTGGAATCGCTGGTGCACCCCTTGATTGCCCGGCGGCGCGCCGATATTATCCAACGCGTTGCGAGAGTTCCTGCAGTCAAGGCCATCATCGTCGATTCCCCGCTTTTGCTCGAACGCAACCTTGATCGCGAATGCGATGTCATCGTGTTCGTAAACACAAGCGATCTACATAGACTGCAGCGATTGGAGGCGGAGCGCGGGTGGACGGCCGCGGAAGTCGCGCGGCGTGAGCGCTGGCAGATGCCTTTGGCAGACAAGCGCCGCCGGGCGGATTTCGTAGTCGAGAACGACGGACCGGCAGAGGCCCTGTGCCAGCAGGTGGCCGACATTCTTCAGGCAATCGCAGTTCGATACGCATAGCCCGGATACGCAAATCATGCGGTGGGCTGGCCTGGAACGGGGGACCACCCATGTGGGCGGTCCGCGTATCAGGCGAAGTGGAGTTCAGTATGGCAAAGTCACCTGCACGCAGCCCTCGCAGCAAAAAGCGTCTCCAGGATGTCATGGAGAGCATGCCCGAGGAAACCGAAGAAAAGGCGGAAGCTACCCCCGCCACCGAGGAAGACGCCTCCCAGTTTGTCGCAACGGAGAGTCTCCCCGAAGTTGCGGAAGAGACCGACGACGAGGATGCGGTTCCGGCCCAGCGACCGCGTCGGGCGGCCAAGACCGCGGGCGACGACGAACCCCCGGACCGCGACACCCATGATAAGTACGAGCGAATCAAGCGCGGCGAACTCCACATTACCGATCTTCAGAAGATGACGGTGCAGGATCTGCATGTCGTCGCGAAGGAGGAGGGGATTGAGGAGTTCGTTGGCCTGCCGAAGCAGGACCTGATCTTCCAGATTCTGAAGCGCCGCATCAGCCAGAACGGGCTGCTCTACGGGGAGGGGGTCCTGGAAGTACTGCCCGACGGTTTCGGATTTCTGCGCAGCCCGGAGTACAACTACCTGCCGTGCCCGGACGACATCTACGTGAGTCCGTCGCAGATCCGGCGCTTTGGTCTGCGGAACGGGCATGTCGTGGCGGGCCAGATCCGGCCGCCCAAAGAGAGCGAGCGGTACTTTGCGCTCCTGCGGGTAGAAGCCATCAACTACGAATCGCCGGAAGCGGTCACCGAGAAGACCAATTTCGAGGACCTGACACCGCTGCACCCGAACCGCCGGGTGTATCTCGAGACCGAACCCAAAGAAATCAACATGCGCATCGTCGACATGGTCACGCCGATCGGTTTCGGCCAGCGCATGCTGATCGTGGCCCCGCCGCGCACGGGCAAGACGGTGCTGCTGCAGAAGATGGCCAACGCCATCACAACAAACCATCCCGATGCCTACGTCATCATCCTGCTGATCGACGAGCGCCCGGAAGAAGTCACCGAGATGCAGCGCGCCACCAAGGCCGAGGTGATCAGTTCGACCTTTGACGAGCCCGCCAGCCGGCACGTGCAGGTGGCCGAAATGGTGATCGACAAGGCCAAGCGCCTGGTGGAGTATGGGCGCGATGTCGTGATCCTGCTTGACTCCATTACCCGTCTGGCGCGGGCGTACAACACCGAGGTGCCGCACTCCGGCAAGATCCTCACCGGTGGTGTGGATGCCAACGCCCTGCAGAAGCCGAAACGCTTCTTCGGCGCCGCCCGCAACATCGAGGAGGGCGGAAGTCTCACGATCATTGGCACGGCCCTCGTCGATACCGGCTCGAAGATGGACGAAGTCATCTTTGAGGAGTTCAAGGGTACCGGCAACAGCGAACTGCACCTCGACCGTCGCCTGGTCGACAAGCGCATCTGGCCGGCCCTGAACATTCCGGCCTCCGGCACGCGCAAGGAAGAATTGCTGCTGCACGAGCAGGAGCTTGAGAAGATCTACATGCTGCGGCGCGTGCTGAGCGACATGAACCCGGTCGAGGCGGTCGACCTGCTGCGCAATCGCCTGTCCAAGGTCGAGGCGAACCGGCTGTTCCTGATGACAATGAACCTGGCGTAGGACCTCGTGAGGGGCGTGCTGACGGTAGCACCGCAAGCATGCCCGGCGCGGCCGGGGTGCCAGTGGGTGCCCGTCCGCCTGGCGGGCTCTACGGCCGCGCCTGAAAACGAAGTTCCATGCCCACCGGCCTGATCCTTGGGATTGAGACCTCGTGCGACGAGACCGCCATCGCCGTGGTAGCTGGTCCGCGCACGGTGCGCAGCAACATCGTCAGTTCACAAGTCACCTTGCACGAACGCTATGGGGGCATCGTTCCGGAAATTGCGGCGCGGGCGCACCTTGAGCAGATCGATGGTCTGCTCGCAGCGGCGCTGCGGGAAGCGGGGACTACCCTCGCCGACCTCGATGCGGTCGCCGTGACGAGTGGTCCCGGTCTCGTCGGGTCGCTGCTGATCGGTGTGACGGCGGCGAAGACCCTGTCGCTCACTCACGGACTGCCGCTGATCGCCGTGGACCATATCGCGGCGCATGCCACCAGCGCAGCGCTTGTTACCGATCCTGCGCCCTGGCCGGCGGTGGCGCTGGTGGTCAGCGGCGGGCACACTTCGCTGTACCACGTACGGGATTTTCTGACGATCGAGCTGCTCGGGCAGACACTCGACGATGCGGCCGGCGAAGCGTTCGACAAAGTGGCGATGTTGCTGGAACTGGGGTACCCGGGCGGGCCACTCATCGACCGCCTCGCCCGTGGTGGAAACCCGGAGGCGATCCCGTTTCCGCGCGCGCTGCGTAGTCCGGGGAACCTCGACTTCTCCTTCAGCGGGCTCAAGACGGCGGTGTTGTACCACGTCCACGGTCCGGGTCGGAAGTACGGCTCTGCTGACCACCTGTCGGCACAGGAGAAGGCGGATGTTGCGGCGAGCTTTCAGGCCGCGCTGGTGCGCACGCTTGTAGAAAAGACCGTCGCAGCCGCTCAACAGGTTGGCGTTCGTCATGTTGTAGTGGGGGGCGGTGTGGCCGCGAATTCGGCGTTGCGCGCAGCGCTGGCGGAGGCCTGCGCGGTGGCGCAGCTCGCGCTGCACCTGACGCCGCCGCGCTTCTGCACGGACAACGCAGCGATGATCGCGGCGCAGGGGTACCACCAGTGGAAGGCGGGAAACGTAGCCGATCTCGCCATGGAGCCGCACGCGGGCTTGCGCCGTCCCGCGCGCTGAGCGCAGCCGGCTGGCATCACACTTGCCGCGCAGCCGCCGTGATTCATAATGACACCACGCAAAGGCGTCGTGCCTGCGCGGCGAACAGCGTCGAACCCCTCAAACAGCTCTGGAGCACCGTCCATGGCGGCGATCTACCTCGGCATCGATGTCGGTACCAGTGGTACCAAGGCGCTCCTGATCGACGGTCGCGGCAAGGTGCTCGCCACGGCGACAGCCGGGCACGACAGTCTGTACCCGCGCCCGGGTTGGTCGGAGCAGCGCCCGGACGACTGGTGGAAGTCCGCGTGCAGTGCGACGCGGGCGGTACTGCGCAAATCCCGTCGGGACGGTACGGAGGTGGCGGCGGTCGGGCTTTCCGGGCAGATGCATGGGAGCGTGTTCCTCGATGCCCGGGGTCGAGTGCTGCACAACGCACTGCTCTGGAACGATCAGCGCACCGGGGTTGAATGTGCGGAGATTGAGCGCCGCGCGGGCGGCCGCACGGCCCTGATTCGCATGGTGCAGAACATCGCCCTTACGGGTTACACCGCGCCGAAGGTATTGTGGTTGCGCAAGCACCACCCCCGCACATTCAAGCAGGTCCGCACGATTCTGCTGCCGAAGGACTACGTGAACTTCCGCCTGACGGATGCGCTGTGCTGCGAAGTGTCCGACGCTTCCGGGACGCTGCTGTTCGACGTCGTGCGGCGTACCTGGTCGACGAAGCTGCTCGACAAGCTCGGGCTTGATGCCGCATTGCTGCCGCCGGTGGTGGAATCCAGCGCCGTGATCGGCACCCTCACTGCCGCGGCGGCGCGCGCCACGGGGCTTGCGGCCGGGACACCGGTGGTAGGCGGAGCCGGCGACCAGGCGGCGGCGGCGGTCGGCTGCGGGGTCGTGCGGCGCGGCGTGGTGTCGGCGACCATGGGCACGAGCGGAGTGGTGTTCGCGCACAGCGAAGCGCCCGTTCCGAACGAAGCGGGGCTGTTGCAGTCGTTCTGCCATGCCGTGCCGGGGGCATGGTGCGTCTTCGGTTGCATGCTGGCGGCCGGGGGGAGTTTGCAGTGGGCGCGCGAGGTCTTCTGTGCGGATGCGTTGCGGAAGGCACGTACGCCCGCGGAACGTGATGCGCTCTACACCACGATGATCACGGAAGCCGCGACGGCCCCCGACAGTGCCTTGCTCTTTCACCCATACCTCACGGGCGAGCGCTGCCCGTATCCGCACCCGCACGCGGTGGGCGCATTCATCGGGCTGCGGCGCGACCAGGGGCGCGGCGCGTTGTTGCGCGCGGTGCTGGAAGGCATCACGCTGGGCATGGGGCGGCAGATCAAACTCATGCGTGAGTTGGGGGTGCCGATTCGGGAAGTCCGGTTAGCGGGCGGCGGCGCCCGCAACGCATGGTGGCGTCAATTGCAGGCGGACGTCTACGGAGTCCGCTGCGCCGTCATGCAATCGGAGGAGGGTTCGGCGCTGGGCGCGGCGTTGCTGGCGGCGGTAGGTGGCGGCGGATTCAGGACGGTGCCGGCGGCGAGCGCTGCGGCGGCACAGATTGCGGCCGAGCATCGTCCCGATGCGCGCCGACACAAGTACTACGCGAACCTGAGCGTGCGGCAGCGGGTGACGTACGAGTCGCTTGAACCGCTGTACCGACCATGATACCCCGCGGTGGTGGCCGACGAATCGCTAGGGGCGCGTGTGGGCCGTGGCGCCAAATGCAGGTTCAGGCCGCTTGGGAAAGCGGAAGCTGTCGAGCGTGCGGCCAAACCGATCGATCTGGTGCAACTCCAGGGTGTCGGTCTCGACGATGACATGCGTGAAGCTGTGAATGGAGTCGTCGGAGGCGCGCAGGGCCGTGGTGCCGTGTTCCTTGATATTGTAAAGCCGCGCGCCACCAGCCCCACTGATAATGTAGAGCGTACCGTCTTCGGCGGGCTGGCCACTACGCAGGGGGCCGATCCGCTGATAGTTGTGATCGTGGCCGGTGAACACGACATCGACGCCTGTATCGTCAAAAACAGGTACGAGGATGTCCTGCAATCGCCTGTCGTCGCCGTACTTGCCGCCGGTATAGGGGGGGTGATGCAGCACTGCGAAGCGCCAGCGCGGACCAGATGCGGCCAGCACTTCACGAGCCCATGGCGCGACGTGCGCGCGCAGCAGGTCCGCGTTCAGGTTCGAGTCGATCACTACCACGCGGCAGTCGGCATAATCGAACCAGTAGCTCATTTCAGCCGGTAGGCCCGGGGGACCGTTCTCGGGCAGTTCGAATACCTCGAGATAGCCGTGAGCCGCATAGGGCGGACCCGGTCCACGACCGTCGACATCATGGTTGCCCAGACTTGGCCAAAATGGGATCCGCGCGATGATCTGTTGATACGGCGCGAAGAAGCGCGCTTCGTACCGGTGCCGGGCACCGTCCGGATACACGACGTCGCCCGTGTGCAGCACGAAGTCGGCGGGGGGATGCACGGCCTGCATCTGCTGCGCGACATCGAATTGGGTTCGGCCGCCACGGCCGGTATCACCCGTTACCACGAAGGCGAAGCGGGTGCCGGTGGGTCGATTCGTCTGGAACGCGCGATTTGCCAACAGGACCCGTCCGCTGGACTCGATACGATATTCGTGGAGTGTCTGCGGCGCGAGTCCGTCCACCCGGGCGACGTGGCGCCTGCCAGTGTGCAGGACCGGCACCCGGCGCTCGGTGCCGTCAATCCTGACCGTCAGCACGCATTCGACGGGTCGGGAGGTGTACCACACCAGCATGGCACGGTCGGTATCGGGGAGTTGCAGCAACGGACCCTCGGTCACCCGGACCGGCAACAAGTAGGGTGCTGCGTAGTACAGCACCGCGGTCACGGCGAGTGCCACGACGAGCCATGCGAGCGTGGCTAATGGTGCTGGCTGCGTGGGTATGGAGGAATGCTCGTTTTGCGGGGTCATCGTCGCTCCCGGCGTCCGAGGGCCTCGCCGAGTCGTCGGGCGACATTGTCGGGGACCAGTTGCTGCACCCGGGAGATGTCACCCCCGCCCATTTCGTAAATCTGCCGGATGTAGGTGCTGGACGTCAATACGTGCTGTTCGCTTGTCAGCATAAAGATCGTCTCGACGCCACCGACGAGTCGATTGAGGTTGGCGAGTTGTACTTCCTTGGTTAGGTCCGCCATGTCACGGATCCCGCGGACGAGGACCTGGGCCCGGCACGCCTGCACAAAATCAATCGTCAGGCCGCTGTAGGTGGCAGCGCGCACGTTGGGCAGGTCAGCAACGTGCGGTTCGAGCAGTGCGAGTCGTTCCTGGGGGGTGAAGAGCTGCTCCTTGTCGGGATTCACACCGATGCCCACGACGAGCTCGTTGAAGAGCCGCGCGGCACGGCGGATCACATCAAGGTGGCCGAAGGTTACGGGGTCGAACGAGCCCTGGAAGACCGCGACGATCTGATGGGGTTCCGGGGTCATGGGAGTACGCGGGCCTCCAGCCGTTTTGGTTGCCGTGAAACCGTGCGCCGCTGCCGCCGCGGCATGCTAGGTCGACTCCCGCCCAAGGGCAACTACGCCCGGCGCTGAGGTGCTTCCCACCGGTCAGGGCCAGGTGCCACGCGCACGGTAGAGCGCGGCCAGTTCGCCCAGCATGGTGCGCAGCGCCGCCCCACGATGACTGCGAGTGTTCTTTTCGGCGGGGGGTAGCTCGGCCGAAGTGCAGCCCGTCTCGGGTACAAAGAAGTGCGGATCGTACCCGAAGCCATGGGTGCCGCGCGGCGTGTCGACGATCAGCCCCTCGAATGTGCCGGTTGTTTCGAGGACGACCGTGGTGCCCTCCACGAAGGCCATGGCGCAGCGGAAGCGGGCCGTGCGCAGTGGCAGCGGCACCGTCGCGAGAGCGGCCACCAGCTTGCGGTTGTTCGCGGCATCGTCGCGTTGCCGACCAGCATAGCGCGCGGAGTGTACGCCCGGGGCGCCGCCGAGGGCATCGACCTCGAGGCCCGAGTCGTCGGCCAAGGTTGGCAGGCCCGTGCGGGTGGCGTAGAACAGCGCCTTGATCCGCGCGTTGTCGGCGAAGGTGGCGCCATACTCCTCGGCCTCGGGGAGGTCCGGAAACTCCAGCAGGGTGCGCCAGACCAGCGGCGTATCCACGGTCAGGGCCTGCAACTCGCGGAGCTTACCCGCGTTATGGGTGGCCAGTAGAATCTCGGGCATCCCCGGCTACTCCTCCCTTTGCAGTGCCTTGGGGATTACGACCGGAAACGACGGACTCGGCAGAGTGATTCGCTCCATACGGCCATCACGCCCGCGGCGTGTCACCACCTCCGAAAAGCGATGGCCGTTCTGGAGACTCTCGGGGAAGCGCTGCTGGGCGGCCCGCATGCGCTCGTCCACGATTACCATGCGTGTACGGGATTCACCCGAGAAGGCATCCTGTTCCCGGAGTGTGCGGACGGCGCCCGCGGGATAAGTACCAATGTAGACAGAGCTGTTGGCGGTACCGTGGTGAAAGTAGGCGTCCTCGCCGGCTTCTCGCAGCAGACGGCAATACTCCTCCGCGGCCGAGCGACGGGTTTGAAAATCGTGCGTGTTATAGAAGACCGCGACGTGCAGAGACCAGTGGCCGTCCGCATCTTCGAGGTTCCACTCCGGATGGGACGAGCGGAACGTCGGCAGGACATCCATGGAAGCAAGCCGGAAAGGCAGGACTTCCTGGGCGAGACTGGTTTGCAGGGCCAGTTCCTGAATAAAACGCAAGTCACGGCTTACGTCCGGCTCGTAGCCGACCGGTGTGCCGTCAGGCGCGTAGACACGCCGATAGCGGCCGTAAAAGACGTGGGCTCCGTCGTCGTCGTGAACCACGGAAACAAGGTTACGACGCAACCCATTCACGCGGCGCAGCGCTTCCAGGTATTGATCGGCGAGCGCGTGCCGCTGTGGACCGGTGAGCGTGATGCAGCGGATAGACCAGATTTCCTCGGCGGGGCTGCCGCCCAGGAGACCTCCACCTGAGGCCGTTCCGCCCCCCGTGGTTTCACACCCACACAAGGTCAGACCGCCCACGCTCAGCGCCAGGAGACCCACAAACCGGCTTGTGCAGCGGTGCCACCAGAGCAGGGACATACACTTGTTCACAGGATACTCACCTCGGCCCGCGGCAGCGGCGCTGCAAGGGCCGCCTGCTGCTGCGCGAACAGCGCCGTGATTCCCGCCCGGCCGAGAGCCAGCATCCCAAGCATCTCATCATCGCTGTACGTGCGACCCTCTGCGGTTGCCTGCACTTCGACCCATTCATTGCGCGTGGTAAGTACGAGATTGCAGTCCACCGCGGCGCGCGCGTCCTCGGCGTAGTCGAGATCCAGAAGCAATTCACCGTTTACCAGGCCAACACTTACCGCAGCGACACCCGCGGTCAGCACCCCGGGCCCCCACCAGCCCGCGTCCGCACCGACACGCACGGCATCGGCGAGCGCGATCCACGCGCCGGTGATGGCCGCTGTACGGGTGCCACCGTCGGCTTGCAGCACATCGCAGTCGAGGATGACCGTGCGCGGCCCAAGGGCCTGCATATCGACGACCGCGCGCAGGGAACGACCGATCAGGCGCTGGATCTCCTGTGTGCGACCGTCGATCTTCGTGCGGTTACGCGCGCGACGTTGAGAGGTAGCGGCGGGGAGCATGTCATACTCTGCCGTAACCCAGCCGCGCCCGCTCGGTTCACGCCAGGGCGGCAAACCCTGCTCGATACTGGCCGTGCAGAGGACATGGGTACCACCCTGCCGGATCAGCACGGATCCGGCGGCTTGACGGGTAAAGCCACGGAGGATCTCAATCGGGCGCAACTCGTTCGCTGGTCTATTCTTGCGTTCCATATCGAACATTGGAACCGGATGCGCTGGATCGTGCAACGGTGCTGGGGCTCCCGGACCGTCGTCGCAGCGGCATGCGGTGCGCCACGGGCATCTATTTGTCTTCCCCGTCGCCCGTGTACTCCTCCGTCTCGGGCGGCGGGGGTGGTTTGATGGCGTGAAACAGGTTCCCGCCGATTACGGTTGCGGCCCCTCCGCGGAGCCGGATGACGAGAACAGCGGGGCCCTGTCGCCAGCTCGGCGATTCGACACCCGTGGGAGCATAGAACTCGACGAGGGCATCGTTGGGCAACATCCAGCGGAAGAGCGCTGGGAACTGTTCCCGGGCAGCGCGGGCCGGGGGCACACGTACATGGTCCGCACGCCACGTCTCGCTATCGAACGGGGGTATGGCTGCGATGCGTTTCTTCAAGGCGTCGCCGATCAGCGGCTTTTCGGGTTGTTCCGGAAGTGGCCCGGACAGCGGCAATTCGTGGAAGCCGGTGGCGTCGACCAGCCGGGCCGCGGCAGCCGCGTCGCCGCGCTGGAGCGCCTGCGTAAAGGCGAGCGCTGATCGCAGGGCGGCATGATGGTCACGCGCGCGCGGGGAGGCGTCGTTGGGCAGTGTCCGGGCCACGCGGGTCTGGGCTTCGGCAACCGTCTCCACTGTCGGCAGGGACTCGGGCTGGGTGGTGGTGGGTTGGGTGGCCGGCACAAGCTCATCGTCCGACGGGGGTATGCTCGGGCGTGCTCGCTGGGTCGGAGCCAGCGCGGCGCAGAAAAAAACGACGGTTGGCAGAGCCAGCCGTCGCAGCCAGGTTGCGGCCGTCCGGGCCTTGCGGACCGGATGAAACGCCGTAGCGTCACGCATGAATCGCGCCGATTTCAACTTTGAGCATCTGCTGCCGATGGCCCCAGGTCTTCTTGAAGCCCTTCCGGCGGCTGAACTTCACACCCCGTACCTTGGCGGTCTTGAGCGCTTCGACGACCTTGGCTTCGATCGTCGCGCCGGGGACGAAGGGGTGGCCGATTTTGGCTTCGCTACCTGCACCGACGAGCAGCACCTTGTCAAACGTAAGGGTGCTCTGGCCTTCGCCCAGTTCGCGCGTCTCGATCAGCAGCTTATCGCCGGTGGTGACCTTGTATTGTTTTCCGCCGTCTTCAAAAATCGCGTACACGGGTACTCCCTTGTCACGGATCGCCCCGTGGGGGTGGATCAGGTCTCGAATCAGGCAGTATACGAGTCAATCCGGTAGACTGCAATGGGCGCGAATCGGATCGATGGCGTGGGGGGTGTCCCCCCAATTCTTGCTGGCCGGCAGACGGGTGCGGGATAACACATAAATCGTTGTTTATGCGTTAGTTGCGAACGCTGCGGTTGTTCGTCCGTGCACGGCGCGGCCCCGTGCCGCTGGCGGGATGAGGCGGTGGGGGGCTCGCATGGAGTGTTCAACTTTTTTACTTGTCCGTGGCTTTGTTGACGGAAATGAGCCGGCGGCTACTGTAGTGACCATGATTGAGCCCATGATGGATGACGTAACCGAGCGTCCTACCCAACCCCGCGATATTGACCCGATCGAAACGGCCGAATGGCTGGCCTCGATCGAAGCGGTCCACCACCAAGGCGGGACGCGCCGCACGCATTTCCTGCTGGACCAGTTGCACCGCTGGGCCCTGAAGCGTGAAGTCCCGATTCCGTTCGCGGCGAATACGCCGTACATCAACACGATCCCCAAGCGTGAGCAACCGCCGTACCCCGGCGACCGCAAGATCGAGCGCCGCATCAAGAGCTACGCGCGCTGGAACGCGATGGCCATGGTGGTGCGCGGGAATCGCGAGTCGGATGGCATCGGCGGCCACATCTCGACGTTTGCATCTTCGGCGACGCTGTACGAAGTGGGCTTCAATCACTTCTTCAGGGCCAAGACGGAGCACACGTCGGGCGATCACATCTTCTTTCAGGGGCACGCCTCGCCGGGGATCTATGCGCGGGCGTTCCTGGAGGGACGGCTCAGTACGACGCAACTCCATAACTTTCGGCGCGAGTTCGGCCAGGGTGGCGGGCTTTCGTCCTATCCGCACCCGTGGCTGATGCCTGATTTCTGGGAGTTCCCGACGGTTTCGATGGGGCTTGGGCCGATCAACTCGATCTACCAGGCGCGCTTCAATCGCTACCTCGAAGACCGCGGCCTCATGCGCACAAGTGGTTCGCGCGTCTGGGCTTTCCTCGGCGACGGGGAAATGGACGAGCCCGAGAGTCTCGGGGCGATTCACCTTGCCGCACGCGAGCACCTCGACAACCTGACGTGGGTGATCAACTGCAACCTCCAGCGGCTCGATGGGCCGGTGCGGGGGAATGGCAACATCATCCAGGAGCTCGAGGCGAATTTCCGCGGGGCGGGCTGGAATGTCATCAAGGTCATCTGGGGCAGCGATTGGGATCCGCTTTTTGCCGCGGATACCGACGGGTTACTGATCCAGCACATGCACGACGTGGTGGACGGCCAATGGCAGCGCTTCACGGTCGAATCCGGATCCTATTCCCGTGAGCACTTCTTTGGCCGCCATCCCGAAATGCTGCGGCTGGTCGACCGTCTGACCGACGAGCAGATTCGCACTTTGCGTCTGGGCGGGCATGACCCGGAAAAGGTCTACGCGGCGTATGCGGCGGCGGCGGCTGCGCAGGGTCGGCCGAACGTGATCCTCGTCCGTACGATCAAGGGCTACGGACTGGGCGAAGCGGGCGAGGGTAAGAACATTACCCATCAGCAGAAGAAGCTCAACGAGGATGAGCTGCGGGCGTTCCGCGACCGTTTCGAGATACCGATCAGCGACAAGGAGCTGAAAGACGCCCCGTTCTGCCGCTTCGACGAGGGCAGCCCCGAGTACGAGTACCTGCACGAGCGGCGCAAGGCCCTGGGCGGCTACGTCCCGCAGCGCAAGGTGCGGGCGGTGTCGATCGAGCCTCCCGAGCGCAGCATGTTCGACGAGTTTCTACAGGGCAGCGGCGATCGGGCGGTGGCCACGACCATGGCGCTTGTGCGCATGCTGAACCGGCTGATGTCGGACAAGCGCCTCGGCAAGCTGATCGTTCCGATCGTTCCCGACGAAGCCCGCACCTTCGGCATGGAAGCATTGTTCCGCAGCTTCGGCATCTACGCCCACGCCGGGCAGCTCTACGAACCGGTCGATGCGCACCTGTTGATGCGGTATGAGGAGCGTAAGAACGGGCAAATTCTGGAGGAAGGCATCACGGAGTGCGGGTCGATGGCGTCGTGGATCGCGGCCGGCAGTGCCTATGCCACGCACGGCCTGACCATGATCCCCTTCTTCCTGTTCTATTCGATGTTCGGCTTCCAGCGGGTCGGCGACAGCATCTGGCTCGCGGCAGACCAGCGCTGCCGCGGCTTTCTGTGCGGTGCCACCGCCGGCCGCACGACGTTGAATGGTGAAGGGCTTCAGCACCAGGACGGCCATAGTCTGCTGCATGCAAGCACCGTGCCGACATGCCAGTCGTACGATGCGGCGTTCGCGTTTGAGTTGGCGTTGATCGTCCAGGACGGCATTCGGCGGATGTACGAGGACGGGGAGGACATTTTCTACTACCTGACGATCTACAACGAGACCTACCCGATGCCCGCGCAGGTGCCGGGTTGCGAAGAAGGCGTGCTGAAGGGCTTCTACAAATTCCGGGCGGCGGAGAAGCCCGGGAAGCTCCCGCGGATTCACTTGTTTGGCAGCGGTCCGCTGATGCAGGAGGCGCTGCGCGCACAGGAGCTGCTGCGTGAACGCTACAAGGTCGCGGCCGACGTCTGGAGCGTGACGAGCTACAACCAGCTCTATCGCGAAGCCATGGCCTGCCGGCGGTGGAATCGCCTGCACCCAGCCGCACCGCAGCGTGTGCCTTACTTCTCACAGAAGCTGGCCGCGGAACCTTGGCCGATCGTGACGACATCCGACTACGTGAGTACGCTGGCCGAGCGGCTGGCGCCGTTCGCGCCGGCGGGCATGTCGATCCTGAGCACGGATGGCTTCGGTCGCAGTGAGACACGGCGGAATCTCCGGAACCATTTCGAGACGACGGCGGAGTTCGTGACGCTGGCCGCGCTGACGGAACTGGCCCAGCGGGAACAGTTCGACCGTGCGAAGCTGCCGCAGGTCGTGGCCGACCTGGGGATTGATCCCGAGAAGCGCGACCCGGCGACGGCGTAAGTCCAACTCCGGTCCGCCCGGGGCCTGCTGGTCGGGCGCCCGGTTCTCCGGGGCCTCAGACCGTGTCTTGAGCTGTGCCGGGCCTGTCCCGTGGCACCACGGTGGCGCCACTTCGAGCCGCAGTGTTCCGGGGGGCTGGCCGAAGGAGAACGATCCCCATGGCGCTCAGCCGCGACGAGATCTGTTCGCGTTTCCTCGAAGCGGTGCCCTACGAACTGTACCCGGTGCAGGAGGAAGCCCTGCTGGCGTGGTTCGAACAGGACGGCGGCGTCATGGTCTGCGCACCGACGGGGATGGGCAAAACCCTGATTGCCGAGGCGGCACTCTTTGAAGCTCTTCACAGCGGCCGCCGGCTGTACTACACCACGCCGCTGATTGCCCTGACCGAGCAGAAATTCCGCGAGTTCCAGGATCTGGCGGAACGCTGGGGTTTCCAGCGCACCGAGGTCGGCTTCATCACGGGGAACCGGCGCGAGAATCCCGAGGCGCTGATCCGAGTAGTCGTGGCCGAAATTCTGTTGAATCACCTGCTGGCGCGCGACGCGGCGGTGGCCGATCTGGATCATGTCGGCGCCGTGGTCATGGACGAGTTTCACAGCTTCAACGACTTCGAGCGCGGCGTGGTGTGGGAGCTTTCACTCACGCTGCTGCCGCCGCACGTGCGTGTGCTGCTGTTGTCGGCGACGGTCGGCAACCCGTACGACTTCGCCGACTGGCTCAAGAACAAGCACCAGCGCCGTGTGCAGGTGGTTACGTCCACGCAGCGGCGCGTGCCGCTCGAGTTCCACTGGGTCGAGGACCGGTTGTTGACCGAGCTGCTGGTCAGCATGGCCGAGGGCGACGAGCACAGCATGCGCACCCCGGCGCTGGTGTTCTCTTTCAACCGGGAGGAGTGCTGGGAACTTGCGGAGAAGTTGAAGGGTCTGCCGCTCGTGACGAGCCGGCAGAAGGCGGAGCTGGAGCAGGCCCTCGCACCGCATGCCGACGCGCTCGCCGAAGGCAGCGGGCCGAAGCTGCGGCAGATGCTGCTGCGCGGTGTCGGGGTTCATCATGCCGGCGTGCTGCCGCGGCACAAGCTGATTGTCGAGGAACTGTTCACCGCGCGGCTCGTTCCGTTCGTCTGTTGCACGGAGACTCTCGCCGCGGGGATCAACCTCCCCGCACGCTCGTGCGTGCTGACCACCCTGCTGAAAGGCCCGCACGGCGAGAAGAAGGTGATTCCCTCCTCGGCCGCGCACCAGATGTTCGGCCGGGCCGGCCGCCCGCAGTTCGACACGCAGGGGCACGTGTACGCGGTGGCGCACGATGATGATGTGAAGATTCACAAGTGGCGGAAGCGGTATGACCAGATCGATCCGCGCTCCAAGGATCCCGGCCTCATGCGCATGCGCAAGGAACTGGAGCGGAAGCGGCCGACGCGTCGCGCGACGGAGCAGTACTGGAGCGAGGGGCAGTTTCGAACGCTCATAGCGGCCGGTCCGGCCAAGCTTGTCAGTCGCGGCATGCTGCCGTACTCGGTCCTGATCTTTCTGTTGACGCAGACAGGCACGCTGCACGAAGTGCGCCAGTTCATGGAGCGACGCTTTTGCGGCGCGGACCGGCTGGAGGGTTTCGGCAAGCAGCTTGATTTCATGCTCGCGAATCTCGCCGGGTTGGGCTACCTCACACGTTCGGAAGACGGCGACCATGTCACCCTGGACGATTCGATGCACCAGTTGCTGAACTATCGCAGCATGGATCCGCTTTTCGCGGAATACCTGGCACGCACGTTGACGCATGCGGATGCCACCGAGAAGCTCGTGGCGCTCGAAGCCGTGCTCGAAGTGCCGCGGCCGATCCTGCGCAACGTGCGGCTGCCCGAGGATCGTCTGCCGAAGGGGCCGCTGCAAACGCAGGTGCTCGAACCGCTGATGATTTCCATGGGCGTCGCCTTGGCGGGTGCCTCTGCGGAAGCCGAGCCGGAAGATGGGCCGCGCCGGTGGGTCGATCGCTGGGAAGAAAGTGACGAGCCCCCGCCGCCGACTTTTCCCGAGATGCTGAAGCTCGCGTTCGAGGCCCAGCTCGCGGCGCCCGAACCGGTCTTCGTGCAGCCGAAGTGGATCGCGGGGGATGCGTTCGAGCGCGATGGGGAGTTCTTCAAATCCGTGAAGGCGCTCGATCTGGTGAAGCAGGAGGGCCTGATCCTGCGGCACCTGCTGCGGCTGGTGATCCTCGCGGGCGAGTTCCACACACGGACGGAAGACCCTGACTACGCTCACATTGCCGAACAGGCCACGCGCACCTGTCAGCGGGTCGATCCGCAGTACACGGAGCACTTCCTCTGGGAAGCGGCCAACCAGCGCGCGGCGTTGGGTAGTACCTGAATTGCTCTGCTCGCGACCTACGGTTGTGAAGGTGCCGATGGAGGGGTGCCGGGCATCAGAATGATGCCCCCCTCCGTCTCGATCGCCTGTGCGCCTGTGAAGGCCTGGATCATCTGCACGACCTCACGCTGGCGCTCGGCGCTGTACTTCGGTCCACGCTCGACGATCGGATCGACCCCGCCGAAGTAACGCAACATCGGCAGCGTGTCCTCGTAGAAACCCCAGCCGAAACCGCGGTCCCAATAACGATGCCGATCGAAGTTGTGGTAACGTGAAAAGCTGAAGTTGTGACCGCTGGCCGGGGCGAAGTTCGGCGGCTCATAGAGGATGTCGCGAAGGTCGTAAATCGCGACGTACCACTCCCGCCCGTCCTTGTCGAACCAGCTCTCCGACCGCGCCACCTGGCCCATTTCCCACTGCTTCCGGCGTGCGACCCGGGCGCGCCAATCGGCCGGGTAGACGACGTCGCCCTGCGGGACGATGCGGGCCTCATCGGCTGCGATCAGAAGACGGGCTTCGTCTTCGCGGTAGGCCTGCAGAAGGGCTTCCTGGTAAGCCACCCGTTGATCCCCTCGAGCGGCGACGCGCTCGAGATCGATCAACTCGCGCCCCGGCCGGTAGCCGTGCCGATCGGGCTGCTGCCGTCGGATCGTGCGTTCACGCAGGGTGCGCTCGTCGACCAGGAGGTCGATATCGTCGCGTGGATCCAGCTCCGCCGAGCGGGCGACGTCGCGCGCCCCGCGGACGGCGCGGTCGAGCGCGGCATCTTCGGGGGGCAGTGGGGCCTGTTCGCGTGCGTCACGTCGCAAGCGCTCGATCGCAATGCCGGCCTGTTGGGCGCGGGCTAAAACGCCTTCCGCCTGCAGGTCGAGGTCGCTGACGTCCACTTGCGGAGGCACCTGGACGAGAAACACCTGGGCCTGCAACGCGTGCAAGGCCGCCGTGCGCAGATCATTGCTGCGCATGGCCTGCCGAGCGAGGACGAGCTCGAGTCGGGCGAGCGCGAGATGGGCTTCGAGACGGGCCTCACGCTCCTCATCGGTCCGGTTCACCACCGCGGGTGCGACCGGCCGAGCGGGCGTCACCTGGGCTGGCACCGGGTCGTCCGGCAGCGCTGCCCGCTGGGCCGCGGCCTGCGCCAGCAGCTTCTGGTCTTCGGAGGGTTCACCGGCGACCGCCAGCGCGGCGGCGGTGCCGCACAGCAGGCCCATCAGTGTACGGATCATTTCTGGGTCTCCTCATACCAGCGGCGCCAGGGCTCGCGCTCGAACCCGAAGTTCTCGCCGGAGATGCGCTTGAGGGCTTCCAACACCTCGGTGCGGTACACGGTCACCAGGCGACGCTGGAGTTCGGTGCGCAGGTCGTAACCATAGTCGCGCCACGACGAGCCCGGACAGACGCCGATCCGTGGATCATACTGAATTGGCGCGTTGCCGATGGCAACCCCTGTGATGACGGTCGGCGCGTAGACGCTGGACCAGGAGCGGAAGTAAGTCCGTACCGGGACCTCGACCAAGCGCGATCGCTCGGCCGTCAGGGCGTGAATCAGATCCGGTACCGCTTCGGCCGCCTGCAGCTTGCCCAGGCCGATCGCGGCGCGCGCCACGATGAAGTCGTTTCCGGTACGCAGGGCTTCGCGATACTGCGCAACGACGCGCGGATCATTGCGTCGGCCCAGCTCCAGGAGCGCGGCGGCACGCACGTCTTCGCTCGGGTCGACCAGCGCCAGAATCGAAAGATTCAGTGTCGCTTCGTCCTCGGTGAAGCTCGCGAGGATCTGTACGAGGAGCAGCCGGAGGTGGACCGACCCGCGCACGAGGTTCTCCGAGAGCGGCAGGATGGCCAGCGGATCACGGATGGCAAGCAGTCGCTCGCGCCCCTGGCGCCGCAGGTGCTCCAGCGGACTGCCGAGCATATTGGTAAGCACCGTGCGAATCTCGCGGTTCAGCTCTCCGCGGCGCGAGCGCAGGGCCCGGTCGTGCTCGGCTTCCGCGTCGCTGGCGACCTGGTCCGCGGTGCGGCGCTCGATGATGCGGCGACCGTCGATCCAGACGCCATTGATCTGCACATAGCCGAGCAGGCGTCGCGCCGGCTCAAAGTCGGGATCGATCTCGACGGCGCGCTGCAGGTGGCGGCGGCGCTCGGCCCGCAGGTTCTGGCTCTCACACCAGTCCGCAAGTGCCATTTGGGCCTCGGCGGTGTCGGGGGTCACCGCGACGCGTGCGACGTACTCGTCGAAGGGGGTTTCGGAGGGCTCGATCCGCTCCACTGAGGTAATCAGCACGCGCACCATGCCCACCGTCGTGCGGATGAGGTAGTGCTCGTCCTCGGTGCCGATGATCTTGCCTTCCACCGTTCCACCGGTCGCAAGGTGGAAGATGTCGGCCGGTGCGGGTGCGGCCACGGTGGCCAGGATCAGCAGCAGCCCCGTCGCGCAATCGATCCAAGGTGTCCGTCCGTATTTCCGTCGCGACGGCTGCTCATTGTTGGGGGCACTCGGTGGAAGGTTGATCGTGTGCTTCGGCACCTTGGTAACCCTCGCGGCGGTGGCACCGCCACAGCATACGATAGGCGATACGAGCCGCCCTGCGGCCATTCGGATCCTCCGCTTGATCTTAGATGCAGGCGGAGTGTCCGGGGTTCCCGTCACGCGGAAATGGGACACCTCAGAAAAACAAAAGACGCCAGTCGGCTATCATTCCGGGAGCGATCCCGAAACCGTGGGAGCCGGCTGGCGTTGAAGGCCCTGGCAGGCCCGATCGTTACTTCTTCACTTCAAATTCGGCGTCGATGACATCGTCGTCCTTCGCCGATTCGCTGGCACCGCTGTGAGCGGTGGTGGCGGAACCGGCCTCGGCACTCGCCGCACCGGCCGCACCGGCCTGCGACTTATAAATGGCTTCCGCGAGCTTATGAGACGTGCGCTCGAGCTCGCCCAGTGCGCCCTCAATCACACCGACGTCGTCGCTCTTGAGTGCATCACGGACCCGGTTGAGCGCCTGCTCGATCTCCGTGCGCGTACCGGCTTCGACCTTGTCGCCGTGCTCGCGGAGCGACTTGTCGGTCTGGTAGACCATCTGGTCTGCCCGGTTCCGCGTATCGACGAGCTTGCGCTTGGCCTCGTCCTCAGCCGCGTGGGCTTCGGCGTCCTTGACCATGCGCTGGACCTCGTCGTCGCTCAAGCCGGAAGAGGACTTGATGACGATTGACTGCTCCTTGCTGGTGCCGAGATCCTTGGCGGAAACATTGAGGATCCCGTTCACATCGATGTCGAAAGTCACTTCGATCTGTGGTACGCCGCGCGGTGCCGGTGGGATGCCGGTCAACTGGAACTTCCCGAGAGTGCGGTTGTCGCCGGCCATCTTCCGCTCGCCCTGAAGGACGTGAATGTCAACGGCTTCCTGGTTGTCGGCCGCGGTGGAGAAGACTTCCTTCTTGCTGGTCGGGATGGTCGTATTCCTTGGGATGAGCACCGTCATAACGCTGCCGAAGGTCTCGACACCCAGCGAAAGCGGCGTGACGTCGAGCAGGACGATGTCAGACTTCTCACCGGTGAGTACCGCACCCTGAATCGCCGCACCGACAGCGACGACCTCGTCAGGGTTAATGCTGCGATTGGGCTCTTTGCCGAAGATTTCCTTGGCGAG
The DNA here is from genome assembly GCA_016716475.1 of Phycisphaerales bacterium. Classification (NCBI taxonomy): domain Bacteria; kingdom Pseudomonadati; phylum Planctomycetota; class Phycisphaerae; order Phycisphaerales; species Phycisphaerales bacterium. The sequence goes on from JADJWG010000002.1 coordinate 193,351, forward strand.
CTGCTGCACGCGCGGCATACGGGTAGAACCGCCGACCAGCACGACCTCGTCGACTTGCGCGGGGACAGCTTGGCATCCTTGAGCGCCTGCAGAACAGGACCACGGCAACGTGCGATCAATGGCTCGACGAGCTGTTCGAACTTTGCGCGGGTGATCGTGAGCTGCAAGTGCTTCGGGCCACTGGCATCCGCCGAGATGTACGGCAGATTGATGGTGGTTTCGAGCGAGCCGGAGAGTTCGCACTTGGCGCGCTCCGCGGCCTCCTTCAGGCGCTGCAACGCCATGGGATCCTGCTTGAGGTCGATGCCTTCCTTCCGGCGAAACTCCTCAGCGAGGTGGTTGATCAGCTCTTCATCGAAGTCGTCGCCGCCCAGGTGCGTGTCACCGTTCGTGCTCAGCACTTCGAAGACGTTCTCACCGACGTCCAGGATGGAGATGTCGAACGTCCCGCCGCCAAGGTCGAAGACCGCGATCTTCTCATTCGCCTTCTTCTCGAAGCCGTATGCCAGCGCGGCCGCGGTCGGCTCGTTGATGATGCGCTCAACGGTCAGCCCGGCAATCTGGCCGGCTTCCTTGGTGGCTTGCCGCTGGGCGTCGTTGAAATAGGCCGGAACGGTGATCACCGCACGGTCGACGGTCTCACCGAGGTACCGCTCGGCGGTGGCCTTCAAGTCGCGCAGGATCATCGCCGAGACCTCGGGCGGCGCGTACTCTTTGCCGCTCGCCCGGACCTTCACCAGTTCATCGGCCGCGCCAACGACCTCGTAGGGAACAATCTTCTCCTCGTGAGACACCTCGCGATGGCGGCGGCCCATGAACCGCTTGATCGAGTAGATCGTGTTGCGCGGGTTCGTGACCTGCTGATTGCGGGCGCGTTGCCCCACGAGGCGCTCACCCTTATCCGTGAACCCGACCACGGACGGGGTCAGGCGCGAACCGGAGTCGTTGACCAGCACCTTGGGCTGGCCACCTTCCATGACGGCGACCACCGAGTTCGTGGTTCCGAGATCGATTCCGATAATCTTCGACATGAGCCATCTCCCAGGTGCGCCACGCTAAAAATGTCAGCGCAAGGCGCTACCGGCTCAATGCCATGCAAGTCCGGTACCGCGCTGTTGGATGTGGGAGAATTCGCGCAACTGCATTATATAAAGTTAGTTACAGTATATTGGAGATGTGGAGCAGGCGGCTCATGGACCACCGGTACGACGCACCCTTGCGGACCACGCTGCCATTCTGACAGGTAGCCGCACTCCCCAGTTCTACCCATATGAGGGCAGGAACGTTTGCCCCCCGCATTGGGGACTCTTCACCGGCGCGTATAACTGTCGAGCTCGGGGCGGCCTTCGCCCTGGAATTTGACGACCTGTACGAACTGGACATCGCTCCAGGGCTCCTGTGAGCGTGCCAGGGCCTCAGACGAGTAGGCGCCGATCAACTCGAAAGTCTCGCCCTTCTCATTCTGCCATAGACTGGTAGCACAGCCGCGGGCAATGGCTTGGCGGGACGTGGCCCCAATCAGGAAGCCCTGTGAACGTAGACGGGCCTGCGTGCTGGCGAGCAACTCTGAGCGCTGGCTTTTTGACATGAGGATCCCCTGAAATCAGGCGCTGCCGTCGAAATCCCAGCGAGGCCCCCGGATGGCACATCACCCCCAGGTGAGCGGCGCGACCAGTGGTTATGGGACTTCTATTGTGAAGACTCATTCAGACCGGCGGTTGCGGCCGAGACTAGCTGCTGCAGCTCAGTCAGTCGGCGGTCAAAGGTGTTCACTTCATGGTTGCGAAACTGCTGTTCCATTTCGGCGCATACGTGGCTGATGTCTGGGTAACCATAGGAACCGGCGGCACCCTTGAGGCGGTGGGCCAAGAGCGCGAGTTGGTCGAAATCGAGCTGGGCGTGGGCAGCACGTAGCTCTGTCAGGCGGTTGGAGAGGCCCTGGACAAATTCTTCTACGATGTCTCGTAGCTCGGCGTCTTCAACCAGGAGCTGAGAAACGAGCCGGGCGGGTGCGGACATCACAGAATCCTCACTGACCTGGAGATAACCAGCCCGACACAGAACTGCTCCAGCGTGCCAGCGTAGAAAACTAGTGCAGACCGGGCCGGATTCTGCGGAAGCCGTTGCACTTCCGCGGGATGCACGCCGATCCTATCATCGGTCCGGTGGCCGTCGGGCGTTGCTACGGTTGGCCGGGTCGCGCAGTCTGTAGCAGTGTTTATGTACTTGGACCTTGGCGGTCGTGACCCAGGGTAGATTATGGGAGCGGCGCAGGAGTATCGGTATGTGCGGTATCGTGGCGTACGTCGGGCACCGTGAAGCCCCCCCGATCCTGATCGAGGGGCTGAAACGGCTGGAGTACCGTGGCTACGATTCCGCCGGAATCGCCGTGCTGCGTGACGGGCAATTGGTCATTCGGCGGAGCGTCGGGCGGATTTCGGCGCTGGAACAGCGGCTCGACGGCGATGTGGCTGGGGCCCGGATCGGAATGGCTCATACGCGTTGGGCAACGCACGGGGCACCGACGGAGTGCAACGCGCACCCGCACTGCGATGCGAGCGGGCGGCTGGCGTTGGTACACAACGGGATTATTGAGAACTACCGCGTTCTGCGGGCGTTTCTTGAGCAGAATGACATCCACATGGAGAGCGAGACCGATACGGAGGTGCTCGCGAAACTGGTGGGTTGGTTCTACGAGGGTGATCTCGAGGAAGCCGTTCGGCAAGCCCTGCGAGACGTGCGGGGCACCTTCGGCATCGCCGTACTGCATGCCGACCACCCCGACCAGATCGTGGTGGCGCGGCGCGGCAGCCCGCTGATTATCGGTGTGGGTCAGGACGAATTCGTGATTGCCTCCGACGCCTCCGCCATCATTCAGCACACTCCGCAAGTGCTCTACCTGTCCGACAATGAGATCGCCGTGGTGGGACCGCGGGGCTTTCGCACGACGGATCTGCAGGCCGTCGAGGTCACCAAGGAGCTCGAAGAAATTGACTGGACGCTGGAGCAGCTCGAACTCGGCGAGCACCAGCACTTCATGTCGAAGGAGATCTTCGAGCAGCCCGAAGCGCTGCGGACCTGCATGCGGGGGCGTGTCGATCTGCACGAGGGACGCGTTGTGCTCGGTGGGTTGGCCGCGGTGGCCCGGGACCTGGCGCGGGCCGACCGCATCATCCTGACGGCCTGCGGAACCGCCTGGCACGCCTGCCTTGTGGGTGAATACCTGATCGAAGAATTGGCGCGGATCCCATGTGAGGTGGAGTATGCAAGCGAGTTCCGTTATCGCAATCCGCTGATTCTCGACCGCACGGTGGTGCTGGCGATTTCTCAGAGTGGTGAGACGGCCGACACGCTCGCGGCCTTGCGTGAAGCGAAGGAGCGCGGTGCGCTGGCGCTGGGCATCGTGAATGCCGTGGGTTCGACCATCGCGCGGGAAACCGATGCGGGTGTGTATCTGCACGTCGGCCCCGAGATCGGTGTGGCCTCCACGAAAGCGTTCGTAGGGCAGGTCGCGGTGCTGTCGATGATCGCGGCACTACTGGGGCGGCGGCGGCACCTGAGCCCGGCCGCATGCCAGGAATACCTCGAGGGCCTTGTCCGCATCCCGGAGGCGGTCGAGCGGGCGCTCGACACGACCAGCCAGACGCGGCAGATTGCCGCGACCTTCATCGACCACAACAACTGGTTGTACCTCGGACGTGGGCTGCAGTACCCCGTGGCGATCGAAGGCGCACTGAAGCTGAAGGAAATCAGCTATATCCACGCCGAAGGTCTGCCCGCCGCCGAGATGAAGCATGGCCCGATTGCGCTGATCAGCAAGGGTATGCCGGTGGTTGTGATTGCCGTGCGCGATCACCTCTACGACAAAGTCGTGAGCAACATCGAAGAGGTGCGCAGCCGCGGCGGCCAGGTGATTGCCGTCGCAACCGAGGGTGATGACCAGATCCGGCAACTCGCCGAGCATGTGTTGTATGTGCCCGACGTACCGGAGTTGCTGGCGCCGCTGGTGACAGCCATCCCGTTGCAGTTACTGGCGTACCACGCGGCGGTGCTGCGCGGGTGTGATGTGGACAAGCCGCGTAATCTGGCCAAGTCAGTGACCGTCGAATAAGGAACGCGGGGGCAGTCGGACCGACGCGCCACGCGCGCGAACGGTGCGCTGCGCAGCATGGGTGCGCGGCAGCGCAGGTGAAACGCGCGGCCGCCCACCGCGCGCCCGCCCTGCGCCGGTACGCGTACCGGCGCCGCCGAAAATCGGCGGATTCTCCCGGGGCCTGTGCCGGGCATGCGCAAGACGCCGCGGGGCCGGCGCGGCATAATCCCGCCATGCACATTTGCCACGTGATCACCCGGCTCATCATCGGCGGCGCGCAGGAGAACACCCTGCTCACCTGCGAGGGGCTGGTGGCGCAGGGCTACCGCGTTACGCTGATCGCGGGACCCACACGAGGCGCAGAGGGCAGTCTCGTCCCGCGGGCGCGTGCCGGCGGCTATGAGTATGTCGAGTTGCCGAGTCTCATGCGCGCGGTGAATCCTTGGCTGGATACTCGCGCCTACCGGGATCTCATTCAGGAGTTCCAGCGGCTGCGCCCCGAGATCGTGCATACCCACAGCAGCAAGGCCGGCATCCTCGGTCGCTGGGCCGCCGACCGGGCGCGTGTCCCGCGCGTCGTCCATACCATCCACGGCATGAGTTTCAACCGCACGCAGCCGCGGCCGGTGCGCACACTGTATGCCTGGCTCGAAAGACGCGCAGCCGCCCGCACTCACGCGCTGGTGAGTGTAGCGGACGCGCTGAGTACACAGATGGTTGCCGCCCGGGTCTGTGAACCGGGGCGCCTGCGCACCATCTACTCCGGCATGGAAGTCGGGGCTTTTACGCCGTCAGCCGTGCGACGCGCGGCCGCGCGACAGCGCTGGGGCCTTACCGACGAGCACGTCGTGGTCGGAACCGTGGCGCGCTTGTTTCGCCGCAAGGGCTACGAGCAGCTCCTGTCCATCATGGCACAGGCGGCCGCGTGCGAGCCGCGCCTGCGGTTCGTCTGGGTAGGGGACGGCGCGCAGCGGTCGGAGTACGAGGCGGAGCTGCGCCGCCTGGGCTTGAACGAGCGTACCATTCTCACCGGTCTCCTGTGCCCGACGGAGGTTTCGGATCAGGTGGCGGGCTTTGATTTGCTCGCACACACCTCGCAGTGGGAGGGCTTGCCACGCGTCGTGGTGCAGGCGCTGCTTATGCAGGTGCCGGCAGTGGCCTTCGACATCGACGGGACACCGGAAGTCGTTCAGGATGGGCAGACGGGCCGCCTGATCCCGCTGAACGATCTGGACGCGTTTGCGGCGGCGCTGTGCGAGCTGGCTGCGGACGGCGGGCAGCGGCAGAGGCTGGGGGTGGCGGGGCGGGCACTGTGCCTGGAGCGTTTTGATGCGCGGCGCATGGTGGCCGATCTTGTCCGGCTGTACGAAGGGCTGATGCGCAGCTAAGGGGAGCGGGCGTGGCGCTACGCGTTGCCGCCGCGCTGGGCTTTTCGAATGGCGGCAGTCAACAGGTCACGAATTTCCTCCGGATGCGCAACGCCGCGCCAAGCGAGTGGGTGCCGCTCGTCCTCACACGGATGCACCCGCACCGTGCCAATGCCGACGAGCTTCTCGTACCACTCGGCGCTCACCGTGACGGCGCTGATCCGCATGAGCCAGCACTCGTCCGCACACACGTTGAAGACGCCTTTGAACCGCAGCACACGCCGGTTGGTGAGCACGTAAAGCCGGCTGGCCCACTGGAGCGTGGCCAAGCCCAGGCGGCCGGCCACCAGCAGCAGCAAGAGGTGGAACGGCCAGGCGGCTCCGGCCGTCATCCCGGCGGACATCCCGGCTGCCCACACGATCCCGATGCCCAGTGCCACGGCGACAACCCGCAGGGACATGAGGGGGATGAACCAGATAGCTGGTTTGAGCGAGAGTTGGATCAGCTCGTCCCCGCCGAGCATGTTGAGCTTGGCAACCTTGGCGGCCCGCACTTCGGCCGCCGGGGCAAGGTCCGCAACGGCATTCTGGAAGTGGTCCGGCGCCTCGAAGGGCAGCCCATTCTTGATCCGCGGTAGCTTCATGGCAGCAACTCCGGGCGCAGAACCGCCACGTGCGGGTAGTTGCGGTACAGGTCGTTGAAGTCGAGCCCGTACCCCACCACAAATGCATCGTCGATGTCGAAGCCGACAAAGTCAACAAAAACATCGGCGGGAGCGCGGGCGGGTTTCCGGAGCAGGACGGCCGAGCGTAAACTCCGGGGGTGACGCTCCGCCACGAGGGACTGGACGCGTCGCAGTGTACGACCACTGTCGAGAATGTCATCTACGAGCAGGACGTGGCGGTCTTGCACGTCCCCGATGAGGTCAAGGACGGTCCGCGGAGTGCCGGGCGTGGTGCTGGTGCCGGGGTAAGTTGAAATCTGCACCAGGGCGAGCTTCATCTTCAGGGGTAGTTCGCGGATGAGATCCGCCAGGAAGATGATGGAGCCGGAGAGAATCGGCAGCAATGTCAAGCCAGCATCGTCCTCCTCGGCCTCATACGTGGCGGCGATCTCAAGTCCGAGTGCATGGATGCGCGCCCGAATGGCGTCACGATGGATCAGAATGCGCGCGATATCCGCTTCGATGATCGGTCTCTCGCTTCGAGGCGCTTAGCCCGCGGGTGTCCCGTCGCCGCTATGGACGCGCCACAGCGTAGTGAGGTCGCCGCCGGAGAGGTCGCGGGCGAGCGCGGCCATGAAAGTCTCGACGTCTGCAAGGCGGCTTTCCGCCAGGCCGCGGGTGGCCTTCCAGCGGAAACCATCCTGCAAGCGTACATCCCAATAATGGTATTCTTTCTGCCTGGACCAGCTATCGACAAGCTGCTGAATCGGGCGCCCCTCCGACTGGTATTGACGGAACTGCCTCAGCACGTAAAGCATGCCGATTTCATCCAGCGCTTCGGCTTCTGCCAGAATCTGAGCTTCAAGCAGGGTCGTGTTGCGGTGGTTGCACTGGCGAATTGCATCACTCGCCAGTTGCACGGTCGGACCCGGCAACAGGTCGCCGACTTCGTCGTGCAGGATTGCTGCCCCCAACTCGCGCTGGATATCGGACGTGGGACGACTCAGGAGCTGTGCGGGTGGGTAGCGCCGCTGGTTGTACTCGAGCAGCCAGCCCGCATCGTGGAACAAGGCCGCGGCCGCCAAAGCGGTGAGGTTCGCACCATGGCCACCCACTTCAGGGAGCCCCGCGATCATTCGTGTGAGACGCATCACGCGTTCAGCGTGCTCAACAACCCATAAATCACGCTTGCCGTCATCAAGCGCAACAGTAAGGAAAGCGCGTGCTACCGGCAGTACGCGATCGATCTGAATCCGTGTGCTGGTCGTCGGCATAGACCCTCGCACTCATGCAACGGCTGCGAACGGTGGCCGCCCGTCCGAACCGGCAACTTCCGATTTGGAAACCAGTTAGGTGGAGTGTAGCCGGAGCGGCGCGTGGGAACAAGCCACGTCCGTGCGCGCACGTTGGGGGTATTGTGCCTCCTCGACCACCACGGAGTCCCGGGGGACTTCTTTACGCAGCCCCGGGAGCGCTGGAAACGAGTACTTTTCCGCAGGAAAGGTGCAAGCGTTGCCAGCCGATGATCCTGACAGCGACCCGTACGAGCGCTCTGCTCAGCGGGCGCGGTGCGCCGCCACTCCGGAGACGGCCCCGCGCGTGAGGAGCAGGCCCACATGCACGGCCTAGGCAACCGGCGGGCATTGGCAGCCCGCGACCGTAACTTGGCCACCATGCGAAGCTCACATTGGGCGAGAAAGGGAAAGTGATGGCGACCGCAGTGGCCGAGATCGGCAAGGTGCTTCCGAAGGAGCTGCAGGAAGCGATGGCACGGGTGACGGAGATCAACTCCCTGCCCGAAATCACGACCAAGATCGTGGAAGTGGTCGAGGATCCGCGCGCGACCGCACACGACATGCACGAGATCGTACGCACCGACCCGGCGCTGGCCGCAAAGATTCTGAAAGTGGTGAACTCGGCCTTCTACGGACTGCCATCGCAGATTGCGAGCTTGGACCGGGCGATCCTCATGCTGGGGCTGAGCGCGGTGAAGAACATCGCGCTGGCGGCGTCGTTGTCGCGGATGTTCAACGTAGAGATGGTGTCGGAGCAGTTTGCGGCCCGCGACTTATGGCGACACAGCGTGGCCGTGGCCGTCTGTGCACGCCTGCTGGCCGTCGCGGGCAAGGCACCGCAAGTGGATGAGGCCTTCGTAGCAGGGTTGGTGCATGACTTGGGGCTCGTCGCCGTGCAGCAGATGTTCCCCCAGAAGATGCGGGAGGCGACCGAGATCTGCTTCAACGAGCCGCGCAACTTCCGGGACGTGGAGTCGGCACTGGTGGGTGCCGACCACCAGGCATTTGGTGCGGCCTTGGCGCGCAAGTGGAAGTTCCCACCGGTGCTGCAGGCGGCCATCGGTTGCCACCATGATCCGCACGAAGCACCGCCCGAGTTCCTGCGTCTCGCGCAAACGATTCACATCGCAGACCGGCTGTGCGGATTCGGGAAGTTCGGTTTCTGGATTGTTGCGGGGACTGATCCGATCGCTGCCGCCGAACTGGCGGAAATCCGCGTGACACCGGCACAAATTGAAGCATTGCAGGACGAACTGCCCGACCGGGTTGAGGAAGCCGAAAGCGTGTTCACCGACTAGCCCGCAAGTGCGGCGCCCTGCGGGCTCACCCCCGCGTGTCGCCGCGAGGTAGGATCGCCTATGGCGCTCTTCAGCACGACAGAACCGGCCGTGTCCCCCGCCGCAGGCGAACTTCCCCAGCGCGTGCAGCAAGCGCTCGCGAAGGTGACCGAGATCGGGTCGTTGCCCGAGGTGACCGCCCGCATCGTCCAGGTCGTTGATGATCCGAATTCCACCGCGCGCGAGATCCAGCAGGTGGTCGAGGGCGATCCCGCCCTGGCCGCGAAGTTGCTGAAGATCGTCAACTCGGCTTTCTACGGGCTCCCGGCGCAGGTCGGTAATCTCGAGCGGGCTATCCTGATGCTGGGGCTCAGCGCGGTTCGCAATCTGGCTCTGGCGGCCTCTGTTTCGCGCCTGATCAAGCCCGGCAACATTTCGGCGGAGTTCACCACTCGTGACCTGTGGCGCCACAGTGTGGCCGTGGCCGTTGGGGCAAAGCTCATCGCGGGGTCGACACGTTACCCGTTGGCCGACGAGGCATTTGTTGCGGGGCTGGTCCACGACATGGGATTGATCGTCGCGCAGCAGCTCTTCGCGACCGAGGTCCGGACTGTTGCAGAGCAGTGCAGCGCGACGCCGCAGAATTTCTGCGGGCTCGAGCAGCTAACCCTTGGGGCGGACCATCAGGCCTTCGGCGTGGCGCTCGCGACGAAGTGGAAGTTCCCGCTGGCATTACGCAACGCCGTCGGCTACCACCATACGCCGGGCGACCTGCAATCCGAACACCAGCGACTGGCGGCCATCATCTACATGGCCGATATGCTTTGCTGCCGCGCGAAGCTCGGCTTCTGGCTGACGGCGCGGGCCCAGAGTCCGGCACCGGAGATGCTGCAGCTCGTCGGGCTGACACCGGCCGCACTGGGCGAAATCGCGGGGCAGTTGCCGGCGCGCGTGGCCGAAGCCGAGCACATCTTCGCCGGTGATTGACGCCGCCGCCGGCACGATTCGGACTACACCCAGTGCGCGTCCACGGCCGGGGCAGCTTGTCGCGCTGCATGACGCACCGCTACGGCGGGTGACATCGTGGGGTTCTCGTGCTTGAGGTCGAAGAGGGTCGCCAGGTGGCGGAAGGCCGCGGTGTTCCGCTGCAAGCCGGTGAACAGCTCCGCACCGGGTCCCGTGGCCGTCAGCAGGACAAGGTCGGCGGTGTGCGATGTGCCGGTCCAGCCGATGCCAGTGTAGTTGCCCAGCACCTGCCCGAGCACCCCGACCAGGTTGCGATGCTGCCGATGGAGCAGGAGCGGGAGTTGGCCGCCGTAGGCGTCCGCGAGGACACGGGCTTCGTCCCCATCCACCGTGATGCCGAGTTGCGTCTTGAACACTTCGTGCACGGCGTCGACCCGGTCCGTGGGTTCCGCCTGCCGGACGAGGGCCCGGAGGTGGTCATAGGAAACACGCGCCTGTGCCAGCCGTGCGAAGGCGCCCGTACTGTCGCCCATCCCGTTGAGGCCCGGATTGGAGTTGCCGTGGTCACTTGTGACGACGACCAGGGTGTCCTCGCGTTGATGCGCGAAATCGATTGCTACGCGCACGGCATCGTCGAACGCGAGCTGATCCCAGAAGAGCGCGGCGGCATCATTGGCATGGGCCGCGTGATCGACACGGCCACCCTCCACTTGTAGCAGGAAGCCGCGGTCGGTTGCGGCGAGACTGGTGAGGGCTATGCGGGTCATCTCCGCCAGCGTTGGAATCCGCTCGGTCAGGTCGGCCTCGTTACGGTGGTCGATGGTGTAGGGCAGGTGGCCCTCGCCGAACAATCCCAGGAGGCGCTGCGGCGCACCGGCGGCCAGCAATTCCGTGCGGCTCTGGCAGCAGGTGTAGCCGGCCGCGTGGTATTCGCCGAGCAGGTCGCGCTGGTCCTTGCGGCGGGCCGGATCGAAGTGCTCGCGTCCGCCACCGAGCAGGACATCGACAACGTCGAGGTACTGAGCCGCAATGGCCGGTTCATCGGAGCGCGTGGGTACCGCCACGGCAAAGCCCGCAGGTGTGGCATGCGTCATCGTCGTGGTGGTGACGAGGCCGACACGGTGACCCGCGTCGTGGAGCAACGGCGCGAGCGGTGTGAGGCGCGTGCCGTCGGGCAACGTATTCAAGGCGCCGTTCGCGACGCGCGAGCCGCTGCCCCACGCCGACGATGCGGCGGCCGAATCGGTCACGAGTGAGTCGAGCGAATGGGTCTCGAAGTGTCCATGGGTGGCGGTCGGATCGGCAAGCAACTCGTACCAGATCGTGCCGCCCGTGCGAACGCGCCGACTGAAGAACTCGGCCAGGGACGGCACGCCGATGCTCATGCCGTCCGACACGAGGAAAATCACGTTCTTCGGCCGACGGCGCAGGGGCGCCAGCGGCGCGGGTGGCTCTGTGGGGCGGGCCGACAAAGACGGCGTAGAGAGCAGCGCGAGAGCGCCTCCGAGCAGGCCCGTTTCGAGCAGTTGCCTGCGACTGACGGTATCCGGGGACATCGGCACGCTCCTTGATGCCCCGGCCGTAGCGGATGGCTGCCGCGCGTGCGTCGGGGGAACAGCTTGGGCCTGTATTGTAGTGAACGCGGCGCGCTCCATTCAACGGTAACGCACCCAATGCAGCAGCTCGCCGGGGGTCGGCGGCTTGCCGTACATGAGAACGCCGACACGGAAGACGCGTGCCGCGGCCCACATCATGACGACGACACTCACCCACAGCAGTGCGAGCGTCGTGAAGATCTGCCACAACGGCGTGGTTGGGTCGCCACAGATCCTCAGGATCATCACGAAAGGTGTTACGGGCGGAAGGTAGCTCAGCAAGAGACTGAAAGTTGAGGTCGGGTGCTCCGCGATGTAGTACCACGTGATTACCGGAATCATGGTGACCAGCGAAAGCGGAAACGCCATGCTCTGCGCTTCTTTCAGTTCGTTGCAGGCCGAGCCGATCGCGGCGAGCAGTGCGGCAATCAGCAGGAAGCCGGGCACGAAGTACAGCAGTGCCATGACAAGGCGGTAGGTGTTCACCAGCTCAAGCACGTCAAATCGCCGCGCTGCCAGCACGCCCACGGAGCCCCACACCGCCATCAGCACGACGCCGACGCAAGCTGTCCCGACTATCTTACCGGCGAGTAATTGTGTCGGACTGACCGCCGAGAGCAGTACCTCGATCACACGCGAACCCTTTTCTTCGATCAACGTGGTCAAGAGGCCCTGGCTGATGGCGAATGTACCCATGAAGAGCAGAAACATGAATGCGAAGGCGGTCATGAACTGCGTGAAGGGATTGGTGGCGACGGCCGCGCCCGTCTGCACGTCCGCCCATTCGATCCCCACCGGGCGCCGCAGCCCGGCGACCACGTTCGGATCGAGCCCTTGGTCGACACAGCGCTCGAGGAATACGGCAGTGTTGAGCATGTCGCTCAGGCGGCGCTGGGCTTCCAGCTGGCTATCGCGCCGCGCGACAATCACGCTGGCACCCGGAGTACTCAGGATTTCGGCCGGCACTTCGATGTAGGCATAGCGCTCCCCCGCGCGCACTTCCTGTGCGAGCTTGTCGAGCTGCGCCGACTCGGCGACCAGCGGCTCGAGCTCGAAGGGCTGGTGGGGTCGTTCCTGGTTGTGGGCCTCGATCTGGGCGGTCAGCAGGGGTTCCAGCCGTCCGCTGCGGTCGATCAGGGCCAGCTTGCGAACTTCGCGCTGCTGCTGGTCGCCGGCCCGCTCCAGTACCTGCGTGCCGTACACGGCGCCCATGATGAGCCCGGGCATGAGCACGACGCTCAGGAGGAACGCGCGCGTCCGCACGGTGGCGAGGAACTCGCGCCGGGCCACGATCCAGACCTTTTCCATGCCGCCTGCTCCTTGAAACTCTGCTCAATCGGACCCGTTGCCGCCGGCTTCGTGCGTGCCCCCCACAAGCCGGACGAAGATTTCCTGCAAGTCCGGCCGTTGCACCTCGAACCGCAGGATGCGGGCCTGCCGCAGCGCGAGTTGCAGCAGCGCATCGGGGTCCGCATCCGGCGCGAGTTCCGCGCGGATGTGGTTGCTGGTGACCTGTGCGCTCACGACGCCCGGCGCGGTGGTCAGGGGCTGCAGATCGCCGTCCGCATCGATCACGAGCATGCGCGTGGAGAACTGCGCGCGCACTTCGTTCACGGTGCCCTCGATCAGCTTGCGCCCGCGATGGATCAACACGATCCGGTCGCACAGCCGCTCGGCCTGGTTGATCTGGTGTGTGGAGAACACCACCGTCGTGCCGGCGCGCCGGAGATCGGCGATCAGGCGTTCGAGCAGATCGACATTCAGGGGGTCGAGGCCGGAGAAGGGCTCGTCGAGGATCACCAGGTCCGGTTCCTGCAAAATCGCCGTGATGAACTGGAGCTTCTGGGACATCCCCTTTGAAAGTGCTTCCACACGCTTCCGGCGCCAGTCCAGCAATCCAACCCGCGTGAGCAGTTCGTCGCAGCGCCGCCGTAGATCCTGCCCGCTCAACCCCTTGAGCCGTCCGAAATAGGTCAGGGTCTCGTCGACCGTCATCTTGCGATAAAGTCCGCGCTCTTCCGGCAGGTAGCCGATCCGGTCCCGCGCCGCGCCCGCGGTCTGCTCCCCAAGCACCTCCACCCGGCCTTCGTCGGGGTAGATGATGCTCATGATCATGCGGATCGTGGTCGTCTTGCCCGCCCCGTTCGGTCCGAGGAAGCCGAGTACCGCCCCCGTGGGAAGGCGCAGATCAAACGCATCCACGGCGGTAAAGCTGCCGTAGCGTTTCGTCACTCCTTCAAGCACTACTGCATCGGCCAAGTGCACGACCTCACTTTCCACGCCCCGGCACTTCGAGGGGGGCAGCGTACCGTCCACCCTGATCCGCCGAAAGCACGGGTTTGTCTGATGTTGTTCGCTACTTTCACGTCGCTCGGACGGCAACCGGGTTGCATGCCGACGGGTATACATTCAATATCGCGGTGGCTTGGGCGAGCCCGCGGGGGGGGGCGGACGATAGGCCCGGTGATACGAGGAGGATGGCATGTTCCGCTTCATGATACCGGCCATGGCGGGGGCGCTTGCCATGGCGCTGCTTCCCGGGGGCTGCCCCGCGCGCAGCGTGCCGGTGGCCACCATCCGTCTCACTTCGGCCGACACGGGTCGTACCATCGAGGTCGAGCGCTGGCAACGGATTCGGGTACGCTTATCGGCTAACACGGCTGCCGGTCTCACATGGACGTTGACGGAGTTGAACCAGGATGTGCTGGAATTCCAGGGGCGTGAGGATGCGCGCCTGGGACTCAGCTCAAACGACGAGCTCCTGCAGGAGGAGAACTGGTACTTCCGGGCGATTGGTCTGGGATCCACGCCTGTTCGGCTGCTGTATACCCAGGGCGGCGACTTTACTCAGCCAGTGAATATCTTTGCGATTACCGTGGTGGTGGTGGTGGGCGAGGAGTAGCCCAACGCGCGGAGCGGTCTGTGCTTACGCATCCGGCTCGCAAGTAACGGTGAGCTGCGCGGAGGAGAACTGCTCCACGTAGAGTTCGGCCCGTTCGCGGTGAGTGACGAGCAGGAGACTGACGCCACTTTCGTGTGCCTCGAGGGTCCGTTCGACAGCTTCTTCGAATTTCAGGGGGGTTAGCTGCAGGATGGTCTGGATGACGTGCTCGAAGGAGTTAACGTCGTCGTTGTGCAACAGCACGCGGAACGGCGGCAGCAGGCCGGTCTGCTGAGCCGTGCTCACGTCGGGCAGTGTGTTGGACGACATCGCCATGCCAGATACTCTCCCGGGGGGGATCGGTGGCCGGATCCGGTCCCCGCTTGGAAACTACTGCGCCTCCGCCCGGGGCGTCAATCAAAAACTCCCGGGGGGAATGGCAGGCCTGCCCGTGAGCGGTAGAATGGCCGCTGCTGAACCATCAGAATCCTGATTTCGTGGGAGATTGTGCCGATGAACTTCTGCCGCTGCGTGGCTTCGACGCTGCTGCTCGCCGCGGTCCTGCCGCTGGCCGCCCAAACACCCGAAGGCCCGCTCGCCGCCTTGCGTGCAAAGACCGACCTGAATGACGAAGATCGCACGCAGATCCGCAATTTTGTGATGGAGCGGATCACCGCGATCATCACAAACCAGCCCGGGGCAGCGCAAACGGCCACGGACGAACTGCGGACCGCTTTCACCGGAACGGAAAACTACCAGCGGGCCTACGCAACGCTCGCAGTCGAGGCGGTCGGAACGGCTTTCGGCCGAGCTGAACTGGTTCCTGCTACGCGGCTGCTCGCCGTTCTCAATACATTCAACGTGGTCGAGGCCCACACCGTCTTCCTTGAAGCGCTGCGCGATGAACGTGTCGGGGTGCGCGCTGCCGGCGCGGTGGGCCTACGGACGTTACGCAGTCGGATTGCCGAGGCCGGTGGGGACACCTTTCAGGCCGTGCTCGCGGGTTTGCAGCAGGCAGGCGCTCGGGAGCGATCCCGGGATACGCTACGTTCGATTTATGGCGCATTGAACTATGCGGGTGTTCCGGGTGTTGCGAATCCGCGCGCGGCTGCGAACGCGGTGCTGGCGTTGTTGGAAGCCCGCGCGGCGCAGTATGGCCAGGCCGAAATTCCCGCGTTGGGGGCCGACGATGCTGGGCTGCGAGCCGCCCGCGAAACTCTCGCCAACTTCGAGGATGAAACTCGCAATCGGCTCATTGTCGTGACTGGCACGCTGGTACGTTACGCGGTCGACCGTTATACCGGGGGCGAGTCGAAGCTGGCCGATGTGCGCGATGGGGCCGCTGCGAATCGCGATCAACTCGAATTCCGCAATGCAGCCGAACGGCTGGTGCTGATCGGCGAAGAATTACTGATCGAGCTACTCAAGCCGAATCCTGCCCCGCAGGTCAGTGAGAACATGCGGCGGCTGAATACGGCAAACATGAAGATCGAGTGGCAGAAGTGGAGCACCGCGCTACAGACGGCCGTCGGGCGGGATTTCGCACTCAGCCCGGGGACAGGGGGCTAGACGGGCAGACAACGGTCCGGCAAGAGTATCAAGGCACGTCCAAGGTGTAAGGCGCGCTCATCGCCATTTCTACGCAGTGGTTCAACCCATAGTGCCCAAGGTGACGTGCGTGGAACCCACAACAATGGTGCCTATCGACATCCTCGTCTACCGCTGCGTGCACAGCGCCGGCCCTGAGGGCGATGTCTGAGCATTCGTGTGGCTTGCGCTATTGCGCCCCCGTCTGCTTGTAGAAATCAGCGTTCTTGGCAATGAAAGCTTCGAGCTCTTCGGGCAGGTCGTCTTCAGAGTAAATCGCGTTCACCGGGCACTCATCGACACAGAGACCGCAATCGATGCATGTCTCGGGGTCAATGAACAGCATCTCGAATTTGTCGAAACTCGGCTCGTCCTTCCGTGGATGGATGCAATCCACCGGGCAGACGTCGACACAACTGGTATCTTTCGTGCCGATGCACGACTGCGTGATATAGTGGGGCACGGGACGGTTCCTGCTTTGTTAGGGGGCGGCCGGGCCACGGGGCGACGCTCGGACCCGAGTGGGCAGATTATAGGGAGTCGCGCGGGGGCGCCAAGCCGGTGCTTTCATCATTGTCCCGCGGTGGAAGATAACCATGCACCGTGGGTTGAAACGGCCGCCTCCGCGCCCTACCAGTAGGGGGAGCGCAGGTGGCGCGGTCCGCGTGGCGGAATCGGCGCGACCAGCCCCGGACCACCCGAATACGAAGGGCGACAACATGCCTCCGAAGCTCTCCTGGGCGGATATCGAGGATTTGGGCATTCTTCTGCATGAGCGTTTTCCGGACGTGGACCCGCTCACCGTTCGTTTCACGGATCTGCACCGGTGGATCTCCGAGTTGGAGGCGTTTGGAGATGATCCGGCCGCCAGCAATGAAGCGAAGCTCGAAGCGGTGCAGATGGCTTGGCTTGCGGAGTACCGCGACGCACAGGGCGCATGACGTCGGCCCAGCGCGTGAGTACCCCGGCATACGAGTTTGACGCGCGCTGCATGCGACAATTTCTTACGCTACGGGGTGAGCGCGGTGTGCCCGTACTTTGGGTAGTTGCCCGCATTTTGCAGATCGGATGAGGATCTATCTGGACGATCCTTGCAACCCGTTGGTGCTATGCTCCAATCGGATTGCACGGGCTTGGTCGCACGTCCGAAACGCCCGCGGCCTTGGGTTCCTCAACCCAATGGGCCGATCTTTATGCGGGCTTCCTATCCCGGGCCAGCCCGGAGCGCGGTATACTCCATGGTTCAGGTCGTTCCGGCCGCAAGGAGGTGGCCGGAGATGTGAGGAGGATCCGTCGTGTTGAAAGCCGCTGCGTTGTGCGTTTCGCTCGGGCTGACCATCGCGGTGAGCCCCCTGGGCTGTCCACCGCTGGAACCCACAGATCCGCTCCCGGTGGATCGAGGGACGATCGCTGTGACGGCCTCGGCGCCGGCAACTGCGGCTTTCGGCGAAACGGTGGGATTGCAAGCGACGGCGGACGGGGACGGACTGACGTTCGGGTGGGCTCAGATTGCCGGGGCCGGGGTGCGGATCGAGAATGCCAATGCGGCCGGTGCCAGTTTCGTGGTCCCGTCATTGCCGGTGGAGCAGGTGCTGCGTTTCGTAGTGACGGTTTCGAACGCCGCCGGTGATGTGGGGCGCGCCGAGGTACAGGTCACCATCGCGGCCGACCCGGAATATGGTCAACGTCCACCACCGGGCACAGGGGGCGGGGCGGGCGGTGGGGCGCCGCCGCGCGCGGATGCGGGTGAAGACCAGCGGCTGCTCGCGGGCGCGAGCGGCACTCTGGACGGAAATGCGAGCACGGGTTCGGGGTTGACGTTTCGCTGGCGGCAGATTTCCGGCCGCGATGCACAACTCGCGAATGCGAATGAAGTGGTCGCGCAGTTCAAGGCGCCGGGTTACAGCGCGACAGAATCGAACCTGCTTCTTTTCGAACTCACGGTGACGGACACGGCTGGGCGCACGGCGCGGGACCGCAGCCAGGTGACGGTCCGTGATCCGAAGAATGCGAGCGTGCGTGTGCGAGTGCGGACCACGCTAGGCAACTTCGACCTGGAACTGGACGACGAGCGCGCCCCCGTGACCGTGGACAACTTCCTGAGTTACGTGGATGAGGGTTTCTATACGAACACGCTCTTCCACCGTGTAATTTCGGGCTTCATGATCCAAGGCGGCGGATTCACCTCCGGCTTGCAGCAGAAGCAGGCGCGCGATCCGATCGTCAACGAGGCGGGTAACGGGCTTTCAAACGTCCGCGGCACGATTGCGATGGCGCGCACCAACGACCCGAATTCGGCCACCTCGCAATTCTTTGTCAACGTGCGCAATAACACCGCCGGCGGGGACGGACTCAGTGATCTTGATCCGGGTGGCGTCAGCGCCGAGGGATACGCTGTGTTTGGCCGGGTGGTGGACGGATTGGGTGTCGTGGATTCCATTGCGGGTGTGGCGACGGGCTCCCAGAATGGCTTTTCGGATGTGCCGATCGACGAAGTGGTGATCCTGTCGATTGAGCGGATTTCGGTAGATCGCACGGACTCGGAATAGCGGCGGGCCACCTGGATGACACAACCGGCGTCGCCCCGCAACGCTGCGGACTGACGCCGGCTGTGTTGCGCCGGGGAGTGGAAGGGGGCGTCAGTGCCGGGTGACGTCGACTACCCGTTCCACAGGCAATTGCACCTCACCCAGCTTGAGGAATCCCGGTACGAATGGACTGTTATATGCCATGTAACGCGGCGGGCCGACGATGCGCAACCGGTCGGCATGCTCCGACGCGTACGCGCGCAGCCGCCGCAGACCGCGCTCGAAGTTCCGCTCGTTGTAGCCACCGCGTTGTGCAATGGAGAGCACAGTAAGAGGCGGCCGATCTTCCACTTGTACGCGGGCGTCAGCGATGTCGGGGCCGGGCTGGCCAAGAGTGGGCCAGCGGTACAGGAATGCCATGGAGTCGGCCTGGTTGGTCGAACCGGCATAGACCATTTCGACCGGGGCGGTCATCGCAATGTCATTCCGCTTGATGTGGTTGAAAAGCGGTCGGAACATGCCGTTCTGGGTGCCGTTGCGGCCGAGAGCGGTGGCGCGCACCCGTGCGAGGCGGTAGGCGGGATAATCCTTGATGACGACTTCGTCGAGTGGACCGGGTGGCGGGAAGCCCGCGGGTAGTTCGGCCTCGCGGAACATGAACGGGGAACGCATCTCGGACTCCGGCGCGGGTTCTGGATCGGCCGTGGCAACGACCGTGTTCACGGGTTGCCGGGCCGGCGGTGTCGTAGCGCAACCCCCCAGGAACAGGCACCCGAGGAGTGCGGTCATAACACATCTGACGTGGACATGCAGGGTCAGCATGGTACCTCGCTGGAAGAGCCCGCCCCCGCGCCGTGCGGGGAGTGCCTGGATCATAGGTGGATGGCAGCCGTTTTCTGGTTGGCTTGCGTCGGCTGGGGGTGGCCGTACACTGTCGCGGTTCAGCCCGCTAACGGCGGGTGGCCGGCTGGTCACAAGGCAAAATTCAACGGAAGGGCAGACGATGGGATTGATGGACGGCAAGCAGGGCATGATCATCGGGGTGGCGAATGACCGTTCGCTGGCGTGGCACATCGCCGAGCGACTCCACGCCGAAGGTGCCAAGCTGGCCTTCACCCACCTGCCGCCACCGAAGATGGAGCGCCGCGTACGGATGCTGGCTGAGCCGATCGGCGCGACCTGCATCGTGCCGTGTGACGTATCTGACGAAGAGCAGATCCGGACGGCCTTTGCAGCCGCCCATGAGCAGCTCGGTGCGCTGGATTTTGTCGTGCACTCGGTCGCCTACGCAACGCGCGAGGCACTGACGAATCCTTACTACAAGACCTCGAAGGCGGATTTTCTCCAGGCGATGGAGATCAGTGCGTACTCGCTGGTGGCGGTGGCACGACAGGCGCCTCCCGGTGCTGAATCCTGGCGCGAGCATCCTGACGCTGACCTACTTGGGCTCGGTCAAGGTCGTGCCGGGGTATAACGTGATGGGAGTGTGCAAAGCCACGCTGGAGGCGAGTGTCCGGTACCTTGCGGGTGAGTTCGGGCGTGAAAAGGGCGTGCGGGTGAATGCGCTCTCGGCAGGCCCGGTCATGACGTTGTCATCGTCAGCCGTCGGGGGAATCGACAAGATGTTGGCGCATTACCCGGAGAAGGCCCCACTGGCACGGAACATTCGGCCGGAAGAGGTGGGCAATAGTGGGCTTTACCTGCTGAGCGACCTCGCGAGCGGTGTGACGGGGGAGGTCCACTACGTGGACTGTGGCTACAACATCGTCGGATGGTAAGGATTGCGAGGGGGGGAGGTGGGGCCGGGGGGATGCATCCCACGGAGTTCTGGCAGTGAAATTGCGGACTTTTTTGTGAGTAAGGGGGTGGGGGTCTTGCAGGCAGTGAGTTTCTGTGCTAGCTTTATACTATTCGTAGTAGTCCCTGCGGTGCCCGTTAACGACCCATAGTGGTTTCGGCATTTCGGTGCTCGCATGAGGCCCTATCAGCATACAAGTGGCTATCTCAGTGCCCTTCCCCCCATTGGGGGAGAGGTCGTGGGAAGCGCTTTGTCCATCGGTATCTCGACCCTCCCCCGATTTGCCAGCAAGGCCGGGGAGGTTTTTCGTAGCAGCTACAAATTCTGGAGGCAATGCTGCCTTCCAGCATTCGGCTGTCCGTGAACGGTTCCGAGTGTAGATTCAAGGAGGATCTCCATGCTCAAAGGGCGGCGTCTTTCCAGACTGCACCGTTGGGCCCTGTGTGGTTCGACGGGGCTCCTGCTGGCCTTTCCGTTCGGCGGCTGCAGCTTCGGCGAGTTCACCACAACCTCGTCAGTAACGCTGAGCGGCCGCGATGTGCTCACTTTTCTCCTGCGGTCGTTCGTCGTCGACCCGTTCGTTCAGGCGGTGGATCTGGGGATTGACCGCTTATTCGATCGGATCGAGGGTCAGGAGTAGGAGTCGCACCCGCGGGGTGCGGCTGGGTTGCGCAGATCGTGGCACTCGCAACGTAGCTTGTGACGCGGCACCGTCATGAGCTTGATGGCTAGGACGGCGTTTGCGAGCGCCTTTCGCCAGGGTGGCGCCTGTGTCCGGTGGGCCCACAATGGAGGAGTTCTGCATGCGACGGACTGCTTGGGGGTTGATGCTCGCGGTCGGGTGGCCGTTCCTCTCGCTGGCGATGGCGGACGTGGTCACCCTGACGGACGGCAGCCGTTTGGTGGGACAGGTGCAGCGGATGTCGGACGGGCGCATGGTGCTCGTCACGCAGTTCGCGGGGACGATCGACCTGGATGCCACGCAGATCGTTACGATCCAGACCGACGAGTTGGTCAATGTCGGGATGGACACAGGGGATCGGCTGCGCGGGGTCATCGAGTGGCACGAGCAGCTTTCGCGAGCCGTGCTCAAGACGGAACTCGGTGACATTCCGGTTGCGGTCGAGCGCATCAAGGACATCTGGGGGCCGGATGACAAGAGCCCGGAAGTGCTCGCGATGGAGGAGCAGATCAAGCTCATCCAGGAGCAGGCCGAAGCAGCCCGTGCCAAGTGGGCCGCAACGTTCGAAGTGGGCCTGCTCTACAAGGACGGTAACAGCGAAATCTTCAATGCGCGCGGCCGGATGGAGTTGCGGCGGAAGTCGGACCGTGACCTGCTGCGGATCTACGCTTTCGCGGAGTATTCTGAGGAGAACAAGCGGCGCAGCTCACACGAGATTCGGGCCGGGGCCTACTACGAGTACCTCTTTACGGAGCGGGCTTTCGTCTATGGTCGCATGGAGGTCGAGTACGATGAGTTCGAGCGCCTCGACCTGCGCTTCTCGACCGGGATCGGTGGTGGTTACTACTGGATCAAGGAAGACGCTCACGAGTTGAAGACGCTGGCCGGCTTGGGCTACCTGCATGAGACCTACAACACGGGTCTGACCCGCGATACGGCGGAGGCCGAGCTTGGGCTGGACTACCGGCTCGATGTGGCGCCGTGGGCGCGGTTTGTGCAGGAGTTGCGGTACTACCCCACGTTTGAGAGCTTCAGCGACTACCGCATCCTGTCCGACTCGTCCTTACGAGTGCCCCTGGGCGGCAGTAACATGTGGAGCATCCGGCTCGGTGCCCGCTACGAATACAAGTCGCAACCTGCGGCCGGTGTCGAGCGGCTTGACCAGACCTATTACCTGAATCTCGTGCTCGACATCGAGTAGACGAGGTGCGGCGCGGCACTTCCGGCACTGCTCACAGTGCATCCATACAGCGGCCGAACCGGCGTGTGGGTACCGGTTCGGCCGCATTGTGCTCCGTCACATGGTATGGTCGCGGGGCCATCCGTGACCCCGACCGACCGCAGTCGGATGCGGTTCAGGATTCCTCGGACTCCGAGAGTTCCGCGGCCGCGTCGGTGCCGGCCGTGACCAGCGCGCTGTGTGCCGCCGTGGGGGCGCCGCCATCGATCTCGGCGGTCGTCAGGCCGCGCAGGGTGGAGCCGATGCGCGGCCACGTATCGAGGGTACGGCGGCGTGCCCGCGACTTGGTCTCGGTGAGGGCGGTACGCACTTCGGTGAACGCCTTCTTCACGCTGGCGAGGGCGCTCTCGGCTGTGCGGGCCTGGTTGCGGAGCGAGGTGACCTCGCACTCGTAGAATTGGCGCTGTTCCACCAGGCGCATGTTCTCGCGCTCGAGGTGGGCGATCTGGACCTGGAGGGTCTTTTTCTCGTCGCGCAGCGCTTCGATCTTGTCGTCCAGGGCGCCCTGCACTTGGGTGAGTTCGCGGATGCGATCGTCCGCGGCGCGGGCGGCGAGCTGCAGTTTGTTGCGCTCTTCGGTCATCTCGCTGATCGCGATGTGCAGATCCTGAAGCTGCGACTGGAGAGCGATGCGTTCCTCGATGGTCTCGCGCTGCATGCGCTCCAGCTCTTCGACGCGGGCGGAGAGCGTCTTCTGCTCAGTGCGGAGCCCATCGCGTTCCTTCCGGACGGCGAAGAGCTCGTCGGCTTGCTTGTTGGCGGCCTTCAGCTCGGTCCGCAGACGGGTATTGTCCTTCTGGGAGAGGTTGAGCTGCTCAGCGGCGCGTTGCGCACGGGCGTTGACGTCACTGAGTTCCTCCTCGAGCGAGGTCACTTCGTTGCGTAACTGGTCAAGCGCATCCACGCGTGTCTGAAGCGTGACGACCTGCCACTCGAGCTCCTGAACGCGCTGGTTGGCGGTTTGGAGCTTCTCATTGGTGGTGGTCATCTCGCGTTCGAGGGTCTCGCGGATTTCCTGGTGCCGGTCGAGCTGGTCCTCCAACTCGTTGATCACCGCGAGCACGTCGTTACGCTCGTCGATGAAGGTTTCCTGGAGTCCACGTGGAGCCGTGCCACGATCGCCCTTGCCCCCGGCGTTTTGCTCGATGCGTTGCCGGGCCTCGGCGGTGCCAGGGGAGTCAGCGGTCGCGATGGCGCCGCCGGTCTCGAGGATGTCCTGGGCCGTGGCGTCGGGGGTGTGTCCCTCGGAGGGGCTGCCATTGCGTCGTCCGCGAGCGTTCGTCTTTTCCATGCCTCTCGCTTCCTTACGTAAGTGTAAGGGCCGGTGCCCCCACAGGGGCGGAACGGGCCCGCGCCCGACCCACACGTCACGGCGGGGCTCAACGTCGCCAATCTTTATCGGTGGGCTGGACGCGCAGTCTTGACCCGCGGGGGGGCGCGGGTGCGCAAGAAATGCGAGAACCGTGGGTTGCCCACGCGCTCGGATCCGCTTTCCGTCGGGCTCACCCGGCCGGTGCGGCGGTCCGGCGCGCGCAGTGCACGGCCGGCGGAAGGGTGCGCCGCAGCGCTGGTCTGCGGCTGTGAAGCTTGCTATACTTTTCGCGCTCGTGCTGGGGCCCCGACACAGGCAACGGGGCACGGCGGGCATGCCGGTGGCGTAGCTCAGCTGGTTTAGAGCGGTGGATTCATAACCCGCAGGTCCCCGGTTCGAGTCCGGGCGCCACCATTTCTCTCCTCTCCATTTTCTTTTCTTCCTTTCGGGGTGCGATCCTGCTTCGGGAGCGGTGTGAACGCACGGCTTCAAGGGCCGGGTCAACCATGGAGGTCGGGCATGTCAAGATCGGGGATGCTCGAGAAAGCGATCCGCAGCGGCGCGGCAGCGATGTCGGCCGAAGCCGGCCGGATTGCCCCGTAGCCGAACCGGGCGTTGATGCGATCGACGGCCTGATCGAGGCGCTCCTCCGCTTGCTCGGTGGGGAAGAGCGGTGCGGGCGCTGCGCGGACGGGAATCAGGCGCTGGAGCGTCGCCGCGATGACCAGGTAGCGCGCGTCCGGAGCGTGCGTCCATTGCTCAACCATCGCCGCGAGCAGGACGCGCGTCGAACGGGTTGGCGGCAGGGTGGTCCGGCGCGACCATTGCCCGGCGGGCAGCAGGCGCGCGGCACAGACGAGCTCGCACGTGCAGTAGCCCTCACGCCGCAGACGCTGCGCCGCCTTGGTCAGGAGCCGCACGAGTACGCGGTAAACGGCGTCGCGGTGGCGCTTCTCCGGGGGGAGGACGTGCTGGTGCCCGAGTGTCCGACGAACGGTGGCCTTGTCGGGCAGATCAAACCCGCGGATCAGCAGCCACCAGCGTTTCCCGTCCACCGAACCGAAGACCTGGGCCATCTCCTGTTCGGTCAGCGCGTACATCTGCTCGGTTGTTGTGACACGGTGGCCTTCGAAGCGCGTGCGCATCCCACGGCTGATCCCCGGCCAATCCTCCAGGTTCAGATCGTACAAGCACTGCGGGAGCATCGACGCTTCGACGATGTGCAGACCATCGGGCTTGTGCTGGTCGGCCGCAACCTTCGAGAGCAGTCGGTTTGGCGCAATGCCGATCGAACAGGTCAATGCCGCACTGAACCGTTCCTTCAAACTGTGTTTGATGGACAGGCCAAGGGCGGCGGCGCGCGCCGGATCGCGCTCGTTCCCGAGCAGTCGGCACGCGAACTCGTCAATGGAGTATTTCATGTCGACCGGAATCACCGTTTCAACCGTGTTCAGGATCGCATGGTGCAGCCGCACGTATTCGGTGGGTCGCGCGTGGACCAAGCAAATGTCCGGGCACAACCGGCGTGCTTCGCGGACCAGGGTGCCGGTGCGGACACCGCTCGGGCGCGCGGCGTAGGAAACCGCAATACAGCAGGAGGACTCGGCCGGTCGTCCATCTGCCGTGAACACCGGGACGACCCCGACCGGCCGCCCGCGCAGCCGGGGCTGCAGATGCTGCTCCGCCGACGCGAAATAGGCGTCCATGTCGACCCAGAGCGTTGTCAGGGACATGGGTTGCACTCCTTCATATACCCTAATATAATACTAACATTGTTCCCGGGCAAGCGTTGGCTGGGGCGGGGCGCCCGGTAGGGAAGTGGCGGTGAAAGTGCCGCGCCCGGATCAGCCCGGCCACGCATCGCTAACCGCGCGGCGCGCGCGGCAGGACGTCGCGGTGTGCTCCCGGGCGGTGGCCCCCGGCGATATCCATGGAGGGCGTGACCGGCGCGTCCGCGCCCGCCCCCGGTGGCGGACGTCGAGTTCCGAGGTGGCTCCGGCTTTTACATTGGCCACGGGGGGCGGCGCACCTTCTAACCCAGGCGCCGCTGCGCAATCAGCAACCCCAATCCGAGTGCAAGCAGCAGACCCGTACCGGGCTCTGGAATCACGCGCAGATTCGGCAATTCGGCGTTGGAGACGACCTGGTTCCACGCTCCCGTACCCTGGTAGCTCTGAACCACACCGAATCCGCTGACATTGCCATTATTGAAATGCAGGTGTGCGCCGGGTGCGAGCAAGCTGCCCGCCAAGCCGACGCTCTGGAGTGTCAATGATGTTGCATCGTGGAAGTTGAACAGGACGCGGGTGGCATCGATTCCGCCCGCCAGTGTGTGGCCGGCGTTGCGGAAGCTCACGGCGTCGCCGGAGACGTTTACGACCACGGTGGCGTTGGTGGGGGCACTGATGGTCAGGGAACTGGTCTGGCTGAGCTTGCTGCCATCGAGGTGAAACACGTTGAGGCCGGTGTCGCTGCCCGTCAGTCCGATGCCGCCCCAGGAGTGATAGGTTGTGGTGCCCGTGGCGGCGAGTTGGCGTAGTTGCGCGGAGTACTGGGTGTAGTCGTTCTGCAGCATGACGAAATCGAGCGGGGTACCGCGCTGCGTAGTACCGTTGGGCAAACCGAAGTTCGTGAACTGTGCACTGCCCCCGTAGCGCACGTTGCCGCGGGGCACCTGGCCTACCCGGAACTGCAAATCGCCGCCGACGATCAGATCATCCCGTTGTCCCGATGAGTTGGGCAGGGCTGCGCCGACGCTGTAGTTGGCGAAGAAGGCGTTTCCGCCCACCGCTACGCGGCCCCCGATGGAGCTCGCCGTGGCGTGCAGATCCTGGTACACGAACAGGTTGTAGCTGGTGTCGATGCCGGCGGCGGCGACTGCTGTGGCGCCGAGCAGAAGTCCGCAGAGCGGGCCAGTACGTGGGAGCATGTGGACACCTCGGTAAGGACTGCGGGCCGGGCGGAAGCAAGGCGCAACGCGCCCTGCTGAAGTGTGCGAACCGTTGCGTGCAGGTGCAAGAATCGTCTTACCCATGCGGAGGCGGGTAGTTGGCGGCGAGTCATTTCGGGACGTGCGTGTGCGGGGCCAGGAAATCGTGGTGAATTCACTTGCTCGGTCCGACAGGTCAGCCGCTATCCCGATCCCACCTGGCTGCTGTGGGGAGAGGTCAGAAGTGGGACCTTCATCATCCGATTCTCGACCCTCCCCAACCCCTCCCTGTGATGAAGGGGAGACTTGGTGTCCTCCAGCCCCCCCCATCGCTTGGGCCGCGGACAGCGTAGTCGTACGCCTATGATCCACTTGTGTTCGGGCTGCGGACCGTTGGGTGCGGTTCGCAAGCGCTTCATGCTGGACTCGTGGCTGCTTGTGCCGGAGAAGACGGCGCAGGAAACGCTGGAGAGAGGACATCCCATGAACCAATCATTCACGTATCGCCGCCTCGACAAGACCGCTGCAGCCGTATTGCTGGTGGACCACCAGTCCGGGCTCTGTAACATCGTTGGAGACTTCTCGCCGGATGACTTCAAGAACAACGTGCTGGCGCTGGGCGACCTGGCCAAGTACTTCGAGTTGCCGACCATCCTGACGACCAGCTTCGAGAACGGACCCAACGGACCGCTCGTACCGGAGCTCAAGGAGCTGTTCCCGAAGGCGCCGTACATCGCGCGTCCGGGTCAGATCAACGCCTGGGACAACGAGGACTTTGTGAAGGCCGTCCAGGCGACCGGCAGGAAGCAGCTCATCCTCGCTGGTGTTGTCACGGAGGTCTGCGTGGCCTTCCCGGCTCTTTCAGCGCTGGCGGAGGGCTACGAGGTCTTCGTCGTCACGGATGCCTCCGGGACATTTAATCACACGACCCGCGAAGCTGCCTGGCTGCGCCTGCAGGCCGCCGGCGCGCAGCTCATGACCTGGTTCGGGGTGGCATGCGAACTGCATCGCGACTGGCGGAACGACATCGAGGGACTGGGCCGGCTGTTCTCCAATCACCTCCCCGCCTATCGGAACCTCATCACGAGCTACAACGCGAAGAAGTGAAGCCTTCATGCTGAGATCATCGTGAAAACACTTACTGGCATACTTCGGCAGGCCGAACCCCATTGGGTCGGTGACGGGTTTCCCGTGCGTTCGCTTTTCTCGCACTTTGAGCACGGGGAGGCGATCAGCCCGTTCCTGCTGCTGGACTACGCCGCACCATTCGAGTTTCAGCCCACCGACAAGCCGCGGGGTGTCGAGCGTCACCCGCATCGCGGCTTCGAAACCGTGACGATCGTCTACCAGGGTGTGCTGTCCCATCGCGATTCCGCCGTATACAGCGGCATCGTAGGTCCAGGTGACGTGCAATGGATGACGGCTGCCTCCGGCATCCTCCACGAGGAGTTTCACGAGCAGGCGTTCGCCCGGCGCGGCGGGGTGCTTCAAATGGTGCAGCTCTGGGTGAATCTACCAGCGCAGGACAAGATGTCACCGCCCGGCTACCAGACGCTGCGCGCGGCGGACATTCCCAGGGTGGCGCTCCCAGGCGGCGCGGGTACGGCTCGTATCATCGCAGGTGCGCTCGGTGAAACCCGCGGACCGGCGCGGACGTTCACTCCCATGAATGTGTGGGATCTGCAATTCGCGAAGGGTGCGACCACGCTGCTGCCTGTGGTCGACGGGCACATGGCCGGACTGCTTGTTCTGGCCGGTAGCTTGCGGTTCGATGATGCGCAGCAGGCCGGCGATTGCGCCTTTGCACTCTTCGGGCGCAGCGGAGACGGTGTCGCAGTCTCAGCGCGCGAAGAGACGGCGGCTCTCCTGTTGAGCGGCCAGCCCATCAACGAGCCGATCGCGGCGCGCGGACCGTTCGTGATGAATTCGCCTGAGGAGCTTCAGCAAGCGCTTCGTGACTACCAAAGTGGCCGGATGGGGCGCCTCAGTTGAATGTGTTTCCAGTCGCAGGGTGCGACTTCGAGCAGTTCCGGCGACATTGGTGAGCATGGGAAGGTCGTGCGACTTGACCAGCGGACAGGATGGCGGTGTGGCGGGGACAGACCACATGCCGGGAATGACCCTCGCGTCAGAGCGATCCAGGACGTACGACGAAGAGTCGAGGATTTTGGGGATTCTATTTGCATTGCACTATAAGTTAGTATAATATTAGGTATGCCAGGTGGGCCCCCCAGCCCACTCTGCGGGAACGGAAACATGCACTCGCTCGTCGAAACTGTCGCAAGCCCCGTGTACCCGGTGTGCGGCCGCGTCTCCTTGGCCGGTGCGGCGCCCCGATGTGTGCGGGCCCCACCCCACGGCTGAGCCACCGGGCTCGTCGCCGCACTCGTGTTTCCACCAACACCGGAGTGGATGTGGAGTTACGTACTCTGCCCACCCGACGGGTGTGTTCCCCGGCCCGGGCGCCGGTGTGGCTGGACGCGCTCGAGCGTCCGCCCACCGGCGAACTCGTTTATCTAAAGTGAAGCTGGTCGGTCGGGTGCCCGCACGACAGACCTCAGCCCTCGATCAGCATCCGCGTCGGGTCTTCGACGCACTCCTTAATCCGCCGCAGGAACGTAACTGACTCCCGCCCGTCGATGATCCGGTGGTCGTAGGTCAGCGCGATGTACATCATCGGGCGGATCACCACCTGCCCGTTTTCAGCTATCGGTCGCTCCTTGATCGCGTGCAGCCCAAGGATTGCGCTCTGCGGCGGGTTGATGATGGGCGTCGCCAGCAGCGACCCGAAGACGCCACCGTTGGTGATGGTGAAGGTCCCGCCTTGCAGTTCCTCGACGGTGATCTTCCGATCGCGGGCGCGCTTGGCGAGGTCGCCAATCGCTGCCTCCACCTCGGCGAAGCTCAGACGCTCGGCGTTGCGAACGACCGGCACAACCAGCCCCTGGTCCGTGCTGACGGCGACGCCAATGTCGTAATAGTTCTTATAGACGAGGTCGGCGCCGCGAATTTCGGCGTTCACGGCAGGGAAGAGCTTCAGCGCGTCGATCGCCGCCTTCACAAAGAACGACATGATGCCGAGCTTCGTACCGTACCGCTTCTGAAATTCCTCGTTGCGCTCTGTCCGAATCTTCAGGACCGCCGACATGTCGACCTCGTTGAACGTGGTCAGCATGGCCATGGACTGTTTCGCCTCGACCAGCCGCTGCGCAATGCGCCGCCGCAGCATGGTCATCGGCACGGCTTCTTCGTGTCGCTCGCCGACGGGCGTGCTTGACGTGGTGGCCGCGGGAGCCGCAGGTGCTTCCTTCGGGGCCGGGGCAGCGGCCCGTTCGGCGACATGCCGTTCGACGTCTTCCTTCAGCAGCCGACCGCCGGGGCCGGTGGCCTGCACCTCGGAAGGTAGCAGCCCCGCCTCAGCCAGTGCCCGCTGCGCCGCGGGCATGACTCGGGACCCGCCGTTTGAACCGGCCGTGGCCCCCTGTTTCTTGGCGGCCCCGGTGGCGGTCTTGGCAGTCTCGGTCCCGGACCTGGAAGGTGCCGCTGCGGTCCCACCTTCTTCTATCAAGGCGATGACTTCGCCGATCCCCACAATTTCACCGGCCTGCTTGAGGTGCTTTTGCACCACGCCGCGTACGGGCGAGGGTAGCTCCATGGAGGCCTTGTCGGTTTCTATCTCGACGACCACTTCGTCGCGGTCGACGAAATCGCCTTCGGCTTTCAGCCACTCGCCGATCTGCACTTCGGTGATCGACTCGCCCGCAGATGGAATCCTGAGTTCGACGGCCATGGCCTCTCGCTTGTATGAATGGCTGCGCTCGACTTGTGAGTCGCGCTGTGGCCCAGGCCTACACCCGGGCCGGTACGTTGCCAAAGGCCTGCTCCAGCAGGCGCTGCTGTTCGAGCTTGTGACTCGCTGTGGAGCCGGTCGCCGGGCTTGCCGACTCGGGTCGCGTGATGCCTGCGAACGACCGGCCGCAGAGGGACGCGCCGAATCTTAGACGGAAGTGCGGCCAGGCGCCCATATTGGCGGGCTCTTCCTGAACCCAGAAGACGGGCGCGTCCTCGGCATATGAGGCGAGGACCGTGGCGAGCGTCTCCTGGGGCAGGGGGTAGTACTGCTCCACGCGGACAATGGCCACATCCCGGGCGGCGCGCTGCTCGCGCTCGCCGAGGAGGTCGTAGTACACCTTGCCGCTGCACAGCAAGATTCGTTTCACTTCGCCCGGTTCTTCAAGCGTATCCGGCAGCACGCGCTGGAAGCGGCCGTGGGTGAACTCCTCCAACGGTGACACGGCCCGCTTGTGGCGCAGAAGACTCTTGGGGGTCATGACGATCAGCGGTTTGCGCCACACGCGGCGAACCTGCCGGCGCAGGAGGTGGAAAAATTGTGCAGGTGTCGTGGGGTTGGCGACCTGCATGTTGTCCTCGGCCGCCATGTTGAGGAAGCGTTCCAGACGGGCACTGGAGTGCTCGGGCCCCTGACCTTCGAGCCCGTGGGGCAGGAGCAGCACGAGTCCGTTGAGACTGTGCCACTTGTCCTCGGCGCTGGCGATGAACTGGTCAATGATGACCTGGGCCGCGTTGACGAAATCGCCGAACTGCGCTTCCCAGAGCACGAGCGCGTCCGGCATTGCCATGCTGTACCCGTAGTCGAAGCCGAGTACCGCCATTTCCGAAAGCGGGCTGTTGTACACCCGGAAGGGGGCCTGGTCGGGCGCGACCTGTTCCAGTGGTGTGTAGGGTGTGCCGGTTTCATTGTCATAGAAGATCGCGTGCCGCTGGCTGAAAGTGCCGCGCGCGCTATCCTGTCCGCTCAGCCGGACCGGCGCACCCTCGGCGAGGAGTGTCGCGAACGCGAGGGCCTCGCCCGTGGCCCAATCGAGCGGCCTTTTCCCAGTGGCCATTTCCTGCCGTTCGCGCTGGAAACGGCGCAACTTGGGGTGTAGGTGGAAGCCGTCAGGCACGGCGGCCAGGGCGCCCAGCAGGGTTGTGAGCTGCTTGGGGGGGATCCCGGTATCCACTTCGGGTACGCCCATGTCCGGGCCACCGGTGTAGCTGCTCCAGATGCGACCGAGCACGCTCGGCCGGGCGGGCACGGTAAGTCCTTCGGTGCGCACGCCGCGCAGCTCTTCTTCGAGGAATTCGCGGCGGCGTTCGGCGATCTGGTCGGCCTCGGCGCGCGTTACGCCACCGAGTTCGAGCAGGTGCTTCAGGTAGCCATCCCGGACGGTACTACGGGCTTCGATCTTGCGGTAAAGCAGGGGTTGCGTGAAGGATGGTTCATCCGATTCGTTGTGACCGTGCTTGCGGTAACAGTACATGTCGATCACGACGTCGCGTCGGAAGGTGCGACGGAAGTCCAGCGCGAGACGAATGGCCTGGGCGACCGCTTCAGGGTTTTCGCCGTTGACGTGGAAAATCGGGCTCTGAAGCATCTTGGCGACGTCCGTGGCATACTGCGTCGAGCGGCCTTCGCGCGGCGTGGTTGTAAAGCCGAGTTGGTTGTTGACAATCACGTGCAGCGTGCCGCCTGTGCGGTAACCCCGCAGCTCGCTCAGGTTGAGGGTCTCCTGAACGATGCCTTCGCCCGCGAAAGCGGCATCGCCGTGAATCAGGAGCGCCATGCTGCGCTCGTGGTCACGGTCCTGGAGCCGGTCCTGCTTCGCGCGGACGCGGCCCAGGACGACCGGGTTCACATACTCGAGATGGCTGGGGTTGAAGCACAGCGCCAAATGCAGCGTGCGACCGCTTTGCGTGACATAGTCCCCATGGTGGCCGAGGTGATACTTCACGTCGCCGCGCCCGAGCCACAGTTCCGCGTCGATGTCTTCGAACAGCCGGAAGAGCTTGCGCGGGTGCATGCCCATGATGTTGCAGAGCACATTCAGGCGACCCCGGTGGGCCATCCCGATGACAATTTCATCGACCCCCTGGCCGCTGGCCTGCTCGATGGCAACATCGAGCAGTGGGATCAGACTCTCGCCGCCCTCGAGTGAGAAGCGCTTCGCGCCGACGTACTTCTTCTGGATGAACTCCTCGAAGATCACCGCGTCGGTCAGCTTCGTCAGGATGCGGAGCTGCTCCTCGCGTGTGAGCGTGATCCGGTTCTGTGTGCCCTCCATCCGCTCTTGCAGCCAGTGGCGCGCGTCCAGGTTGTCGATGTGCATGAATTGCACGCCGATCGAACGGCAGTAGGTATTCCGCAGCAGCAGCAGGATTTCCTTCAGGGTGCGCGTCGCGGAACCGCTGATGGTCCGGCTGGAGAAGGGGCGGTTGAAGTCCTGCACCGTGAAGCCGTAATAGCTCGGCTTCAGTTCCGGACGGACCGGTGGGGGTGAGTGCAGTGGGTCGATGGCGGCGATCGTGTGGCCACGCACCCGGTACGCCCGGATCAACTGGTCGATGCGGTCCTGGCTGATGGCGACCTGCGTACTCGGTGTGCTGCCGTTGCCGCGGGGTGGATTGAAGATGCTGCTGGGCCGGAAAGTTGGCCCCAGGCGCGACGGACTGCCGAAACGATCGCCTGTAGGCAATTGGGCGAAGTATACCCGCCACGCATCCGGCACAGCGGCCGGGTCGCGCAGATAGTCCGCGTAAAGGGTTTCGACAAAGGCGAGATTCGCGCAGTCGGGCAGGATTTGCTCGGAACTCATCGACCTGTTTCTCGAAGGGGCTGCCCGGTGTCGACCCAAGGGCCGGGCATGCGACAACAAGACCACGACGACGACATGGCCAGAGACCGCCGCTGCGGTACAGTTTGACCTAATTATACCGTCCGTACTGCGGCGGACGACCGTTACATTCACCGGGCCGGCCGAATTTCGCAGGTGACTGAGTGCGAGTGAGCCAAAGGCCCGCGAGTGTGGCAAACACCAGGCCGGTGCCAACCTGGGAACAGACCCCGGTCACGATGTCACCGGGAAAGTCGGGCAGGCGAGTGCCACACGGGTAGATCGCCGGATCGTACAGGATGGCTCCCCGCACACACCCGTCGGCATCCCCGCAGATGGTGATGCACAGCGGATCGACGGTGCCCACCACCCGGACGGCATCGCCGAAGGTGAAGCGGCCGGTATCGGTGATCACGTAGCGGCCGCCGCCGCCTTCGAAGATGGCGCAACCCGCACCGCGTACAAGGACACCGCACGTATCGATCTCGCGGGGACTGCTATCGGTAGTTTGGGAGATCGTGCGAGGAACGCCGGCCAAGATCAGGATGACGGTCAGCAGAGGTGCGATGCGCATCTGGAGCGCTCCGAAAAGGTGCGGGGTGCATAGGGGTTCTTCGGAGAGATCATACCCGCGGGAAGCTCCGGGAGCCCCGCCACACATAAAGCACGAACCCCTCGCCGGCATGCGCCGGCAAGGGGTTCACGCCCCCACGGAGACTCGAACTCCGGTCTTCAGGATGAGAACCTGATATCCTAGGCCGCTAGACGATGGGGGCCTCGTGCGATTCGCCCATGGGCGGATCGTGGAGGAGTCTAGACGTCGTAACTCCGCCCGTCAAGATCGGGGCATGGGCCGACGAGGAGGCCCATCCGTTCG
This sequence comes from Phycisphaerales bacterium, assembly GCA_016716475.1. Lineage (NCBI taxonomy): Bacteria > Pseudomonadati > Planctomycetota > Phycisphaerae > Phycisphaerales > Phycisphaerales bacterium. The sequence continues at coordinate 227,117 of JADJWG010000002.1, forward strand.
CAGCAGAAGTAGCGTCGCCCCCCGTGATCGACGCAGAACGGCAATACTACCCTGGAACTCCGCGTCCACCCCAGGAAGCGGACGCAACAGCATCTACTGCGGGGACGACCAATCGGGTCCTGGGTCGGAATATCCGCTCCTTTGCTTGGGGCGTAAGCGTACAGCGTCATGCTCGGGCGTGGTCAAGTTCGGCTGCGCGGGGAAATAGCACGTTGTTTTCTTTATGGATATGCTGGTGCAGGTCCTGCTCAAGCTCAGCCAGGCCCCCCAGCAGCGCGCGGTACGTGTTGCACGCATCCATGGGCGGCATGTGGTCGTCCGTCAGGCGTCGTATCGTCGCAAGTGCTTCGCCCACCGTAGCGTGCTCCGACTCCATCCTCCGGATTGGACCAGCGATGGCCCCCTTCGGCACCGTAGCCGTCGTGGCGGGCGTGGCCAAGGTCACGATCAGTGGGAATAAGATCACTTCTTCCTTGTCCATGTGCGCCTGCAATTCCGCGCGCATGGCATGGAAGGTAGTGCGGACTTCGGCGAGTTCCGGGCGCCGTTCTCCGTGGACGCGGTGTACCTTGTCCACCATGGTGGTGAGGCGGGGCAACTCGCGCCGCAGGTAGGCATGGTGCGCTTCGAGGATATGATCCACCAGGTTCGTGAGAGGTTCGGTGGTCCAGTCGGTATGATCGGCGGTGTTCGTACGCTCGTCCTCCGCGCGGATCGCGGAGAGGATCTCCTCAGGGTCGAGCTCGCGCTGGTGGCAAGCATCCGCAAGCGTTTTCTTGCCGGCGCAGCAGTAGTCGATTCCGTAGCGCTCGAATACCCGGGCCCGCGCGGGGTGCTCCGCCACGAGCTGTCCGACGGGGGTCGTTCGGTCACTGGTCATCAAGGTCTCCTTGGGTTGGTATGGTGCGCGCGACGCACGTCACCAGCATAAACCTGGATGTTCTTATCTAGGATAAATCGTATCTCCCAAAAACTTGGATGTCAAGGTTGACGTTTATGGAATCGGCTGGAATCATCTCAGGGTTGGCCCGTACCGTGGCGTGGAAACCGCGTTAGTGCGGTCAGGAGGCCCTTCGTGGTCATATCTCAGACAGCAGAGTACGCCCTGCGTGCGGTCTTATGGCTGGCAACCCAGGGGGATCGTGCGATCGGCACCGCTCAGATTGCGCGGGCAACCTGTGTTCCCGCCGGGTACCTGTCCAAGGTGTTGCAGGCGTTGGCGCGTGCAGGACTGGTACAGTCTGCCCCCGGCCGCAGTGGCGGTTTTCGCCTGACGGGTCCACCGGCTGGGCTCTCGGTGCTGGCGGTCGTGCGGGCGGTCGAACCCGTGCAGCGAATTGAGACTTGCCCGCTCGGTCTCAAGACGCACGGGGTGAACCTGTGCCCGCTGCATCGCCGCTTGGACAATGCCATGGCGCTGGTTGAGAAAGCGTTGTCGGAATCCACGATTGCGGAGATGCTCATGGAACCGAGTGCCTCGAAACCACTCTGCGAGATCGTGGCGGGGAGTGCGACGTTGCGCATCGTCACGGAGCGGTGACGCTTGGTATTGCGGCTCACCGCACGTCCATTCGGCAGAGCGGGGAAGTGTGATGGACTGGCAAGTCGTGTTACGTGCGTGCGAGCGGCAGTGGCAGGCCGACACCGTGGACGGGGCCTGGGGCGGCGGGCGTTGTGGGATGGTCCTTGAAGCGCGCCGGTGAGATCACTTCGACAAAACGCCCGAACAATGTCAGCGGCGACGCGTCCTCGATTCGTACCCGGACGAGCGCCCCGATCTGCTCAGGTGACCCGTCGAATACGGTAATCAGGTCGTGGGGTGTGCGGCCCACCAGTTGCCGTGGAGCTACGGGCAGACCGGCTTTCCCAACTGGGGCGCCGGAGGCCCGCCCCATGGGGACAAGCGCCGGAGCCGTGTCCGCATGGCCGCGGTCGGTTTCGGATTCCTGGGCGCGGCGGGCGGCCTTGCTGTAGCCCTCGACGAGAACCTCGACCGTGGCGCCGATGAGATGCTGCTTCTGCCGATGACTGATCTCGTACTGCACGGCGAGCAGTTCATTGTTGCGCCGGGCCTTGACCTCTGCCGGGACATCATCCGGCTTCACGCGATCAGCCGCGGTCCCCGGCCGGGGGGAATACTTGAACACGAAGATACTCTTGTATTCGACCGCGCGGACCAGGGTGACGGTTTGCTGGAAGTCCTCCTCGGTCTCACCGCAGAAGCCCACGATGAAGTCCCCGGCCAGCGCGATGTCGGGGACGTACTTCCGCGCCGTATCCATCAGCTTTCGGTAGCTGTCAGCCGTGTAGGGCCGACGCATCGCTCGCAGGACCTGGTCCGAGCCGCTTTGGGCCGGGATGTGCAGGTAAGGACAGATGCGTGGATAGTCGCGCATCACGCGAAAAATGTCCTCGTCCCAGTCTGCAGGAAAACTGGTCACGAAACGAATTCGGTCAAGTCCCTCGATGGAGTGCACGCGTTCGAGCAGTTCGGCGAATCGCACGGGGCGATCGCCGTCGCGGTGGACATACGAGTTCACTGTCTGGCCCAGGAGCGTGACTTCCCGGCAGCCGCGCTCCGCGAGCAGGCGCGCCTCGGCCACGATGTGGTCGGCCGGGCGACTGCGTTCCTTCCCACGGGTGAAGGGTACGACGCAGTAGGTGCAGAACTTGTCGCAACCGCGCTGCACGCGGATATAGGATTGGAGCACGCTTTCGTCCGGAGCCGCGCTGCGGGACAAATCGAGCGCCTCCAGACTGTCATACTCCAGAGCCCGCTCGAGTACCTCAATGCGGCGTGACTGGGTGCCGGCGAGTGCGGTGATCTGGGCGTGCTGTTCCCAGACGGTGCGCAGTAAGTCGGGCAACTGGTGCAGATCGCCGGGGCCGCACAGCAGGTCGAGGTGCGGGAACTGGACGAACAGCCCCTCGTTCTGGCGCTCCGCCATGCAGCCGAGTACTCCGACAACAAGAGCCGGGCGGCGCTCCTTAAGCCGCTTGAGCTGCCCCAGCCGTGAGAGGACTTTGTCCTCAGCGTGCTGCCGGACACTGCACGTGTTGAAGAGGATGATGTCAGCCGTCCGGGTTGAATCGACCGGTTGCAGGCCGAGTTCGCGCAACTGCCCCTCGACGAGCTGACTATCCAGCACGTTCATCTGGCAGCCGAATGTTTCCAGGAAGTACGTTGATGCCTGCACGCGGGCGTTACCTCGATCGCTTGGTTCACGATCCATTCTTTGCCGAAGTTGTCGTGGCCTGACTGCGCCCGCCGAGCTGAACCCGTGCTTCGGCCGCTGCCGCCCGGACGATTTCCGGCGTGTGCGGCCCGGAGACCAGCTCTGCGAAGATGGCGTCGGCGGTTTCGATGCGGCCCAGTCGTTCCTCGGCTCTGGCCCCGTAGTATACCGCCCATCCGGCCACTGTCGGGTCTGTGGCGTCTCGGGCGAGCGACGCTAGCTCCGTGCGTGCCTCCGTGGCCTGGCCTAATTCAATCAGGCAGCGTCCATGTAGCAGGCGCCAGGGTGCCCGGAATTCGGCGGGGACGAATCGCATGGCTCGGGTGAGCAACCGTTCAGCACGGGCAAACTCACCGCGTTCGACCGCGTCCCGGGCAGCGCGAAAAGTCATCGAGTCGGTGTCCAGTACGATCCCGGCCGCAGGCGTAGCCGGACGCTGGTCCCGGGAAGGGCCGTCAGCGTGAGGTAGCAATCCCAACGGGCGGTCGCCCTTGGGCTCCGCCGAAGCAGGTGGTGAATCAGCGGGCGAGTGCTGTCCGCGGCCGCGGGTATCGGACGTAGCCGGCTCCCCGGTTGTCTCTGGAGGGGACTCGGTGGCCGAGGTTGATGGCGGAACGGTGGGCCCGGTGGTGTCGGGCAGGATCCCAAGCGGGCGCCGCCCGTAAGCTGGTTTCGTAGTCGGGGTTGTGCCCGAGGATCCTGTGCTGTCTGTGGGTAAGATCCCTATCTGCCGGCGCCCCTGTGGGGGTGGAGTGTTGTCGGCAGCGGAGGGCTGTGTTTCTGTGGAGCGGTCAACCTGGAGGAGTCCCGGGTCCTCGTCGTCCCATAGCACTGCTTCAGTCCAGAGTTGTTGGAGTCTGTTGGCACCCGGGAGTCGGCTGGGGCCTCTGAGGGCACGTTCGAGCACAGCGCGCGCTCGGGCGTTGACGTCGCTACGGGGGGGGCCGGGGAACTGGGGGATGTATGAGCCACCAACGCTAGGCCGATTGGCAGCAAGTTCAATAAACAGTTCCACGGCGCGGTCGAATCGTCCAGCGTGGTCCGCGGCCCGGATGGTTCGCGCACGGAACAAGTCGCCACGCCAGCCGGTCGGACCACTCCGCAGGGCAGCATCGTAGTTCTCCAGTGCGACCGACCAATCGCCTCTGGCGGCGGCCGTCTCAGCAGCGGTGAATATGGTGTGATCGTCAAGCTCGATCGAGTCGATTTCCGTCAGCGGTTTCCGCAGGATCTGGTCCGAAACGCCGCGGAATACCAGGTGGTCTTGGCGGAAGTCGAGCACGGTGACCCCCTCGAAGGGGGGGCGGCCAGTCAGAACGACCGTGTCGGCGAAGACTGGCAAAGTGGCCGTAATGATTGGAATGCTTTGTAGGATGCTGGAGAAAATCCGGGACATGACGATAGTATAAGTGGCGGCGGGTGACATTTCGCGCCAAACTGCAAAAGGGGCGGCGACGAGCGTTGCAGCCGCGCTCCACATGCTGTACAACCCGGGTGCGGAACGGACGCCGTACCCCGTGAGCGAGGAAGGCTCAATGCTTGCTCACCGACGAAACACCGTCGTAGTCATCGCCCTCGTGGCTTCCATGACCTTGGGAGTCTCCCTGCTCTATGCGCTGGAGCAGAGATTCTTCCCGGAACGTACGGCGTTTCGCACCGATGCCCGGCTCACGGCCGAACTTCCGACGCGTTTCACGCGGGTCGCCGTGCACTACGCCCACTTGCCCGAGGGTGCTACCCTGCGCGCGGTGGCGGAGGCATTCCCGAGCGACGATACCGTTCTCGTCCTGGCGGAGCGGGACGGTTTGTTCTTTGACGTCGCGGGCAGCACGGTCCACCTCGTCGTCCTGGGCACGGAGGACACCGACGAATGGAACCGGCTCAAGCTGCGCGTGATGCGGGCGCTGGACCAGCTCAGCCAATCGAGCGGCGTCGGATTGCTGCCCGTCCAGCTTACGACCAGCACGGATGACACCGTGGCGGATCGTGGTGTTCAGGTCTCCGAGCTGGTTGAATTGTTGCGACTCAAGCAGGTTGTCCGTTGATGTTTGCGACGGACGCACTGGCAACCCCGCGGCCCCGCGTATGGCGAGGTGCGGGGTTTCTCATTGGTACGGTCGGCGTGGGCCGGGGGCAGCCCACTGGACTTGCGGAGCGATGCGGCGTATCAGAAGGGACGACGGTGGCTGACATGCGGTGGGCCGCGGGCCCTGGGCCTTCGTCGCGTCGGGATGCATAGCGGCGGATGCCAACACGCGCGGTACCCATTCTGTCGGGCTACGAAGTCGTGGCGCGTCTCGGCCGCGGGGCGGGCGCGGTCATCAGTTTGGCGCGCGACTTGGACCGCAACCGTCAGGTTGTCGTCAAACACGTCGTGCGGCGGGGGAACGAAGACGAGAAATTCATTGCCCAGGCGGAGAATGAGTATGATGTCGCCGCCGCCGTTGAACACCCTTTTCTGCGAAAGTGCTATGACATTGTGCGGGTCCGGCGCTGGTTCGTTACCCGGGAAGTATTGCTGATCATGGAGTATGTTGAGGGCGAACTGCTCGAGGAGCAGCCGCCGGAAACGCTGCCCGCCCTGCTGACGACTTTCCGCCAGATCGCCGAGGGGCTTGCGGCGCTGCATCAGCAGGGATTTGCCCACGCCGATATCAAACCGAACAATGTCCTTATTCCACGCACTGGTGGGGTCAAGATCATTGACTTCGGGCAGAGTTGTCCGCTCGGGTACACGAAAGAGCGCGTACAGGGCACCCCCGATTACATTGCCCCCGAACAGCTCCACCGTCAGCCGATCGACCAGCGCACTGACGTCTACAACCTCGGCGCCACCATGTATCGCCTCGTGACCGGGAAGTGGTTTCGCACGCTCATCAACCTGGGGCCGGCCACCGGCACGCGCATCGCGCTCGAATCGGAGCGCGGCAACTTTCCGCCGCATGAGGTCAACCCAACCGTGCCCTTGCCTCTCTCCAAGCTGATCGTCGAGTGCTGCAATACTCAGAAGGTTGAGCGCCCGCGTGACATGAAAGAGGTCATCGCCCGCCTGGATGTCGTTCTCCACGTCATCGAGCGCGACAGCGCGCTCGTTTGGCGCCCTCCCGGGGGTGACGGGCTCGCCCGCCGTTGACAGACGCGCCGCGCCGCGGCAACGTACGATCCGCTTCCGTTCGGGTTCCCGAGGAAAGGTCAAGTCGTGGAGTCACTCGCCAATCCGGTCGCCGCCGAGCGCGTCCTCCGCGAAGCCGCGCAACTGAATCGTGATGATCCCAATCGCTCGGGCTCCCTCCTGAACTTCGGCCGCGCGGGACAGGTTGTCATGACCGGGGACCTCCATGGTCACCTGCGAAACTTCGAGAAACTGCAGCGGTTCTGCGCACTCGAACGCAGCCCCGGCCGCTACGTCGTGATGCACGAACTGATTCACATGGAGCCCGACCCGCCCGGTGCCCCCGACTACTCGATCGACCTGCTCGTGCGTGCGGCGGCCTGGAAGTGCGAACACCCCGACAATGTCTTCTTCCTGCAATCGAATCACGAACTCTCCCAGCTGGTGGGCCACGAGATCACGAAGGGGGGGCGCCTGGTACTGCATGATTTCGCGCGCGGCGTCAAAGAGCGCTATGGGCCGGCGGCGGACAGCATCCTTGCGGCCGTCGAGGATTACGCCCGGTCGCTGCCGTTGGCCGCACGGCTCGCCAACGGGATATTCCTTTCGCATAGTCTGCCCGACGCGCTGTTCATGACGAATTTCGACCTGACCATTTTCGAGCGCGAGCCCACGGCCCGCGATGTCGCCGCGGGTGGGCCGGCGTACGCGATCGTGTGGGGACGCTTCCACACACCGGAAGTTGTTGCCCAGTACGCCGGTCTGTTCGGGGCCCGCGTTTTCGTGGTGGGTCATCAACCGCAGGAGATGGGCCACCGCCGCATTGGCAACCTGCTAATCCTGGCCAGCGACCACGCCCACGGTGTCTTCCTGCCGATTGATCTGGCGCGCGAGTACACCGCGGAGGAGTTGGAGCGAAACGTTCGCAAGTTCGTATCGGTCGAGTAGGGTGAGCGGGGGGTGGGGGGCTGCGAGTATGCCTTGGTTATGGGGCTTTGAAGTTTAATATGGACAGGCCTCCATCCCGGTTGGCGGGGTACGCTGAAGCCGCGCGTGGGACCGTGCCGATCTTCCCGCAGGACCGTGTTCACTGGCCGGGGCACCGGGTCGGGCCCCCTGCACGCCGGCGCGGCGCACGCTCCTAGAATCCTCCGGACGCGACTCCGGATTGCGCGCGTTGGGTAGCCGACCGCCGCTGAGGTATCGGAGATGACGCCGAACTTTGAGCCATATATCGCACTGCGCAAGCTGTTTGACGGGCTGGTCGAGCAGGTCTTCATGGTCGACATCGGAATTTGCGACACGCAACTCACCACGTATTTAGGCGAGATGCTGAGCGACTTTGTCCATGTCGATCGTATCTACCGGCTCAAGACGATCGATCACAAGGTCATCCGCGAGCTTTCCGAGATGGAGGCCGCGGCCGCACTCGGCCCGGAGGTGCCCGAGACCCAGCGCCGGCGGCTCGTGAACAAGTACATCGGGGACTTCACCCTGTTTTGGACCGGGGTCTACCCCGAGCACTTGCGGCCGCGACACCAGGGCGGCATCGATCGTTTCGACCTTTATCTGCGACAGGGTAAACGCTCGTACGGGATTGCCAGTGAACTGACCGATCCTCATGACCGACCCGCGCCAGAGGTCCTGCAGCAGCTCAGTGAACAGTTTGAGTGCTGTGTCCACGGTTTGCAGCTTGTGCGAGCGAACTGGCAGCGACTCGCAGCCCGGCCGACCCCCAACTAGTGGGCGTGGCAATTGCCACCGGACCCACTTTTCCCCACCCGACCGCGACCCGTGCGCACTGTCCGCTAAAAAATCCCTCCGAATCCAAAATAGCAGGGATTTGAGCTGCTGCGGGTTCAAACCATCATACTAATTGTGGTTAAGATTAACCCTACTACCATTTCTTGTAGTTTGCCGTAACCGCACCCGCAGCGGGCATCTTCCCCATTTTTACATTCTTGAGTCTCCGTCCGAGAAATTGGCCCAGGAGCCCTTGCAACTGTGTGCTTTGGTGGTATATTTGCCAATGTGATCCCTATCAAGGGAGCCAAGTGGTTCGAGGTGGACCAAGGCGAGCGGTGGTGAGCATGTTTCTGGCAGGCGCTCACGATCTGACAGTCGACACAAAGAACCGGCTGTCCATCCCGTTCGCAATCCGGAGAAAGCTGAGCGAAGAGCTTGATGGGCACTCATTCTACGTGATGCCCGGAAGGCGGAAGGGCACGTTAGCGCTGTATCCGGAGAAGTACTTCGAGCGACTGCGCAGCGAGGTGCCACCAGACGACGCCTTGACGGATGAAGCGTATGAGTGGCGCCAATTCGAGTACGCGAACAGCCCTCTGCTGGAGCCGGACAACCAGGGCCGGGTCCTGTTTCCGGAGCGCATGTTGCGACGAGCGGGACTTGAGCGCGACGTGACCTTGCTCGGCGTACGGGACCACCTTGAGTTGTGGTCGCGGAAAGACTACGAGGCCTTCGAGGCCGCGATGTGGGACGCCTATCCTGAGCGGCGGACCCGGGCCATCGAAGAGGTGAAACAACTGGTGCCGGCCGGGAAGACCGGTGCGACGCCGATGGAGACGTCGGCGAACGAGCGAGCGACAGGGTTGGGTTCGTGAGGGGTGGGCTGCGGCGGCGCGTTTTCGAGCGGCGCGTCGCCGCGGCCCACACAGATTCGGGAGCCGGGCCCCGCAGTGGGTAGCGGGGTGCCGCGCCACGCAAGGAAGTGTGGCATGCTCCGCAGGACAGTCGTGCCGGGCTGTCCAGTCCTAGGTTCGCCGCCGGTCATGGATGGCCGGCGGCGGCCCCTTTTGGTTTCGCTTCGCGCAAGTTCGCAGAGCGTGCGTGCACTCTAGCGGGCTGCGGGGCGACATGTCCAGTCCTCCCCGCATAGACGTGGCGGGTGCGTTGCCGTGGCTTCCACAGCGTTCCAACACGAGCCCGTGCTGCTGACAGCGGTGCTGCAGCATATCGATCCGCAACCGGGTGACGTGATTCTGGACGGGACAGTGGGACTGGGTGGGCACGCAACCGCTTTGCTCCCGCGCATCCAGCCCGGTGGGCGCTACATCGGTCTGGATCTTGATCCGCTCATGCTTGCCCAGGCGCGTGAACGGCTGGTGGAATGGCTGGACCGCGGGTTGTCTCTACACCATGCGAACTATGCCGACTTTCCGACCGTGCTGGCAGAGTGCGGCCTGTCCGAAGTGCGGCATATGCTGCTCGATCTCGGGGCCAACTCAGCGCAATTCGAAGATGCCGGGCGGGGATTTTCGTTCGACCGGGACGGGCCGCTCGACATGCGATTCGACCCTGGTGGTGATGTTCGCGCCCTGGACCTCGTGAACCGGCTCAGCGAAGCCGAACTCGCGGACCTCTTCTGGCGGAATGGCCAGGAGTCAGCCAGCCGTCGCATTGCGAAGCGCATCTGCCAGGTGCGTCACAGCGGCCGAATCACGACCACGCTTGCGCTGGCCGGGGCGGTTGCTTCGGCGGGAGCCGGCGAGGGGAAGACGCATCCTGCAACGCGTGTGTTCCAGGCGTTACGGATTGCGGTGAACCGTGAGTTGGAGAATGTGGAGCGTTGCCTGAGTGCGGTGACGGAACACCTGCGCCCGGGCGGGCGGCTGGTGGTGATCAGCTTCCACAGTCTTGAAGACGCCCTGGTGAAGACCTTCCTGCGTGCGGCACGCCAGGCGGGCACTTTTGAAGAACTGACGAAACGACCGGTGATCGCGGATACGGCGGAGCGGCGGGCCAATCCACGGAGCCGCAGTGCGAAGATGCGGGCAGCCGCACGGATGGATGCCCCGCGTGCGTGAGGAGGTTGCGATGGCGCTCAACGTGAAAGCAGCGATGGCAGTCTGCGTCTCGTTCATGGCAGGACTCTGCTGCCTGATGTATCAGGTTGAGACGCCTCGTGTTGTCGCGGCGGCCCCGCTCCTCCATGCCGCCGAGTACGCCAGTCGACCGGTGGCGGGACATCCCGGGCTGATTGCCGGAGATGTCGAATGGCGCGAAGAGCGGGCGCGGCAGTTCAATCGCCCCAACCCTTTGGCGCGGCTTGATACGGAGGCCGACGCGCACCCCACGTCCGCGGAGGCGCTTGCAGCACGTCGCGAAACGGCCCCATCACAGCGGAGCGGCCCGCCCTACCGCCGTTACAACGGAAGGAAGACCCGGTCGTTGCAGCAGCGGAGTTGCGGATTCCGCCCTCGCCGACTGCTCTCGCCGCCCGCAAGGTGGAGCCGCCGGAGCTGGTGGCCCGGCCGGTCTCCAACCAGCAGTCCGCACCCGTCGATGTGCCGGCGGTCCAGCCACCTCAGCCCATGTCGGTGGTGGCGCCACCCACAGGGCCCGTGCCAGCAGCCGGTTCAGCCACGGCGCGGCAAACTTACACGGTCGCCGCGGGCGACAGTCTCACACGGATCGCGCGCCGGCACTACCAGTCGACGGATACGCGTTATGTGCGCCTTTTGCTGGAGGCGAATCCGCAGATCGCGAAGCGGCGGAATGCGGTTGTGCTGGTGGGGGAGGAACTGCTGCTTCCTCCGGTTGCGGCGGAGCCAACTTCGGCCACAGCTCCGGGAGCGGTTGCTGGGGGACAACCGGTGGAGCGTGCTGTTGCTCCGGCTTCCGCCCAGAAGTCGGCTGAACGCTGGTATACGATTCAACCGCGGGATACTCTGGAGCGAATCGCCCAGCGTGAACTCGACGATGGTGCCCGCTGGCGCGAGATCCTGCAGTTGAACGAGAAGCTTAACCCGCACAGGATACAGCCGGGTATGCGAATCAAGCTGCCGCCTGCGGACCGGATCGCGCTGCGTTAGTGCCACAGCGTACGTTTGGCGCCGGAATCGAGTCGGCAGCGGTCCTGTGGTGGCGGAGTCTCTGCGCTGATGACGCTGTTCCGTACGATTCTGGTGCTGTTGCTGGGACTTGTACTGATGCTGGCCGTGGTGATGTTGCGCGCGGATACGGCGCGACTGCACCATCAAGTTGCACGCGTGGAGCGTGAGACAGAACTGATTGTGCAGCAGATTGCAGACCGCGAGATTGAGGCGGCCCGCCTCCGAAGTCCGATGCAGATTTGGGAGCAGCTTAAACTGGCCGTGGAGCGGACGTTACCACAGGAGACCGCGCCGCCGGTCGCACCGCCGCGTCGCAGATAGGTTTGCGCGGATCAGTCCATGCGGGGGCGGGTTCAGGTAGTCGTCAGGTGGGGGGTGAGGTTGGTTCGATGCGCTGGAGTGGCATCCTGGTCGCGGTGGTCGCGCTGCTGTTGACTGGTGGCGCGGGGCGGCTGGCCTACATCGCTGCCACAGAGGGTGAAAGTCTGCGGCAGCGCGCGGAGCGCCAGCAGCGCACCTCGTGGACCATCCCCGCACGGCGCGGCGAGATACTGGACACGCGCGGCCGGGTGCTGGCGGGGACCACCCGCCGCCCTTCGGTGTTTGTGGACCCTGGGCTTGTGCCGGATGCTCTCTCGGCGCGGTTCGCGGCCACAAGTGTAGCGCCGGTGCTTGGGATGAAGCCGGAGGAGCTGGAACGGGATCTGCGCACCTGGTCCGAGTCTGAAGTTCGCTTCAAGTGGCTCAAGCGAGCGATTACGGCGGACGAGGTTGCCGCGCTCGAGCGGGTGGTGTCGGCCCGACGGTTACGGGCCTTCATCGTGCAGGAGGAGCCGCAGCGAGAATATCCACAGGGCACAGTCGCCACCCAGTTGCTGGGGTTCGTCGGACCCGGCCTGCGCGGTTCTGATGGTCGGGAGGTGACGACAGAGATGCTGCAAGCCGGTACCGGTGCCGGTCGCGGCTACGAAGACCTCATCGGCCGGGCCGGTATCGAGGCCATGTACGACGCGGTTCTGGCCGGGCGACCGGGGCGGCGATCGGTGGTGGTGGACGTGGGGCGGCGTACGCTGGTGGCGGCTCCGGAGGCGTTCGAGCCGGCGCGTGACGGCGGTACGGTTTATCTCACCATCGACGCTTACATTCAGCAGATCGTGCAGCGGCACCTGGCTCGGGCTTACCGGGAGTACCGGCCGGCATGGGTGGCCGGCGTGGTCATCGATCCGCAGTCGGGCGAAGTCCTTGCAATGGCGACAGTTCCGTTCCTCGCGCCGGATCAGTCGCTGCCGGAGGAGTTCGCGGGTCCACGGCTGCAGGATCCGGACGGGCCGCAGGCCCTCTGGCGGAATCGCGTGGTCACGGATTCGTACGAGCCAGGCAGTATCTTCAAGCCGTTTGTGGCTGCGCTGGCCGTAGAGGAGGGGGTGGCGCGCCTGGACGAGGTCTTCCCGATCGGAGGGGCGGTGCACAATTTCGGTCGGCGGCAGATCCGCGATACGCATCCACATGGACCGCTGCCGTTGCACCAGATCATCAGCAAGTCGAGCAATATCGGCATGGGCATGGTGGGGGCGCGTGTCGGGATGGAACGGCTGCACCGTTACGTCCGGAGTTTTGGTTTCGGCGATGTCACCGGCATCGGCCTGCCGGGTGAGCACACGGGTCTCGTGCAAAGTTTTGACAAGTGGAACCCGTCCTTCTCTCCGCAATCCATTCCGATCGGGCAAGAGATCGCGGTCACCCCTCTCCAGATGGTGAGCGCGTTCAGCACCTTCTGCAATGGCGGAATTCTTTATCGACCGCGGATCATCCGTGGAGTAGTGGGGCCGGACGGGGAAACGCTGGTGGACAATTCCGAGCCGGTTGCGATCCGGCGCGTGTTGAGTGAGAAAACTTCCCGTGAGTTCCGCCTGCGGGCCCTGGTGGAGACGGTGACGGAGGGCACCGCCCACCGGACGGCGAAGCTGGAAGAATGGCAGGTCTTCGGCAAGACGGGCACAGCGCAGGTCGCCGGCGGCCGTGGGCGCGGCTACTTGCCTGGGCAGTACATCGGTTCGTTCATCGCCGGGGCGCCGTCGGACCATCCGCGGGTCGTGGTACTCGTATCGGTCTATCTGCCCGACGCACGCAAGGCCTATTACGGTGGTGTCGTGGCGGCTCCAGTGGTGCGCGACATCATCGCGGATGTGCTGACCTACATGCGGGTGCCGCGGGAACTGCCGGAGGTCGTCTCCAGTCCTGCACGGCGCCGGTGATTGCGGACTGCCGCGGGCCCGAGGGGTTCCGCCCGCGAAGCGGAAGGCGTATAAATACTCCGGAGGCGCGCGAGCGGAGGGTAAGCCGCTGCGTCGGCCGCCGTGTGCCAGGCGAACTGCATGGATGCGTCGCGATGAATCACGTGGGAAGTGCGATCCCCGCATGGAATGTGGGGGCGTTGCTCGCAGGGCTCGTGCCGTCCGCTGCATGGCAGGCGCGCGCGACCGAAGTTGTCACGGCGGTTTGCGACAATTCGCGCCGCATCACCCCCGGCGCGGTCTTTGTGGCCCTGCGCGGCACACAGTCCGATGGGCGGAACCATGTGCCCGAGGCACTCGCGCGTGGTGCGGTACTGGTATTGGGGGAAGGGTTCTCGGATACAGGTGACCCGCGCATCGTGGATATCCCCGACGCGCGTATGCTGCTGGCGCAACTTGCGCTGCGCTGGTATGGGCTCGCGGCCGACGGGTGCGGCGGGATGAAGCTGCTCGGCGTGACGGGCACGAACGGCAAGAGCACCACGACCTTCATGACTCGCGCGATTCTCCGGGCGGCCGGCTGGCGCTGCGGATTGCTGGGAACGGTGCAGTACGAACTGTGCGGGCGCAGTGTCGCAGCTCCCATGACCACGCCGGGACCGCTCGACCTCGCCGCCTATCTTCGCGAGTGTGCGGACCACGGGGCCGTTGCGGCCGTCATGGAGGTCTCGAGCCATGCGCTGGATCAGCGCCGCACCGAGGGGCTGCGGTTCGCAGCGGCGGCGTACACGAACTTGAGTGGTGATCATCTTGACTACCACGGCACGCTGGCGGCTTACCGGGGGGCCAAGGCGCGCCTGTTTGAAGGACTGGCGGCTGATGCTGTGGCGCTGGTGAATCGCGACGATCCGGAGCATCGGCACATGGTGGCGCGGACGGCCGCGCGCGTGATCGGCTATGCGCTCGATGCGCCGGCCGAGATCTCGGCGACCATTTCGCGCAGCACAAGCGAGGGGACCTACTACCGCCTGCGGATCGACGGCCGCGAACTGGTGCTGGAGAATGCCTTGGTCGGTCGGCACAACGTCTACAATGCATTGGCCGCCGCCGGCCTGGCGTGGTCGGTCGGCGTGCCGGTGGAGTCGATTGCCGACGGACTGGCGGCGCTGCGGAATGTCCCCGGGCGGCTGCAACGAGTGCCGTGCGAGAGTGCGGCGGATGTCTTCGTGGACTACGCCCACAGTGATGATGCCCTGCGAAACGTGCTCAGTGTGCTGAAGCCGCTGACGCGCGGCCGCCTGATCGTCGTTTTCGGGTGCGGTGGGGACCGCGACCGCACCAAGCGGCCGCGCATGGCGCGGGTGGCCGCCGAGTTCGCGGATGCGATCTACGTGACCAGTGACAACCCACGCTCCGAAGTTCCCACGGAGATCATCGCCGAGATCCTTACCGGTTTCGACCCGGCCGCACGTGTGCGTGTACAGACCGATCCGGACCGAGCCGCGGCCATTCATGCGGCGCTGAGTTTGGCCACCGGCGGTGACGTAGTGCTGATCGCAGGCAAGGGGCACGAGGACTACCAGATCATCGGCTCGCAGCGCATTCATTTCGACGATGTGGAGGTTGCGATCGCGGCGGCCGCGAGCTTGTCGGCTGCCACGACCGGGACGGAGAGGCAGCGCGCGTGATCAAACTGGTGTTGAGCGAAGCGGTGCAGGCGATGGCCGGACGGCCGTGGGGCGAGTTGTCCACGGTCAGCGTGGCCGGGGTTTCGACGGATTCGCGTACAACGGATGCAAGTGATCTCTTCTTCGCAATTCGCGGGGAGCGCTTCGACGGACACGCCTTTGTGCTGGACGCACTGCGGCGCGGCGCGGTGGCCGCCGTAGTCGCGGAGAGCTCTGCGCCGCGTATCGCGGAGCAACTGCGGTCGGCGGACTTGCCTCTGCCTGCGGCAGCCGTACTGATCGAGGTGGACGATACGACCCGGGCGCTCGGACAACTTGCGGCCTTTCACCGGCAACAGATTGCGGCCGAGGTGATTGCCGTGGTCGGCAGTAACGGCAAAACCACCACCAAGGCCATGATTCACCACATTCTGAGCGCGCGCCTGCGCGGACGCTGCTCCCCCAAGAGCTTCAACAATGCGATCGGTGTGCCGTTGACGCTGCTGTCGGCCGAGCAGGGTGATGAATACCTCGTGGTCGAGATCGGCACCAACGCACCGGGGGAAGTGGCCGAGTTGGGAGCCCTCGTCGAGCCCGATATGGTCGTCTTGACTTGTATCGGCGAGGAGCACCTGGAGGGTCTCGGCGATCTCTCGGGCGTGGCGGCCGAAGAGTGCTCCATTCTGAAGCATGTCCGGCCGAACGGCTTTGCGGCCGTGAACATCGACGCACCTGAGATTCAAGAATTCCTGCCGACCGGTCAGCCGCGCCTGACAACCTTCGGTCGGCATCCGGATGCCGACGTGCGGATCACATCGCCGGAGTACGACTCCCCCTGGCTCACTTTCCGGGTGAATGAGCGTTTTCCGTTCCGGTTGCGGATTCCGGGCGTGCACAACGCGCTCAATGCAGCCGGTGCGGCCACCATCGCGCGGCGGCTCGGTTTCGATTATCCGGAGGCCGCGGCACGGTTGGAAACTTTCACCCCGCCGCCCATGCGTAACGAGCTGCTCGAGTTTGCCGGGCTCACCCTGATCAACGATGCGTACAACGCGAACCCGCAGAGCGCCGCGGCCGCCCTGGATGTGCTGCAGCGCATGCCGTGCCGCGGCCAGCGCGTGGCGGTGTTCGGTGAGATGCGCGAACTCGGGCCACGGTCGGCCGACCTGCACCGGCAGTTGGCGGAGAGTCTGCGTGAGAGTGGAGTCGATCGGGTCGTACTGGTGGGCGCCGCGGTTGAGAGCATGTATGACGCGATGTCGAGCGGCGGGCTATTCGGTCCGACCATCGAGTGCTGCCGGGATGTGACGGAGTGCCAGGAGCGTCTGGCGGAAACGCTGCAAGCAGGCGACGTGGTTCTCTTGAAGGCGTCCCGGGCGGTGGAACTGGATCGGCTCGTGGTACCCCTGCGGGAGGCGCTCTGCGCGAGGTCGCCGGCGTAAGATGCTGTTCCACCTGATGGATTGGCTGGGTGAGGGGCGCGGTTATTTCTACAAGGAGCCGTGGGTCCGTGCCGTAATGGCGATCCTGGTCGCCTTCGGCGTGGTGTGGGCGCTCGGGCCGCGCGTGATCCGGCTGCTGGTGCGGCTCAAAATTGGAGATCGGCCGGAGTTCGACCACCAATCGCTCAACGAGATCATGCGGAACAAGGCGAATACGCCGACGATGGGCGGGGTCCTGATTGTCTTCGCCATCCTGATTACGACGCTGCTGCTGGCCGCGCTCGACAATTATTACGTGCTGCTCGGGATCTTCTGCCTGTTGTGGCTGGCTGCCCTGGGCAGTATTGACGACTGGCTGAAGCTCACGGCGGGGCGCCGCTCGGGCACGCGTACGGGGCTGCGCTTTTGGGAGAAGCTGGTCTTTCAGATGGCTTTGGGCGTGCTGCTGGCGATTTTCGTGCACCGTTATGGGGCCGCGGTGATGGACGAGGCCCGCTGGGGGCCCGACCTCGCCGCACCGTACAATCTCAACTTCACCGCGTTGAATGTCCCCTTCTACAAGCAGGGGCTCACCGCTCTGAGCATACCCGCGTTCTATCTGATCACGGTGCTTGTGGTGGTCGGCACATCCAACGCGGTGAACCTGACCGACGGGATGGATGGCCTCGCCAGCGGTTGCATGACGCTGACCGCCTTCGCCTTCATGCTGCTGGCGGTAGTCATTGGCACGGAGACTTATGCCCGGAATCTCGATTTCCGCTACATCCAGCATGCCGCCGAACTGGCGGTGGTGTGCGGTGCGATCGTGGGGGCCTGCCTGGGATTCCTGTGGTACAACGGCTACCCGGCCCAGGTGTTCATGGGCGACACGGGTTCCCTGCCGCTGGGCGGCCTGATCGGGTATGTGGCGATCGTCACACGGCTGGAGCTGTGGTTGTTCATCGTCGGCGGCGTGTTCGTGATCGAGGCGTTGTCCGTGCTGATCCAGGTGGGCTATTACAAGCTATCCGGTGGGCAGCGGGTGTTCCGCTGCGCGCCGCTGCATCATCATTACCACCTCGGTGGATTGAACGAAACCCAGGTGGTCATGCGCTTCTGGCTGCTCGCGGCCCTGTTTGCGGCCTTCGCGCTGTGGACGGTGAAGCTGCGCTGACGGGGAGGACCCGCGGTCAGAAGGCGAGCATGGCGGAAGGAACGCTGGCGGTGACACTCGGCCCGTACATTCACGAACACTCCGGTGTCCGGCAGCGTTACGACTGGACCATCGTCTTTCTGACCGGCGTGCTCATGACGCTAGGGGTCGCCATGGTCTATTCCGCGAGCGTCTCGATTGAAGCGGAACCCTTCGATTGGCGGAACTGGTTGAACAGCCCGCTGCGGCAGGGCTTGTTCGCGCTGGTCGGCTTCATCGGGATGCTCACCGTTGCCCACCTCGACTACCGGGTCTTCGCCTGGTCGGGGCCCTGGGGTGGCGTGCGAGTGGTGGTTCCCGTGGGCATCGCGCTGCTCCTGCTCGTGCTCGTCCTGATCCCCGGTATCGGGCGTGAGGCCCTCGGCGCTCGTCGTGCCATGGAACTGCCGGGGCTTGGTTTTGGATTCCAGCCCTCGGAACTGGGCAAAGTCGCACTCGTCGTCTGGCTTGCTGCAATGATGTCACGACCTCGGGGTTACGGCGCTGCGCGCACCAGTGGGCCACTCGAGTCCGAATGGGGCGTTTCCACCGGCGGCACGGTGCTGGCCGGTGATATCCGCCACTTCACCACCGGCTTCGTGCCGACCGTCGCTGTGGCCGGACTGATCATCCTGCTTACGGTGATCGAGGATTTCGGCACCGCCGCCCTCATGGGCGCCGTGCTGGTCTGTCTGCTGGTGGCAGGTCGGGCGCGGTGGCTGCACCTGCTTATGCTGGCGGTCCCGATCGCGGTCGCCGGGGCCGTATTCCTGTTCGGCAAGGAGTATCGCCGGACACGTTTACTCACATGGTTTTCCGATGCCCCGGACCCCTCGGCCGAGGGATACCAGATTCACCAGGCCCTGCTGGCGATCGGCTCTGGTGGCTGGACCGGCCTGGGCCTCGGCCGCGGCATTCAGAAATACGGCTATATCCCGCAGGACCACAACGACTTCATATTTGTCGTGATTTGTGAAGAACTGGGTGTCGTCGGCGGGCTGGCCGTCGTGCTGCTGTTCCTGCTCCTCTTGTGGCGGGGTTGGCGCGTCGCGGCGCGGGCTGCGGATCCATTCGGCAAGCTGCTGGCACTTGGCCTGACGTTGATGATCTCCTTGCAGGCGGCCTTTAATATCGCCGTCGTGACCAACAGCATTCCGACCAAGGGCATCTCGCTTCCGTTTGTCTCGGCCGGCGGCTCCGGTGTGGTCGTCCTGGGGCTCGCAGCGGGGCTCCTCGCAAGCATCGGCCGGGAGCGCGCCACGCCGACTTGAGCGGCCAGCCACTTCTGCCACCGCGACAACTCCGGCAGAAAATCGGCTGCCCGCGGCCGGTCCTCATGCTATCCTTACACGACGCAGGTTCAATGCACCGGCACCTCCAGGAGCGCGGCATGCGAATCGCGTACGGTGTGTTCGGCTATGGGCGGGGTCACGCTACGCGCACCGCCTCGGTCCTGCCGGACCTTTGCCGGCGACACGAGGTGCGGCTCTTTGCGGGCGGTGATGCCTACGATCAACTCTCGATCGACTACCCGGTCGTGCGCATACCGACCCTGGGTTATGTGTACAACGCGCGCGGGCAGGTTTCGACTTTGCTCACCGCACGGCGGAACGGTTGGCACGTGCTCGACATGCTCTTGCGCGGCCCGCAGTTCCAGGCCGTGCGCGATGCGGTCCTGGACTTCAATCCCGACGTCGTGATCTCCGACGCCGAGCCATGGATGCACCGCATCGCCCGCTACCTGCGCATCCCGCGGATTGGTTTCGACCACTTCGGAATCATGGTCTATTGTCGACCACAGATTCCTTTCGGAGATCGGATTCTCAGCCGTCGTGACGTATTCGTCTACCGTGTGCTCATGGGCCGGCCGGAACGCATCATTGTCTCCAGCTTCTACGACGCGCGGCCGCGCTGGCCGCGCGTCGAAATCGTTGGTCCACTCTTGCGCGACGCGGTGCTGCGGGCGCAGCCGACCCGAGGCGATTACCTACTGCTCTACTTCAACAAGGGCGCACACCTGTTCCGCCCGCATATCGAGGCCGCCCTGAGGGCAGCGGGGCATCCGGTACGGATTTACGGCGTACCGCGCCGTGGGACTGATGGAAATCTGCAGTTCCGCCCGCCGAGCAATGTCCCGTTTGTCGAGGATATGGCGAACTGTCGGGCGATCATCAGCACAGCCGGCAACCAGTTGGTGGGTGAAGCCGTACAGTTGGGCAAGCCGATGCTCGTGATGCCCGAAGACTGTGTCGAGCAGCGTTTGAACGGGGCGGCCTTACAGCGCGCCGGTCTGGGGCAATGCGTCCGGCATGCGGACTTCTCCGCCGAGCACATTGCGCACTTCCTGGCGGAGGAGGAGCATTACCATGCGAACATCCGCCGATCGGCGCGCAACGGCCGGCAGGAGGCGGTCGACGCGATCGAACGCTTCATCACGGAACTGACCGGTCGGAGGCCGGTGGCTGCGGAGCAGGTCGAGGTCGGCTAGCATTCCCACGAACGGATTGGCGCCGTGCTGCGGCGCGCGACGGATGATGAAGGAGGCCGGGTGCGGATGCGCCTTGCGACGTGGACCAGTGCGGTGGTGCAGAACCGGATGGGATGGGTGCCCCGACCGTCGTGGTGCACCTATCTCCTCACTTTTCGCTGTAACGCGCGCTGTCAGATGTGCGATTCGTGGCAGATTCCGCCCGGCGAAGAATTGACCCCCGCGGATGTTCGCACCGTGTTCGAGAAGATTGGTCGGCTGGATGTCGTGCGGCTTTCCGGGGGCGAGCCCTTCCTCCGGACCGATTTTGCCGAAATCGCCGAACAGGTCTATGCCGCTTCCCGACCGGATGTCCTGCACATCACGACGAACGGCTCGTACCGGAAGCGCGTGCAGTCGTTTGTGGAGGGCTTTTCTGCGCCGCGGAAGCTGCGCTTCATGGTGTCGTTCGACGGGCTGGAGGAGGAGCACAACAGCAACCGGGGACCGGGTGTGCCGTTTCGCCGCGCCGTCGAGACGGTGCGGGTATTGGCGGACTTCCGCGAGCGCTATGGCATCGAGGTGAGCGCGAACCACACGGTGATCTCCCCCCAGTCACTGGCCGACAACGAGGGGCTGCGCGCGACCCTGGGGGCACTCGGTGTCGAAGTGCACTCGGTGTTGGCCTATGCCGACTCCGCGATGTACGGCCTGACGCTGCACGGAAAGTCGGCCGAGCACCTGATCGTGCCCCGGGGCTACCCGCTGCATCCCAAGCTCGCCGGTGTCGACGCGGTGGGTTTCGTCGAGCGCGAGCTGGAGCGCGTCGACGAGTTCAGGTCGCCGTTGTTGCGGCGTGGGAAACGCTACTACCTGCGGGGCTTGCTGGCGCGCCTGCGTGACGATGCGACCCCGAAGCCGCAGCCGCGCTGCGTCGCCCTGCGCAGCCACATCCGTGTCCTGCCCGACGGCAGCGTACCGGTCTGCCAGTTCAACACGCAGAAGGTCGGCAACCTGAAGCACCAATCGTTCGCAGAGGTTTGGCACAACGAAGATACGCGCGAAGCGCGGGCCTGGGTGGATGGCTGCCCCGGCTGCTGGGCCGAGTGTGAAGTGATGCCGAATGCCATTTATTCGGGTGACATACTGCGGACGGTGCTCTGATGCGACTCGTCTACCCGCCACGCCAGCGCGGTACACTGGCGTGGGATGCCCGCCATACGGCCTTGCGATCACGCCAGTTTCAATACCACTTCCTCTGCCTGAGTGTATTCGCCGCCACCGGCCTGCTTGGGGGTTGCGGTCCCACGGTCGCCGCCGGTCCGCCGGAGCCCCAAGGCACGCTGAACGATCCCCGCATCGCGGAGGCCTCGGGACTCGTTGCGAGCCGACGCTATCCCGGGCTTTTCTATGTACACAACGATTCCGGCGACAGTGCCCGCGTCTTTGTCATCGACGGGCAGGGGCGCACGCAGGCGGTCATCGTACTGGAAGGTATCCGCGCGGTGGACTTTGAGGACATCGCGCTTGCCCCGGGCGCTGCGGACGGCACATTCGATGTGTGCGTGGCCGATATCGGTGACAACAGTGCCCGCCGCCGGACGGTGGCCGTGCATCGATTCCCGGAGCCCGAGTTGCCCAGCGCCGCCACATCCCAGCCGTCCGAACGTGTGCCGCCCGAAGATCCGGCGGCGGCCCCGACCGTGCGTGTGCGGCCGGTGAGCACGGTTTTCCGCTACGCGGATGGACCGCAGGATGCGGAGGCGTTTGTCGTCGATCCTTGGACCGGTGACGGCTACATCCTTACCAAGCGCATCGACGGTTTGATGCGCATCTACCGTCTGGCGGCACCGTGGCCAGAGAGCGGCGAGCACATCCTCCCGCTCGTGCACTCGGAGCGGTTGCCAATGGCCACGCCACGCGCCCAGATCGTGACGGCCGCCGACATCAGCCCGGATGGCACGCGGCTGGCTGTACGCTGTTACCTGGACGGGTGGGAGTGGCGCCGGCCGCCCCGAGCTTCGTCGGACCTTGCCGGTGCCGGTGCTTTTGCGGCGTTCTTCGCGGAGCCCCCCGAGTCATTGCGGCTCGCGATCGAGCGCCAGGGCGAGGCGCTGGCCTATTGTGCGGACGGTGCTGCGATTGTGACGGTCAGCGAGGATCGCGGTGCGACGGTGTGGCGCACCGAATTGGACGAGGCCACGCCGTAGTCGGCAGCCGTGGCGCATGGTTGCCGGGGGGTAATGGACGCGGATATCCTGTGCGCCATGGCGTCGGCCGCCGGGCCGCGTCCACCTTTCCTGTTTGCCGAGGTGTTGTATGGCTGCGATGCCGGAGTCGATCACACCGCTGCTCGAACAGATGGAATCCCTGGGCGCCAGCGACCTGCACCTCAAGACCGGCGTACCGCCCGCGTACCGGATCGCCGGAGATCTGCGGCGCACCCAGTTGCCGAAGATCGAGGTCAACTCAAGGGTCATCGAGCGCTTGATGGAGCCGCTGATCCCGCCGGCGCGCCGGCACATCTTCGAGGAGCTGGGTGGACTCGACTTCGCGTATCACCTGCCCAACGGTGATCGTTTCCGCATCAACATCATGCGCTCATGCGACCAGATGCACGCGGCGATTCGTCGTGTGAAGGGGACCATTCCCGACTTCGAGTCCCTGCACCTGCCGCCGATCTTCCGGAAGCTGTCGGAGGAGACCAATGAAGGGCTGGTGATTGTCTGCGGCGTGACGGGCTGCGGCAAGAGCACGACGCAGGCCGCCATGATCGACCACATCAACGCGCTGCAACCCGTCAACATCATCTCGATCGAAGACCCGATCGAGTACACTTTCCACCCGAAGAAGGCCTTCGTCTCGCAGCGCGAGATCGGGCTCGATGTTGTCAATTTCGCCGATGCGCTACGCGGCGCCGTGCGACAGGATCCCGACGTGATCTTCATCGGTGAAATGCGCGACCGCGAAACGCTGATGGCCGCGCTCCAGGCGGCGGAGACCGGCCACCTCGTCTTTGGCACGCTGCACACAGCCGACACGATGCAGGCGCTCGGCCGCATTCTCGAATTCTTCCCGCCGGATCAGCACGCCTTCATTCGCAGCTCGCTGGCGAACAGTCTCAAGGCGATCTGTGCTCAACGTCTCGTGCCTTCGATCGACCCGAAGATTTCACGTGTGCCCGCCACGGAAGTGCTGCTCGGTGAGGCCATCGTGAAGGAGAAGATTCGC
This sequence comes from Phycisphaerales bacterium, assembly GCA_016716475.1. Classification (NCBI taxonomy): domain Bacteria; kingdom Pseudomonadati; phylum Planctomycetota; class Phycisphaerae; order Phycisphaerales; species Phycisphaerales bacterium. Next base: position 250,530 of record JADJWG010000002.1, read on the forward strand.
GAAGCCGCCGACACCGACCTGCCGGAGATTATCAACGGCAGTCGTGAATCCGGAATGCGGAACTTCACCCACTCCCTCGCCGAACTGATCGACCAGGGCCTCGTCTACACGGACATCGCCATGGAGTACGCCCCGAACCGCGAGGCCCTCAAGGGTCTCATGCAGGGTATCAAGACCTCGGCGCAGACGCTCGTGCACCGTGTCAAGCGCGGTGGCTGATGATGGTGGCGCGTGGTGTGCGCACGGTGGGTGCACGCACCCTGGTCCGCCTGGCAGACATGTATCGCGGACTGTTGGCCATCGTCTACGCCGGGCTCGGGCCGGCCGGCGCCTATGCGGTGAGCGCTGTGTTGGCCCGGTTGCTCTATGCGCTCCTGCCGCCGCTACGCTGGCGCAGCGTGGGACACTGCCGCGCTGCGCTGGGCCGCCGGTTGCCGCCGCACCTGATCGCCGCGGTTGCCGCCGAGTCATTTGTGCAGCGCATCTGGAATCTCACCGACCTGCTCCTTGCTCCGCGCCTGCTCCACCCGGGCACCGTGTCACGTTATGGGGGCCGTCCGCCGGCCGCCTGGCTCGCTGATCTGCACGCTGCTCAAGCGCGGCGGCAACCGCTGCTGCTCATCACCGCGTATTTCGGGCCGTTTGAACTGCTACCGCTCTTTTTCGGTCTCGCCGGTGTTGCGATGGCCGTGGTGTATCGCCCCCACGAGAATGCAGCTTTCGATCGCTTGCGTCACCGTGTACGCGGCCTCGGCGGTTGCGAATTGGTGCCCGACCATGAAGCAGTGCGCCGTGTGCCGCAGATCCTTGCGACAGGAGGTACAGTTGCACTCGTCGCGGACCACGCCGCACCGCGTCATGGTGTGCCGATCACTTTTTTCGACCTGCCGGCGACCGCCCCCAAGACCGTGGGTCTGCTCGCGCAGCAGTACGGAGCCGAGGTTGTTGTTGCGGGTTTACGCCGCGTACGTCGTTCCTTCCGGTTCGAGTTCATCTCTGTCGACGTGATTCGTCCGCCAGACTGGTCGGAAGCCCCCGACCCCATCAGGATGATCACGCAGCGCTATGTTCGTGGCTTGGAGCGACTGATCTGCACCGACCCGACCCAGTACGCGTGGGCGTACGCCCGTTGGGGTGAGGAGGTCGCGCAGCGGTTGGCCGTGGAGGCGGCTGCGAAGTGAGCGTGGGCGCGGCGATCCCCCTTTAGTAGGCTCCTCGCTGTTTTGTGTGGGTAAGACCGTGAGCTTGGTGACGTAAGTTGTGCGGGGTCTGGCGCTTTTCGATCGGGCGGCGGTCGGAGAGGATGCGGCGGATCAGGCGGCCGCAGCGGCATCCGATGGGGCTCCGCCCCAAACCCCGCCAGGGGCTCTGCCCCTGAACCCCGGCTTCTTTCCCTCCGGTGAGAAGGAAGCCGCCGGAGAGTTCGCGGCCAGACTGCAAGGAAGCCGAGTGATGCGCGATCAGATGCAGGAGCTGTTCCGGGTGGCATTGGGGCTGGCCGAGCCGTGGGTCGTCAGCAAGATCGAGTTTTCCGGGGACCGGCAGCAGCTGGAACTCTGGCTGGACTTCCTTCCGGCAGCCGCTTCGCTTGCCCGGAGTGCGGACGCGCCGGTTGCGGGGCCTACGACAGCACGGAGCGGACCTGGCGGCACCTGAACTTCTTTCAGCACAAGACGCTATTGCACGCCCGGCAACCGCGGGTCGAGTGTCCGGACCACGGGGTCAAGACGGTTGAAGTGCCGTGGTCGCGGCCGGGTTCGGGTTTTACGCTGCTGATGGAGGCGTTCATCCTGATGTTGGTGCAGGGCGGCATGACGCCGGCGCAGGTGGCCGTTCTGATCGGTGAGCACGACACGCGGGTGTGGCGGGTCTTGCAGCACTATGTCGAGCGGGCCCGCGCGCGGCGGACTTCTCGCCGGTGACCGCCATCGGCGTGGACGAGACTTCCGCCCGCGCGGCCACAACTACATCAGCGTGTTCATGGATTTGGGCAACGAGCCAAGCCGGGTGCTGTTCGCCACCGAAGGCAAGGATGCCCGGACCGTCGCGGCGTTCAAGCGCGACCTGGAGGCTCACGGCGGGCGGGCCGAGCAGATTGAGGAGGCCTGCCTGGACATGTCGGCGGCGTTCATCAACGGTCTGCGCGAGCAGTTCCCGGAGGCCCAACTGACCTTCGACAACTTCCACCTGATGAAGCTGCTGGGGCTGCGGTCGATCAGGTCCGGCGTGAGGAACAGCGGACACACCCGGAACTCAAGGGCACGCGTTACGTCTGGTTGAAGAACGACTGGAACCGCACCGAGAAGCAGGCCCGCGTCTTTGACGAGTTTGCTCCAGCAAGCTGGCGACCGTGCGGGCCACGCACATGAAGAGTGTCTTCCAGGATCTCTTCGCCTGCGACACCGTGGAAGAGGCTGAACCGCTGCTCAAGCAGTGGTACTTCTGGGCCACCCACAGCCGGATTCCGGCCATGATCAAGGCGGCCAAGACGATCAAGAAGCACTGGGCCGGCGTGCTGCGCTGGTTCACTTCGCGAATCAGTAACGGACCGCTGGAGGCGATCAACAGCCTGATCCAGTCGGCCAAGAGAAAAGCCCGCGGCTTCCGCTCGACCCACTACCTGATCACCATGGTCTACCTGATCGCCGGAAAACTCGACTTCAAGCTGCCGGCCATCGCTCAGGTTACCCACACAAAATAGCGAGGAGGCCTTTAGTATCAACGGCTTGTGGTGCTGCTGCGCTCTGGGCGGCGGCGTCCGTGGCCGTTCTCCCGGCTCAGTGGCGCGAGCAGACGGCGGAGCAGCTTGGCCAGCGTCTCGCGCTCGTCGGGGGTTAGATGGGCGATGACGCGCGCGGCATCTGCGAGGCGCGTGCCGACGGCCTGATCTGCGACGTCCCGGCCGGCATCCGTAAGTCGAATCAGCACACCACGGCGATCCTCGGGGTCAGGCAGCCGCTCAACGAATCCCAGAGCCTCGAGCCGGTCAATGCGGTTGGTCATCGCGCCGCTCGAAAGGGTCATGGCGCGCAGCAGTTGCGTGGGTGAGAGCGTGTAGGGAGCCCCGGACCGGCGCAACGTCGCCAGCACGTCAAATTGCCAAAGTGTCATTCCGTGTACAGAGAGGGCCAAGTCTGTGCGTTGCTCCAGATGCTTGTAAAGCATCAGCAGACGACTGACCACGGCCAGGGGGGTGGGGTCCAGATCCGGGCGCTCGCGGTGCCAATCTTCCAGTAGCTTGTCCACCGGATCTGATTCCATGTCGGGGATGATAGCCAGGAAAATGATTATGTCAAGTATCTTGACGCAAAGAAGATCGGCGCTATATCTTGATATCAAGCCAAATGGCCGACATGCCGGTGGCATCCAGCCCCGACGTGGGCGGTGTCTCGGGCTGAAAGGAGCTTGGCAGGAGACGTTATCGCGACCAAGAGCGGTCCAACGGACGTCCGGTAACGCCAGCAATCCCGAAATCACGGAGGTATGAGATGATGTTGGGCGAACCTACGCATACGAACGGGGAGGACGGGCACCTCGTGGAACGCTATCAGCCAGTGACGCGATCGAATGTCGCGAAGCAACCGGCTTGGGAGCGGCTTGACCCGTCCTTGCGCGAGGCGACCATGGTCGTCTCGACGGTCTTGCCGTTCCGCACCAATGCCTACGTGATGCGCGAACTCATCGACTGGTCGCGCGTGCCGAACGAACCCATGTTCCAGCTCACCTTCCCTCAGCAGGGCATGCTGAGCGAAGACGATTACGAGACCATGGCCGAGCTGGTACGCGCAGCGGCCCCTAAGGACGAAATCGAGCGTGAGGCAAACCGGATCCGCCGCACGCTCAATCCCCACCCTGCGGGACAGTTGACCCACAACGTGCCGACCTGGCAGGGCGAGCCGCTGCCGGGTGTACAGCACAAGTACCGGCAGACCGTGCTTTTCTTTCCCAGCAACGGGCAAACTTGCCACGCGTATTGCACCTTCTGCTTCCGCTGGCCGCAGTTCGTGGGCATGGACGACCTGAAGTTTGCCAATAAGGAGATCGAACAGCTCATCGGCTATCTCGGCGCGCACCCGGAGGTCACGGATGTTCTGTTCACAGGGGGCGATCCCCTGATTATGAGCACCAAGCTGTTGCGGCGCTACATCGAAGCCGTGCTCAGTGCTGATCTGGAGCACGTCAGCACGATCCGCATCGGCACAAAGTCCGTGGCGTATTGGCCGCAGCGCTTCGTGACGGACGCGGACGCCGACGACCTGCTCCGTTTGTTTGAGGAGGTGGTTGCATCCGGGCGGCAATTGGCGCTGATGGGCCACTACAGCCATCCCGTTGAGCTATCGACCCCACTGGCGGAGGCCGCTGTGCGCCGAATCCGGGCCACCGGCGCGAACATCCGCATGCAGAGTCCGTTGATCAAGCATGTGAATGACAGCGCCGAGACGTGGGCGGAGTTGTGGCGGCGCGGCGCCCAGCTCGGTTGCATCCCGTACTACATGTTCGTGGAGCGCGATACGGGTGCAAGGGACTACTTCGCATTGCCGTTGGCCCGCTGCTGGGAAATCTTCCGCAGGGCCTACCGGAGTGTCTCGGGCGTCGCCCGCACGGTGCGCGGACCGTCGATGTCGGCGTTTCCCGGCAAGGTGCACGTCCTGGGCGTCACGGAGTTCGGCGGCGAGAAGCTCTTCCTCCTCGAGTACCTCCAGTGTCGCAAACCTGAGCTCGTCCGGCGCCCGTTCTTTGCAGAGTATGATCCCACGGCGGTTTGGTTCGACCAGCTCAAACCCGCCACGGAGCACGATCGGCCGTTCTTCTTCGCTCCTCAGGAACTCGGCGCCCGGCGCCAGGTCGTGCAACTGCGACTGGCGAAGTAACCCGCCGCGTCGGGTGAGCTGGGCAAGCGGTTGGTTGAAACCGGCCGTGCTTGCGCGCCGGTTTCACAACCGCTTGCCAGCGCACCGGGTCCCTACCTATCGGTTCCAGAACTCGGCGCCGTACACCGCCTCGTCCCCCAGCTCCTCCTCAATCCGGAGCAGCCGGTTGTACTTGGCGATGCGGTCACTACGGGAGGCGCTGCCGGTCTTGATCTGCCCGGCGTTGGTGGCGACGGCGAGATCGGCAATGGTCGTGTCCTCGGTCTCACCGCTGCGGTGGCTGATCACCGCGGAAAAACCGTTACGCATGGCGAGGTTGATGGCCGCAAAGGTTTCGGTGAGCGAGCCGATCTGATTGATTTTCACGAGGATCGAGTTGGCCGACTTTTCGCGGATACCGCGCTGCAGGTACTCGACATTGGTCACGAATAGATCGTCGCCGACGAGTTGCAGCTTGTCGCCAAGCTTGGCGGTGAGCTTCTGCCAGCCCGCCCAATCGTGTTCGGCGAGGCCGTCTTCGAGACTGCGGATGGGGTACTTTGCGGCCCACGAAGCCCACAGGTCGATCAGCTCATCGGAGGTTGCGAGCCGGTCCGGGTTTGAACGGAAGAAGCGGTACTTGCCCGTCTCCTTGTCGTACATCTCACTGGTCGCCGGATCGAGCGCAATGTAGACATCCTCACCCAGCTTGTAGCCGGCCTGTTCCACTGCCAGTGCGATGACCTCAAGGGCCTCATCATTGCTCTTGAGCGACGGTGCAAAGCCGCCCTCGTCGCCGACGGCCGTGTTGTAGCCGCGATCCTTCAGTACCTTCTTCAGGTGGTGAAAGATTTCCGTGCCCATGCGCAGCGCTTCGCTGAAGGTGGATGCGCCCCACGGCTGCACCATGAACTCCTGGAAGTCCACGTTGCTGTCCGCGTGCTTACCGCCATTCAGGATGTTCATCATCGGCACCGGCAGGACGTGCGCGCTGGCGCCGCCGAGGTAGCGATACAGCGGCATGCCGCTGTAGCCGGCGGCGGCCTTGGCGACCGCGACCGACACGGCCAGCACTGCGTTGGCGCCCAGCTTGCCCTTGTTCGGTGTGCCGTCCAGTTCGAGCAGCCGGCGGTCAATCTGCTCCTGCCAGCGCGGATCGAGGTCGCACAATGCCGGTGCGATGATCTCGTTGATGTTGTGGACGGCTTGCAGCACACCTTTCCCGAGGTAGCGCGCCTTGTCGCCATCACGCAGTTCCACGGCTTCGTTCTCGCCGGTGGATGCGCCGCTCGGTACAGCCGCCGACGCGAACGTGCCGTCTTCAAGGAGCACGTCGGCTTCGACGGTGGGATTGCCGCGCGAATCGAGGATCTCGCGGGCGACGATGGATGCAATCAGGGGACCGTCTGCCATACTCAGTTCTCCTGGGGTTGCGTGGTCGGCTGCGTGGTCGGCAGCGTCAGGTCAGGAACCGGGGCCGGAGGTTCCGGCCGCGTGACGGAAGCCAGCGTGACAACGTTGCGATCGGGTGGCGTGCCGCGGTCGCGGTACACGATCATCTCGATTTCGTCGCCCGGCTGGAGACTTTCGAAGGGACTGAAACGATCATTGATGTAAATTTCGCCATCACTCGACAGCAGGCAGGCGATGAGCTCCCCCGCGGCTGCTGTACGATGCGGCCAGGTGTCGAGCCGCACGGTGAATTCCTGGCTCTCGGCGCGGATGCTTTCGATGATCCCTTGGCGTACTTCGTGCCGGCCAGGTGCGGGCTGTTCCCGGCACCCCGTCAGCAAGACCAATCCGAGACCGGTCAGCAGTCCGTACGCGACTGCAAGGCCGCGCTGCAAACAGGTGCGATAGGTTGCCGAATGCGCCATGGCCCGGATTCTAACGGCTGCCGCGCGCCTTCCCAGCATGGTAGTGGACCATTTTGTCGGACACACGACCGGCCAGAGTGGCAGTACTGGCAGGTGGGGGAGGTGAAACACATCCAGCCGTCGGCCCCCTCGGCAAATCGCCCTGGGTGAGAACTACGAAACGTCCTTCCTTGAATAGAATCGCGAGTACGGATCGCGGAAACGGAGCGAACTCTGCGGATCGCTCTCCATCCGCTTGGCACGGAAATTGCCCATGGTTCGGCGCAGGGTAGTACGATTTCGGCCGCCCGCGTCGACAAGAGGATTTTCAAGATGCGCTGGTTAAACAACGTGAAGACCGCGATGTTGCTCGGGGGCCTGATGGGGTTGTGCATTGCAGCCGGGTACTTTCTGACCGGCGGCCTGCACGGCATCGTCCTCGGTTTCATTTTCGGCGGCGTCGGCAACTTGATTGCCTTCTTCTTCTCCGATCGGATCGCGCTGGCGGCCATGCACGCCCGTGAAGTACCGCGGGCCGAGCTGCCCTGGCTGCATGACATGGTTGAGCGGCTTGCCGCCCGCGCCGGGATTCCTGCGCCGCGGGTGTACATCTGTCCGCAGCCGGCGCCGAATGCGTTTGCCACCGGGCGGAGTCCGGCACATTCCGCCGTGGCCGTGACGGAGGGTATGTTGCGGGCCTTCCCGCAGCACGAGGTCGAAGGTGTCCTGGCGCACGAGATCGCCCACATCAAGCACCGCGACGTGCTCATCAGCACGTTGGCGGCTGTGATGGCCGGCGCGATCAGCATGCTGGCTTACATGCTCATGTTCATGGGTGGCGGGCGTAACAACGCGAACCAGAGTCCCTTCGCCATCGTGGGTGCAATTGCGATGATGCTGCTGGCTCCGCTTGCCGCCGGGCTCATCCAGATGGCGATCAGTCGGCAGCGGGAGTATGCGGCCGACTCGTATGGCGGCGAACTGTGCGGCGACCCCCGCAAACTGGCGAGTGCCCTGGCCCGCCTGCAGGTCGGGAACGAACGGATCCCGATGGACACGAACCCGGCCTTCCACAACCTGTACATTGCCGAGCCGCTATCGAGCGGCGGGATCGGCGGTCTCTTCGCGACGCACCCGCCGATTCAGAAGCGGATTGCGTTGCTGCAGGAGCAGGCCCGCAGCGCTCGCGCGTAACCTCCGACTGGTAAAAGGGGGGGAGCGAAGGTGCAGCATGCCACCTATCGTTCCCACCCAGGGAGGTCCGCTCTGCTACTCCAGCAGATCGCGGGCGGCATCAAACTCGGGCGGCAGTTCTGTCGCCGTCGGCAGGTCCCCCGCGTGGGCGGCGATGAAATCCTCGAGTGCCCGGATGCGTTCCTGAGCACGGTTCAGGGCGGCCCGGGTCGCGAGCAGTTCCGCTTGCAGGTGCACGATCGCCGCCATCTCCTGCGCGTCGAGCCGAATGCCGTGTGCGGCTGTGGTCGGCCGGTATGTGGCCAGACCGTGTCCGTGGGGACCACGAATTGTATATCGGGCCTCGATTACGCCGTTACGCACGTTCAGGCGGTCGAGGCCGGATCTGCGGGCGGCCGTGGCGCGCAGGTGCTGCACGTCCGTGGCGCGCTGGGCGAGCAGGCGGGCCTGGGCGGGACTGCGACCAGGATAGGCGACCGCGCTGTCGGGCGGGCCACCCAGTAGCGGTGCAAGCGAACAAAGCAGGCAGGTCAGTGGGGACATGGGCGTTCTCCGGCGACGGCACGAAGCGGCCCGGGCATTCCGGGCGGGGTCCATGCAGAGATAGAGCGGCGGTAAACCGGGTTGGTTAGCCGATTTTGCAGTGTTCACCGGGGTGGATCAGCCCTTCAGGCCACTGGTGGCGATGCCCTGGATGAACGTGCGCTGTGCGAACAGGAACAGGATGATGACCGGTATCACAATCAGGAGACTGGCGGCCATCAACTCGTTCCAGGGGGTGTCGCCGGCCTTGGTCTGAAGCGCCTGGAGGCCCAGTGCGAGCGTGTACTGGTGCTGGTGAGAGAGGTAGATCAACGGACCGAGGAAATCGTTCCACACGAACAGGATGTGGAACAGGGCGACGACGGCGAGCGCGGGTCGCGACAGGGGCAGGATGATGCGCCAGAAACAGCCCCACCGCGAGCACCCGTCGAGCAGGGCGGATTCCTCGAGTTCCTGCGGCAAGCCGAGAAAGAACTGCCGTAACAGGAAGATATTGAACGCGCTGCCAAACCACGCCGGCACCCAAAGTGGCAGGAACGTGCCGATCCACCCAAGGTGCTTGAAGATCATGTACGTGGGTACCATGAGCACCGGAAAAGGAATCATCATCGTGGCGAGGCAGACGGCAAACATGGCGTTCCGCCCCGGGAAGGGGACGCGCGCGAAGCCGTACGCCGCGATGGCGCTGGAGAGGACCATCCCGACGAGACTCAGGGCTACGATGATCAGGGTGTTGCGCGCGTAGCGGAGGTAATCGAACGGTTGTTGGCGGAGCTGGTCGGTCGCGTCCGTATCCGCCTGTCCGAACAGGATGCGGGGATAGGCCGAGGCATCCGGGGGAGTGAGCGGGGACTCATTCGGTGCGGCCGGCCGCGGGAAGAAGGCCAGTCGCCCCTTTCCCAGTTCCTCGGGCGGAGTCACGCTGGCGGCGACGATGCCGAGGAGTGGCGCCAGGAAGAGCAGTGACACCCCGCCGAGCAGGAGGTAGATCAGCAGCCGTGGAGCTCCGCGATGAAGACGAGACTGTCGGCGGTCGTCGCGGGTCATGGCTCACGCTCCCCGGTAGTGCACGAAGCGGCGGCTGACAAAAAAGACGAGCGCTGTCAAGGTCAGGATGATGAGAAGCTGAACCCACGCCATGGCGCTGGCGTAGCCCATCTGGAGATAGCGGAACGCGTTGTCGAACAGGTACATCGTGTAGAAGTACGTACTGTCTTGGGGACCCCGCTGGCCGCGCCACAGAATGAACGGCAGCGCGAAAATCTGCCAGGTTGCAATGATGGCGATGATGACGTTGAAAAGGATCACCGGGCTGAGGCCGGGTAACGTGATGTGCCAGAAGCGGCGCGCGGTCCCAGCGCCGTCGATGGTCGCGGCCTCGTAGAGCTCTACGGGAATTTCCTGCAGTCCCGCCAGGTAGATCACCACGGGCGACCCGATGAACCAGAGACTGACCAGGACCAGGGCGGCCAGCGCCCACACGGGGTGTCCGAGCCAATCGGGTTTCGGGAGGAGCAGGGCTTGCAGGGCCTGGTTGATCTGACCGGTCTGCGGGTTCAGCAGCCAGAGCCAGACGATCCCAGCGACGACCACCGGGACAATCGTGGGAACGAAGATACACGCGCGGAAGAAGCCCTGCCCGCGCACGGGCTGATTCAGGAGAATCGCGAGCAGCACTGCTGCGACCGTGCCGAGAGGAATCGCGCAGGCGGCGTAGACCAGCGTGTTGAACAGAACCCGGCCAAAGAGCGGGTCACGTGTGAGTGCAGAGTAGTTGGCGGCGCCGATGAAGACGGGGGCCTGCAGCAGGGGGTAGTCGCAGAAACTGATATAAAGCGATAGTGCCAGCGGCGCGGCCAGAAAGATCAGGAAACCCAGCCACCATGGGGCGGTCCAGAGCAAACCTGTGAGCCAGCCGGCGGAGGTTTTCAATGCGGATGCTCCTGCGGGGTGGCACCCTCCTGAAGCCGCGGGGCACGTCGGGGGGAGGTACGCGGCGCCCGCAGGCCGCGGCGCTGCGTGGCCATCTGCTCGTAATCCTGCACGATTTTGTCGATCTTCTGCTGTGCGCGTGTCAGCGTACGCTCCAGGTGGTCGCCGCGCATCACGGCGTTCAATGTACTGTTGAGTTCGTCGTTGACGGCCAGCCAGGTGGGCATCTGCGGGAACCCGAAGATGTCGGGGCTCTGCGCGAGGTGCTCGAAGGTGCGGATGAAGGGGTTCGGATGGTTGTCGTAGAAATCCGGGCCGGCATCGCGAAAGGGGGAGAGCTTGCCGTGCGCCTGGCAGAGTTCTTCGAGCACTTCCGGTTGCAGTACATAGGCGAGGAACCGCAGTGCGGCACGCGGTTCCCGGGCGCCGCGCGGGATGACGAAGATGTCAGTCGATGCAAAGGCGTACGCGCGGTCGGCGGTGGCACTGGGGAACGGCGCCACGCCGATGTCAAGCTGCGGGGCGTAGGTACGCGCCCAGTTCACCATCCACGGACCCTGGAAGAGCATGCTCAGACGTCCTGCCAGGAAGGCGTTCTGGGCGCCCTCGATCGGTCCCGATGTCGCCTCGAAGCTGCGGATCGCGTCCCAACCGAGCTCCACGCGCTGCCGCACGATCCACGCGTATGCCGCCCGTGCTTCCTTGGACAGCAGTTTATAACGTTGTCCATCCCACAATTCGGCACCGAAATAGCACGGCCACACCCACGGCCACCAACCGAGCATGGCGGTTGACTGGGTGAACCCGAGTTGCGTGATTTCGGTGCGATCGGCGTCCCAGCGTGTCAATCGGCGGGCGTAGTCGTCAAGCTCAGCCATCGTGCGCGGCGGGCGGTCCGGGTCGAGCCCGGCGGCGCGAAAATGCGCGCGGTTGTAGAGCAGCGCTATCGTGAACGGTGCGCTCGGCAGCGCGAAGAGTTGGCCCTGGTAACGGCACAAGTTGGTCCAGACGGGTGCGAAACGGTCGGTGTCGAGGCCGATCTCGGCCGTGAGAGCGTCGAGGGGGAGAAGGGCGTCGCGATCCGCGTAGTTCGCCAGCAGGGCATCGTAGATACCGGCCAAGTCAGGTGGGTCGCCCCCGGCGATCGCGATGAGCAGACGTTGCTCAATGCTGCTGATCGGGGTGTATTGCACCCAGATTCCATCCGTTGCTCCGATCGTGGCGTTGTAGCGGTCGACGATGCGCTGCATCGCAACACCCTCTACGCCACTCCACTTTTCCCAATACCGGATGACCGTCCGGTCCGATGGGGCATTGGCCGGGCCGCGCGGGCCGCAGAGCAGCAGCGCGACGGCCGGTGCACCAAGAACAAGGGTTAGCAGCAGCGCGCGCAGGTTCATGGTACGAGCATCATCCCAACGCCGGGGCGCGCGGACGGCGCCGCCCGCCCCTCATCATCCATGAATCCACGGGGTGGTTGCTTGCATTCCCCAGGGTGGGTCTCCGCCGGCATCACCAGGGCTCCTATGGCGGGCAATCGCTTGGTGCGCGGTCCGGCCCGCCGCTCAACAGGCAGGTGGTCAGCGCGTCAAGGTCGCTTCCGTCAACCACGAGGTTTCCGTTGCGATCGACGCACGAGCACCGCTCCGGGGCAGCCGGCTGCGCACATGTCTGCCAGCTCGCGAAATCGTGCAGATCCACATCCCCATCGCGGTCGGCGTCGGCCCACAGCGGTCCACAGTCGCACGCATCGCCGACGCCGTTGCCGGCGGTGTCCGTCTGCCACGGATTCCACACCTGCGGGCAGTTGTCGTAAGCATCTGCAATCCCGTCGCCGTCCGCGTCGGGCTGGAACGGCTGCCGGGCGCGGAAGAAACCCGGCGCCATCGTTTCGACCAGACCGAACAACAGGAACGTGTGATCTACCAGTGTGGCGTCGCCCGGCAACCAGCCCGGCTGGCTTGGCGCAATGCGGGTCAGGCCGTACCGCAGCCGTGCATCGCTCGCAACGGGCTGGTCGGAGAGGAACTCGAGCGCCGTGTCGAGATCACGCCAGCCCGCAACTGCCGCGGGCGCGAATACGCCGACGTGCGATTCGATCGCATCGACGGTATACCCGGTAGGACTGACGCCGGCAGTCAATCCGTAGCGGTAGAATTCGCCGAGCGCGAATGCGCAGTAGAGCTGATCAGCGCGGCGGTGCAGGTCCATGAGCCGGCGGAACTCGGCGTGCCCCGCAAAGTCTGCATTGAAGTAGTACTGCTGGTGAACCCAGAAAGCGGGGGCGTAGGTATTACTTGGGTCGGTGATCGTCGGAATGCCGCGGTAAGTAGCGAGCGGGACCTGTGCGGGGTCCAGCCAAAGGGGTGCCACCGCCTGGGCCCTGAGGGGCTGCGGCTCGCGCAACGCGAGACTCACGACGAGCATGTACTCATTCCAGGGGCGGACGTTGCCGAACAGTCCGCCGCCGGCCGGTGACATGCCGAGGTAGATCCCGCCGTCGAGGTTCGGACGAATGGCCGCGTTGAAGTCGGTCGTATCGAAGAGCTGTTGCGCCAGTACGCCGACGTCACCGTCGGTGATGTAGTGGTTACGCGCGAAAAGCGCGCCCGACACGAGCAGTGCGGACCCGATCGGGCTATAGCTCGCATCCCATCCGCCACCCGCATATGCCCCGGTCTGAGGATTCATGAAGTGAACCCAGTGGCCATCCGGTTGCCGGTCTGGCACGACCCCGGGCGTTTGTCCGGCATATGCCGCCAGAATCCGCTTCGTGCGCTCGAGCGCGGTGGCGCGGTCCAGCACCCCCACATGCTCCAGGGCACACAATCCGAGCAGCGCGAAGCCGGCCGCATCCGGTGTGGCCGGGTGAAAGGGGGGCACCGCCGGCGACAAGGTCAGCGAGTCGCGTACCAGGCCGTTCGGTTGGATCGCGTTGAGCAGGTACTGCCGCAGACGCAGGAGCTGATCGCGTCGCGCGGCATCGCTGTCCACGGGTAGGTCGGTGCGTCGCAGCGTCCAACGCGACCACTGGATTCCGGACGGCTGCCCCCCGCCCACCGCCACGCCTAGTCCCTCGATGCGGATCCAATTGGTCTGTCCTGGGACGAGGCGCTCCAACGGGATCGTCGCCGCGAGCACGCGCGGGCTATCAATCGTTTCGCGTCGTACCTCGACCAGGTCGGTCAGGGTTGGCCCGGCCAGAATCCGCAGGTCGAAGGTTTGACTGAAACGGTGCGGGATCACCATGCGAAAGCGGTATTGCCGCGCCGTGGTGGGTAACTGTGTCGGCAGGTCGAAACCGACATCGATTCGGCTGCCTTGCCAGCCCATCTCCGCGGGCCAAACTGCGGTCTGCCCGATGTGGCCTGCGAAGCCGCCGGGGTAGGTCAGCGACCAGGGCGGATCGGCGAAGTTGGTGATGTCGAACAGCACTTGCGCAGGTGCAACGGCACACGCGGCGAGCGTGAGGCAGGCCATGGCAGTGTTGTGAACGGTGCGGTTCAAGGCACAACTTCCTCGGGGCTCCGGCCCGACACCTGGCCGGTGCGGCCGACATGCCGGCGCAAGGCGGACCAGCCACCCGTGGCGATCAGTTCAGCATACCACTTTCCACTGGCCTTGACGGTCCTTTTCTGCGTGTGAGGGTCGCAGTGGATGAGTCCGAAGCGCTTCGAGAAGCCCGCCGACCACTCCAGGTTGTCGAGCAACGACCAGGCGAAGTACCCGCGCACCTCGGCCCCCGCCGTACGCGCTGCCTCGATCGCCAGGAGGTGTTCGCGCAGGTACGCAATGCGGTCGGGGTCATGCACGAATCCAGTCTCATCGGCGGTGTCTGGCAAGGCGGCGCCGTTCTCCGTTACATAGAGCGGCAACCGGCCGTACCGCCGGTGCAGCCATAACAGCAGTTCGGTCAAACCCTCTGGCGTGATGGGCCAGCCCATCTCGGTGTATGCGCAGTCGAGCTGCGGGACCACCTCTGCATCCATCGGTCCCGCACCGGGCGTGTAGCGGATCACGTCGCTGAAGTAATAGTTCAGCGCCACGAAGTCCATTGACCGCTGCAACAGCCGTGTATCCTCCGGTGTGAAGGGGGGCAGGAGGTCACCCAGGCGCTCACGCAGCACGGCCGGGTAGTCGCCGAACCAAGGGGGGTCTCCAAACCAGCCCGCGAAGTTGAGCAAGGCGCGCTCGGCGGCTGCGACATCGTCCGGATGCTGCGAAGCGGGGAAACAGTACGTGGAGTTCAGGGCCAAACTGATTGCGCTACCGGTCCTTGGGGGCAGCTGCCGATACTCTGCCACGGCGTACGCGTGTGCCCGGAGCAGGTTGTGCCCAGCGCGGTATGCCAGGGCGTCATCACGGATACCGGGCGCGTGGGTGCCGTGGCGGTGCCCCGCCTCCACCACGACCCACGGTTCGTTGAGCGTGAGCCAGAGGGGGACACGGTCAGCGAGGCGTTCGAATACGATCCGGGCGTAGTCGGCGAAGATCATGGGCAGGTCCGGGTGGGTCCACCCGCCGAGCTCCATTTGCAGGGCAGCGGGCAGGTCCCAGTGGTAGAGCGTTACGAGCGGTGTGATGTTGGCCGCGCAGAGCGCGTCCACCAACCGGTCGTAAAAATCGAGTCCGGCCGTATTGATCGCGCCGCGGCCAGTCGGCAGGACCCGCGGCCACGCAATGCTGAACCGATAGCCGTTGAGGTGCAGCGCGCGCATGAGGTCCACGTCAGCACGCCACCTCCGATAGTGGTCGCAGGCCATGTCGCCCGTTTCCCCGGCGTTCGTCTTTCCAGGCGTGTGGCAGAAGACATCCCAGATACTGGGCCCCTTGCCATCAGCATCGGGCGCGCCCTCGATCTGAAAAGCGGCTGTGGCAGCGCCCCAAAGGAAAGAGTCGTGGGCGCCGCTGGGCATCAGGAGCCACTCCGCAAAGTCGACAGGGGCGTCAGGGTATTGTCCGCACCTGTGCAAACCATTGACAATATTGAAGTTGCGATCGCAACCCGGGTCATGCGGACCTTTCCGCGGTGGTCCGGATCGCATATTCGGATTCAGAATATCGACTTCTGAAAGCGCTTGCAATGCCCAAAACAGTGGGTTATACTCTGCAAGGCGTGAGATTCCTGGAATCAGGTCTCGCGTGAGGCACGTCCATGGGTCCACCAACATTTCGGAGGTAGGAAAGCATCATGAAGACACAAATTCGGTCTCAACGCGGTCGGGTACTTATCGGAGTCCTGATTGCCGCCGTGGGTTGTCTGCCGGCTGTCGCAGCGATCACGGACATCAACGCCGCGCTCCTGCAGGAGCGCGTGGTCAACTTCTATCCCGGCTCCACCCTCGCCACCGTCAACAACTTCCCGGCCATGATCAGTCTAACCGAGTCGGCGTTCGGCGCCGGCACAGGTTTCGCGAACCGGCACGACGCCTGGTTCTCTTCGGACGGTGGGGTGACCCAGCATCTGACGAACAATGCGGACGCCTTCGATATCTCGGTCAGCGTAATGCTCGACGTGGGTTCGATTGCGCCGCGCAAGGAAGCCGGTTTCCGCATCGGCGGCGGCCTCTTTATTCTGACCTCGGATGGCGAAGTGGCAGCCTTCGGCGGAGCCCTGCCGTTCCACACGTTCGGCAACAGCGCCTACGGAGTAGGTGACGTCGCGACCATGCGGGTTATTTATCGTCCAGGGGCCCAGTCGACGATCGAATACATTCTCAACGGCAACAGCAGTGGTGAGAAGCCGTTCGGCAACGTTGAGAACGGGATCATCGACGGCTCGACCATCGGCCTGTTTGGCCAGTTTCAGCCGAACGTGAATAACCCGGACGACTTCGCGCAGTTGGAGTTCCGGAACATCCAGATCGCCGTGCCGGAGCCCGGCAGCTTCGTGTTGCTGTTGCTGGCGGGGACGGTGGTGCTGGCGCGTGGGAACCGTCGTGGCTAAGGTGAATGGCCACCGCGATGTTGTGCCCCAGTTCGCATAAGTGTGCGCTACACGGAGCCGGCCCACGTGCTGTTTAGGTGTGCCGGCTCCGTTTGCTCTGAGCGGTGGAGTTGTAGAGGAGCCGGGGCCAACGAACGGTGGAGTATGAAGGCATGATGCAATACACGATCAAGCGCCGTACACGGCAAACGGCCGGCGGATTCACCCTGATTGAATTGCTGGTCGTTGTGGCGATCATCGCCCTGCTGATTTCGATCCTGCTGCCGGCCATGACCCAGGCCCGAAACAAGGCCAAAGACACGGCCTGCATGTCCAACATGCGGCAACTCGCACTGGCATCAACGTATTACATAGACGACAACCGCGGGACCATACAGCACATCCGCGGCGAGGACGGGGGCAGTGGCGGTCAGTACGTCCACTACGACATCATCTTCAACTTTTGGCCCTACCTGAAGGATCTCAAGATCTATCGCTGCCAGCGGGCGGTCGGGGATTCCTCGGTGAAGGTGATCGAGGCCGACCCCACCTCGACACGTTACTACACGGTTGAGAAGTCCGACGCGCGTTTCCTCCAGGCGTTCCAGGAGCAGTGGTGGCCCGCCTTGGATCCGTTTGCGATCCCGGGGTCACGCATTCCGGATTTGTACACGGAGTACTGGCCATCGACCTGGGGTCGCAATGCCTCCTGGGGTGGACAGAAAGTTCCGCCCATCAACGGCGGCGTCATGACCAAGATCCCGGCGCCGACCTATGCGGTGGTGATCGCCGATGCGATGTGGGACTGGGCGGTGGGCACCGCGAACCCGCAGCAGGATCCGCGGAAGGCGCGCCCGCGGCACGGCCGGGGCAATCACTTCGCGTTCCTCGATGGGCACGTGGAGTTCGTGATCCAGGCCAAGTACTACGATCCGAAGCAGGGGCCGGCGAACTACGTGACGCGTGACCGGGATCCGTGGGGTAATGGGCCATTCTATGCATGGGGTGTCTACAAAGGACCCATCGGTGGGTTGAGCGCACACTACAACGTACCCTAGCTGCCGTGCTCTTGGTGCCCCCGCGCAGCTAAACCGGGCGTGGCGGATGGAAGCGAGACTTTTGAATCAGGACGGAAAGGGAAGCGATGCGAACACGAACCATGGCAGTAGGGGTAGCGCTGGTGTTAGGTTGTACGACGCTGGCCCTGGCCCGACAGAACGTCACACGGAACGGCAGTTTTGAGCAGGGTCCGGGTACGAGCGCCTTCGCAGCCGAGGGCTGGACGCTCACATCCGGCACCACGGATTTCGACATGTTTCGGCAGGGTGGCCGTAACTTTTCACCTGAAGGCGGCAACTACGCCATGCGCATGCGCTTCGACCGTGGCATTGCCAACCCGCTCGGGATCTACCAGCAGGTCGCGGTGCAACCCGGGGATTCGATCGTGGGCAGTCTGCACATGCTGACGCCCGCGGCGCTGCCGATCGGTGGCGATGCGGTGGCCGGCTTCGCCCTGATATTCCTGAACAGTAACGGCGATCCAATCTCGCAGGTGCTGGTCGACGTGCTCGACGGTTTCTCCGCCCCGGATATCTGGACCGCCGCCACTTCCGGCGCCGTGGTTGCGCCCGCGGGCACGGCGGCCGTCCGGTATCAGTTGTTTTGGCAGTATGTCACCACCAGTTCTGGCGAGGCCTACGCCGACGGCTGCATCCTGGCCATTAACGGCGGGGGTAACGTGCTGGTGAATGGTGATTTCGAGCTGGTGGGCCCGGATTTCCGGCTGCCCGCACAGTGGACGGGCTTCGGCGGTTTTCAGTGGACGGAGGAACTTCCGTTCCACGGCGTAAAGTCACAGAATATCTGGGTCAACGCTGCCAGTGGATTCTCGGGTGTGTTTCAGGACATGAAGGTGGCGCGCGCGGGGGATCGCGTGCGCGTGCAGGTTTGGGTGTACAACCCGTCGGCCGGTGGCCTGCAAGAAGGGGCGGCCGCGGCGGTGAAGCTCGAGTTCCAGTCCGTGCCGGGCACGTCGGTGCCGCCGCCCGTCGAGAATCTCGGCTTTGACGACACATTGACTGATGATGTGTGGACCCCCATCGCGCTGCAAACCACCGTTCCGACCGGCATCACCAAGGCCCGCATTGTGATCCTCCAGTTTGACGAGACGGATGGCAACGGACCGGTTTGGGTGGACGATGCGCGTGTGACGCGCAGTTCGCAGCCCGGCGTGCCGAACTACCTGCTCAATGGTGGCTTCGAAGATGGTGCGACGGTCCCGACCCACTGGACGCGGTTCCGCGGTTTGACCTGCAACGCTGTGAAGAGCGCCTTTGAGCTTCCTCCGCCCCTGGGTCCGGTGGACGGCTTCTCGGTCTTGAAGATCTCGGGGAACTGCGTGGCCGGAGTCTACCAGGACATCGAGGTGACGCCCGGCGAGACGATCGACGTCAGCGCGCAGTTCCTGTCGGCGGCGGTCCTGGGATCGTTTGCACACCCGGATGCATCCGCGGGCGTGAAGGTCGAATGGATCGCGGGGCTGTTGCCACCCCAGGTGGATATCTTCGCAACCAATGAGAACACGCTGCAAGCGTCGGAGAACCTGACGGATGTATGGGTTCCGCTTTGGATCGACTACACGATGCCGGCCGGTACGGCTGCGACGCTGCGCGGCACGGCCATCGTGGGGCGCTATGGGGCGCCCGATGCGGAGGTCTTCTTCGACGGTTTCGAAATGGTGATTGTGCCGTTCTTCAACGGCTCGGACGTGAACAACGACGAACTTCAGGACATGTACGACCTCTACTGGCTACAGCAGTGCTTCACGGGTGGAGCGCCGATCGTGGCCTACAACTGCATCGTCTTTGACCACAATGACGACGGCGACGTGGATGCGGAGGACTGGCAGTTCTTCGCGCCGCGTTTCACCGGTCCGTAGAAACATAGGTCGCGGCACGCGGCCAGGATGATTGGGAGCAAGGGATCGACCGGCTGGTGCGGAGGTACGCTTCCGCGCCAGCCGGCGGCGTTTTAGAAGTCCTGCTGGGCAGGAGAAGCGATGGTTCGGCGTCCGTACGGGGTGACCGCGGTGCTCGCCTGGCTGGGCTTGGGACTCGGACAGCTGGCTTGCGCTGACGATCGCGTGCAGGTCCTCGATCCGTGCCGTGATCCCGCGACCTGGGAAGTGCTGCCTTCCGATGGTGTTCGTGCGGAGTTGACGCGCGTCGACGGGGAATCCGGCCCCGCTTTGCGCTTGTCCTTTGATTTCGAGCGCGGCATGGGCTTCGTTGTGCTGCGCCGCACGCTTACACTGGACTTGCCGGAGAACTATCGCTTCGGCCTGCGCGTCCGCGGCCAGGCCCCCGCCAACAACCTGGAGTTCAAGCTCGTCGATCCGAGTGGAGACAATGTCTGGTGGGTGAACCAGCGAAGTTACGAGTTGCCGCCCGAGTGGACGCAACTACGGTACCGCGCGCGGCACTTCGAGTTCGCGTGGGGCCCCGCGGGGGGGGCACGGCTCGCGCGCCTTGGCGCCATCGAGATAGCCGTTGCGGCGGCCGATGGCGGGCAGGGTTATATCGACTTCGACGCGCTGACGTTTGAGGCCCTGGCCCCGCCGGAGCCGGTCCACGCGCCTCCGCAGATCGTGTGGGCGAGCGGCGCGGAGAAGCGCGCATCGCAGACCCTGCCGGCAGACGGGAACTTGGCATGGCGGAGTGCCACCGGGGTACGGGGGCCGGCCCTGGTGATCGACTTCGGCCAGATGCGGGAGTTCGGCGGCCTCGCGTTGCTTTGGGGTAGCGATGCCTACCCAACCAGCTACGACGTGGAGGTGTCCGTAGACGGCGGTACGTGGGAGTGTGTGGCCGCGGTGCGTGGGGCGCGCGGTGGGCAGCGCTTCGTACCCATTACCGACGGAGAAGCGCGCCAGTTTCGACTGGTGATCCAGGCGACGGCATCCGACGGACCCGTGGACCTGGAGCGACTCGAGATACTCCCACTTGAGTTCTCCGCTTCGGACAATGCCGTTTACGCACACGTCGCCCGCCAGGCCCCGCCCGGCTGGTACCCGGAGTACTTCCTGCGGCGCCAGACGCCCTGGACGGTCGTCGGTGTCGCGACAGATGATAAGGAGGCCCTGTTCTGTGCCAATGGCGCCGTCGAGCTGCACAAGCTCGGCTTCCGCGTTGAGCCGTTCCTGTGGCTTGACGGCAAACTGGTCACATGGGCCGACGTGATCCGCACGCCGTCCCTTGACGAAGCGTACCTCCCCATTCCGACGGTCACGTGGCAGTCCGAAGGACTGCGTCTGGAGATCACACCGCTCGCGGACGGCCCACCGGGGGAATCCTATCTATTGCTCGCGTATCGCCTCTCCAATGCGCGCTCGGAGGCAGTGCGGGGTGAATTGTTTCTGGCTGTGCGGCCGTTCCAGGTGCTGCCACCGTGGCAGGCCCTGAACTTGACGGGCGGCACGGCGCGGGTGGACACCTTACGCTGGGATGGTGTGGAACTCCACGCCAACCTCGGTACGCGACTGGTACCATGGACGGCGCCAGCGGCATTTGGCGCGAGCACCTTCGCTGGCGGTGAGATTGTGGAATACATCGCGGTGGGCACACTACCTGCCGCACAGGAGGTAGTCGATCCTCGACGACTCGCGTCGGGTGCTTTTCGGTATCCGCTGGATTTGGCACCGGGGGCGGAGATGACGGTCGTCGTCTGTGCGCCGCTGCATGCGTCCGCGCCGCCGGTGCCCCCCCGCGCCGAAATCGACCGTGTCTTCGCGGAACGCCGCGCGGCGGTAGCCGACGGATGGCGCACGCTGCTCAACCGGGTACAGATTGTCTTGCCGCCAACCGGCGCGGATCTCGTAAACACGTTTCGATCGACCCTCGCGTACATTCTGATCAACGCGGACGGTCCGGCGATTCAGCCCGGCTCGCGCACGTACGAGCGGAGCTGGATTCGTGACGGGGCCCTGACCTCGACCGCGCTCCTCTATGCCGGTCACACTGAGCAGGTGCAAGCTTTTCTGGACTGGTATGCCCCGTACCAGTACGAAACCGGCAAGGTCCCGTGCGTTGTGGATCGCCGCGGTCCCGACCCCGTGCCGGAACACGACAGCACAGGCCAGCTCATCTACCTTGTGCAGAAGCTGTTCTGTTTTACAGGCGACCGCGCGGTGCTGGAGCGGCACTGGCCGCACGTCGTGGCCGGTATCGGCTACCTCCAGGCGCTGCGGGCGGAGCGGTTGACGGCGGAGTACCGCGACGGGCCACCGGAGCTGCGGGCGCTGTACGGCCTCGTACCGGAGTCGATCAGCCACGAGGGGTACTCGGCGAAGCCGATGCACTCGTACTGGGACAGTTTCTTCGTAGTCCGGGGGATGCACGCTGCAGTGGCGATTGCGCGGGAGCTGGGACACGGCGA
Organism: Phycisphaerales bacterium; assembly: GCA_016716475.1. Lineage (NCBI taxonomy): Bacteria > Pseudomonadati > Planctomycetota > Phycisphaerae > Phycisphaerales > Phycisphaerales bacterium. The sequence continues at coordinate 272,264 of JADJWG010000002.1, forward strand.
GCAAGTGGCGGCGTGGCAGCGGCTGTTGGACGACTACCGCGCGAGTTTGTACGCGTCGATGCGACTGGCGCTGGAGCTGCGCGAGATCGACTTTATTCCGGGCTGCGTCGAGCTGGGTGACTTTGACGCCACCTCCACGGCGATCGGGGTGTACCCGTGTGGCGAACTCGGCCGTATTCCGGAGCCACAGCTCCACAACACGTTTGAGCGGTACTTCCGCTTCTTTGAGGACCGCCGGGCGGACCGGATTGCATGGGATCGGTACACCCCGTACGAGTTACGGTTGATCGGTACTTTCGTGCGACTGGGACAGCCGGAGCGGGCGCATGCGCTGCTGGACTGGTTCATGACGTATCGCATCCCGCCGGCGTGGAATCAGTGGGGTGAGATCGCGTATCGCGATCAGAACGCGCCGGAATTCGTCGGTGACATGCCGCACACCTGGTGCGGTTCCGAATTCATGAAGGCGTTCCGCAGCTTCTTCGTTTACGAGCGTGATACGGACGACGCACTGGTGCTCGCGGCGGGCGTGCGGGAGGAGTGGCTGGAGGGCACGGGGAGCGCGGTGCGCGGTTTGCCGACGGAGTATGGGCCCGTGACGTACACCTTGCGAAGTGACGGTGGTGAGCTCACGCTCGAACTGCGCGGACCCGAGCGAATTCCGCCGGGGGGTGTGGTCCTGACGCTGCCGGTGGCCTGGCGCGGTGGCACGGTACGGGTGAGCGCTCCACCCTTCGTAAGTCGGGCGAATGAAGTGGTGCTGCGCACGACGCCGGTTACGGTGCGGGTAGCGAAGCGGGAGGAGGGAAAAGGGGCACAAGACACCCCGTGACATCCGCTTCACGCGGCCGGCGGAGCCGACGTACTTTCCGGCGTCACCGCTCGCAGGGTGGCGCCGCAAGAGTCGCGCACCACCAGCTCCGGCCGCAACGATATGCAGGTGACCGGACGCAGTGGGTCACGCAGCCGCTCGCAGAGCAAAGCAACGGCTTGTGCTCCCATCTCTGCCATCGGTACGCGAATCGTAGTCAGTGCCGGCCTCGTCATCCGTGCCACGCGCGTGTCATCGAAGCCGACAACCGCCAGATCCTGTGGTACGGACAATCCACACGTCGCGGCCGCGGCGACGACACCGGCCGCCATCTCATCGTTCGCCGCGAACACGCAGTTCCGCGGACCTGCCCACGCGCGCACGTGCTCGAGTGCCAGCGCGTACGCCGAGTCATACTGGTAGTCGAGGTGATAGACATCCGCGGTGCACAGCTTCAGCCCCGCTTCGGCCAGCACGTGTAGGTACGCCTCCAACCGCGCGATCGTATCGACGTTCGTCTCCAGCCCGCCGATGAAGATCACGCGCTCGGCCCGGCACGGTCCGACCACGTGCCGCATCAGTGTCATCGCACCCTGCCGCTGGTCGATTACCACCGAATCGTGCGGCGTGCCGTCCACATCACCATCCAACACAACGAAGGGCCGTGGAAAATCCGCGAGCACCTCCTGAATGCTGTCTGTTAGCTCCGAAACCAGCACGACCACGCCGTCAAGCAGAGTCCGCTGCTGCAGGGCATGCAGCAGGGTGTGGCTGTCATCGCCGTCGCGCGCCGAGGCCACGACGAGGTTGTAGCCCGACGCGCGTGCCTGCTGGTTTGCGCCGCGGATAATCTCGGAATAGAATTCGCCGTGCAGATCCGGCAGCACCAGCCCCACGATCTCACTGCGCCGCAGCATCAGCCCGCGCGCAAAGGCGTTCGGCCGATAACCCAGCTCCGCGATCGCCGATTCCACCCGTTCACGCGTATGTTCGTTCACCAATTCGCGGCGGTTGATCACACGCGATACGGTACTGATGGACACCTTGGCGCGGTGCGCCACATCGGCAATCGAAACAGCCATGGACCACCTGCTGTCCAAGCCGGAGGGAGGGTCTGAGACCTTTTGACAGCGCTTTCACTTCACGATAGGGTGCGGAGCCATGAACTGTCAACTCATTTCTACGGCATTGGTTGTGGCGATTGTGGTGGGGTGCGCCACTGTCCATCCTACCCGCGCAGCGCAATCGGCCGACGGCACCGCCGGCGCAAGTCCGCCCACGCCCACCACGCTACCCGCGGAGTCCGTCCGCCGCACAGCCGAGACCGATGCTGCCCAGCGGTACGCATTCAGCCCCGAGGAAGAGCGGTTGCTCGAAGAAATCCAGCATGGCTGCTTCCTCTACTTCTGGAAGGAAGTCGGCGCGCCGTCCGGCCTGGTGAAGGACCGGAAACTCGGCCCGGTGTCGAGCATCGCGGCTGTTGGATTCCAGCTCTCGTCGTTGCCGATCGGCGTCGAGCGAAAGTGGATCACGCGGGCCGAGGGTGAGGAGCGCGCCCGCACAGTCCTGCGGTCACTGCTGGAGCGTGATGACAACAAACGTTATGGCGTTTACCTGCACTATCCGGACCTCGACACGGGGGGCCTTTCGCGGGCGGGATACGAGATCGCGGCCAGCACCGTGGACCATGCACTGCTGATGGCCGGCGCGATTCCGGCGGGTGTTTACTTCGGCGGCGAGGTGCGTGCGCTGGTCGATCGGCTCATCGCCGAGACCCACTGGCGCGCGTTTTCGGTGGGGGAGGGTGGGCTCCTCTCCATGGGCTGGAAACCAGCCGACCCCGCGCAGATGGATGGTGAGGGTCAGTTCATTCGCTGGTACTGGAAGGACAGCGGCGACGAAGAGCGCCTGATCTACTTCCTCGGCGCGGGCGCGCCGCGGGCAGAATATGCCCTGCCACCGGAGTTGTACTACCGCACTGCACGGCATTTGAAACGCTGGGAAGACGGTCCACCTTACGTCGTCACCTACCCCGGCGCGCTATTCACCTACACCTTCAGTCACTGCTGGATCGACTACCGGAAATTCGACGCCGATGATCCCGCCCGCTTCGGCAGTGACCTACCCGCGGTCGATTGGTTCGAGAATTCGCGCCGCGCCGTGCTCACACACCGCGCCCGCTGCATTGCCATGGCGGACACTTACAAGACCTTCGCCGAGGATCGCTGGGGCCTGAGCGCCTGTGACGGACCGAGGGGCTATATGGTCCCCAACGTGCAGCCCAACCTGGCGAAGCGTGACGACTGGCACCAGGGCACGATCGCGCCTTACGCCGCCGGCGCCGCCATCATGTTCACGCCGGCGGAGAGCGTCGCTGCATTGCATGCTTTCCGTTTTTTGAAGGATGCAGACGGCCGCCCGGTTGTCTGGCGTGACCCGGCCGAGGGGGGCTACGGCCTGGCCGACGCGTTCAACCTGGAGCTCGGTTGGACGAGCCCGGACTACCTTGGCATCGACCACGGCCCGTTGCTACTGGCGATCGAGAACGTTCGGACCGGGCTCATCTGGCGACTTTTCATGGAGCACGATGTCGCCCAGCGCGCCGTCGAGCGACTGGGCTGGAAGCGGCGCGCCACGGGGAGCGAAGCGAGCCCGTCGCCCTGAAGCGAAAAAGCGAGCTGCGGGGTCATGATGGTCTTCTTCCTACCGTGCCCTGCGCGTGTTTGCCCCGGTTTCTCGGATGGCGACACCGGTCATCTGCGGACCCTCCAGACTCCGCCACAGGTACCAGGTCGCGTAGGTCCGGTAGGGCCGCCATGGCTCCGCCAGTGCGAGCATTTCCTCCCGCGATAGGAACTCCGCGCGGCCCAGCAGGGTCCGTACCGCCTTCCGCAGACCAAGATCATCGATCGGCCACACATCCGTCCGCCCCAGGCAGAAGATCAGCAGCATCTCCGCCGTCCAGCGCCCGATGCCCTTGATACGAGTCACGGCCGCGAGCACTTCTTCATCCGACATGCGCTCCAGCTTGGCGCGCGTCAGTGTACGATCTGCGAACACGGCCGCGAGCTCGTGAACATAAACTGCTTTCTGCCTTGAGAGTCCCACTGTGCGCAGCTCGTCCAGTGTTTGCGCCATGACCCCGCGTGGCGAGAGTCGTCCGTGCGGGCACGTGGATTTCAGTCGGCGAAACACGGCCGCGGCTGCGGTCATCGAAACCTGCTGTTGTGTAATCGCTGCGCTCAGGCAATGGAACGGGTCGCGGGTCAGCTTGGGGCGGTGCGGGCCGATGGATCGGATCAGGGCCGCCAGCCGTGCATCGGCAGTCGCCAGGAAGCGCAGTGCCGTCCATGCGGCCTGGTCGGGGTCCGTTGTCGCTGGTGACAAAGGTTTGCGATCCAGAAACGACATGGCCGGTCCAGGTGTTAGGGTGTTTGTTTGCGACCGGCGGGCGTCCGCAACTCGGAGGCGGGTTCACTCATGATCATGAGCGGCATGCGGTACGGCTCGCGCCGGCCGGCGTACCAATCGCGCCATGCCAACTCGGCCTCGGCCGCATTCGCGAGACCGACAGCCGCCCACCAGCGATCCCCCGGCCGCTCCGCGAAGCGTCGCGCCAGCTCGGCCGCAACCGAGGGCGTGTCGGGTGCCTGCGCACCCAGCACATCGAGAAGCCAGGCCGTCAGGGCGGCCGAGTCTGCATAGAAGCGCTCGACTTCGCGGGGCAGTGTTTCGGCCGCGAGCAGATGTCGTACTGAGGGTGTCGAGGTACCAAGTCGCAGGCGATACAGGAGGCGGCGCGCGGGGGGTTCCGCCTGTAGTGCAAGACCCTCGTCAATCGCCAATGGGGGTATACGTTGACCCAGGGCTTCGGCCAGCACCAGGTGCGTCAGTTCATGTGGAAGGGTACTGCTCAGCAGCCATGGATCCCCCTGGAACACGTGCAATTCGCGCGTCAGCACACGTTCACCCTGCACGCGCGTATGGCTGACGGCGAAGGTGATGCCGCGCGTTTGGGTGGCGGCGTGCAATTCCTCCTGCGAGGCATGCACATGGATGGTACACGGCGGATTCCATACCATCTCTGCGGGGCGACCCAGCCATGCCGAGATCCCTTCGTAATGACGCTCGGCTGCACGGGCCACGCGTTCGGCCACGAGGTCGTTGCGTGCCCGGACTACGAAACCACGGGCGGCCCGGTCCTTCCACACCTCCGGCAGCGCGACGGCCCAGAACCCGTCGCGCCGTTGGGTCGCGATCGTGTCGTACAACTGCCGTGCCCGGGTGATTGCTTGTTGTCGCAGCGCAGCGACCGCTTCGCGCCGCTGGTCGACCGCCGGCAGTTGCCAATCCACGCCCAGCGCAGCCGCATAGGTCCGCCCTGCGGGTACAAGGTCACCGGCCCGTTCAGCGAGCTGCGCTCCGATGATCTGCCCGAGGATGATCTCGTCGGTCAGTTCCAGCACTTCGATCGTCCGCGCCAGCAGGCGCCCCGCCGCGTTGGGGTCACTCAGCACCTCCGGCCCCTGATCGCCAAGTGCCAGTGCCAGGCACACGAGCCAGCGCGAGGCGATGCGGCGGTCATGGGTGGTTTTCTCAGCCAGTAACGATTCATACAGCGCGAATGCTTCGGCGAAGTTACGGGCCAGGTAGTGATCGTCCGCTGCCCCCAGGCGCGCGCGCTGCCGGCGCTCGGTCAGTGCCGTGGACAGATCGGGGCGCAGTGCCTGCATCTCGTTCATCAGGTCCAGGGCGGCCTCGAACAACTCGAGGTCAAGCAGGCGATCGATTTCCGGCAATTGCGCGCCCGCCCGCTCCCGGGCTTCCAACACCCAATTTCGCAGACGGGCGGCTTCGGCATGCTGCGCGTCGAGCGCGAGGACGGCTTCGAGCGCCGCTAAGCTGTCCGCGAACCGCCGTTCTGCCAGCCAGAGCTCGGCGAGTGCCAAATGCAGGTGGATGTACTCGGCCCGGACCGCGGCATCTCCGGACTGTGCGCGGAGTGATTCCTGCACCAGCCGCAGGGCCGCTTCGGTCCGTCCCTCGGCGAGGTGTGCCAGCAACTGCGCGCGGAGTCCGGTTGTGACCGGTGCCGTGGTGGGCGGGGATTGCGCGATCGTCCCGGCACCGCAGGCCGCCAGTGAGACCAGCACGGTGATCAGCCCCCGCCGCTTGAGCGTGGAGGTGCCGGACATAGAATGGCGCCGCCAGAGCGGGTCGTGCTGCATCATCCCGCGTTTCCTCCTGGCCCGGCCGCGTTCGTGCCGGGAACGCCCCGAGGACTTCGCATTATACGGGCCTACCCGCCTGTGAAAGGAATGGACGCATGGTCAGTTGGGTGTTGCGTGGTTTGTTCGTGGCGCTCGTCATGGCGGTTGCCATCCTGGCGGCGGGGGATGAAAAATCGGGTGTCAGTGGTCAGGCGGTGCCGTGGGCATTGAGTGCGACGGGTTTCGCGGTCGCCCTGGTCGTGGTCGAGGCGTTCCTGTTGCGCAAGTCGTTGGCTGCATTGTCCGGAGCGTTCCTTGGCCTGGTCGCAGGCATCGTGTTTGCTTACGGCCTGGGCCTGATCGTCGACCTGATTGTCGAGGTGTACCTGGGTGGCGAAGTCGAGCAACCGATGGTGGGGGTTATCAAGCTGCTGCTCGGCATCGTCTCCTGTTACCTCACCATCAGCTTCATCCTGCAATCCAAGGATGACATCCGATTCGTCATTCCCTACGTCGAGTTCGCCAAGCAAACCCGCGGCAACCGTCCGCTGATCCTCGATACGTCGGTCATTATTGACGGCCGGATTGCCGACATCTGCGATACGCGCATCATCGACTCGGCCATTTTCATCCCACGTTTCGTGCTGCAGGAGTTGCAGACGATTGCGGACAGCGCCGACAAGCTGAAGCGAAATCGCGGTCGCCGCGGTCTTGATATGCTCAACAAGCTCCAGACCAACGACAAGGTGGAGATCCGGATCTCCGAAACGCGGCTTCCCAGCGGTGAGGAATCCGGCGACGTGGACCAGAAACTGGTCGCACTCGCGAAGAAGCTCGACGGTCGGATTGTCACGAACGACTACAACCTGAATAAGATTGCCCAGATCCGGGGCGTGGACGTGATTAACATCAACGACCTCGCGAACGCACTCAAACCGGTGGTCATGCCCGGTGAGACACTGACGGTCAAAATCATCAAGCCGGGCGAGGAGGCCGGGCAGGGCGTTGGCTACCTGGAAGACGGGACCATGGTTGTCGCTGAGAACGCGCGCGACAAGATCAATGAGGACGTCACGCTCACCATCACCAGTGTGCTGCAGACCTCCGCTGGGCGCATGATTTTCGGCCGTCCCGAGGGCGAACCACCGCCCGGCCGGCGCCCCCGCGCGCGGATCTGAGGTTCTGCGCCCGGGGCCGGTGCGGCGTTCTGTGCCTTCTATAATCCAGCCGACGTCGGATCGGAGCGCGGTGCCGCCTAGATCGATCGTGACCGGACCCCGGGTACTTCCCGGCCGGGCCGGTCCCAGCCAGGAGAACGCATGCACGTTATTGTCGCCAGGCCTCGTGGCTTCTGTGCGGGCGTGGAGCGCGCGATTCGCGCCGTGGAACTTGCACTGGAAGAATTCGGTCCGCCGATCTTTGTGCGCAAGGAAATTGTCCACAATCTGCATGTGGTCAACCGGCTGCGGGCGCGGGGGGCAACGTTCGTGGAAGAGCTGGACGAGATTCCCGCCGGGGCGGTCGCGATTCTCTCCGCCCACGGCTCACCGCCGGAGGTGTATTCCGAAGCGCTGCGGCGCGGGCTGCGGGTGGTCGACGCGACCTGTCCCCTCGTGCGCAAAGTGCATGTGGAAGTCAGCCGTTACGTGAAGCGTGGGTACCGCATTGTCCTCATTGGTCATGCCGGCCATGACGAAGTGATCGGAACCATGGGCCAGGCACCCGCCGAAACCGTCCTGGTGGAGACACTGGCGGATGTCGCGCGACTGGCGCTCGATCCACAGCAAGCCGGGGTGATCCTCACGCAGACCACTCTTAGCCAGGATGACACGCGCGAACTGGTCGAGGCGCTGCAGGCACGTTTCCCCCACCTCGAGTTGCCACCGTCCGACGACATCTGCTACGCAACGCAGAACCGGCAGAATGCGGTCAAGGAGATTACGGACCGGATCGACCTGCTGCTCGTGGTGGGCTCGAAGAACTCCTCGAACTCACAGCGGCTCACCGAGGTGGCCCGCGCACGTGGGGTCGCCTCGTACCTGATCGACGGCCCGGACCAGATTGATCCGGCTTGGCTGGAGGGGGTTCAGACGGTCGGCGTATCGTCCGGCGCGAGTGCCCCGGAGGACATCGTGCAGGGTGTGCTGGCGTGGCTTGAACGGGCCGGGCTCGACTCGCTGGAAGAGGTGGATGCCCCTGATGAAGGCGTCACTTTCACTTTGCCGAAGTTCACCCAGTTGACGCGCGCCGGGCAGGCCACCTCATAGCCCTGCGGCGCACCGGCTACGAGGACCTTGGTGCGGTAGTCGACTCCACCAGCAGTTCCGAAACGACATTGAGCAATTGCGTTGGTGTGAAGGGCTTGGTCAGGGTGCGAGTGGCACCCAAACCGCTTGCACTGGCCAGGAACACATTGTCCTGCGCGCCACTGATCGCCAGGATTTTCGCCTGTGGCGCCTTTTGCCGCAGGTGCAGAATGGTCTCGATCCCGTCACGTTCCGGCATCAGAATGTCGGTGATCACGAGATCGAACGGAATCGCATTCACGGCCCGCATCGCCTCCAGACCATTGGCTGCCTCGCACACATCGTAGCCGGCCCGCTCCAGACTCAGTCGCATGACCTTGCGCACTTCGTCGTTGTCGTCCGCTACGAGGATGCTTGGATTGGAACTCATGCCGCACACACCTCCCGCGTTCTGGTTATGGTCAGCACAGCAGGTGCAAGTCCCTACGGTGCCGTGGGCCGGCGCCGGGCCGACCCGCGATGTTCATCGGCACAAGTTCTTGATATGGAGAAGTCAATTTGCGAGAGAAAGCCCGATACGACGGCCAGCCCCATGGCAGGCCGCTACCCTCTTAATCCGTAACCGGTTTTTTGATACCTACTCAAAGAGTTGGGGCTGACGCGGATCGTCCGCGGTGGTGAGGAATTCGCCGTCCGCCACCTCCACACGGATGCGTTGTCCGCCTCGAATCGCCGAGACTGTCCGGATAACCGCGCCCGTGCGCCGGTCGCGCGAAATGCTGTACCCACGCCTGAGAACCTGCCGCGGATCACAAGCTGCGATCATCGCCACCCGTGCTTCAAGCTGCCCCAGCGCATGCCGCAGACCCAGGCGTAGGGCACTCCGCATACGCACGGCCACCGTTCCAACATGTTCGACCAGACGCACCAGGCGCGCCTGTGGTCCACGTCGTTCGAGCCGTTGGCGCGCCACCGCGAAGCCACGTTCCGCTTGACTGAGACGCTGCCGCAATACCCGCTCGCAGCGGATGGATCTGAGATCGAGGGCCCGCGCAGCCGCGAGCAACCACCTCCCCTGCGAGAACCGCAGCAGCAGGGTCTCAGCGTTGCGCAGCTTCGCACGGTGCCGGTGGATCCGCTGTGCCAGTACACGGAGAGCGCCTAGTTGGATCTCGTCAATCTGCTGGGACAAGCGCCGCAGCCGCGCCGCTGGATAGGAAAAGGGCTCGGCGGCAAGCAGCGCGCAGATCCGCGCGGGCCAGTTCGAGCCGAGAGCCCGCCCGGCGTTCACTGCGCCGCACAAGCTGGGCCACGGTCGCCAGCAGGTCGGCGCGCTGCGGCGCGACCAGTTCGGCCGCTGCGGTCGGTGTCGACGCCCGAACGTCAGCCACCAGATCGCTGATGGTGACATCGACTTCATGCCCGACCGCGCTGATGACCGGAATCGCGCTCGAAGCGATCGCGCGTGCCACGACCTCCTCGTTGAAGGCCCATAGGTCCTCGAGCGAACCGCCGCCCCGTCCGACGATCAGCGCATCGACCCCGCCGAGTTCCGCCCGCACATGGTTGAGTGCGGCGATGGCCGCGGCGATCTCTGCGGCCGCCCCGTCACCCTGCACACGCACCGGGTACACCAGCACTTCCAAGGATGGGAAACGCCGCGCCAGCGTACGTAGAATGTCGCGAATCGCAGCGCCCGTCGGACTCGTGACGATAGCGATCCGTTGCGGAACCCACGGCAGGATGCGTTTGCGCTGCGGGTCGAAGAGCCCCTCGCGCTCAAGGCGTTCCTTCAGCTGACGAAAGGCCACTTCCAGCGCACCCATGCCCCGCGGTTCGAGCTTGCGGCAAGTCATCTGGAAGCGGCCGCGCTGCTCGTAGACCTCCAACTCCCCCGTCGCAATGACTTCGAGCCCGGCTTCGGGCTGGAAGCGAAGCCGCGCGGCCGTGCTGCGCCACATCACGCATTGCAGCTCGCTGAAGCGGTCTCTCAGTGTGAAGTAAAGGTGCCCGCTGGCCGGGCGGGAGAAATTGCCGATTTCACCGAGAACGTGCAAATCAGGAGGGACACCCTGAACAAGTGCCGCGCGTACCAGCTCGTTGACCTGTCGCACGCTGAGCAGGGCGGCCTGCGGCTCACGGCCGGCACGAGTCGGCCGCCGACGTATGCGACTGGGGTCGAATGGCCTGCGCTCCGTCACGTGGCGCTGATCCTCGTCCAGCGGTCTCGGACTCTCCCAGACACGGATGCTACCGCATCGTCCACTCCCATGCGAACCAGGGCAGGTTCCGGGCAGATATGAAAGAGCCCCACGGGGCTAACCCGCGGGGCTCGTTGCAGCCGGTCGAATGGAATCGTGGTGCGTCAGCGCTTCGAGAACTGGAAGCGGCGGCGGGCCTTGCGCCGGCCGTACTTCTTGCGCTCCACCTCGCGGGCATCGCGCGTCAGGAAGCCGGCATCACGCAGTGATGATTCGAGGTGTGCGTAGGCCTTGACCACCGCGCGAGCCAGGCCCAGGCGCACGGCACCCGCCTGCCCCGTGTGCCCGCCACCGTTGGCGTTGACCAGTACGTCCCAGTTCCGGCGGGCGCCGGTCAGATCCAGCGGGGCAACCGCGTCCGTGCGATCCTGTGGTTCGGTGAAATACTGCTCGACATCGCGGCCATTGACGAGAAATTTTCCGCTCCCCGGTTGCAGGCGGACACGCGCGACGGAAGTCTTGCGGCGGCCGGTGCCGAGATGCGTGCCAATCTTGGGCTCGGTTGAGAGGATTTCGGGTTGCGGCTCACCGCCAGCATAGGCCGGGGGAACCAGCGTGGTGCCTGGGGTGGCAGTCGGGGGCGAATACGGAGCGTCGGTCACGGTCGGTTCACCTCATGCCTACAGGGGCAGGGGCTCGGGCTGTTGGGCCTGGTGGATGTGCTCGTTCCCGGTGTAGAGCTTCAGCTTCAGAAGCATCCGGCGGGCCAAGGCGTTCTTGGGTAGCATCCGGCGAACGGCTTCCTGCAGGACACGTTCGGGGTGCCGCTGCAGCATGGCCTGCATCGTCGTCTCTTTGAGGCCGCTCGTATGGCCGGAGTAACGCTGATAGACGACCTGTTCCTTCTTGCGTGTCCCGTTGATCCGCACCTTGCCCGCATTGAGGACGATGACATGGTCGCCCGTATCCACATGGGGGGTGTAAGTGGGCTTGTGCTTGCCCATCAGCACCGTGGCAATACGGACCGCCAGCCGGCCAAGTACTTGGTCCGTGGCGTCCACGACGAACCACTTGCGGTCGATATCACTGGCCTTGGCCTGGTAACACTTGTTCGCAGTCTTCATAGTCGCTCTCCCTGCGAGCCGGTTGAGCCGGTCCGCTGGTTGGGAATCCGCCAGTATACGAATCCGAGCCGGGGCGTCAAGGCGGGTTCGGGTGTCTCCTTGGGGGGCTTGGGGCGGTGGACGGGCCGATGCCAGTGACTTCTCCGCCCCCTTGCCGTCGAAATCGGACCGGGCTATACTGCCCGGCTCGATATTCTTTGCAGAGGAACGCCCATGGCCAGGATCAAGGCCAAGCCCCACAAGGGCTTGAAGAAGCGTGTCAAGCTTTCCGCAACGGGTAAGCCGCGGTACAAGAAGTCGTTTGCCGGCCACTTGATGAGCGGAAAGTCGGGACGGCGGCGGCAGCGGCTGCGGCGGGTCGGTGTTCTGACGGGCAAGCTGGCAGAGAACGTCCGCTTGGCGATTAATGGCCAGTAGGCGCGTGCTGCGCTGAGGAGATACAGACATGCCTCGAGTTCGTCCCGGCAGTGCCACCCGGCAACGACGCAAGCGGGTCCTGAAGCGCGCCAAGGGTTTCTGGGGGTCGCGCAGCAAGCTTTTCCGTGTTGCCAAGCAGTACGTGACCAAGGCCGGCCAGTATGCCTTCCGCGACCGGCGCGCCCGCAAGCGTGAGTTCCGGGCACTTTGGATCATCCGCGTGACCGCGGCCTGCGAAGCCCGTGGGATTTCCTACAGCAAGTTCATGGGCGGGCTGAAGCGAGCCAGTGTCGCCCTCAACCGCAAGATGCTGAGCGAGGTCGCGATCGCTGACGCCCACGCCTTCGACCGCCTCGTGGATATTGCGAAAGCCCACTGCGACCAGAACGCGGCGGCCTAAGCCGGGCTCTACTGCCGATACCTAGGTATCGGCGCCTGTACGGGGCCGGACGCCCGCCCAGAGGGGCCGGAGCGGCAGTCTGGTCCTTGACCCGCGACGAGGACGCAGATGACGGCGCAGGCCGCAATCTCGTTCGAGCGCGTCACGACAACCGACGGGGCGGTTCTCACTCTCAAGCGACGGCCATGCCCCGGAGGTGCGCCGGTCCTGTTCGTCCACGGGATTTCCGTGAACGCCGACCTTTGGGACCTGCCCCCGGTCACAACTCGCCACTTTCAGTTCGAGAGTCTCGCCACCCGCCTGGCCCGGCAGGGATATGACGTCTGGTTGCTGAATCTGCGCGGCCACGGGTCCCCGCACATGCTCAGCGCCCCCCCGCCGGGACAGGCCGACTGGTGTGTGGACCACTTCCTCCTCTATGACGTGCCGGCGGCGGTGGCCCACGTGAGTAAAGTTGCCGGGCAGCGCCCGTGGGTCATTGCCAACAGCATGGGCGCGATGAGCACCGTGGGCAGTCTGCTGGGTGCGCGCCTCGTGCGGGGAGTTGATGGCGATCACGGTGAGCGTATCCTGCTCGATGATGAGCTTGCGGCTGTCCGCCAGGGGGACCTTGCCGGACTGGTCACAGTGGAGTTTCCCGCTGTACTGCGGTGGCCGCACAGCTATTTTGACACCGCCGGGCGGTTCCGCTGGGATCGGCTACTGGAGGAACGCTGGCCTGCGCCCGGGGCGTCGAATGTGCTGTTTGAGGTCCTCTCACGGTGGCGCTGGCTGGAGCTATCCTTGGCAGCGGCCGGGCAGGTGCCGACCGGATGGTTCCGCCCGAACGGCCCGCCCTGGTGGGGGCAGGCGCCCGCTCCGGTGGCTGTCCCCGCAGAATGGATGGCCATGCGGCTGACACAATTCGTGCTGAATGTGGCTGGACTCTTTACCGGTGCGACGCAACACCGGGCGGAGGTGTTCCTGCGCGGCAGGCGGTTTGTAACCGACCACATGAAAGCCGGTGTGCTGAGGCAATTGGCGAAGTGTGTGCGTCTGAGAACGTTCTGCAGTGCATTGGGTGCACCGGATTGCGTCTACGCCGACCACTACGATCGAATTGTGTTGCCGGTGCTGACGCTCGCGGGCGGCCGAGACCGCATCGCAAACGCGGCTAGTATGCGCGTCGCGTTCTTCGACCGCGTCAGCTCGCGGGACAAGACCTGGCGGCAGTTCGAGGAATTCGCGCACGGAGAATTTGAAGCGGCGCCGGAGGCCTGTACGCAGGTCTACCCGGTGATCGAGCAATGGCTCGCGGCGCGGAAGTAGGGGCTTGAATGGATGGAAGCAGGCGGTGCCGGGGCGCAGGGAGAAGTTGTCGCGTGCCTCACCATTCCGCCTGCCTGACTTGCGGCTGCCGGCCTGTGACCGGCAGAGGGCAACCGATCCTCCCCGGCGTCGATCCGAGCGCTGTGCGGGCTGGAGATTCGCCCTTACAATCCGGTTACAGGGCGGGCAGCGACCCGCGATCATTGCAAAGCGCGGCAATGTGCCGGTGGAGATGTGGCCATGGCGGCGGGCGAACTACAGGTTGAACAGGCGGTCGCGAACTTTCGCGCGGAGTTCAGCAAGTTGCGGGCGGAGATCGGCAAGATGATCGTCGGGCACGACGACATCGTGGAGGGTGTGCTGGTCGCGCTCTTCGCCGGGGGCCACGTTCTGCTCGAAGGCGTGCCGGGGTTGGGCAAGACACTGCTCATCCGGACGTTGTCGGAAGCCCTCAGTCTCGATTTTTCGCGCGTCCAGTTCACGCCTGACCTGATGCCCGCGGACATCATCGGCACCAACATCATCAACGAAGATCCGCAGACGGGTCGGCGGCAGTTTGAGTTCCAGCGCGGTCCGCTGTTCGCGCAAATGGTGCTCGCCGACGAGATCAACCGCGCAACGCCCAAGACCCAGTCGGCCCTGCTGGAGGCCATGCAGGAGCACGGGATTACGTCCGGTGGTGTGCGCTACAAGCTGGTCGAGCCCTTCTTTGTCATGGCAACCCAGAACCCGATCGAGCAGGAGGGCACCTACCCGCTGCCCGAGGCCCAGCTTGACCGGTTCTTCTTTAAGCTCGTGGTTGGCTATTCGTCGCGTGACGAGCTCAAGACGATTCTCGATCGCACGACATCGGGCTACCGCGCCGATATCCAGCCGGTCATGAGCGGTGCACAGATCGTCGCCGGGCAGGAGCTGTGCAAGCGCGTTGTGATCGCACCGCATGTGCAGGACTATGGCATCCGGCTTGTGCTGGCGACGCACCCGAACGGGGCCTTTGCACCCCCGGTCGTCAACAAGTATGTTCGCTGGGGGTCGAGCCCGCGCGGCGCACAGGCCATCACGCTGGCCGCGAAAATCTACGCGATGCTAGACGGCCGCTACAACGTCAGCTTCGATGATGTCCGGAAAGCGGCTGTGCCCGCGCTGCGACATCGCTTGCTGCTCAATTTTGAGGGCGAAGCCGAGGGGCTCAGCACTGACTTCGTCCTGAACGAAATCCTCGCAGCGTTGCCCACGGCGGCGGAGAAGGCAGCGTAGAGGGCGTCCGCGTGGCACACCGCCTGCTTGCCGGTCAGCGAGGAGGAGTGCGGCGCAGGTCCGGATTCTCGCGCGCCTGGCGCTGGAACATGGCGTGTGCCAGCACGGCCAAGGTAACGGGGATCAACAGCGCGTAGTAACCCAGCCACATTGCCAGCGGGAAGCTGATGAGTGGGATGCACAGTCCCCGCAAGCCGGTCAGTGCAATGTGAATGCCCATGTACAACTCGGACTGGTGCGGCCGGGCGAAGTACAGGTGTCCGATGTTCCAGCCAATGGTGCCACCGGCGGCCCCGAGGCCGTTGAAGATACGTCCGATGATCAGCAGCGGGACAACAAAGCTGAGGGCGTCGAGGCCGAAGACCTGCAGGACCAGCATGCCGGCCGCGATGCACGCATACGAAGTCACCCAGCAGGCGCTGTTATGAACGCGGAAGCGCAGGATATTCACCCGGTCGAAGTAGCGCGCCCAGAAGCCCACCGAGAACAGGACGACAATCGACGGAATCAAGTGCAGAATCGCCTGCGAAAGGATGTAACTCGTCTGCACATCCTTTGTCAGGGCGTTCACCAGGATGGGGTCCGTGAAGAAGTTCGCCGAACCGAGCAGGAACTGTGCCAGCATGTAGCGAGCATAAAGCCGGTCCGTGCGCAGGATCGTGACGGCTTCGCCCAAGCCGCTAAGCCAGCTTGCGGGCCGGTGAGCCGCACCCGCCGCCGAGACCGCGGTGCGATGTGCCGCAAAGTCGCGCAATGCGGCACGCTCCCCGCGGACCCGCATCCGAGCCAGCGGAATCAGCGAGAGTAGGCCGATCGCGCAGACAGCCGGATACACGAACCGGTACGCGTCGGGGGACTGCTCGTAGGTCAGCCCGATCACGGTGGTCGTCAGCGCAATGGCGATGAGCTGGGCCATCTGCAACCGGCCGGCAATACGGCCACGGTGCGTGGCGGGGTAGTTCAGGTTCCATAGGGAGGTGCGGAGGGTCACGATGCCGCAGAGGAACAGGTGGGCCAGCCCGATCTGAGCGGCGAAGACCCACGCACCCCAGGGTTTCCAGGTGGCCGAGGTGAGACCGATCGAACCCAGGACCACCGCGGTGCAGAAGATGAGTGTGCGGAAGAGCGGCTTACGCGGACGGCTGCGGATGAACGATGCCCACAGCACACTAAAGAGGTTCATCACGATGGGAAGCTGCCAGATGAGTGTCGTCTGGAGCTTGTTGGCCTCAAACGTCTTGGAGGCGACGATCGCAACCATCGCGCTCTCCGCCGAGCCGCGCACAATTCCCCAAAGCATGGTTTGGTAGCGCTCGGCTGCATAAGTCGGGCGTGCCATGACCGGCAGGTCGTCGGTGCGAAGGAATTCGAAGAGTCGGCGGATCATTGTGTAGGGGGGTATGGTAGCGACATTACCGCCAGGCGCGGTGAGCTTGTTTTGACAGGGGACCCCGGGAGCGGGATAATCCCAATGGGGATGCGCGGATCCGTGTGGCTGTCTGCACGGAGACCAGCCGCCGTCTGTGAAGGCGGCACAGTACCGCCCTGAGGGCGCCGTGATGGGAAGTTTCAGTCCGATCCACTGGATCGTGATCGGGATCGTCGCGCTGTTGTTGTTCGGTAATCGCCTGCCTGAGGTGGCGCGCTCGATGGGGCGCGCGTTCAAGGAGTTCAAGCGTGGCCTGAGCGATGTCTCGGGCGAGTTTTCGCGCGACGACGACGAGAAGGACGGCAAGGACGAACGCAATCGTCGGCGTGACGAGCTTGACCATGACCGCGAGGAGCGCGGTCGGATTTCAGACCGCGATGCGCCGCGAGACCGCGACGATGCTAAGGTCAGCTCGCGCCGCGACGATGATGAGGAGACCCGGCGCTAGGGTTCTGCCGCCGGGGGTATGCGCCAAAGCGTGGGGTTCTCTGCCGGGTGGAGCACGTGAAGCCGGCGCCCGGATAACGCCCGGTTTCCTACGCTGCTTCCAATCAGGATGGGGGATAAGGCGCGATTTAGGTTACAGGCCGCCGCGAAAGCCGAGTCAGGTCGTTGCAACCGCCGTTCGGGCCGCACCGACTGGCTCACTTTCGATCTTGTCCGGATTCTGCCGTGGGCCGTTATGCCACGTCCCAGGTTTCGCCGGCGCGGAAAAGCGCCTGAAGGTTCCCAGTACCCTGCTGGTCCCGCGCGGCGGCGAGCTGGCCCATCAGCAGATCTTCATACACCGGCTTTTCCATGGCCCGGAAGACCCCGAGCGGCTCGGGAAACTCCGGGTGCGTGAGCCGTGCCAGCATGAAGGCCGTCGAAGGGTCGTGTGTGCGCTCGTCGTGAATGATGAGATCATCCGGCGACACCTTGGCGAGTTCAACGATTTCCGGCTCGTCGCCGTTGAAGCGCAACCCCTTGTCCCGGTTGTTTCCGAAGATGAGCGGTTTGCCGTGCTCGAGGTACACGATGTGCTCGTGCTTCGTCTGGCGATCCGTGGCCCAACTGTAGCAGTCGTTGTTGTACACCGTGCAGTTTTGGTAGACCTCGACGAAGGCGGTGCCCTGGTGTGCGGCCGCCCGGGCGAGCACGTACTGCAGGTGCTCCAGGTCGGTGTCCACGGCGCGTGCGGCGAAGGTGATTTCCGCCCCGATCGCTACGGAGATCGGATGAATCGGGTGGTCGATCGAGCCGGCCGGTGACGACTTCGTGCGTGTGCCGAAGTCGCTCGTGGGTGAGTACTGGCCCTTGGTCAGGCCGTAGATCCGGTTGTTGAACATGATGATCTTCAGGCCGATGTTCCGCCGAACGGCGTGCAAGAAGTGGTTCCCGCCGATGCTGAGGGCATCACCGTCGCCCGTCACAACCCAGACATCCAGCCCGGGGTTCGCACATTTTACGCCGGATGCAATGGCCGGCGCACGGCCGTGGATGCTGTGAAAGCCGTAGGTATCCATGTAGTACGGAAACCGGCTTGAACAACCGATGCCGGAAACGAACACCGTGTGGTCGCGATCGGTACGCTGCCCGGCGAGGACCTTTTGAAGCTGCACCAGGATCGAGTGGTCGCCGCAGCCGGCGCACCACTTAACCTGCTGGTCGGTTTTGAAGTCTTTGAACGTGAGGGTGGAATCCGGGGTCGTACTCACGATGCCTGACCTCCGAGCAGGGCGTCGAGATGCTCGCGAATATCACTCACACGGAACGGTCGTCCTTGCACCTTATGCAGGCCGAGCGTGTCCACGAGGAAGTTGCCGCGCAGCAGGAACTCGAGCTGGCCCATGTTGAGTTCACAAACGAGGATGCGCCGAAACCGCTTCAACAGAGTGCCAAGGTTCTGCGGGAAGGGGTGCAGCCAGCGGATGTGCGCATGCGACACGACCTGTCCGTCCTCACGCGCCCGTTCCACCGCGGTCCGCACCGCGCCGAATGTCCCCCCCCACGAGACGACCAGCAAATCGCCTTCCGGTTCGCCGTACACCTCCTGGTCGGGCACGTCGCGGACGATGCCCGCGATTTTCCGCGCCCGGTGCAGCGTCATCCGCTGGTGGTTCTCCGGAACATAGCACACGTTCCCGGTGACATCCTCTTTTTCAAGCCCACCGATGCGGTGGCGGAGGTTCGGGGTCCCGGGAATCGCCCAGGGTCGCGCGCCGACCTCGTTGCGCTGGAACGGTTTGAAGGTCAGAGGGTCGGTCGCGTGCTGGATGGGAATGGGCGTCAACTCGGCCGGCGCGGGGATGCGCCACGGTTCCGAGCCCTGTGCCAGGTAGCCATCGGTCAGCAGAACCACCGGCGTCATGTACTTCACGGCGATGCGGGCCGCCTCGATCGTGGCCCAGAAGCAGTCCGCCGGCGATTGCGCCGCAAGCACTGGTAACGGGCAGTCGCCATTGCGGCCCAGGATGGCCTGCCACAGGTCGGACTGCTCCGTCTTGGTCGGCAGGCCCGTGCTCGGCCCGCCGCGCTGCACGTTGACGATCAGCATCGGCAGTTCGGTCATGACCCCCAGGCCGATCGCCTCCTGCTTCAGTGCCATGCCCGGGCCACTTGTGCCCGTCACCGCCAGCGCGCCCGCAAACGCAGCGCCCACCACAGCGCACATCGCGGCGATTTCGTCCTCGGCCTGAAAGACCCGCACGTCAAACGTCTTCATTCCCGACAGCTCGTGCAGAATCTCGCTGGCCGGGGTGATCGGGTAGCTCCCGTAGAACACGGGCTTCCCGGCCAGTTCGCCGGCCGTCACGATCCCCAACGCTGTCGCCTGGTTCCCCGTGATGTTACGGTAGGTGCCGGGCTCGAGCTGCGCCGGCCGCACTCGAAAGCGCTCACCGAAGATTTCCGTCGTTTCGCCAAAGTTGTAGCCCGCCTCGAGCGCCAGCCGGTTGGCGGCTGCGACTGCCGGGGCTTTGCCGAATTTGGCATTGATCCAGCGAATCGTCGGTTCGAGCTGCCGTTCAAACAGCCAGAACAGCACGCCGAGTGCGTAGAAGTTCTTGCAGCGCCCCGCGTCGCGTTGACCCAGGCCCGTCTCGCGCACGGCCCCAAGCGTCTGCGTCGTAACGGGAATCTTGTAGAGCTGGTAATTTCGGAACGCGTCCGTCTCCAGCGGGTTCCCATCGTACTGGGCGCGCTGCAGGTTGGCCGGCGTGAACTCATCCTCGTTCACAATCAACACGCCGCCCTCAACCAGGTCCGGCAGATTCACCTTCAGCGCGGCCGGGTTCATCGCCACGAGCACGTCCACCCGGTCGCCAGGAGTGAAGATCCGCCGGCTGGCAAAATTGATTTGAAACCCGGAAACCCCCGCCAACGTCCCCATTGGTGCGCGGATTTCCGCCGGAAAATCCGGGAACGTGGCAATGTCATTGCCGAACATCGCGGAAGTCGCCGTGAACTGGCTGCCCGCGAGCTGCATGCCGTCCCCGGAATCACCGGCGAAGCGGACCGCGGCCTGCGCCAATTCGCGAATCGGTGTGGCGCGTGGTGGATCGGAATGGACGTCGGTACCTGTTGCAGTGCCCATCGGACCCCTCAACTTGAAAAAGAAATAACTGCCGCGCAAGCAGCACACAGACGCGTCGGCGTCAAGAAGCTGGAGACCGTGGTGTCGTGGAAAATGTTCACCTTATGTGCCGCGCGGGTGCAGATGCGAGACGGTTCCACAGAAATCTTATCGTACCGCGCGGGGCACCGAGCTACCACCCCCGTGCAGCGAAACCCGCGTGCAGGGCGCAACTTAGGTGTCATCAGTCTGCGTTGAGACGCGCCCGACGGTGTGCCCCGAAAGCGATCTCGGACCGTGGCGGCTTGTCAGTCCCCTACATGGGCCGTATCTTCACGAGTGCGGCGGAGGGGGTCGCCGCCTGGGCGAGAGTGAGTTCAATCCGATGCGTACCAGCGCGCGTTTACGACGCCTGCCGCCCTATTTGTTTGCCGAAATTGACCGGCAGAAACGCGCTGCGCGGGATGCCGGGCGCGACATCATTGATTTCGGTGTGGGTGACCCCGACCTCCCGACCCCTGACTACATTGTCGCGCGGCTCCGTGCCGCCGCCGGCCGCCCCGAGAATCAGCGCTATCCGCAAGGCACAGGGAGTCGCTCATTCCGCCGGGCCATGGCGGCTTTTCTCCAGCGACGTTACGGCGTCACGGTCGATCCCGAACAGCAAGTGCTGGCCCTGATTGGCAGCAAGGAGGGCATCGGTCACCTGCCGCTGGCCCTGCTCGACCCCGGGGATGTGGCTCTGATCCCGTGCCCCGCCTACCCGGTGTATCGCTCCGGGACGATCTTCGCGGGTGCGGAGCCGTTTACCCTTGAGCTGCGCGAGGACCGCGGCTTCCTGCCGGATCTCAAGGGGATCCCCGCGGAAGTGCTGCAGCGTGCCCGGCTGCTCTTCATCAATTACCCGAACAACCCGACCGGCGCCACTGCACCTTTGTCGTTTTATGAAGAGGCGGTTGCGTTTGCCCGGCAGCACGACCTGATCGTCGCCCAGGACGCCGCCTACAACGACATGTACTTCGGCGACCACGCGCCGCACAGCATCCTTGAGATTCCCGGTGCGGCTGAGGTCGCCGTTGAGTTCCACTCCGCGTCGAAGTCATTCAACATGACTGGCTGGCGCATCGGTTTCGCCGCCGGTCGAGCCGACGTCCTCGCCGCACTCGCCGCGATCAAGGCCAATCTTGACAGCGGGGCTTTCACGGCCGTGCAGGAAGCGGCCGAAGAGGCCTACACACAATACGACCATGCCGAAATCGTGCAGCTCCGCGAGGTCTACCGCGCGCGCGTGGCAACGTTGTGCGGACCGCTGCGGGAGATGGGCTTCGGAGTGCGGGTCCCACAGGCGACGTTCTACGTCTGGGCGCGCGTTCCCGCGGGGCTGGACTCGATGACGGTGTGCCGCCGGCTGCTCGCAGAGGCCGATGTGGTCTGCGTACCCGGCGTCGGTTTCGGGGCGGCGGGGGAGGGTTACGTGCGTTTTGCACTGAGTGTCTCGGCCGAACGCATCGCCGAAGCGGTGCGCCGCATGGGAGCGATCCGATGGTAGACGACCGCGGCGTATTCATCGCCCTGGGTTCGAACCTGGGAGACCGGGAGCGGCATCTGCGCGAGGCGCTCGTCGAGCTTGTCGCAGAAGGCGACATTCGCGTGGTGGCCTGTTCGGGATTGCACGAGTCACCTGCCGTGGGCGGGCCGCCCGGCCAACCGCCCTACCTTAATGCGGTGGCTGAGCTGGCAACCGACCTTCCCCCCCGCGTGCTCCTCTACCGCTTGCAGTCGATCGAATTGCAGCACGGCCGTCAACGTCAAGTGCGCAATGGCCCGCGGACACTCGACCTGGACCTGCTACTCTACCGCGATCTTGTCGTCGAAGAGCAGGACCTGCAGGTGCCCCACCCGCGCATGTGGCAGCGCCGCTTCGTCATGGAACCGCTGGCCGAAGTGTGCGACCTGGCGCGGCTGGTCGCAGCCCGGCGGCTGCGGCCGTTGCCAACTGCCCAGGAGTCACTCCGGGATGTACATCGACATCGCAGCGGCGCAGAAGTCGTGGCGTGACGTCTATCGGCTCTGCATCGGCTTCATCAACCCGCGCCCCATCGCCCTCGTATCATCGGTTTCACCCGCCGGTGTCGCGAACCTTGCGCCTTACAGCTTCTACAACATGGTTTCCTCGAATCCGCCGGTGGTCATCTTCTGCCCCACCACGCGACGCGACGGCGGGGCCAAGGACACACTCTCCAACGTGCAGGCGACGGGTGAGTTTGTCATCGCCACCGCCACGGCGGCCATCGCGAAGGCGATGAACAAATGTGCGGCCGAAGTGCCGAGCACGCGGAGTGAATTCGATTTCTGCGGCTTGACCCCGGTTCCGGCACGAACGGTGCGCGCCCCGCTCGTGGCCGAGTCCCCGGTGAATCTCGAATGCACGCTGCGGCAAATCGTATCCACCGGGACGGGCCCCGGCAGTGGCAATGTGGTCTTCGGCGATATCCGCGCGCTCCATGTTGCCGACGAGATCCTCGACGACGAGGGCATCCCTGATCCGCGCAAGCTCACGACGGTGGGGCGCCTGGGTGGGGCCTGGTACTGTGACGTGACCACCCCGTATGAGATGAAGATTCCGACCGTCTGATGCCCCGACACGGCCGGCGGCGGGTGGGAGGGGATGAGACGCTGCGGAAAAATGGCTGCCAACCGGCCCTGCTACCGACGCCGGGTCGAAACGCTTCGTGCGGTCGGGGCCATGGTCCATCCGATACACCCTAATGCATGTACCCGTGAGGTGCCGACGCGGAGAAACAGCCCATGCAAGAGCTGGCCCCCCATGCAAACTTCGCCGTGGCTCCGCGGGACGTTCCTGGGGGGCTGTGCATTCGATGGTTATTCGGTGGAGCGGGACTGTTCGGATGGGCTTTTCTCACTCTAGGTTCGGTCGGGGCGTGGGTCTTCCTGCCAAATTCCGACCAGGGCTGGCTGACCATGCGCGGTCCGAAGGCCACCGTAGCGGGGGTCGTGACTGACGCGGAGGAGACCCAGTTTTCCATCGGTGGAAGTGAACACCACCGCGGCACGCCGGTATACCGTACTGAGTTTACCTATAGTGTCGATGGGGAGAGCTACAACGGTGTCAGCTTTCAAACCGGTTCATGTGGGCGGGAGCCCGGCCAGTCCGTCCAGGTTGAGTACCTGCAAGCCCGCCCTGACAGAGCGCGGGTGGTCGGAATGCGCGCGGCGCCGATGCCCCCCTACTTGCTCTGGGTATTGATTTTTCCGCTGATCGGCGGTGGCCTGGCGTTCTACCAGTGGCGCAGCGGCTTGCGCACGATTGCGCTGCTGAGGCACGGTCATGTCGCACTCGGCACCCGGCTCAGCACCCACCGGACGAACGTGCAGATCAACGACCAGACCTTGTATCGCGTGCGTTTCTCCTTCCAGGCGGAGTCTGGCCAGAGGCACGAAACGGAAGTACGAACGTTGAATCCCCAGGCGCTTGAGGACGATGCGGCGGAACTGCTGCTGTACGACCCGGTCAAGCCTGAGCGGGCCGTCGCCGTTGACAACCTGCCCGGTCACGTACGAACCGACGAGTACGGCCAAATTTGCGCCCCGGGAATGGGCGTGTGGCTGTTCCTGTTGCCGCCGTTGTTGGCGATCGTGGTGAATGGGGTCGCGGCGCGGCTGGTATTGCTGTGAGGAGTTACCGCACCGTGCGGCTGCACCGCGCGAATACCGCTCCCAGCCCCAGTTCTCCCAACAGTTCATCCTCACGCGCGTGCATGGCCGCATAGTCCTGCGGGGACTGGTCGTCATAACCCGCGAGGTGCAGGACACCATGCACGACGTACAGCGTCAACTCGGCCGCCACGGCCTGCGCAGTGCGCTGGGCCGCGGGCACCGCCCGGGCAGCGACATCACGGCAGACCACGACCTCGCCATCCAACACACCGCGCTGTCGATCGGTTCCCAGGTCGAAGGTGATTACGTCGGTCGGTCCCGGCAGTCCGAGGAACCGCGCGTGCAGGGTTGCCATGGCCCGCGCGCCGACCACCGCGATCGAGAGTTCTCCGCTGCAAAAGCCCTCCGCGTTGGCCACATGCCGCGCGGCGCGTTGCAGCAGCGCGACACCCCGCGCCGGGCGACGCAAACGCCAGGCGACCGCCACGGCGAGCTTACGTCCACCGCCCTCTTCCGACCCGCTGGCTTCAACTCGTCGCACGGGCTTCCGTCGCTTTCCGCTCCTCCTTCGGCCCACTGGGATAGCGCACGCGCCCGTGGTACACGCTGCTGAGCGTCTTGACGAGCGAGGCGCGAATGACCGCCAGCTCGCGGAAGGTCAGATCGCACTCATCGAATTGTCCGTCGACCATGCGTTTCTGGATCATGCGATCGACCACGTCCTCAATCCGGTGCGGTGTCGGTTCCGACATGGCCCGCACAGCTCCTTCAACCGTATCGCACATCATGACAATCGCCGTCTCCTTCGTCTGCGGTTTGGGGCCCGGGTACCGGAACTGCGACTCGGGAATCTCCGCGTCGCCTGGCCGGCGCGCCTGGTTGGCGGCGTGGAAGAAATACTCGACGACGCAGGTGCCGTGATGCTCGGGAATGAATGGCCGCAGTGCTGCGGGCAGGCCGTATTCCTTGGCCATTTCCACCCCGTCCTTGACGTGCGCGATGATGACGAGATGGCTCATCGCGGGGGAAAGGCGCTCGTGGCGGTTGTCGCACCCGAGGGCCTGATTCTCGACAAAATACTCCGGCTTGTTGATTTTGCCGATGTCGTGATAGTAAGACCCGGTCCGCGCCAGCAGGCCATCCGCACCGATCGCGTCGGCTGCGGCACCTGCCAGTGTCCCCACCAGCAGACTATGGTTGTAGGTGCCGGGGGACTCCGCAGCCAGCATGCGCAGCAGTGGCCGGTTCGGGTCGCACCACTCCAACAGTGTCATGCTGGTTGTCACACCAAAGAACTGCTCGATCAGGGGCAGCGTCCCCTCGACCAGGAAGGTTGCAACGAGCGTGGCGACCACCGCCCAGAGCACGCGTGTCTCAAGGATGAACTGTAATTCCTGATTCCCCATGAGCCCATCGAGGAAGGTCAACAGTCCAACCAGCACGGCCGCGATACCACCCACCATGACGATGCGTCCGCGGCTGCGAATCTCGCGCAGGCCGAGAAAAAGCACGATCGACAGGACGACAAGGGTGGCAAGGAAGGTGGCATCCTGCCCGGCGGCCAAGGCGATCAGCAACGCCATCAGGCCGGTTGTCGCATAGGCGGGGCCACGCCGTGACACGACCGCCAGCAGGGTGACCGCGAGCGCGTGCAGACCGATCGTTGCGTGGGGGTAGGGCGTGTAGAGCACCGTGGCCCGCACCAGGCCGAGAATCAGGAGCAGGGCGGCGGCCATCACCAGCCGCCGAAGAGGCGGCCCGAGGGACTTGCGGTGCACGACGAAGATGTAGCCACCGAGTCCGAACACGAGCACGAAAGCAACCGCGCCGCGCGCGAACGCGGCGAGCCGGTGTGCCCGATCGAAAGCCGGGTCCACATCCCGCCGGGCAAGGTATTGCCGCTGTTCTTCGCGGAGCACCAGCAGTTCATCGGCCGAGATGGTGCCCGCATCGGCCAGAGTCGCCCCGGCGGAATACTCCACATATTGGGTGACGACGCGGTCTGCTGCCGCCTGCGCCTCGCGGGTTGAACGGGCAAAGTCGTAGCGGTAGAGGGGCTTGGCGGTGGTCGCGACGGGGGTGCGCAGCATGGTGCGGAGCGAAGCAACCATCGCCGGCCGCAGGGCCTCGGGAAACGCATGGGCGGCTTCGCCGATGACCGTGACGACGTGCTCCGGGTTGTTGCTGAAGAGCAGCCGCGTGATCGGTATCGCACGTTCAACCTGCTGCTGCGGATCTACGAGAATGGCGTTGATCGCGATGCCGCGGCGGGCGGAGTCATTGGCCTCGACCAGCGGTTGGCGCATCAGCAGTTCGATCGCCCGGTCCACGGCATGGGCGAAGCGGCGATCTTCCGGGTCGGCCGCGAATTGCAGTAACTCGGCGGCACCAGCCGGGTCGAGCACCAGGTCCAGCGCCGCGGCCTGTTCGATGAGTCGGGCGGTGTCACCGGCGCTTTCCCGGGCAAGGCGAATCGCACTGCTCAATCGACCGGCCAGATCCCGCAGCAACGTGGCGTCGAGGGTGTAGTAGTCCTCGGTCCGGTCCCGGGCCCGCATGCGTTCGACCTGCGTGGCGCGCTCATCCTCGATGCGGAAGGCGACGCGCGCGGTGATCGCGCGCGGTGCCCGTTCGCCGACCTGCAGGAGGAGCGGGGGGGCGCCGGCATTGACGATAATGGCCGCGCAGGTAGCACAGAGCAGCAGGTAGGCCAACGGCGGGACGTGCAGGTGCTCGGAGACGCGATGATACCACGTCAAACGGCGCTCGGCCTTGGAGCGCCGGATTTCCTTCTGCCGCGCGGTTTGTCGTGCGAATAGACGCATGCCAGGAGAGCTCTTTACGGTTTGTCGGCCGGCAACGGTACGGGGCTTGCTTCACTCTCTGGGGGGTGTGGGAGTTGCTCCGCTTCGGCGTCGGCCGGACGCAGCCGCGGACCACCGGCACGATCCGAATAACGGGCGACGATGCGCTGCACGAGTCGGTGGCGGACGATGTCCAGTTCCGTGAGCCGCAGAATCTCGACCCCCGGTACGCCCCGCAGGCGACGAACCGCGTCGATCAGGCCTGACGGCTGGTTGGGCTCGAGGTCAATCTGGCTGTCGTCGCCGGTCACAATCATGCGGCTGTGGTGGCCCAGGCGCGTCAGGAACATCAGCATCTGCGATGGGGTCGCGTTCTGGGCCTCATCGAGGATGATGATGGCACTATTGAGCGTTCGGCCGCGCATATAAGCAAGCGGAATGACTTCGATGATGTCGTTGACCATGAATCGCTTGAGCTGGTCGAAGGTCATCATGTCATGCATTGCGTCGAAGAGCGGTCGAAGATACGGGTTGACCTTCTGCTGGAGGTCCCCAGGCAGGTAGCCGAGCTTCTCGCCGGCCTCCACCGCGGGGCGCACCAGGACGATTCGCTTGGCATCACCACGTTTGAGCTGGTGGACGGCCAAAGCGACGGCGAGGTAGGTCTTGCCGGTCCCTGCCGGCCCGAGGCAGACAACCAGGTCGTTGGCGAGCATGGCCTGGATGTAGTGCCGCTGCCCGTCGGTTTTGGGGGCGATGGTCACGTCCCGGGAGAAAACGGTGATGACGTTGGGATCGCGGCGTCCTTCACGCTCATCGACCTCGGCCAGGGCGCTCAGGACCGATTCGTCGTCGAGGTCGCTGCGATTCCGCAACAGCTCCTGAAGCCGTTCGAGAACCGCGGCGGCCCGGGCCACTTCCGGCGGTTCACCGAGGATGCGGACGGTGGCGCTGCGGGCCTGTAGCTTGACCCCCAGGGTGTCGCGGATTTGCCGCAGGTGTCGGTCGCCCGGCCCGAAGAGCTCGGCCCGCCGGTGCGGCTGGTGCAGCGTGATGGTCAACTCCATGGCGTGGTAGCGTATTCGCCCTGGGGCTGTTTTGCCAACTTCGGCCCCAGCGCGGTCATGCGAGCGGCCGAGCGGAGACCCCCGCCGCGCTCCAGGCGTGGGGTGGTACTCCGGAGGGTCAGGGTGTTCCGCGCACGTTTTACTTGCGCGCGGTTGAAATGGAGGCGCATCGTCGTACAATCCGGCCGGCCTGCCCGGGCCGCGGTACGGCTGGCGAAGCCGACGCGGGCCGGTTCCAGCGGGAATGGCCGCCACCCGCCGCCAGCGGAAGGAGTAGCGCGTGAGTACGTTGACGAAGGTCATGGTCGTCCTGAACGCGGTTGTCGCGATCGCTCTCAGCAGCTTGGTCATTGCGAGCGCCGCCCGCTGGACCAACACGCAGCAGACGATCGAGCACTACCAGACGCTGTACGCGGCCGAGATGGCCGACAAGCTTGCGCTGCAGGGGAGTATGGCGGCACTGCTCGCGATTCAGAATGATGACAACCGGGTCCTGCGAAACCAATTGTCGCAGCACGAAACCGCTGCCAACGCGAATGCCGAGCAGACCGCGGCACTGCGGATCGAGCTCTCGCGGGCCGTCATCAAAGCAGAGGCAGCCGAAGCCGGCCGGAAGAAGCTCGAGGAAATTCTCGGAGTGCAATCGGTCGAGTTGAGCAACCTGCAATCGCAGAACCGGACCCTGCTCGAACAGAATATCGACCTGCAGACGCGCAATCAGCGGCTGTCGGGTCGCAATCTCGAACTTGCGGGTCAGCTCACGGTCGCGGTGGACGAGAACCGCAATCTGCAGGAGAAGAACTTCGCCTTGAGTCGGGCACTCCAGGAGGCCCAGGACCAGCTCGCGAGCGGGCGCCGGCCGACGCGGGCGGACGAGACCCCCGTGGGTGTCGTGGCCGCGTCGCCACTGGTAGCCGGGCCGATCCGCGGCGAGATCATCAAGATCGACGGCCGGCTTGTGAGCATCAACATCGGCGAAAGTTCCGGGGTGGTTTCCGGCATGGAGTTTCTGGTATACCGCGGTCAGACCTACATCGGCGACATTCGGATCGATACGGTCTGGCCGAAGCAGGCAGGCGCGCAGGTGACGCTCGAGAATACCGGCGAGCAAATCCGGCCGGGTGATACAGTGGTTTTCGGCTGGGATCGCGGCTAAGGGGTACGGCAGGGCCGGCGGTGGCTTTCACCGGCACGACAGATAAGCAGAGGTTTCATTCATGACGAGCATGAACACCGGACCCCGGCCGGCGCGCCCCGTGGGCGAAAGTGACGTCTACACCGGGCTGCTGGTGGTTTCATTTCTGGCGATGCTGGCGGCGACGATTTATGTCGCCTATCGCGCCGCGACTGCACTTGGCGGCCTGCTGCCGCCCGGCGGCGCCTAGCTCGGGTCTGGTGCGGTTCAGTCGGCACGCTGGTCCGCAAGTGGTTCGGCGGGTACGATGCGCGACGCGGTCTGATTGAAGCGTCGTCGACCTCTACTTCCTGCGGAGACAGCGGTGTTCCTGCGCCGGCTGATGGGTTTGTTCAGTCTCGACATGGGGATCGACCTGGGCACCTGCAACACCCTGGTCGCCGTGCGCGGCGAGGGGATCGTACTCAACGAGCCCTCGGTCGTGGCCGTCAAGCGCGGCTCGAACGAGGTGGTGCAAACGCCCGATGGTCCGGCGGTCGGCCTGGCCGCCAAAGCCATGCTGGGGCGTACACCCGGTTCCATCTCTGCGATTCGGCCGCTCAAAGACGGTGTCATTGCCGACTTTGAGATTACCCAGGCGATGCTCAGCTACTTTATCCGCAAGGTGCATGGCAATCGGGGTCTCGCGCACCCGCGTGTCGTGATCGCGGTTCCCTCCGGTATTACCGCCGTGGAGAAGCGCGCGGTCTTGAACTCGGCCGAGCGTGCCGGTGCCCGGCGTGTGTACCTCGTAGACGAACCGATGGCGTCCGGTATCGGGGCCGGCCTGCCGGTACATGAGCCGCGTGCATCCATGATTGTGGACATTGGCGGTGGCACCACCGAGATTGCCGTCCTGAGTCTGTCGGACATTGCGGCCTGTACCTCGCTGCGCGTGGCCGGCGATGATATGGACGAAGCGATCATCAACTATATGAAGCGCACCTATAACCTGATGATTGGGCCGCAGACCGCAGAGAGCATCAAGATTCAGATTGGATCGGCTTCCGCCCTGAGCGAAGAGCTGAAGATCGAGGTGAAGGGGCGCGACATGATCAGCGGCCTCCCGCGCCGCGCGGTACTCACGAGCGAGGAAGTTCGCGAGGCCCTGAAAGAGCCCATTGGACAGATTATCGAGGGGGTGCTGCATACCCTCGAGCAACTCGAGCCCGAGTTGGCCGCTGACCTCGTCGACAACGGAATTTGCGTCGCGGGTGGCGGGGCCCTGCTGCGCGGTCTGGATACCGTCCTGACCAAGGCGTCGGGGCTCGATGTGCGTGTGGCGGATGATCCGCTCTCCTGCGTAGCCCGGGGCACGAGTGCGTGCCTGGAAGACCTCGAAGTTTGGGTCCGGGCACTCGACTCCGACGAGGACGATTACTAGGCCCCGATGGGTTTCGGTCGTGGCCGATCTCGGAATGGGCGAGTTCGCCGGGCGGATGGGTGTACAGGATGTCGCGGCTTTCCAGGTCCGAGACATTTTGGGTCCTGATCGCCGCTTCGGGGGTCAGCGCGTTTGTATTGCCAGGGAGTTGGACGGCGCCCGCCCGGAACCTGGTACAATCACTCACCACGCTCCAGTATCCGTTTTATTACGTCGCGAGTACGTTGCGGGGTTCGCAGATTGAGCTGCCTGAAGGGGAGCACGGTGTCGAAGACCTGGCCCGTCGTGTGGTTGAACTGGAGCGGCAGGTTGCCAATCAAGCGGCACGACTCCGGCAATACGATCGCCTGATAGCGGACCTGACAGGGTTACGGGCCCAGCTTCCGGACCCCCATAGCAGATTGGTTATCGGACGTGTTGTGGGCTACGAGTCTACTGCGACGCGCTCGGTCTTGCAGGTGCAGGTCAGCGATGGTGACGCCGGGAATCTGGTCCGTACCGGCATGTGGGTGGCAGCGGGGCAACTCGTTGAGCCCATCGAGGCGGAACGGATCGGTGGACACACACTAACACAACGGCAGTGGCTGATCGGCCGGGTGCTGGAGGTTCGCGCGCGCGTGGTGACCGTACAGCTCGCGACGGACGTCGGTTTCAAGTCGGTGCAGGTGCGTGGTGCCCGCCTGGTCGGCCCCCCCGAGTCACCCGTGCTGGAGTTGAGCGCGGAAGCGTGTCTCGTCCAGGGGGCGGGGCGTGGGCAAATGATCGCACGGGACGCCTGGGAGGACTATCTTGGGAAGGGTTTCGAGTACATCGTACCTGAACCATCAGGGGAGCTGCCGGTGCCGCTGCTCCTCGGTCGGATCCGCGAGTCGACGCCCGTCGGACGGGGGCAGCACTTCAATCTGACGGTGGAGCCGCTCGGTGCTGCCGATCGGCTCACGCACGTCTTTATCCTGGGGCGGCGGTCAGGATGAGTGGTGGGAGCGGGCCGGCGTCCGCAAACTTTGTGCGGGGCGGGGGCTTGACGCATATCTTAGCGCTGGTATTCTAACACGTCTCGGCCCGTTGGGCCGGGATTGGTATCGGGGTACAAGGCGAGCGCGGTAAAGGGTCAGGTACGACATGGCGGGAGAGCGTATTCGCATCCGAATGGAGGCCTACGACCACCGGGCACTGGATGCCTCGGCGGCCGAGATCGTCGACCAGGCCAAGCGGACCAGCGCGACAGTGCGTGGTCCGATTCCGTTGCCAACCCGGATCGAGCGCTACACCGTGCTCCGGTCGCCCCATATTGACAAGAAGTCCCGCGAGCAATTCGAGATGCGCACCCACAAGCGGGTGATCGATATCTTTGAGCCGACCTCCCGTACCGTGGAGGCGCTCAACCGGCTGGTTGTGCCGGCGGGCGTGTTTGTGAAGATCAAGGCGTAGACGAACCCTTGCAGTAGGGCGCTGACGCGGATGGGTAATGCGCGGACCGGCTTTCCGGCCCGCGTCTGGTAGGAGTGCCGAGGCATGATCCCGGCGTTGCTAGCTCGTAAAGTCGGCATGACGCAGATCTTCGCTCCGGACGGAGCGCGGACCGCGGTCACGCTGTTGGAAGCGGGACCCTGCGTGGTTTTGCAGGTGAAACAGGCCGAAGGTGTGGACGGCTATCATGCAGTCCAGATCGGCTTTGGCGATGTGAAGCCCCACCGCTCTACGCTGCCAGAGATCGGCCATGCCCGCAAAGCGAAGACCTCACCGAAGCGGTTTGTCCGTGAGATTCGCCTGGCGGAGCCGACCGACAAGCAGGTAGGGGACACCCTCACGGTGGACTTGTTCCAGCAAGCGGGCGTGCAGTGGGTGGATGTCATCGGTACCACCAAGGGGCGCGGAACGCAGGGCGGGATGAAGCGGTGGGGTTTCGGTGGTCAGCCCGCTTCGCACGGCACCGAGCGGAAACACCGCTCGCCGGGTAGCATTGGTGGCCGCGGGCAAAACCGCGGCACGAGCGGGGCGATCAAGAAGGGTAAGCGGATGGGCGGCCATATGGGCAATGTTCGCCGCACAGCCCGCTGCCAGTCTTTAGTGGGGGTTGATCCGGAAAACAACCTGCTGCTCGTCGCCGGTTCGGTTCCGGGGCCCAACGGCGGTTACGTGGTGGTCCGCAAGTCCAAGACGCGGGCATAGCCGCGGCGTGTGCATAGGTGGAGCGATGTTAGAGCTACCGGTATACAACGCGACAGGCGAACGGGTCGGCGTAGAGCAGTTGGACGAAGCGCTGCTTGGCGGCGACGTCAACGCCCGCCTCCTGAAGCAGGCGGTCGTGATGTACCACGCCAACCGACGCCAGGGGACGATTCGCACGAAGAGCCGCGGCGAAGTCGCCGGGTCCACGAAGAAGATCTATCGGCAAAAAGGTACAGGTCGGGCCCGCATGGGTCCCATCCGGTCGCCGGTCCGCCGCGGCGGTGGTATGGCTTTTGCAAAGCGGCCGCGTGATTTCCGGAAAGCCATGCCGGCGCGAATGCGGCGGTTGGCGCGCAACCATGCGGTACTCGCGAAGATTCGCAGCTCGGATGCGGCCATTATTGACGGCTTGCAGCTGGCAGCGCCGAAGACGGGTCCGTTTGCCCGGCTACTCGCGGCGCTTCAGGCCGACCGTGGTTGCGTATTCGCGACCAGAGGTATCGACCAGAACGTCTACAAGAGCGGCCGCAATATTCCCCGTACCGAAGTGATGGATGTTGCGGCCCTCAATGCGTATGCGGTGCTTTCGCGGAAAAAGCTGCTGTTCACCCGCGAGGCTTTTGAGCAGTTCAAGACGCTGGCCAACGCACCGCGGCGGCGGCCGGCGGCCGCCGGTGCGGAGTAGCGAGTAAAGCGCGATGGATATCTACCACACGATCATCAAGCCGCTCGTGACGGAAAAGAGCACGCACCAGTCGCGCTCGAGCTCGAAGGAGCATGGTGGCACCTACACGTTTGAAGTGCACACCGAGGCGAACAAGGCCCAGATCCGGAACGCGGTAGAGCAGATTTACGGCGTGAAGGTGCTGGACGTGCGGACGTCGAACCGCCCCGGCAAGGTGCGGCGGTTCCGTTTCCGGTACGGCCAGACGCGGGCCACGAAGAAGGCGGTCGTAACGGTGGACCGAGACAGCGCCATCGACCTGTTCTAGTGAGGTACGGCCGGGCACTGCTGTGGCAGTGGAATCGGCGAGGTAGTTCCGATGGGTGTTAAGCTTTATAAGCCGACGACGCCGGGCCGGCGTAACTCGAGCGTGAACGACTACGCCGAGATCACGCACAAGCACAAGAACCGGCCGGTGAAGGCGCTGATTGAGCCTTTGAAGAAGCGTGGCGGTCGCAATCACTCCGGCAAGATTACGGCGTGGCACCGCGGCGGCGGCAACAAGCGGATGTACCGCATCATCGACTTCAAGCGCAACCTGGACAACGTGCCGGCGCGCGTACTCGAGATTCAGTACGACCCGAACCGTTCGTGCCACATCGCACTGCTGGAATACACCGGGGGAGAGAGAGCGCTACATTCTGGCGCCGGTCGGTTTGAAGGCGGGCGACGGGGTGGAGAGCGGCGCAAAGGTCGAACCGAAGGTCGGTAACGCCATGCCGTTGGCGGGCATCCCGCTGGGCATGGAAGTGCACAATATCGAGTTGAATCCCGGCCAGGGCGGGAAACTGTGCCGTTCGGCGGGTAATGTGGCGCGACTCATGGCGCGTGAAGGCGACTGGGCGACCCTGCAGCTCCCTTCGGGCGAAATGCGGCAGGTGCGGGTGGAGTGCCGGGCGACGATCGGGCAGGTTGGGAACCTCGACCACCAGAACATCAGCTTGGGGAAAGCGGGCAAGTCGCGCTTCCTGGGGCGACGTCCGCACACGCGCGGCAAGGCGATGAACCCGCACGCGCATCCGATGGGTGGCGGTGAAGGGCGCTCGAACGGCGGCCGGCATCCGTGCTCCCCGTGGGGCAAGCTGGCCAAGGGTGGTCGGACGCGCAATCCGCGCAAGGTCTCGAATCGACGAATTCTGCGGCGGCGCATCACCAAGTCATATGGTGAGGCGAAGCTGCGCCGGAAGTGGTAAAGCGGCACGAGGACACGGCATGGCGCGCAGCCTGAAAAAAGGCCCCTACGTCGACGAAAGCGTCTTCAAGAAAGTCATGAAGTCGCGCGATTCGGGCAGTAACGGCCCGGTTCGCGTCTGGGCGCGGGCCTGCACGATTGTGCCCGAGTTCGTCGGCATGAACTTTGAGATTCACAATGGCCGGCACTTCATCAAGTTGTACGTGACGGAAGACATGGTCGGCCACAAGCTGGGCGAGTTCGCACCGTCGCGAACCTTCAAGGCCCATATTGGCCGCAAGACCTAAGCCGGACCGAGGAGACGGTGGCAATGGCCTGGACCGCGACACACCGCTACGCCCGTATCGCCGAGCGCAAGGCGCGCCTCGTGATCGACCTGATCCGGGGGCTGCCGTGTGATCAGGCGCTGGCGGTCTTGCAGTTCACGCACCGGCGTGCCTCAGGCATGGTGGACCGCGTGCTCCGCTCGGCGATGGCGAATGCGAATGAAGGCGAGGCGTCCATGGGGCGCCTGTACGTATCCGAGGCCCGCGTGGACCCGGGTCCGATCATCAAGCGTTTCCGCCCCAAGGATCGTGGGCGGGCGCACTCGATTCAGAAGCGCACCAGCCACATCATCGTGGCCGTGGCGGAGAGGTAGTCTGCCGTGGGTCAGAAGTGCCATCCGGTCGGATTTCGTGTGGGCATCACCGAGGGCTGGAAGTCCCGGTGGTATGCCCCGAAGGCGGCGTTCGGCGTATTCCTCGTCGAGGACGAACGGATTCGCCGCTACGTGGACGAGAACCTCAACCGCAAGCCGCCTTACGCAGGTGTCGCGCGGGTCGAGATTGAGCGTACCCGGGACGAGGTCAAGGTCATACTCCATACGGCCCGGCCGGGTGTCGTCATCGGCGCCAAGGGTGCGGAGGTTGACAAGCTCAAGGAGCGCCTCGAGGACCTGATCGACCGGCGCGTGTCGGTGAATATCGTGGAGATCAAGAACCCGGATCTCGACGCACACCTGCTGGGCGCTTCGATCGCTGAGCAGTTGAAGAAGCGCATGAGCTTCCGCCGGGTAATGAAACAGAAATGCGAAACCGCGATGGAGGCGGGCGCCAAGGGCGTCAAGATCATCTGCTCAGGCCGGTTGGGCGGGGCGGAGATGGCGCGGGTCGAGACCCAGATGCTGGGATCGATTCCCCTCCAGACGCTGCAGGCGGACGTGGATTTCGCGATCACCACGGCCGTGACGACCGTCGGTGCCATCGGCATCAAGGTCTGGATTTACCGTGGCATGTACGGCGAGCAGCCGGTCGAACGGCCGGAGGCGAGCCGGTTCCGGCGGCGTGGTCGTCGCTAGAGGTCATCTGGAGCAGGGTGCCGCAGGGCACAGGAGCAAGCGGTCATGCCGGCGATGATGCCGAAGCGTGTGAAGTACCGGAAGGCCCAGAAGGGCCGGAACCGCGGCAACGCGACGCGTGGGAACACGGTTGCGTATGGCGACTACGGCTTGCAGGCGCTGGAGCCCGGGCGCGTCAGCGGGCGGCACATCGAGGCCGGCCGTGTCGCGGCGCAGCACTTTCTGCAGCGTGAAGGACGCGTGTTCATCCGGATCTTCCCGCACAAGTCGGTCTCATCCAAACCGCTCGAGACCCGCATGGGTAAGGGCAAGGGTGAACCGGATTACTGGTGCGCCCTGGTGAAGCCGGGCACGATGCTGTACGAAATCAGCGGGGTTTCGGAAGTGGTGGCCAAGCAGGCGCTGCTGCGCGTCGCCCACAAGATGCCCGTCGGCACGCGGTTCGTCGTGCGGCGGCACGGGCTGTAGGACCATCGGCATGAAGATCGAAGAAATCCGGGCCATGAAAGCCGACGAGCTGCACGGCGAACTGGAACGCCTCCGGCGTCACCTGTTTGACCTGCGGGCGCAGTCGGTTACGGAAAAGCTCGCGGATCCCACGCAGCTCACCAAGGCGAAGCGGAACATTGCCCGCCTGCTGACGGTGCTGCATGAGCGCGGCGAGAAGCATATTGAGCAGCGGCAGGCGCACCTGACCGCGCAGGCGGCGCGACAGAAGTAGATTGGACAGCACAGCGCGGCCACAGGGTGGCCGCAGGTGGAAGGCGTCATGAGCGCAGAACCCAGCAATCCCGCGGTAACCGTCCCAAGCCCGCGAAAAACGCGCACTCACCAGGTGGGTGTGGTCACCTCGGCGGGCCGGCAGAAGACCATCGCCGTGGAGATCTCGTACAAGGTCCGGCACCCGAAGTACAACAAGTTCCTAAGCCGGCGGACCAAGTTCCACGCCCACGATGAGCATAACGAGTGCCAGCCCGGCGACCTGGTTGAAATTGCCCACTGCCGGCCGTTGAGCAAGACCAAGACGTGGCGGCTCGTACGGGTGGTGCAGCGGGCGCCGGGGCAGAAAGGGGCGCGCGCTTGATCACCCAGTACACGCGGCTGGATGTCGCCGACAACACCGGCGCGAAACGGCTGCAAACGATCCAGGTGCTGAAGGGCTCTTCGGCGCGCCAAGGCAAGCCGCGGCTCAGCAAGGGTGGCGTCGGCGACATTATCATCGCCTCCGTCAAGCAGGCCCTGCCGCAGTCGGATTACAAGAAGGGGGACAAGGTCCGCTGCGTCATTGTTCGCACGCGGTATCCCACGCGGCGGAAGGACGGCAGCTACGTCCGGTTCGACAGCAATGCGGCCGTCATCATCGACGCGGAGAACAACCCGAAGGGCACGCGTGTGTTCGGGGCCGTGGCCCGCGAGTTGCGCGAGAAGAACTTCACGAAGATCATCTCGCTCGCGGAGGAGGTCTGGTAGCGATGGCAGCACGCATTCGCAAGGACGATATTGTCATGGTCATCTCGGGCGACCACAAAGGGGCCCGAGGCAAGGTGCTGCGCGTGATTCCCGATCGCGACCAGGTGGTGATCGAGGGTGTGAACCTGGTGTATCGGCACGTGCGGCGTTCCCAGAAGAATCCGCAGGGCGGCCGCATCCAGAAGGAAGCGCCCCTGCCGGCGTGCAAGGTCATGCCGATCGACCGCAAGACCGATCGTCCGACGCGCGTCCGGTTCGAGGTGCAGCGCGACGCCGCGGGCAAGGTAACAGGCAAGCGTCGGATCGCCACCGGGCGGAAGAGCAGCGGTGAGGAGATCAGCGTGGTCACGCGACATACGCGGTCCGCACCGGCTGCGGCTGGAAAGGCAGGGCGGTAGCGATGGTGCGTCTACAGGCGAAGTATCGCGAGGAAGTGCTGCCACAGCTCAAGCAGGATCTGGGCCGAGTGAACCCCATGTCCCTGCCGAAGCTCGAGAAGATCGTGCTGTCGATGGGGTTGGGCAAGGCGGTCGCGGAATCCACCAACAAAGCCCGCGACAACAAGCGTTTTGTCGAGGCCGAGGCCGCACTGGCCACCGTGGCGGGCCAGAAGCCGCTGGTGTGCAAAGCGCGCAAGAGCGTGTCGAATTTCAAGCTTCGACAGGGCTATGACGTTGGTCTGAAGGTGACCCTGCGCGGCCAGCGGATGTACGAATTCCTGGATCGCCTCATCACGCTGGCAGTGCCGCGTGTCCGCGACTTCCGGGGTCTGAACCCCGGCAGCTTCGATGGGCGTGGTAACTATGGCATGGGGCTGACCGAATACGGCGTGTTTCCCGAAATCAACCCGGACAAGGTGACAGTGCAGCAGGGACTGAATATCACGATCTGCACCACGGCCCGGAGTGACAGCGAAGCGCGGCTCCTGCTGACCCTGCTGGGCATGCCGTTCCGCAACTAGGGTGTACGCGGGTCCGGGCCCCCGGTGGTTCCCGGCCGAGGACAGGTGAACGATGGCACGACTGGGTCTGAAGCTGAAGTGCAAGAAGAAGCCCAAGTACAGCGCGCGGGCGTATACCCGCTGCGAGTTGTGCGGGCGTTCGCGGGCGGTTTACCGGAAGTTCCGGATCTGCCGCTGCTGCTTCCGGAAGCTCGCGCTCGAGGGGCGCATCCCCGGCGTGATGAAGGCCAGTTGGTAGAAGAGGACGAGCAGAATGGCGACTTCCGACCCGATCGCTGACATGCTGACGCGGATCCGGAACGGCAACCGTGCCGGTCTGAAGCGCGTGCGCATCCCGCGCAGCAAGGTATGCCTGGGCATTGCCCGGGTATTGAAGGAAGAGGGCTACATTGTCGACTATGCCTCGATCGACGACGCCAACCAGGGCGTGATCGAAGTCGACCTGAAGTACGGCTCGCAGGGCGAAAAGGTCCTGCAGGACGTGCAGCGTGTGAGCCGGCCGGGCTGCCGGCGGTACCAGGGCGTGACGGAGCTGCCACGCGTGCTGGACGGGTTGGGGATCTCGATCGTGTCGACCAACAAGGGCGTGTTGAGTGACCGCCAGTGCCGCAAGGAAAAAGTCGGCGGCGAAGTCCTCTGCACGGTGTGGTGAGTTATGTCGCGGATTGGCAAGAAACCCATTCCGATTCCGAAGGGTGTCACGATCGAAGTGGCCGGTCGTACCATTCGGACGAGCGGCCCGAAGGGTGCGCTGGCGCTGACGGTTCCCGCCCCGATCGACGTTGCGGTCGAAGGTGCGGAGGTCCTGGTACGACGGCCCGATGACAGTCGCGATGCGCGTGCCCGGCACGGACTGGTGCGGGCGCTGATCGCCAATGACATCCATGGCGTGACAGTCGGGTATGCGATCGGACTCGAGATTTACGGAACCGGTTACTCGGCCAACCTCGACGGCAAGAAGCTGATGATCAATTGCGGTTTCATGGGTCGCGGCGTGGGCAAGAAGGCCCAGTTCGAGATCCCGATTCCTGACGGCTTGACCGTCAAGGTCGAGGTTCCGACCGCGCGTGGCAACAATGAGCCCGCGAAGTTCACCGTGAGCGGCGCGAGCAAGCAGATGGTGGGTCAGTTTGCGGCCGAGGTCCGCAAGATTCGCAAGCCCGAGCCGTATCTCGGCAAGGGTATCCGCTACGCCGGTGAGCAGATTCGCCGGAAGGCCGGCAAGGTCTTCGCGGGCGGCTAGGAAGCAGTGGCGCGGGTGCCGGACAGAGGCCGCCCCCGTGTTTGAGGAACGGTGCGATGAAACACGAGCTGGTCAAGCATGTGCGGCAGGCGCGGCGCGTATTGCGCGTTCGCAAGTCGGTTTCCGGCACGACCCGGCGGCCGCGTCTGGCAGTGGCCCGCACCTTGAAGAATATCACGGCGCAGATCATTGATGACGATACCGGCCGGACCCTGTGTTCGGCATCCACCCAGTCCCGCGAGTTGCGGGCGGCGGTCGGCGGCAATGGCGGAAACGCCAAGGCCGCTCAGATCGTCGGCAAGGCGCTGGGTGATAAGGCGCGGGCGCTCGGGATTGAGTGCGTCGCGTTCGACCGGCGTGGGCGTAAGTACCACGGCCGGGTGAAGGCCCTCGCGGACGCAGCCCGCGAGGCGGGACTGAAGTTTTAACCGCAGGCAGGACACGATCCAATGGCGAACAGGCCGAGTGGCAGACCGAGGCGCGGAGAGCGCCGGGGGCGCGACAGCGGTGGTTTCGGTGATGAGCGCGGCAATCTCGAAGATGCCTTGGTGAAGCTTTACCGCTGTGCGACCGTGGTGAAAGGTGGTCGCCGATTCTCGTTCGGCGCACTGGTCGTCGTCGGTGATCGGCAGGGCCAGGTGGGGCTGGGTTATGGCAAGGCCAACGAGGTTCCGCCGGCGGTGGAGAAGGGCGTCAAGCAGGGCCGGCGCAGTCTCATCCGTATTCCGCTCCGTGGCACTACGATTCCACATCGCGTGGTGGGCCGCTTCGGCTCCAGCCGGGTGGTCATGATCCCCGCCAGCGAAGGTACGGGCGTCATCGCGGGCAACACGCCGCGCAAAGTGCTCGAGCTCGCCGGTGTGAAGGACGTGCTCACGAAGTGCTACGGGTCGACCAGCCCGAAGAACCTCGTGAAGGCGACACTCCATGGTCTGCAGCAGCTTCGCACCCGTGCGATGATCGAGGAGTTGCGGGGAGTGAAACTCGATCTGCCCCCCGAGCGCCAAGCCATGAAGACGGCGATCGGTGAGCCCGTGCTTGCGACGGCCGCGACATCCGGCACCGTACCCGCCGCGGCAGTGGAGGAGACGAGCCATGATGCTCAATGACGTAACGGCGGAGGCGGGCGCCTCGAAGCGGCGCAAACGTGTCGGCCGGGGTGAGTCAAGTGGCCACGGCAAGACCTCTACCCGCGGCAACAAAGGTTGCCAGGCCCGTGCGGGCGGCGGCACCCGGCCGCTGCACGAAGGCGGACAGATGCCGATTTTCCGGCGTCTGCCGAAGCGCGGCTTCAGCAACGTGAACTTTGCGCAGCGTTACGAGGTTGTGAATCTCGCGGCGCTGGAAGCGGCCTTCGAAAATGGAGCCACGGTCAATGCGGATACCCTGCGCGAGAAGCATCTGATCGACGGCTCCGAGCCGCGCATCAAGATCCTCGGGTATGGCGCATTTGCGAAGAAGTTGACCGTCGTTGCGGACGCCTTCAGTGCGGGTGCTCGTACGGCGATTGAGCGGGCCGGCGGACAGGTACAGGAGTTGTCCGCCCCATCGCCTGCGGAGAAGTGGCGAGCCAAGCGTAATGTGAAGGCGCGTGAGCGGCGCGCGAAGAAATCGTCCGGCAAGGCCCCCACGGCCTCCGCGCCGGTGAAGCCAGCGTCGAAGCCGACCGAGGCGTAGCCCCGCCGCTGCCAGGGCGGTTCGAGGATAACGTCGGATGTTGCGTGCGTTTATCAACGTCTTCCGCGTGCCGGACCTTCGGAAGAAGGTGCTCTTCACGCTGCTGATGCTTTCCGTGTACCGGGTCGGCTTTTATGTACCGCTGCCCGGTGTCAATCAGGACCAGCTCGCCCGCCATTTCCAACAGATGGGCGGCGGGATGGAGCAGGCGGCCGAGCTCTTCGCCATGTTCACCGGAGGTGACCTGGGGCAGAGCACGCTCTTTGGCCTGGGCATCATGCCGTACATCAGCGCGTCGATCATTCTCCAGCTCCTCGTGACGGTGATTCCCGCCCTGGAGAAGCTCCAGAAGGAGGGAGAGTCCGGACGGCGGAAGATCACGGAATACACGCGCTACGGAACGGTACTGCTCTGCTTCATCCAGGCGATTTTCTGGATCAGCTATCTGAATCGCTCCGGTCTGGTATACCCCGCGTATCTGAATTCGGTCGCTTTCTGGTTGATCGGTGTGACGGGGTTGATGGCCGGTACGCTGCTGCTGATGTGGGTGGGTGAGCAGATCGATGCCTATGGTATCGGCAACGGCATCAGTCTGATCATCATGGCGGGCATTATTGCCCGTATGCCGTACGTGTTCTACGAGGTCGGCGGTGGACTGCTGGCCAACATACGCGGAACGACCAGCGCTCTGGCGATGGGCCCGGAGACCGTAGTCTTCCTCATTGTTTCGTTTATCGGCGTAGTTGCCGGTGCGATCCTGATCACCCAGGCACAGCGCCGCATCCCGATCCAGCAGGCCCGCCAGACGCGCGGCCGGCGCATGGTCGGCGGCATGAAGCATTACCTCCCGCTGCGGGTCAACCACGGCGGTGTCATGCCGATCATTTTCGCGAGCTCGTTCCTGCTGTTCCCGAGCGTGATCTTCGGCTGGCTCGCGCAGGCCCAGATCTGGCCCTTCGGCCTCTGGGACTTCCTTTCGCGCGCCTTCCTGCCCGGCAGCTTCGTGCACGATTTCACCTACGTCGTGATGGTCTACTTCTTCGCCTACTTCTGGGTTTCGGTGCAGTTCCGACCCAAGGAGATGGCGAATCAGCTCCGCGATATGGGCAGCTTCATTCCGGGGCTGCGACCGGGCAAGCGCACCGAGCAGTACCTTGAATCGGTCATGACGCGGATCACGTTCGTGGGCGCCGGCTTCCTGGCGGTCATTGCCCTGATTCCGACCGTGGTCGCTACCCATCTCAATATCCCGTACCGGATTTCGGCTTTCCTGGGTGGCACCGGATTACTGATCGTTGTGAGTGTGGCGCTCGACCTGATTCAGCGCATTGAAGCGAATCTGGTCCAACGCAATTACGAGGGCTTCCTGGGGCCAGAGGGTGGCGGGCGTGTCCGCGGCCGAACGTAGGAATGCATGGCGGCGAAGTGGTTGATCTTTCTCGGTCCGCCCGGTTCGGGCAAAGGCACGCAGGCCCAGCGTGTATGTGGCAAATTTGAGCTGACGCAGCTTTCGAGTGGCGACGTGCTGCGGCATGAGCGACAGATCGGGAGCGATATCGGAAACCGCGTGGCAGCGATCATGGATTCCGGTCAGCTTGTCTCAGATGAGTTGATTACCGGGGTCATGCTGGCGGCGATCGACCGGCTCGGACGAGAACGCGGCTTTATTCTGGATGGTTTTCCCCGCACCCTGCCGCAGGCGGAGTCGCTGGCGGGCGGCCTGCGGGAGCGCGGCATGCATCTCGACGCCGTCGTCGACCTGCTGCTCGATGATGAGGAGATCATCCGGAGAATTGAGGGTCGCCGGGTTTGCGTAGAATGCGGCGCCACCTATAATGTAAGTTTCCTTCCGCCCAAGGTGGAAGGAGTGTGCGACAAGTGTGGCCGCCCGAGTGTGATCCAGCGGCCGGATGACCGCCGCGACGTGGTCGCGACGCGGCTGGCAACGTACCGCCGTCAAACGGTGCCGCTGATCGAGTACTACGAGCGGCAGGGCTGTCTGCACGTGGTGGACGCATCCGTACCGGCCGCTGAGGTCGAGGAGCGTATCAGCCGCATCATTGAAAGG
This sequence comes from Phycisphaerales bacterium, assembly GCA_016716475.1. Lineage (NCBI taxonomy): Bacteria > Pseudomonadati > Planctomycetota > Phycisphaerae > Phycisphaerales > Phycisphaerales bacterium. The sequence goes on from JADJWG010000002.1 coordinate 315,173, forward strand.
GCAGGATCCGCCTGATGCACCACCGCGTCGGAGCAGGCATCGTGGTGAAGTCCCCGCGTGAGATTGAACTCATGCGAGCGGCGGCGCGCGTGGTTCACGGCGTGCTGGAAGAGCTCGCCAGGCTTGTACGGCCGGGCGTAACCACGCTCGAGCTCGATCGCCGGGCGCACGAGTTGATCACGAAGGCCGGTGGGCAGCCGCTCTTCAAGGGCGTCGTGCATCCGCAGGCGAAGATTCCGTTTCCGGCGAGCATCTGCGCGTCGGTGAACGAGGAGATTGTCCACGGAATTCCGAATGATCGGCCGCTACAACCCGGCGACATCGTGAGTGTCGACTGCGGTGTGCGGCTGAAGGGCTATTGTGGCGATGCGGCCCGCACGTTCAAGGTTGGCGAGGTACAGCCCGCCATCCGGAAACTGCTCGAGGTGACCGAGCAGGTGCTGGATCTTGCCATCGAGCGGATCAGGCCGGGTGTGCGCTGGAGCACCATCGCGAAGCAGATGCAGGCGTTTGTGGAAGCGGCCGGTTGTGGTGTAGTGCGCGACTTCGTCGGGCATGGCATTGGCCGGGAAATGCATGAGAAGCCGAGCGTCCCCAACTTCTGGGATCGTGGGCAGCGCGAAGCAGACTTCGAGCTGGTCCCCGGGATGACGCTCGCGATTGAGCCCATGGTGACAGCCGGTCGGCCCGAGGTGCGGGTGGGTGACGGCACCGGCTGGCCGATGGTGACGGTGGACGGCTCCTGGGCCGCCCATTTCGAGCACGACGTGGCGGTGACCGCCACGGGTGCGGATGTGTTGAGTGACGGACGATAACGGAACCCGCGGGCTTGAGGCCGTGGTAGCGGACCCCTGCGACGCGCTTCGCGGAGGGGCCGGAGGTGTGCGACGATGAAGGTCCGCAGCAGCGTGAAACGGATCTGCGAGAACTGCAAGATCATCAAGCGCAAAGGTGTCGTACGGATCATCTGCACGAATCCACGGCACAAGCAGCGCCAGGGCTAGGTCCCGGCAGAAGAGGCGAGTACATATGCCACGTATCGCAGGTGTTGACATTCCGACGCAGAAGCGGATCGATATTTCGCTCCGCTACATCTACGGTATTGGCCCGAAGCGGGCGCTGGAGATCCTGCAGAAGGCGAACATCGAACCGCAGGTGCGGGCGAACAAGCTGACCGAGGAAGAGGTCAGCCGGATCGCCGGCATCATCGAGAGCGATTTTGTCGTCGAGGGCCAGTTGCGGCGCCAGGTGCAGCAGAACATCGCGCGCCTGCGCGAAATCCGCTGCTACCGCGGGCTGCGGCATATCCGCGGGTTACCGGTGCGCGGGCAGCGCACCCGGACGAACGCCCGCACGCGCAAGGGTCCGAAGAAGACCGTGGCCGGCAAGAAGAGCATCAAGGAAATGCGCTAAGTAAAGGCGCAGCGACCATCGCAAGGGAGCCGGAGCTTTGGCTAAGGCAGCAACAGCAAAACGGCGTGTGCGACGTAACATCGCGAAGGCCATCGTGCACATTCGCGCTACGTTCAATAACACGATCGTCACGATTACGGACATCAACGGTGACACACTCTGCTGGGCGTCGGCCGGGTCCGTGCCCGCCGCGGGCGGTGACAAGAAGTTCACCGGCGCCCGCAAGAGCACGCCCTTCGCCGCACAGCGGGCCGCCCAGTTCTGCGCCTACGAGGCGAAGAAGCATGGGGTGGTCGAGGTCGAAGTGCGCGTCAAGGGGCCTGGTGCCGGGCGCGAGTCGGCCATTACCGCCATGCAGGCCGCCGGCATCCGCATCCAGTCGATCGAAGATGTGACACCGCTGCCGCACAACGGCTGCCGGCCGCGCAAGCGGCGGAGGGTCTAGGCCATGGGTCGATACACCGGACCGAGCACGCGTCTGTCGCGCCGCGAAGGCGTGAATCTGATGCTCAAGCCGATTCGTGACGAGACGGGCAAGAATCCGCTCGAGCGCGAGTACAAGAACTATCCGCCCGGCATGCACATGCTCCGCCGTGGCAAGACCTCGGACTATGCCGTTCGGCTGCGCGAGAAGCAGAAGGTCAAGCGCCACTACGGTGTGCTGGAGAAGCAGTTCCGCCGCTACTTTGAACTGGCGACCAAGTCGCCGGGCAATACCGGCGAGGAATTGCTCCGTACCCTGGAGCGGCGGCTTGACAATGTCGTGTATAAGACCCGTTTCGTCGCCGGGCGGCGCGGCGCGCGGCAGGCGGTGGTCCATGGCCACATCCTGGTGAACGGCCGCAAGGTGGATCGCCCGGGCTACCTGGTGCAGGTGGGCGACCGGATCAGCATCCGGGCGCGTGAGAAGAGCACACAGTACGTGCGGGCGCAGATTGCCCTTCTGGAGGGTGTTTCCAACCCGCCGGCGCAGGGCTGGCTCGAAGTCGACCCCAATAAATTGGAGGCAACCGTCGTAGCGCTGCCGGGACGGGACGATGTTCTGATCCCGGTCGAAGAGTTGCTGATCGTCGAGTTTTGCTCGCGGTAAGCGGTGAGACAAGCGGTGAAGTGGGGACTTGGGCGCGCGAGAGCGGCGGCTCGGGAGGCGTAGAGCGTATGCGGATTCGATGGCGCGGGTTGGAGTTGCCGACGCGGGTCGTTCGTGACGAGGCGATGAGCACCGACCGATATGGCCGGTTCATCGTCGAACCGTTCGAGCGCGGTTTTGGCACGACGGTCGGTAACAGTTTGCGACGCATTCTGTTGTCGAGTCTCGAGGGATCGGCGGTCACGCGTGTTCGCATTGCGGGGGCCGACCACGAGTTCATGTCACTGCCGGGCGTGCTCGAGGACGTGACCTACATCATCCTCAACATCAAGTCGCTCGTTGTGCATCTCGATGCCGAGCAGCCCAAGACCATGCGCGTGGAGCGCAAGACCCGCGGAGAAATCCGTGCCGGCGATTTTGTCTGTGATCCCGCGATCACCATCCACAACCCGGATCTCCTGATCGCGACTCTCACCGACGATGTGCCTTTTTCGGCTGAGCTCACGGTCGAGCGCGGCCGCGGTTATGTGCCGGCCCCCGAACACATCGACGAAAACACTGAAATTGGTGTGATCCCGGTCGACGGGCTTTTCTCCCCGGTGACGCGCGTCCGCTATCGAACCGAGGACACGCGCGTAGGCCAGAAGGTGAATTACGACCGGCTGATTCTCGAAGTGTGGACCAAGGGTACCACGCGGCCGGAGGATGCCCTGGTCGAGTCGGCGAAGATCCTGCGCAAGCATCTGAACCCGTTTACGCAGTACTTCGAACTGGGCGAGCACATGACCGCCGGGCAAGCGCGGAGCGTACCTGCCCATATCGAGGTTAACGACGAACTGCGGCGTAAGCTGGAGCGTCCCCTCAGCACGCTCGACCTCTCGGTCCGCGCCAGCAACTGCCTCGAAGCCGCCCGCATCGCGACCGTGGGCGACCTGGTTCGGTTGACCGAAGACGATCTCATGCAGTTGCGCAGTTTCGGCAAGACGTCGCTGGTCGAAGTGCAGCAAAAGCTGCTGGAAGTGGGCCTGGCGTTGGGCATGGGCCGCGGTGATGACAGCCCTGATGTGGATGGCGGCCTGGATGCGACCGAGCCCAGTGCCGCTCCGCTTGGATAGATCGTGAGGTAGGACCATGCGGCATCGTGTAGGCGGTCGGCGCCTGAACCGTACATCGAGCCATCGGCGCGCTCTGCGGCGCAATCTCGTGCAGAGTCTCATCGAGCACGGCGAGTTGCGCACGACGGTCGTGAAGGCCCGGGATGTGCGCGCCTTCGCCGAGAAACTCGTCTCGCTTGCCATTGACGGCAGTCTCGCTGCCCGGCAGCGGGCCGAAGCCCTGCTGCAGGATCGCTCGATCGTCCCGGCCGAATTCCAGGCCGACTATGACAAGCTCAGTGACGCGAAGCGGGCCCGCACGCTGCGCTCGCGCTCGGGACGACGCTACCGCACGAACACGACCCGGCCGGGGCTGAAGTTCACGGCCGAGTCAGTGCTGCACAAGCTTTTCGCGGAGATCGGTCCGCGGATGAAGCAGCGCAACGAGAAGCTCGGCAGTCAGGGCGGCTATACCCGCATCATCAAGCTGGCGGACCGCCGGCTGGGCGACGGCGGACAGCTTGCCATTCTGCAACTCGTCAGCGCTGATGACCCACCGCGCAAGCAGAACAAGGACAAGACTGAACGCAAACGGCGAGCGCGCGTCAAGTACAGCGTCTACGCCGGTAAGCCGCGCGCCCTCGGCCGGCGGCGTGCCAGTGCACGCGCAGCCACGCCAACGGAGGCCGCTCCGGCTACCCCCGCCAGCGAGGCCCCACCGCAGGGCGAGTAACCGCGGGCCCCGTAATCGGGAGCACGCTATGTCCATCTTTACCAAGATTGTGGCGGGGGAGATCGCTTGCCACCGGGTGTACGAGGATGAGCATGTGCTCGCATTCCTCGACATCCGTCCGCTGGCCGATGGGCACACGCTGGTCATCCCCAAACGTAGCGTCGAGCGCCTGGACCAACTTACAGAGGATGAGGCCGCTGCGCTCGGGCGGGCTTTACTCCGGGTAGCGCGCCGCGTTGTGACCGTAGTGGGAGCGACGGATTACAACCTGCTACAGAACAACGGCGCTTGCGCGGGCCAGGAAGTCCCGCATGTGCACTTCCACATCATTCCGCGTCACCGCGGGGATGGGTTGGGGTATCGCTGGCAACCGCAGGACCGCACACCGGAAGCACTTGCGGCGCTGGCAGCACGCCTGATCACTACACCGTAGCTTGGCGTTTCTCGCTTCGAAGACATCCGGCTTGTACGACTCGCTGGGTGATAGCGATCCGTGGAACACCGCGGCAACTCAACAACCCCATTATGATGATTCATCTCTGCAATGTTTTTGACGAGCCACGATTCCTGATCTAGTTTTCACTGTAAGCGCAGGGTCGCATCCGCTGAACGCGAGGCGGCTCGGGCTGAGCCCCTTGATTTCATTGTTTGGGCCCATTTCCCACCGATTCGTACACCCTGAGCCGGCCTGCATGTTTCTATCCTGTCGTTTGCGCTCCCGGCGCAGCACGTGATGTGATCGTTGCGCCATGTGGGCGCGGCATGGGAATCCAGTTCCGGTTCGTCGGGAAGCGAGGCGCGACATGTGCAAGTGGATCATGGCTGCTGTATTTCTATGGGGGGTGTGCGGTACGGCCATCGGGTTTGAACCGCCAGGGCTGTCGGACGAATCGTTGCGGCCACGTACCGGACCGCCACCGCCTGAGTGGGAGCCGGCGGAGGTTCGGCCGGAGCCGGGAGACTTGGGAACACCATTCTCTGCGAACGCCGAGGGGGATACGGAAGCCCTGCTGGGGACCGCGGATGAGGCCGGGTCTGTGCGTTGGCTGGGGGACATCCTGGTGACAGACTCCACGATGAGCCGCGTTGAGCCGGCCATGACGAGCACTCCGGACGGCGTGCTCTTCATTGCAGTCGAAAGCTACGGTGCGATGGATGGATGGGTGACGGTCTATCGCTCAACCGACGGCGGCGCCCACTGGCAGGTTCGGATTCACTTCAAGACGGGGGTGGCAGCGCGGAACCCGGCGCTTACCTACGCCGAACGAGCCAGTGGCGAAAAGTGGCTGTTCCTGGCCTACGAAGCCACGATGGCGGACGACACCAAGCGCATCATGGCCATACGCTTTGACCCGGACACGCTGGACTGGACACCGACGACGGCCGTGTCGGGGCTCACGGCGGCGCCCGATATCCATCCGGCCGTCTGCACAGACAACCTGATCTACGATGTGTTTTACGTGTACATCGCCTACACCGTAAACGCGATCGACAACTACCCGGTGATGTTCGTGCGCAGTCTGGACTACGGGCTGACCTACAGCACACCCCAGAACATCACCGGTGGCAGTGAGGCCTCCTCGCATGTGACGCGCCCTGATATCGCCTACGGCACGGCGGGGCTGTTTGTTGTGTTCGAGAAGCCCGGGTGGACCGGCAGCACATGGGCAACGCAGGTCTGGCTCGCGAAAAGCAGCAACTTCGGCGGGACCTGGGCAGCCCCCGTGCAACTGACCTCGAACACGCAGGGTGCAACGCGACCCGCCGTGGTGGCGGCCGTCGGGTCCCCAACCATACTGGCGGCCTATACCTACGCATACACGAGTGACACCGACGTACACTACTCCTATTCAACAGACGGCGGTTCAAGCTTCAGCGCCGACCAGACGATGCCCTGGACATGGGATAACGAAGATGCGGTCGCGCTGTGCGCCAGCACCAGCGCCGGCCGATTCCATGGCGCTTTCTGGCGCGATTACGATATTGTCTACACTTGGGCGGACGTGGCGACTCCCAACGTCTGGGCCACGGCAACCGTACTCAATGAGGCCAACTGGGCGAGCGGGACGAACCGCCGACCGGCGATATGCGTTGACCCGACACGAGCCATTACGGACCAGGCGTGCGTGGCCTGGACCGACTATCGTGGTCCGATGTACGACATCTACTTCGACGCCAGCTTCCGTCGCGGGGCCTGTTGCGCACTCGACAGCATGTGCAGCGAGACGACCGAGGCCGCCTGTGCAGCCATGGGGGGGCGCTGGATGGGCGAGGGCAGCACCTGTGACGCGTACACCTGCCTGTACGACCCGTGTGAAGACGACTTGAGCGCACCGCTGGCCGTGTTGACGCTGGGTGATTTCCAGTGTGTTGCGGCGAATGCCAGCACGCCCGTGTACGGCACGGCGAACGATCCCGACGGGAACCTGGACACGTGGCGACTCGAAGAGCGCGGGATGAGCAGCGGCACTTGGATCCTGGTCGCGGCGGGCTCAGCTCCCGTGAACGGCGGGTTGTTCGCGAACTGGCTGCCGGCTGCCCCCGGCTATCGCATGTTGCGCTTGACCGTAGAAGATAAGTGTGGGCATGCAACCAGCGCAGAACGCCTCATGCACGCGGATGCCGGACCGTATGCTGCGATCAACACGCCACTCTCTGGTAGCGTTGTGGGTGGTACCGCGGTGTGCATCGATGGTATCGTCGGACATGGAGTTTGCGGGATCTCCTGGGATCTCGCCTATCGGCCGGTGGGGGGGGCCTGGGTGACGCTCGCCACCGGCACGAGTTCCGTGCATAACCTGCCACTCGCGCACTGGAATACGACCACCGTCCCAGACGGTTCCTACCAGTTGCGCTTGCGCAATACCTCGATCGGCGGCACGACCAGTGTCACGATCCCGGTCACGATCGACAACACGGTACCGGTCGCGGTGCTCGACGAGCCGCTGAACTGTGTCTGGGTCGACGGAACCGTGCAGATCTACGGCGTGGCTACGGATACAAACCTGACGCAATGGGATCTGCAATGGACCGGTGGCGAATCAAACCTGTGGAACACGATTGCGACAGGCCATGCGTCCCTAAGCGGCTTGCTCGCTGAGTGGGATGTCAGTGCCTTGCCGAACTGCGCGTACACGCTTCGGCTCGTGGTTCGTGACGCCGCACAGCTCAACTGCACGAACGACGTGCACTGGCGTGAGTACCTCGTTTCGCTGCGGGTGGGGCTGCCGGGCACCGATGCGGATCTCGACGGCGACGGCGATATCGACATACACGACTTCGCGATCTTTGCGTTGTCGTTTACCGGTCCGGAGTAGTTCCCTGGATCGTGGGACGCGCATGGACACCGCTCGGTGCCGATGCTCATGCGCGTCCCCTTGCGGGCGGATTCCGCCGATCTATAATACGAGACCCCCATGGGGACGTAGCTCAACTGGGAGAGCGCTGCGTTCGCAATGCAGAGGTTGAGGGTTCGAGTCCCTTCGTCTCCACTAGGCGCCTGGCCGGTACGGCAGGCGTCTTTTTTTCTTTTAATGAGACCATCAATCGTCGCTATTATAAGACGTTGTACGCAAAGTTGGCGTCTTCATCCCCAACGATACGCTCACCAAACACTGGCAGGGGGGGCCTTGCGCTGCCGATAGAGTGCGGATGAACGTCCACGCTGCACTTTGTTATCATTGCAGTCGCGGCTGCTTCCGACATACGATAAAAGGTCCGCGTAACCTAGCCGCCCGGCTGGCGTTGCGTCGGTGATGGAACTTTCGGGCTGCTGCGCTTTGGAGGTAGATCAGAATGGGCACCCGTTTGCGCTTGGTGGATTTGCTGTTGGTTGCACTCGTCGTTACAGGTCTGCCTTGGGCGGCTGCCCAGGAGCGCCCGGCTCCAACCGAGATTCAGTCGTCCAACCCCCAGGTTCAACCGCAGCCGGTGACACCGGCAGTACCGGATGGCCCTCAGCCGCGGCTTGAGTTGAGTGGCACCGTGTACGAGATGGGTGAGGTCTGGCAGGGCGAACCGGCGGAGAAGGACTTCACCGCCACAAACCGCGGCGATGCCCCGCTGACGCTGCTCGTCCGGGCGACCTGTGGCTGCACGGTACTCTCGCAGCCGAAGTCGCCGCTCGAGCCGGGCGAATCCACCACCTTCAAGATTTCATACCGCACGGATACCACGCCCGGTCCGGCGAACAAACGCGTCATCGTCTCCACCAACGATCCGCTCCAGCCACAGGTGAACATCGAGATCAAGGGTAACGTCAAGCCACTGCTGGAGACGAAGCCCGCCCGCGGCATTACCTTCCGGAACCCCGAGCGGGATACGCAGGCCGAGGAGAAAGTGCAGCTTGTCAACAACTTTCCGCAGGCCATGACGCTGCGTTTGCGCGAGGGGCAGAACTTCGGTCGCTTCCGGGTGGAGCTGCGCGAAGTTACTGCCGGCAAGGAGTACGAGTTGGTGGCCACGACCTTGCCGCCGCTCAATTCCGGTAACAATTATGTCCAGGTCGTACTCGAAACCGGCCTCAAGGAAGTGCCGCAGATCACGATCCCTGTCGTGGCGACAGTCATGCCGCGCATCCATGTGAACCCGCCCACACTCATCGTGCTCTCGTCGGCCGAGCGTGAAGTGCAGCGCGTCATGCAGATCCGGTACAAGGCCGATCAGCCGTTTGAGATTCTTGAGATTGACCCGGGGCTCTCTGGCGTGAAGGTCGAAAAGCTACCCTCCCCGATCGTCGCTGGGGAATACGGCTTGCAGCAACTGCGGGTGACGCTGCCGCCCTATAGCGCGATTCCGGAGCGCGGCGCCGCGATCACCATACGCACCAACGATCCGAGCGATGAGTTCAAGACGCTGACGATTCCGATTCGTCGCCAGGTGGTGGCGGCCGCAACCGGTGCTCGTCGTCTCGGCCCGGGCGGTGTCGTGATGCCGGCCGGCGACGCTCCGCAGCCCGCTCCCAGCACAACCCCGGCACCGCAACCGTCGCCACCCGCTGCTGAGCGGCAGTCCCCCTCGGCGGAACCGGAGCGCCCCACCGCCGGGTAACTGACTCTTGTATCTGTGGTGCATGAGAGACCGGCCGCTATCGCAAACCTGTCTTCGTGTTGGAGAGAGTGCGGGCGAGGGGCGTTGTTTGCGGGTTTTCGACCCTCACCACACTCCCTGCCAGGCCCGTGGGGCGTGGCACCGTGCGCTGTCGACACACTCGTATGTGCGTTCGGGGACGGTTTGGCGCCGGGGTTGGCTCAGGCGGACCTGCTTAGGATGACGAGGATGGGGCTGGACCTCGTGAGTCTCCGGATTGGCCAACCCCTGCTCCGCACTCCGGACAGCACCCACTGACATTGCCGGTGAGACAGTAGCCGCAATGCAGGCAGCAGCCGTGTCGAGCGCGCCACCACCTTCGTACCCGTGGGACCATCCAGATAAGCGCAGACCCGAACAGGATCGCCCACAGCAACAGTGGATTTGCTTCCACGCGCCACCAGCATGTGCCGGTACCGAGATACTTCTGCCAGGAAAGCACACCTGGCAGCCGCCCGGAATGGACAAGTTGCGGAATGGGCCGGTGCAGATTGCGTTCGTCCAGGTGGAGTGCGCCCTTGAGCGTCCAGCCGGAAAATGTCACGGTCAGGTTGCCAATCGGCTGTCGCGTGGAGATATCTGACGGACGATCGTGTAAATCCATGCCCCAAGTGACGTGACCTACCGTGAACGAGAGCACCGTGAAAAGTACAAACGCTACAGAGAGTCCAAGAAACAACAAGCTCATGCAGCGCTTCAGCAACCAGAATACGATCCGGATGACCCGCATGGTGGAGTTCCGCTTGTGGGAAGCTGCCGTTGTACCGGCGAGCGATGTAGGGTTCGGTTAGTTTGAACCCCATTCGGCAACGCCCTGGCTCCATGCATTGTAACAGCCCTCTCGATGCGTACGATGCGGTCCCCGCTCGGTAGGGGTGTGCAACCTGTGCGGGCGGAAGATGATCGCAGCGCCGACCGTCAAGACCTCGGCCGACGACGTGCAGCCCGCCAAGCCACGGCGCACCCCGTCATTTCCGCGCAGGCGGGAATCCAGAGTTCACGGGACGCCGCGCACAGGTCTACGTCCGGCTGCTATCCCTCCGGCTCGATGTCCTGGCACACGAAGGAGCATTCGACTTCGCTTGTCGCCGTATTGCAGCGGTACATGACAGACTTCACGCCGCGGGGTGCGCAAGTCGAAATCGCGCTCTGCGTGCATTCATGCTGGGTTGGACTGCATCCAGTCTGCTCGTCGCGTGTCGCGTCCCCAAAGAGCCCGCGCATCACGCCGAGCATGACGTCGGCGGTGAAGTCAGCCGGGAACTTGCCTACCCACAGAGCGTCGAAGGTGCACTCCAGCACGACGCCGTGTTGCTGGCTTGTCGCCACGGCGACCATGGTGCCATCAGCATCGAGCGGGAAGAGGATCGCCATTTCCAGCGCGCTGTCGGGTGGATAGCGGAACGTCTGTGATCCGAAATCCACCAATGAACTTAACTGTCGCTTCGGCAGGCGAATGCCGATCTCGAGCGTTACGTCCTCGATGCGAGTCCTCCCGTCGAAACCAGTCATTGTGCCGCGCCCCAGCAGCGACACGCCCGCTTCCTCGCGCCATGCGCTGCGCGGTCGGCCACGCGGGTCGGCGAAGCTCACACTGATGATCGAGTCGTCGGCCGGCTGGAACAACCGGGCACGGAAGCTGGGCGAGTAATGGGATTGCGGCGTCTCGACGATGGACGGCAACACTTCGATCGCGGGCACCGACACGTCGACGAATTGAGATGAGACCTTGGGATTGGCCCCGGTGGTCGCTGGTCCGCGCTCTACGGCCGTCGTCGAGGCCTGCTGCGACGTTGTGGTCGGCGGCGCGGGCGTGCGTGCCCATGCGCCCCATGCGAAGGCGACGGCGCAAAGCGCAGCTAGCGCGCCGACGAAAGGAAGAACTCGCTTGCTCATGACAGTTCCCTCTGGAGATGCTGGGTGGAGATTTGCCCCCCCCCGCTGGGGAGAGCACGGGTCTCCATTAAGAGACTATGGTCCACATATCCGCGAACGTCAAGAGGATTCTGAGTAATGTGGGCGAATACTCGTGCGCACGAACTGCGACGCGCGAGACGGAACGGTCACGCGGTCCACTCGCTTCATGTCGCGTCTGGCGCTTACGGATGCATCGAAATCGCGCGATCGCGATCCGCAGAGTGAATTGCAAGCGCTGGGGTTGGCTTCCATATGGCATGACGGTATGTTTGCTAAACCGTTTCAGCGGCCTCGCAGGGCGACCGGCCGATGAGTAGCCAAAAGGAGCCAGGTGATGATGATTGCCGTTCAATTGCAAGCCGAAATCCGTAAGCGGTCGCTGCTCATCGGGACTGGGGTGGTCGTGCTCATGGCGTATGCGAGTATGGCAGGGGCAGCCAGTAGCGAGGGGAAGATCTTCGTGCCGATTCCGTTGGCCGACAAGGTGCGCGCCACGGAGGCGACACAGGCGGACATTGGCGCCGCCGAGGCGGTGTTCGACGGCCAGCGCGACACCGTGCTCCGCACCCCGGCGATCAACCCGGCGTTTGTGCGCGTGGAGTTCACCGAGCCGATCACCTTCGAGCACATCCGGCTGCATCTGATCGATACGCGGCACACCTGGTCGCTGGCGGCCGCGGACAGCCTTGAGGATCTGAAAGCGCAGAGCGGGTCGTTTCGGTGGCTGAAGCAGGATGTGGTGAGTCGCGGCGCGCAGGTGGAGGTGCCGTTCGAGGAGCCGCAGACCATTCGGGCACTACAGTTCGACGTGCGGCGGCAGGGCGGCGACGACTTTGTTCACGTGTATGAGATTGAACTGTGCCGACCGGGTGCGGTTGAGCGGCTCATGATCGAGCGCATTTCTTCTCGGCGGCAGGCGATCAGCCCGGCGACAGCGCGGCCGGTAGAAGAATTGATCGAGGTGCCGGTGCAGACGGTAGTGGCGCTGGGCGCACGGGCCGCGGCGGGGGATGCGGTGCTGGAGGTGGGGAATGAGGTGCGATGGGAGTCACGCAGCCCGGGCGTGGAGTTGTGGCTCGACAAGCCGGGTGAATTCCTGGTGACGGCCGAAGGACAGCATGAGGTGGTGGCGAAGTACGGTGATTTCACGGAGACCATCCAGGTTGTCGGTACGCCGCGACGGGTTCGGAATCGCGAAGCGGATGTCGAGATCTGGTACATCGAGCGGCTGCCTCGGATCGACTACGACGGACCGAACGCCGGCCTGCCGGTCGAAGGGCAGGAGGTCACGTGGCGCGGGCACTTGTACAACTGGGGTCGGGGCGCGGTCCGGGTGGAATACGAGTGGAAGCTGAACGAAACGATACTCAAGACGGGCACGGTGGAGCTTCCGCCAGGGCCGCCTTCAAACGAAACTGTGACCGTTGACCTGCCATGGCGGTGGCAGGGCGTACGGCACGACCTGACGCTCACGCTCACACCGCCGCGGAATTACCGCGACCTCGTCCCCGCCAACAACACGCTAACAATCCAGACGGACGCGATTACGGTTGGGTTCTGGGTGGAGCAGTCGCTGTGGGACCACCACCACGAGTACCAGCACTGGTTGCCCACACACGATGCGAACAGTTTTGCGGGCTGGTCGCAGCGCATGATGCGACAGTGGAACCAGATGTTCGCCGAGGCGAAATACCCGGAGTTGCCGAATGGTGTGACCGAACGTGTTCGGCTGGATCGACTGGTGATTGTGCCGGATTTCGCGCTGCCGCTGTCCGGCGGGTTGCCTTCGAACAACCCGGATCGCAGCGACAAGACGGTCGATATGACTTGGGGCCACGAGGCGGGTGATTTGCGGCCGGGCTTCGAGGTACCGGAAGATCACTGGTGGTCGCCGGTGCGGGCGTTGCGGGCCTTTGCGCGTGGAAGCATCGCGGCGCAGCAGGAGGATCCTCCGTTTTGGTGCGGACTGGGGTACATCCATGAGTTGGCCCACGCGCGTTACCTCGTGGATTCATACGGATTCAATGTGCATACGGGTACCGAACGGGACCCGGCGCAACGGATCAACTTCCCGCTGAAGGATGAACACGGCTATGTTCTGGGTCGTTACATGCCGTTGGACCAGGACATTCAGCGCTGGCGAAAGTATCCGGGCCAGATGGGTGGCAACTATTGGGTTTGGAGTGTCTTTGAGGGCATGTGCTGGGAGCGCGTCCGCGGACAACGGGCCCGGGGTGGCAACTGCAACTCCCCGCCGACGATCGGTGAGTTTTTGCAGGACATTCCAAGCGAGGTGGTGTTGCGTTATGTAGACAGTGCAGGCCGACCACTGGCGGATGCGGAAGTATGGGTGTACCGCGCGCGCGGTTCGGGAAAGGACTGGTATACGAAGGTATTCGTTGATGCGCCGGATCTGCAGAAACGCACCGATGCGGACGGGCGTGTCTCGTTCGACCGGACGCTGTGGGCGGAAGACGGGCGTATTCGCCACGGTTTCGGGCATTCGAGTGCCGTGGCGTGTGTCCGTATCACGCACGCAGGCCAGCACTACTACACGTTCGAGGAAGTTACGGACGCGAACCTTGCGTACTACCTGGGACATCGGGAGCGGTATGAGTTTCTGCGACAGATTCGACTGCGCACGGGAGCGCCGGACCCGGGGGAGTGGGATGTGAACGACCGCTGGGAGCCGGAGGGCATCGGCTTCGGTCGGCGGTAAGGCACGGCGCAACGGGCTGACAGCGGCCAGCAACCGGAGCCGGTGACCGGAGTGGGGACTGGCGCCGGTGACTGCGGTGGTGCTTGGAGCCGGTGCTGGGCTGCGAATGCCGGACCGGCCTGCGCTGCAGAAGTGTTGCCGGTGCTCGTGACTGGAAAATTGATCGTGCTGGCTTGACAGCAGCGCACGGCGCGCAGATACTGCTACACCTTGATTGCGGGGTAGAGCAGTTGGTAGCTCGTCGGGCTCATAACCCGGAGGTCGCAGGTTCGAGTCCTGCCCCCGCTATTCCGGCCGCTACAACTTTCCCGGTTGTGGCGGCCTTTTCGTTTTGGACCACGCGGCCGTCCGGCAGGACGGTCATCGGCCCCACCACCTCGGCGATGAAGCGATTGACCTGGGCGGGCGTCATCAGCCCGGCGAAGTTGGCCTTCGCCTCCAGGAACGCCTGCCGGCAGTCGGCCATCAGGTCGTCCATGTCGAGTGCGGCCTGCACCGCGACGGACTCCAGGGCCTGCCGGAGTTCCTCCCGCTTGGCATCCTGCTCGGCGAGCTGGCGGGCCACCGCCTTCTTGGCGCCGGCCTCGATGTCCGGGTCGGCGAGCAGGCGGGTCAGGTTGCCGATGAACTTGTCCGCTTCCGCGATCTCGCCCTTGAGCCGCGTCGTCTCGCTCCGGTTCGCTTCCAGCGCTTCGCTCGCCATCGCCGCGACTTCGTCCAGCACGCCGTCCATGTTGTCGAAGACGGCGCTCATGGCGGCTTGGACGCGCTCCATGAGCTTGTCCTCGCGCAGCGACGCCCGGTTGTCGCAGGCCTCCGGCCCGTGCGACTGCCGGTGGCCGCAGGCGTAGTAGCGGTACGCGCCCTTGGCGTTGCTGCTCTTGCGGGCGTAGAAGACATTGCCGCACCCGGCGCAGAACAAGTGGCGCGTGAACGGCCGCACTTCCTTCGCCTCGCGCGGCCGGTCGATCCGGTTGGCCGCAAGCTGCGCCTGGGCGCGCTCGAACGTTTCATCGTCGATGATGCGCAGGGACTCGTCGCGATTGACGACGTGGCGATCCTCATCGGTCCAGCGTGGCACGCGCCGGCCGGTGCCGCGATCGAGCTTGAAGCAGCGACGCAGGTAGCGGACTTCGCCGACGAGCATGGCATTGGTGAGGATGCTGCGGATGGTGCCGAAGCCCCACGGCCCGCCGAGCCGCGTCGGCACGCCGCGCTCCCTGACGCGACGCGCCACTTCCTTGAGGCCGATCGACTCGGCGAGGTACGTCTCGAAGATGAAGCGCACCGTCTCGGCTTCCTCTTCGTGGACGGCGAGCCGCTTCTTTCCATCCTCGCCCTGGACGATCCGATAGCCGTAGGGCGGCGGCCCGCCGGTCCAGCAGCCCTCCTTGTGCCGCTGCACGAGGCCGGCCCGCGTGCGCTCCGCCAGCACGCGGCTGTAGTCGGCGGCGACGACGAGTTGCACGCCGCGCGCGAGGGCATTGGTGCCCTCGGTGACGCTCACGACTTCCACGCCGTGCTGTTCGAGATGCTCAACGAGCACATGCGTCTCTGCCGCCCGTCCGAGCCGGTCGTACTTGTAGACGTAGAGCCTGTTGATGCGCCCGGCGGCCGCTTCCTCCATGAGGCGAAGCAGTTCCGTGCGCCCGCCCGTCGTGCGGCCCGTCTTGGCCTGGTCGATGAAGTGACGCAGCTCCTTGCCGGCGGCGCGCTCGCACGCCTCGACCTGCACGGTGACACTGGTGGAGTCGTCCTGCGCGTGGCTGGAGTAGCGTGCGTAGAGCGCGTCGTACTTACGCCCCGCGCCGCCGTGACCGTTCCGTCCGTTCGATTGGTGCTTCGCTGTCGTGACCATCATCGCTCCCGCGGGGCTCACCCGCCGCCCTGTCGATACCGCCCTTTCGTTCACGGTAGAGCGCGACGGCCCGTGCCGCGACGACGCGGACCACCCACCCGCGAAGGGCGGCGTGGTCGCGTACCACTATACCGCCCGGGTCAAGCGCGGTTGCGCCTTCCGCGACGGCATTTCGCGCCTTCGCGGATGATGCACGAGCTGGAGCGCGTCGCGGCACGCATGGCCTCCGTGAAGCGCCTCAGGCGCGCTGCCCCATGCGGTCGCGCAGGCGGCGGTAAGCGGCCGTGACTTCCTTGAAGCGCTGCACGGCGAGTTCGACCAGGTGCGGTTCGACGTTCTGCCCATTGAACCGGTCGGGGTGGTACTTGTGGCAGGCGACCCGATACGCCTTCGTGACCTGCTCCGGAGTGGCGCCGCGTTTGAGGCCGAGCACGGCAAGGTCAGCGTCGAGCGGATCGGCCGACGCCGGCGTTTCCTGCGCGGGCTGCGCGTCCTCGTCATCGGGATACCAGTGGTGACGGGGGCGACTCCGCTGACGCTGTCGCTCACACTCCTGTGACAGCTGGTCCAGGTACCTGAGTAAGCCGTCGAACTCCGCGCTTGCACACTCCTCGATGTACCGAAGACCCCATGCCGACACTGAGACCATTGACGACAACCGGTAATGCACGTGGCAGTATGTTCTGCCTCCGTCCTCCCAGCATGCTGCGGCAATGAAGGTCGGAAGTCTCAGCCAGTGTGCATCCTCTGAGCCCCGCAGCCGCTTGACGGTCATCTCACCGCGACGGAAGACGCCGCCGTCCAGGTAGCCCTTCGACAGCTTGCACTGTCGTTCTCGGAAGTACCGGATCATGCCGTCCCTTGCGGAGGCGGGTGGCAGCGACGTGTGGGCGCCTTTTGCCCACGTGATCGCCGGGCCATTCCGCAGCACCCTCCGAAGCGCCCAGAGTCCGCTCACAAGACCGGCAGCAATTCCAACGACTATCGGGTCCATGTTCTGCTTACCTCCCTCTGGTCACTCTCGCTCCTGCTGCGGAGGTTCGGGTTCACGGCCCTTGTCGGCGTCGCGCTGCTGCTCCGCCTGCTTGAGGCGCTCTTCGAGGATGGAGGGCTGTTCGTCGGGGTCGCGCGACTCGCCCTGGCGTTCCTGCATGACTTCGCCGGGCGTCTTCGTGCCGTAGATGCCGTACACCGTCGGCTGCGCCACGTTCGATTCGGGATACAGTGCGCCACGAAGTTCCGCTAAGCCCAAGCGAAACATGGCCGAGGCGTGCCCGGCGCCGATCTTCTGCGTTGACTCTTCGCGTGCCATCAGTGTGTTCTCCTGTGAGTGAAGGGGTTACCGTCCGTCGCGCATCCGGCGGAACGTTTCCGCCGTGCCGGTTTGTTCAACAAAGGCATCGTGCAGGTCCATTGCCCGGCGGTGCTGCAGCGCGCCGCTCATGCCGGTCGAGGCGGCGGCGCACACTCCGGCGAGCGCCAGGTATGCCGCAAGCGGGACGCTCACGGTGGCGCAGCAGAAGGCGAAGCAGGCCATGTAGACCGGCTCGATGATCGTCTTGATCCGATGTTCCGAGCTGCGCTTCCAGACCTTCTGCAGGGTCGGCGTGCCGTTGTAGAGGGTGTGCGGCTGAGGCCCGCCGCGCCGTACGCGCGACTTCGTGCGAATCCGCGCGCCGAGGAGCGCCAGCCAGTAGAGGGCGAGGAAGACGAGCATCGGCTTGGCGCTGTGGCCTTCCCAGAAGGCGGGCCAGATGAGGATGCACACCGTCCCGGCCGCGGCCTGGAGGCCGAAGTAGCGCTCGCCGAACGAATCCGATCGGCGCAGGAACACCTCGACCGTGACGCCGAGCGTCCTGGTAACGAACGTCATCACGCCCAGGAAGTTGTTGAAGTCCTTCTTCGAGACGACGGGTTCGGGTTGTTGTCGATCCAGCATGGTCGTACCTCCGTTGATTCGTGCGCGCAGTCACCGCGCGGGCGGTCCGGGCCGCCTTTCCTTGCCGCTCATGTCACGCTGGCGCTATGTCCTCTGGTGAAACTGCACCGGGAGCCAGCCGCGACCCGATGCCCTGAACGCTCTCCCGTTCTGAAATACGATGCCGTCCACGATCCAGTTATTGTCGGGGCCGCCCGTGCGCAGCCGCGTGAACTCGCGCGGTTCGACCTCCGCCTCCATGACCTCCGAGAAGCCGCCGCTCGTCGTGCCGTTCTCGCGCGTCCAGTCGAGGCCCAGCAGGGCACTGAGCTGATCGTCGGCCGCGTGCGAGTGATTGCCGCTCGCCCGGCACTGCAATGTGCGGCCGATGAGTCGCGAGGCCCACTCGTTCGTCACCGGGTCGCTGTTGCCGTGAAAGACCTTCGTGTTGAGGTTGGCCAGCAGCGAGTCCGTCTCGACGCGGGCCTTCTCGTTGCCGCCGAGCGCGGCCACGAAGTTGCTGTAGTTCTGGCTAAGCAGCACCGTTGCGACCCAGGCCGACCGGCATGTCGCCTGGAACTGAAAGTCGTAGCTCGTCAGGAAGTGCTGCGCCTCGTCGGCCCACAGAAAGACAGGCCGGGGATTCTCCTGCACATTGCGCCGCTCGATCTGCTTCTGAGTGCAGTATTTCCAGACCACCTGTGCGAACTGGCCGACTTCTGCAAATTCCTTGACCGGCAGGTCGATCAGGATGATCTTGCCATCCTGCACGGCCTCCGGCGTCAGCGTCGTGTCCGTGCAGAACATCTCGCGGAGCAGGCCGCGATTGCACGGGTCGAGCCACCCCAGGACCGTCGCCTGAATGGTGCTTCGGGTACGTTCAGCAAGGCCAGGCCACTCGAGTAAGAAATGATCGCACGCCACGCCGAAGTCATGCTGCTGGCGTGGCGTCTTTGACTTGGCATCCGCCGCCTTGATGTGCCGGAAACAGGCCGAGGATTCCTGGAATTGCGCGTCGCAGACCTGCGCCGGCGACGTCGGCGCCGTCAGGAACACCTTGACCAGTTCCGGCACAGACACGCTGCCGGTCGCCAACGCGAGAATGTCCACGGCGCAGCGCAGGCCCATCAGGCCGCGATCCCGCCAGAAGCTCCCGTCGTCGCCCCCGCCACCCGTCCGGCGATTGCGATCCTTGATCTCCATGACGTTCTCGAACAGCATGACGATGTTCTCAGTCAATCCAGCGCCCTCGCCCTGCCGGGTGAGTTCGTGCGCCAGAAAGTTGAAGCGATGCGAACAGTCGCTCCCAACCACGATCAAATCGTCCAGCCGATTCGTGTCGCGGCAGTAGCCCTCCCACAGGGCGCGCTCGTCCGCCTTCGCGGTCAGCACCAGGCCGCCGAAGCCGCACGAGAGCATCGTGCGGGCGATCAGCCGGCCGGAGCCGCTCGTCTTGCCCGAGCCGGTCGCGCCGAGGATCAGCGTGCCCTCCACCGCGTCGCGCAACGTCCAGGCGTCCTCGCGCGACCAGTGCAGCAGCGGCAGCGCGAGCAGATCGGAGAGTTCGCGCACGGCGCGTTTGTGTTTCCTGAACAGTCCGAGCATGGCTTACTTACCTGCCTTCCGCTTGGCGTCCTGTTCCGACTTCCACAGCGTGGCGATGATGAACAGCACGAACGTGGGGATGAGTTCCATGATGAAACCTCCTACTTCCCGTTGACTGAGATGCCCTTGGCGACTTCTGCCAGCGGCCGACCGTCGGCGCCGGCGTGCTTGAGCTGTTCGGCAAGGTCGATGAACCAGGTAACGACTGAATCGATGCTGAGCGTCGGCGCGGAGACGGAGATCGACCGGCCCTCGCCGAGCTTGATGACAACGCGCTCGCGCGCGACGCGCTGTCGTCTGCCCGTCCGTGGAGCGGGACGACCCGCCTTGACGGCCTTCGTCTCCGCGACCAGCCGGTCGCGCGTCAGCCGCCCGTCGAGCACCGCCTGGATGAGCCGCTCGCGCTCCGCCGCGTCCGGCACGGTCACGATCTGGTAGGCGCTGCTCATGGGGATGCGCCCCGCGTCGATCAGGTCATGCACCTGGCGCGGCAGCACAAGCAGCGAAAGCAGCTTGGAGATGGTGCCGGGCGACGGCCGGCCGAGCCGCAGCGAGACCTCCGCCGCCGACCAGCCCGTCGCCTGCATCAGCTCGTGAACGGCGCGGGCGTGCTCGGTGACTTTCAGGCCCTGGCGCTGCGTGTTGGCCAGGAGTTGGAGCGTGACCCGCTCAGCCGGCGTCGGGGCCTTCTCGGCGATCAGCATCGGCACGGTTGCAAGGCCGGCGCGACGGGCTGCGTCCAGCCGGCGGTGTCCGTCATCGACGATGAGGGCATCACCTTCGTAGTGGCCGAGCAGCGGGACGAGGATACCGTTCTGCGCGATGCTCTGCGCCAGCGACACCTGCTCTTCTTCGTCGAGCCCCGCCCGCACGTTGCCGGACGACACCGGCTTGTTCGTCGGTACATGTTGGATGATGTGCTCCGGCATGGTCAGTTCCTCCCGGCCTTGTCACGGAGTTCCTGGAGTTCGATCTCGTCGTAGAGCTTCCGCTTCTCCCGCTCGCCCAGGCCCGATCGAACAGCGGCGATGGCGCCGATGATGTAGGCGATGTCGTCAGCGAACCCCAAGACAGGGACCACATCGGGGACTACGTCCAACGGCGACACACACATCAGGACAAGTCCCGCCGCCGTCGCGTACTTGGTCAACTCCAAACCGACTGCCCGCAGCTTGCTCTGCGGCAGAGCTAGAAGGATCAGCATCGCCAGGAACAGCAGTGTGCTGCATCCGACGAACAGCTTGAGGAACGAGAAGAACTCAGCCACAGTGGTCCACCTTTCTCGCGCCCTATACGCGCGAAAACGCCGTGCCCATCTCCCAGGGCCCGGCGTGCATTGGTTGTAAAGGGGATGTCTCCGAGTCGAGGCGGCGGTGCGCCCGCTCACTCTTGATCCGTCAGATTGTGCGGCATTGTTCGCAAAGGTCAAGATTCAAGCCGAGAGTTTCACGAGCACGCATTTCACGCCTGGCCAAAAGCGGGCCTCATCGCTCGAAAACGCAGGTTTTGGTGGGTGGTGAGAGCGGCGGAATACGGACTCAAGATCACAACGAGAAGGGCGATGATTCCTACGACGGTGCTCCCCAGCCGTGGCTACGAATCAGCAGAGCAATGACGTACACGACAACCAGCAAGTCGATAACGGGCGCGCTCCATGACGACTGGTCGCTCAAGAGCGCGATGAGCAGTTCGATCAGACTAAACAGCCCGCTCGCCTCACGCTCGTCCGCGACCGTCCGGTTCCACGGCCGGAGTGTCAACCAGGCCGCCCAGGTCGGCGGGCAGATCCGATTCGATTGGAATCTCTTCGGGCAAACCGGGTGCCCGTTCGCTCCTGACCGCCCGGAGATACTCGGCCGCACCCGCGCCGTATCCGAGTGCCGCGTGGCGCAAGATGCTCGGCCGATCCCGGAAATCCGCGAACTCCGGATCCCGACGGAGCTCCTCCAGGCGGACCATTCCCGCTCGCAGAAACCCGGCAGGATCGGAGGGCCAGTACGCGGCTGCCTGTCGGAACACGCTCGGCGTGTCTCGGAAGCATGCGAATTCAGGATCGCCTGCCAGTTCTTCCGACCGACGCATCACGCCTCGTAGGTACTCAGCAGGGTCGGATGCGTGCGCCACGGCCGCATGCCGCAAGATGCCCGGGGCGGACTGGAACGCCGCAAACTCCGGGTTGCGCTCAAGCGCGTCGATACGATCCTTGACTTCGCGCAGATACTCCCGCGCCCGGCTGGGATAACGACACGCCGCCTGACGCAGCAGGCTTGGTGTGTCACGGAAACAGGCCCACTCGGGTTCATCGGCCAATGCGTCAGCCAATCTGGCGGCGGTTCGCAGGACCTCACCCGCACGGTCCGCGTAGAGAATGGATGCGTCCCGAAGCAGACTCGGAGAGCCGTGAAAGGCTGCCAGTTCGGGATCGCGGCGGAACTCCTCGATAAGGCGTATGACCTTTCGCAGAAACCCGGCAGGATCAGACGGGTACTTCACCGCCGCGTGCTGGTACACGCGCGGCGTCTCCGCGAAGCAGGCGAATTCCGGGTCATGGCGAAGCTCCCTGACAGTTTCGATGACCGACCGCAGGAACTCCGCCGGGTTCGTTGGGTACGTGAAGGCTGCATACTTCAGCACACTCGGAGTATCACGAAAGCACTCGAACCGCGGATCGCGGCTCAGCGCTTCGACGCGCCGCTTCACCCCTCGCAGAAACTCCGCACTGCGAGTCGGGTACTTGAGGGCCGCTGCGCGCAACATCCCCGGCGTGTCGCGGAAGCACGCCAGCTCGGGATCACGGGAGAGTTCTTCCGTGCGTCGGAGCGCTCCACGCAGGAAGCCTCCGGGATCGGAAGGGTACCCAACGGCAGCAAGGCGGAAGACGCTGGGTGTATCCCGGAAACCCGCGAAGTGCGGCGACGCCACCAGCGGCGCCAAATCGCCCTGATAGACGGTAACGCTCGCCACCCGGTCAGGAGAAAGGTCAAGCAAGGCTGCGTTGGCCAGCAGTTCTCCGGTCAGAATCTGGTACACGGGCTTTCTGAGATGCGATGGGATTGAAATTGAACGGCGTCGGCATAGTTCCTCAAACCCTCGCATAAGCCGCTCGGCGGCTTGCCTCTCGTCGGCAACTGCCGCAGACACCAACCGGCTCCGTTCGATTGTCGAGACGGACGCCGCGGCCGTCGCATCGGATAGATGCACACCACCCCTGAGCGCCTTCCCGCTCATGCGTTGCACTTCGCGGGCCTCGGCGATGAACCGCTCCGCTGCTTTCAGGGCATCCAGGTCGATGCCTGTTGCGCCCAACTCCTCTTCCGCCTCCGACATCTCCGATCAACGACTCATCGTTCTCTCCGTGGACCATACCTGTAGCACGTGCGGCGGCGATCGCGTGTGACGTTTGCATGACAAATGCGCCGCGCGTGCTTCCGATTCGCCCAGTGTGCCACATGTCCGCGCCAAGCGCGAGCACTCTTCGCTGTCCAGCCCCTAAGCCGCCAGTGCCGCAATTGACGAAGCAGGGAGCCAGTCCGACAGCGCCGTCCGCGCCGGTACGACCAGTTCCCGGATCTGATACGCGCAGCCGATCCGACGCGGCGCGGACAGCCGCCGCCGTAGCCGATCGTGCAGGATGGCGCGGGCGTCGTCCGCATCCGGGCCGGCAAACCGGAGCTCACGGAGAGATTGACCAACCCGTCCGTAGCGGACGGTGACGACCCAGTGGCCGAGCAGGTCCCGGCCGACGGCCAGCTCGTACCGCCGGTGATGGTTCAGCTCGTCGCTGTGCGCCTCCAGGGCGATCGTCAGGAGGTCGAGCATCCCGCCTCCGTCGCCGGTGATTCCCTCAGGTACTGGTAAAGCGTCTCGCGGCTGATACCGAACTCGCGGGCGAGGCGAGCCTTCTTCTCGCCCCCGGCGACGCGGGCGCGCAGTTCGGCGATGCGCTCCGGTGACAGCGCCCGCTTGCGGCCGCGATACACGCCGCGCTGCTTGGCCAGCGCGATGCCCTCGCGCTGCCGCTCGCGGATGAGTTCACGCTCGAACTGGCCCACCGCGCCGAGCACGGTGAGCATGAGGTTCGCCATCGGCGAATCCTCGCCGGTGAAAAGCAGGTTCTCCTTGATGAACTGGACGCGGATGCCGCGTCGGGTCTGCTCCTGGACGACGCGGCGCAGGTCGTCCACGTTGCGCGCCAGGCGGTCCATGCTGTGGACGACGATCGTGTCCCCTTCGCGGGCGTAGGCGACCAGCGCCTTGAGTTCGGGACGGTCGGTGTCCTTCCCGGATGCCGCGTCGGTGAACACGCGGTCGAGTTGCACCCCTTCGAGTTGCCGCTCCGCGTTCTGATCGTACGAACTGACCCGCACGTACCCGATCCGTTGACCCTTCCCCGACACCTTCCCTCCATACTGTCAGGAAAGGTCTATGACATCGCGCCGCACCTGTCAACAAATACTTGAAGCGACTCTACTCTGACAGGCTCCGCGCAAACTGTCTGACATCAGGCTGGGGTAGACCCTACCCTGACAGGTTGGACGCCGGCCGCGCTCTCGGATGACTGGTTCACACCATTCTTCCACCGCCAGAGTAATTCTATTCGGCGGATCCCGCCGCCATGAAAGCCGTCCCTCCGCGCGGTGGAAGGATGCGCATGGAAAGCATGTAGCCACTGGCGGATGCGCTCAGTCATTTGTCACACAATTGTCATTCACAGACGCGATCGGATGCGCTATGGTCGCGGTTTACCAGCTCACACTTTGCTCCTGATGTCCGCACCCAACCCGCTTCACCTCGCCAACACCGCCCAGCAGATGGCCCGCAGCGCACCCGCATCCGACGCGGTCGTCTTCAACAAGGTCGCGATGGTCTGCATGGGCGTGATGGCGGTGGCGTCGGTTATGCAGGTGCTCCAGCCGTTGCTCCGCGACCTGAACCGCAAGCACGCTGCCGACGAGCACCGACGGGGACGCGGGCGCGGTCGCTGACCGCAGCACTACCACTCGATCGCATCGACCACTGTCTCGCTATCGCCGGCCTGTAAACCGGCGTTGCGGTCGGCCTCCCTCACCCACGGCACGCGGTGGCGCGTGATGCCCTCGAAGAGACGCACCGAGGGGCGGACGTCGGCGTTGAGATTGCGGCCCCTGATGCGGATCTTCTGCCCTCCCGCCGACAGAGTGATGCCTTCCGAAGGATCGAACTCGACCCGCTCCAGCCAGCCGTAGCCGATAGCCACGATGCTGCCGTCCTTGCGGCGCAGCTCCAGCATGACGGCCCGGTCGCGGATGCCGCCGCGCAGCCAGCCGAAGGCGCCGAGGTCGTCGCAGGCGTCCGCTTCCGCGTGGTTGTCGCTCGCTCCCAGGCGGGACTCGCGGCCCGTCACGTATCGTTGCAGCACGGCGCTATCGCTCATGGATCAATCGCTCCTGTTCTGTGTGCATGTTGCGCGCGGCGTCGGGAATCGCCGCCAGCCGCTCCAACCTTTGCAGCGTGGCGGCGCGCTCTCGCACGTCCCGCCCGGCAACGAACTCCGTCGCCGTAAGCCGGTCATCCGAACGGCTGACCGCTTCCAGCAGGGCCTCCTTGTCATCGGTGTAGATGGTCGCGCGTTCGCGCCCGCGGCTGACGCTGACGTAGAACTGCTCGCGTGACGACGCGGGCAGTGAGTCGGACGACTGACCAATGAATACGCGGTCCACCGTCTTGCCCTGGGAAGCATGGCTCGTCACGACGTAGCCGTGCGCCAGGTGGCCGTAGTGTTTCGAGACGGTCCAGCCGTTCTGCAGGACGATGTTCCCGCCGGCGTCGAAGCCGCGCACCGTGCAGAGCGCGCCGTTGTTGAGCCGGTGCCTGCCGTCGGCCGTCATGCCGTTCTTCGTGACGCGCAGCACGTCGCCGGGGGCAATGGGCAAGACCGACGGCCGGTAGACCTGGAAGTGGTCGGCCTGGTCGAGCGGCAGGGGATCATCACCGACCGCGACGCGTTCGCCCTTGCGATGCCCCTTCGCGTTCTGGTGGAACACCAGCACGTCGCCGGGAGCGTAGTTCAGCGCGTCCGCCCTCTCCGCTTCCGTCAGGTTCGCGCTCTCCAGCGCCAGGAAGATCCGCTCCCCTTCGGCCAGCCGGCCGGATTGCTTGAGCCGCGCGCGGATTTCATCGGTGATCCACTCGCCCTCTAGGTGCGTCGGCGAGACGACCAGCGCCGTCTTCCCCTCTTCCACCGACGCCACGTAATCCTCGGCCAGTGCCTTGTAGCGCTCCGTCTCGCCGATCTCGCGTATCCACCCCAACCGATCCAGCTCGCGGAAGCCGTCCTCCGTTCGGGCTTCACTCAGCGCCCGCACGGCTTCCCGGTAGTCGCGGCGCTGCCGCAAAATCTCCCGAATCTCTGCCGGCACGAGACCGGCTTCCTCTTCGAGCAGCCGCAGCGCCGCACCGCGTTCGACCGAGCCGTGCTGCCGGCGATCGCCGGAGAGGATGACCCGCGCCTCCAGCCGGTCCGCCAGGTCGAACACTCTCGCCATCGTCCTCGAGCCGAGCAGCCCTGCCTCGTCGATCCAGACGACCTGCCCGGCGACCTGCGCCTGCATCCGCTCATCCACAAGCAGCCGCGCCACGGTGTCGGCGTCGGCAAATCCCTCGACGTCGCGCAGCACGCCGCGGCTGGCGTCCGCTGAAGGAGCGAAGACAAAGGCGCGGCGCCCGCCCGCCTCAATGCCCTCGACGGCTTCCTTCATCATCGTCGTCTTGCCCGTGCCGGCGGCGCCCCGGATCAGGATCACCCGGTCGGTCGATTCCAGCACATGCCGCACGGCGCGTTGCTGGTCGGCGTTGAGCCAGTCGCGCGTGAGCGCGTGGTTCGCCGTACCGAGCGGCCGGCACGTCCCCCTGCCCCCGCGCGCGAAGCCGAGCATGCGCGTCTCTTCCTCCAGCACGCTCCGCGTCGTGGCCAGCCGTCGCCCGTTCCGTTCGGCGGTCACCAGGTGCTCCGCCTCCAGGCTGCGCGTCACCGACTCCGGCGAGGCGCGGCCGACCGAGTGTTTCATGGCTTCGGCGAGCAGCTTTCGTTCCGGGACGACGGCGCTGCGCTCGAAGCAGTGCCCCACGGCGTGCAGCGCCGCCTCGCGCGCCGCCCGGCCGTCCTCCGGGATGCTCTCGAGTCCGAGGCGGCTCTTCGCGGCCGTCAGCGCGGCCAGCTCATCCGCCGTCATGCGGGACATCCACTCGCCGCGCAGCTCGTCGAGCGTCAGGTCCTTCTGCTTCTTCTCCCGTGTCTTCGCGCCCAGTTCGCCCTTGGCTCGTGGGTCGGTGATGCCGGCCTCGCTTGCCTTCTCTTCAATGAGCGCCGTCCGCCTTGAGAACTTCTCGATGGCCGACTGCGGCACGCCGGCCAGTTCCCAGCCGTGCTTGGTCCGCCGCGTCGGCAGGCCGAGTTCCTCCAGCCGCCGCGCCAGGCGCGAATGGAACACCGCCTCGAAGAACGGCGCATCGCGCTTCAGCCCCGCGAACTGCCCGGCCTTCCAGCGGGACTCCTTGTCGTCCCAGGTCGTGTTGAACACGAAGCAGTGCGCGTGCAGGTGCGGGTCGGGCACGCCGTCCACCGGCCGAGCCGTGAAGTGGACGAACTCGCCCCACACCATGTTGCCGGTCGTCCGGTCCTCGTTGCGACCGCCGACGCGCACGCGCGTCTGCATCTCGGATTCGATATCCTCCATCGTCGCCTCGACCGACTCGCGGAAGGCGTCGAGGAGTCGCTCGTCGCGCGTGAGCCCGTAGAGGATCGAGACGCTCTTGGGCACGTGGAAGTTGAAGTCGTAGCCGACCCGCCGGTCGCGCTTCGTGCGCGGCGTCAGCGTCTCGCCCGTCGCCGGGTGGCGATTGTCGCACAGCGCATCCCAGTCCTCCCGGCGCACGTTGCCGGAAAGGCCGAGCCGCCCGGCCCCCTCGCCTTTCCATGCGCCGACGAGTTCCTGCCCCTCCGCGTAGTAGTCGGCGGTCGAGTAGTAGCTCTTGGCGCCTTCGGGCGTACTGTTCTGGGTGATGCGAAGCATGGTGACGCGATAGTTCCTACCGCGTCATTCGCAATCGTCAAGAAGTTGTTCGCGTGGGGGTTGATTTCTTTCACCGAGTTTCACGACGGACCGACCGAACATGAGCGGCCGGCTCTGTCTTGCCACGGGTTTCAAGCGGACTTCCTCTCGGCGGTTTTATGTGAGGGTAGAGCCTCCCGTTGGTCCATTTCCAGCCAACCGACCCACCGGGACCATGACGGCCTGAACTTGCCCACCCCCGGCGGATTCCACGCTGGGTCAGCTCACCTCCACCCCGCATACAGGCACTGTCATCGAAGCGTCACGTGCTATAAGCCGAAGCTCGGTTCCCAGACCCAAGCGATCTGCTGGGTTCCCGCACATTCCCGCGCTCCTCACATGGCGCAGGACAGCGCTGGGATCAAGAGCGAGAGCGCGCATGCCCGCGCTGCAGTGACAGATTGTCCAGCGCGCGCAGCATCGGATCCTTCCGCAACAATCGCGGAAGAGCCCGAGGCCCAGGTGCAGTATCTCCTCCCCACCGCTCCCGGGCTCGCTGCATCAGACAGCTCATCTACCAAGACATGCGGACTCGCAGAGCACATGCTGGGATATGATTGCTCAACATGTAGCCGTCGCCTAGGTCAAGCCCCTCTACGCAGGCAGTGTCTCCCACAGCGGGAGGTTGATTCAACGCCCCTGAGACGCCGGGTCCACGAGCAACGATGTGCCCGGTATTCGGCATACCGTCATCGCTCTTGCTTTCCAGCTGGAAGCACTCGGCGGGCGTCAACTGCGGACTCGCTGCGATGTACTCACCATTCGCCCCAATCTCCGTTACGGCATTGAGCTCATAGTAATGCCGTCCCGCATGGGAGAAGCCGACAATGGAGTTGGACCGTCCCAGTCGCGCAGGCGGTAAACTCCGTGTGACGTCTGTTATGGGACCGGTCGGCAACCCGGTCGATGACACGATCGCACTATTCCCTTCCGTTCCGAACGCACCATCGATCAGACCCGCTTCGGACAGGTGTCGGAAATGAGCCAGAGGTTCGCCGACGGCCACTGGTGAGCTATCTGTGGGGTTCACGTTCTCGATCACTCCATTGCCATCACCCAGGCCGACGCCGCCTGCGTTCGCGCCGGTGAACGCGAAGAAGCCGAATGCGGACGCCTGAGCGACTTGCAGGTCACCCGGAATCCCACCAAATCGCCCACGATATGTTTGCACTGCCGCGTTGTATTGCTCCAGCTGCCCGATTGTCGCCCGGACTTCGGCCGCCCTGACCAGGTCGCGCCCAGCAAGTATGACACCGGTTATCAGTCCGATGACAACCAAGACGACTGCTACCTCAACGAGGGTGACTCCGTCGTGACGAGCCGCCCTGTTAAACTCACATCCCGTCATCGTAAACCTTCACTCGTTTACGGTTGTATCCCGCTTGCACTGCCGCCACCTGGCATTGCCTGAATATGGTGCCACCGCGCTGTCAGCGCACCGAACGCTAACGCGATCGGTCCTCCACACCCAGGCTCGCTGCTCGGCGTAAAGATACGACCGTCGTCTGATCGTGGAGGCATTCTTCCGACAGCAGCGCCCCAAGGCGAAGCTTGCCACACAGTTGAGACAGAAGCTCTCGCGCTTCGATCCCCTGTGCGGTAGTGTCGGTAAACAGATGGTACATCCCGGATATGGCCACCAGAGCGTCCTGTCGTCGCATCTCAACAACGCGTCTCCCATTCAACGCTGCATCGAGAGTCATAAACGCGTCGGCAATCAGCGAAACTGTTTCAGCAGGAAGCCCGTGCAGGCGCTCCTTATCGAACCAAGCCGCCCACGACACCGCACGTACCCTCGCCTCGTCACTAGGATACTGCGGCCACCAAACGAGCGGCAGGCATGCACTCGCCACTTTCCCATGTATCCGCATGCGAAACTCGCGGTCCTCCCTATAGGACTCCACGACAGTCACCGGGAGTGTTGCCCTACCGGCGCCTTCCATGCATCCTGCCCTGTCCGAGGGACCGGATGAGTTCGGCACCCACATGATTCCCTGCCGATCTCGCAACCTCCTCGGGCGTGCGCCCCTCATGATCAGGTACGGCCGTGTCAGCACCTGCTTCAAGCAGGATGGCAATGGGCGCGTTGAAGCCATCCCTACCCTTCATGGCGGCGTGATGCAGTGGCGTCGCCCCGTACTCATCGGTGGCGTTCACATTGGCACCGTGCTTCAACAGCAATCTCACCGAGTCTTCACAGCCCGCGTAAGAGCAGGCATAGTGGAGCGCTGTCCGTCCGTGGCCGTCCACGCTATCGACATTCGCTTCCGTTGCCAGAATATCCTTCAGCGTCGCTTGGGTGCCGAACACCGCCGCGCTATGCAACGGCGGCATTCTCCGATCGTGCGTCGCGTCATGTGCATCCGTCATGCGTCCCTCCGTGCGACGCTGCGGTGCCCCCTGCATACCACGCGCAGGTACATCCACGTGACAATGTGGTGACAGTTGTCGGGGACTCTCTCCACTATCGCCATCGCTCCCGGCATATTCCTACCGCTGGACAGTTGTGGACACAGACGGTACACGGGGCGACTGCGTCGGTCTTACCGGGTCTGCCGACTGCCCCGATTCCTTGACCTCCAGCCGCGCCCCACCCATCAATGTGCCAGCACGCTTGGCGGCCCGCGCGAGGGCATCCATATCTTTGGAGGGCTCTGACTCCACCGGTGTGGCCCGGCTCCGTACTTGCGGAACAGCGCCTGCGAGGCCGCCTGGAACTGTGACGCCGAGCAGATCCGAGAGCTCCGCGTCCCGGAGCCGTTGCTCAACGGCACCACCGGCTGCCGCACCGCCGGCACCCAGCAGCAGCGCTGCCACGAGTCCCATCATCGGTCCGCCTGCGCTCATGCCAATCATGAGACCAATCAGCGAGCCCGCGATGCCGCCGATACCTATCCCCGCGAGACCAGCCTGTGATGTCCGGAGATCCTCGGCAAGCGCCCCACTGTGGTCGCGAGCGCTTCTATCCGCACCATGTTCAATGAGCGCCCTTATTGTGTCCGCATCACCGCCACGCGCAGCCCAGTGCAAGGGGGTCTGTCCTGCTGCGTCTATCGCACTGACATCAGCGCCCTTGTCGAGGAGCATTCTGACTTTATCACCCTCGCCGAACCCCGCCGCGTAATGAAGCGCCTCTCGTCCGAACTCATCCCGCTCATTGACGTCGCCGCCGCGATCAAGAATCGCTTTGAGAAGGGCGCTGTCGCCGACCATCAGCGCATAGCTCGCCGGCGTAAGACCCGTTCCGGCCATTACGGCGTTAAGGTCAACTCCGGATTGAGAGAGCCTCGCGGCTGCTGCGGAGTCACCTTTCATAAGTGCCATGCCGAGCGCGACCTCGTCCGGCGTCAGGGCGGGTGGGTCGGCTGTATCAGGGGTCTCCCGTGTCATACAATACTCATCACTCATACGTAGCGCTTAGTACACGATAACATGGCCGCGGCGCCTTGTGTATGACAATTGTGTGAATAGTGAGCCCCTTCACTCTATAAGGGCGGGACAGCGCGGGCCACGCGCGTCTCACCACGGGAGCACCGGCTGCCAGCAATGTGTCAGGACGCTGGCCGTAGGGCCAGGGTCGCTGCTTATTAACAGGGCGCGCGCGACGCTGCCGTAATCATGAGGTATGTGGCCCGTGGCGTTCGCTCCTGTCAACGCTCAGGGTCGGGAGGACGCTGACCTCTACCCCGGAGGCCTCTCAGGCTCAACGCTGCCGCTGCAACGTGCCGACTCAGCGTGACCTGCCTTTGCGGGTCCGATCTCTTAGAGCTTGATCTTCTAGAGCGGAGAGGAACTTCGCCAACTCGGGATGGCTGACAGGGACACATCCCGAAAACCTGCCACCTCCGGGTCCGTCGGCAAGAACATCGGCACCCGCCTTCACGAGCAATTTCGCGATCTCAGTGTGACCACCTAGCGCGGCCAGATGCAAGTGGCTGCGCCCCCCGCTCGCCTCGATCCGTGCTCCCCTGGCCAGCAGCAGCGCAACCATCGGTGCGTTGCGGTCTCCGCCCCGCACGGCCGCATGAAGCGGGGTTCCACGCCAGGTTCTGATGTTAATGCGGGCACCAGCGTCGAGCAGGAGTTCCGCGACATGGACGTGTCCGAGTTCGGCAGCAATGTGTAGGGGCGGTTGGTAGCCCCAATCGCCACCGTTGGGATCGGCCCCACCGTTCAGCAGTTCCTTGACCGTTTGCGTATCACCCAGCTCTACCGCCCTGTGCAGCGCCGATTGACCGTACTCACCAACGTCATCTATGTCCTGTGTGGCCACTCTGTCTCTCTCTATAATCTACGGTATCACGTCCCGCTGCGCTTGTGTATGACAGTTCGGTGACAGTCGTACGACTTGTGGCATGCCGTTGAATCTGCTGGCTATTCTCGCTCCACCTGCCACGGCAGCCTTCCGTCCTGCCCGGCGGATGGGCCACTACTGCACTCGCAGCGGAGGTGCAGCGCGTCGTCGGCACCATCGCTGATGTCGGCCCTCACCGCGTGCAACTGGGCGGGACGCAGACCAGAAGCAAGCCGCCCCTGCAATCGCTTCCCGCTTGTCCGACTGTTCGACGTGGTCGCCTGGGCGTTGACGTGCCGGGCTCGTCTCTTCTTTTCCCGGTCTCCTGCGCCCACGCACGGCCTGATTGACGGCATCGCTACAGCCGCCGCCGGTCCGGTCAAGCGGAAAACCGGTTCCCCCCAACATCTTCACTGCGTTGCAGACGCGGGTCCCTCCCGTTTTCCGCTGTGACCGTTGCGCTTCGCCCCGGCTGGAGCGGCCGTTTACCGCGTGCCATCAGGCCGCGATGGGCGCGGCCGGAAACCTCCAGAAAGGAGACTCACATGTCCGACACGAAGAACAACGCTTCCAAGGCTCCCACGCACATCGCCTACCAGGTGCGCGACCGGGAGGGCAAGAAGGGCTTCTGGACCCGCATCGGCAGCGCCTGGCCGCACGCCGACGGCAAGGGCTTCAACATCCAGCTTGAAGTCGTGCCGCTCGACGGCCGCATCACGCTCCGCGTCGCGAGCGAGAAGAAGGACTGACCCATCCTGAGCCGGGCGGGCCGCAAGGCCCGCCCTTTCTCCATTGAAAGGAGTACACACGATGACTGACACCGACATCACCAACGCCGAGCGTGCCGACCGCTGCGAGGAATCGCTCGCCCGGTACAACGACGACTACGACACCATCGCCAACCTGATCGACCTGCTCGCTGACGCCCGACACTGGTGCGACCGGCACGGCCAGTGCTACGGCGACTTGGACCGCATTGCTCACGACCACTACCTCGCCGAACTCTGGGAAGAACGGGGGCTGTCATGATGCACGCCGTCAACCCGTTCTACGCCGAGCGTAGCCGCAGGACGCCGCCCGTCAGGGTGTCCGCACACGCAACCGGCGCTTCCATCGAGAAGCGCGTCATCGGCAACGCCACGCTCTACCGCGCCGACTGCTTCGACGTATTGCCGACGCTCTCCGGCATCGGCGCCGTCGTCACCGACCCGCCCTACGGCATCGGGTTCCAGTACCGCAGTTACGACGACGCGCCCGAGAAGTACGACGCCATGATGGCCCGGCTCGTGCCCGAGCTGGTCCGCATCACCGCGGGCGGCCCGTGCTTCGT
This sequence comes from Phycisphaerales bacterium, assembly GCA_016716475.1. Taxonomy (NCBI): domain Bacteria; kingdom Pseudomonadati; phylum Planctomycetota; class Phycisphaerae; order Phycisphaerales; species Phycisphaerales bacterium. The sequence goes on from JADJWG010000002.1 coordinate 348,322, forward strand.
CTGGCAGAGTCCGCTCACCGCCGAGCGCTGGCACCGCTACTTCCCGAAAGGGTATCGCATCATCGCCGCGTGCAAGGTCTATCCCGAGAGCGGCCGCCAGCGCTGCCTGAGCTGGGACCCGGTGATCTTCTGGAGCGGCAAGTCCCTGCTCAAGGAGGAACTGCCGCGCGACTGGCACGTCTCGGACCTCACGCCGTGGGACGGCTACACGGGCGACAACCCCGTCCCCTGCCCTCGCCCGCTCGGCCAGGTGCGCTACTTCTGTGACTCGCTCCGCGCCGACTGCATCTTCGACCCATTCATGGGCAGCGGCACGACGGGTGTGGCCGCCGTGCTCGCTGGCAAGCGATTCGTCGGCATCGAGCGCGACCCGGTCTACTTCGAGTACGCCCGCAAGCGCATCGCCGCGGCGCAGAACGACTCATCGCAGGAGGCACGCGCATGAACATTCCGGTTTACATGCGAGCCGCGTTGAGGCATGCTGGAATCTGGTACTTCCGAGGTTCACCATGCAACCGCAAACCGATCACTTCGAGATATTCACGCTGCCGGTCGAGCAACGCCTTGACCTGGTGCAGCGGCTGTGGGACAGCGTCCGGGAGGAAATCGAGGCGCTGCCCCTTACCGCCGCGCAGCGCGCCGAGATCGAGCGTCGTATCGCCGAGATTGACAGCGGCGCCGTCCACTGCGAGCCGTTCGACGCGGTGATGAAGCGCCTACTCGCCGAGTGACCTTGCCGGTCGTCATCTCGCCCGCCGCCGCCTTTGACATCGCCGACGCCACAACGGCCTACGAGGCCACACGCCCCGGCCTTGGCCGCGAGTTCCTGCACGAACTCCGCCGCGCGCGGCTCCAGATTGCGCGATTCCCCGCCGGCTGCCAGCAGGTTCTGCCCGACGTTCGCCGCTGCCTCATCCACCGTTTTCCCTTCGGCGTCACCTACCGCTGCATGCCGGACCGCATCGAGATTCTGGCCGTGCTGCCGACCCAGGCCGACCCGCTGCGGGTCACCATCCGGGCCAAGGTTGGCGCGGAATAGCCAATGGGCCAGCGGGCACCCGCGCCGACCGAATCCGGCATGGTCCGCGCCAGGCGGGGCATCGCCTGTCACGCCCCGTGCGCCTGAACAACTCGGATTGAGGAACCCTCGGACTCGGGACCATACCGGCAGGTATGGGCTTGAATGAGCGGTGCCCGCCGCCCGCCGTGTCGGGTCCCAGCCGCCGGTGAGGACCCGACGACGACGGCCGTATACGGCAGATGCGAGTTTCCGGTTTACATGCGGGGCATGCTGAGGCATCCTGACCAGAACCACGCAAGAACGCACGCTCCAGCCGCATGACATTCCGGTCCCCATGAGTTCCGCCAAGCAGACGCACGACGCCCCGCGAAACGCCGAGGCGGGACAGCTTCGGTTCACCTGGCCCGAATCGACGCCGACCGATGACAACCCGCCTTCGGAGCAGCCGCACATTCAGGGAACCGAGCCAATCGCGGCGGAAGCCGCACCGGACCCTGCTCCCAGTGCTCAACCGCGTGACCTTTCAGACTCGCCGCGTTCATCGGATTGCTCGTACGGTCCCGGCCATCCCTGGCACTACTACCGCGAAGGCGACAATGCTCCGCCGATCCCGTTCGACGATATTCCGGCCAGCGAGGAGTCCGGCCGCGCGATGGAGCGCGAGCTGCCGAAGCCCGGCGCCAAGCGGATCGTTGCGATTCGGGACCGGCTCGAATCCGAGCGGCGCGAGCTCGACGAGGCCCGCATCCGCTACCAGGAGATCATCGACCGCGGCGCCGCGGCGCTGAGCCGGTACGACCGTGAGATCGCCTACGGCGGCAATGACGACATGGCCCGGGCCGGCACGCTCGCCCTGCTTTTCAACCAGGCCGCATGGCGAAAGGGCCGCATCGCCTGCCTTGAATGCGAGCGCTCGCCCGGCGCGGTCCGGCGATGACAATCGCCAACCGATCCAAGCTCCGCCCCTGCCCCGCATCCGCCTGAGTCAGTTGTCCCACTGAGCGTCCGGCGGTCCACGTTCCGCTTCCGTTTGACCCGCCGTTCGCAGTAGTCTCCACGAGGCCATCGAGAATGCGCTCGCAGACAAAAGTTGTGCAGATTCCGTAATTGCGCAATTTGCGTATTGCTTGGGGCTGTGCTCCAGATGGCGGTGCTCGCCGGAGCACTTCAACCATCAACAACGGAGTCACAGCCCATGAACGTGTATATTGGATTTGATATCTCATTGCAATCGACGCACATCTGCGTCGTGGACGACGAAGGCAATCTGGTTCGGGAAGGCGTCGAACGGTCGGAGATCGCCGACCTTGACGGCTGGCTACGCAAGCACAGCCAGAAATGGGCCATCGAGCGGATTGTCTTTGAAACCGGACAGTTGAGCGCCCATCTCTACCACGGGCTACGGAAGTCGTGGCCGGTGGTTTGCATTGATGCCCGGCATGCCCACGGCACGCTTAAGGCGCAGCGGATCAAGAACGACCGCAACGATGCGCGCGGACTTGCCCAGATTGCCCGAACGGGCTGGTACAAGGCCGTTCACGTCAAGTCCGAGGAATGCCAGGCGCTCCGCGCCTTGGTCGGAGGGAGAAAGGAACTGGTGATGCTCCGCCTTGGCCTGGAGAACCACATCCGTGGCAGGCTCAAGGCAGTCGGCATTAAGCTCGGCGCTGTGACCACCGCCGCCTTTTCCACCAAGGTGAAGGGCTCGCTCGACGATGAGAACCCGCTCTTCAGGCAGGCCGTGCTCACGCTGCTCCAGGCGCGCGACGACCTGTTGGCCAGGCAGCGCGTGCTGGACAAGCAATGCGTCAGCATTGCCAGGGCCGACCCGGTGTGCAAACGCCTGATCACTGTACCGGGCGTCGGGTCCATCACCGCGCTGTCATTCCGGGCGGAGATCGATGACCCGCTACGGTTCCGCAAGTCCCGCGACGTGGGCGTGCATCTCGGGCTGACACCGAAGCGATACGCGTCCGGCGAAACGGATCGATCGGGCGGCATCAGCAAGTGCGGCAACCGTGCGCTGCGCACGCTGTTGTTCGAGGCCTCGGTGACGATGCTCACGCGCAGCAATCGCTGGAGCCGGCTCAAGGCATGGGGCGTGCGGCTCGCGCAACGGACCAGCTTCAAGGCGGCCTCCGTCGCGCTCGCCCGCAAGATCGCCATCGTCATGCACCGCATGTGGGTAGACGGGAGGGACTTCGCCTATGGGGAACCGCCTGCCCTGCAAGCGGCGTGACCGGAGGATACTGAACGCCGGCAGCCGGTAGAGACGCAACCGGCGACGGCAGATGAAGGAGAGAACGAGTCGCGGGGCAATACGCGGAAAAGCGCTTGCAAACGGACGTTCACGACTGCGGGCAACAGTTCGTATCCCCGACACTCCATCCGACCGAATCCTGTGGCTGGGCCTGTCCCAGACCGCGTAGAGCAGACCGGTCCTCCGATCATCAGGCTTGCCGCCTGCATCACTGGCGCCGACACGAGCCGGCCGGGGAGCATGAGGGAGATGTTGCGGGAACCATCGTGACCGCGCGTGACAGATCGTGCCCCTGGTCACCTGAGCGCAAGGAACCCCGGTAGAATCCCCGCAGCTGCGACTGCGAACAACAGATGGGTGTTCGAGCGCTGGCCGGCCGGGCATGCCCGGCCGGCAACCAGTATTTTTGCTCTGAAACTTGACATCCACCCGTGCGCCATCCATGCTCGACCGCATGCTGAAAGCCGCCAACGACAATAGGTACCTCCCGCCTCTCACGCCCGAACAACTCGCTGAGCTGGACCGGCGCTGCGCGGAGGCCGATGTCGGCCTCGCTCCCGGCGAGCCCTGGGAGGTCGTAATGCAGCGGCTCCTGGACACTCCACCCCGCCGCTGACGCATCCGATCTACCCGCCAGTCATATACCCAACTGAACCGCTGTACATGCCACAAAACGATTGACAGGCACTGCCGCGACATGCACAAACAACATGGTCCCTCAATGCGCAATTAGAGCAGACGTCTCCCCTAAGCGGTGCTTAGGACTTCTTTCACCGTGAAAGCCTGCTGGCTGGCAAGCTGTCATGCTTGCAGGCTGGCTTACCGTCCTGACGGCGTGCATGCAGGCGCGAATGCATGACGGCATGCTCTCCATCCTGTCGGCAGGCTTGCTGGCATGAAGGCCGGATGCCATGACGGCTTGACGGCTGGCAATCATGCAGGCAGGAGTGCAGTCGGTCTTGCCGTCCAGCTTGCGGGCCTGAATGCCGGCATGACGGCCATCAACAAATAGTGCTTGCCATCCGGCATGCAATCGTGCTAGCTGTCAGGCATGATAATCGCCGTGGCGAACTCCAAGGGCGGGGTCGGGAAATCGACGCTCGCCGTTCACCTGGCCGCTTGGCTCGACAAGCAGGGCCACCGGGTGACGCTGGCCGACTGCGACACGCAGCAGTCGTCGTCGCAGTGGATTCGCGAGGCGGCGCCGCAGGTCAAGACGCTGTGCATGCGCGAACCGGACACCATCATCAACGAGCTGCCGATGCTCGCCCAGGAGACCGATTACGTCGTGGCCGACGGTCCCGGCAGTCTTGCCGAGACCAGCCGGGCGCTGCTGCTCGTGGCCGACCAGGCCATCGTGCCGTGCAAGGCGTCCATGCTGGAGATTCGCGCCCTGGACGCCGCGACCAAGGTGCTCCGCCAGGCGCAGAAGATCCGCGTCGGCCCGCCGAAGGCGACCATCGTGCTCAGCATGGTGGGGAAGAACTACCGGCTCACGCAGGACATGCGCGAGGCCGCAGCGCTGCTCAAGCTGCCGATCACGCCGACCTTCATGACGCTGCGCCAGATATACGCCGATGCGCCCGGCCAGGCGGCCGTTGTCTGGCACATGGGCTCGCGCGCCAGGGAAGCCGCCGTCGAGGTGGAGCGCCTGTTCCGCGAGCTGCTGCCGGAGGCAGCGGCATCGTCGCGCCCGGCCGGGCGTAAACGCCAGGCTGTGGCGACGTAGCGGAGGGGAGGGGACGCATGGCCGAACGCCGCTCACTCGCCGAGGGACTCAAGGCCACGCCGAAGGTGGACACCGTGGTCGCACGCGAGTTCGTGTACGAGGGGAAGCCCGGCGCGGCGCCGCCGGAGATCAAACCGCAGACGCAGGCCCCGGCCGCGCCGGTCATCAACCGCGTCTCGCTGAGCACGCGCATCCGCGACGACTACGCCAAGGCGCTCAAGCGCGCCTCGCTGGAACGCCAGTTGAAAGGCGTCGAGCCGAACACCTTGCAGGACATCCTGGAGCAGGCCATCGAGCCGTGGCTCCGCTCGAACGGCTACCTCTCCTGATCGCTGACCGCCAGATCGCTCCCGCTGTCGGACTCGATCGCCGGGTCGGCAACGCCGCCCGCATCATCCGCCGGGACGGGCGAGGGGAGGGCGGCCACGTCGCCGAGTTGCAGTTCCTGCTGGCGGCTCGATCCCTTGAGATGGTACGAGCGGACGAAGGCCAGCCGGTCGCCGTTGAACATGAAGCGGATGTTGACGAAGAAGACGCCGTCGCTCGGGCTGCGGTAGAGGAACTCTTTTTCGAGCAGTTCACGCACGCCGCGCTGGTAGGTGCGGTCATTGATACCGTGATCCTTGGCGAGGTACTGGTTGAGCTTGATCTCGTCGGAGCCGGGATTGGCCCGCATCTCGTGGTAGACCAGCTCGAAGACCTGCATGCCCGTCTTGGACAGGTCGGCGGCCTGCTTGATGCCGTCGAGGAACAGCTTGACGAAGCGGCTGGAGTCCACTTCCTCCTCCCACCAGAAGCCCATGCCGCCGAGGCCCTTGATCTCGCCGCTGCTGTTGTCCACGATCACCGAGCCCTTGCCGCCCGGCACATGGAATCGCTTGGTGCGCGTCGTCATTCCGTTCGTCGCCGGCACACTCGGGTTCGTGCGGTAGACCGGGAAGCCACGCTTCGTGCTCACCTGGTTCGCGGAAAATACCTGATTCTGTCGTGCTTCCGTCATTCTCTGCCTCCGATTCTGTCACTTGACAGACAGCACACTGGCACATGACCGACAGAGGCGCAAGGGGATTTTGACGGTTCTCCGACCGGTCCTGACGGTCGCCCGACAAATCGTGACGGTTCGGATCGAGCAAGATCAACAGGTTGCACCCGTGGCCTTTCTTATACTTCAATACCAGGCATCACGGCCGACGCCGAGCGCGCATCCACGGCGCTGGTCGAGGCGGCGGCCCGTACGCCCACCTGAAGAACGGCGCCGCCTGTGGGTAACACTCCGCAAGCCGCAGCAGCCGCAGTGAGCAGGCGACACCAGTGTTCCCGAGCGTTGCACAGACCGTGCAGGAAGCTGTGGCTTGAGTCGCGGAAAGGCCGGAATGGCATTCAGGGAAGGATTCGGATTTGCGGACAGGTACTGCGCCTCAATAGAGGCTCGTAGAAGCGGAGAATCGACCTTGAGGCAACGTCAACCGCCTGAAGATACTCTTCGACCCCTCAGGGACGATTTCTCGCGGAATGGGATTGATGCAGGCACGGGAGCATCGAACAGCACCAGGCAGACCGCGGCCCCCTTACGACCGGGTAGCCGAAGGTCCACTGCTCGGCATGTCGAGCGACGACCGCTCAACGCTTCGTTCGTCGGACTGTGCAGCCCAGCGAACACCTTTGCGGCTATTGCGGGAGACGACCGAGTTGCCCTTGCAGGTTGGACAGGCAAACCTCGGCGCCTTCGTCCATCTGCCGACCGCAGTGCCCAGGAGAACAACCGCGAACCCTGCACCGAGCGAGCGCCTGTCCAGTCCGGACATCACTACGTTCAGAAGAACCAAGGCGACCACGATTCCGACGGCCACGTTCACCGCTGCACGAGCGCGCGACGGCGCACAGGCGATGCCCTTGTCGTGCGGAAAGACACCACACTCCGAGCATACAAGGTGGTTCGCAAACGCCGCCGCCTCAGCATCGCTACGCCGTTGCCAACGTGCCACGATCCGAAGCCCGTAGATCAGCGCCGCGAGCGACACGATCAAGCCAGCCGCGATCAGCAGTGGCGATTGACGATCGACGCCCGCAGCCGACAGGATCATGCCCAGGAGAAAGGCGGCGACCAGACCAACGGCGACGCCGACGCCGTGGAGCAACCGGGCCAACAACGAACGAGCGGGTGAGGGTGCGGTGTTCATCGTCGCGCCTCCCTCCGTCGCCGCATCCCGGTGAGGCCCATCAGGGAGAGCAGCGCCAGCGATCCGGGTTCCGGCACGGCAGCGGTGATGATGCGGATCTCGTCGTACGCCGCGCCGAACTTGAGCGTGAAGTCCAGCCGCGTCCGGTCCCCGGATATCTCGAACATGTCGAGCGAGCCGGGCGGCAGTTCCAGCCGCCTGCCGGGGCTGTTGCCGTAGGTCACGCCCGGACGGCCGAGCATGTCATCCGTGCCGTTCATCGAGGCGGTGTGGATCAGCACGCTCAAGTTCGGCGCGTCGAACACGACGTAGCCGGAGAGCAGCGCGTCGAAGCCGTCCACCGAGTCGGCGTGGAACAGGTAGCTCTGCACCGCCGTCCCGGCCGACACGAACCCCGGCACGAGCAGCGACTCGTAGTCCACCAGGCCGGTGTTGACGTGGTCGAGCGCCAGGTCGGAAAGCAGCGTCGTCTGGCGCTCGAAGAAGCCGCGAATCTCCGTGTCGCTCTCCCACTGGTTGAGCGCGATGCTGGCCGGCGGCTCGGCGAGAACGGCCGCGCCGCCGACCTCGATGATGTCGGCGGCGGCGTGTGAGGCGAGCATGGTAACGACGGTGAAAACGAATCCGAGCCGCATGTTCTTTCTCTCCGGGGCGTCGGGGGCAGAGCGCCAGATACTCCCGCGGCACGCACGCGGGAACTGTCCGCGTTTTGGGGACACCCGAGTATAGCGGCTCTGCTTAGGTGTGCCAACGACCCGCGGAAAAAAACGTCTACTGCCGACCAAGCAGCCCCTACAGCACTCCGCGTACCAGGGCCTCGCCCGGCTCATCCACGCCAGGGCGGACGAGCTGGGCCTGTCGGTCCGGGCGCTCGCCGAGCGCCTGTCCCGCCCCCGGACCACGGTCCACAAGACCCTGACCGGCCAGCGCCGCCTGGACCCGATCGAATTCCTCGACTGGTGCGAGGCGCTGGAGTGGGATGATCCGCTCGCAATCCTCCGCTCCATCCGCCGGCGTTGACCCGTCGGAAGCGCGGCGGTTTCCCGGGCGGTGCAGTTTGGGGTTGATTCGTCGGCGAGAGTGTGGCATGTGAGTACGCCACAACTCACACCACCAACTCCATGCCTCGTCATTCCCGCCCCGCGTGTATCGAATCATCCGTCATTCCTGTCATGGCCGCGTCTCCCGGCGCTGCCGTCCCAGGTGGTGACGCCCATGCGCCCGAGCGGACGGACGCATGCGGAACGGGCGGGCACGACGCGCCGTGACCATGCGCAGAAGGTCACGCCCAGGGTCAGAAACACCGCTGCTGTTTCCGGTCGATTCGGACGACACGGCCGTCGCGCTGGAGGACGCACCGCAGCAACAGGAAGGAACCCGCCATGTCGTACAAAACGATCATCCTCGAACTCCTGCAGCGCAGCCCGCAACTGCACGAGCAGCTCCGCCGCGGCCGGATGCTGCTGACGGCCACGGAGTCGCTGGCGACGGCGCTGAAGGCGCGGCACGAGTCGCTGAAGGACCAACTCTCGGCGACGAAGCCGGATCACGACCCGGCCCAGACGGCGAGCATGGCGATGGAGATCGCGGTGCAGGAGATGGAGCATCGTTTGCAGGCCGCGTTTCCGGCGGAAGGGCAGGGACGGCTCTCGCTCGACGCCGCGATGGCGTTCGTCCGCAGTCTCACGTCGCGCGTCTGAGACACGGGCGCGGCCCGACGCTGTGGGATCTGCCGCCGCCGCCAGCCCGGATGGACGAGGAAGATGCGGCTCCCGGCGCCGGCGAACGACTCAGCCACCCGCCCGACACATCGGAAGAGCAGAACGAGCAGCCGCCCGGCGGCACACACGCGCCGATCGCCCAGGTCGCCGGCGGCGAGAAGGAAAAGGCCCGCGACATCCTCGCGGCCATCCGCACGCTGAAGGCCATCGAGCACGAAAAGCGGCAAGCTACGCCCGAAGAGAAACGCATCCTTGCGAAGTTTCCCGGCTTCGGACCCGTCGCCCTGTCGATCTTTCCTGACCCGGTGACGGGACGCTACAAGGACGCCGGCTGGCAGCTGCTCGGCGAGGAGCTGAAGGCGCTGCTCACGCCTGCCGAATACGACAGCGCCAAGCGCACCACCTTCAACGCCTTCTATACGTCGCCGACCGTCATCGGGGCGATTCACGACGCCATCGCGCGGCTCGGTGTGCCCGAGGACGGGCTGATCCTCGAACCCGGCTGCGGCGTCGGCAACTTCATGAGCCAGGGGAGCGGTCGGCACCGCTTCATCGGCGTCGAACTGGACTCGATTTCGGGGCGGATTGCCCGGTCGCTGCACCCAGAGCATGACATCCGCATCGAGTACTTCCGAGACACCAAGCTGCCGGAAGACCGCATCGACGCCGCAGTCGGCAACGTGCCGTTTGCCGACATCCGGCTCGACTATCACGGGCAGAAGCTCGCCCTTCACGATTTCTTCATCGCCAGGTCGGTGGATGCGCTGCGCCCCCGCGGCGTGCTGGCCGTGGTCACGTCGCACTTCACGCTCGACAAGCAGAATGCCGCGATCCGTGAGTACCTCGCCTCGAAGGCCGACTTCGTGGGCGCGATCCGCCTGCCGTCCGACGCCTTCAAGCGCGAAGGCACCGCCGTCGTCACCGACATCCTCTTCCTGCGCAAGCGTGCTCCCGGCGAGCCGGAGCATCACGCCGACCCCGACTGGCTCGGCGTCGCCCCCCTGGAGATCGAGGGCGTCAAAGTCCAGGTCAACCGCTACTTCCTCAGCCACCCGGAGATGGTGCTCGGCGACTGGAGCCGCAAGGACACGCTCTACGGCGGGGAAGGGTACAGCATCCGCGGAACCGGCGACCTCGCCGCGAAGCTGAAGGATGCCGTTCAACGCCTGCCGGCGTTCGCGCCGCAGCGGGCGGAGCCGACGACCGACGAACCCGCCCCGGCGTTCACGCCGCCGCCGCCCGAAAAGCACGTGGGCGAAGGCAGTTTCTTCGTCGCCAGCGACCAGTCCATCAATCAGCTTGTCAACGGCCAGGCCGTGCCCGTCGTGTATGGCGGCGCCGCGCTCAAGGCGGGCGGCGCGCTCACCGGCCGCAGGCTGGCCGCGCTGATCGGCCTGCGCGACTGCGCCCGCCGCGTGCTGCAATCGCAGAACGAGGACTGGCCCGGCGAGAGCCGCGAGGACGCCCGCCGTGAACTGGGCCGCGCCTACGACCGTTTCCAGCGCACGTACGGCCCGATCAACAAGACCACCTTCAGCGAGTCCCGCGACGGCAGCGTGATCCGCCGCCGGCCCAACCTGGTGAAGTTCCTCGAGGACCCCGACGCCATGCTGGTCATGTCGCTGGAGGAGTACGACGAGGTGACGGGCAAGGCGGCGAAGGCCGCGATCATGACCAAAGACGTGGTGGGGCGCACGCCGCCCGTCACCCACGTCAGAAGCGCCGAGGAGGGTTTGCTCGTCTCGCTCAACCAGCGGGGCAGGGTGGACCTGCCCTTCATTGCGGAGCTTTACGGCAAGCCGGAGCAGCAGGTCATCGCCGAACTGGGCGACCTGGTCTATCACGACCCCGAGTCGCGGGCGTGGCAGACCGCCGACGACTACCTGTCCGGCAACGTCCGAGCGAAGTTGCCCAAGGCGGAGAGGGCCGGCCCGGAATACGCCCGCAACGCCGAGGCCCTGCGCCGCGTGCAGCCCGAGGACGTGCTGCCCGGCGACATCGACGCCAATCTCGGCGCGCCGTGGATACCGGCATCCGACATCCAGGCGTTCGCGGCCGACCTGTTCCACGTCGAGCCGGAAGCCGTCCCCGTCGCTCATCTTGAAAAGGATGCCGTATGGAGCCTGGACGCCGGCCATGCAGCCAAGGCATCCGTCGCCGCCACGTCTGATTACGGCACCGCCCGCGCCAACGGCGCGTGGCTGCTGGAACTGGCCCTCAACATGAAGTCGCCGACCATCTACGACGTGATCGACCACGGGGACAAGGAGGAGCGCGTCGTCAACCAGGAGGAGACAATGGCCGCGCGCGAGAAGCAGAAGCTCATCAAGGAGCGCTTCCGCGCCTGGGTGTTCGCCGACCCGGAGCGCACCGAGCGGCTGGTACGCACATACAACGACACCTACAACAACCTGCGACCGCGACTGTTCGACGGCTCGCACCTCGACTTCCCCGGCATGAACCGGACGATTTCTCTGCGGCCGCACCAGACCGCCGCCGTGTGGCGCGGCATGAGTTCCGGCAATACGCTGCTTGCCCACGCCGTCGGCGCCGGCAAGACGTTCACCATGGCCGCGACCGGGATGAAGATGAAGCAGGCGGGTCTCGTCAAGAAGCCGATGTACGTCGTGCCCAACCACCTGCTGGAGCAGTTCGCCCGCGAGTTCATGCAGCTCTACCCGAACGCGAAGCTGCTCGTCGCCACGAAGGACGACCTGCGCCGCGACCGCCGCAAGCTGCTCACCGCCAAGATCGCCAGCGGCGACTGGGACGGCATCCTCGTCACCCATTCCTCGTTCGAGCGGATCGGCATGTCGCGGGAGTACCAGGAGAAGTTCCTGACCGGGCAGATCGCCGAGTACGACGAGCTGCTCTGCCAGCACGCCGGCGCCAAGGGCGCAAACCGGAACATCATCAAGCAGATCGAGAAGCAGAAGGCCGCCCGCGTCGAGCGGCTGAAAGACCTGCTTGCCCGGGAGAAGAAGGACGACGGACTCGTCTTCGACGAGCTGGGCGTCGATCATGTTTTTATCGACGAGGCGCATTTCTTCAAGAACCTGGAGACGCCGACCAAGATGGAGCGCGTCGCCGGCATCCAGACCGGCGGCAGCGAACGCGCCTTCGACGTGTACATGAAGGCGAGCTACCTGGGCGAGCAGCACCCCGGCCACGGCGTGACCTTTGCCACCGGCACGCCGGTCTCGAACACGATGGTCGAGATGTACACCATGCAGCGTTTTCTCGACCCGGCCGGACTCAAGAGCCGCGGCTTGGAGCACTTCGACGCCTGGGCCGCCACCTTCGGCGAGGTCATCGACACGATGGAGATTTCACCGGACGGCGCGTCGCTCCGTCCGCGCAGCCGCTTTGCCAAGTTCACCAACCTGCCGGAACTCCAGCAGATGTTCCGCGCCTTCTCGGATGTTCAAACCGCCGGGATGCTCAACCTGCCCACGCCGAAGCTGGAAACCGGCAAGGCGATTGTCGTGGCATGTCCCATGTCCGACGAACAGCACTCCTTGCAGGACAAGCTCGTGCAGCGCTACGAACGATTGCGCACGGAGAAGGTGGACCCGCGCGAGGACAACGCGCTCAACATCACCACCGACGGCCGCAAGCTGGCGCTTGACGGACGGATGCTCTCCGTCACGGCGACCGACCACCCCGGCTCGAAGATCAACCGCCTGGTCGAGCACGTCGCCGAAATCTGGCAACGAACCGCCGCCACGCGCGGCACGCAGATGATCTTCTGCGACATGGGCGTCCACCCGACGCCGTGGGGCTATTCAGCGTATGACGACGTGACGGAGAAACTCGTCGCGGCCGGCGTACCCCGGTCGCAGATCGCCGCCATCGGCGACGCCGATTCCGACGCCAAGAAACAGGCGCTGTTCGAGAAGGTCCGCAACGGCTCGGTGCGCGTGCTGATCGGCAGCACGCAGAAGATGGGCACCGGCACCAACGTCCAGCAGCGGCTGGTCGCCCTGCATCACCTGGACGCACCGTGGAAGCCGGCCGAGGTCGAGCAGCGCGAGGGCCGCATCCTGCGCCAGGGCAACACAAACGACGAAGTCGCGGTCTACCGCTACGTCACCGAAGGCTCGTTCGACGCCTACATGTGGCAGGCGCTCGAAACGAAAGCCCGGTTCATCGGGCAGGTCATCACCGGCAACAACGCCGCCCGCCGCGCCGAGGACGTGGGCGGGCAGGAACTTTCCTACGCCGAAGTGAAGGCGATTGCATCGGGCAACCCGGCGGTCCTGACGCTCGCCGAGGCCGACGCCGAGTTGCAGCGGTTGTCGCTGCTGCGCAAGAACCACCTCGACGAGCAGTACGTTGCCCGCCGCAGCGTGCGCGACCTGCCGGGCAGGATCGGCAGGTATTCCGAGCGGTTAGCGAGCCTCCACGCCGACCACGCCACCGTCATGGCTCACGCCGGCGACGACATCGTCATCGGGGACCGCGCGTACCAGCGCGAGGACGCAGCGGCCGTGCTCGGCAAACGCCTGGAGGCGCTGCCGCAGGCGGTCCGCGAGGAGCAGCGCGTCCCGCTCGGCGTGTACCGGGGCTGCGCTTCTGCCTCGTGCTCTGCCCGCAGTTCCCGCCGGAGGTCTATCTCGAAGGCGCCACCACCCGCATGGACCGCCTCACCCGTGGCAGCCACGGCCCGCGCGCCGTGCTCAACGCCCTCGACCGCCTGTGCAACGGGTATGGCGGCGAGGTGTCCCGACTCCGGCAGGACCTTTCCATCGCCGAGACGCAGCTACGCGATTACCAGGCCCGCATCGGCAATCCGTTCATCCACGAAGCGTACCAGGCGGAGCTGACCCGCCTGCGTGACCAACTCAAAGCCCGCTTGGCCGGCATGACGCCGGAATCGGAAACCGACTCGACACCGGCGACTACCGCTGAACTGGCCGAGAGGATCAAGTCGCTGAAGGCCGAGCACACCATCGAAGCGGCGCCCGAGCGTACCGGCACCCGTCATTTCGACGCCGAGGAACCCGTCACGACGCGCATCCGCCGTCGTGGCGATTCGGAGCCGCCTCCGAAGCCGCCGGAAGACGCGCGGAGTATGTTCTGGCGTAGTTTCACTGCACCGAGAAGGGAACCTGCTTCCATCGGGGTCTGACGTTGTGCGGGCGCGAGTGAGGGCCGCGGCGGTCACGATTGGTGCCAGCGGGGTCACTTCCGTTGAATCCGGCAACCACGACGGGCCCTGCGGCATTGACTCGCCCGCGCTTCGGTGATACGTCCGAATCGACTAGAATCGCTGCCAAACCGGGGTTGCCGCATGACCGAACCGACCATCCTCTGCCCCAACTGCAAGACCGAGATCAAGCTCACGGAGTCGCTCGCGGCGCCGTTGCTTGAATCGACCCGCAAACAGTTCGAGCAGCGGCTCGCCCAGAAGGAATCGGAGATCGGCAAGCGGGAAGCAGCGGTCAAGGAGCAACAGGCATCGCTCGCCAAGGCCCAGGAATCCATCGACGACCAGGTTGCCGCCAGGCTGAAAACCGAGCGTGCAGTGATCGCTGCAGCCGAGGCCAAGAAGGCCCGCGACGCTGTTGCCGATGACATCGCCAAGGCACAGCAGGAGAAATCCGCGACCGAGGCTGCGCTCAAAGACCGGGACGCGAAGCTGGCCGAAGCCCGGAAGAACGAGCTTGAACTTCGGCAGGACCGCCAGCGGCTCCAGGAGGAGAAGGAGCAGTTCGAGCTTGAGAAGCAGCGGGCCATCGACGCCGAACGGGCGAAGATTCGTGAGTCGGCACAAAAGGACGCCGACGAGCAGGCCCGCCTGAGAATCGCCGAGAAGGACAAGACGATCACGGATTTGCAGACGAAGTTGCAGGACGCCCTGCGCAAGGCCGAGCAGGGCTCGCAGCAGCTTCAAGGCGAAATCCAGGAGCTTGAACTAGAGGCCATCCTGCGCGAGAAGTTTCCACGGGACACCATCGAGCCGGTCGCGAAGGGCGAGCACGGCGGGGACGTGCTGCATCGCGTGTTCGGGCCGTCAGGTCAGCCTTGCGGCACCATCCTCTGGGAGTCGAAGCGCACGAAGAACTGGAGCGACGGCTGGCTCGCCAAGGTCCGCGAGGACATGCGCGCCGCCGGCGCCGAAGTCGCCATCGTCGCGTCGCACGTGCTCCCGAAGGACACCGACCCGTTCAGCCTGATCGACGGGGTCTGGGTCACGTCATTCAAGTGCGCCGTGCCCGTTGCCGTCGCGCTGCGCCACACGCTGATTGAACTCGCCGCGACCAGGGCGGCGGGTGAGGGGCAGCAGACGAAGATGGAAATGGTCTACCAGTACCTCACCGGCCCGCGCTTCCGCCACCGCGTCCAGGCGATTGTGGAGAAGTTCACCGACATGCAGGATGATCTGGAGAAAGAGCGCAAGGTCATGACCAAGCATTGGGCGAAGCGCGAGGAGCAGATTCGCGGTGTCATCGAATCGACCGCCGGCATGTACGGCGACCTCCAGGGCATCGCGGGAAAGACGCTCCAGGAGATCGACGGATTGGACATGAAGATGTTGGAAGCAGAACAAGGCTAACGCCAATCGCAATCACCAGGAGCGTCTGGAACGATGTACTTATCGACCGTCGAGATCACGAACTTCCGGTCGCTCAAGGAGCTACGGCTCGACCTCCAAGCAGGTCTGAACGTTCTGGTTGGTCGCAACAACACAGGCAAGACGAATCTGCTCCAGGCAATCCGTCATGCGCTTGGACCAGGCGCGTCACGTGGTGATGCTCTATGGCTCGAACGTGACGATTTCTACCGAGAGTCGTCGAAAGACACGACTGAGCGCACAATTTCCGTCACATTGACCTTCGCCGGGTTGTCGGACGCCCAGCGCGCCCACTTTTTCGAGATCGTCGATTTTGACCTCGCCGACCTCCCGAAGTCCAAGGCGATCATTCGCTTTGAGGCATCGTGGCCTAAGGGGAAACGCCAGGCGTCAATCAAGCGAACAGGTGGTCCTCCAACGGCCGAGCCTCCGGAGGTTCCGACCAAGCTCTTGGAGTCATTGCCGATAACATTTCTTCCAGCACTCCGCAACGCGGAAGCATCGTTGGCCCCGGGATACCGGAGCCGGCTTGCTCTTCTTCTTCGAGACTTGGCCGAGCGAAAGGGCGGCAGCACCCAGGCCGATATCGAGGCCATCTACACCAAGGCGAATGCCGACCTGGAGCAGCGCCCACTTATCAGCGAGACGAAGCAATCGCTTCAGACGACCACCAGGGACCTCGCAGGCAGCGATTACTCGGCGTCGGCGGTCAAGGCTGCTGAGGTCGAATTCGAGAGGATTCTTCGCACACTGCAAGTACAGATGGACGGTGCGCCAATCGGTGCGTTGGACGCCAATGGGCTGGGGTACAACAACCTCCTGTACATGGCGGTCGTGCTTGAACACCTCAAGTCGCCCGACCCAGACGAGAGCCCCCTGTTTCTCATTGAGGAGCCGGAAGCGCACCTTCACCCTCAACTGACAATGCTCCTTGCTGATTATCTCGCCAACAAGACGCCAGGCACGAGTACGCCGCAGACGATCGTGACGACGCATTCCCCAACGCTGGCCGCAAGTGTCCCGCCGAGCCGCGTACTTGTGCTGTTTACAGATCACACAACTCGCCAACTCCGCTGCAACAGCGTCGCCAAGGCCAGCATGGACGACAAAGAGCAGGGTGAGCTGCAACGGATGATGGACATCACCAGGGCAACCCTTTACTTTGCAAAGGCGGCGCTTCTTGTTGAAGGCATTTCGGAATCGCTGCTGGTCCCCGTATTGGCAAGACGGCTCGGCCACGATTTGGCCAAACTACACATTTCAGTAATCCCGATTTGCGGTGTCGCATTTGAGACATTCAAGAAGCTGCTTGACTCCCAGGTGCTCGGAATCCCCGCTGCGCTCGTGACCGATGCTGATCCGCCAGTGCCGGCCGACACGGCCTGGAAAGAGGCCACGCCAGAATCCGAGAACGGGAGCTTCAAGCTGTCCGACCGCACGACAAAGCTCGTGTCCCTCTTCACATCGCACCCTACCGTAAGGGTGTTCCACTCTAGACTCACGCTTGAATACGACCTTGCCGAGGCCGGCGACGGAAACGCGAGCATCATGGCCGGAGTTTGGGAGGGGTGCTTCGCAACGCGGCCACGTACCTTCAACAAAGAGCTTGTCGCTGACGCTGGTACCACCAAGCAAGCAAAGGCGCTTGTCGCGTGGCGTGGAATCTGCCGGGCGAATCCGACGTGCAGCAAGGCCGAGTTCTCGCACCGCCTTGCGGCTCAACTCGACAGGCGCAGTGCCACAGGCGAGTTCAGTGACACCTTCGACGTACCCGATTACTTGAAGCACGCGATTGAGTATGTAGTGGCCAGCGTCACCCCACCCGCTTCGACTCCTGGAGACGCTGGCGTATGACAACACCCACGCTCGAACAGGCGGCGGTGCTCGACAGCACAGCGCGCGTGCGAGTCGTTCGCGCAGCGCCCGGAAGCGGCAAGACATGGCTCGTTGCAGAGTTGATTCGACGTGAGTTGGACCATTGGGCGACAACGACGAACGGCATCGCCGCGCTCTCATTCACGCGAGTCGGCGGCGACGAAATCCGCAGAGCCGTTGGCCACGAACTCACCCACCCGCACTTCGTCGGAACCATCGACGCATTCCTCTTCCGATACGTCGTTCGCCCGTTTCTCCGCCGTTGCTGTCCGACCTTCGCCGATCCCCGCTTGGTTCCGGGAGAGTGGGGAGCGGAGCATTGGAGCAACTACGCACGGAACCAAAAGACCACAGTGGGTCAGGGTATCAATCTCTTTGGGTGTGTGTGCATAGATGAGCATCAAGGAGAAGCAGTAGTAGCTCACAAACCACACCCGGCTCAACCGCTTCGACGACTCACGGGCAACGACTTGTCTCAAGTAAAGACAGCGAAGAAGAGCATTTGGGAACGCAGCGGTCAGCTTACGCACTCGGATGCCGCCCTCTGGGCCAGCAAAGTACTAGACCATCAGACGTGGGGGCACGCAGTTCGTGCCGAAATCGTTCGGCGCTTCCCGCTCCTGATCGTTGATGAACTTCAGGACACAGGACACTTCCTGGGCAAGAGCGTTCGACTGCTTCTTGGCGAAGCGGCGGTTCGCGGGGTATTGGTGGGCGACCCTGACCAAGCCATTTACGAGTTCAACGGTGCCAGGCCCGATTTGTTCAGCCGCTTTGAGTCCATGGCGGGTGCCTTTACGTTTCCGCTCGCGAGCAGCCGACGATGCACCGCGGCTGTTTGCGACGCGGCAAAGCACGTCAAGGACTCCGGAGGTGTAATCGGTCCTGCACAAGGCAGGCATGGCCGAGCGATTCTTGTGCGATATGGCAACATGCAGTCGGATATCCCCTGCATCGTTGACGCAGTTCGAGGGAACCGAAGCGACGTGCGCCTCAAGGTCGTCGCGCGCGGACGCGCGACCGTCGAAGACCTTGCAGGACGGCACGTCGAAACCCCTCCATCTCTGTGGTGTCGTCCTCTCACCCATATCCATCGTGCCGTTGTCCTCTTTCGGCAAGGCAAGAATGTGGCCGCACTCGTTGCGGCCAGAGCAGCGCTTGAACTTGCCGTGTTCGGGCACGAGGGCGCAAGCGACAAAACGCTGACCGACTCCAAGATTGACTCTCGCGACTGGAAAGCGCTTGCCGTGCGATGCCTTTTGCGGGCCAACGCGATCGTCACATCCGGCACGCTGTTCGACTGGCAAACGGCAGCCGGTGAGGCCCTCGACACGGAACTCATCGCATTCAAGCTGGACCCAGCTCTCGACTTCGCGAACGGAAAGCTCACTCCACAGAAACGAGCCGGCTGGGACAGATTGGTTGCTGCTTTCGTATCGCAACCAGGCTCAGAAGCACCAGCCCTCGTCGGCGTGCCGGTCCTGACTGTTCACGGCGTCAAGGGTGAGACTCACGACCTGACGGTATTTGTGTGTCCGCCGACTACCCAACCTGCTCGATGTCCATCTGCCGTGTGGTGGTCAGCAAACGATGAGGATCGTGAGGAGAAGCGTATCGCCTACGTCGCCATGACCCGGACGCAGGGTGACTTGATAGTGTGCGTCTCAGATGCGTGCTACCAACGGTTCATCGACAACAGAGGGCCGTTCGTCGCCGCCTTTGAGAGCATGACAGTTGAAGGGTTCGTCGCCGCGCTGGCCCAGGGTGTCGGTGTGCCCCCAGCTCCCGGCTCTGATTTCGATGTCGGCCAAGTTCGGGACGAGGTCGCCACGATTCCCGTCTGACGCTCCGACTGTCCGTCTATCTGAAAACGACTGACGCGGCACATAACGCTTGCCGCCCACTGCCTTCGCCAAGCAGCATGGGCGTGACGACCCCTTTCGCCCGAAGCAGCGCCGCGGCCACTTGCATCCGTTCGCCTCGACCCGCGTCGGGCAGAGGCAGCAAACCCGCACGCCGTTCCGCATCGTGAACCCGCCAGCATCGGCATCAGGTGATCGCTGCGCACTCGCATCGGCGTTGACGTAGGCCGCCGGCGATTCCGCTTGTCCCGGCTTTCAGTCGCGCCGCTTCGGCCGTCGCCGCTGCGCTTCCCGCCTCCGAGTCATGCACGCCTCACGCCGGACGCGGCTATCGCCGCCCTGCGGGTTCCGTCCGTCATTCGTCCTGCACCGCTTCGCGGGACTCTCCGGCGTGCTGCCGGCCTGCGCGCCGCTCGCTCCTTTGCCACCCGCGAGTGGCCCCTCGTGCCTTGCGAAGGGGCCGCACATCGCGGGTCCCGGCAAGGAGCAAACCATGAAAGCCGAACAAGCCAAGAAGATCGCCGACCAGGCCCTCGAACAACTCGCCGAAGCGCTCAAGAGCGGACGCAGCGAGGAACTCACCCGCTACCTCGCCATGCTGGCACGGTTCCACAAGTACAGCTTCGGGAACGTCATGCTGATCCTCTCGCAGATGCCCGACGCGACGCACGTCGCAGGCTTCCACACCTGGCGTCAGATGGGACGCTTCGTCAAGAGGGGCGAGAAGGGCATCGTCATCATCGCGCCGATGGTCCTGCGCAAGCAGGACGACCAGGCGAAGGACGGCGACAAGCCCGAATCCATCCTCCGCTTCCGCGGCGTCTACGTCTTCGACGTGTCGCAGACCGACGGCGAGCCGCTCCCCGAGCCGACCCGCATCAACGGCGACCCCGGCGCCCACATCGACCGCCTGTGCCAGGTCATCGCCGGGCGCGGCATCACGCTCGACAACGCCGACGTGCCGTCCGATGCCCTGGGAGTTTCCCGGGGCGGCCGCATCAGCATCCGTCCCGGCCTGGAGCCGGCCGTCGAGTTCTCCGTCACTGTCCACGAGTTCGCCCACGAGCTGCTCCACCGCGGCAAGGACCGCCCGGCCAGCAAGACCGTCCGCGAAACCGAGGCCGAGGCCGTCGCCTTCGTCGTCTGCCAGGCGATCGGCCTGGAGACCGGCACCGCCGCCAGCGACTACATCCAGCTCTTCGACGGCAAGACCGAAACGCTGGCGCAGTCCCTCGACCGCATCCAGCACATCGCCGCCGAGATCATCGCGGCGCTCCACGACGCCCCCGACGAGCAGGCGCACGCCGCCTGACTCTTCACCGCACCCCGGCGGGCAGCCGCCGGGGTGTCTTTCTGTTGGAAGAGGCGGCGCGCGACACGGAGCGGGGACAGGGCCGCGAGGCATTCGCGAATTGTGCCGCAGCCTGTGGCAGAATCGTCGGGCAAGCCAGGGAAAGCCAATGGTGCCACCGCCGGTGGCACAATTGCAGCCTCCGGCGCGTCCAGCTTCGGATTGCCAGCCCCGACCCACCGATCCCGCTGATGGTGCGGAGACGCGGCCCTCGCCCTCTACCCCCTCCGAGCAGATACGCAAGCAGGGTTGACATGTCTATCATGCTCCGATAGACAGGTAGCGGCGGTCAGGAGGCCCCGCGGATGCTTTACCAACGATCCCTCGACATCGAACGGCGACTGGAGACCGTGCTCGGCATGATCCGCAAGGGTTCCTATTCCACGCCGCGAATTGCCGAGGAACTCGGCGTGTCCATCCCGACCGTATCGCGCGACGTGACCGCCCTGCGGCAGCGCGGGCACGACATCCGGTCCGAGCGGGGCGAGGACGGCTGGCGCTATGTCCTCGTCTCCGGCGAGAACAACCGCCGACAGAAACGCGGCGGACCAGCAACCGCGCCACGCGGGGAGGGCCGCTGACGCATGGCGAATCTCGAAACGATTACGCGCGGCGCAGCCGTACGCGGCATCCTCCCGGACTCGCTCGTCACCGTCAGCGACGTGCGCTGGATCGGTACCGTCGCGATCGAGGTCACGTACAAGGACGCCGCCGGCAAACTCGGCAACGAACTGCTTTACCGCGACCGCGAACCCACGCTCGAAATCGTCGAAGCGGGACGCCCGTGGAGCTTCGATGGCGACGCCGGCCTGTTCCGCCTGCTGTCGGAGGCGAACCGCATCCGGCTGGCCTACCTGTTCGACCCGCTGCTGGCGGTCCACACGTCGCTGGTCGAGCCGTTGCCGCACCAGATCACCGCCGTCTACAGCGAAATGCTCTTGCGGCAGCCGCTCCGCTTCCTGCTCGCCGACGATCCCGGCGCCGGCAAGACCATCATGACGGGCCTGCTGATCAAGGAACTGGTCGCCCGCGGCGACCTTCAACGCTGCCTGATCGTCTGCCCCGGCAATCTCGCCGAGCAGTGGCAGGACGAACTGGACCGCCGGTTCCACTTGCCGTTCGACATCATGACGAACGACGCACTGGAAGCCGCGCGGACGGGCAACTGGTTCACGGAAACCCCGCTGGCGATCTGTCGGCTCGACAAGTTGAGCCGCGACGAGGACACCCAGGCCAAGTTGCAGCAGACGGACTGGGATCTGATCGTCTGCGACGAGGCACACAAGCTCAGTGCCACCTACTTCGGCAACGAGGTCAAGTACACGAAGCGTTACCGGCTCGGCCAGGAGCTTTCGACGCTCACGCGGCACTTCCTGTTGCTGACTGCCACGCCGCACAACGGCAAGGAGGCGGACTTCCAACTGTTCATGGCGCTCTTGGACGGCGACCGCTTCGAGGGCAAGTTCCGCGACGGCGTTCACGTCACCGACTCATCCGACATGATGCGCCGCCTGGTCAAGGAGCAGTTGCTCAAGTTCGACGGCACGCCGCTCTTCCCGGAGCGTCGCGCCTACACGGTCAACTACGCGCTCTCCGACGCCGAGGCCGACCTGTACAAGCAGGTCACCGACTATGTCCGGGAGGAGTTCAACCGCGCCGAGGCGCTGGAGAACGAAGGCCGCAAGGGAACGGTCGGCTTCGCGCTGACCATCCTGCAACGCCGGCTGGCATCGTCGCCGGCGGCCATCTACCAGTCGCTTCGCCGCCGGCGCGAACGCCTTGAGAAGCGCCTCCGCGAGGAGCAGTTGCTCAAGCGCGGCGCGGAGGCAGGCATCGACCTGACGGTCGGCCTGCCGGCGTTGACGGCCGACGACATCGACGATCTGGAAGACGCCCCGGACAAGGAGATCGAGGACACCGAAGAGCACGTCGTCGATCAGGCGTCCGCCGCCCGCACCATTACGGAACTGAAGGCCGAAATCACCCAGTTGCAGGACTTGGAGCGCACGGCGCTGCGCGTCCGTCAGTCCGGGACGGACCGCAAATGGGACGAACTCTCGCGGCTGTTGCAGAACAAGTCCGAAATGTTCGACGCGCACGGCCACCGCCGCAAGCTCGTCATCTTCACCGAACACCGCGACACGTTGAACTACCTTGCAGAGAGGATCGGAGCGCTGATCGGCAAGCCCGAGGCCGTCGTCATCATCCACGGCGGCATCGGTCGGGAGGAACGCCGCAAGGCGCAGGAATCCTTCACGCAGGACAAGGAGGTCGAGATCCTTGTCGCCACCGACGCCGCTGGCGAAGGCATCAACCTTCAGCGCGCCCACCTGATGGTCAACTACGACCTACCGTGGAACCCGAACCGACTCGAACAGCGCTTCGGCCGCATCCACCGCATCGGCCAGACCGAGGTCTGCCACCTGTGGAACCTCGTCGCCAAGGACACCCGTGAGGGGGAGGTCTACTACCGGCTTCTGGAAAAGCTGGACGAGGAGCGCAATGCACTCGGTGGCCAGGTGTTCGATGTTCTCGGTCAAGTGACCTTCGAGGACAAGCCGCTCCGCCAACTGTTGCTCGAAGCCATCCGCTACGGCGACCAGCCCGAAGTCCGAGCCAGGCTGTATCAGGTCGTGGACAAGGCCCTCGACCGGCAGCACCTTCGCGAGTTGGTCGAGGGGCGCGCGCTGACTCACGATGCGATGGACGTGTCGAAGGTCCGACAGATTCGCGAGGACATGGAGCGGGCCGAAGCCCGCCGGCTGCAACCGCACTTCATCGCCGCATTCTTCCTTGAAGCGTTCAAACTGCTCGGCGGAGCGATCCACGAGCGCGAGGCAAAGCGCTACGAGATCAAGCATGTGCCGGCCGTCATCCGCACCCGCGACCGAGAGATCGGCCGCGGTGACACTGTCCTCTCCCGTTACGAACGCATCACGTTCGAGAAGGCACTCATCAGCGTTCCCGGCAAGCCGCTGGCCGCGTTCGTGTGCCCCGGCCATCCGCTGTTGGACGCCACGCTTGACCTCGTGATCGAGCGACACCGCGACTTGCTCAAGCGCGGCGCCATCCTCATCGACGAAACCGACGCCGGCGAGCAGCCGCGGACATTGCTCTACCTGGAGCACGCCATTCAGGACGCCCGCACCGACCGCGCCGGCAACCGCCGCGTCGTCTCCAAGCGCTTGCAGTTCGTTGAGATCGACGCCGACGGAAATGCCGCGAACGCCGGCCCGGCCCCGTATCTCGACTACCGGCCGCCCACCGAGGACGAGGCCAGTGCGATCGCACAGGTGCCGCTCCCCGATTGGGTCCGTGGCGACCTCGAATCGCGGGCGATGGAGCACGCCGCGATTCACATGGTTCCTCAGCACCTTGACGAACTCCGGCGGCGCAAGGAGGAACTCCTCGACAAGACCAAGGCCGCGGTGCAGGACCGGCTCACCAAGGAGATCAACTACTGGGACCACCGTGCGGCGCAGCTCAAGGACCAGGAACTCGCCGGCAAGGTCAACGCCAAGCTCAACTCTGGGCTGGCGAGGCAGCGGGCGGACGAACTGACCGCCCGCTTGCAGAAGCGTCTCACCGAGATCGAGCAGGAGCGCAAGCTCGCGGCCTTGCCGCCGGTGGTGCTCGGCGGCGCGCTCGTCGTCCCCGTCGGCCTGCTGCGCCGGCTACGAGGGGAACCCGCTGATACTCCTTCGGAATTCGCGATCGACACCGAGCGATCGGAACGGTTGGCGATGGACGCCGTGGCGGAGATCGAGCGCCGGCTCGGCTTCGTCCCGCGAGATGTGAGCGCGCAGAACCTCGGCTACGACATCGAATCAGCCATTCCCGGCACGGGCCTGCTGCGGTTCCTCGAGGTCAAAGGCCGCGTGCAGGGCGCGAAGACCGTCACCATCACCAAGAACGAAATCCTCACCGCACTGAACAAGCCGGACGAGTTCATTCTCGCCATCGCCGTCATCGACGGCGACCGGGCCGACGTGCGATATGTCCGCAGGCCCTTCGAGAAGGAACCGGACTTCAAGGCCACCAGCGTCAACTACGACCTGTCGGCGCTCCTGGCGCAAGCGGAGGCGCCGGCATGACCGTCACCCTCCAGCAATTGCAGCAGTGGCTCACGAGCCGTGAGAACGAGCACCTTGAGTTCAAGGAGGCCAAGAGCAACTTCCACTTCGACAAGCTCGTCAAATACTGCGCCGCGCTCGCCAACGAAGGCGGCGGCTCCATCGTGCTGGGCGTGACGGACAAACGCCCCCGCAAGGTCGTGGGAAGCCGCGTCTTCACGGAACTGGAACGAACCAAGGCCGGGTTGATCGAACGGCTCCGGCTTCGCATCGATGGCTACGAGATCGCGCACCCTGACGGCCGCGTCGTGGTCTTCACCGCGCCATCGCGCCCCATTGGCGTACCGATTTCCGTCGAGGGCGCGTATTGGATGCGGGCCGGCGAAGACCTTGCCCCGATGACGCCGGACATGCTCCGCCGCATCTTCGACGAGGCCGGCCCGGATTACTCGGCCGAGGTCTGCCGCGGCGCGACGCTCGCCGACCTCGAGCCTGCCGCGATAACGGCATTCCGCACCCGCTGGGCCAGGCATTCCGGCAACAAATCGATCACCAAGCGGCCCGTGGAGACGCTGTTGCAGGACGCCGAACTCATTCTGCCTGCCGGCATCACCTACGCGGCGCTCATTCTGCTCGGCACGCGCGCCGCACTCGGCCGCTTTCTCGCGCAGGCCGAGGTCATATTCGAGTACCGGGCGAAGGCTCGCCCCGGCCCTGCGAATCAGCGCGAGGAATTCCGCCAGGGGTTCTTCTTCTTCTACGACCGGGTGTGGGAGCTGGTGAACCTGCGAAATGACACGCAGCATTTCCAGGAGCGCCTCGTGATGCACCCCGTGCCGACGTTCAGCGAGATCGCGGTGCGCGAGGCGCTGCTGAATGCCGTCAGCCACCGCGACTACCGCCACGCCGGATCGGTCTTCGTCCGCCAGTATCCTCGCCGCATCGAGATCGTCAGCCCCGGCGGCTTCCCACCCGGCATCACAGCGGACAACATCCTCGACCAGCAGTTGCCTCGTAACCGTCGCATCGCCGAAACCTTTGCCCGCTGCGGTCTGGTCGAGCGCTCCGGCCAGGGCGCCGACCGGATCGTCGAAGAATGCGTCCGCCACGGCAAGCGTCTGCCGGACTACTCCCGCTCCGACGACAATCAGGTCTGGCTCACCCTCGACGGCGAGATTCGGGACGAGAAGTTCCTGAAGTACCTGGAGCGCGTCGGCGAGGAGACGCTCGATACCCTCGATCCGCACGACTTCCTGGTCCTGTCGTCCGTTGCGGAGGGCAAACGCCTCTCGACCGAACTTCAGCAGCACGTGCCGTCCCTGATCGAGAAGGGTCTCCTCGAACGCATCGGTCGCGGGAAGCCGATCCTCGCGCGCAAGCTCTACCAGCCCGAAGGCGAGTCTGCCGTCGCCGCCCGCAATCGGGAGTCGGTCCGCGACCAGACCAAGGCTCGGCTCATGCGGCACATCACGTCGAACCGGAAGACCGGCAGTTCGCTCAGGGAGTTGATGGCTGTCGTCCCCGATCTGACCCGCAATCAGGTCCAGGACCTGCTGAAGGAGCTGCGCCGAGAGGGCAAGTCGCACCCCGTCGGGGCCACCAGGTCGGCCCGCTGGTATCCCGGCGGCGAGACGGAGATTGCGGGAGGGAGACGATGATCCACGCAATTCCCCCGCAATCCGTCGCTCCCCAGGGCCTTGAAAACGTCTGTCTTTCAGCCGTTTGCAGTCGCTCCGATTGCGTGAGGGAGTCGGGCCACGGTCCCCTGCCTGACGCATCTCACTCGCAATCCCGTCCAGCCGACCGGGGAGGTTCCGTGATGGCCGGGCATCTCGCCAAAACCCAATTCCGACCCAATCCTGACCCAAATCCAGCTCCGGTCGGCATGACCTTGCCGCCACCCCGGGAGGTCTCGTGATGGCCAGACGACGCCAACAGCCGGCACCAACCACGGTCGAGCGACGGGTCTTCTTCTATCGCGTCAACCTCGGGCAGGACAACGGGGGCCGACCCGTGCCCTTCGATGCCGCCGCCGCTCTTCAGCATATCGACGGCCTTCCCTACACACTCGCCGGCCGATACGTCGCCGGCCCGGACAGCACGTCGCTGTGCGCGTGGATCGACAATGGTCGGCAGCAGCCGACCATGCGATTGGGGACCATCCGTCGAGGTGGGTTTCCCCAAGTCGAGGACGCCGGGAACCTCACCGACCTGACTCTCGCGCCAAACTCCGGGTTGGCCGAAGTGACGCACCTTGCGTTCTTCCCGCAGAACATCCTTGGCGCCGTGTTCAATTTCTACGGCCCACGTCCGACACGACTGGGACCGTACCTCGCCGCACGGGTTCCCGGAATCCCGCCCGACATCTCTATCGAACCGCTCCTGCGGCAGGATGTTCTCGCCCAACTCAATCGGCTGGGCGGTCTGCGCCTCTTCGACCTGAAGGTCCGCCGGTCATACGCTGACACCATCGCGCACGCCGATGCGAGTCTCGGTGCAGCCTTTCAGGCCGCCGCCGAGGCCGGAGAAGCCGATCTCGTTCAGGTCATCCTACGAACCAATCGGCAACGGGCGTCACGTTTGCGCCAGACCCTCAGAACCGTCGCTCGTAACCTGCTCGGTCGCGCCGACCTCCGAGAGGAAGCGGAGCGATTCGTGGTCGCCGGCGTCGATACGCACACCGAGCGCGTTGTCGAAGTGGACCTCCTGAGCGACAAGCTCGTCTCCGTCAAGCGCATCGTGAGCCAGGGAGGGCGGTCGAAGGCGCTTGACGCACCCTCAGCCTATGACGCCATCGCCACGGCACATCAGGAGCTGCGCGACGAACTCCATCGCGCGGCGGGAGTAGCCGAATGAGGCGACTCGCAGCATCTTGGGGTCGTCACTTCCTTGGCTGTGAACTTGTCACAGTGCTTGTCCTCTTCGTGGCGTTCATCGCGTGGGCCGAGTATTTCGGCGGGTATTCCCACATCGCAGACATCCTGAAGGACCGCAAGGGCGCCATCTACGGCACGCTCGCCGCGATCTTTGGCTCGCTCCTTGGATTCGCGATCACAGCGGAATCCATCGTGCTCGGCTTGTCCGGCCACGAACGCCTGGACATCGTTCGAAGCAGCAGGCACTATCCGACCCTGTGGAGGGTGTTCACGGCTACGATTCGCGCGCTGGCCGTTGCCGCCGCAGCGGCGCTCGTGGCGTTGATCGCCGATCGGGATGGCACACCCGCGCCGTGGGCTTTGTACGCCTGCGTACTCGGTATTCTGCTGGTCATCGCACGACTCTCGCGATGCGTTTGGGTCCTTGAACAGGTCACGCATCTTGTCGCAACTGCGCCGTCGGAAGGACAGAGGAAGTGACCCACGCCTACCGCAAAAAACTGATCGAAGTCGCGCTGCCGCTCAAGGCCATCAACGAGGCCAGTGCGCGCGAGAAGTCGATCCGGCACGGGCATCCGAGCACGCTGCACCTGTGGTGGGCGCGCCGGCCACTCGCAGCGTGTCGGGCAGTCCTGTTCGCTTCGCTGGTCGATGATCCCGACAGCGACCCGGTCTATCGCCGCGCGGACGGCAGCGTGGACGAGGACCGGGCCGGTTTGAAACGTGCCGAACTGTTCAACCTGATCGAGGAGCTGGTGCAGTGGGAGAACTCGAACAACCCGCGCGTCATCAATGCGGCGCGCGCCGAGATCGCCCGCTGCGTCGCCTCCCGCAAGATCGAACGTGGTGAACTAGAAAAGGAGACGATCGTCTTCGGCGCGAGGAACGGCCAGAAACACGCGAAGGGCGCAGTGTCTGGCGAATGTATCACGGCGTGGGACGTACTCACGATGAAAGCCAAACCGGAAGTCGTCAACTCCTTCCTCGCCGAGTTCGCGCCCCCCGTACTGGACCCGTTCTGCGGCGGCGGATCGATTCCGTTGGAAGCGCAACGGCTCGGCCTTCGCGCTTACGCGTCCGACTTGAACCCCGTGCCGGTGCTGATTACCAAGGCGTTGATCGAGATCCCCCCCAAATTCGCGGGCCGATCGCCGGTTCATCCGCCGGAGGAGCACGAGCAGGCCCGGTCCAAGGGCTCGTGGAACGGAGCCGAGGGGTTGGCGGAGGACGTGCGCTACTACGCCAAGTGGATGCGCGACGAGGCCGAGAAACGGATCGGCTGGCTCTACCCGAAGACGCAAATCACGGCCGCGATGGCGAAAGGCCGCGCGGACCTCGCCAAGTATGTGGGCCGGGAATTGACCGTCATCACTTGGCTTTGGTCGCGCACGACGCCATGCACTAACCCCGCGTGCGGCCAGTCCGTCCCGCTTGTCAGCGATCCCGGACTCTGCAAGAGATCCCGCCGCTCGTACTCCCTCAAGTGGACGAGAGCGAATCGTGCCGGTGAAGTCGCCGAGTGGTCCGTGGTCGCAGAAAAGGCCGATCCGAAGTTCTCGACGATCGGACGGCGGGGTGCATCCTGCCCTTCGTGCGGCGCACCAATCGCGCTGGACGATATTCGGGACGCGGGCCAACGGGGGAAGCTCGGCCGCCAGTTGATGTCCGTCGTCGCCGCAGGAGATCGCGAGCGCGTCTACCTGCCCGGAGGAGCAGTCGATATCCCGCAGCCGCCGAGCACGAGTCCCGACCTGTTGAACTCGTCATTGCCGGAGAAGGCGCTGGGCTTCAGGGTGCAGAACTACGGCATCCGGCGCCACCGGGATCTTTTCACTGAGCGTCAGTTGGTGCTTCTCGACACGCTCTGCAAAGTCTCGCACGAAGTGTTCGACCGAGTGAAACGCGACGGCGCGGACGATGAATACGCTCGTGCGATTGCCGTCTACCTTGCCCTTGGGATCGGGCGCGTCGCCAACCGTCATTCGTCCCAGTCGTTCTACAACCCGAATCGTGAGACGGTCGAACAGGTATTCGCGCGCAACGCGCTGCCGATGATCTGGGTGTATGCGGAGGCGAATCCGTTCTCCGATTCATCCGGCAACGTGGACGGTCAGTTCGAGTATCTGTACAAGGCGCTTGCCGCCGTGCCGGCGGCGGCACCGGGAATCGTCGAACAGCGGGACGCGCGGGTGCCGTGGACCGGCAATGCCCCCGTCGTATCAACCGATCCACCGTACTACGACAACGTACCCTATGCGGACCTGTCAGACTTCTTCTACGTGTGGCATCGCCGCGCTCTTTCCGGCCTGTTTCCGCAGTTGTATTCGACGCTTCTCACCCCCAAGCAGATGGAACTCATCGCAGAACCAGCCCGACACGAGACCGCCGACCAGGCGAAGCAGTTCTTCGAGGATGGACTGCGTGCGGTGTTCACCGGCATAAACAAAAGCGCCGACCGCGACGTGCCCGTGACGGTCTACTACGCATTCAAGCAGGAGGAGGACGACGAGGAAGCTCGAACGTCAAGCGGGTGGGACACCATCCTTCAAGGCATCGTGGATTCGGGATGGACCGTGACCGGCACATGGCCGATGCGAACCGAACAGCCGGGTGGGCTGCGCGAGCACGGCCGGAACTCGCTCGCGTCATCGATCGTGCTGGTCTGTCGGCTGCGCTCAAGCGCGGCGGCCATGACGACGCGGCGAGAGTTTCTGACGACGCTCAGGGGCGAACTCCCCGATGCGCTGAAGGCGCTCCAACACGGGAACGTGGCGCCTGTTGACCTCGCCCAAGCCGTCATCGGACCGGGCATGGCGGTTTTCACACGCTATGCGAAGGTGATTGAGTCGGACGGCACGCCCATGCCCGTGCGAACGGCGCTCGGCATCATCAATCAAGTGCTCGACGAGGTTCTCGCCGAACAGGAAGGCGATTTTGACCCCGACACGCGCTGGGCGCTCGCCTGGTTCGAGCAGTTCGGCATGAACGAGGAATCCTTCGGGATCGCCGAGACTTTGAGTAAGGCAAAGAACACCGCCGTAAGCGGATTGGTGGAGGCGGGCGTTGTCACGGCCCGAGCCGGAAAGGTACGGCTCATCACTCGGACGGAGCTTCCCGACGAATGGAACCCATCGACCGACAGCCGCCTGACGGTATGGGAGACAACCCAACACCTGATCCGAACACTTGAAGCCAAGGGCGAGACCGAGGCCGCTCGCCTGTTGGCGAGCTTGGGCGGTATGGCCGAGACCGCACGAGAGTTGGCCTATCGCCTTCATTCAATTTCCAGCAGGAAAAAGTGGGCAGAAGAAGAGCGGGCCTACAACGGTCTAGTCATCGCGTGGCCGGAACTCACGAAGCTTGCCCTTTCGAGCCGTGTACGGCAACCTGAGTCGCAGCGTGAACTTTTCTGAGGATGGAACCTGACCTATGGCAGTGAGCAATCGAGAACGTGTCGGCAAGGGGCTGGACCTGCTCTCCGCGGGCCTGCGGCCGTTCGTCGAGCGCGAACTGAAATCCCATCTCGGCGACAACTGGCAGAACGCCTTGCCCGATCCGTCCAACCGCGGACCGCGCGGCAAGCCTCAGCCGATCAACCTGGACGATCCGGCCACGTTGCTCGGCGTCCTCTGGGACCAGTGGAATGCCGTGTTCCGCGACGTGCTCGGACCGGCCGAGCGCAGCATCGTCAGCGAGCTTCGCACCATTCGTAACCAGTGGGCGCACAACGAACAGTTCACCAGCAACGACGCCATCCGCGCGCTGGATTCGATGGAGCGCCTGTTGAACGCCGTATCCGCCGCCGACTCCGCCGGCGAAGTCGGCCAGATGCGCATGGACTTGATGCGCACGATGTTCGACGAGCAGCGCCGCTCCGAGATGCGGAAGAAGTCGGCTCAGCCCACCGAAGGCAAGCCACAGGGCGGGTTGAAACCGTGGCGCGAGGTCGTCACGCCGCACCCGGACGTGGCGAGCGGCCGGTATCAGCAGGCCGAGTTTGCGGCCGACCTGTGGCAGGTGTACCAAGGCGAAGGCTCCGATGAGTACAAACATCCGACGGAGTTCTTCCGCCGAACGTTCATCACCGAGGGGCTGCGCCGATTGTTGTCTCAGGCCGTGCTGCGATTGTCGGGCAAAGGCGGCGATCCGGTCGTCGAGCTTCAAACCAACTTCGGCGGCGGCAAGACGCACTCCATGCTGGCCCTGTACCACCTGTTCTCCGGCGCGTCGCCGGCCGACCTGCCCGGCGCCGAGGAGCTGGTCAAGGCCGTCGGCATCCCGCTGCCCAAGAGTGTTCGCC
This sequence comes from Phycisphaerales bacterium, assembly GCA_016716475.1. Taxonomy (NCBI): domain Bacteria; kingdom Pseudomonadati; phylum Planctomycetota; class Phycisphaerae; order Phycisphaerales; species Phycisphaerales bacterium. Next base: position 380,147 of record JADJWG010000002.1, read on the forward strand.
GAACCGTGTTCGTCGGCACGCAGATTTCACCAGGCAAGCCGCACAAGAAGCCCGACGGCACGACGATCCGCACCGTATGGGGCGAAATCGCGTGGCAGCTTGGCGGCAAGGACGGCTACAAGCTCGTCAAGGAGGATGACGAGCGGGCGACAAACCCAGGCGCGACGATGACGGAGTTGTTCAACAAGTACGGCCCGTGCCTGATCCTGATCGACGAATGGGTCGCCTACGCCCGGCAGCTTCACGGCACGGCCGACCTGCCGGCCGGCACGTTCGACACGCAGTTCACGTTCGCCCAGGCGCTCAGCGAAGCGGCCAAGGCCGCGAAGCACACGATGCTGGTCGTGAGCATCCCGGCGTCGGAAAGCCCGCACCAGCGGGCCGACCGCGGCGTGACCGACATCGAAGTCGGCGGCGAGCGCGGCCGCGAGGCGCTTGCCCGCCTCAAGAACGCCGTCGGCCGCGTCGAAGCATCGTGGCGGCCGGCCAGCCCGGACGAAGGCTTCGAGATCGTCCGGCGACGGCTGTTTCAGCCGCTATCCGGCGACCAGTTCGTCGCCCGCGACGCCGTGGCCCGCGCGTTTGTCGATTGGTACGGCACGCAGCAGCAGGAGTTTCCGACCGAGTGTCGCGAAGCCGACTACGAACGCCGCATCAAGATGGCCTATCCGATCCACCCGGAGATGTTCGACCGGCTCTACAACGACTGGTCCACGCTCGACAAGTTCCAGCGCACCCGCGGCGTGCTGCGCCTCATGGCGGCGGTGATCCATTCATTGTGGGAACGCCAGGACGGCAACCTGCTCATCATGCCCGGCAACGTGCCCGTCGATGACCAGATCGTGCAGTTTGAACTCACCCGCTACCTTGAAGACCAATGGGTTCCCGTGATCGAGAAGGACGTGGACGGAGCGAACTCGCTTCCGCTCGCCTTGGACCGCGACAACCCCAATCTCGGTCGCTACTCCGCGTCGCGTCGAGTCGCCCGAACCATCTACATGGGTTCCGCTCCCACGATGCGGGCATCGCACCGCGGGATCGACGAGCGCCAAGTGAAGCTCGGCTGCGCCCAACCAGGCGAGTCCGTCGCCACGTTCGGCGACGCGCTGCGGCGACTAACAGACAGTGCCACGTACCTCTACGTGGACGGCAAGCGCTACTGGTACTCGACGCAGCCGACCGTCACGCGGCTGGCCGACGACCGAGCCGGCCAACTCACCGACGACCAGCTCGGCGACGAAATCGTCAAGCGTCTACGGGAACAGGCCAGAACGCGCGCCGACTTCACCAAGGTTCACGCCTGCGCGCCGAGCAGCGACATTCCGGACGAGCGCGAGGCCCGGCTTGTGATTCTGGGGTCGGACTTCCCGCACACGAACAAGAACGGGATCAGTGCGGCGCGCAAGGAGGCCGCCGCGATCCTGGATGCCCGCGGCTCGTCGCCGCGCAACTACAAGAACACGCTCGTCTTTCTCGCACCCGACATCAACCGGCTCCGCGAACTGGAGCAATCTGTCCGACAATTCCTCTCGTGGTCCTCGATTTGGGATGAGCGCGTTCCCCTCAATCTGGATCAGTTTCAGAGCCGCCAGGCCGAGACGAAGCGCAAGAGCGCGAACGAGGCCGTCGATTTGCGGATCACCGAGGCGTATCAGTGGCTTCTCGTCCCGAGCCAGACCGACCCGAAGGGTGAGCCGTCATGGACGGAGTTGAAGCTCCAGGGACAGGAGAGTCTCGCCACCCGTGCAGCGAAGAAGCTCAAGAACGAGGAATCGCTGCTCGTGCAGATGGGGGCCGTGCGGCTGCGGACGGAACTAGACCGCGTGCCGCTTTGGACCGGCAACCACGTCGGGATCAAGCAGCTTGCCGAGTACATGGCCCGCTACCTCTATCTCCCGCGGCTTCGCGACGAGAACGTCCTCTTCGCCGCGATCCAGGATGGCGTCGCCAGCCTAATGTGGCAGAGCGAGACGTTCGCCTATGCCGAAGGATGGGACGAACAGCGCAAGCGGTATCAGGGACTTCGTGCCGCGACCACGATCCGCGTCATCGCGGACGACCGGGCCGTCCTGGTCAAGCCGGACATTGCCGCCGCGCAGCTGGCGGCCGAGCAGCGGGCGGCTGCCGCCGCCGGGACGACAGTAGCGGGGCCTGCTCCTGGCTCTCTCGTCCCCTCTGGCCCGCTCAACCCGGACGGTTCGGACTCGAATCCGGTCTCCACCGGCGGCACACCGGGCGCGGTAGCGCCCGCCGCACCCGCCCTCCGCCGCTTTCACGGCTCGGTAAAGGTGGACCCTCTTCGCCTTGGCCGAGACGCGGCCCGCATCGCCGAGGAAGTCGTTCAGCACCTGACCGGCGTCGTCGGGGCCGAGGTGGAGATCACGCTCGAAATCAGCGCAGGGCTCCCCGAGGGCGCATCAGACAAGGCGGTTCGTGACGTGACGGAGAACTGCCGGACGCTGCGGTTCACCGACTTCGGGTTCGAGGAGGAGTAGCGTGACCCATAAGTTTCAATCCACCAGACGATTACTCGTCAAGCACGGTAGCCGTACCCTGCCTGGATCGGGTTTCCGCATGATCAACCGAGGGTAGGACTATGCCGACGATGAACCTGCCTCTCGAGGTCGATCTACAGGGTCGCGTGACCAACATGCGCCTTGCGCCATCGAATGCCATGCGCGCGCTCTATGAGGCCATCGTCAACTCCATCCATGCCATCCTGGATGGCCCCGAACCCACCAAGGGGATCATCGCCATTCGCGTCCTTCGCGGTACAGGGCAGCGCACCTTGGATGGCATTCAGCAACCGGGTCCTGTACTTGGTTTTGAGGTTCATGACAACGGTATTGGCTTCGATGAAGCCAACTTCGCCTCTTTCCGTCGCTCCGACTCTATGACGAAGGCAAAGTACGGCGGCAAAGGCGTCGGGCGTTTGCTTTGGCTCAAGGTCTTCGAGAGCGTTCGCATCGTCAGCGTCTTCCAGGATGGCACCGCAAGGAAGAAGCGTGAGTTTTCGTTTTCAACTGAGGGGATTGTCAGTCCCGCTCTCTCGGATACAACCGACGCACGCGGTACGATCGTAACAATCAGAGGGCCCTTCGACAACTACAAGCCCGCATTGCAGCACGAGTCCGAAACCATCGGCATCGCCATCATCGAACACTGCCTTGAGTACTTCATCGCTGACAACAAGCCCCAGATTCGGCTCTCTGATGCAGATGCCGGCTATGAAGCCGACTTGGGCCGCCTGTTCCAAGATGAGCTGAAGTCGGAGATTCAGCGTCATGACTTTGCCATCAATGGAACCAGCTTCAAGATCACCCACCTGCTGGTGAGAGGACGTAAGAACTCAAGGCACGCTCTTCATTTCTGTGCGCACTCTCGACGAGTCAAGGACGAACCGCTCGGAGGGAAGATTCCCGGTCTCTCCGGCGGACTGCGACCGCCAGGAAGCACGGAGGATCTTGCTTACCAGGGATACGTGTCGGGACAAGTGCTCGATGGGCTTGTCGATGCTGAGCGGGGCAGTTTCGACTTCGATGGGCTCTTCGCGTACGATCCAACCAAGCCTCCCGATGGAACCGTCAGCTTTGCGGCTTTGCTTTCCGAAGCCACGAGCAAGGCCAAGGAGTTTCTCCAACCAACTCTCGAACCGATTCTGATAGCGAATGAGGCCCGAATTCGGAGCCAAATCGAGAACGCTTACCCGCAGTACCGCTATCTGCTCAAGCATCGCGCGGAGGAAGTCGTCGCGATCCCACCGGGTGTGGAGGGTCGCGACCTGGACCTTGCCCTCTACAAGATCGAGCAGAAACTCGATGGGGAGAGTCGTGAGGCCCTCAGCAAAGAACTGGCCGAAGCGCGAGATCCCGACGAGGCGCCGGACGATCGGCGTGCGAGGCTCGACAAACTGCTGGAGCAGCTCAACGACTCGGGCATGTCCAAACTCGCCCGCCACGTCGCATATCGCCGCGCGGTCATCGAGTTCTTGGAAGATCAGATTGGGTTGCAGAGCAGCGGCAAATACTCACTGGAGGAGGCGGTCCACGCAGCCGTATGTCCGACAAAGACGACCTCTGAAGACGTGTCGTCAGCGAAGATGAATCTCTGGCTCTTGGATGATCGGCTCTATTTCCACTACTACCTCGCATCGGACATGGCCTTCAAGGACATGAAGGAGACCGTCAAGCAAGAAAGCGAAGACCGCCCCGATTTGGCCATTTTCCATCGGCCAATGGCGTTCAGCGATTCGCTCGACCAGATCGGCGCCGTCGTGTTGGTGGAGTTCAAGAGACCCGTTCGCGATGACTTCAGGATGGACGACCCGGACAAGAACCCGGTGAGCCAGGTCTTGAAGTATGTGGCCACGCTGAGGTCGGGCGAAGGCCGTCGGTCCAAGGGTCAGGCCATCCACATTCGAGAGAACACACCGTTCTACGCCTACATTGTCGCCGATTTCACGAAGACGCTGCGCGAAATAGCAACGCGCGAGGATTTCACGCCGACACCGGACGGAGAAGGCTACTTCCGCTTCTTCCGCAACTACAACTGCTACGTGGAGATGATTTCGTTCCAGAAGATGATCCGGGATGCCAAGAAGCGCAACCAGGCGTTTTTCGACAAGCTCAACATTCCCATGCACGATTGAAGTCACACGCACTAGCCAGGCAGGTAGGGCCGGCGTTCTACTGGCCAGCGGTAATTCTCGGTTTCACGACCCGATTGACTAAGCCGCCTTGAACCGCAGCCAGAAAACCGCCCGGATGGAGGCCAGGATCAGGCCTCGCTCCCCCTCAGGCGGGTTGCGGGGACGGGCATAGCGTGCCCCCGCTACTTAAAACGTCGTATCGAAAAGATGCGACCGACCGGTTAACGCACCACGCCCAGGCAGAGACGCCTGGGCGTGGTCGTTTCTATCGCGAGTGTCCGCAAGGGTTTAGCGATCACGGCAGACGGCCGTTGGTCTCTTCCGGCGCAGCACGCGCGCTCACGGACGGGCCCTCTCCCGCAACCGGCGGGCCTCCGCGGGCGAAAGTCTCTGAGTCTCTCGCCCGTGCCGACCCCGGGGTTAACGCGCTTCATAACCCACCGGACGTGAGACGCGTCGCGCGCGACATAACCCGGCGCTGCCATCGAACAAAACTGCCTCGGGTTATGTCTCGAACCGTTAACCCGGCGCGGGGCATCGAAAAACCAGTCTCGGGTTATGTGGTGCGTGAGCGCGGCCGGTCGAGGCCGGTGTCCGCATCACCGCTCGCCGCCGTCGCGAGTTTCTGGAGCGCTGCCTCAATGCGATCGGCCTGGGCCTTCAAGTCGATAGTTGCTGAGCGATTGCCGTGAGGTGCAGAGGGCGCTGCCGAGAGGGAACGGGGCGGCGACGCGGGTGAATTCGGGGGTGTAGGGCTGCCGCTCGGCATGCTGTACAATCAGAAATTCGCATGGGCGATTCAGCTTTCGCCTTGCCCGCATTCTTGATGCAGTGGTGTACAGATGCCCCAGAAGGAACGACGCGAGCTCGGTCCGAACGAAGTTTGGGTGGGCGACTCTGAGTGGTATCTGGACCTTAAGGATTACACGCTCATCCACGACGGCGAGAGAATTGGGACGGCCTACTCGGTCTCTCCAACGGTGCTACTGAGTACGGCGCTCGTACGGCGCGGCGCGAGTACGCCGGAAGGGGACGAAATCCAGGGGCCTACGGCGACGTGGTTCGAGATCAGCCGGCAGCTCAAACGCGATCCAGAGTTTCGTTTCGAGTTCACCTCCGACCCAACGAAGTTCGAGGAGTTCTTGGCGGGGGCGTATAAGCTGCAAGGGTGGGACGCAGTAACTCTCACGCCGCGGAGCGGCGACAAAGGCCGGGACGTGATTGCGGTCACGTCAAAGATGAGCGCAATGCGAGTTCTGGATCAGGCAAAGGCGTACAGTCCCAGACTCTTGGTTTCGGCAAATGATGTTCGTGCCGTCTTCGGCGTTCTGCGCCTCGATCCCGGCGCAACCAAGGGCATCATTACCACGACGAGTGATTTTGCCCCGGGCATCGCCGATGAGTTTCAGAAGTTGATTCCGTACCAGCTAGAGACGAAGAACGGCGAGCAGTTTCTGGCATGGATTCGGCAAGTCCTATCCTCCGAGGCAGTCGACGTTCAGCGACCGGAGCCGAAATGGATCAAACCGCCGCCTGGTGTTATTCAGCCATGGGTCGTCCCGCCCAGCCGCAGGCAGAAGCGTGATGAGGGATAGGCCGCTCGCCACCGCCTACTCCAGGAAGCGCGGCGACCGATGTTGTGGTTCGTGGATCTGCCGGCCGAATCCCGACGGGATCATCGTCCTCGAAAGCTTGTCCTGGCAAAGGCGACCAGTGGGTTGAGTGGTTCAAAACAGCAGAACCCGGGAATGATGGCGCCTTCAGACGCGTCGCCATGCAGGGAGGACACGATACCGGCGACACGAATACCGTCGCTGGCGTGAGCCTCCCACACCGGACCACCGCTGACGCCGGGAGCTGCGTGACCGTCGACGATGTAATATGCATGTCCTGCCCGATCGGTGCGACGCCCAAACGCCGAGACTGTCCCCTGGAACAGGCACAACTGGCTGTGCCCGAGAAAGCTCTCGACCTGCCCCGCGAATCCCGCCCACGCCACCCAACTTCCCGCTGTGAGTCGGCGATCATCCTCCAAAACCGGCAGTGGGTCTTCGTTTTCGGCGAAGATCGGTTTTCCGTTGTCATCGGCGGCAGGCAGATGAACGAACCCAACCTGTGGAAGATCGAGAACTACCGCGATTTCCTCGAGGCCCGACGTGAGCTGCTGGCGGCCGAGGCGAACCGGCGGTTGGCCGAGCTGTTGCACGGCGACATGCGCTGGCTGGAGGGAGCCGCGAAACCGGCGGTCCCGGCGGAGCCCGCAGTTGCGATTGCTGGCGGCATCACGAGCGAGGCGGAGGAGGATGACCTCACCGCGCTCAACGACTGGGTTGGCTGCAATCCGAGGGCTGCTGCGACTGCACGACGAAGCAGATCAAGCTCTCCGGGGAGAAATCACAGAAATTGAAGCGTACGCAGCGCGCACATCCGGGCTGCGAAACGAAGCCGCGGTTGCGCAGTGGACCGACCGGCTGCATCACTCGGTCTATCAGGACGCGGCACAGAGCATGGCGGCCGTTGGCATGTTGGCGCCACTTATCGAGTCGATCTTCTCTCAGGCGTTTCAGGGCATCCGGACGCGACTGGCCCCAATTTCCAGCCCGCCGAGCAATCACGCCCGCTGGCAACAGCCGGCGGAGGACCAATGGGACTGCCACTTCGTGTGGAAGAGCGGTAGGCGCAGCACGAACCTGGTCGAGGGGATTTCCCAACTCGCAGAGGCCGTCTCGTTGGCGCGGCACTTGCCAGGAGATCTACGCGCAACGCTCGATGCGCTGTTCACCTACCGCAACAAGATGTTTCACTGCGGTTTCGAATGGCCCGTGCCCGAGCGCATCGCTTTTCAGAAACGAATTGACAAGTCGGCTTGGCCGAAGACGTGGTTCGCCGCTGCGACGAAGGGCGGCGAGCCGTGGGTGTTCTACCTCACGAGGCAATTCATTGACTACTGCCTGGAGACGGTTGATCGGGTAATCACGGGCACACGGAGGACGACGTCGGTGCGCGGGCGGACGAGGTGTTTCAGCATGTGTATCGAGCGTACCCGACACTGCCGTCGCCGCTGTACCAAGCGGCCTGCGCGTAAGAACTGCAATCGCGCGGTGGCGAGGCGGAAATGACGGATCAACCGAGAGCATTTGGCCAAGTACTCCGTGAGCGACGGATCGCGAAGGGGTACAGCCTGCGCAAGTTTGCAGAGATGGTCGGGGTGAGCCCGACGTATTTGTCGCAGGTGGAACAGGACAAGGTCGAGAAACCGCCGACGGCTGAGCGGGTGCGACGCATGGCGGAGCTGCTGGGTGAGAGCGTTGATGAATTAAGCGCGCTGGCGGATCGGGTGCCCGAGGATCTGCCAGGAAGTTGGTGTACGCGGCGTGGGAGAAGTGGCGCGGGAATCCGAACACTGTCGCCGTCGCTGAGATTCGGCCCGGCCGCGCCGGCGCCGCGGAACTGACCGACGAAGATGTCATGGCGGATTTCTGCCGACCGCTGGCGGACACGTTCCAGGTATCCCCGGAGGCGATGCGCATTCGGTTGAACGAACTGGAGCTACTCGTGAAGACGAAGACCGGCACGCTGTTCGGATAGCAGCGTGTTTTTTTACGCTGAGTGTTTGCTGTTTACGGTACGTGGACACGCTAGGAGACTGATGGAATGGCGAAGAATTTTGACCCGCGGAAGGTGCTCCGGCAAATTGCCAACCCCCTGCTCAAGGAGTTTTTCGACCGGCGCGGCGAACTCCGCAACATGGCGTGGGAGGAACTGACAGAGACGAGGATCGAGCCGGTTTTTGAGGCGTGGCAGCAGTTGCCGGAGCGGCCGCGGAAGGAGGTGCAGGTCACCCTGCAGGACGTCGTCGAGCTCGCCGACGAGCGCGGGCTCAGCGTGCTCGCCGAGGAGGTCAAGCTGCGCTGCCCAGGGCGGGAGGCGGAGTTCAACGGCTGGGACGGCCGTGCCGATCGGGCCATGTGGGTCTATCTGAATGTGCCCGAAGCCTTCGAGGAGGCGGCGCTGTTCGCGCGCGCCGATGCCCTCGCAGCCGGCCGCTACTGGATCAAGCGGAACGGGCTACCCCGGCAGCAGCTCACAGTTGGGCGTCGACGCCGGCGACACGGACCCGCTAAAGCCCGCCTACCAGCTCGATCACCTGCTCGACGAGAACTTCCCCCTGCGGACCGACCCGGCCGATCGCGTGGCCGACGTGCGCATCACACGGCTGCGGCTGGAGCCGAAGGCGGCGCCGCTCAGCTACATCGAACTGAAGGCTGACCCGAAGGGGCACCCGAGCGAGATCTTCCAGATGCTCGCGCACTACTGCAAGACGCAGAACGTGTCCCCCGGCCGCGTGCGCGTTCGCCAGGCCAGTTTCCGGCTGACCTTCATGCACGATGGCGTCGGCCGGCCGAAAACGCTCAGTTTCAACGTGAGCAGCCCGGATTCCTGCGACCTGAAGAGCAAGACGGATGACATGCGCACCGTCGGCGAGCGCTGCCTCAAACTGTGGAGGATCACCGGTGACTGATACGCTCGAAATCGTCTGGGAGTTCTTCGACGGCCCCAATCTGCTCCTGACCCACGCAGAGGTGCTGCGCTGGCCGCCGGCCACGGTCGCAGAACTGACCCGGCTTAGATTTCTGCGCGAGGCGGCCAGCGCTGACCACGCCGTATGCCCCAACTGTCCGGACCGGCATGTGGAGGAAGTCCTGTGCCGCGCCGGGCCGGATGGGGTCACCCGCTACTACATCCCATGCCTGGAGAACCTACGCGTCGAGATCGCAGCCGATGATCTCCGGCGGTGGATGATCGATGTGGACGCCATCGCGCGCGGCCTGGCCAACGCAGTCGCCCCGGGCGGGCGCTGCACGCAGCGCGTCGCGTCCCGTCTGTGGCGACTCGGTGCCGTGCCGTGGCAGGGCGTGCATCGGGAGGTGTTGTTGGCCCGAGGGCTCGGTTGGCCCGACCGCGCCGACATCATCCGGCGGATCGGCGGGAACGGACGCGCGATCGTGTTCGTGGCCGGCCCGGCTCCACCCGCTCACATCTGGCCGGAACTCCCGCCGACCGTCGTGTCGCTCTCCAGCGTCGTCCAGCTCCAGGCCGGCGACATCACCATCACGTTCGCGGACGTCTGCACGCTGGTGCAGGACAATGAGCGCGGCGAGCTGGCCGGGTCGGACTACGAGCACAACGGGTCGGCGTGGGGCGGGTCGCCGGTCGCGCGTACGCGGTACGTGTGGGACGGCTGGCTGCTGATCGCCGAGCTCGACGGGCTGGCGAGCAATACCCCCCTGCGGACGTTCTGGTGGGGGCTGGACCTTGCCGGCCAGCGCGGCGGCCGGCCGGGGGATGCGGCCGGCGGCATCGGCGGGCTGCTGGCGGTGTGGGATCGGACGGCGACGGAGGCATACGAGGAGAGCGAGGCGGAGCCCGAGGAAGTCGGCCGCCAGTGGGTCTTCGCGTACGATGCCCTCGGCAACGTCGGCCAGCTCGTGGACCTGTTCCCGGACCGGTGGCAGCCGGTGAACATCCTGGCGGCGCGGTACGAGTACGATCCGTACGGGAACGTGACTGCCGCGGGCGGAAGCTACGCCGATCGCAACCGCTTCCGGTTCAGCACCAAGCAGTTCGAGGCCGAAAGCGGCCTGGGCTACTGGGGCGAGCGGTTCTACCACCCCCAGTACGGGCGCTGGGTGAATCGGGATCCGATTGGGGAGGCAGGCGGCTGGAATCTACATGCGTACGTTCGTAATGAAGTGGCCACACGCACGGATGCTGTTGGTCATGTGTTCTTTGTAGGCGCCTCAATGTATGACGAGCAGTGCTGTTATCCTGAATATACCGAACTCGATATGGAATTTGTCTTCCGCGCGAGACCTTCTTATGACAACGTTCGCGTGCCCCTTCCGTGTAAATGCTGGTATGATCCGCCAGAGGAGGAACATTGGACGGGCACGCAAGAGTGCGACAAGATTCGCACCACCATCCGGGTATACAGGGGGAAGTGGTACCTCGTGACATACCGTCAGACATCGAGCGCACTTTGTCTTGCGGTAGCCTGTCCAGCGCCACACACGACGCGGGGGCCTGCAAGGCTCCTCTTCATTACGGAACAATTGACTCAAGCGTCGACAAATTGCTCTCCATGTGAGGACTCGAAGGGCCGCGACTGCACATCTCCGCCATTGACCGACTGGCAGCCCGAACCGTATCCGCGGCCAGTGGGCGTTGTTACGTACAGGAGGCTATCTCAAAACCGGGACACCTGTTGACTTTGTACAATGATGCATGTTGACACTCACGAATGAGCAATTGGATTGGCTGGCGGACAGGATTCCGGATCGGCCGAAGAGTCCGAAGGGCGGACGGCCCGTCGCGGACAAGCGGCGGACGCTGCGGCATCTTCTGGATGCTGGACAACGCGCGAAGTGGAAGGACCTGCCGCGAGTTCGGGCGCGCGGGCCACGGTGCACCGTTGGTTCCAGCGCTGGACGCGAAGGGCTCTTTGAGCAGGCCATGCGGGCCGCCGGACGCCTGGTCGAACGGGCGCGGCGCGTACCGCGTGTACGAATGCTTCATCGACGGCACCTTCGCCAAGGCCCGGGGCGGCGGTGATGGGATCGGGCGCGGCCACCTCGGAAAAGGCGTGAAAATCATGGTTCTGGTCGATGCTCGCGGGTTGCCGGTGGCGATCGATACCGCGCCGGCGGACGCCCACGAGAGCCGCTGCGTGCAGCGCTGTTCGACTTCGTGCTGACGCGCGAGACGCCGCCGCGCGTGATCGGCGACAAGGCGTACGACAGCGACAAGCTCGACGAAGAGCTCGCACAGCGCGGCATGGAAATGATCGCGCCGCATCGCGGCAACCGCAAGCCGGAGAATGTGACACAGGACCGCCGGCCGCTGCAGCGCGCAAGCGGCGCTGGACGGTGGAGCGGACGATCTCCTGGATCCAGAACTACCGTCGGCTCTGCATCCGTTGGGAGAAGTCGAGCTGCCTGTTCAGCGGCTTCTTGCATATGACCTGTACGCTTCTCTTGCTTTCAGAGGTTTTGAGATAGCCTCATGGCACTTGCACGGCAAAGCTGGTCAGAGCTGGACCAATCGAATCACCAAAGGAGATCAAGCAGCATAATCTCTTCGTCGAGTGGGAAGTCTGCTTCTCGTATATCAAGGCGTGTGAATGTCATTAGTCACCACATCTTGTGGCGTTGCCATTCGTTGGCGCGGTCTAACCTTGCTGTTTGTTGCAGCTGCCTTACCAGCGCTGGTCGATGCGGGCCTTGTGGTCACGATGACAGAAGGCCGCTTATGGGCTGCCGGACGCGTGGGCACAACGATGTTTGCGTTGTGTCTGTGGTCACAGTTCATTGTGTCCCTTGCGGTCGTTGGCGCACTGCTACTACGACGTGCAGCAGTGACGCGTATCACGGGGATTGCATGTGCTGCTGGCCTCGTGGGTGCCGCAGCATATACCATAACGGTGCTCTTGTATGGGCTCGTCACTGGTTGGCCGCGTGCCATGGACGTAACAATCGGTCTTGCACTGAGGTTTGGCAGCGATGCATTGTTTCACTATGGGGTTCTTGCTGCCGCGTGCCTGACTGTTGCAGGGCATTATAACGCAAGCACCGGTGTTCTACAAGTGAGGCTCTTTAGAACTTATGTATTGATGTGGATTATCTGTTTTGGTACGAGAGGGGCGATAGAGGGGTACTGGCTGCTGCTATCCGTTTCTAAGTCGCAGATTGGATTTGACAACTCCGAGTTCTTGCGAGTGCTACTCCCAGCAACACTGTGGAGTGTTATATGGGTTCTTGTGTGGTGCGACAGCCACGTACACGGCGTGAAGAAGATGCACTTTTATAGCGTGGGGCTTGCTGCAGGGGTGCATGCACTGAGTCTGGGAGGGGCCATTGCGTGTTGGGGAACAAGAGAAGAGGCCCTGAGCTACGTTATATGGGGGCGTGTCCTTTATGAACTCCAACCACTATGCGTGTGGTGTGCTTTCGCACTGATGTGGCGGAGGGGGTTGTTCGCGCGCGGCCGTCTTGTGGTGTTGTCTCCTGGCAGGTGTCCGCAATGTGGCTACTCGCTGATTGGCCACAGCTCATTGGAGGCGCGATGTCCGGAGTGCGGCGGCGGCGCGTCACTGGAACTCGTACGGGTACAATGAGCGCGGCGAGTTGGCCGGGTCGGACTTCTTCAGCGGCACACGCGGCAGCGGGACGAGCGCGCCCGCGGGCGACCGGGCGTATGCCTACGACCCGATCGGGAATCGGTCGGAGACCACGACGGGGACGAGTGCGGCCGTGTACTACTGCGCGAACGAGCTGAACCAGTACGAAGCGCTCGACGATGCGGCCGGGTGCGAGTCGCCGTTCACGCGCGAGTTCATGTACGATGCCGACGGGAACATGACCGGCGACGGCGACCTGGTGCTGGTGTACGACGGCGAGAACCGCCTGGTCGAGGTCGCGCCGGCCAGCCCTGCTAGCGGCGACAAGAAGGCGGTCTTCGTCTACGACTACCGCAACCGGCGGGTGCAGAAATCCGTGTATGAGCACAACGGGTCGGCGTGGGGCGGGTCGCCGGTGGCGCGGACGCGCTACGTGTGGGACGGCTGGCTGCTGATCGCCGAGCTCGACGGGCTGGACGACAATGCGCTGCTGCGCCGCTGGACGTGGGGACTCGACCTAGCCGGCCAGCGTGGCGGCCGGCCGGGCGATGCGGCCGGTGGGATCGGTGGGCTGCTGGCCGTGTGGGACCGGACGGCCACGGAGGATTACGAGGAAGAGCCGGAGGGCGAGGGGCTGCTCGAAGAGGAGCCGACCGGCCGCAAGTGGGTTTTCGCCTACGACGCGCTCGGCAACGTGGGCCAGTTGGTGGACCTGTTCCCTGAGCGGTGGATTCCGGAGGACATCCTGGCGGCGCGGTACGAGTACGACCCGTACGGGAACGTGACGGCCGCGGGCGGGGACTACGCCGACCGCAACCGCTTCCGGTTCAGCACGAAGCAGTTCGAGGCCGAGAGCGGCCTGGGCTACTGGGGCGAGCGGTTCTACCACCCCGAGTACGGGCGCTGGGTGAATCGGGATCCGATCTGGGAGAGCGGCGGACTCAATCTGTACAGCCTTGGCGTGAATCTGCCAACCAGGATGTTCGACCGATTCGGTTTGATTGCGATTGCTTGCGGCCCAGACGACCTCGATAGTGCGCCCCCGCCTCCCCCGCCCCCGCCTCCGCCGCCGCCACGCCCCCCGTGGCCGTTCGGGACGTGGCCGATGGATGTGGCGCGGGCGTCCGCGATCAATGGAGCGGCCAATGGTCCTTCGCCGCTCGGGTTTACCTCAGAAACGACCGGAGAGCCCAAGGCCGTGCTATGCTGCAGCTGGTTCACCACGTTTGGCATCCCGCTCGGGCAGCATTGCCAACTTCGGATCATTGAGCGGCAGGGCAACAGATGCTATGCCACAGATCACGAAGGCGAGAACATACCGGAGCACGGCGGAGCACCTTGCGTCGACAAATCACCCTCGGGCCCATATGAAGTCCCATGCGACAACTACTGCGGAGATCAAGATCAGATCGGGCGACCACGCCCTGTGTCGCCAACCGCTAACGATTGCCTGAAGAGGGCGGATGGGTGCGGCAAGGAGTACGATCCGCTGGGTAGCAACTCAAATGCGATGCTCGCGTTGATGATGAAGTGTTGCGGCATCGCCGCTGGCGAGGGTGGCTTTACGTTTCCGCCAACTGCACCAGGGTGGACTGGTCCATATCATGGCGGCGCACTCGGTGGGCCGGCGCCATTGTTTCAAGAGGGCCCGTGCGTCGACATGCAGCCGCTGTTGTTCTGCACCAAGTGCGCCACTTGCAGCGACATCGGACTCTAGCGCTGCTTCTCGTGACGGTCCAGGGACGCACACGGAGTGCAACATGCTTGCGCACATTCACCAAGTTGCTCGCCGAATCGCAACTCAACTCGGTATTGGGTTCCTTGTTGCGTTCTCACTTACCACTATTGGCTGTGCTGCGAGTACGGCGCAATTTACGATGCGGTGGCGCGCTTACGACGTCGCCTTCGATCCGTCTGGGGAATTGCTCGTGGCGGCGGGGGAGGATGGCCGTGTCGCGGTGTGGCGGGTACAGGCGCCGCCTTACCTCGGTGTAAGTCGACTGTCGGACGTCACGCTTGTGCCAGATGCATCGTTGCAGCGCGCGGTGGTAGGCCATCCGCCGCGCTACTCTGCGTACTATGTCGCGTTCATCGACGATTCACGTCTCGTCGCGTTGCTGAATGGTGCAAGTCATGCAATTGCGTTCCACCGCTTGAATGAGAGCACGGGGCACGTGCATGTCGTAGAGGCACGCGCTTTGCCTGGACTGGTGCGCCCAGAGTTCAGCGCGGACCGCACGGAGGTAGCCTGAAATCTTGTGGAAATTGAGAACGTGGGGCATCCTGCTGGTGCGTTTGAAACGAGAGTCGTTTCCCAGGAGGAGCCCGATGGCTACTACAACCGGACGAGGATCGAGCGTCAAGCGGCGGGACGAGGCGGGGGGCGACGAGGCCGTGCAGGTGGTTCGGGACCAGGTCGAGGAACTGGCCCGGCTGGGGGCCCGGCAGATGCTGCTGGCGGCGTTGGAGGACGAGGTGAACGTCTACCTCCAGCGCGACCGGTATCAGCGACAGGGCGAGTTCCGCGGCTACCGCAACGGGACCACGCCGCGGCGGCTGACGCTGGGCAGCGGCACGGTGCCGCTGGAGGTCCCGCGGGTGCGACATCCCGCCGGGCCAGGAGCCGTTCGAATCGAAGATCGTGCGCAAGTACCAGCGTCGCAGCGACACGATCGAGGAGACGTTCATGCGGCTGTTCATCGAAGGCCTGGCGACGCGGGACTTCGAGCCGGCCTTGCGGCTGCTGGCGGGGAACGACGCGCCGCTGTCGCCCAGCACGATCAGTCGGCTGACACAGCGGTTCCGCGTCGAGTACGCGGCGTTCGACCGGCAGGATCTGAGCGGCCGGAAGTTCGTCTATATCTGGGCGGACGGGATTTACCTGAAGGCCGGGCTGGGTACGGAGAAAGCCTGCCTGATGGTGCTGATCGGGGCGGATACGGAGGGGCAGAAGCACTTGCTCTCGCTGCGGAGGGGTATCGCGAGGCGCCGAGAGCTGGGGCGAGTTGCTGAAGGACTGCCGGCAGCGGGGTCTGAACGAGCCGGGCTGCTGGATCGCGGACGGGGCGTTGGGGCTGTGGGCGGCGGTGAACGAGCAGAGTCCGAACTCGGCCCAGCAGCGCTGCACGAATCACAAGACGATGAACGTGCTCGACAAGCTGCCGAAGGCCGAGCAGCCCGAGGCGACCCCGCGACTGCGGGCGATCTGGCAGGCGGAAAGTGAGGTGGCGGCGCGGAAGCTGGCGGCCGGTGTGATCGCGGACTTCCGTCGGGCGGGCTACGACCGGGCGGCGGACTGTCTGGGGGACGATCTGGATCGCTGCCTGACGTTCTACGCGTTTCCGGAGCCGCACTGGTCGCACCTGCGGACGACGAACGTGATCGAGTCGCCGTTTGCGGGCGTACGGCTGCGGACGAACGCGGCCAAGCGGTTCAAGAAGACCAAGAGCGGCGTGTACCTGGTGCATCAGGTGCTGATGCGGCTGTCGCAGAACTGGCGGCACTTGAAGGCGGCGCACCTGTGTGCCCAGATACCGCTGCCGGAAGGAAAGAACCGCCGGGTGAAGACGAAGGTGAAGGCGAAGGCGAAGACCCATGCGGCGTGAACGAACGTGACGGATGCCCCAGATTCAATTTACACAGGACTTGACACTACCTCACCGCACGACGCTAGCGATACTGGGGCGATGTGCAAGCGAAAGCGAACAACATCCCCCGGGTACGTTGGTGCTTGAGGTATGGGGTATGGCAGGCGAGACTCGGCGTGGCATCATTCCCATTTGCATTGAGGGCGCGGGGGGCGCCGAGATACCCGGCTGTTTCGCACTCAGTTCGGCTGGCGAGTTTGCCGCGATTGGGTTCGGTTCCCGGCTGCATCAATTCGACTGTTCGACGGGCGCGAACGTCCGCGGATATGAGAATGACCAGGTGTGGAAAGGCTGCATGTTCTCGCCGACGAGCGACGTGCTCGTGGGACTGACTGCGGCTGGGCGAGTTTATGCCTGGGACGCGCGGACCGGCGAGCGGCGCTGGGAGTCCAGTGTCGCAGATGGGCCAGGGCCGGGCGACGTGTACGCGACGGTGCGTATCTCCCCCGACGGAGCGTTCGCGGCCGTAGGCCTTCATGGCCGGACGTACACGCTCGACATGAAGACTGGCCGCGTCGTTGCGAGTACGGCGGGGACGCTTCGCGAGGGCGGTGACAAGGGGCACGATCGTGTATGGCTCGACGATCAAGTCGTCGTGCGGGGCGATGGAGAGATTCGATTGGTCGATCCACGAAGCGGTGGAGTTGTGTGGCGCGCTGCAGTCGATACGCGCGACTTGTTTTGCATTGGCGCAAGCCCGCAGACGCGGTGGATTGCGGGAGCGAGCGGCGGTCCAAAGTCGCCCAATCGCGTGAGTCTGTGGCGCGTCGACCTTGACGCGGTAGACATGAAGTGATGCACCGCCTCGCTCGATTACATTGGCAACGCCCGGCAGCAGCCGGCTTCCAAGCAGCGGGAGGGCGCTGCCTTCGCTTCAGCGCCGTTTGCCACGCCCGATAGGCCGTAAGCGTGACGATGGCCTGGCTGTAGTCCTTCCGTTTGCGATAACTGGGCGTCTTCGGCATGTGCGGACCTCCGAATCGCGGAGCGCGGTGTAACACCGCGCGCTTTCGCGTCTTCGGCCGCACTGCCGACCACCGGCAGGTCCCCGCAACTCTCGGGGGCGGCGTAGCTTATCGTAACAGCCACCGGTCGGACTCGAACCGACAACCTGCGGTTTACAAATCAGCCGGATGGCTCCGTAACCAACGCAAACGTCGCTAGTTACAACGCCGCCGGCGACGGTGCAGGCAGTACTGCCGGCAGTTGCGACGGGGCGAGCGTAGCCACGCCTGCGCAGGCGGTCAACGACGCCGACCTCGCCATGGTCGTGGCCGCGTGGTCGGCGCTGCCCGACGCGATCCGCCGGGCTGTGATGGCGCTGGTGAGCGCAGGGGGTGCCCAATGAGGCGGCTTTGCGCGTACGCCGAGGCGCTCTGCCGCCGGGTGGCCCCCGACGCGGCCACGGGGCCGTTCTACGCCGTCCTGCGCTCCGACCTGCCGCCCGAGTACCAGGGCGGTGATGGGGGCGCCCTGGCGATAACGTCGCGGCACCTGGACCTGATGCTCCGGCCGACGCTCGAACGCCAGCGCCGGTGGCGTGGCCGCGGGCCGGCGATGCTGCTCGACGCGGCCGAGATCGGGGCGCACAAGGGTAACGTCGGCGTCGGCACTCTATCTCACCCGGCGCGCGGACTGCCGTTGCCCGCCCCCCGACCGGCCACGGGTCCTACCCCGCCGGTTTTCCTCCCGATGGCCGCGGAACGAGCGGCGAAGGGCGAAAGAGTTTGTTGCGCGTGGCGGAGAGTGGGGTCGCCTGCCGCGTCAGGTGGCAGATTGACAATTTCCGCTAACAACGGTGAAATCAGGCCTCGTTCAGCGGCAGTTGGGGCAGTCGCTCCTCGGGAAGCGCTCGATGACCGCAAATCGCAACGATGTCATGACGATCACCGAGCTCGCGTCGTATCTGAAGATCTCGAAGTCGACGCTGTACAAGCTCGCCCATGACGGAAAGGTGCCCGGTCAGAAGGTCGGGCGACACTGGCGCTTCCACAAGAACGCCATCGACGCCTGGCTCAGCACGCGAGACGCGCCGCCGAAAGCGCGGTCCCGCCGCCGGTGACGTTGGTCGCGCACGCGGCAGACAGAATGCAGGGAAGGCATGGCGAAGAACATCCACAAGTCGGATGATGGCACGCTCTTCGACGCCAGCGAGCTCGGCGTCGACCCGGAGATGCTCTGGCAGTCCGCGGATAAGCTCCGTGGCTCCATTGACGCCGCCGAATACAAGCACGTCGTCCTCGGGCTGATCTTCCTGAAGTACATCTCCGACGCCTTCGAGACGCGTCGGCAGAAGCTCCAGGACGAGTTGAGCGCCGACGGCATCACGGGCAAGCAGGCCGACGGCCTGCTGGAGAGCCGCGACGAGTACACGGCCGAGAACGTCTTCTGGGTCCCGCCCGAGTCGCGTTGGGCGAACATTCAGAATCAGGGCAAGCAGCCCAACATCGCCAAGCTCATCGACGACGCCATGTACGCCATCGAGCGGGACAACGCGAAGCTCAAAGGCAAGCTGCCGCGCGATTACGCCCGTCGCGGCATCCCGCCCGAGCGCCTTGGTGGCCTGATCGACCTCATCGCCGGCATCGCGATCGGCACGGAGCAGGCCCGCGCGAAGGACATCCTCGGTCGCGTCTACGAGTATTTCCTCGGCAAGTTCGCCGCGGCCGAAGGCAAGCTGGGCGGCGAGTTCTTCACGCCGCGCTCCGTCGTCCGGCTGCTCGTCGAGATGATCGAGCCCTACGAGGGCCGTGTGTACGACCCCTGCTGCGGCTCCGGCGGCATGTTCGTGCAGTCCGAGCGCTTCGTGGAAGCGCACGGCGGGCGGCACACCGACATCTCCATCTTCGGCCAGGAATCCAACCCGACCACGTGGCGGCTGGCGCACATGAACCTCGCCCTCCGCGGCATCGAGGCGAACCTGGGCGAGCAGCCGGCCGACAGCTTCGTCCGCGACCTGCACCCCGACCTCAAGGCCGATTACATCCTCGCGAATCCGCCGTTCAACGTCTCCGACTGGTCCGGCCACCTGCTGCGCGATGACGTGCGCTGGAAGTTCGGCACGCCGCCCGTCGGAAACGCCAACTACGCTTGGATTCAGCACTTCATCCACCATCTGGCGCCCGCGAACGGGCGCGGCGGCGGTGTGGCCGGTTTCGTCATGGCCAACGGCTCGCTCTCGTCCAACAGCGGCGGCGAGGGCGACATCCGCCAGCGCATCATCGAGGCCGACCTGGTCGACTGCATCATCGCCATGCCGCCGCAGCTCTTCCTGACGACCGGCATCCCCGTCTGCCTGTGGTTCATCAGCCGGGACAAGACGGGCAAGAATGTCAAAGGCCGCGACGCGTCCGGCAAGGTCGTCAAGGGCCGCGGGCGCGATCGGCGCGGCCAGACGTTGTTCATCGACGCCCGCCAGATGGGCACGATGGAGACGCGAACGCTGCGCGTGCTGAGCGGACGGGAGGAATACCCGTTGCCGCCGGACAGCGACATCGGCCGCATTGCCCGCACCTACCACGCGTGGCGTGGCGAGCCCGAGGCGGGCGAGTACGAGGACGTCGCCGGCTTCTGCAAGTCGGCCACGCTCGACGAGATCGCCAAGCACGGCCACGTCCTGACGCCGGGGCGCTACGTCGGCGCCGTGGAGGCCGAGGACGACGGCGAGCCGTTTGAGGACAAGATCCGGCGGCTGACGGCGGAGCTCGAGGAGCAGTTCGCGGAGTCGGAGCGGCTGACGGGCGTGATTCGCGAGAATCTGAGCCAGTTCACCAGCGGGGCGTGACCAGTGTCGACGCGCGTGCCTGTGAAACCCGAGATGCTGGAGTGGGCCTGCCGCCGGGCGGGCGTCAGCATCGATGCGCTCGCGAAAAGGGCCACCCTGAAGATGCTGCCGGAGTGGCTCAGCGAGGACGAGCAGCCCACGGTGAAGCAGCTCGAGGAATTCGCGAAGGCGACGCACACGCCGTTCGGGTTCTTCTTCCTCGCCGAGCCGCCGGACGAGCCGGTGCCGATCCCGGATTTCCGCACCATGCGCGGCGAACGGGTGCAGCGCCCCAGCGCCGACATGCTCGACACGATCTACGTGTGCCAGCAGCGGCAGGACTGGTATCGCCAGCATGCGCAGTTGATGGGCGAGGAGCCGCTCGCGTTCGTGAGCTCCGTGCGCGTGGGCGCAAATGTCGTCGAGACGGCTGCGAGTATCCGCCAGGCGCTCCGGCTCGACTCGCCGCTGAGCACATACGCGGGCACCAACGGCGAGGCCCTTCGCGTGCTGCTTGAGCGGGTGGACGCGCTGGGCGTGTTGGTGATGGTGACCGGCTATGTCGGGACCAACACACGCCGCCGGCTCGATCCGGACGAGTTCCGCGGGTTCGCGCTGGTCGACCCGCTCGCGCCGCTCGTCTTCGTGAACGGCCGCGATTCCAAAGCCGCGCAACTCTTCACGCTCATTCACGAATTGGCGCACATCTGGGCGGGAGAGTCCGGTGTGTCGGACGTCAGCGCGTCGCCGCGCGCCGACGTCGAACGCTGGTGCAACGCCGTCGCCGCGGAGGTGCTCGCGCCGCTGGACGAGTTCCGCGAGGCTCTGCGATCGAATGCCGAGCCCCTTGGTGAAGCACAGCGCCTCGCCGACATCTACCGGGTCAGCACGCTGGTCGTGCTGCATCGCATGCTCGACGCGGGAAGCCTGACGCGTGAGCAGCACGACCGCGCCTATGGCCGGGAATCCGCGCGACTGAGCGCCTTACTGGCCGAGCGTGAGGAGTCCGGCGCGGGCGGCGCCGGCGGAAACTACTACGCCACGGCGCGGTATCGCCTCAGCAAGCGCTTCGCCACCGCCGTCATCGCCAGCACCTGGGAGGGCCGGTCGACCTTTACGGAGGCCTTCCGCCTGCTCGGCTGCCGCAACGTGAAGACGCTGGAGACGCTCGGCGAGCGCCTCGGGATGGAAGCGTACCTCAGCGGGGGCCCGGTCTGATGGCGTACCTGCTGGATACCGGCGTCTTCATCGAGGCCAAGCGTCGCTTCTACGGCCTGGACTTCTGCCCGGGCTATTGGGACTGGCTTATGCAGGGGGCCAATGCCGGCACGCTGCGGTCCATCGAGCGCGTCGCCGACGAGATCGGCGCCCAGCAGGACGAACTGAGCGAGTGGGCGGCCACGCTTCCCAAGGGTTTCTTCCTCCGACCCGACGCCACGTTCAGCGATGCCTACCAACGGGTCAGCCAATGGGCGCTCACGTCGGGCTTTCACGCCGCGGCGTACAACGAGTTCCTGGATGTGGCGGATTCGTTTCTGGTCGCGCAAGCGCTTGCGGGCGACCACACCGTCGTCACGCTGGAGAAGCCGGCGACGACGCCGAGCAAGAAGAAGATCAAGGTGCCGGACGCGTGCGCGGGCGTCGGGGTCAAGAGCATGACGCCGTACGCGTTGCTGCGGCTTCAGGGCGTGCGGCTCGTGCTGGGGGGTGGAGCGTGAGCGACTGGCCCCTCAGGTCAATATCTGAATGCGCTGCGGACGAGCCTTACTCGACGCAGATCGGTCCATTCGGCAAGGCGCTCACGCCCGACGCATACCGCCCATCAGGCGTTCCACTGCTTCGAGGCGTGAACGTCAATCATGGTCGTTTTCACGATGACGACTTCGTCTTCATCAGCGAGGAAGACGCAGACAGGCTTGCGAAATTCGAGTCGTTCCCTGGGGACGTGCTGCTGGTTCACAAGGGTACACTTGGTCAGATCGGCCTGATGCCGCATCAGCGGCGATATCCACGGTACATCATGGGTAACAGCATGCTCCGCGTACGCTGTCATCCGGAGCGCCTTGTGCCGGAGTTCTTGTACTATTGGTTTTGTTCCCCAGCCGGACAGCACCACCTGTTCAGCCGCGTTTCGCAGGTTGGCGTTCCACAGATACAGCGCCCGCTGAGCACTTTGCGCGAGGCGAGACTGCCCGTCCCGCCGCTGCGCGAGCAGCGGGCGATCGCGCACGTTCTGGGCTCGCTGGACGACAAGATCGAGCTGAATCGGCGGATGAATCGGACGCTGGAGCAGATGGCGGCGGCCATCTTCAAGGCGTGGTTCGTGGACTTCGAGCCGGTCAAGGCCAAAGCCGCCGGCGCGACGCGCTTCCCCGGCATGCCCCAGCCCGTCTTCGACCAGCTCCCCACCACCCTCGTCGACAGCGACCTCGGCCCGATTCCGGAGGGGTGGGAGGTTGTCGCGCTATCCGCGTTGATCTCGCTTATTGGCGGCGGTACGCCCAAACGCAAGGTACCGGAGTATTGGGGCGGGAGCATTCCTTGGTTCTCAGTCAGAGATGCGCCCGACGAGCATGACGTTTGGGTGATCGACACTGAGGAGAAGATCACTGAGGCAGGTATCGACAACAGCTCGGCCAACATTGTGCGGCCGGGCACGACGATTATTTCTGCACGAGGAACTGTGGGTCGACTTGCGCTCACCGCAGTTCCAATGGCGTTGAACCAGTCATGCTATGCAGTCCAAGGTGTGACTAACGTCGGTGACTTCTTCACGTATTTCACGCTTCGGCATGCCGTGGCTGAGCTACAGACGCGAGCCCATGGGTCCGTCTTCGATACCATCACACGGACCACTGTGACACGCTGGTCCGCCTTCGGCCCGGCGACGGCGTGCTTCGGGCATTTGAGGACGTCGTGGTGTCGATCCTTGACCTCATGCGGGCGAACCTGATGGAGGCCCGCACGCTCGCGGCGATCCGCGACGCGCTGCTGCCGAAGCTGATCAGCGGCCAGGTGTCGCTGCAATCAAGTGAGAACGTGTGCATAGCGGGTGGTCAGGGTGACTGACCCGCGACAGACAAAGGAGCTGATGCATGAAGGTCAGGATCAAGGAATTCGACGTCGCGATGGAGCTCAAGAACAAGGGCATGGAACTGGAAATCCGTGACACGAATGACAACTTTCTCGGCGACCTGGTCGTGACGAAGACCAGCCTGATCTGGTGCAAGGGCAAGACCGGCCGCAACAACGGCCAGAAGATGAAGATCGAGAAGTTCATCGAACTGATGGAGCAGAACGGCGCGTGATGAGCGAGGCTGCTCAGCCGAAGCCGATCAGCGGCGCGGTGCGCGTGAACGCCGCCCGCGCGGCGGTCGAGGAGGTGGCGTAGCGGATGTACCCGGTGATCGCCGTCAACCCGGCCTTGGCCGTGAACTTGGAGCCGCTCGGCACCAAGCGGAAGTACTGGTACCGCGACGGCTCGCGGCGGATGCTGTTCAAGGCCGAGGAACGCGGGACGGGCGAGGATTGGGCCGAGAAGCTGGCGTGCGAATTGGCGGCGCTGCTGGCGCTACCCCACGTGACCTACAACCTGGCCGAGGAGCTCGACAGCCAGACGCCGGGCGTCGTATGCGAGAGCTGCGCGCCGCCGCCGAGGTCGCTTCACCTCGGGAACCAGTTGCTGCTGGCGCTCGACCCGAGTTACCCGGCGGCAGAGGGTCAGCGGTACAAGGTGCGCGCGCATACGGTCGGTGCGGTAGCTGACGCCCTGCGACTGATCCAGCCGCCGCCAGAGGCATGGATGGCCGATGTGCCCGCCGGCATCGCGTCGGCGCTCGACGTGTTCACGGGCTACGTCATACTCGACGCCTGGATCGCAAACCAGGACCGACATCACGAGAACTGGGGCGTGCTGATGATCGACAAGCAGCTCCACCTGGCGCCGACGTTCGACCACGGCGCGTCCCTGGCCCGCAATCTGACCGATGAGGAGCGGAAGGACCGGCTTACGACGCGCGACCGTGGCCGGCAGGTCGGCGCGTTCGTACGGCGCGCCCGCTCGGCGTTTTTTGCGGACCCGACGGCCAGTCGGCCGTTGACCACGCTTGAGGCCTGGCGAGCTTTCGCGACAATTGCGCCGCCGGCCGCGGCGACCTGGCTTGCGAGGCTGGAGCAGATCGATGAGGGTATGATCAACGGGGCAGTGGATGAGATTCCCCTGGCCCGTATGTCGCGGATCTGTCGAGACTTCACGATCGCCGTATTGGCCGAGAACCGGCGGCGGTTGCTAGCGGAAGAGGCCGAATGACCAGCGCAGTGTTTATTGCATGGCGAAGCGGCGAGCCGGACGCCGGTCGGTGGGGACCGGTCGGGCGCGTGGAACGCGCCGGGGACGGGTATCGGTTCGCGTACACCAAGGGTGCAGAGTCGCTGGCCGGATTTCGGCCGTTTCCGGAAATGCCGGATCTCCGAGCAGTCTATGAGTCCGACGAGTTGTTTCCGTTATTCGCAAACCGCTTGCTGGCGCGCTCGCGGCCGGAGTACGAGGCTTTCCTGACGTGGGGTGGTTTCGATCCAGGGGATCCGCCGGACCCACTGGCGCTGTTGAGCGTGACCGAAGGACGGCGACAAACGGACTCCATCGAAGTGTTCCCGTGCCCCCAGCCCGGCGCGGACGGCTGCTATGTGAGCAAGTTCTTCCTGCACGGCGTGCGTTGGATGCCGGAGGGGGCGCGCGAGCGTATCGCGAAGCTGCGACCCGACGAGCAGTTGGGGCTGATGATCGACATCTCAAACCCGTTTGACCCGCATGCTGTCGCGGTGCGCACCTGCGACACGGTCGATCGGTACATGATCGGCTACGTGCCGCGCTATCTGGCCAAGGAGGTTTGGGACTTGGCTAGTGAATGTGGCACGCAGTCAATCGATCTGCACGTGGTCCGCGTCAATCCCAACGCGCCGCTGCAACAGCGTGTGCTGTGCCGGATGAGCGCGTGCTGGCCGGATGGCTTTCAGCCGTGCAGCCGCGAGGAGTTCCAGCCGATCGTCGCAGCGCACACGGGAACTCCGGGAGGCCTGCGTGCATGAGCAGGCTGTCGAAAACGCGGCGCTGAGCTGGTTCCAGTCGCTGGGCTACGACCTAAGGCACGGCCCCGAGATCTCCCCGGGGGCGCCGGGAGCCGAACGGCCCGACTATGAGCACGTCGTCCTCGAGCCGCGGCTGCGGGCGGCACTCAAGCGGATCAACCCGCAGTTGCCGGCGGATGCGATCGACCAGGCCGTGCGCGTTGTGGCCCGGCCGCCGGAGCCGACGCTGGAGCAGAACAACCGCTGGTTCCACCGCCTGCTGACCGATGGCATCGACGTCGAGTATCGCACGAAGGAAGGGGAGACACGCGGCGACAAGGCGTGGCTGGTCGACTTCGCCGACCCCGGCCGCAATGACCTGCTCGCGGTCAACCAGTTCACCGTGAAGTGCGGCAACAGCACGCGCCGGCCCGATATCGTCGTGTTCATCAACGGACTGCCGATCGCCGTGATCGAGTTGAAGGATCCGACGGACGAGCAGGCCGACGTCTGGAAGGCGTTTCGCCAGCTTCAGGACTACAAGCAGAACATCCCGCCGTTGTTCTACTACAACGAGCTGATGGTCATCAGCGACGGCGACACGACGCGCATCGGGTCGGTCACGGCGGGCTCGGATCGCTTCGCGCCGTGGAGGTCGATCGAGGATTGCCGCCAGCCGGGGCAGCCACACCTGGAGGCGGCGATCAAGGGGCTGTTCGCGCCGGAGCGGCTGCTGGACTACCTGCGGCACTGCATCACGTTCGAGGAAGACGAGCGCTCGGGCGCGATCGTGAAGAAGATCGCCGGCTATCACCAGTTCCGGGCCGTGCGGGCAGCGCGGGCGGCGGTGAAGACGGCGCTGAAGGCCCCCGCAGGCAACGGCGACGGGCGCGGCGGCGTGATCTGGCATACGCAGGGGTCGGGCAAGAGCCTGACCATGCTGATGCTGTCCGGGGCGCTGATCGGCGACGCCGAGCTGGCGAACCCGACGATCGTGGTCGTCACCGATCGCAACGACCTGGACGATCAGCTCTTCGGCACATTCGCCGGCGGCCGGGCGCTGCTGCGGCAGGCTCCGGAGCAGGCCGAGAGCCGGGATGACCTGGCGGCGCGGCTCAACCGCGCCTCGGGCGGCGTGATCTTCACGACGATTCAAAAGTTCGAAGAGCGCGGCGGACCGCTCAGTCAGCGGGCGAACATCGTTGTTCTGGCGGACGAAGCCCATCGCAGCCAGTACGGCTTCCTCGATGGCGGCGCGCGGTGGATGCGCGACGCGATCCCCAATGCGACGTTCGTCGGCTTCACCGGGACGCCGCTGGAGCGGGATGACCGCAGCACGCCGGCGGTGTTCGGCGAATACGCGGACATTTACGACATCCGGCAGGCGATCGTCGACAACGCCACGGTGCCGATCTACTACGAGATGCGGCTGGTGAAGCTTCTGCCGGACGAAGCCGGGATCGCTGAGGCCGAGCAGAAGCTACAGGCCGCCGCGGATGCAGACCGGGATGGGCGGGCTGTGCCGGACGACATCGAGGTGCCGCTCGAGGAGCTCGTCGGCGCGCGCGAGCGGCTGAAGCTCGTGGCCAGGGAGATCGTCGAGCACTTCGAGAAGCGGCGTGAGGCCATCGATGGCAAGGGGATGGTCGTCTGCATGAGCCGCAGCATCTGCATGGATCTGCACGACGAGATTGTCGCGCTGCGGCCCGATTGGGATGCGGCGGATGACGACGCCGGTTTCGTGAAGGTCGTCATGACGGGATCGGCCGCGGAGGGCGAGCGCGTCGCGCGCCATGCTCGTACGAAGGCGCGGCGCGAGGCGCTGGCGCGCCGCTTCAAAAGCCCGGAGGATGACCTGCGGCTCGTCATCGTTTGCGACATGTGGCTGACCGGTTTCGACTGTCCGCCCATGCACACGATGTACCTCGATAAGCCCCTGGCCGGCCACAACCTGATGCAGGCGATCGCCCGCGTGAATCGTGTGTTCGGCGACAAGCCGGGTGGCGTCGTGGTCGATTTCCTCGGGATTGCCGATCAGCTCCGCGACGCAGTGCAGACGTACACGCAGGCGGGCGGCGAGGGCAGCCCGGTCGTGGAGATCCAGAACGAAGCCGTTCCCGTGATGCAGAAGCAGTACGAAGCGCTGCGGGACTTCTTCAACGGCTTTGACTACAGCGCGTTCGTGGGTGGCGATGAGGCGGCGCAATTGCGGGCCGTGACTGCTGGCGCGGACTACGTGTTCGATCAAAACGAGGGCAAACGCCGGTTCATGACCATGGTCGCGGCCCTGTCGCGGGCCTTTGCGCTGTCCGTCCCGCGGCCAGAAACGGAGGCGATCCGCGATCACCTGGCGTACTTCCAGGCGGTACGGGCCGCTATCCGAAAGCGGCTGGCGGACGACGGGCCTCCGCCACCGCCGGATGCGCGGGCCGCTGTGCGGCAGGTGATTTCTGGAGCGATCGTTTCGGATGGCGTCATCGATCTGTTCCAGGCCGCGGGGCTGCCGGACCCGAACGTCGGCATCCTGTCCGAGGACTTCCTCGAGCGGCTCGCCGCATTGCCGCACAAGAACCTCGCGCTCGAGACACTGCGGAAGCTGCTGAACGACCAGATCCGGGCCCGGGAACGCGTGAACATCGTGCAGTCGCGGACGTTTCGCGAGTCGCTAGAGGCCACGCTTACGCGGTACACCAATCGTGCCGTGAACACGGCCCAGGTGATCGAAGAGCTGATCGGATTGGCCCGCACGATTCGCGAGGCCATGCAGCGCGGCGAGGAACAGGGCCTCAGCGAGGACGAGGTGGCGTTCTATGATGCGCTGGCGGACAATGAATCTGCCCGTGACGTGATGAAGGACGACACGCTCAAGCTCATCGCCCGCGAGCTCGCCGATCGCATTCGCGCCAAAGCGTCCCTCGACTGGACGCAGCGCGAAACGGTACGGGCCGACATGCGGCGCACGGTGCGACGGCTGCTCAGCAAGTACGGCTATCCACCGGATGCGCAGGAAGCGGCGACGCTGCTGGTAATCCGCCAGGCGGAACTGATGGCGGAGAGCGTCGCGAGTGACTGAGCTGCGAATCGCGGCTGTGGGATAGGTTGGCCGCCGACACGGCACGCTTCCCAACGTGCCTTCCCGCGCCGAATCTCCTTGGGACCGGTATGGGAACCGGATTATGGCGAAGGATCCGCAGGTTCATCACGGGCGGCCGCCGGAGACGTGGCTGTGGGATGCGCGCCCGCTTGAGAACGACTCCTGGGGGAACATCCGCGGCTTTGATGATGGCCTCACCGCCGGGGATTTCGCTGACATGCGGCTGTGGCTAAAGCCGGCACCACGTCCGCTGACGAACGAACCGCCGATCTACCGCCCGGCGCACGCGCCGTTGCCGCCGATGTATGGCGACGGCGGCGTGCGGCGCTGTTACCGGCCGACCGAAGATGACGTGGAACTCGTGAAGCGAGTATACCCCGACGTCGGCAACCCCGCGGCGCCGCCTTGGATGCGGATCGAAGCCGACCTGATCGCGACGCGCCGTTCCCCGGCGGAGCTCGTGTCGATGAACGCGCCCGCCCTGTTGCGGCTGCTGCCAGTGCCCGCGGCGAAGCCCGCTCGGAGACGCCGCGGGGCGACGACGAGCGAGAAGAAGCACGACCGGATCATCGAGGCCTGGGCGACCGGCCGCTATCGCACCTATGCCGACTGTGCTCGAGAGCTCGGCGAGGGATTCGACGCTGACGAGGTCCATAACGCCGTCGACCGCGAAGCTGCGCGGCGTCGCCGCGATCGGCGGCGAGGTACCGACTAGCGCGTCAAGCCCGCCCACCTGGTTCGGTCGGTCGGTTCCCCTCTGTTCTACACCATTCCCGTCTCTTTCCGGCAAGCGACCGACGCCCGTCCGACACACGGCGGTCGTCGGTCGGAATCTCCCTTTACGCTCCACGCGACGACACGAACGAAGCTGCTGCGTGCAGGAGGACGGCCATGCCAAGGCTGCTGACATTGCGGGACGTCGCCCGGGCGCTCGGGTTGAGCGTGCGGAAGGTGCGTATGGACGCCGCGGCCGGAAGGTTCGCACCGGAGTTGGTGCGGTTCGGTCGGGCGGTGCGGGTACGCGAGGCCGAGTTGGCGGCGTGGATCGACGCCGGGTGCCCGCATCGAGACCAGTGGCAGAAGAGGGAGAACCACGATGGCAGATGAGAAGACGAATCACGGCGAGCAAGAGCTGGATGTGAACGCGGCGGAGGGTGTGGTGGAGTCGGTTCCGCGGCTGGCGCTGCGGGCGAAAGATGCGGCAATGGCTTTGGGTATCGGCGCGAGGTTGTTGTGGAGCATGACCAACAGGAACGAGATCCCGCACATCCGCATGGGCAAGGCTGTCCTCTACCCGGTGGATGCCCTGCGAGCCTGGCTCACGGCGGGATCGGAGATCAAGAAGGGTGGGCGCCGATGAGTCGCCGGCTGAACGTCGCAAAGCTGTCCCAGTTGCAGTGCGACATCCTGAAGTGGTTGTACGCCCGGCACGTCGAAAACGGTAGCCCTGCCAATGGTGGACGCATCCGCTGGGCGGTCGACGGCGACGCCGACCGGGGCGCGCAAGTCTTTGACACACGCGGAGAAAGGCGACGCCGCGCGAGCGAGCGCGGCATCGGGCGGGAAAGCCACCGCGGGGACTCGAACCCCGAACCTGCGGTTTACAAAACCGCTGCTCTGCCAATTGAGCTACGGTGGCGCGCGACTTAACCCAATCGCTTCGCGGCACTTACGACCACGGCCGAGGCGGTGGTCGCATTTCGACTTCCGGGGTGCCAGCGGAGCTGGGTCGGATGAGTCTACCACCGGAGCGAGCGTGACGACAAGGGCGGTTTGACCCGTGGCAGGAGCGGCGCACCCGAGCAACGGGAGTGCCAATCCACGCGCCTGGGGGACTGAGACGAGCTGCGGTGGCACGGATCGGTTCCCTGGTATGACTAGCTGTGCACCCTTGTGAGGGTCCACCGCCACCCTTGCTCTTAACACGATGGCCTACCACCACTTGCCGCCGACGCACAGGCAGCGGGCCCGTGATGAACCGCGCGCTTCCTGCGTCCGATGATACTGGGGCGATGATGCGCCCGGCCGGCGCATCCCTGGCCCAGGAGGCCGACGATGGATTTTCGGATGAAGGTCGTGCTGGTCGGGGTGGCGCAGCTTGTGCTGCTGGCGGCGATGCTGTTCTGGGCCTACGCGCACCGGACGCGCGCAGCAATTCTTGAGCAGTACGTGTCCAATGCCCGCGGGGTGCTGCTGACCGTTGAATCCACGCGCGAGGAGATGGGCGAAAAGTGGGCCTCGGGAGTGTTTACGATCGACCAGTTACGCGAGTGGGTCGCAACGGGTGAGATGGGTAAGGTGATGCAGGCGGTGCCGGTGGTGACGGCGTGGCGGGCTGCCCAAGCGAAGGCCACGGAGGGGGGTTACGAGTTCCGGGTGCCGAAGTTCAACCCGCGCAACCCGAAGAACGAGCCGGACGCCGTTGAAGCGCAGGTTTTACGCCTCCTCGAAGAGCAAGAGCTCTCCGAGCACTATGTCGTGGACCAGCAATTGAACGCCGTGCGATACTTCCGACCGATTCGGCTGACGAGCGATTGCCTGTATTGTCATGGTGATCCGGCGACCTCAGCGGACTTGTGGGGGAATACAGACGGCCGGGATCCCACAGGCGGTCCCATGGAGAACTGGAAAGCAGGGGAGGTGCACGGGGCGTTCGAAATCGTGCAATCGCTGGACGAGGCGGACCGGGCCATCACGGCGGCCCTCTGGAAAGGAACCGGGATTGTCGCGCTGCTGGTGATCGTGTCGGGTGGGGTATTGTTCCTGGCCGTGACCCAGCTTGTGGTGCGGGCTTTGATCCGTCCTGTGCAGCGAATCGCCTGCGATCTGGACGTCGGGGCGGACCAGGTCAAGGACGCCTCACAGGAAGTTGCGAGCGCGGCAGCGATGCTTGCGGAGGGTGCCAATGAGCAGGCGACGCAATTGGACGAGGCCACGAAATCTCTGGAGCAGGTGGCGGAGATGAGCCGGTCGAACGCTGCGCGAGCAGAGGAGGTGCACTCGCTGAGCGGACAAGCGCGCGCGGCCGCCGTAGCGTGCGATGGGACGATGCAACAGCTCGACGGGGCCATGGGCGGAATCGGCGAATCGGCGGCCGCGATCAGCAAGATCATCAAGGTCATCGAGGAAATCGCCTTCCAGACGAATCTGCTGGCGCTGAATGCGGCCGTTGAGGCGGCCCGAGCGGGCGACCATGGGAGGGGGTTCGCCGTCGTGGCCCAGGAAGTGCGCAACCTCGCGCAGCGGGTGGCGCGGTCCGCCGGGGAGACGACGGCGCTGATCGAGAACGCGATTGCGCGTGCGCGGGAAGGGCAGGACGTATCGAGCCAGGTGATCGCGGCCTTGGGGGCGATTAATGGGCAAGTCGGTCGGGTTTCGGAGCTGGTGGGCGGGATCGCCGAGGCCAGTGCGGGGCAGGCTCGCGCCGTGGATGATCTCAGCCAGTCCGTGCTGCACATGAACGGCGTGACGCAGCAGAACGCGTCGGCATCCGAGGAGTCGGCCGCGGCGGCGGAGGAGCTGTCGGCTCACGCGCTGGTCCTGAAGGGTATGATTGAGACGCTGGTGCGAACGGTGGGGGCGCGGTAGCGCGGTCAGAATGACCCCGCGCCCTGCTCCTCCAGGTTGAAGACGTGGTTGTACACCGCGCCGCCGCTAACCTGTGACCAGCCCCACAACTCGATCAGGGGCTCGGAGGGGATCACGCGGCTGGACGAGGGGGACATCGACCGGGCTATGGCCCTCTTCGATTTTGCCCAGCACGCGGCAGACGTTGGGCGCGGTTCAAACTCGGCCACGCGGCGCGAGATCTTCGACGCGGTGAGTTTGAACCGTACCCTGAGCGACGCAACTCTTTGTATCCAAAAGAGAAAGCCCTTCGACCTGCCGGCCGGAGGGCTCGTTTTGAGCAAGACTCGCGGTGACAGTAGGGCAGTTGAACTCATCGTTCGGGGAATTCGGGCGTGGGAGCTTGAGATGCGGGTTTTGCTGGTTCGTGAAACCGTGAAAGGCGCATGACGACAAAACGCCCGCGGACCGAATCGTGCATCCGGAGTCGGGCAAGCGCACATGATCAGAACGGGATATCGGAATTCTCCGAGCTTGCTGCTTCCATTGCGGGACGTTCGGCGTGATCTACCCGTTGTTCGACGGAGCGGATGAAGTTCACGACAGCTACGACGTGGTTGAAGATCAGGAGCGATTCGTCGTAGTTGAGCATCGGGTTCGGATGCGCAAGGCTCTGGTTATTCCGAACGCGGTTGAAGGCGTCCATCGTGCTTTGGGCGTAATTCAGGATCTTCAAGGTCATGTCGGAATGAACGTGACGGCTACCCTTGAGATACTTCAGGTACTTGCCGAGCACGCTGTGCGCGGGCTCGTCGCGCGTGCCCCGAACGCCTCGCTTCTCGCACACCTGGCGCACGAGCGAAACAAAAAAAGTATGGAGCCGATCAAGCCCAGTCTCTGGCTGGTTGGAGTCGATCGCCTGTCGCACGCACCGTGTCAGCGCCGCAAACGTGGCATCGCTCGTATCGGCACCGACCTGCTCCAGCACGGGGGCGCTCTGCTTTAGCCGAACTGCGATGCGCTGGCACGCGTCCAGCAATTCCGACGAAGGCGGATCGGTGAGGGTGCGGGCATGAGTCACGAGGGCATCGACGAGTGTACCGACCACATGATTCGGCTCGGCCCTGAAGAACGCTCGTAGGCGTTTCGCCTTCGAAGACCCCTTCCTGGAATAGTCGTCGGTGCAGATGTTCCGCGCGACGGCTTCTTGGATGAACTCCCTGAACGTCTCGTTGGAAAAGTCCAAGACGTACCCCGAGCTCATGCGAAAGGCCTGCTCGATTTGCTGCCGCTCAGAATTCGAAAGGTCTGCCATATCGCGGTCACGGCTCTTATGGCGGATGGTCGGCCTTTCACCTTCCCATGAATTCCGTGAAAGAAATCGGAGTGACAGGATTTGAACCTGCGACCTCTGCGTCCCGAACGCAGCGCTCTAGCCAGGCTGAGCTACACTCCGTGCATGCCGCGCGGTCTTTGGGGACCATCGCCGAGCCAAGTATGGTAACAGACCGTTGTGGGGATGCAAGGTGATTCGAGGTCACGGTCAACGTGTTTTCTGTGCCGGGCAGTCAGAAGGGCCCGTTCTTACGTATTCATTATGGGCCTTGGACGTATGAATCGGGTCAGGTTGCGAGTGTCCGCACGGTCGGTGCCTTGCCCACCCTGAGCCCACTCTTTCACGCGACGGTGGTGCCAAGCTGCCACCATCCATGGCGCGCGAAACCGGCAAGCTGCCGGCGCTCCCCGAGTCACGGCCGGTGCGGGTATCCGTCCTGCCCGCGCCACCCACGTTGATGTGTGGGGCAGTGGCCTGCACCCCCCAGGCCAGCAGCACACTCCTCTCGCAGCGCCGGTACCGGGGTCAGGCAAGGTCCGCCACGTTACGTTCGAGGACAGCGAGTTTCTGACGCAATTCGGCGAGGCGGGTGCGTTCCTGCTCGACGACGGCCGCGGGGGCCTTGGCGACAAATCCCTCGTGGGCGAGTTTTCCGGAGAGGCGCTCGATGTGACCACGGAGCTCGTCGACCTCGCGCGTCAGGCGGGTTCGCTCCGCGTTGAGATCCATCAGGCCGGCGAGCGGCACGAAGACCTCCACGCCGACCAGGACCTGGGCGGCGGATTCCGGCGGCTTGGCGACGTCGGTGCCGATCTCGACGTTCTCGCAGCGGCCGAGGCGTTCGAGCACGGTCTGCTGGGATCGCAGGGCCGAGACCAGCTTCTCCTCGGCGCGGATGACGGCGCGCGGCAACTTGCCCACGGCGGGAGTCTTCGCGGCCGCCCGGCTGGTATTCACGCGGGCCAGCAGATCACGCAGGGTGCGGATGATGTCGCGCAAGGCGTCGATCTCGCGCTCGACGGCGGTGTCGCGCGGGAGCTCGGCCGCGACAGGCCAGCAAGTGCGGATCAGGGCCGGAGTACCGATGGTGAGGACGGCGATGCCACGGTGGGGAACACGCGCGTTGAGTTCCTGCCAGAGCGCTTCGGTGATGAAAGGCAGTACCGGGTGGCAAAGCCGCAGGATGTGATCCAGCACCAACGCGAGCACCTGCCGGGCGGAGTCGGCGGAGTCGTCGTGGCGCGGCGCGACATGGCCGTCGTCCCGGCGCGTGAAGAGCCGGGGCTTGACGAGCTCGACGTACCAGTCGCAGAAATCACCCCAGAAAAAGTCGTAGAGCGTGCTGACGACATCGTTGAGCTGATAAGCGGCGAAGCGGCGGTCGATCTCCGCGGTGGCGCTGGCCAGCCGTGAAAGAATCCAGCGGTCCTCGGTCGCCAACGTGGTGGGGTTGAGCGGCTGCGGTGTGGTACCTTCGAGATTCGGAAAGATGAAGCCGGTCGCAACCTGCCAGAGCTTGTTGCAGAACGCCCGGCCGCCATCGAACC
This sequence comes from Phycisphaerales bacterium, assembly GCA_016716475.1. Classification (NCBI taxonomy): domain Bacteria; kingdom Pseudomonadati; phylum Planctomycetota; class Phycisphaerae; order Phycisphaerales; species Phycisphaerales bacterium. The sequence continues at coordinate 414,992 of JADJWG010000002.1, forward strand.
GCTCGGAGGTGTTGACCGTGCGCCCGTCAGGCGTGGTGATGGGCTTCACCGGGAGCCGGACGTCCTGGGTTTCGGTGGCCATGCCGGCCATGGTGTAACGGAGCGCGTCGGTACCGTAGAGTGCGATGATGTCGAGTGGGTCGACCCCGTTGCCGAGGGACTTGGACATCCGGCGTCCCTGACCATCCTGGATGACGGGGTGGATGTAGACGTGCTGGAAAGGCACGCGGTTGAGGAAGTACAGCCCGGTGATGATCATCCGCGCGACCCAGAGCGTGATGATGTCGCGGCTGGTGACGAGCACACTGGTGGGATAGAAGTAGTCCAGGTCGGTGAGGGATCACCTTCGGTGATGCCGCGGCCGTAATTGTCGGGCCAGCCGAGCGTGCTGAAGGGCCAAAGCGCGGAGCTGAACCAGGTGTCGAGGACATCGGGGTCGCGCTGAAAGCCGCGTTCTTCGCACCACGCGATAGCGTCGTCGTGGCGGACTTCGCCGCGCTCGCCCGGTGCAGCGCAGACCATGATGCGCACGAGGCGGTCACCGCGCTCGAGCTCGGCGCGCAGGGCGCGCCAACCGGCGCCGTTCTCGCTGTCGAGGTGGTGCCACCGCTGGCCGGTCGCGAGGTCGGCCACAGAGAGGATCGCCGAGTACTCGGCGCGGTCGAACAGCGCGGCGCATTGGGGCGTGGAGGGTGCGAGCAACTCGCTGAGCCGAAGATCGCCGCTCCACACCGGAATCCTATGTCCCCACCAGAGTTGCCGGCTGATGCACCAATCGCGCTTCTCGCCGAGCCAGTCCAGCAGCGTCTTCGCGTAGCGCTGCGGGTGGAACTGCACGCGGCCGTCGCGCACGGCTTCCATCGCCAGCTCCGCCAGGTCGCCCATGCGCAGGAACCATTGCTCGCTGAGCAGCGGCTCGATCGGCGTCTTGCTGCGGTCGCTGTGGCCGACATCGTGCTCGATGCTCTCCACCTTCTCCATCAGGCCCAGGGCTTCAAGATCGGCTACGACCTGCTTGCGGCACTGTTCGCGGGAGAGTCCGGCGTAGGGGCCGCCGTGCTCGGTAATCCGGCCATCGGGTGTCAGGATGCTGAGCATGGCCAGCTTGTTGCGCAGCCCGCACTCGTAGTCGCGCGGGTCGTGCCCGGGGGTCACTTTCACAACGCCGGTGCCGAGCTCCATCTTGGCGAGCTGGCCGTCCGCGATAATCGGGATGGGGCGGTTCAACAACGGCAGGACACAGTTCTTGCCGACTAGGTGGCGATAGCGAGCGTCGTCGGGATGCACGCAGATGGCGGTATCGCCGAGCATGGTTTCCGGCCGGGTTGTGGCAATCACCACGTAATCGATCGTTTCGCGCGCCTCCGGGGCGGATGCATCGTGACCTTCGATCGGGTAGCGGTAGTGCCAGAAATGCCCTTTGACTGTCTCGTGGATGACCTCGTCATCGGCGACCGCGGTCTGGAGATGCGTGTCCCAGTTCACCAGGCGTGTGCCGCGGAAGATCAACCCGGCCTTGAACCACTGGAAGAAGACCTCGTAGACGGCCTTGGCGCAGATTTCGTCGAGTGTGAAGCGCGTCCGGTCCCAGTCGCAGGAGAAACCCATCTTGCGAAGCTGTGCCAGGATGCGACTGCCATAATTCTCCTTCCACTCCCAGATGCGCGACACCAACCCGTCGCGGCCCAATTCGTGCCGGGTGAGATTTTGTTCTTCCTTGAGGCGGCGCTCGACGACTGCCTGGGTCGCGATGCCGGCGTGGTCGGTACCCGGCATCCAGAGGGCCTCAAACCCGCGCATGCGGTGATAGCGGATGAGCACGTCCTGGCATGTTTCGTTGATCGCGTGGCCGAGATGCAGCGAGCCGGTGACGTTGGGCAGCGGAATGTCAATGACGAAGGGTTTCCGGTCGGGATTGGGTACAGCCCGGAAGTGGTCGCCCTCTTCCCAGAAGCGATAAATGTCGGCTTCCAACGTGTGCGGATCGTAGCCACCGCCCGTGCTCATACCGGCTCCCATGGGGTCATTGCCCGGGTCAGACTCTACATCGGATGCGCGTTTTCCCGCGGACACCGCGCGTCCAACTTCCCGGCCGTGCGAAGGTCCCTAGTGTACCTTGGTTCGCACCGTCCGCCAGCCGACGCCACCGCAGCTCAGTTGCCGGTGCCGGCCGAGTCGTTGGTGCGCGGCGCGGCGGTGGGCTGGGTGGTCGGGGGGGGACTCACCGGCTCCACGGTGTGCTCCGCGGGGTAGGCGGCGTGGAGTGCGAGCAGTGCATAGGCGGTGGTCAGCGGCGTCAGCCCCTCCATGTACCGATCGGCTTCGTTGATCCAACTGCCGTCGGGCTGCTGCAGGGTTGCAAGCTTGGTGACCAGTTCATGGCGCCAGGTGTGGGTGCGGCCACGGTTGTCCGTAATGGTGGGTGCGCCCCAGGCGTGCAGAGCGCGGGCGAAGACGTGATAGTAATAGAAAAGACCCTCGCGCGACTGGCGCTCGGGCATGTTAGGGTTGTAGTCGAGCGTCCAGTGCGCTTTCATCCAGTCGAGTGCGGCCCGGACGCGTGGGTCGTCATGCTCCAGACCGGCATACAGCAGACTCTTGAAAGCGGCATAGGTCATGCTGCCGAAAGCACGATGCTCCGTACGACCAGCCACTTCGAGTGGGCCTGCGCGCGTCTCGCCCCCGGCGTGGGGGGAATAGATGAAGCCCCCCTGGGTCGAGCCGCGGGCGAATTCCTGATCATTGTACTCCCCGTGCATCTGGCACCGTTGGATGAAGATCAGGGCCTTCTGAAAAGCCGGATCATCGGGCGGCAGTCCACTGTCATGCAGGGCTTCGAGCAGCATCTGCGTGTTGGAGAGGTCGGGCCGGCCGTGGTTACCGTAACCCGCGCCGCCGTACCAGGGGTGGTCGGAGGAGTAATTTTCGCTCTCATCCCACTGCAAGTCCTTGAGATAGGTCTGGAGGCGCGTGATTGGTTCTGCGTGGCGCGCGTCCCCGAGGGCCGCGAGCATCATCAGGGCCACAGCACTCTCGTAGTTCTTGAGCAGGCCTTCCGCCGAGTACAGGCCCCCCTCCGGGCGCAGGAAACCCAGCACAAAGGTGACGCCGCGCTGTACGGCCGGGTGGTTCGGGCCGATGCGGGGGTCACGCGCGAGGGCTTGCACACTGAGTGCGGTGATTCCGGGGCCGGTACGGCTCTCCCAGCCGCCGTCGGGCTCCTGGGCAACGAGGAGGAAACGGGTGCCGCGCTCGATGAGCCGCCGGGCTTCGTCACGGTAGCGGGCATCTTCGAGATCGGCCATCGGCTGGGTGGTGGGGGCTTGCGCGACGGTTGGCGCTGTGATTGTGGCGGCGAGGCCCAGGGCGAGTATGCATGAAAGACGGCCCGGGTGCGGGAGGTTCAGGAACATCTTTGACCTCACGGTAAGCGGGGTAAGAGTACCGGCGTGGCCGCACGGTGTGCTGAGCGGCGCCGGCGGCAGGTACACAGTGGGGAAACAGGCATCAGGCGTAGCCCAGTTCGTCGAGCCGATCCTCATCCAGGCCGAAATGGTGGCCGAGTTCGTGGAGGACGGTAATCCGGATTTCCTCGACCAGCTCATTCCAAGTATCGCACATTTCGCAGAGGTTGTCGGAGAAGATCAGGATGCGGTCCGGGATCGGCGTGGGAGCAAGATCGGGGCCTTTTTCCTCGAGCGGGACACCGAGGTACAGCCCCAGCAGGTCCTCCGGAACGTCTTCCTCCCGCATCAGGCGTTCCGAGGGGCGCGAATGCACCTCGATCAACACATTTTCCAGGTAGGGCTGGAAGTCGGCCGGCACCTCGTCCAGGGCATGTTGAACAGCGCGGTCGAAATCGGCGGGGCTTACGCGTATCATTCCCGGTTTCCAAGCAATGCGCTTCGGGCGCCGGCCCGAGTCCGAGAGAGTATAGAGTACCGGCCCGGGTGTGCCAGTTGGAGTGAGCCATGGTCCTGCGGTCTCGCAATCGTTCCGTGTATGGCGTAATGGGGGGGGCCGCGCTCGCCCTGCTCGTGCTCAGCACCCCCGGCTGTGGCCCTACCTCGTTCCTGATCACCCCGGTCTCGGCCCGACAGCCGTTACAGGAAGAGGTCGTGATTCGTGAAAGCTTCTGGTCCGGGTCGAAGATCGTGCTGCTCGATGTCGATGGCGTGATCCAGAGTGGCCGGCCGATGTCACTGCTGGGCACAGGCGGCGAAAACCCGGTGTCGCTGTTCGTAGAGAAGCTCGACAAGGCGGCGGCGGACGATCGTGTGAAGGCGGTGGTGTTGCGGATCAACTCGCCGGGCGGCGCGGTGACCGCGACGGATGTGATGCACGCGGAATTACAGCGTTTCCGGGAGCGGACCGGTAAGCCGGTCGTGGCGGCCCTGCAGGATGTGGCCGCGTCGGGGGGCTACTACCTCGCCTGTGCGAGTGACCGCATCTACGCGCACCCGACCACGGTGACGGGCAGCATCGGTGTGATCATGCTCTCCCCCAACTTTGCCGGGACGATGCGGAAGATCGGCATGGAGATGAACACGATCAAGAGCGGCGAGCAGAAGGATATGGGCTCGCTCTTCCGCGAGATGTCGAACGAGGATCGGCTGATCTTCCAGGGGCTGATCGACGCGATGTACCAGCGCTTCCTCACGGTCGTGGCAGCGGGGCGGCCGAACTTGACGGAGGAGGAACTACGGCCCCTGGCGGATGGCCGTGTCTATCTCGGCGCCGCTGCGCATGAGCTGGGGCTGGTGGACGAATTGGGCACGTTGCGGGATGCCTTGCGGGCCGCGCGGGAGCTGGCCGAACTGGGTGATGCCAAGCTGCTGGTCGTGCGGTATGCACGTCCGCTGGATTACCGCCCGAACATCTACGCGCAGCAGGATCCCCCCCCCGTGCAGGTTGGGCCGGTCGGCATCGAACTGCCGGAGTGGCTCCGGGGAGGCGCGCCGCAGTTCCTGTACCTGTGGGCGCCGGGCTTCTGAGGGTGTTGAGGGAGTACGCACGTCATGATCGTGCTGATCGATAATTACGATTCGTTCACCTACAACCTCGTGCAGCGCATTGGCGAACTGAATCTCGGGGTCGAGATGCGCGTCTATCGGAACGACCAGATCACAACCGACCAGATCGACGCGGAAAAGCCCTCCCACATCATCATTTCTCCGGGGCCCTGCACCCCGCGCGAGGGCGGCGTCAGCAACGATGTCATCCGGCGTTTCTCCGGACGCGTGCCGCTGCTGGGGGTCTGTCTCGGACACCAGTGCATCGCCTACGCTCACGGGGCGGAGGTCGTGCGGGCACAACGGCTGATGCATGGCAAGACCAGCATGATTCGCCACGACGGAGCCGGTATTTTCCGGGGATTGGAAAACCCGTTTGAAGCCACGCGCTACCACTCGTTGATCGTTGCAAATGGCACACTCCCGCAGGAATTCGTCGTTACGGCCACCTGCGAGGACGACCCCACGGAGATCATGGCTCTACGGCACCGCACACACCCGACGTACGGCGTGCAATTCCACCCGGAGAGCTTCCTGACGCGCGAGGGCAGCAAGCTGCTTGCGAACTTCATTCGGTTCGGGTAACCGTACGAATCGGCGTAGCCGCGGGATGCGTGCCCGCCACCGGAGGCCTCGGTATGGTGCTCTACCTCCGCTTGTGGATCGTTGCTGGCGTCTCGCTGGCTGTACTGGGAGCGTGCGGCTGCAGTGACCGTCGTACCCGCGTCGGGGTGATTCCTTCGGATGAAATGCCGAACCTGCCGGAGCGGGGTTCCGCGATCGGCTTCCAGGTTGGCGTCGAGGGGGCTTCTGTGCCAACCCGTGACCTTGTGGGAAAGCGCCTGCTCGAGCCGGTTGAGCCCACACCCGAAGAACGCGCCATCCTCGGTGACACAGGGGATCCCTACGCCTTCCTGTTCTTCCCGCCCCCGCCGCAACCCGGCCCCAACGTTTGGGCGGAGACGGGCGGTGCGACGGTCTACGCCGCCGGGCGCGCGGCAGTCTACGGTGTCGGTGACACGCGACGGGTCTCCATGGCGGGCCCCTCCCAGGGAGCGGTTTACCTGGCCAGTCCCAACGGGCGTTCTGTGTCGATGGCGGGCTCGGAAGCGGGAACGATAGTTCACGTTGGGCCACAGGAGGGTGGGGCTGCGGTGGCTTCAGACCCGACCACGCACCCGCGGGTGGGCGTGGAGCGGCGTCCGCACCGATGATGGCGGGGTTGGTTCGGGGGGCCATGCGGCTATCGGTGTGCGCGCCAAGGGCATATACTCTGCGACCAGCGCGGTGAAAGGTCGCCGCCACGACGGAGAGACCGCATTCGTGACTCCTACCCGCGGGCCGGCCGGCATTCGCGCCGTGTGCTTCGACGTTGATGGAACGCTCACCGATGGACGGATCTGCGTGGACGATTTGGGCCGCGGAATGCGGCTCTTCGATGTCCACGACGGGTTCGCCATGGCGTGGTACCGCGACCTCGGCGGAATCCTCATCCTCTGCTCTGGCAAGACCTCGGATGCGGTTGCGGCTCGGGCACGGGAATTGCGGATCACGCACGTCGTGCAGGGCAGCCGAGACAAGGTGGCGGACCTGACACCCGTGCTGGCTCAGCTTGGCCTTGCTTGGGATGAACTGGCGGCAATCGGCGACGATTTGCCGGAACTGCCGTTGATGCGGAAGTGTGGTTATGCGGTTGCGGTGGCGTCGGCTGCCGCGGAGGTGCGGGCCGCGGCGGATTTCGTGACCACACGTCCGGGCGGGCGTGGCGCCGTGCGCGAGGCGCTCGAGCACATCCTGCGAGCTACCGGTCAGTGGGCGCAGGTGCTGCGGCACTACGGGGTCGAAGCGGGCACGCCTTCATAAGTGCGCGGACCAGTCTCCCCACGCGGCCGTCACAACGGAGAGAGCAAGCGCCATGGTGCGACATCTGGTACTGGGAGTTTCATCGGTAGCCGTAGTGGTGCTGTTGTACCTGGGCTACAACGCCATGTTGGGCGAGCCGCAAGTCATTCCAGATCGGCAGGACCTGGTCGCGACCTTGCCCGAAGCGGGCGGCGCGGAGGGCGAGGCCATCCAGGTGCGCGGGGCCACGATTCCCGGTGGTGGGGGCGTGGTGTACCGGCGTTTTGATCCGCGCACCGGGCGGGTGGATGAGATCCTCGAATGTGTCGACTGGCAGGCCGTGCCCGGCGAGCGTAACCAGATTCAGTTGACACGCCCCGAGTTGTCCATGCTGTTGGGGTCGGGCATGGAGGTGAAAGTGACAGCGGCCACCGGGCGAATCATCGGCGACCGCGCCGACGAGCAGATGCGCCCGCGCAACGGCGTGCTGGAGGGCGGGGTGCGGCTGGTGATCGATACGGCGCGCGGGGCCGAAAGGACGCCGGCGGCGGAGCGTCCCGACGACCTGATTACGATTACGATGGAAACGCTGCAATTCGATTTGGAGGGTGGTGACCTGCAAACCGAAGCACGGGTAGTGCTTGACAGCAAACAGGTCCGCATCGTGGGGACCGGCCTGCACCTGGTCTGGAATGAAGATGACAACCGCATCGATGCACTGACGATCCGGCAGGGGGAAGAGTTTATCCTTCGCGGGGGGGATCTGCTTGGCCTGACCGGTGGCCGCGAGCGTGCCGAAAAATCCACTCCAGGCGAGCCGGCTACCGTTCGACTTGATACGCGACGCCGTCCAGAGCGTCCCAGTACAGCGTACGTTTGCACGCTCGAAGGCGGGATCGTGGCGAAGCAGGTCCGGGGAGGAGTGGAAGTCGGCGGGCTCGACGCGGAACGGCTGGAGATTCTGTTCGACGTGGGCTCCGGGCCCGATCGTCTGCTCGGCCGTGACGAAGCTACGCCCGGACTGGGTATGCCGCACAGCACGACGGCGCAAGCGCCTACCACACTGCCGGTCGCGACGCCGGCGGAGAGCGAACCAGGCGCGCCGGCTGCTCCGCTCGCGGCGCGCACCGAGCAGCAGGAGCTGGTGCTCAAGTGGTCCGGGCCACTCAGGATGGTGCCGATCCCGGGCCGACCGGAAGGTGGAACCATGCGGCGGCGCTTCACGGCAAGTGCGGCGCCCGGTGGCGTCGTGCGGCTCGCGCAGCGCGCCAGTTCGGCACTGTGCAGCTCAGTCACCTACCACGAGGATACGGAGCGTGTCTGGCTGCGGCCCACACCGGCGGGCCGGGTCGAATTCACCCTGGGGGATGGTGTGACGGCCGCGGCGCAGAGTGTCTACCTGGAGCGGGCGACCGGGTTGATCAAGCTGGTCGGGGATGTGGAGTTGCGCTCTGAACGTGGGCTTAAGGGGCAGGCGCGGACGGCGCGGATTGTGTGTGCCCTGTGGGCGGAATTGCGGCTCGTCAAGCAGGATGCCGCGGTAGCGGTGCCCGAGGATGCGGAACTGCTCGGAACGCAGCGGATCGAGTCGGCGCGATTTGTCGGTACCGTGAGCATCGAGACCGGTGGGCAGAAACTGATGTCGGACGAGCTGACGGTCGTATTTCGCCCCGGAATGGATGGCCTCGGGTTCGAACAGGCGCTGGAATCGGCCTTCGCCTTCGGCAACGTGCACCTGGCGAGCGCGGATGGACGCCTGACATGCCTTTCCCTGGCACTGGATTTTGCCGTCAGCCCCGCGGGTGAGGTGTTTCCGACGGCGATGGACGCCTTTGGCCGCGTGCAGATAGCGCGGGGCGCGGCGCAGGTCAACGGACAGCGGGTCCTGACGACCATGGGGCCGCCGTTGCAGGGTGCCGCGCGCGGCGGCTTCGTGCTGCGCGAACTGCGTGTACTGGGTGCGGCGGAACTGCTCGATCCCGAGAATAAGGTTGCGGCCCGCGGCGAGACACTGACAGCCACCTTCCGGGGAGAAAACGAGTTGCAGGCGGCGACCGTGCTGGGTACGTCGACCGTGTCCGCTCTGGTGTATTCCGAACCCTATACGGTGCGCGGTGAACTGATTGCACTCGACGGCGTGGACCAGGTGCTGAGTGTCGATGGACCGTCTCGTCTGTCGTTTCGTTCCGAACGAGGTTTGCAGGGTGAGCGCCGCAGCGGTACCCAGCGGGTGGTGGTCACCGCGCAGGAATCGCTGCGCATCGATGGCCGACAAAACCTGATTCGCTTCGCGGGCGACGTGGTGGCCGTGAGTGGTGGTGAGACTCTCCGGGGGAAGACGCTGTCGCTGTTGCTGGAGGACGTCGAAGAAGCGACACCGGTTGCCACGCAACCGCAGCAGCCCCAGAATCTCAGCGAGGTGTGGCAAACGCTCGCGCGTGCGTTGGAGCGATCGCCCGGCCGCAGTGGTGACGAGCCGCTTTCCTTCACGACGGGTGACGGCCGTCGGACGCGCAAGGAACTGGTTCGGATGCGGGCGGATGCGGCAGTCGTCGAGAGTGTGACCACGGAAGCGGGCCGCCCCTTGCCGGTGATGGAGGCGAGCATTCGGGCACCACTGCTTGACCTGGACGTCGTCAACAGGGTGATCGTCACGGAGGGGCTTACGCAGTTGCTGATGCTCGATCGGCGGGCGGGGGTCACCAGTCCGCAGGCCGGCACCACGGCACGTGAAGTGGTGGGCGTGCCCGCGGCACTGATCAGCGACGGCCCAAGCCAGACGGCTATGCAATGCTACGGACGGATGACCTACACACTCGGGCCCGAGGGGCCGGAGCGGCGGGATACGGTGGTCTTCGAGGATCAGGTGCTGTTCGTGCATCGCACGGGTCGCGAAATGATCGAACTGGGCACCATGCTGCCGGCGGTTGTGGAGCAGCCCGAAGTGCTGGACAAGATAGACAGCCGCAGCGTGACGCTTGAGTGTGACCGGCTCGAAGTGTGGTTTCACACGCAGGAACGTGCCAACGGGGGAGTGCCGGCCGCCGGAGGGCTGACCGGCGCGCCGCTGCGGCTGGTCGCACTGAACGCCGACGGCAACGTGTACCTGCGCGACGTACAGGATCCGACAGTACGGGAAGTGAACGCGATGCAGATCGAGTTCGACCGCCCAACGAACCAGATCACGGTACTCGGTCCGCCGGAAAGTGAAGCACGCATTATTGTCGAGGATCGGGCCCTCGCACGGTTCCAGGTCCACTCGGGTCAAAAACTGGTCCTGAATCTCGCGGACGGCACGATCCGCTCGGACCGCATCGGGGGCGAAGTGCGGCAGTAGGGGGGCGCCGCCGCGGGCCTTGCGCCGGGGGCGCAAGGCCAGTGGTGACGCGGGTGCCGCTAGATCCCGAGCAAATCGAACTCTTGCACGGGGTAATCCGCCAGGCGCGCATCGAGTACCAGCACGGCCCGCCCGGTAAACGGCCGGTTGGGTGTTGAACGGTACGTGACCTCTGGCAGGAAGATCACGCCGAGCACACGATCGGCGACGGGACCCTCCGTCGCAGGGGTCTCCGGCACCTCGCGCAGCAGCGTGAGGAACTCATCGAAGTACTCGGGCCGCACGATCAGCAGGTCGCGCGTTTGGCCGTCCTTCTCGTAGCGCAGCGCGGCCGCGGCCTGGCGATCCCAGTTGAGGTAGTTGTTGAATGTGGTGTCATCATCGTCGAAGTCACCTATGAAACGCGAACCGGGCAGGGGTTGGGTGCCGGCCGGCAGTGTCAGCAGGAAACGCTCGGGAGTGCATGCCACGCCGGGGATACCGGTGAGCCGCGCGAGGTCGCTGTTGGAGAGGTGCGGCAGGCGTTCGAGGTAGTCGTCGCGGACCTCAGCCCAGCGATAGTGCGGACCGGCGAGCGGCGGGGTGTAGACGTGCGCCGTGGCTCCGTTCGGAAGCTCGGGGACGGTCTTGAGACCGGCAATGGGGCGGTTCTCGAAGTCGACGATGTGTATGCCGAATCCCCAATCTCCACCGCCGCGCTCCAGCTTGACCGCGAGCGAGTTCCATCCGGCACGCAATTGGGCATGCTGAGCGATCATGTAAGGACGGTTTTGATCCTCCCAGCGTGCCACCGCGTAGTAGCGGCCCTCGGTAAGTTGCCGGCCGTTGCACCAGAGCTTCGCGCGATCGTTGTAACCTGCCCAGATCCGCACTTCCTGATCGGCTGGCACATGGACAAACGCCCGGGCGTACACGACGCACTTCTCGGGGGCGGCTGGCATCGTCGTGCCGAGATCGACAAAGTCCTCGCTGCCAGCCACCATGCGAGTGCTGCCGAAGGTTCCGGCGCGCCCGGCGACGAATGCGTCGGCCTCTGGAATAGCGAGTGATTCCAGTACGGATTCGCGATTCCAGCGGGCGCGCAGGAAATCAAACCAGTCCGGTACGGGTGTCGGCGGTGGATGCAGGGCGATGCGCGGCGGGTTGGCAGCGCGGGCTTCCTGCTGCGTCAGCGCACTCCTCCATTCGCGTTCGATCTGTGCAAGCTGGCGTTCCGTGAAGTGCCCTTGGCCGCGCAGCCATTCCGCGAGTTCGTCTGCGTCGTTCGTATCGGTGTCCGGTGGTGCGAGCAGGGGGGTCACCGTCCAGGTGTCGATAAAGGCCGCGGACTCGACCGGATCACTCGCGCGCCGGCGTTGATACTGGGCATGGCTCACGTAGTAACGCATCGAGGAGCGGTGGCCGCAACCCATGTTGACGATCGGCTGCTTACCGCAGCCGTCGCTGTCGTGTGTGACCGGGTAGCCGGGGCTGGATTCGCTGAAGATGCTGACCCAATCGAATTGGTGGTTCCATTCGTGCAGAAACACTTCCCAGCCGCGCTGGGCACCGATCTGTGCCCCGCCCGCGCCGTCCACGCCACAGTCCACACCGCCAGCGTGACTGGAACCGTACGCGGCCGTACCGATGGAGTACTGGTACTGGCCGGGATGTCGCAACACAACCTCGTCACGAGGCAGAAAGATCCAGCCGGCCTGCATGACCCACGGGGGATCGTCCGGACCGGCGATGTGGTAGGTGGTCTGGAGTCGCCAGGCGCCCAGCGAGGCGCCGTAAACCTGTTGTTCGACGTACCGCCAGTCGCGCTGGATGGCGTCGATATCCTCCTGCGAAAGCGGGCCCGTACCGGGAAAAGTGCCGGTCTCATCCCGCGGCAATGCGTACGGGTAAATGGCCATGAGAACGTGTTCGACATTCGCGTTGCCGTTGTCGCCAAGAAATCCGGCCCGCTCCATCAGGGGGGCCCACTCGGCGATCGGCCGCCGACAGTATTCGAGCGCTTCGGCCAGCCGGTAGGTTGCATCTGCGTGTGTCGGGTTGGCCGCAACCGCGAGACGGAACTCCTCGGCGGCATCGCGCCAAAGGCCCCACGCACCGGCGAGCAGTCCGCGGCGATAGTGGGCTTCGAACTTCGCCGCCGCCGCTTCGGCCGTGGGGGCAGCGGCTTGTGGTGGTGGTGTGGCGCGCAATTGCTTCAGGCGCGCCCAGCGTGTGCCGAAGCGGGCGGAGTCTGCGAGCAGGGGGCGCTTGGCTTCATCCGCCTGCTCCGCGGCAGTCGTGAACTGCGCGAGTGCATCAGCCCATTGATGATCGCCGCACAGCAGCCAGGCATTTAGAAAAGCGGCGACGGCCGGCTCCGTGGCGCGGGCGGCGGCAGCGGCGAGATCACCGGCGTACTCGTCGCCCAGGTCATCCCAACTACGATCGGCAAAGATGCGATAGCCCAGGGAAAGGTGGGGGCGGTCAGCGCGTATGGTAATCCGGAGAGTGCGCGGCGGTTTGCCGTCCTTAAAGAGCGTGCGTGGTATGACGAAGTAGCTGTCGTAGGCGCGCTGCGGCCCCGCCGGTGGGCGGATGCGCCAAGTGCCGACTTCGTGATCGTCGACGCTGACGGTGAGGTCCGGTGGTGGAGCGTTGCTGTCCACCGTGCGGCAGAGGACCAGGTGCGCCCAGGCGGGTCCCGCCCGCCACTCGGCTGGGCGGAGAACGAATTGCTCTTCGCCGGTGACTTCGCGTCCGATGGCAGGACCGGGGCTACCGTCGCCATAGGACAGACTGGTTGTCACCAGCGTTCCCAGGGCCTCATAGGAAACGGCGGCCTCGCTGGCGCGGTCGCCGACGATGATCTCGCCGGAGGGAATCCAGCGAAAATCGCGGTTGAGATCGGCGGGTGCAAGCACCGTCGCGGTGGCGATTCCGACGAGTGCGAGGGTCCGAAGGGTCAAGTGCTTGGGGGAGAGGGGGGTGAAGCGTTTCATTTCGGGTACTCCTAGCGGGCCTCAGATCCCGAGAAGGATAGCCGGATATCGGGCCCGGCGAAAGACTGGAGCGATCCCAGAACCTTTCCTCACTCACAGGGTCGGGTTGGGGTTGTGTCGAGTATCTGCAGCAAGCAACCCCACGCCCGAACTCCCCCGCAGGGGCGCGGAGTATCTGGGATTGCGGCTAACCTCCGTTGGTGATGCGAGGTGCCGGAGACTGCGGGTACCGTACAATGCCCTGCAGGGTGGCTTGGGTCGCCCGTGAATGTGGGAATGTTCTGGTGGGTACCACTGTGGCAGCCGGCCAGTCCTATCCGGTTCGCTGTGGAAACTGTGGCGAGACCAGTCTCGTCTTGCCGCATTGGTGTGGAATGTCCGTGCAATGCCCACACTGCGCGGTCACCTTTAAGGTCCCGGCAGCGACCACGGATGGGACTCCTTCGCTGGCGAGGATCATGCCGCCGGATCTGAGCGGACGGCCCGGTTTTCAGTTTGCATGCCCGCGCTGCGAGTCCGTACTCGAGGCGGATGGATCGCAGGTGGGCAGCACGGCGACTTGCCCAACCTGTGCGGCACGGCTGACTGTGCCGCTTGTGGATCGGGCCGGGCGGGCCGGACCGGTGCAGATACACGATGAGGATGCGCAGGATCCGGTGCCGATGCACGCTTATGCTGCGAGTGGCCAGGATGCTCCGCGCATCGTGCGGCGCGGGGGCGACGTGCTCGAGATCGAGTGTGCCCGTTGCCGGGCGAGTAATTCGATCGATGCCCATCATTGCCGAGCGTGCGGGGTGCCCTTCACGATGGAAGGCGTCACCGTCCGGGGGCGCAGTCTGCGGAGCGACCTCGGCACGCTGTCGGTGCTGCTCGGATTCCTCTCGATCCCGCTGGCGATGTTACTCGTGGTAGGGATTGCGGCCGTCGTCCTGGGCATCGCGAGCTTCGCGCGCAGCGGTCGGCTGCAGCCCGGGGCCCTCTTCGGGATGGTGCTGGGCAGTCTCAGCACGCTGGCAGGGCTGCTACTCCACGGCCTGTGATACGTGGCGCGATTGTCGCTCGGATTCAGAGATGCCCGCCGGCCAGCCCGTGGCGTGGGCAATCCAATCGGCCACACGAGCGCTCGCGTGCGCATTCTCCAAGGGGCGCACGAGGGCATCGAGCTGGGCGCGCATTGTCTCCTGCCACGTCGGATCACGCAGGAGCTGGGCGGCGACGACAGCGATGGGGCGCGTGTCGGGGATCCACGGCATGAACTCGGGCACGATGAATGCGTTCGCGAGGATGTTGACCTGGGAGAAGGGTGGCGGCTTGACAGCCAGCCAGCCGAGCCAGCGATGCAGTCGGCCCCAGAACGCGCCGACGTCATACAACACGATCATGGGTTTACGGTGGTACGCGACTTCGAGCGTGGCGGTGCCGGAGGCCACCAGCACCAGATCCGCAGCGGCAAGCAGTGTCGGATTCTGATCGACCAGGATGTCGGCTGCGAAGCCACCGGCGTGGATGATCCGGCGCAGCAGGGGCACGCGCTCCTGCGAGGTGCTGGAGACGAGCGCGTGGACCCCGATCCCGACGGTTTGCAGTTGACGCAAGACGCGCAGTTGCAGGGGCAGGATGCGCTCAATCACGTGGCGGCGCGACCCCGGGAGGAGGGCGACGATCGGCCGGCCACTCCCCGCGCGGCGAAGCTGCGCAACGATCTCGGGAGTGGGCGCGGTGCGGCGCAGCGATTCGAACAGCGGGTGCCCGACGTAGGTGGCCGGAACCAGCGCGCGGCGAAAGTAGGCCTCTTCAAAGGGCAGGATGCACGCGACGCGTTCGACGTCGGTCGCGAGCCGACGGTTGCGGTAAGCCCGTGAGGCCCAGGTCTGCGGCGCGATGTAGTACAACACACGGTAGCCGCGGCGTCGGGCGAGACGCGCGAGCGGGAGATGCAGAGCAGACGAGTCCATCAGGATGACGAGGTCCGGCGGGAGGCGCTCCCAGGCCGCGATGATGGCGCGGCGGGCTTCCCAGGCACGACCCAGGACTCGGAAAATGCCGCTGAGCATCGCGGCGTGGGCGGCGAAATCGTAGACGGTTTCCACCTTGGCCGCGCGCAGCCGCGGGCCGGTCAGGCCATAGAAATCCAGGCCGCTGAACCGCGCGCGCAGCTCCGTGACGAGAGCGGCGGCATGCAAGTCGGCCGAGTCTTCGGCTACCGAGATGAAGATGCGAACGGCCATGGGCTCGGGCTTCTGAAATGCTGGAGAAGGAAGGATGATCGCGGAGAAGGGGCGCGGCTCGCCGCCCTGGGCGCATTCCTCCGCGGCCGAAGGTCACCGTAACCACTACTTCTCAATGACCTGCTCACCACCCTTGGCGATGTTCTCCTTCGTGTAGACCCGGGTGGGCAGCAGCGTGCGTTTCTCGATCGACTCACTCTTGTCGCCACGGAGTATCCGCACCGCGAGATCGAGCCCCAACTCGCCCGGTGTCGGATAGGCCACGGTGGCCGTCAGTTCACCACGCTGCACCCATGCGATACCCTCGTCCGGGAGCGCATCAATCCCGATGAAGTACAGTTCGTCGGCGCGACCGGCACGGCGGGCCGCCTGGTAGGCGCCGTGGGCCATGGGATCGTTGTGGCCGTAGACCAGGTCAATCTCGGGCGTTGCCTTGAGCGCATCCTGCATGATCGAGAACGCGCGGTCCTTCTTCCAGTCGGCATCCAGCCCGCCGATGATTTTCAAGCCCGGCTCGCGCTTGACGATCTCGTGGAAACCGTCGCGCCGCTCTTGGGCGGGGGTAGATGCAAGGCCCCCGCAAATCTCATAGATCACGCCCTGCGCTTGGCCCGGGCCGCCGAGAAGTGTGACCGCGACGCGTCCGGCCGCGCGGCCGATGGCCTTGTTGTCGCCGCCGACAAAGGCCGCATAGCCGTCCCAGTTCACATCTCGATCGAGCACGATGACAGGAATGCCCGCCTCGGTGGCTTCGCGAACGACGCCGGTGAGGCCGGGCGATTCCTTCGGACTGATGAGGATGGCGTGGACACCGCGGCGAATGAAGGTACGGACATCGGCAACCTGCTTCTCGGTCTTGTCGTCGGCGTCGAGGATGTCGAGTTGTACGTTGGGGTAGTGCTGCTTCGCGTGTTGTTCAAGGCGGCGGTTGAATTCGACGCGCCAGGGCTCCTTCACCGTGCATTGCGAGAAGCCGACGATGAAGCGCTCCCCGGTACGCGGTTGCGCGGGCTGGGGAGCCGTGCGTGTCTCTTGAGGGCCGCTGGCGACGAGGGCCAGCGGCAGGGCGCAGGCGAGTGCGGTCAGGGTGGCTGTGAACACGGGACGGCGGATCATGGCGAACCTCCGGCAGGGTAGTCGTGCCGTGGCCGGTCCGGTCCGGCACTGAGCAGTATTGGAACCCGAAAGGGGGTCGCTGTGAACTGCGCGGGACCGGTTGTCGGGTGGATGTCACAAGGGGCGGCGGGGTCGCAGGTAGCGCCATAGGTTAGGCCCGCTGCCGGACTGCATGACCGCGGCCACAACGATGATGACACCCTTCAGGATGTCCTGGATCTCGCTCGAGACCGCCCGGAGCTGGAGGATGTTGGTCAGGTAGCCGAAGATCATCACGCCGACGAGCGTACCGACGATCGAGCCGCGCCCGCCTTGCAGCGTGGTCCCGCCGATCACCACGGCCGCAATCGCGTCGAGTTCCTTCATCTGGCCCGCGTCGGCTTTGCCCTGTGCGTATTGGGCGCAATACAGCACCGCAGCGAGCCCGGCGAGCAGCCCGCTCGCCGCGTACACGAAGATCTTGACACCGCCGACGGGGACTCCAGCCAGGCGTGCGGCCTCCTCGTTGCCGCCAGTCGCGTAGACGTATCTCCCCAAAGGCAGCTTGTGCAGCAGGAATGCCGCCGCCGCCCACACCCCCAGCATGAAGAGTCCCTGCACCGGCAGGAGTTTCAGCTCGAGCTCCCGGCCGGAGCGCAGCGTCTCCCGTCCAACCGTCAGTATGGTGGCCCCGAGTTGCTCGAAGGACTCCGGTGCGCCCGGGCCCCCGTTGACTGCGACTTGAATCGTGTGCACGCGGCCGCCCTGGCCGGCGACATACTTCGCGAGCCCGACGGCTGCGATCATCATGGCAAGCGTCACGATGAAGGGTTGCAGTCCCGTGCGGGCGATGACGGCGCCGTTGAGGAATCCGAGCAGAGCGCCCACCAGCGGCACCACGATAAGGATGCCCAGAGTTCCGTAAGCACCGCCGAGCAGGCCGCGTCCCGGCGGCAGCAGGAACAGCACTGCGGCCAGCGCAGCGCAGGCCAGGGCCAGCAGCGCCCGAATGCCGGGAGCAAGGCGCAGGGCGCGCAGCAGGCCGAAAGCTGCGAGTCCGGTGAAGAGTGCGACGGCCGGCCAGGCGAGGTGGTGGGCGCGGCCGAGGTGCAGGTCGCTGTCATTCGAATGCATGAGCAGCATCGCGCAAACGACGGTGCAGAGTGACAGCACGCTGCCGACGGACAGGTCGATCCCCCCGGAGAGAATGACGAGGGTCATGCCGACGGCGAGGATGCCGTTGACGGCCACGTTGGCGAGCACGTCCCGTTGATTCGCAATCGTCAGGAACTGCGGGTGTACCACGCTGCCGATGACGAACAGGGACAGCAGCCCGCCGAAGAGGGTTGCGACCCGCAAGACACCAGCCCAGCTCACGCGCTGCTGCATCGTTGCTCCCGTAGCTGTTCACAGGATAGCCGCGGTGCGGCGGTCCGAGAATGCCGTGGGTCGGCCGCTTGGACGCGCGCGCCACTGACCCTACAATGCCGCGTCCGGTCGGCAGCGCGGTGTGTCGGCCGCCCACGGATCGAGCAGAAACCCGGGCAGGTAGGAAACGCCGGTTATGGCAGAGCAGGAATTCCGTACGATTCTCGCAACCGATTGCGGTTCGACGACCACGAAGGCCATCCTGATCGAGCTGCGTGAGGGCGAGTACCGCCTGATCTCGCGCGGCGAGGCGCCGACGACGGTCGAAGCCCCGGCGGAAGACGTCACTCGCGGAGTGTTGAATGCCGTCGGGGAGATCGAGGACCTGACCGGTCGCAAATTCGTGCAGGACGACCGGATCTGGATGCCGCGCGCGGGCGAGAACGGCTGTGACGCCTATGTCGGCACGAGCTCAGCGGGGGGCGGTCTGCAGATGATGGTCGCGGGTGTCGTGAAGTCGATGACGGCCGAGAGTGCCGCGCGGGCGGCCCTCGGTGCCGGGGCGATCGTGATGGATGCGCTCGCGACGAATGACGGGCGGCTCAATCACGAGCGGATCGAGCGCATCCGCTCCATGCGGCCGGACATGATCCTGGTGTCGGGCGGCACGGACGGCGGGACGATCAAGCACGTCGTGGAAATGGCGGAGATCATCGGGGCAGCCGATCCGAAGCCGCGATTTGGGGTGGGCTTCAAGCTACCGGTGATCTTTGCGGGTAATGACAAGGCCCGCCCGGATATCGACCGGATCCTCGGCTCCAAGGCCGCCCTGTATCTCACTGAGAATCTGCGGCCGACGCTGGAACGGGAGAATCTCGGCCCGGCCCGCGACAAGATCCATGACCTGTTTCTCGAACACGTGATGGCCCAGGCACCGGGTTACGGCAAGCTGATGACGTGGACGAGTGTGCCGCTGATGCCCACTCCTGGTGCGGTCGGGTTGATCATGCAGCTCATCGCGCAGCGCGAGGGTATCCAGGTGGTGGGTGTGGACATCGGGGGTGCGACGACCGACGTGTTCAGCGTCTTTCGCGCTGTCCAGGAGGACCCCGGCAGTGAGAAGATCTTCAACCGGACGGTCAGCGCCAACCTCGGCATGAGCTACAGCATCTTCAACGTGGTGGCCGAGACGGGTTTCGATAACATTGTGCGGTGGGTGCCGCTCGAGCTGGACGAGCGTGACATCCGCAACCGCATCCGGAACAAGATGATCCGGCCGACCACCATCCCGCAAACGCTCGACGAACTGATGATCGAGCAGGCGATCTGCCGCGAGGCGCTGCGACTGGCCTTCATCCAGCACAAGCAGATGGCCGTCGGACTCAAGGGGGTGCAGCAGCAGCGCACGATTGCCGACGCATTCAGCCAGGAGCTTTCCGGCCAGACACTCGTGAACATGATGCAGCTTGACATGCTGGTCGGATCCGGTGGCGTGCTTTCACACAGCCCGCGGCGCGTCCAAAGCGCGCTGATGATGCTCGACGGTTTCCAGCCGGAGGGCTTCACGGAGTTGACCGTCGATTCCATCTTCATGATGCCGCAACTCGGTGTACTGAGTACCGTCCACGAAAAAGCGGCGCTCGACGTCTTCGGCAAGGACTGCCTGATTCGGCTGGGGTGGAGCATTGCGCCGCGCGGCACGGCCCGCCGCCAGGGGCAGCCCTGCATGACGGTGAAGCTCGCCGGTGGCGGCCGTAACGAAAGTTTCGAAGTCGCATTCGGCGACCTCAAGGTGGTGCCGCATGCGGAAGGGGAGCGGCTGCATGTGACCGTGACGCCGGCGCGGGGCTTCGACGCGGGCGGAGGGCCGGGCCAGGTCGTGGAGCGTGAGCTTACCGGTGGCACCGTCGGCCTGATGCTCGATGGGCGTGGTCGACCCCTGGCGATTCCGGCAGAAAAAGCCGAGCGGGTGCGGACCCTCATGACATGGAACCAGGCGCTGGATATGTACCCGCAGTAGCGGCTGGGCGGGGCCGCGTCAGCGCAATTCTTCCGGCCTCCTCGCTATTTTGTGTGGGTAACCTGAGCTGCCCAGTGCTTCTTGATCGTCTTGGCCGCCTTGATCATGGCCGGAATCCGGCTGTGGGTGGCCCAGAAGTACCACTGCTTGAGCAGCGGTTCAGCCTCTTCCACGGTGTCGCAGGCGAAGAGATCCTGGAAGACACTCTTCATGTGCGTGGCCCGCACGGTCGCCAGCTTGCTGGAGCGCAACTCGTCAAAGACGCGGGCCTGCTTCTCGGTGCGGTTCCAGTCGTTCTTCAACCAGACGTAACGCGTGCCCTTGAGTTCCGGGTGTGTCCGCTGTTCCTCACGCCGGACCTGATCGACCGCAGCCCCAGCAGCTTCATCAGGTGGAAGTTGTCGAAGGTCAGTTGGGCCTCCGGGAACTGCTCGCGCAGACCGTTGATGAACGCCGCCGACATGTCCAGGCAGGCCTCCTCAATCTGCTCGGCCCGCCCGCCGTGAGCCTCCAGGTCGCGCTTGAACGCCGCGACGGTCCGGGCATCCTTGCCTTCGGTGGCGAACAGCACCCGGCTTGGCTCGTTGCCCAAATCCATGAACACGCTGATGTAGTTGTGGCCGCGCCGGGGGAAGTCGTCCACGCCGATGGCGGTCACCGGCGAGAAGTCCGCCGCGCGCGGGCCCGCTCGACATAGTGCTGCAAGACCCGCCACACCCGCGTGTCGTGCTCACCGATCAGAACGGCCACCTGCGCGGCGTCATGCCGCCCTGCACCAACATCAGGATGAACGCCTCCATCAGCAGCGTAAAACCCGAACCCGGCCGCGACCACGGCACTTCAACCGTCTTGACCCCGTGGTCCGGACACTCGACCCGCGGTTGCCGGGCGTGCAATAGCGTCTTGTGCTGAAAGAAGTTCAGGTGCCGCCAGGTCCGCTCCGTGCTGTCGTAGGCCCCGCAACCGGCGCGTCCGCACTCCGGGCAAGCGAAGCGGCTGCCGGAAGGGGAAGTCCAGCCAGAGTTCCAGCTGCTGCCGGTCCCCGGAAAACTCGATCTTGCTGACGACCCACGGCTCGGCCAGCCCCAATGCCACCCGGAACAGCTCCTGCATCTGATCGCGCATCACTCGGCTTCCTTGCAGTCTGGCCGCGAACTCTCCGGCGGCTTCCTTCTCACCGGAGGGAAAGAAGCCGGGGTTCAGGGGCAGAGCCCCTGGCGGGGGTTTGGGGCGGAGCCCCATCGGATGCCGCTGCGGCCGCCTGATCCGCCGCATCCTCTCCGACCGCCGCCCGATCGAAAAGCGCCAGACCCCGCACAACTTACGTCACCAAGCTCACGGTCTTACCCACACAAAACAGCGAGGAGCCTTCTTCCGCGGGCGTGCTGCTGGGCGATACACCAGCCGGATCGAAGGGAATCGCGTGCAGTACGGCGCGCTCGCCGCTGCGCGGGGTGAACGTCCATTGAATTTCCTGGCCGAGGATGCCGTGCATTTCCGGCCGCCTACGCAGGCGCTGCAGCAGCTCGGCATTCGCGCGGCGCTCGCCCCCATCCCCGGTCTCGATCAGGAGGTAGCCCGGCCGTCCCTGGCGCAATTGCCAGATGAGGTTGTCCACATCGTCTGGGTCCTCGTACCACGGTTCCCAGGCCGCTTGGGTGTAGAACGCGACGCGTTTCGCGCCGCTGCCAGAAATCATTCGCCGTCCGGCCACGGTCGCGTCGATCTCACACAAGTCGCGGGCAATGTGGGGGTACATGCGATCGGCGTAGTTGGGGGTTCGCAGGCCATAGAGCGCGAGCGGAAGAAACAGGAGCGCGCACAGCCCTGCCCCGATCCATGCCTGGCGCAGCTCCGCGAGCAGTGTATAAATGCGCGCCAGCAGCAGGGCTGCAAACGGCGTCAACAGGACGACGATCGGCAGGGTATGCCGCGGTGCGAGGTAGCCGAAGCGTTCGAGCAGCAGCATCAGCACGAGAAAGTGACCGGCGATGCACAAGGTGAGGCCGGCGAGTGGCCCGCGCAGCCAGAGGCGCCGCAGGTTCCACAGCGGTGGCAGTGCCAGCAGCGGAAGCAGCACCCGGCCGCCGCGGAGCGTCTCGTAGAACACCCATGGCGCAAGCAGGTACCAGGGGACCGCGCGGGTTTCGAGCCGGGCAAGTTCGAGGCCCGCGCCGCCGTGCTCATCGAATAGGGCGGAAGTGTGCGCGCCCCCGGCAGCGCCCAGGACATCTTCGATGGATTTCTTCGGAGAGAACTGCCCGACGGTTGCCCAGAATGGCACTGCCAGGAGTGAGAAGCCGAGGAGCAAGGCCGCGGCACGCGTACCCACACGCACGGCGGGCTGTGTGCGCAGGGCGAGCGCAAGAGCTCCCAGACCCGCGAGGGCCGGAATCACGCCCTCTTGCCGCGTCAGGAATGCAAGGCCGGCGCACAGACCGACAAGCAGCGCGGCATGATGCTGGTGGAGTCCGAGCAGTCCCCAGGCGGCGGCGAGAAAGAAGGCAAGGTGGAGCTGGTCGGACATCACGTCGGCCGCCAGGGCAATGTGATGGTCAAGCAGGGTTGCCGCGAGCAGCGCAAAGAGCGCCGCCAGACGCGCGTCGACGGGCAGTTCAAGCCGGCGCACGAGGCGCAATGTCAGGGCCCCGCTGAGCGCAACGACGGCGAGCCCCGCCAGGAGCGCGACAAGCTGTCCGCAGTACTGCCAGGTCCACGGAGAATCCGGTGCTCCGAGCAGGGTGGCAAGGCGGAACGTGCCGAGCAGCAGTGCCGGGTAGAGGGGATGCTGGACCGCTTCTGGTGACCTGAGAAATGCCCAGCCCTCCTGCTGCAAGCCCTGGGCATACCAGCAGAACGTGACACCGTCGCGCGCGATGGACGGCAGGTTCGTGGCCGTGCCCACGCCACGCCGCGGCGAGGAGCAACACCAGCACAACACCACGCCGAAAGGCGGTTTGCGATAGGCCGGGTTGTGCAGTGACGATGTGCATGCGGTGATCAAACCAACAGTGGCGCGGTCGGGGTGGCCGCTCGCGGTGGACCGGCTTGCGGGAATGCCCATCGCGTGGCGCTTGGGTTCTCGCAATCGTGCGGCACGGCGTCAGGTGCGCGCGGTCTCGAGTGCGAGCACGATACGGGTGAGGGCCGCGGCACTGTTGACTCCCATCTTCTGAAGGATCCGTTTGCGATGGACTTCGACGGTACGCTCGGCGATGCTGAGTTCGTTGGCGATGGCCCGATTGATGCGGCCGGTCACGATAAGCCCGAGCACCTCGCGCTCTCGGGGAGTCAGCAACTGCATGCGGCGGACGGTTTCCTGCCGTGCGGCGCGTAAATCACGCGTGGCGCGATCCGCGGCAATCGCTGCCCGGACGCGCTCGACGAGGAGCTGGTCGTTGACCGGCTTTTCCAGAAAGTCGAATGCGCCGGCTTTCATCGCCTGAACTGCCATCGGTATGTCACCGTGGCCGGTCAGCAGGATTACCGGCGGATGCAGGGGGTCGCGGGCGAGGCAGGCCTGGAGCTCGAGGCCGCTCATGCCCTGCATGCGCACATCGAGCAGCAGGCAGCCGCGGCGCTGGACGTCATACGAGCCAAGGAAGGACTCGGCGGACGGGAAGGTGGCTACCTGCAGGCCGGCGGCTTCAAGCAGGAAACGGAGCGCCTCGCACAGGGCCTCGTCATCGTCGATGACAAAAACAGTCGCGTCAGATGGGCGCATCGGGCTCCTCCGCGGCGCGTGGTAGCACGAAGCCAAACGTGGCGCCGCCTTCCGGCTCCGGGCGGGCCCAGATGTGGCCCCCGTGAATTTCCTCGATAATCGTACGGCTGATCGACAGTCCGAGGCCAGTGCCGGTTGTCCGCGTGGTGAAGAACGGTTGGAAAAGATGCGGGCGCACCACATCGGACAGCCCGCTGCCGAAGTCGCGCACCGTGACCTCGACGCCACGGTGGATCACCGCGGCGCTCACCAGTACGCAGCGTTGCGGCGGGGGTGTGGTGCGCATCGCTTCGATGCTGTTGTGAACCAGGTTGAGTACAACCTGCGTAATGAGACTCCGGTCGATGCGGACACGTGGGAGAGTGGTGTTGATCTCCAGCCGTAGTTCGGTGCGTTCGCCGCGCGCGGCAAGGTCGGCGAACCCAAGTGCTTCCTCGAGCACCGGTACCAGCGCGGTGGCCTGCAAGTGGGGCTGCGCCTTGCGGACAAACGACTTGAGACTGCGGACGAACTCGCCGGCGCGTTCGGCCTGCTGGGCGATCCGCGTGAGTGTACTGCGCGCATCGTCGGGATTCCATGGACCGCTCGCCAGGCGCGTGAGAGCTCCGCGAGCGTTGTACAGCACGGCCGAAAGAGGTTGAGCAAGCTGGTGCGCCAGTCCCGAAGCCATCTCGCCGACCGTACTCACGCGGGCGACGTGGGCCAATTGGGCCTGCTGCCGACGGGCTTCGGCTTCGGCCTGACGCTGCTCGGTGACATCGAGTGCGGTGCCGAGCAAGGCAGGATTTCCGTGATGATCGATCGGTGCGGCTGAGAAGTCGAGCCGCCGCTCTTCGCCCGTGCGCGTTACCACCGCGAGTTCGTAACGGTCCACCTTGCCGGGACCAGTGCGCCAATGGTTGATGCGATCGGCCACGGGTTGACGCAGCGCAGGACGTACGTGGTCGATGATCGGGATGCGTAGAAACTCGTCCCGGCTGTAGCCGAGGAGCTGGAGCGTTGCCGGGTTGGCGTACACGGCGTAATCGCCCTCAATGATGACGACCAGGAGCGGCAAGGTCGCGGCGAGCGTGCGGAACATCGACTCACTTTCACGCAGCCGGGTTTCGGTGCGGCTGCGCTCGGCAAGCTCAGCGCGCAGTCGTTGGTTGGCCTCAGCCAGTTCGCGGGTGCGCTGCTGAACCAGTTCTTCAAGCTGCGCCCGGTAGCGTTGCAACTCGGCTTGCGCGAGTTTCTGCTCGTGGATGTCGCGCGCTACGCCTACGAAGCCAGTTACCACTCCAGCTTCGTCACGTAGCGCCTTGGTGTGCCAACCCAGCCAGCGCCAACCCTCAATTGTCCGGGCACGCTCCTCGACATAGCAGTAGTAGGGGGGGTGGCGTGCGGTTTCCAGTCCGGCGAGCGCGGCCGGCAGATCCTCCGGATGAATCAGTCCGAGGTAGCCGCTGGTCAGCAACTCCGCTTCGGTCTTGCCAAAGGTCCGACAGTAGGAGGGGCTGACGTAGACCATTTGCCCGGCCGCATCGAGTCTGACGACCAGTTCCGCCTGGTTTTCCACCAGCAGGCGGTGAGTCTCTTCGCTCACGCGCAGAGCGGCCTCGGCTTCCTTGCGATCGGTGATGTCGAGGCGCGTACCGGTGAGGCGCCGCGCCGTGCCGTCGGGGTTTCGCTCGGCGACACGGCCGCGCGCCAGCACCCAGCGGTATGCACCCGAGCGGGTCCGCACCCGGTGTTCGGATTCGTACTCATCCGGCCCCCCAAAGATCGAGGCATTCATGCGAGCCCCCACCTGCTCGATGTCATCCGGATGCAGTTGGGCTTGCCAGTCGTGCCCGAGGTGCTCGAACTCCGCGCGCGTATAGCCGAGCATTTCGGCCCAGCGGTTGTTAAATACGATCTCGCCGGTTACGAAGTTTTGATCCATGAACCCGAGATTGGCGCCTTCGAGCACCACTTCGAGTCGCGCTTGGCTCTTGCGTAGCGCCTCTTCGGCCTGTCGGCGGGCCGTGACGTCAAGGACGGCGATCTGGATCTTCTGCGCAGAACTGGGCGACCCCGCGACCCCCAGGGCCCCGCGTGCTTGCAGGCAGATCCAGGTGCCCCCCTGGGTACGCACGCGCACCTCGATATCGAAGTGTCGAACCTCACCCCCAAGTAAGTCGGCTTCCACCGCTGTCACGAACGAGATGTCATCGGGATGCACGTACTCGCGCCAATGGACAAGCAGCCGCCGCGTTTCTTCGTGCGAGTAACCAAGCAGATTCCGGAAGCTCTCCGTATAAGTGAGTCGACCGGTTGCGAGGTCACGTTCAATGTAGCCGAGGCGCGCCGCCGCCAGGACGGCGTGGTCGAGGGGGGCTTCCCGGTCGCCTTCAGAGTGGGATGCCCCGGTGACGGTACTGTTCCAGGCGTGAAACGCTGCGGCAAAGACGGCAGTTTGTGCGTCCGCATGGGGTCCGTGCAGGCACGCGCTCGCCAAGTCTCCCACCGAAGCTCCGAGCAGGGCCAATTCGTGCCCTAACCGGGAGGCGGCACGTTGATCCGCGGCAAGGTTCGCCTGGGTTGCCGCCGTGAGCAGGTCCGAAAGGGTGCGGCGGGTGGCGGTTAGGCGCAGGTTGTTGCGATCCGCCTGGTCCATCGGCAGAGATCTCTTTGGCGGGGGAGCAACCCGCCCGGGTGGAAACATAATCGGGGCGAGGAACGAGGGCTATCGTAGGTCAGAATTTCGGATTCGCATTGTGCCTGGTTTGCATATATCATGAGATCATGATACAATGTATGTATGATAGATCTCAACCACTTGGCCCATGAACAAAACACCGGGGGTGAACCGATCCCCCCGGCCCGTCTGGCCGCCGCGGCGCACCTACTGCGTGTGCTTACACACCCGGACCGCTTGCGCATCTGCGAATTGCTTTTGCACAAGCGAGCCTCGGTTGGTGAGCTTGCGCTGCACATGCAACGCAAGCAGAACGTCGTGAGCCAACATCTTAATCAGATGCGGGCTTATGGAATTGTCGCGCCGGAGCGCGCCGGCCGGACGGTCTATTACCGCGTTACGCATCCGGGACCCTCCTGGCTGCTGGCATGTATTCGAGCGCATGACCTGCCACCCGCAGATCAGTCGTAGTGCGTAGTGCTCGGTTGGGGCTATCCCGGAAGAGCAGTTTCAGCACGAAAGCAATCTGCCGCCGGAGTGGCAGCACAGGGAGTACACACCATGAAAATCGTGATTGTTGGTGGGGTAGCCGGTGGAGCCACAGCCGCAGCGCGAGCCCGACGACTGGATGAAGCGGCGGAGATCGTCATGTTCGAGCGGGGGCACGAGGTGTCGTTCGCAAACTGTGGCCTGCCGTACCACATCGGCGGCGAAATACCGCAGCGCGCGGCACTGCTCGTGCAAACCCGGGCGGGCCTGGCGGCCAGGTTCCGGTTGGACATTCGCACACGCACGGAAGTGGAACATATCGATGCCGCTGGTCAACGTGTGCGTGTGAGAGATCTTGAAAGTGGCCGTACATACGAAGAGTCATACGACCGGTTGCTGCTTTCGCCGGGTGCGGCCCCGTTGCGACCACCCATTCCTGGGGTCGAACACCCCGCGATCCATACACTGCGCAACATGGCCGACATGGATCGCATCAAGGGCAGCGTTGATGCGGGTGCGCAGCGGGCGCTCGTCGTCGGGGGCGGCTTCATAGGGCTCGAGATGGCGGAGAACCTGCGTCGTCGAGGCCTGGAAGTGGCGCTGGTCGAACTGTTGCCGCAGGTGATGCCGCCCTTCGATCCAGAGGTCGCGGCCCGGCTGCACCAGGAACTGGCTGCGAACGATGTACAACTCTACCTCGAAGACGGCGTGACCGCCTTTGAGGATGCAGAGGGTGGTGTGCGAGCTACGTTGCGGAGCGGAGCCCGCCTGGAGGTCGACCTGGTCGTGCTTGCGGTCGGTGTACGGCCGGATACCGGGCTAGCGCGGGCTGCTGGGTTGAAGCTGTCGGAGCGCGGCGCGCTCCTCGTGGATGAGGTGATGCGCACGAGCGATCCGTATATTTTCGCGGTCGGCGACGCTGTGCAGGTGGAGGATGCGGTGCTCGGGGGACCCGCGTATCTGCCGCTCGCCGGTCCCGCCAACCGGCAGGCCCGCATCGCTGTCGATGCGATGCTCGGTCGTGCGAGCCGCTACCGTGGCGCACAGGGCACGAGCGTCGTTCAACTGTTCGACGTGACCGCCGGTATCACCGGGGCGTCGGAGAAGGTCTTGCGGCAGCGGGGCGTGCCCTATCAGAAGGTGTATGTCCAGCGCGCACACCACGTGACCTACTACCCCGGCGCACAGAGCATGATGATCAAGCTGTTGTTCGCCCCTGAGGATGGCCGCGTGCTTGGTGCGCAGCTTGTCGGCGGAGCAGGCGTCGACAAGCGCCTCGACGTACTGGCGACGGCACTGGCGGCGGGGTTGACCGTACATGATCTGGAGGATCTCGAGCTGGCGTATGCGCCACAGTTCGGTGCGGCCAAGGATCCGGTCAACATTGCGGGCAACGTGGCCGTGAATGCACTTCGTGGAGAAGAGGAATTCGTCGATCCAGCGGTACTCGACGAGGCCGGCCGCACGGCCTATACGCTTTTGGACGTGCGCGAACAGGCGGAGTTCGAGGCCGGACACATTCCCGGGGCGTGCTGGGTGCCGCTGGCCACGCTGCGCGCGCGATTGGGCGAGCTGCCGAGTGCTAAGCCGCTGGCGGTGTATTGCGGCGTGGGACAGCGGGCGTACTACGCAACACGCATCCTGCGGGCTCATGGACTGCGCGCGTGCAACGTAGCGGGCGGCTTCGCGCTCTGGTCGCTCATCCATGCACCTCGCCCGAAGCCACGGCCATTGCACCGCCGCCCCTTGTCGACCTTGACTGCGAGCACGTCACCGAGCGGTGTCGCAAGCGAGGAGAGCGGCTGCTGCGTCGGACCGGCCACGACCGTGAAGAACAGTGCGGTGGCGGTGGTGACCCGTGCGGCGGCGCGCACGGAGCCGCACACAGCGAGCGTCACCAAGTCACCTGGGCAGATCGAGCTTGACTTGCGCGGGCTGCAATGCCCCGGACCGCTGGCGGCGCTCGCCGCGGCCGCGCGCGCAGCCGCACCCGGGGCACTGCTGCGCGCCCGGGCGGATGACCTCGGGTTCTGCGGCGACGTCGATGCGTGGTGCGCGCGCAGTGGGCACAAGCTCGAGTCGACACACCGGGACGGCCGGGAGTTCGTGGCGGAAATACGCTTGCATACTGGGGCTGATGTCGCACCGGCCGGGAGCCCGGCGGCCGCAAACAGCACCCGGAAAACGTTCGTCGTCTTCTCCGGCGACCTCGATCGGGTCATGGCCGCGCTGGTCATCGCGAATGCAGCGGCTGACATGGGCGACGAAGTGACGCTGTTCTTTACGTTCTGGGGTCTCAACGCGCTGCGGAAAGAAGCGCCGCCGCCGACGAAGAAGGCGCTGCTCGACCGCATGTTCGGCTGGATGATGCCGCGGGGAGCGCAGCGGTTGGTGCTATCCAAAATGCACATGGGCGGCATGGGTACGGCGATGATGCGGCACGTGATGCGCAAGAAGGGCGTCGCGGACCTGCCGACGCTGCTCGCCAGCGCGCAACAGAAGGGTGTGCGTCTGATCGCATGTTCGATGTCGATGGAGGTGATGGGATTGCAGCGCGAGGAACTGATCGATGGTCTCGAGATCGCCGGGGCCGCGCGGTATGTGAATGAGGCGAGTCAGTCGGGCGTCAATCTCTTTATCTGACGCCGGCGTGTGAGTTGCGTTCCTGCCTGGCCGGCTGCGGCGCGGCAGTCACAGGTGAAAGAGTTTCCGGTGTGACGAAGGCACCCGGGCCCAGCGTGGGTGCGACGGCGGAAACGACATACCGTCGTTTGCCGGACGGGTCCGGCGGGATTTCGTCAACGAGTCGCACCTTGGCGCACACGTCGGGTCCGAAGAGCTGGCGATAACGTTGGGCGACGCGGTCGCATGTGGCCGCGTCGAAGCCAGGGCCGGGCACGAGCAGGATCTCAAATTCGGTTAGGGTGTGCTGCCAGGTCTTGAAGGCCATGATCCCCGGCTCGTCGCGCAGTACGTGCGACGTCACCGCGCCGTGGCAGAGCCGACCACCGGGCAGCACGATGAAGCCGGTGATCTTGCCGCCGGTGAGCTGCATCGTCGGGAAAGGCAGGCCGCAGAGGCAGGGCTCAGCATCGAGCTGGCCGGCATCACCGACGCGATAACGGATCAGCGGCTGTGCCCGTGTGTTGAGGGGGGTACACACCAATTCCCCGACGGTGCCGGGCGGAACGAGGGTTCCGGCGCTCAGCACCTCGACAAGGATGTGCGGTGTCAGCAGGTGCATGCGGCGGGCGGGGCAATCGTGTGCAATCAGGCCAACTTCACGGTTACCGTACTCTTGCGCAACAGCGCAACCGAACACGCTGCGCACGCGGTTGAGGTGTTCGGCAGTGGCCTCCTCTCCGGTCAGCACGACCAGTTTCAGATCGGGCCAGACGGGGGCGTGTTGTTCCGCCGTATATTCGGCGAGCACTGCAAGCGCACTGGGGTAGCCGTACAACACGGCCGGCCGAAAGCGCTGCAGGGCGGCGAGGTGCGCGGCGAGATGCGCAGGTGCGAGCGAAAAGGCATCCAGCAGGCGTTCGTTCAGGAAGGCATCGCGCCAATGCCGCAGATGTGAGCCACGACGCTCCAGCGGTGCGCCCCAGAAATGGACCCGCCGTGCACCCACGGATACCCCGAAGCGACTCTGCATGAATAGGCGCGCCGCCCGGTCCTGTGTCTGGCGCTTGCGATCGATGAAGAAGTGCAGCGTGTCACCCGTCGTTCCGCCACTGGATGAGGGTTGCAGGCCACCGGGTACGTTTCGATAGGTCATGTCCGGTGCATGGGTGCGCACCGTGGCCTTGTCGAGCACGGGCAGGCGGGCGAGTTCCGTATATGGATCGTCACCGTGTGGATCCAGCCGACAGCGGCCGAAAAGAGTGCTGTAGTAAGGCAGCCGGGCGACCGCGAACGCCAGCAGTTTACGCAGCGCGACCGCCTGCTCAATGGCGACCGTACGCGGGGCGCAGTCTGCGAGCGACTGGAGGCGGCGCACTTCGCGCAGTGTGTCGCGGCCCTGCAGCCACTCGTGCAGCGGATAGGTCACGGACTCGACAAGCCATGGGGCAAGCTTCACCGGGAATCTCCGATGGGCGCCAAGACCGGTGGGGCGGGTGCGGTGATGGTTGAGCACGCGGCCCGAATTGCACTGCGCTGTGCAGGGTGCGGAACGGTGTCCTCGGCAGGCGACGAGTAAACCCGGGGTGCGACCCCCGGCAGTACCGCTGCATACACCCGGGATAGCGCAGTGGCCGTTCGCGCGGGACCATACTGATCGCGGATGTGTTGATGGCACGCCGCGGCGGCACGGGCACGGTACTTTGGGTTGGTTGCGAATGCTGCCATGTACTTGGCGAGCACCGTCGCATCCCCGGGGGGAACAAGTGGTGCAAGCCATTCACCGTCGTGGGCAGCCAGTGGCGCGAAGATTTCGGGTAACGCGCCGACGGCTGTGGCGACAAGTGGTAAACCCGCGGCGGCGGCTTCGAGCACCACATTCGGTGCACCTTCACAGTGGCTTGGGTGGACGAAGCAGTCTGCGGAAGCAAAGAGCGCCGGACGTTCGGCCGGGGCGATCGGCCCGAGCCAGTGGGTGTGGGTGGTGAGTTCAAGTGCGGCCGCCTGGCGCTGCCAGGCGCCGAGTTCTTCGGGTGTGGCGGGACCGGCGATGAGCAACTCGCAGGGAATGTGGCGCTCCTTGAGCAGACCGCCGGCCACCAGCAGGTCGGTCAGTCCTTTCGCCCGGGTGAGCGGCCCGAGGAACAGGAAGCGGCACGGCCGGTCGGGTGGTGTGGTGGAGGCGCGCGGGGCTGCGGCGAGCAGGGCCGGGTCGTACGCGTTGGGCACAATGTACCAGTGCGCACACGGGCTGTAGCGCCAGAGACGTTTACGCCAACCGGAACTGAGCACGATGACCGCATCCGCCCAAGCGAGGCCGGTGCGCGCCAGCAGTCGGCGCCCGGGACCCAGCGCGGCGAGGAAATCGGCAAACCCTCCACCGCGGATGTGCAGTGCTACGCGCGTGCCGGTGGTGTGTGCAATTGCGACATCCAGCAGGTTGCGCCAGAACGTGAAGCCGCTGCACGTGTGGATGTGGAGTAGTGCGATGGGCTCGGACCGCAAGCGGTGCCACAGGGTGTGCAGCGCCCGGACGTGACGCGCCATGGCCGTGCAACGACCGAGGATCCAAGGGGTACGACCGCTGTCTGTGCTGCGCTGGGTCGTCGGCAGGAGTGCGAGGTCGAAGTCCGCGGACAACGGGCCACGGAGCAGGTTTTGAATCGATGTGACCATGCCGCCGGTTTGTGGGGGCGCAGGGCCGAGCATCAGGATGCGCGCGCGAGCCGGCTGGGTGTTACTTCGGTTCGGACCGCAGCGTGTGAGGGCATGATGGTAGAACGCTTCGTAGCGCCCAACCATCGCCGTGTTGCTGAAACGCGCCTGCGCCTCCCGCTGAGCATGGGCAGCGCGGCGCAAGGCCGCACCCGGATCGCCCAGCGACTGATGCAGGGCGGCCGCAAGTGCTGCGGGGCTCGCCGGCGGCACTAGCAGCGCAGTGTCCGGCGACCGGAGCAGCAAGTCCGTGTGCGGAGCGTCATCCGGCGAAGCGGAGGGCAGCGCGCCGACGTCACCGACGGCTGTCGCAACGATCGGTACACCCTGTGTCATGGCTTCGAGCACGACGTTCGGCATACTCTCGCTACGGCTGCTCAGGCAGAAGACATCGGCGCCCGCGAGGAGTTTCCAGGCGTCAGGCTGGGGTCCGCACCAATGTACGTGTGTTTCCAGTTGGAGCGTCTCTACTGCCGTCGCGACACGTACCGCGTAGGCCCGGTCGATCACGCCGCCGACGAGCAGGAGCCGGGCACGCGGCCAGTCGCGCCGCAGTCGTGAGAATGCGAGCAGCAGGTCAAGCGTGCCCTTCTCGGGCCGGAGATTACCGATGCTCAGCAGGACGGGGCCGTCGAGTGTGCAACCGGCCAGTGCCGCGAGCGCTTGCCGCGCTGGTCCGCGCGGCAGTGCGGGCAGATCCAGGCCGTTGGGGAGGTGCACCGCGCATGCGGCGAGTCGGGGGTGGAGTCGGGTGCGCAGAGCCTGCGAGTTGAGGCCGATACCGGCCACCCAGCGATCGAGCGTGCGGGCCAGCAGGTGGTGTCGTGACGGTGACCCGAGCGGCCAACCGTGCCAGACATGAACCACCGTCCGGCCCTGCCACTTCGCGGGGAGGAAGCTGGCAACCAGGGCGGCACAACTGTGGGCATGCACAAGATTGATACGGTCGGTAGCCAACCAACGGCCCAGTCGCACAGGCAGGGACAGATCGCGGCCCTGACTCTCGGCGGCCCGCACCGTGACGCCGGCCGCCGCCAGCGGGTTGCAGTCGATGCCGGGCGTGCGCAGGCAGTACACGAAGACGGCCTGCCCGCGCGCCGCGAGCCCGTGCGCCAGGCGACGCAAGCAGTGTTCGGAACCCCCGCCCGCCAGGGTATCAATGACAAGCGCGATTCGCAGCGGGCGCGGGTTGGGGGCATTCATCTTAACGGCTCCCGCCCAGGGCGGGCATGGGCGGACACGGGGCGGGCCATGTCGCTGCCGGTGCAGATTTCGAAGTGGAGGTTGTAGTGTCGGACTCGGGCTGCTGCGCATCCGCAGCGCTTGTGGCCACGACGTGCCGTGCCACGTTGCGCAGGCAGAGCGACAGTCCCACCAGCAACCAGAAATCCTCCGAAAAAACGCGCGTCGTGAACATGGCACAGGCGAGGTAACCGAGCAAGGCGGCGCGCAGGGCCATGGCGTGCCAGCCGAGATGGAAACCGCAGCGGCGCCCCAGGAGTTGCACCTCCTGGTAGGGGGGCACCCGGTGGGCGGTGTACCAGACGCGCTGGAGTGCGATGACCGTGGCGGCGATCATCAGTCCCCAGATGGACAGGCCCAGCCAGCCGAACTCGGCCAGGCATGCCGCAACGGTGTTGTGCGCGCTGCGCGGCACCGTCAGCCCTGGTACGTAGCGCTGCACGGTCTCATGGAAGTTACCGACGCCGATGCCGAGGGGATAGTCGCGTGCCATGCGGACGGCGGCGTGCCAGTAGTCGATGCGCCGGATCGCAGATGGATCATCACGCCAGGTGCTGACGCTTGCCATACGGTCCCACCAGGCGGGGTCAGTCAATTGAATCGCGAGCAGGGTGCCGATGCCCACGGCGACCACGCCGCGGAGCCGATAGCCGCGGGGTAGGGCGAGGACGCCCGTCAGTGCGATCACGATCAGTCCCGCAAGCGCATTGCGTGTACGGGTCGCGATCAGGGCATTGACGGCGAATGCGCCGGCCAGCAGGAGTGCCCCGCGTCCCAGCCACGTGCGGGCCATGAAGAAAGCCGCACCGATCAAGGGTAAACTCGCAACGAGATGGACCGCCAGACCGCTTGACTCGGCGAAGTCGGGACCGCCGAGCCCACCGGTCAGCCGGCCGCCGATCGTGCGACCGACGCCGCCGGTGGCCTGGTATCCGATGTAGGCCACCCCCGTGACCCAGGCGAGAATCACCAGTTGGAAATGGGCGGGCGTTTGAATGCAGCGCAGCAGGAGGAACAGGACCACCATTAACTTGAGATACTTCTCGACAAGATACAGACCACGCTCGCTCGTGCTCTGGCCCCAGACGAGACTCCCTACCACCAGCACGCCGAAGAGCAGCGCCAGCAGATAGCCCGGCGGGAACTGCTGCGCGCCGTGTGTCATGCGCGGCTGACGAACGATGACGCCGATGAGAATCGCACAGGCGACGATGAACGAAGTGCGCAGATTCAGCGCGGCTACGCTGGCACCCCACCACTGCGTCTCCGGATTTAGGTGGTAGACGAGGACATAGAGCGCAAGCCCCACCGCCGGCTGCAGCAGGGCGGCCGCCAGCCCACTGAGGTAGCACGCCCAGAACGCGATGGCGGTCAGCGACATGTCACCTCCCGTGCGGGCGTGGGGTAGCGGGACACAGTCGCACTGCAGGTCATGGTCGCCGAGGGCAATGCCGGCCGGCCGGCGGCGTCTCGCAACAACTCGAACAGTGCGAGGCCGAGCATCTCCCAATCATGCGCGCTGCGTACCCAGCGTTGACCACTGAGACCGAGCCGGGCGGCGCGTACCGGGTTTGCCAGCAGATTCTCCAGTTCGCGTATCCAGTCACCCGGACGGCGAGCGACGCGGAACTCGATACCAGGACGACCGGTCAGCCCCGCCACAGCCCGCGGGGAAGCGACCACGGGGCGGCCGGCTGCACACGCTTCGAGCACCTTGTTCTTCACGCCGGAACCCAGGCGAGTCGGTACGACCACCACGCTCGCCCGTGCAAGGTAGGGGCGCACATCGGGTACGTTGGGGTGGATCTCAATCCCGGGATGAAAACTCAGACGGAGTACCTCGGCGGTCGGATCGCGCCCGACGATCAGCAGGCGGCGGGGCGCCTTGGCGGACACGATCTGCGGCCACACGGTGCGCACGAAATGGCCGATACCGTCACTATTCGGGGGATAGTCCAACGCACCGATGAAAGCGAGTGTGCCGGCTTCAGGCGCGACGTGTGTGACATCGAGGTCCGAGTACGTGACGCCGTTCGTGAGCACGTGCAGACGTTCAAGCCGCGCCCAGCGACGACCCCAGAGCGCGTCTACATCTGATGCCACAACAGTCGCCGCACACCGATGACCCACGGCGCTCTCATACCGAGCATAGCGTGCGGCCTGCCGGGCGATGTGCAGCCAGCGCCAGGCGTTGTGCCAGCCCAGGCGGCGCACGGTGGTAACGACCAGTTCATCGACCGGATCCCAGACGGCGGGAACACGCAGGCAATCCACGTATTGCCCGACGGTTGCTCCGCCCAGCAAGGCGACATCGAAGTGGTCCAGGCGGGCGTGCATCTGAAGCCAGGCGGCTATGGCGGTGTTCGTGCCGAAATGTCGCCGCGCGCTGCGGAGGCCCGCGGCCGGGCTCCGCTGCGGTTCGGGACCAGCCGCGCCAACTGCTGCGACCACGGTCACACCTGCCGGCCAGGGAACATCCGGCGGCGGTGCCACCGGCAACAAGACTGTGCAGCGTGCATGGCGCGCCAGTTGTGCCAGGTAGTGGTAGCGGCGCAGGCGGCCGCCGCCGTTGAGTGGCCAAGGCGCATGCCTGGCAACGATCAGCACCCGGAGGGGGCCGCGCCGGACGCTCATGCGAGCACCGGCAGAACGCAGGTGGGTGTCGCAGGACTGCTGGAGGAGGATGCGGTACCCGGCGAAGTCCAGCGCTCGACCGCGTTGAGCACACGCTCCAGTTCGATCCTGTCCATGCAATGGGGTGATATGTCGCACGTGCGGCGGTAGCATGGCGCGCAGGGCGCACTGGTAATGATGGCCTCCCCGCGGCCAAAGAAGTCGATTTCCTGCGCACAGGTCGGCCCGAACAGGGCAATGCATGGTACCGCGAGCGCGATGGCTACGTGCATCGCCATCGTGTCGCCGGTGACGATGGCCTGGCAGCGCTGTAAGACGGCGGCGAATTCCAATTCGCCGTGTTCCGTACCGGTGTCAATCACGCCGATGCAGCGCTCTGCGAGGACGTGGTTCAGCACACGCTCCTCGGGACCGCCGAGCAATGCGACTTTCCAGCCGGGGCGCACAACGAGGTGCCGTGCCAGGGCCGCGAACTGGTCGGGCGACCAGGTCTTGTTGGCGAAGACCTGGCCGGCGCCGGTGTTGAGACCGATGACGGTGTCCGTCGGCTGTACGCCCCAGCCGCTCCAAAGTTCGGTTGCGCGCATCTGCTGGACCGCGGTGGGGTACAGGCGATAGCGGTCTCCGTGGTAAGGGAGGCCCACGGCCGCGTGGATCAGGGCCGCATAGCTCAGCGTGTTGTGCCGAAACTTGAGTTCATCATCCAGCCCAAGGCGGAAGTATTCAGCCGCTTCAACATTCAGCGGGTAGGTTGCCCCGGAGGCACTGAGACCCATGCCGAGCTTCTCAGACGCGCGGACCCGCATGGCGAGCGCCGTCGGGCCCGGTTCCTTGTCGAGACTCAGACATAGATCGAACTGTTCGTACTCGACGTGGCATACGGTCTCCGTGTCGAAGGGCAGAAGCCGATCGATCAGCGGGTGTCCACGCAGCATCCGCACGCCGGCCGGGCGCGTGATCCAGGTGACGTGGCTCTGCGGCCACTGGCGCTTGAGACTCGGCAGCAGCGCGGTCGTGCGGATCACATCGCCGAGTGCACCGAGCTTGAGAATCAGGATTCGATGGCCTTGGGCAGAGTACTGGCGGCAGGCCGGCGGGCAGACGCCTTGAATCCCGACGGCACAGGGTCGATCGCCGCGATAATGGCGGCATTCAAGCCGCAGCGGCAGGTGGAGCGGCGGAGAAGTCTTCACGGAGCGCCCTCCGCGGTGGCGGAGGTGGTGGTGGGCTCCGATGGCGCAGCGCCAAGCAGACAGTGCTCATACACCCTGCAGAGCGCCGCAGCGGTCTGCTCCCAGGCGAACAAACTACTGCGCGCGTGCCCGGCGGCGACCAACTCGGCGGTACGCGCCGGTTCAAGCGCGCGCCTGATTGCGACCGCGATGTTCGCCGGTTCGTCGGGATCACAGAATTCGGCCGCGGCCCCCGCGACCTCGGGCAGACTACTGCTGCTCGACGCGACCACGGGCACCCCGGCGGCAAAGGCATCAAGTACCGGCAAGCCGAAGCCCTCGCAGAAGCTGGCGATCACAAGCGCCGCGGCCCCGCTGAAAAAAGCCGGCAACTCCGCGTGCGGCACGAAGCCGAGCGTGCGCACCTGCCGTGCGACACCAAGTTCATGCGCCAGTTCCTCCAGGCGTTGCCGCACGGGCTCGGGTTCGCAGCCGAGCAATACGAGGTTCAAGTTGGTGCGTAACTCGGCCTGCAGGCGCGCAAAGGCCGCGATCGTCCCGGCGGCGTTTTTGCGCGGTGTGCCCCCTCCGAATGAGAGCAGCCAGCGCTGTGAGAGCTGGTAGGCATCGCGCAGGGCCTGCACGCGCAGCGAAGGCACTCCGAGCGAGAATTCCTTGGCCAGTCGGGCATCGGCTGCCCAGGGCACGACCGACACGCGCTCGGGGGGGACATCGAACTCGCGGCACAGGTCGTCGCGTGTCGCCGCGGAGGGCGTCACGACGTGAGCTGCCCGGCGAATGCCACGCTGCAATCCACGGTGAAACGCCCGCCGTGCTTCGGGTGACAGTTCTTCGGGCCGGAGCAGTGGTACGAGGTCATGCACCGTGAGGACGAATGGCACCGGACACCAGGCCGGAGCCAGGTTGGCGGGGAAGTGCAGCAGGTCGAGGCGGTCCCACCAGGCCGCCATCGGCAAGCGGAGCTGAAACCACGCGTCCAGGCGGTCGCCCCGCAATTCGATTTCCCGCATCACGACGTTGTTGCGCTCCCATACCTCCGGGTGCGCGGCCCGCACCGGCGGGCTCAGGGGACGCTGGTGGTACAGGTGGAATTGCCACTCGGGTCGCAACGCCGACACATGTCGGTAGGCATCAAGCAGATTGCGGCCGGTGCCGCGGGGGCGGTCGGCGGTGAGCGTGCGGGCATCCAGTCCGATGCGATACACGGCCATCGTGGAAGATCCGCTCGCATGAGGGGCGAAGCGAGCATGGCCGCACGGCGCGCGCCTAGCGGTGTGCTCGCGGGAACCTGTACAGGTGTCCTATCGGCAGGGGGATGCGACCCGATTCCGGGTGACTGCCCGTAGCGCGCGAGAGCCGGGCGGGGGCGCAACGGTTGCGCCGCGTGGACCCGGGGCGCTAGGTGACGGATACGTTGGGGAGCAGGGTAGTGGCGGCGGCAGCGGTGGTCGCCAAGGCGGGAAGCTCTTCGCTGCGGTAGGTCGCGACATCGCGCGGGAAGATTGGCAGACCATCCGGTGCGACTAGCAGTCCACCACCCGCGTGGACCAGTACCCACCCGGCGGCGAGATCCCAGAGGCGCGGATTGTCGGCGAACATGCCATCGAGTTCACCCGCGGCGACGTAGGCGAGGTGCAGGGCGACGGAGCCGAAATTGCGGCAGACATACGTGCGATGCCAGTGCTGGGCCGTGTCCGCGTGCGGTCCGGAAGCAGTCGAAGGGATGCCGACTACCGGCCGCGGGTTGTAGCTTGTGGGGCGCGGAGCGGCTGGGGGCTGGGGTGTGCCGTTGATGCACAACGGACCGGTGGCAGTCGCGGAGTAGCAGACGTCGCGCTGCGGGTCATACACGGCGCCGGCCACTGGCAGGCCCTGCGACAGGACGCCCACCGAGCACGCGTAGTGCGGCAAGCCGCGTACGAAGTTTCGCGTTCCATCGATCGGGTCGATGACCCAGCAGAAGCGGTCGTGGGTGGGTGCCGGCGGGGCGTCGTCCTCCCACCGGAGGATTTCCTCGGTCACGAACGCGTCCGCCGGGCGAGCGCGCCGCAGCAGCGCGACGATCGCGGCCTGTGCCGCTTCGTCCGCTTCGCTTACCTCGCTACGATCGTTCTTGAGGTGCACGGCGAGCGGGCGGCGAAAGTAGTCGCGCGCCACCGCGCCGCCGGTACGGGCGGCCTCTTCGGCCAGAGCCCGCAGCAGAGCGGGCTGGGCCGCTTCGTTCTGTTCCAGGTCGACACCGGGCATCAGGGCTTCTTCTTGTTCTTCTTGGGGTTTTGTGTTTCGAGTTGCGTCTTGGAGACCTCGTCGGCCTTGCGCTGAAGCTCTTCGGCCTGTTCCGCGATATGGCGGAAGAAGCGCGAAAGCGGTCCGGCCTTACGGGGCGCCTGGTCGGTGGGCGCCCCCGCGGTGGCGCGCTCCGCCCGGGCCTGCTTCTCCCGGTCGATCTGGCGGCGGATCAGCAGCGATTCGCCGATGCCGAAGATGTTTGTGAACATCCAGTAGAGCACCAGCCCCGAGGGCATGCGGTAAAACATGATCGGGAACAGGATCGCCATCAGGTACGCGATCATCTGCTGCTGGCGAATCTGCTCCTCCGGCGTCATGCCGCCCGCGCGCTTGGGTTGCGGATTCGCCTTGGCGGCTTCCATGCGGGCCTTGAGATGGGGCTTGGGCATGTACTTCTGCTGCAGCCACATGCTGAAACCCATCAGGATCGGCAACAGGTTGAGGGAGTTGAACGTGAAGGCGGTGCCGATGAGTGGCAGCCAGCCCAGGATCGGCAGCGCGACGGGGCTGCCGAAGTCGATCAGGGCATCGGGGGCGGAAAGGTCCGTGATCCAGAGCGTGAACGGCGCATGCCGCAGGTTGACGTTCGTGTTGAGGGCGGTGTAGAGCGCGATCAGGATCGGCATCTGCAGGAAGAGCGGGATGAAAGCGAGGATGCTGCCGAAGGGGTTCACGCCCTCTTCACCCCACATCTTCATCATCTCGCGGTTGAGCGACTGTGGATCGCTCTTGTACTTCTCCTTCAGCGCCTCCATTTTCGGCTGAATACGGGCCATCGACTCCTGCATCCGGAACATCGATTTCTGCTGGAAGACGGTTAACGGATGCAGGATGCCGCGGACGATGATGACGACGAACAGGATTGCCACCCCGTAGTTGTGCACAATGCCATGAATCGCGGCCATCAACCAGATCATCAACTCTTCGAGCCACAGGAATGTGCAGGCGCAGCGCATGTCAGCCGACATGGCCAGGTGGTAATGCAGCCCGAGCTTGTCGGCGTAGACGGGGTTGGCGGCGCCGGCGTTCTTCGCGTCCTTCGGTCCGGCGTAGACTTCAAACGGGAAATGCAAGGTCTGCCCGGGGGCGATTTCCATCGGCCGCAAGACCAGGCGCGCGAGCAGGTCCCCGCTCTCCTTCGCCTGGTGCGGGTCGAGCACCAACCCGAGCGCCCCGATGACAAACGTCGGATCGCCATTCGGCGTCGTGTTCACCGGTCGGGTGAACACGGCAAAATACTTGTTCGCGACGGCGGTCCACAGCAGTGGCCCCTTGTCCGCCTCGAGCAGGCGCAGCGAACCGCGCTCGCGGTCCAGGGTCGCGGTTTTGAGATCGCCCCACGTGCGCGGCCGGCCCAGTTCGACACCCGGCCCGCTGCGGAACGCGGCCATCAGCCGCCGCATGTCCCAGATCGGGTCTTCCCGGCGGATGCCGACGGCGGCATCCTGTTCGATCCGGAAAGACTGTGTCTGTGTGCCTTCGTTCGTGATCGTGAGTTCGACGTCGAACACCGGCTTGTCCGGCCGCAGGCGATAGAGCTTGTTCAGCAACAGGCCACCGCCGTCCGCGGCGCGCAATGTCAGACTGTAGCGGGCGAAAGTGCTGTCGTGCTCCTGCAGCGCCCAGGGCACGTCGAACAGGCGTAGCTCGACTTCTTCACGCGTACCCACCAGTAGACGATTCGTCGCGAACGAGGCCCGGATCCGGCTGCCGTCACTGGCGGGTTGCAACAACTGGTAGGGGGCATCTTCTTGCGGGGCGTTGCGGAAAAGGAAGCGCCCGTCCGGGGCGCGCTGGGTGATTTCCAGCGTGGTGATGCCGGCGCCGAACGGTGTCAGTTCCAAGCGCAGCGCGTTACCCGGCTGTCCGCCCAGGACAACGGTGGGGCTCTCCTGACCTGGTTCAAGGGCGTAGCCGGGGGCGCTCTCCGGCCGCCCGGGCAACGTCGCGAGACCGGGCGCGGGGGCGGTGGCGGCGATGCCGGTGTCCACTTCCCCCCCAGGTTGTGTGCTGGGGGCCGTGGTCGTCTGCTGTTGCGACGGCGGATCAAGGGGGTAGAGGTAGTTGATGACCCACTGGTAGGCGATGAAGACCATCATCGCCGCCAACATGGCAACCACGATACGGCGCGACTCGTCGGACATTTAGGCCTGCCTGCTTGGGGCGGGGGAGGTCGAAGTTGACGGGGCGTAGACATCATCGAAAGCCACAACCTTGCCGGTGGCCGCGGAGCGCCGAATCGCATCGAGCAGGCGCATCAAGCGCAGCGTTTCCCGCGGCTGGACGGCCGGTGGGTTTCGACCCGCGAGTACCGCCGCGACGTTCTGGTAAAACGCCCGCCAGTCACTCGGCAAGTTTTTCACGGGGGTCGAGCGGGCCTTCCCGCGGGCATTGTGGGTGTAATACTGGCTACCATCGGGGTCGTAGCGGAAGCCGCCCTGGGACCCACTGAGCAGCCATTCCACCTGGAGTGGCGGGTGCGCGTTCTGGGAGAACTCCACCTGCGCGACGACACCATTCGCGGTCCGGAGGATGGCGAGAAACTGGTCATCCGCATCGCGCGTCCAGCGCCGTGCCCGCAGGTCGCCGTACACATCCACCACGGGAGCGGGCAACAGCTGCAGCAACTGGTCGAAATAGTGAGCGCCGAAATCGAGCAGCGCACCACCACCATACGCCGCCTCACTGCGCCACCCCGGCCGGTAGCTCTTCACCCCGAAGGTCTGCATCAGGTCGGACCAGAACCACCGCAACAGCCGGATGTTCTGTAGCTCGCCGAGGCGTCCCGAACGCACCATGCGGGCGACGGTGAGAAAGTCGCTGTCCCAGCGACGGTTCTGAAAAGTCAGGAGCTGTTTCTCGGCCCCTTCGGCCGCGGCGAACATCCGGCGGGCATCGGACTCGGTCTGGGCGAGCGGTTTCTCGCACACCACGTGCTTGCCGGCTCGGAGGGCCGCGAGCGTCGGCTCAACATGCGCATGCGACGGGGTGGCGACAACGACGAGATCCAACTCGGGATCCGCGAGGAACGGTTTCAATTCGCCAAAGGCGCGACAGCCGTAGTCCTGCTCTGCGACCGCCCGTTGGGCCGGGGTGATGTCGCAGACACTACGCAGCACGAAGCCACGCAATTCGCGCAGGGTGGCGGCGTGCCAGACGCCCATGGCACCGAGACCGACGATTCCCACCTTGATTGGCATAGTGCGCCTTGTCTCTACCCTGGGGGGTAACTCGTGCCGAAGGTCCCCTCGACTTCCGGCCAGGAACGGGTCATTGTAGGCCAACGGCCGCCCACTGCAATTGGGCAGTTCCGGGGGGTAGCGGCCGTTCGACCAGTTTCACCCGAGCCGTGCGACACCTTTGCAACCCTCCGGACCAGACGGCACAATGGCCGCTTTCGGCCGCTTCCCCTGGAGAATGCCCATGCGCTGGCGGAACTTCCTGATTCCGACGACCAAGGAAACCCCCAAGGATGCGACGGCCGCGTCGCACATCCTGATGCTGCGTGCCGGGCTCATCCGGCAACTGGCCGCCGGGGTCTACTCGTACCTGCCGCTTGGTCTGCGCGCACTCCACAAGGTCGAGAAGATCGTACGTGCGGAGATGGACCGGGCCGGTGCCATCGAGCTGCGCATGCCATGCCTCACACCCCTGTCGCTGTGGAACGAGACCGGGCGCAGCGTGGGCATGGGGGACGTGCTGCTGCGGATCGCCGGACCGGAAGGTGACTGGCGAAGCGGACTGGTGCTTGGGCCGACGCACGAGGAGGTCATCACGGAGATTGCGCGGGCCTATCTGAAGAGCTACAAGCAGATGCCGTGCAATTTGTACCAGATTCAGCTCAAGTTTCGCGGCGAGGCCCGGCCGAAGAGTGGCGTGCTGCGGACGCGTGAATTTCTGATGAAGGACGCGTATTCGTTTCACGACACGAAGGAGTCGCTCGACACCGAGTACGACAACATGTATCGCACCTACTGCCGGATCTTCGGTCGCGCCGGTCTACCTTACCTTGCGGTCGAGGCGGACACCGGGGCCATGGGGGGCGATACCTCGCACGAGTTCATGGTGCTGACCGAGGCGGGCGAGGACCAGGTCGCGCTGAGTGCTGACGGCAAGTACGCCGCCAACCTCGAACGGGCCGCGGCCGCGCCGCCGGCCCCGGCGGACGACGTGCCGCTCGCGCCGCTCAGGGAGATTCATACACCGGGGGTGGGGTCGATCGAGGCGGTCTGCAAGCTGCTCGGCACGCAGCCGGAGCAGATGGTCAAGACTCTGATCTACACCGCGCTGGTTCCGGCGGGGCACGAGCAGACCGCTCGGCAGCAGTGCCTCGTGGTTCTGGTGCGCGGCGATCACGAGGTCAACGAGGTGAAGCTTCACAAGGTGGCCGGCATAGCGCTCGAGCTGGCGACGCCGGCGGTTATCAGCGCGCTCACCGGAGCCGCCGTGGGCTTCGCGGGCCCACAGGGTCTGCTCGAACGGATCGATGGCCTGATCATCGACCGCGAGGTGACCGTGCTGCGGAACGCGATCACGGGCGCCAACAGGACTGATTACCATGTCACCGGGCTGAATCCGGGGCGCGACTTCCCGCTGACGGGTGAGAAGGTGACGGTCGCGGATGTGCGTTGCGTGGTCGATGGCGACTTTGCACCGCATGGCAGTGTCCTGCACCTGCGCAAGGCGATTGAGATCGGCCACGTCTTCAAGCTCGGCACGAAGTACAGCGCTGCGCTCGAAGCGACCTACCTCGACCCGCACGGCAAGGCGCACCCGCTCATCATGGGCTGCTATGGGATCGGGTTGAACCGCATCATGGCGGCTGCGGTGGAAGCCCACCACGACGAACATGGCATAATCTGGCCGGTGTCCATCGCGCCGTTTGAGGCGCTGGTGATCGCGCTCGATCCACGTGACGAGGAAGTGATGCGGATCGCAAGCGAGTTA
Source organism: Phycisphaerales bacterium (assembly GCA_016716475.1). Lineage (NCBI taxonomy): Bacteria > Pseudomonadati > Planctomycetota > Phycisphaerae > Phycisphaerales > Phycisphaerales bacterium. The sequence continues at coordinate 459,386 of JADJWG010000002.1, forward strand.
CATGCCGGTCTAGAGGCCGCGGGTGTAGACGTGCTCTTCGACGACCGGGACGAACGCGCGGGGTTCAAGTTCAAGGATGCGGATCTGATCGGTGTGCCGTATCGTGTGGTGGTGGGTCGTAAGAGTCTTGATGCGGGTGGGGTAGAACTCAGCAGGCGGCGCCTCCCCGGTGAACGCACGATCGTCCCCGTGGCGGATGCGCTCTCGCAGGTGCGCGCGCAAATCGCCGCAGAACATGCCCGTTTGCAGGAGTCAGCGTGATGAAGATGCCACCCCGGGCCGGCCTGGGTCTGTCGGGCCTCATTTTCCTGCTGTTGATCAGTTGTGCCGCGCCGGCACCGCGAACGGAGCCGGGGGCGAGGCCCCCGGTGCACACCGACGAACGGGCTGCGACGGTGCCCGCGGATTCGGGCTGGCGCGATGTCAGTGCGCTGCTCGAAGAAATCCGCATGCGCTACGAGCTGCCGGCACTCGGTGCGGCCCTGGTGCGTTCTGATGGGCTGATTGCATTCGGTGTGACCGGCGTTCGCCGGAACGGTGACCCGACCCCGGTTGCACCGGATGACCCGTTCCACATCGGTTCCTGCTGCAAGTCCATGACGGCCACGGTCGTGGCGCGCCTGGTGGAACAGGGTGTGCTATCGTGGGACACGACACTCGGTGAGGTGTTCGGCGAGCAGGTCCCCGATCTGCACGCCGACTACCGCCCGGTGACGCTCTGGCAACTGGTTCGTCATCATGGTGGTGCGCCGCAGGAGCTCACGCTCGATGGACTCTGGGCGCGGCTGCTCGGCCGGGCGGGGTCGCCGACCGACCAGCGGCTGGACCTCGTTCGCACGGTGCTGTCCAACCCGCCGGCCGTCACCCCGGGCACACAACCGCTGTATGCGAATGCGGGTTACACACTCGTGGGGGCCGTGGCCGAAGCGCGCACCGGTGTGCCTTGGGAGGAACTCGTGCAACGGCTCCTGTGCGAGCCGCTCGGCATCACGACGGCGGGTTTCGGTGCGCCGGGCACCCTCGACGGCGTGAACGCGCCGTGGGGGCATCGGCGCCTGTCGAGCAACCTGATGCCCATGCCGCCGTCGCCACTGGCTGACAACCCACCGGCACTGGCGCCTGCCGGCACCATGCATCTTTCGCTGCCTGACTGGGCCCGCTTCGTTGCGCTGCATTTGGCTGCGTACCGTGCAGACTCCCGGGAAACACTGCTATCGCCTGGGGCCGTGCGTAGTCTGCACGAGCCCTTTGACTCCGCGGATGGCAGTTTTGCCGCGGGTTGGGCCGTCACCACGCGTCCGTGGGGCGGCGGCACTGTTCTTACCCATGCTGGCACGAATACGCTGTGGTTCGCGGTGGTATGGCTTGCCCCGCAACGCGATATCGCCGTACTCGTCGCGACGAATCTCGGTGGTGATGAGGCGCCACGCGCCTGCGACGATGCGGCTGCGGCTCTACTCCGGTTATGGAGCGTGGAACTGCTTGCCGCGCGTGGAAGCTGGCACGGGCCACCAGGCCAGCCGTAATGTTGCACCTGCGAAAACACTCATGACGAAATCGCGCACGATTGTGCGCGGCATGCGGAAATCGTCGGCGAATCGGGCGGTTTTTCTTGCTCAGACAGATGCGCGCGGTCTATACTCCCGAACTGGCGGTCACTGTCCGTATCAGCGCCCTGAAATGGACGCCGTATTCCGGCAGCACCGAGGACCGTCGAACACGCAAGCGTAGAAGTTGCGGTCGGGCTGCTAGCACGTGTTCTTTGACTGGAGGTAATGACATGTATCGCACGCAAATGCAACTGGTGAAGCTGATGACCCTCGTCAGTGCCGGCGGAGTCTTAGGCGCATGGCTGCTGCGCTGCGACCGTGCAGCGCTGAATTTTCAGCGTGGGTTTTGGTGGGGACTTGGCGACAGCATCTCGGATGCGATCGTCGCCCTGACCTGAACGCCGGTTCAAAGCCAGTGGAGGGCGAAACCGCTCTCCAGCGCTAGTGACGAATAGCGGCCGGGGCCCGGGGCTCCGGCCGCTGTCGTGAACGGATCACAAGGTGGGGCAGGCCGTTACGCCGGCCAGTCGCGGGGACCACAACTCAGCAGCAGTCCGTCGCCGGTAATAGGGTAGGACGCGAGGTAGCGTTTCAATGAATCCGGTGTGACCTCTGCGACTGCCGCCAGCCGCGCGTCCGGCGTCAGGGGGCGCTGGTAAGTTTCGACATCGTCGATGAGTTGCATGATGCGCGTACGTGGATTCTCCGCTTCCAGTGCGAGTTGTGTACGCCGCTGGTTCTTCACACGCTGCACCTCATCGGTCGTGAAACCATGTTCGGCAACATCCGACGCCTGCGCCCGCAGGGCGGCGAGCATTTCGGCGCAGCGTTCGGGTTCCCCGTCCGCGTAGAGGGCGAGGACGCCGTAATCGCGGTAGGCAATCCAGGCGGCGCCGGCATTCGTACACAGCCCCTTTTGCACAATATTCCAGTAGCACCGCGAGTTATGGCCGCCGAAGAGTCCACAGAAGGCCTCGATGGTTTCCTCGGAGACGTGGCCCCGCGGTACGGCTGGGTACAGCAGGATCAGCGACTGCTGCTTGAAGCGATCGAGCTTGAGCTTGCGCACGCCCGTCGCAAGCGCAGGTGGCGCAGGGCCACTCCCGTTCCCCACCGGGGAGCGCTGCCAATCGGCACAGTGTCGCCCGGCAGCAGCGAACACCTCCTCGGCCTGTGCGGCTCCGGCCACGACCAGTCGCAAGTGGTTGGACGCGTAACGGCGCCGGTGATAGGACACGAGCGTGTCTCGCGGTAGACCGGTGATGGTGGCTTTTTCACCGAGGATCTCGTGGCCGAGCGCGTGGGAGCCAAAGACGACTTCGTGGACGAAGTTCCAGACAAGTCGATCGAAGTTGTCATCGCTCATCGCAATTTCTTCGAGGATTACATGACGCTCGGTCTCGAAGTCGGGCGCTGGCAGACTGGGTCGCATCATGTCCGCGAGCAGTTCGATCTGATCCGCGAGGCGGGGCCGAGGCACCCAGCCGTAGTAGACGGTGTGTTCCTTGCTCGTGTACGCGTTGTAGATTGCCCCGAGTTCGTCGAAGCGCACGTTGATCGCGCGGCAGTCGCGCCGCGCGGTGCCTTTGAAACACATGTGTTCAAGAAAGTGGCTGACACCGTGCTCGTGTGGTTCCTCGTCACGCGACCCGGTCGTGGCGACGAATGCCGCTGCCACCGACCGCACCCGGGGCATGGTTTCGCACAATACGCGGAGTCCGTTCGGCAATTCGTGTTCGGTAAAGCAGGATGACATGGCCGCGGATTGTAGCCGGGGATGCTCCGGCCCGGGAGGGGACTCCACCGCCCGCTGCGTCATACCCCGTGACGGCGTGCCGCGGTTGTCCAGCGCGTGCGGTGTGGCCGCGAGCGCAGCCGCTTCACAGCCGCTCAGCTAGTCAGCGTTGCTTTCCGGCGGGAAAAGGAACTCGACGCCAATCAGGTACCCAACATGGGCCTGGGTACAGTGACGAACGATGGCGTGGCCGTAGCAACTCATTTCCGGCTGGTGGATTGCGAGTGAGATCTTCGTGTCGCGGTCAACCGGTCGGCGGGCGCGCATGGCGAGTCCATGGGGGCTGAGGTTATGCAGGGTCGCGAGGACATGGCGTTCGCCATAGCACTGCTCGGGTAACCAGACTTCCACGGTTCCGGGGAATGGCCAGCGTTCTTCCCGTCGGCTACCGGGCGCACACTTCGGGATCGCCTTGACGCGATTCGTCTCGATCAAGTCTTCAATGACCTGCGGGGAGATCTTCAGAATCTTCTCAGCGTCCATCGTGTATCCTCGGCAGCCCTGGGGCGGGTCCCGTACTGGCGACACTGTTGGTTCTATCGGGTCGTAACCGGGCGCTCATCAGTGCCGACCGGTAGTGGATTCAGGACGGGTCCGGGAGCGGTTGCGGTTGCTTATGGGGCGGGGTGGCGGGGGCGCAAACTCGGACGCAATCGGCGGGCGCGCCGTGTGGCATCCTCTCCAAGTGCTTTATCACCCTGTTGTGGTCGGGAGCCAGGTCAGCGACGGACTGCTCATAAACCCGACGTGAGTGAGCGATACCAACATCAGCCATTTGTCGGCCCCGTATGACGGGCTCCGGTGTCCGCAACTGTACGGCCGGTCCTAGCCCGAAGGAGATTCGACCCCCAGCCGCTGCATGTCTGCACCCACCCGTTGGAGATGGACATGCAGTTACCCCGCTTGGTGAAATGGAGCATCCTGCTGGTCACTCCCGGTGTCCTGCTGGGCGGCTGCCCTGGTAGCGACCTGGGCACGGAGCCCGCGCTTCCGCCGGTCGTGGCCGGTACAACCGCGACCAATCCGATCCCCGTGGGTGATGTCGCCACCGCCCCCATTCCTGTGGGAACGTCGGCCGCACCGCGCCGCGTCACCGGTTCCGTCGGTCCCCTGGGTGACTACCTGCTTTATGACCTCGGTACGGCCCGCGGTGGCGAGCGCTGGCTTGTGCGGCCACAGTCGGGAAGTGCGTCTCTCGCGTTCCTGGTCGTGCTGCTGGATGAGAATTTCGAGCTACTGTATCGCGAAATCGTCTCGCCCGGTACGCCGCTGGAGCACGTCGCGCGCTTTGATACCGGGACACTGTACCTCGGCGTCGCTTCGCCCTACACGAGCCGGGGTGGTGAGTTCGCTCTCGATATCCTCCGGCAACCTGGCGTGGATATCCCAGCGCCGCGGCCGCAAATCGTGTACCTCAATTTTGCCGGCGGCTCCAATGTGAAGGTGCACCGCAAGGATGCCACGTCCTTTACGCCTTTCGATGGGGCGATGCTCGGCAGTGCCTATGCCGGTGCAACCGACCTCATCAAGTCCGAGATCTACACGGCCATGCAGGAGGACTACACCGGCTATCATGTGATCTTCGTGACCTCCGACGATGGGCCGCCACCGGCTGGACCGCATTCGACACTGCACTTTGGCGGTTCGGACCCGCGGTTACTCGGTCTTGCGGACAATGTGGACCAGTACAACGCAGAGCTGCAACAGAATGCTATCATTTACGTGAAAAGCTTTGAGGACTTCTCCGTCATGCGGCTCACCGAAATTGAGATGGCCCGCATGGTGGCGAACGTCGCGAGCCACGAAATCGGCCACCTGCTGGGCTTGTTTCACACTCAGGTGCCGGCAGACTTGATGGATACGACGGGTTCGGCCTGGGACCTCGCCGGCACACAGGAGTTCTCGCAGGCGGCGCTCGAAGCTTCTGTCTTTCCGGTAGGTTTCGCGAACAACCCGCGGCGGCTCGAGGAGACTGTCGGTCGTCAACCGGTGGATCCGGCGGCTAAGGCGAAAGTCATTGCGAAGGCGCAGCGTTTCAAGGAATTGCGGAAGCTGGTCGCGGAGGAACTGCGGTGTCGTTGCGGGACCTGCCTCGACCTGGATGAGTAATGTATGAACACCGCATGGGAGGCGACCAGGAGTCGCCGCGCATCTGTTTTACTGGCGGCTTTGTTCCTCGTGCTTGGCGGGCTGGTGGGTGGTTGCCCGCAACCCGTTGACCCTAATGACAGCGTCGGCGGTACGCCGCCGGTGCTCGACACGGCCAACAACAGTACGATCCGCAGCGCGGTCCCTCTGCCTCTCAGCGATCGCGACTCCTTCCGGTTTCGCGGGAACATCTCGGGACGCAGCGATGCGGACGTATATGCACTCGGAACGCTGGCACCGGGGGACCGCATCGTCATTGATGTTCGCGCGGTCAGCGGCAATCTTGACGCGGTGGCAGCGATTTTTGACAGCCGCGAATTCCTCGTGGCCTACAACGATGACCGCAACCCCGACGGAAGCAACACAAATCCCTATCTCGACATCACACTGCGTGGCGACGAAGGGACGTATTTTCTCGGTGTCATCGGTTATCCCAACACCGACACCTCGGGCGACTATGAAGTGCTGGTGCAGCTTGAACGCAGCGCCGGACTGCCGTCCACGGCGGGTCAAGTCGTCTACCTCAACTGGGCGGGTGGCAGCGATGTCTTCGTCCCCAACGTCGGGACTTTCAACCTGGGACCCTTCAATGCCGCTGACGTCGGCTTTGCGGCGGCATTGACCACCCGCATGAAGACGCGTGTGCAGGAAATCGTCGCCAACCGTTACGCCGGCTACAACCTGGTCCTGCGCAACTCGGATGAGCACGCCGTGCCGGACGGGCCGCACTCGACGATTTTCTTCGGCGGACTCAACTCGCGCGCCTTTGCGATTGCGGAGAAAGTCGACACATTTAATACGGACCCGGCAGACCGGGCGATCATCTTCACGCAGGGTTTCGCCTCGGCTTTTCGGATCAATCCCACCTTCGAAGAGATGTGCCAGGCCATCGGCAACACGACGGCCCATGAGATCGGGCATCTACTCGGACTGGTCCACACGGCCGACTGCAACGACCTGATGGACACGACCTGTTTCAACGAGCGATTGTTGACACCACAGGAGTTCACGACGGCCCGTCTCGACACCTCGGTCTGGCCGTTCGGGTTTCAGCCGGCCGAGGAGATCCTCGGGTGGTTGCTGGGGTGGATCGGATTGTAGCGCACGCAGCGTGCGCGATAAAGGGACCAGATCTTGCCCAGATTCACACAAGTCAGGGGAAACCGCACAATCAGCATGGGTTTCTCTGGATCCAGGTTGTCGCCGGTACTCGGTGATTCGCATGCTTGGTGCAGATGATCTGATTCCGCCCCAAGGTGTCACTCTGATGGGGGCTCGCTCATGGCCAAGCTGAAGCTCGAAGACGAGGTGCTCGACCGACTCCTCGACATCCTCGATGCACATGAACGCAACACGTCTGCGCGAGCTGCCGATCATGAGCGCTTCAGTTATCGCAATCGCGTGCGAATCGAGATCGAGACCGGGCGCGACACGCATATTACTTGGACAGTGCCGTGCCGCAGCATCAGCCAGTCCGAGCTACGGCTGCTGGTGGGTACGGTGGTGAACCAGGCGACCCGCTGCCGTATCGATCTGATCACGGTGCACAATAGTTGGCAGACGGTAACCGGGGTCGTCGAAGATTGTCGCTACATCCAGGGCGCGCAGGGTATCCACGAGATCGCCGTTCGATTCGACCACCTCTTGGATCCCGCCTCGTTTTCACGGAATGCCGTCCGTACCCGTGTCCTGCTGGCCGACGACAGCCCCACGGCGCGCCGGCTGCTGGCACAGTGGCTGAAACCCCTCAACGTGGAAGTGGTGGAGGTCGATGATGGGGCCGCGGCCGTGCATGCTGCCCTGGGTGAGCCGTTCGACGTCATCCTCATGGATGTGGAGATGCCGGGCGTCGGTGGCCTGCACGCCGTGTCGATGCTGCGAAGCAAGGGCTATGTGCGGCCGGTTGTGGCCGTCACCGCGCTGAGTGACCCGGCGGACCGCGAGCGCTGTTTCCAGGCCGGGTTCGACGATTTTCTGGCGAAACCTCCCAGTCGTGAGGAACTCGCACGGGTCGTGCAGCACGCGCGCCCCGAGCCACTGGTGAGCACGCTGTTGCACGAAGCCGAAATGGCCCCACTGATCGACGCCTTCGTACACGATCTGCCCGAGCACGTGGCGCGCCTTGAGTCGGCCCTGGCGACCGCGAACATGCACGACCTGGCGGTGGAAACCCGCCTGCTGAAAGGCGAAGCCGGCGGGTATGGATTTGAGCCCATCACGGTGTGTGCGACCGCCCTCGAGCGCGGCCTGCGGGCGGGAGCCGCCCCGGAAGAGGTGCGACGGTTGCTGAGCCAGCTCGTACGTGTGTGCCTGGCGGCGCGGCCGGCTACGCTCGGGGGTGTCGCCCGCCGCGAAGGAGCATCGGAGGTCGTGGATGCTGGGGCCACGGCCTGATGCGTGGAACTTGAGGACCCAAGCCGCGGTTCTGAGCACGCCGTGACCGGGCACGGTATTGCCGCCACTCGTGGACCCGCTCGTCTTGGCGTCCTGATTCATCGCTCACATTTCTTTGGAAGGGCGGTACTCGCCAACCCGACACCGCGGAGATCTCCGCGCGTGAGAACGGCATCTGTCAGGCCCCCAGAAGTATTTCTTTGCTTGTGATTCTCTGAGCAGGTACGATTGCGGCGTTTCGGGTTCCGAATTCTCTTGTGGAGGATGAATCTCATGGTACGCAACGTTCGTATTGTGCTTGCGAGTCTTGGCGTGCTCGTGCTGACAGCGGCGGCCGTGACCGTCGCCCAGTCATACGGTGATGACAAGCCACGGTCCGGCAGCGGCCAGGAAAACATGCCACTTCCGCCGGGCATGACCGAGGCCGACATGAAGGCGATGATGGAAGCCGCGACCCCCGGACCCATGCACGCCCATCTGGCTAAGTCGCTGGGGGTGTGGGAGGGCCGGTTGCAATGCTGGATGGAGCCGGGTGCGGACCCCACGATCACCGAGTGTACGAGCACGTTGACCGCGCTGTTGGACGGTCGCTTCGTCATGTGCGAGGTCGCGGGCGACATGGGTGGCATGGGTCCTTTCAAAGGCATCGGACTGTACGGCTATGACAACGCGGCCAAGAAGTTCCAGAGCGTCTGGCTCGACAGCATGGGCACCGGCATGGCTTATGGCACGGGTGAGTTGTCTGAGGATGGCAAAATGCTGACCTGGGCGATCTCGTACCACTGCCCGGTGCAGAAGAAGGAGGTCTCGATGCGCCAGGTCGAGCGTTACACCGGCAAGGACAGCATGACGCTGGAATTCTACGGCCCGGATATGAAGACCGGTAAAGAGCACAAGATGATGGAGATTTCATACACTCGTAAGGCCGGTGCACCGACGGCCAGCGCAGGACGCTGATACCCTCAACCGAGCTTCCCAGGCGGACTCTGGTGGGCACCGACGTAACCGGTGCCCACTGTCCATTTGTGCTTACGGACGTAATGCCACGGTCGGAGGAGTGGGGGCGCTCTGAGAATGAGTACACGCGTGCTCGCGCGCAGCTGCAACCCACAGGGTCTCGGCATGCGTGTGTCGCTACGCGGTGCTGGGGGCGGTGCTGCTGCGCGGGTCGCCGGGGGCAGCCGGGCGGGCGACTACGGCGGCATAGATCCGCCGCGCTCCCGCGCGCCGCAGTACCTTGGACACTTCCACAACCGTCGCCCCCGTGACGAGCAGATTGTCGATGATACACACCACACGACCGGACACATCGGGCTTCGGCCAGGGCGGCAGGTACCACGGCGCCGGTCCGAAGCAGCCCCGCACATTCTCAAAGCGTGCGCTCTTCGTCGGCTGCGCGGTCTGGCTGGGCCCATGCTTCGCGCGGCGCACCAACCGGACGACCCGGACCCCGATTCGCCGGCCGAGTTCTACCGTGAGGACGGCGGCATGATCACAAGGCCGCTGCGAGCGGCGCAGCCAGTGCATCGGCACCGGCACAAGTGTGTCGATCTCCGTACCCCAGGGCGCATTTTTCAGGGCGGTCGCCAGCAGATCCACCAGGAATGACACTGGCCGCTCATCCCCGCGGTACTTCAGGCCGGTGAGCATGCTGCGCAACACAGGCGTATAAGGCCCGACGCGCACGACCCCGGCGAGATTCCAGAAGTACTCCGTGCGGCAGCGCGCGCAGCCGTCGGAATGGATCGCCGCGGGGGGCACGGTGCGGCCGCAGTGCGCGCAGGCCGGCGCTGCGAGATAAGCCGTCGCCGCCACACGGCAGGTTGGGCAGACCACCCCTTGCTCGCACGGGATCCAGGCGGCACACGCGGCACAGGTCTGTGGGAGGACCGCATCGAGTACAGCGCTGGGGAACGACCGCAGCCATGGCACACGCATTGCCCAGTCAAACCGCGTAGCCATGTGCCCAATCCCCGTCGCAATGGTTGTGCGCTTGCGGCCGCGCCGCTCAAACGTCGTCCGGCGAGTCCGAATCACCGGACTCGCCCTCTGTTCCCCCCGCATCCGGCGGGGCCACGAAATCGCTGAGTTCCGCCCGCCCGGTGGCGTCGAGCTGGATTTTCTGAATTCGTAGCTCGGCGGTCTCGAGGATTTGTCGACAGTGGGCCGCGAGCTGCATCGCCTCTTCATAGCGTGCGATGGATTCTTCGACACCGATTTCACCGGCCTCCATCGCTTCGACGATGGCATCGAGCCGGGTCAGGGCCTCTTCGAACTTGAGCTTGCGGATGGATTTGTTCATGCGTGCCTCGTGCCGAGCCGGCCGGAAACGGGCAGACGCGTTCGCGACCTCAGCCCGCAAGCCACCATGATCGTGCGGCACCGGTTGGGGTCAAGAGGTAAGTTGACGGGATCGTGGTGCGTTGGGGCCAGGATGACCCTGCGGCATGGGGGATAAGCCTAGGGTACGCGTCCGGACCCGCCGGGGCGAGATTCGGTTTTGACAACCGCCCGGGCTTCTTTCATACTCGCTCGCCGCGACTTGCGCGGGCTTCACGGCCAGTGCGGCTGTGCGTCCCTGCCGGGTTAACGGCCGCGCCGGGTGGTTTCTCTGGCGCGTTTCACAGCGGGCATGTGAAGGAGTTGATGAATGGCCGGTCGTCCCGTGTCGGTGCAGGGCTCATCGAGTGGCCTGCTGTACGGTCTGATCACGTTCGCGATCCTGACCGTGATCGCCCTGGCTCTTTTCATCCTGCAATTCACCGGCAACCAGAAGCTGCGGAGCGAAGCCGAGGGGCTGCGCCGGCAGTTGGCGGCGGCCGGCCAGGCGCCCTCGTACTACCTCAACGAGGCGCAGGCCCGCGGTGTGGGTGCTGTCCAGGTCATGGGCGACGACCTGCGGGCCCTCGCGACGTTGATCAGCGGTAATCCCGAAGACCTGCGGCCGCGGTTGGCGGACCAGGTTCAGCAGACGCTCGTGGGAGTTGCGGCCGCACACCCGGGGCAGATCAACCCGGGCGATACGCTGCTGACCGTGGTGGGCAACCTTGCGACGTCGCTTCGTCAGGCCCGTGACCAGGCGGAGAGCTTCCAGATCGTCATGCGCGATTTAGAAGCGGACAAGGAGAGTTTGACGCAGCAAATGCGCACGCGCGATATGGAGTTCGGCACCGCGGTCAGCACGTTGGGCGCCCAGTTGCAGCAGGCCCAGCAGGAAAAGACCACCGCGCTCGGCCAGAAGGATCAGCAGCTCGCCGCCCTCCAACGCGAGGTTGACGCCAGCAACGCCCAGCTCCAGACACTGATCCGCGAGGGCAACACGCGCGTGCGTGATTTCGAGATTCTGGTGGGCCAGCGCGACACGCAGATCGCCGCTTTGCTCGACCAGATCCGGCAACTCAAAGGCCCCGGCGCGCTCGATCCGCGCTCGGTGCTGACGAAGGCGGACGGCCGCATCGAGCGGGCGATACCCGGCAGCGACATCGTATACATCAACCTCGGATCGCGTGACCGGGTGAAGGCGGGCATGGGCTTCGAGGTCTACTCGCCGACGCGCGGGGTTTCGGACTCGCTGCGGGGGCATGCCTCGCTCGAAGTGGTGACGGTCATGGAGATGAGCGCCGAGTGCCGGGTCACGCGGCGTGATCCGATTCAGCCGATTCTCGAAGGCGACACGGTTGTCAACATCGCGTACGAGCGTAACCGCAAGCCGAAATTCGTAGTGCGGGGTGATTTCGACCTCGATTTTGACGGCAACGTGGACATCAATGGTGTGGACCAGGTGATCGCGATCATCCGTGAGTGGGGCGGTCAGGTCGTCGAAGAGATCGACGAGTCGGTCGATTACGTGATTGTTGGCGTGGCGCCGGGTGGGCCAGACGTGGCCGCGACGGTTGGTGCGAGCGCAGCCGTGCGAGAACAGGCGATCCAGGCGGAGTTGGCCCGCTCTCGATATCGCGGGTTAATCGAGCGGGCACAGAAAACCGGCATCCCCGTGATCACACAGAACCAGTTCCTGTACCTGATGGGGTATAGCGGTCCCGGGTCGGTCACGCCGTAAAGCAGCGCTGAGTCGACGGGCAAAGCCCTGAACCGACAGGAGAGAGTCTGGAAGGGGGGTGCGGACCTAACCGATTCCCCTACGGCGATGGGGGCAATTGGACCCGGCACACGCTTTGCGCCGACACCACCCGTTTCGTGAGGTAGTCGACGAAAGTCACACGAACGGTCACTTCGGGGTTCGCCGGTGGGGCGGCGGGCCAGGGGCAACGGATGGTGTAATGCCCCGTCAGTAATTTACCGTGCCAGTACTTCCCGCATTCGTCGACCGGGATGAAGTACTCACCCAGCAGTTGGCCGCCTGGAGCCGCGAGGTCATAAAGCTGGATGCGGATGTCGCCCGCGACTTTCACGACGTCGCCATCGCGGTCGATCGGGCGGAGATAGACCGTCACACCGTCGTCGCCCGGCTGGCCGTCGTAATTGGCGCCGCCCGTCAGGCGATCAATGACGATTTCCTCGGGGTAGAACACACGCCGCAGGTCGTCTTCGGTTATGGAGCGGGCTACCCGGAGCTGGCTGTGCAGTTCGGCGATGGTCGCCTGCTGAGCGACAAGCTGTTGCGATTGCTGCTGGTTGCGGGTTCGCAGGTCAGCGAGTTCGCGCTGGACGGGATCTTCGCCCGTGGCGACACAGCCCGTGACCAGCCAGGCGGTGCCGCTGGCGAACATGACCCCCCAAGCCAGACCGGACCAGCGGGAGCGCGCCCCTGGGCTGGTTGCCGCCGTGTCCACGCCGAACCTCCTTGCTGCGCTACTCGACCGGGGGGGCCGAAGTCGTTTCGGGCATGGCCTTGAGAATCTTGTCGGCCAGACCGTACGACACCGCCTGCTCCGCGTCCATCCAATTGTTGCGGTCGCAATCGTCGGTGATTTGTTCCAGGGTCTTGCCCGTGTGCCGCGCCAGAACCTCGTAGAGCTGCTTCTGCGTCCGGACCATCTCGTCAATCTCGATCTTAATGTCGGTCGCCGTGCCCCGCGAGCCGCCCAACGGCTGGTGGATCATCACCCGGCCGTGCGGCAACACGAAGCGTTTGCCGGGCGTCCCGGCCGCAGCGAGCACGGCCGCCATACTGGCTGCCATGCCAATGACGTAGGTTGCCACGGGGCAGGGGAGGAACTGCATGGTATCGTAGATGCCCATCCCGCTGTACACCGCGCCGCCGGGCGAGTTGATGTACAGGTGGATATCCGCTTTGCGATCCTCGTTGGCGAGGAACAGCATCTGGGCAATGACCACGTTCGAGAGGTGGTCCGACACCTCGTCGCCCAGGAAGATGATGCGGTCCTTGAGGAGCCGCGAATAGATGTCGTAAGCTCGCTCCGCCCGACCCTCGCGCTCCACCACGATCGGGATTAACGTTTGCGCTCTCGTCATGCTTTGGCCGCCTTTCACTGCCTGCCCCGGGCGGGTCATTTCTTTTTCTTTTCCAGCCGGCTTTCTTCGAGGATCTCGTCGATCAAGCCGTACTCCTTGGCCTCGGCCGCGCTCATGTAGCGATCGCGCTCGATATCCCGGGCGACTCGCTCCTGCGGCTGCCCGGTGTGCTCCGAGAGGATCGCCAGCATGGTCTGCTTCACGCGCATGATCTCGTCGGCCTGGATGCGCATGTCGGCCGCCTGCCCGCCGATGTAACCCCACGGCTGGTGAATCATCACCTTTGCGTGTGGCAGCGCGAAGCGCTTGCCCTTCGTGCCGGCCGCGAGAATCAGAGCCGCGCCACTCGACGCGCCCCCGACGCAATACGTTGCGATCTCGCAGTTCAGGAACCGCATGGTGTCGTAAATCGCCAGCGTGTCGTCGATGTCGCCGCCCGGGCAGTTGATGTACAGGTGGATGTCCTGGTCGCGCTTGATCGACTGCAAGTACAGCATGCTCTTGATCACGTGCGAGCAGACCGTGCTGCCATTGATCGTAATCTGCGGGTCCAGCGGCAGGTCCAGAAAAATAATGCGGTTCTCCAGCAGGAGCTCGTTCAGCCCCATCTGCCGCCAGGCCTGCATCCCGCCTCCCTGGGCCTTGAAGCGCTCGTGGTCCGGCCAGTACGCCATGCGTTCTCCTTGTCCGGCCGCGGGCCCGGTGGGCGCCCACGGCAGCCGACCCGTGACCTAAGCCGGCTCGCTCGCCGGCGCCGCTGCGGCCACGTCCTGAATATCGGCCTCGGCCAATAACTCGGCCACACACTTACCATGCCGCAGCTCTTCAACCAGTTGGTCGAGCAGACCGCGGGTCTGCAGATCATCGCGGATGCGGTCGAAGCGCTGCCCGTAGCTGCGGGCGATCCGGGCAATCTCCGCGTTCACCTCTTCATCGGTCACTTCGATGCCGCGGTCTTCCGCAATCTTGGCCATGATGAAGGCCAGCTTCAACTCGGTTCGGACCTCGTCCTGGGCCGACGTCCGCAGTGCGTCGATCCGCGCTTCCACCTCGGACATCGGGATGCCGCGCTGGTGCAGGTCGATCACCTTGCGCATGACCGCCCGGTCCACCTGGCGGGCGGAGAAACCCTCCGGCAGGTCGAGCTGCGTTTTCTCCAGCAGGTACTGTTCCACCTGCCCGCGCCGCGCGCTTTGCACCAGCCGGTCGCGCTCTGCCTCGAGCTGGTCCTTCATGTAGCTCAGTGCTTCGGCTTCATTGTCGAAGCCCCAGTCCTTGAGAAAGGCGTCGAGTTCCACCGGCACCAGCCGCTTCACCTCGTGGATGCGGAAGGTGAAGGTGCCGGACTTGCCGCGCAGGTCGGTGCGTTCGTAGTCGTCCGGAATCGTGCACTCGGTTTCACGCACCTCGCCTGCGGCCGCACCACGCAGCGCTTCGCCGAGATTCATCAGCGTGACCCCGTCCAGCCGGGACGGCCGCACGCCGAGGACGACGTTATCCTCGGTTTTCACCTCCTGCCCGTCCACGGTCAGCGTCACGTCGGCGATGACCTGGTCGTCCGACTCGGTGGCAGGGCCGCTCACCGGTTCCATGCGCCCCTGGATCTTCCGCCGCTTGAGCAGTTCCTCGGCGGCCATTTCGTCCGTGATCGTGACGGTGGGATTGCGGACCGGGATGCCCTTCAATTCCGGCAACTCGAATTGCGGGCGCAGCTCAACCTCGCACACGTAAGTAAAGTCGCCGTCTTCCGGCAACTTGAACGTCGTGAGCGCCTGGCCGATGTCGACCAGCTTGTCACCACCTTCGGCGGCAATCCGGAACAGCGGATCACCGAGCGGCTCAATCTTCTCTTTGTCCACCGCCGCGTAGAACGACTGCCCGACCACCATGGTCTTGAGGGATTCACGCACATCCGCCCCGAAACGCTTCTCGACGAGTTGCCGCGGCGCGCGGCCCTTGCGGAAGCCGGGCACGAACGCGTCGTGCATCAGTTCGTCATAATTGTGCTGCATGTGCGCGGTGATCACTTCGGCAGGGACCGTGACGGTCAGCTCCTTACGGAGCATACCGACGTCCCGGGCAGTCGCCTGCACGGCGCTCTTCAGCTCCTCGAGCAGCTTCTCTGAGCGCGCCTCGTATTTCTCCAGCGCTTCCGGGTCCACGCCCGGAACCTGGCCGATTGAATCCATACCTGTCTCCGTCTGACTGTTGCGGATTACATCCGCCGATGAGGTCGCGGCTCGGGCGACCCCCGAGGCCGAAGGGGCGACGCGGAGGACTTCCGGTGGCACCCGCGAAATTGTCACGCTGGCGCGAAACTCAGAAGAAACCGCCGCTGCTCTGCAAAGGTTGCAACGCGCCGCCGAGCAGGAGACTGACGATCAGCGACAGCAGAGACGCGAGGAAGCTGGTAAACAGACTCGCGAAGTCCACCAGTTCGAAGCCCTGCAGGATGCCGAGCGTAGTTCCGCTCGAGCAGGCCGCGATCAGCCAGCGCTGTTTCCGATGCCAGAGTGCCAGCATTGCACACACTCCTCGCCGCGGACATTGCCGCAGCGTGTTCGAATCATAGTCCGTTCGCCGGACTCACCGCTTGATCAATTCGACGTTGGCCCGCGGCAGGATGGCCTCGGCGCCGTCTTCGAAACGGACCTTCAGTACGCGTACCTTGGTTTCGCTTGGCAGTCGGACCAGTTCAACCGGCAGATCCACGCACTGCCCGATCCGTCCGAAGTAGGGGTCCCGGATCGCTCGTAATGGTGTACCTACTTGCAGGACGCTGTCCTCTTCCCCACCCACGGCCGCTGCGGCCGCCTTTTCATCCAGTGGGATGATGACTTCGGGGCGGATCACCCCCGCGCGGATCTGCGTCGCCCCGTTGATGCTGGCCGACAGCCCGGTCCTTTTCTTCAACAGCTCGAAGGTCCCGTGTGCCATCCCGATACGACCGAAACCTTCGGTGATGACCAGCGTCACACCCAGCGATTCCTCGCCAGTAATGGCGACACCCAGCTCATAGCCGAGGAAGTCACGCAGATCCGCATCGTTCAGACCACCGCAGACAATTCCGCAAACCCCCGTCTCTGCTGCGGCTCGGACGGCTTCAGCCGTCACCAGACTGCCTCCGACGATGATCTTGCCGGCGTGCTGGGGCCGGATACGGTCTGCGTCCAGGATGTCGTCCGGCGACTCCGTGACGAGCACCAGTTCCCCGTGGGTCTCCCCCCCTATGCCGAAGATGCCCTGAATGAAGGTCCCGGTGATTTCCACCGTGGCCGACTCCTCGGGCTGGACCGCAACCACCCGGCCGCGCGCGAAGGCAGTCTTCCGCAGGGCGGTGGGCTTGCCGCGGATAATCACTTGGCCGGTGATCTTGGAGATGGATTCAAGCGTGCCTTCGATGGGGGAGCGGATCTCGCTCTTGAATAAGCCGAAGAATCCCTTCGTGCGCGCAAACGGCTCATTTTCTCCGAGTGCTTCGCCCTCGCGCTTGAGCATGATTTCAGGCAATTCCTCAGGTGAAATACCGAGTTTGCCAACGACATTGATAGGTCGCACCTCGCCGGGAAGGTCGGTCTGTGCAACCACATCGGTGCCCGCGACCTCCTGGCCGACCTTGACCAGCACCTGTCCCTTCAACGGTAGCCGGCGCACCTTGCGGATGACCGTGCATTCGGCGACGGAGAGACCCGGTGTATACGCGTAACCCATGCTGATTCCTGAAAAGCTGCGGGGCGGCCCGCTGTGCCCGGGCGCTAGGATGCCTGCCACTAGGCCGGGATGTTACGGTAAACGCTCCGTCGGGGGTGTCAAGGTGCCTGCCGGCGGAGCCACCAATCGCCGTGCGCCGGATCGCAATGTGCCGGATTCGAACGGTACGGTGACGGCAACCGGGCGGGAGCGGCCCGGTGGCCCGGTGGCGGGCCGATTTGACCCGGGCGCGCAGCGCTCTGTACGATCCCTTGCTTCTGCGCCGTGAACCCGGCGCAGCGGAGGTCCTCGCGTGCCCGTGCCCTATAACGAACGAACCTGTTACTGCGGTGAGGTCGGCACTGATCGCGTCGGCCACCCCGTCATCCTGACGGGCTGGGTGGACGTCTATCGCGACCATGGCGATCTGATCTTTATCGATCTGCGCGACCGCACCGGTGTGGTTCAGTTGCGCAGCGACCTTGCCACCGACCCGTCCGCCCACGCCGTCGCCAAGCGCGTGCGAACCGAGTTCTGTATCGCCGCGCGCGGTGAGGTGGGCCGCCGCCCGGAGGGCCTCGCGAATCCGAAGCTCAAGACCGGGGCCGTCGAAGTCTACGTGCGCGAGATCGAAATCCTCAGCACCTCAGAAACGCCCGTGTTCGAGCTTGACGACGAGATCGACACCAACGAGGAAACCCGCCTGCAGTATCGCTTCCTGGACCTGCGCCGCGAGCCGATGCAGCACGCGCTGATCCTGCGGCACAACATCACCAAAGCGATCCGCGACTATTTCCACGCCCACGGCTTCATCGAGGTCGAGACTCCGTTCCTCACCAAGAGCACGCCGGAAGGCGCCCGCGACTTCCTCGTGCCCTCTCGCGTGGCGCGCGGCACGTTCTATGCACTGCCGCAGTCTCCCCAGCTCTTCAAGCAACTCCTCATGATGAGCGGGTTCGACCGCTATATGCAGATCGTCCGCTGCTTCCGCGATGAAGACCTGCGGGCGGATCGCCAGCCGGAGTTCACCCAGCTCGACATGGAGATGTCCTTCGTCCAGCCGGAGGACGTGATGAACATCGTTGAGGGCTGCCTCGTGGCCGTCATGCGGGCAGCGCTCGGCGTGGAGATCACGCGCCCGTTTCCGCGCATGAGCTATGACCAGGCCCTGCGCGAGTACGGCGTGGATCGGCCGGACACGCGCTATGACCTGAAGATCCTCGATGTCACCGCGGCCGTAGAGCCGCTGGAATTCCGCGTTTTCAAGGATGTGCTTGCGGCCGGGGGTGTCGTGCGCTGTATCCGCGTGCCGGAAACCGCCGGTCTGACGCGGAAGGACACCGATACGCTGACGGAGGACCTGAAGGGCATCGGTGCCGGCGGTTTACCGCTGGTGAAGGTGGCCACCGAGGGCGGCGCGGTCGTCTTCCAGACGGGCGTGGCCAAGTTTTTTACGCCGGAGGTCACAGCCGCGGTCGTGACCATGACCGGGGCGCAGCCGGGCGACACGCTGCTGTTCGCAGCCGACCGGGAAACGAACGTCTGCAAGTACCTCGGCTGGCTACGGGAGACGCTGGCGAAGCGTAAGGGACTGATCCCGGCGGGACGCTGGGATTTCCTGTGGGTGCATGAGTTCCCAATGTTTGAGTTTCACGAGGAGGACGGGCGCTGGTACGCGGTGCACCATCCGTTCACGGCACCGCGGGACGAGGATGTGGACCGGTTGGAGAGCGACCTCGGTGGCTGTCGTGCGAAGGCCTACGACGTCGTGCTCAACGGGCTGGAAATCGGTGGTGGCAGCGTGCGGATTCACCGCGCGGATGTGCAGCAGCGCGTCTTCCAGATCTTGAACATGTCGCCGGAGGAGCAGGAGGCGAAGTTTGGCTTTCTACTCCGGGCGCTGCGGTTCGGGCCGCCACCGCATGGCGGGATCGCGCTGGGACTCGATCGCATCGCGATGCTTTTGGCCGGCATGAGCAGTATTCGCGACGTGATTGCGTTCCCTAAGACGGCGCGGGCGACCTGCCTGTTGACGGACGCTCCGAGCACCGTGGCTCAGACGCAGCTCGACGAACTCGGTCTACGCATTACGGCGCCGCCGGAGAAGAAGTAAGTAACCCCGGCACGGCGCAGACTACGCTTGTGAGACATCCGCCGGCGGCTTGGGCTCATACCGTGGCACGGTGGGCTCCGGCACGGTTTCCACGAGCTTCTGCACGATGCGAACGGAGTCGAGCCCCTGGGCCTGCGCCGCGAAATTGCAGGCGAGGCGATGCCGTAGCACGGGAAGCGCGACGGCCCGAATATCGTCGAGACTCACGCTGTAGCGTCCGGCCATGGCCGCCACTGCCTTGCCACCCCAGATGAGACATTGCCCGGCGCGCGGACCCGCTCCCCAGTCGATGTACTTCTTTACGAAGTCCGGCGCGCCGGCGTCCGCCGGCCGCGACGCGCGCGTGAGCCGCACGGCATAGTCAATGACGTACTCTGTGACAGGGATGGCCGCGATGAGTTTCTGCATATTGAGGATCTGCCGGTCGCTCAGCACGGTGCGGAATTCCGGCAATTCGCTCTGTGTCGTGCGGGCCAGGATCTTCTGTTCCTCTTCCAGAGTGGGATAATCCACGAAGATGTTGAACATGAAGCGGTCGAGCTGCGCCTCCGGCAGCGGGTAGGTGCCCTCCTGCTCGATGGGGTTCTGCGTGGCGATGACGAAGAAGGGGTTGGGCAGCGGGTAGGTTTCGGAGCCACTGGTGACCTCGCGCTCCTGCATCGCCTGGAGCAGGGCGGCCTGGGTCTTGGGTGGTGTGCGGTTGATCTCGTCGGCGAGCACGATGTTTGCGAAAAGCGGGCCGCGGACGAAGCGGAACTGCCGTGTGCCGTCGGGCAGTTCGTCGATCACCTGCGTACCGGTGATGTCCGATGGCATCAGGTCCGGGGTAAACTGCACGCGTTTGAAGGACAGGGAGGTGATGCGCGCCAAGGCGGAAACCATCAGCGTCTTTGCCAGGCCGGGGACGCCCACCAGCAGGCAGTGTCCGCGTGTCAGCACGGCCGCGAGCATCTGCTCGATCACGGCGCGCTGTCCGACGATGTGCTGGGACAGTTCGGTGAGGATCAGTTCCTTGGAGCGGTGGAACTGCTCCAGCAGGGTTGCGAAGGATTCCTTGGCCATCACCCCTCAGCATAACGGATGACCGGGGTCCTCGCAGCAGCGGGGCCGGTGTTACGCGGAAGTCAGTCGCGGCCGGCACTGCGGGCCCCGACGCGGCCGCGCAGGTTGTCCAGCACGTTCATGAAGTTGATGAACGAGTCGTAGGGGGAGTCGTACGGGTTGAAGTAGCTATGCACCGCTCCGTCGCCCTGGGTCTTGGTGCACATGTAGTAGAAGTGGTCGGAGGTCTGCAAGCGGCGCCAATCGTGCAGCAGGGCCTCGTCGCCGCGCTGTTTAACGAGCGGTTCGAGCCGGTACAGCTCGTGCAAGGCGTTCGACTGCATCGCGTTGCCCAGCCACGCCGACAAATCGCGCTCCGTATCCGCCCACGAGATCATGTGCGGGACGTCGTATTCCCCGGCTGATTCAAACGCCGCGGCACATTCACCCGGCGTGCGGAAATCGTTATCGGGCCGTGCCAGCACGGCGGTCGGCAGTTCACGCAGGAAGTCGAAGATGCCGGTTTCGGCCGACTGGTGCTCGCCGAAAGTCTCGTAGTCGAGGAACAGGTTTACCACGGAGCCGGCCCCGTTCACCTGGTCGATCCAGTGGGCGAATTTTGCGGGGGTCAGCGGCCATTCCGGCCAGGCCCGCTCACTGAAGCGGAAGGCGATGTCGTCCGACAGGCGGTAGTTCTTCAGGAGCAGCCGCACGTCGGGCCGCTGCGGCGGGTGATAAAGGAAAGTCGGCGTGCGATAGCCGAGCAGGTGGTCCGCCCCTTCGCACAGAACCGCCCCGAAGCCCAATTCGGCCGCCACCCGGGCCACTTCGTTGTTGTAGATCAATTCGGTGTTGCGAAAGACACGCGGCTCATACCCGAACAGGCGGCGCATAAGCTGCCGGTGCTGGGTGACCTGCTCCTCGAATTCGGCCCGCGAGTAGAGGAAGCTCAACGAGTGGTAGTACGTTTCGGCGAGGAACTCGACGCAGCCGGTTTCCGCCAGCCGCCGGAATGAATCGATTACCTCGGGCACATGGCGCTGGAACTGTTCTATTGCGACACCGCTGACCGAGAAGGCCACTCGGAACCGGCCCTCATGCCGCTCGAGCGTCTCCCGCAGGACGGCATTCGCCGGCAGGTAGCACCGCGTGGCCACCTTCCGCAGGATCTCCAGATTGGCCGGATTGTCGAAGTAGTCCGCGCCGCGGTCAAAAATACTGAACCGCCGCAGGCGGAAGGGCTGGTGAACTTGAAAGTAGAAGCATACGGAGGCCATCGGGACCTCGCCTCAGTCGCGCCAGGCGCCGGTAGCCGCTTCATACACCTTGATGCAATTGCGCGCCGCGTCGACCCAACTGAAGCGCTTGACCTCGAAGCCGCCGTGGTCGCGCAGCGCGGCTTGGAGTGGTGGATGCCGTAAGACGGCCACAATCTTGTTGGCCATTTCGTCGACATCCCAGAAGTCGACTTTCAGTGCGTGGGTGAGCACCTCGGCCACTCCGCTCTGCTTGGAAATCAGGACCGGCACATCGTTGGAAAGGGCCTCGAGCGGCGTCAGTCCGAAGGGCTCCGACACCGACGGCATGACGTACAGGTCGGCCATGCGATACACCCGCCGTACGTCATTCCCCCGCAGGAAACCGGTGAAGAGCACCTTGTGGCCGATGCCCATTTCCGCGGCCAGCTCGATCATGCGGCGAATCATGTCCCCGCTGCCTGCCATGACAAAGCGGACATTATCCATCACTTCGAGTACCCGCTTCGCGGCGGCGAGGAAGTACTCCGGACCCTTCTGCATCGTGATGCGGCCAAGAAAGAGCACGATCTTGTCGTCCCGCGTGATGGGCGGGAGATCGACGGTGGGCGCATCGCCGTTGTCGTCGATGGCGTTGTACACCACTTCGACCTTGCGCGGATCAACGCCGTAGTGCCGCAGGATGATGTTGCGGGTGAGGTGGCTGACGGCGATCACGTTGGTCGCGGCGTGCATGCCGGCGCGCTCGATGTCGTAGATGCGCTGGTTGACGTGTAACCCGGTGCGGTCGAACTCCGTGGAGTGCACATGCACCACCAGCGGCTTGCCGGATTCCTGCTGTACCGCGATGCCCGCGAGAAACGTCATCCAGTCATGCGCATGAATCAGGTCGAACTGCTCGCCCTCGGCCGCGGCGCACGCGAGGGCCGCGTAACGTTCGATCTGGGCAAACAGGTCGCCACCATAATTGTCGCCCGGACCCCCCCCGAGGGTCGGGTCTGCGACCGTGCCGCGCCGCCGCCGCACACGCCGTGAAGGGGTCCCGCCCGGTGCCATGCGGCCGCCGGGAGTGCCTTCGTCGTCGTCGGTTTCCTCACCTTCTTCCGGGCGGGCATAGGGGGTTAGCCGGGCAGGCACGGCCCGGAACTGGGTGTGCTGGAACATGCTTTCCAACGGACCCACGGCACCGCGCCGCCGGGCGTGGGCTGCCGCCGTGGCCGGCGAAAGGATCTGCACGTGACTGTCGCCGGTATTTTCCACCGCCCGCGGCAGGACGAAGAGTACTTCGATATCAAGCTTGTCAAGCGCGCGAGTCAGCCCGAAACAAGCGGTTCCAAGGCCGCCACTGATAAACGGCGGAAACTCCCACCCCAGCATGAAGACCTTCATCGCGACCTCGCACGTTCCACAGGCACAGCCAGGAGTGCCGGTGTCGTCCTTGCTCCGCGGCTGCCCCCAATGCGCGGGTCGCTTGGGGTCTAGAAACTGTCTGGCCCGAGCGGGGGTTGGCCACCGTGGGCTTGACAACCAGCGTTGGCAGCGTAGCAATGGGGAACCCATGTGTCAACGTGCCGATAACGGACCCACCAGCGGCCTGTACCCGACCTACGTGCAGTCCGGGAGCGGTTCTGAAACACATTTATTCGCATTACCCAGTGCCGGGCGCTAGCGTAACCTCCAAACGGAAGATATGTTATGGACCCAGCGGCTGTGGTTGGCTTGACGGTTACCACGGCCCGCCCCCAAGCAGGGATGTCGTGCGAGGTCGCGGCACACGCGACTGACCGGGTATCGCCCGCGCATTTTCGGTTTGCGGGGGCGAGCATCCTGTGTGGACGTTGAGGACATGATCGCGGTGGTGCCGTGGTTCTGAGCCACGCGCCGCGGAGCCTTTGCCTGTTGGACGGAGTGTTGTGTGGCGTCGACGCTGAGAGTGCACTCGCTAGCGAAGGAACTCGGAGTCCCCAGTAAGGCCATCATCGAGAAGTGCCGCGCTGAAGGTGTGGAACTCAAGAACCACATGGCAGCGATCTCGATTGGGCTGGCGGAGTCGATCCGCGAGTGGTTTAGCGTGGGCGTAGACGTGACCACCGTCGAGGTTGCGCAGCCGGTCGATGTTGAAGAGGCCCGTCGCGCGCGCCGCCGCAGACAGCGCGAAGACGAAGCGGCTGGCATCGAACCCGAAGTGGCTGCGGGCGACGAAGAGAGTGATACGACCGCGATTTCCAGCGCGGAGAGCGAACTCGACGAAGCGGCTGCCATCGAGGCGGAGGTCGCGATTCCCGAAGCCGCGGCGGTGGAACCCGAGGTTGAACCGGAGACGGATCAAACACTTGTTGCTGCCGCTGAAATCCCATCGGTCAGTCCGACGGAAGTATCGGATTCTGAATTCGTAGTCGAGCATGTCGCCGACCAGCCGGTCACGCTTGAAATTGCGGTGGATGAAACCGGACCGGATGAGGTCGATGACTCGACCCCACCCACCGAACAACGTCCCGCCGCGGCTGTTCCGGCGCGCCCGACAGAACCGATCCGTCCGGCGGGTCCACAGGTCGTGCCGCTGCCGGCCGAGCTGCGCGGCCCCAAGGTGGTGCGGATCGAGGCCCCCGAACCGGTGCGTGCTCCACGGCCCCGACCCGTGCCGCGCGGCCCCGGCGGTCCGGCCGCCCCCGGTGTTGCAGCCACTACAACGACTGCCACGCCCCCCCGACGTCGCGGCAAGGGGCGCAAGGCGGAGGAAGAAGAAGCGGCCCGCGCACGGGCGCGAAGCCCCCGGCGTCACGGAGGGGCGACGGATGTCGACCAGCGGCTGCGTGAATGGCGTGACCAGGACCTGCTGGAGCGCAAGGAGCGCTTGGCCAGTGTAACCGGACAGGGGCTCGCCCAACGGCGTGCCGCGGAACGTCGTCGTCAGACCGGTAGTACCACCGGCCCGCAATCACGCAAAGACCCGGTCGTTATCACGGCCCCGCTGAGTCTCAAAGAGTTTTGTTCAACCGCTGGTGTGCCGTTTGCGGCGCTCTCTCAGCGCTTGATGGAGCACACGGGTCAGCTCTGGACGATCAACCAGCAGATCGATGCGGAGACGGCCGAGATGCTCGTGCTCGATCTCGGCCTGGGTGTGTCGATTGCGCGGGCCAAGACCGCTTACGAGCAACTGCGGGATGAGTTTGACAGCCGGGAACGCAAGCACCTTAAGCCGCGGCCGCCAGTGGTGGCCATGCTCGGCCATGTCGACCACGGCAAGACGTCGCTGCTCGATGCCATTCGGCGGACACGCGTCGCGGCGGGTGAGGCCGGCGGCATCACGCAGCACATCGGGGCATATCGTGTCACTCGCGACGGCTGGGACGTGACTTTCGTCGATACCCCCGGCCACCAGGCCTTTACGGAGATGCGAGCCCGCGGCGCCAACCTGACGGACGTGGTCGTGCTTGTCGTGGCCGCCGACGATGGGGTCATGCCGCAGACCGCCGAGGCCATCAACCACGCCAAGGCGGCCGGTGTGGCCATCGTGGTGGCGTTGAACAAGATCGACCTGCCAGGTGTGGATCTGAACCGCATTTATGCGCAGTTGTCGGAGCACGAGCTGACGCCCGCAGAATGGGGCGGCTCGACCGACGTGCTCAAGACCAGCGCCACCTCCGGTCAGGGGGTGGACGAACTGGTGGGCCACCTGAGCACCCTGAGCGAGTTGCTCGAATTGACGGCCGACGCGACAGTCCCAGCCCGGGCTACCGTGATCGAAGCGCAGATGCGGGAGGGCCGGGGCGTGGTCGCACAGGTCCTCGTGCGAGAGGGCACGCTGAAGGTCGGTGATATCGTCGTCTGCGGACCCGGCTCCGGCCGGGTGCGTTCGCTGCGTGATGATCGTGGTCGCACGGTGAAGGCGGCGATGCCCGGCAGCCCAGTGGAAGTCTCCGGCCTGGATGAGTTGCCGATCGCCGGCGATGACCTCTTCCAGGTGGATCAACTGGCCCGTGCGAAGTCGATTGCGGAAGAGGTCCGTGAACAGCGGCGCACGGCGGGCCTGGCTCAGACGCTCAAGCCCAAGACGCTTGAGGATCTCATGCGGGGCGATACCGACACCGAGGTGCCGGCGCTCAATGTCATTCTCAAGGCGGACGTGCAGGGCTCTGTCCAGGTGTTGCGGCAGACGCTGGCGGATTTCCCGGCCGACAAGGCCCGCCTGACGATTCTGCATGCCGCGGTCGGCGCCATTACCGAGGCGGACGTGCAGCTTGCACGCGCTTCGGGTGCGATCGTGATCGGTTTCCATGTGGTCGCGGAGGACCGCGCCGCATCGCTGGCGGATCAGCTCGGCGTCGAAATCCGCAATTACCGCGTGATTTACGAACTGCGGGATGACCTCCACAAGGCGCTGGCGGGCCTGCTCGCCCCGATCGAGAAAGAGGAAACCCGCGGCACGATCGAAGTGCGGCAGGTATTCAACGTCTCGCGTATCGGAACGATCGCCGGCTGTCTCGTGACCGACGGGGTGGTGCATCGCAACCACCGCGTGCGCATCGTGCGTGACGGACGCGTGATTTCGGAGGGCCGCGGGATCGCATCGCTCAAAAGGTTCAAGGACGATGCCCGCGAAGTTCGGGCCGGGTTCGAATGCGGCGTCAAGATCGAGGGTTTCGACGACGTGAAGCCGGGCGACATCCTCCAGGCCTACGAGATCACGCAGATTGCGCAGGAGCTGTAGGCCGCGCGCGGGGCAGGCATGATTGTGGGTGTATTACGGGTTCGGTTGGGAATCCTGGAGGCGCGGTCCCTGAAGGATAAGCGGCGCGTGACGAAAAGTCTCAAGGAACGCCTGGGGGCACGGCACAACGTGTCGATTGCCGAAGTGGCTGATCTTGACCATCGGCAGGCCGCGACTTTCGGAATCGCCCTCGTCGGCAACGAAGCGCGATTTGTCGAGAGTTGCCTGGCTAAGATCGTGGAGGAGTTGCGGGTGTATCCGCACGCCACGCTGCTCGACTCCGACATCGAATTGCTGTAACGCCTGGTGGCCGGGCTGGTTGGGCCCCTCCGCCAAGACCGAAGGAACCTCGTGAGTCGCCGTACCGTACGCATCGGTAGTCTGATTCGCCAGATCATTGCGGAGGCAATCCGCACGCACCTGAGCGATCCGCGGATACCAACCATCACGTCGATTCTGCGTGTGGAGGTAAGCGAAGATCTTTCCGTCGCGAAAGTCTTCGTCAGTGTGCTTGGCACGGATACCCAGCGGAAGCTCGCCGTCGAGGCGCTCCAGTGTGCCGCCGGTCGGCTGCGCCGCCTGCTCGCGCCCGAACTGAGTTTGCGAAAAGTGCCCCAACTCGTGTTTGAGTCCGACACCTCCGTACAGGTGACCTTCGACACAATCAGTGCGATTGATGATGCGATGCGGGATCTGGGGCAGTTGCCGGTGTGGGAAGCGGAAGATGCCGACACGGGTACGGATGGCGGCCCTGCATCGGACGACCCCCTGGTCGGCGCCGATGAGACGGACGCATCCGGTTTGCCGCTGCGCCCGGGGGGAGTGCCAGCGCCAGCCCCGCGGTCCGTCGGTCGCGTGGACGCTGGAAAGGAGGACGTCTGACGATGCGGGGTGCCACCGAATGCGCCAAACGGCTCAAGACTTTCTACGCGGGTCTGCGCTCCAAGCTCGGGAAGGTACGTCCACCCGCGCCAACCGATCCCATCACGGAGCTGATTCTTGGCATCCTGTCGCGGGATGTACCCGAGAGTCGCGCCGCGGATGGGTTGGAGCGGCTCCGTGCCATTGTCGTCGATTACAACGAACTGCGCGTCATCCCGCCGATCGAGCTAGCGGACGTTTTGCATGATTTCGCCGACGCCCGCCTGAAGTGTGAAGACCTTTCCCGCGCGCTCAACACGATTTTTGCCCTCGAGCACATCGTATCGCTCGACCGTGTCGCCACGCTTCCCCGGAAGGAGATGCTTGCCTACCTCGAGCGTATCGACGGGCTAGAACCATATACGCGGGCGCGCATCCGCCTGCTCGGCTTCCAGCAGCCGGCCGTACCCCTGGACGAAGCCATGTGGGCACTCGTCCGCACCGCGGAAATCGTGGATGCACGTTGCCCGCTTGAAGAAGCTCAGCAATTCCTCGAGCGTCAGACCGCCGCCGAGGAGCTGCTCGAATTCGTCGGACTGCTCCGCCGCCAGGCCTGGAGCGAGCATGGAGCGCTGGTGAAAAGCGGCGTTGTTCAGCGTATCCAGAGTGTCCCCCCCGACCGCACCACGCGGAATATGCTCTTGATGTTGACCGGGGCCCCATCCGTGCTCGATGTGGCCCTGTCGGACGAAGATGATTTACTGCCGTCCACACCGATCGAAGATGCGACTGAGGGTGAAGATCCCAAGCCGCCCGGCCGTCCGAAAGGCGCGCGCCGTGCCCGCCAGGAAGTAACGCCCGCAGAGTCCGCTCCGGGTGCGCCAAGGCCGCGCAAGAGTGCTCGGCAACCGACGCCGGCCGAGGGTAAGCCGACGGTTAAGGCCAAGCGCACACCGCGTGAACCTGCGCGCAAACCCGCCGGGACTCAGCGTGCACCTGCGACCAGCACCGCCGTACCGAAAGCGCCCGCCCGAAAGGGGGCGCGCAAGTCGGCGCCTGCGCGGACCGCATCCAAGTCCACCCCCCGCAAGGGCCGGGGGCGGTCGACCGCCAAGGCGCGCGGCTCCTGAGCAGCAGCCCTCACGGCCACACCAGTACGGCTTGCGCCGCCGCTGCTGTGGCCGCATCCCCAGCAGAGGAGTTGGCCGAATGATGCTCTGCGGAGCGCGGTGGCTGGTGGTGCGGGGGCTAGCATTGTGGCGCGGCCGAACGTGCCTGTCCGGGGTCACCGTGCTTGGGCTGGCTCTGGCGACGGGGGGGAGCGCCCAGACCGTGGAATTTGCCGTCGAGGCAGAGCACCGCCTTGTACCCCTGGCGGAAATTCGCCCTCATCCACAACCGGCGTCCGCTCCTGCCGTCGCGCCGGATACAGCAATTGTGCAGCGCCTGGCGCGGGTCGAGCAGGAGATCGCGGCCGGCCGCTTCCTGGAAGCGGATGCCGAACTTGCCCCCTTGCTCGAATTACCCGGCGAATTACGGGCAGAGGCCCTTGTGGTCTGGGCTGAGTTGCGGCGCAAGGCCGGGCGATGGGGTGAAGCTCGCCTGGCCGCCGAACATGCTGTCCATCTCGCTCCGCACCAGGTCCGGGCGTGGCTGTTGCTCGCGGAGTTGGCGCGGGCAGCGCAGTTACGCACGCCAGCCATCGCCTACTACCGAGCGGCCGCTCTGGTCGAACCGCCTGCAAGCCAGGCGAATGGGCCAGAGGCCGCGCTGCGCGTCCGCGCCTGGCTGGATTTGGGGGTCGTACTGGAGGAAGCGGGTTATCTGTTGGCTGCGTCCGAAGCGCTGGAGCGTTTTGATGAGGCGGTACGCGGCGCCCCGCCCGCAGTACAGCACGAGCCCACTTTGATCCAAGCCCTCGAGGCCTTTCCTTACGGCGCCTTGGAGCGGCGGCTCGCCCTCTACCGCAACCTGGCACGGCCGGCCGCACAGGCCACCGCCGTGGAGACGGCGGTGCGCACCTGGCCTGCGGAACCCGCGCTCGAACGCTTGTACGTGCTGACGCTGATGGAAGTCGAGCGGGCTGGTGAGGCCTTCGACTATTGCCGTGAACGGCTCGTAGCGTCGTCTGAAACGGCGGACGGGAGCGTGGATTTCGCTCTACTGCCGCTGGCGGTGGAAGCGGGCCGGGTGGCGAGTAGACTGAATGGCTGGGTCAGTGAACTCACAGCCGCTGTGGAGGAAGAGCGGCACTTGACGTTGGCGGTGCAGGTTGCCTCGCGGCTGGCGGCGGCAGGCGAAGATGAATCAGCGATCCGACTTTGGGCAACGCTAGCACGGGCGCGCCCCGCAGACCCCGAGATTGCGTGGGCCCATGCGACGGCGTTGCTGGGGGCCGGTGATCTGGTGGCGGCACTTGACGCATTGGCGGACCACCTGCGCGCCGCCGGCACCGACGCGGCGTTGCCGCCGGCACGGCTCGCGGCGTGGATGGCCCGCTTCGACCTCGCGACGGCATTCCTAGAGCAGGTCGCGGACATCGCGGCCCGCCCCGACGCCGATGCCCCGCTTTATGCGGTGCTGGGGATGACCGCCACCGCGGCTGAGCAGGTGGAACTTGCCGAGCAGCTCTTTCGTGCCGGGCTCAGCGCGGGGGGGGAGACGGCCCTGGTGCGTGCTGCCTGGGCACAGTCGTTGGCGCGGCATTACCGTTGGGAAGAAGCGCTCGCACAAGCGGAAGCGGCATTGAGCGAGGAACCGGACTTCGCGCCAGCGCACTTCGTGCGTGGATTGGCCTTGCAGGCGTTGGACCGGTTTGAGGAGGCCGAGGGCGCCCTGCGCGAGGCCTACGACGCGCAGCCCCGCGACGCGGATTACGCCCTCGAGTTGGCGCGCCATTACCGGCGGAGCGAACAGTGGCTGGCAGCGCGCTACTTTCAAGAGGCCTGGAATCGCGATCGCACGCGCGGCGAAGTCCTGGAAGAGCTGATCGACAGCTATCTTGCCGGCGGCAAGCCCCTGGTTGCACGCAGCGTGGCGGGCGAGGCCGACGCGGCGGGTGTGGCCGAAGATGTACGACATCGCATTCGGATCCGCTTCCAGTTCCTCGATGCGTGGGGTTCGGCCGCGCATCTGCAGGCCCTGCGCGACCACCAGGCCGCGTTTCCGAGCGACGACCGTGGTGCGATCGCACTCGCCATCCTGTTGTACGAAACAGGCGCGGGCGAGGAAGCGGACGCGCTGGTGGGGCGGCTAGCATTCCAGGCCCCGACGGATGAACGGTACTTCGAGTTGCGCCTGCACCGCAGTTTACGGCGCTTCGAAATCGACGCCGCCATCGCGCTGCTGCAGGAAGAGGTGCGACGGTACCCGCGGCGGCCGGCGCTGTGGCGCTCGCTCGCGAATACGTACCTGCTGGCGTTCCGGTTGGAGGATGCGCGCGGCGCGCTGGAACGTGTGCGGATCCTGAGCACGGCGGGGGAAGAGCGTGTGGCGGCGGGTCTGCAACTCGTCGATCTCGCGCGTCTGCTGCAGGGGGTGGATGCGGCCCTGCAATTGCTCGACGCGCTGGCCGCGGAGGAGCCGGACCTGGCCGTTTGGCCAAGGGCGCGGATACGTCTGCTGCTTGCCGCGGACCGCCACGCCGCCGCAGTTGAGTTGGCGCGGGCGCGCCTCGCAGCGGCCACCGCGCTGTATGAGCAGCAGAGCGCCGACTTGCAGGCCGCGACCCAGGCACTCAGCGCGGCGGATGACGAGACTGCCCGTGTCCGGCAGGTTCGTGTGGTACAGCAGCTTCAGCAGGAGCTCGGACAGACCGTGCGCGTGCTCTACGAGCGGCGGGGCGAGTTCGCGCAGACCGCCATCCAAGCGGGGCAGGCCGCAGTCCTGTTGCCATTGGCGCGGGCCTGGTTATCCGAGCAGCCGGGCCAGTGGCTGCTACAGGTGTGGTTGATCGAAGGATTGCTAGCCGTTGGGGACGTCGATGCGGCGACCGAACAAGTGGGCGAATTAGTGCCGCGCACCACGGAGGATGTGCTCCAGGCACTGATCTGGCGTGGTCGTTGCCTCGCCAAGCAGGGCCGGGGCGAAGAAGCGGCAAATGATCTGCTCGAACTGCTGAACGAGCCCTTCTCGGCCGAGAACGCGCTGCTGCGCGCGCAATTACGCCGTGAGGCGGTCCGCTTGCTCTTGGAGCAGGAGGCGATCGAGCGGGCTCATCAACTTGCCCAGACGTGGCTTGCGGCAGACTCGACGGGCGACCCGACCGAACGGCTGGAATTGCTGGAATTGGCATACTTAACGAGCGCCGGTGCTCCCGAGCGAGACGCCCCCCTGGCTCTGCTGCGCGAGCTGCACAACCGGCAACCGGATCATCCTGGGTGGAACAACGATCTGGGGTATCTGCTCGCCGATCGTGGCGAGAACCTTGCGGAAGCACTGGAGATGACCCGTCGGGCGGTAATCGGTGATCCCTTGAACGCCGCTTTCCTCGACAGTCTTGGCTGGGTCCACTACAAGCTTGGCGAATTCGCTGCCGCGCGGGAGTTGCTCGCCCGGTCGGTGCGCGTCGATGATACGGAATCCGCCGTCGTGCTCGATCACCTCGGGGATGCAGAATTCCGCCTGGGTAATCGGGCCGCCGCGCAGGAGGCCTGGCGCCGCGCGCTCGCGCGGGCGGATGCGGAGTCCGCCGATTCAGTGCCGGACCGGCAGGCCGAGGGAGTTGAGCTGCGCGCGGCGTTGTCGCAGAAATTGGCCGCACTGTCCGAGGGTCGGCAACCCGCAGTGGCGCCAGTGGGCACCGCTCCGAACAAGGAGTCCGCGCTACCGTGAAGACGGCGCTTGAAATCGCCCGGCAGGTCGTGTGCGACGAGGCCGTTGCGCTGCAGCAGTTGGCTGACGGCCTCGGCGCGGAGTTCGAAGAGGTTGTAGAAACGCTGCATGGCCTGACGACGGAAGGGCCGCATGGCGCGGCGGGGCTCGTGCTCGTCAGCGGTCTGGGCAAGAGTGGCAATATAGGCCAGAAGATCGCGGCGTCGCTGACGAGCACGGGCACGCCGGCGGTGTTCATGCACCCGGTCGAGGCGCTGCACGGCGACCTCGGCATCGTAACGCCGCGCCATTCCCTCATCGCCCTTTCCCGCAGCGGGGATACGGATGAGATCGTGCGTTTCGTGGCCTACTTTCGCCGTCTGGGCGGACCCGTCATTGGGCTGACGCAGCGGCGGGTCTCGCGACTCGCGGAACTGTGCCAGCACCTGATCCTGCTGCCGGATGCGCCGGAAGCTGGGCCGCTCAGTCTTGCACCGACAACGAGTTGCGCGTTGATGCTGGCCGCCGGCGATGCACTCGCGATGGGGCTGCTGCACCGCCGCGGATTCCAGGCCGAGGACTTCGCACGGTACCACCCCGAGGGTGCGCTGGGCCGTCGCCTGCTGCTGCGCGCCCGCGATCTCATGCATGGCGGGACCGCGCTGCCCGTGGTCGCGGCCGATTGCTCCTTCGCGGAGCTTGTCATGGAGATGACGCGGAAGCGACTCGGTTTGGCGCTCATCGTAGGGTCCGATGGCCGTTTGCTTGGCACTTTTACCGACGGTGACCTGCGGCGTATTTTCGAGCGTGTTGCGAATCCGCGCGCCCTCGATGCCCGGGCCGCCTTCACGCAGAGCCGCCGCACGGCCGATGCGCCTGCAGTGCATGTCTCGTGGATCCAGCCGGAACACCTCGCCGTGGATTGCCTGCGCATCATGCGCGAAAGCCAAATCACCAGTCTCATCGTGACGGATGCCGAGGAACGACCAGTCGGTGTCCTGCGCTGGACGGACCTGTTGAGCGCCGGGCTGGGGTAAGCCCTCGAAGCACGGATGACGTCCGACCTTGTGTTATCGGGCCTGGCAGGCCCGATCCGCTGCGATTCGGGCAAGAACCACACCCTTTATCCAACACGGGGCGGAATTCAGGTCGATGAATACCCTGAGGCGCGCAACGGCGCGCTCCGAGTGGCTCCCGGGTTGCCGGTGTTTCGGGCAGAACCTGCGAGGTTGCGGTGACAGACGTAGCCCGCCAGAGCAGTACGCTTTTGATCGACGTGTCGGCGGACCGGCTTCACGCCTACATGCGCCTGGCGCTGCCGCCCACGGCCGGTCTGAGCGTCACCCTGGAGGACGTGCTCGCCGAGGTCGAACGGCGCGGCATTCTCGCGGGAGAGGATCTCTCGGCGCGCGCCGCCGAGTTCGTGCAAAGCGTTGCTACGGCCGTGGCCGCGGCGGCCTCGGGCGAGAGTGCTCCTCCCATCGAACCGGTGTTGCTTGCCCAGGGAGTGCCCGCCGTAGAAGCAGTCGATGGTCGCTTCGAACCTAACGAAGAAGTGCTCGGAGGCGGCAAGCCGTGCGAGCAGGCAGATCAGGTGGACTACTTCGCGTTCAACACGATCGTAACCGTCGCGGCGGGAGCACGGTTGGGGCGCGTGATACCACCCGAGCCGAGCCAGGTAGGCCGGGACGTGTACGGGCGCGAACTACGGCCGCGCTGCGCGCGGGGGACGGCCGTGCAGATCGGCAGCGGGATCGTGACCGAGGGTGAAGGCGCGGTAGAGTGCCTGGCCGCAACACCGGGGCGTTTCGTTGAGCGTTTCGGCCGGATCAGTGTCGATCCGGTCCTTGAGATCCCAGGGGATCTGGATTTCGACACCGGCAACATCGACTCCTGTGTAGATGTGCATGTGCGTGGAACCGTGCGGGCCCGGTTTTCGGTACAAACCGAGCGTGACCTGTACGTTGACAAGGTGCTGGAAGCCGCCCATGTTCGCACTGGGGGACAGCTCTTCGTGCGCGGGGGGGTCTTCGGCAACGAGCAGAGCGGCAGCATCGACGTGGGTGGCAATGCCACCGTGCACCTGCTGAACGAAGCGGTCCTGAACGCTGGTGGGGATCTGCTGATTTCCCGGGAAATCCTGAACAGCCGTGTGACGCTCCGCGGCCGACTGGTGGCACCTCAGAGCACCATCATCGGCGGCACACTCTACGCCCGCTGTGGCGGCGAGGTGTGCGTGCTTGGTAGCGATGCCGCCGTCACGACACCGCTCAGCATCGGAATCTCGGTGAACGTCCTGCGCCACATACGCCAACGTGAAATCCAGATCCGCACCTTGCAGAAGTCCGCCGAGCAGATCCGCGAGACACTTAAGCCGCTGATCGCGAACCTGAAGCGGCTCAACCCGGCCCAGCGTGAGCGTGCCACCGAACTGATGGCGCGGGCGGACGAGTTTGAGTTCGAAGTGGACCGGATTCGCACCGAAGTGGACCAACTGCGCGCCCAGCACGCGCCACCCGAACCCGCCACCTTGCTGATCCAGGAGCTCGCGCATCCCGGCGTGACCCTGACCGTCGATGCACGTGAAGTGGCACTCCACGATCGTTTGCACGGCCCGGTTCGCATCGAGATTCGCCCCGTTCAAGGGGCGTCCGAAGTGGTAGCCGTCAACCAGCGGACCGCTTCCGTCACCGTCTTACCAAGCTGCGAGACCGATCTGAACTTGCCTCCGACCGAACCTTTGCCGAAGGAAGTGTCTCAGGAGAAGCCGCATGACGTTGTCGACCGCCCGCCGGCCGCTTGACCGGCTCGTGCTGGATGTGCTCGGTGATCTGGCGTTCATGGTTACCGACGATGGTGCGCCCGACTTGCTGCCCGGCACGGTATGGATGCATGGACGGATCC
This sequence comes from Phycisphaerales bacterium, assembly GCA_016716475.1. Lineage (NCBI taxonomy): Bacteria > Pseudomonadati > Planctomycetota > Phycisphaerae > Phycisphaerales > Phycisphaerales bacterium. The sequence goes on from JADJWG010000002.1 coordinate 494,097, forward strand.
ACTACGCCGGACCGGCTGCTGGCACGTTGGAGTGCTGGTGCACCCGCGAGTTTGCGACGCGCCTGGCTGCGAACCTGCTGGGTCTCGAACCCGGTGACGGGGAAGCACAGGTACGGGCGCCCGATGCGTTGCGCGAGTTCATGAATGTGCTGTGTGGGCAGACTGTGACCACGTGGCACGGCACGGAGCACGTTTTTGACCTGTCGATTCCCGAGGTGACGGAGTGTGTGGACGCCCCGGCGCTGCCGATCGGGGAGCAGTCCGACCGCGGGCGCCTCTCGGTCGAGGGTGAGCCGCTGCTGTTCGTCCACACGGTGACTGAATAGTCGCGGAGCAGGTGCGTACATGCGAAGTCGGAGTCGATCTGCGGAAGTGGCGACGATGACAACGGTTGGAGAACGGGAGCTGTCCCCGGCCGAGTACGAGTTGTTTCGTGCGCTCGTGTACGAAAAATCGGGGATCAATCTTGGTGATCAGAAGCAGCAGCTTGTCCGGGCCCGCCTGGGCAAGCGGCTGCGCGCCGGGGGCTTCGACTCCTACCGGGACTACTACGAGTTTGTCGCGCGGGATTCAAGCGGTGACGAACTCTGCCTACTGATCGATGCGATCTCAACCAATACTACGCACCTCTTTCGGGAGAAACAGCACTTCGACTTCGTTGCCCGTACCGTACGCGGCTGGCTCGACGATCGTCGTTGGCGCCAGGACAACGATACCCTGCGGGTGTGGAGTGCCGGCTGTTCCTCCGGCGAGGAGTCGTACTCTCTTGCCATGACCCTCGACGACGTCCTGGGCAGAACGCTGGCGTGGAAACTTCTCGCCACCGACATTTCCACCAAGGTGCTGGCGCGCGCCAAGGCCGGCAAGTACGAGGCCCATCGGCTTGGTACCGTGCCGCCAGTCTTCCGGCAGCGCTACTTTGCACCGACCGCCGAACGCGACCCGGGCCTCGCGCAGATCGTTCCGGCCCTGCGGGAGCGGATTACCTTCACCCGTCTCAACCTGATGGATCCGACCTTCCCGTTTCGGCGCGGGTTCCATTTCATCTTCTGCCGCAACGTGATGATCTATTTCGATCGCCCGACCCAGGAGGGGCTTGTGCAGCGCTTCGTGCGGCACCTGCGGCCAGGCGGCTACCTGATGATCGGCCACTCGGAGAGTCTTAACGGACTGAACCACGGGCTGCGTTACGTTCAGCCGACGGTGTACCAGCGGGGCAGGGACTGAACCCCACGCCGGATGGGGGCCGCGCTGCCGCCGTCCGCAGGAGTGGTGAAACGTGCGCAGCGCTGGTCCGCTACGGATTCTGGTCCTGGCCGAAACGTCCCTTTTTGCCCGGGGACTGGCGGCCGCCCTGGAGCGCGCTTGTGGTTTGAACGCGCTCAGCGGGCGTGGTTTGCTCTCCGAGCTGCGTGGCCAGCTCACACGCTTCCATCCCGATGCGATTGTGCTCGATCTGGATCTGCGCGCCAGCGACGCGCTCGACCTGCTGGAAAACCTTCAGACCCATTACCCGGTACCCGTGCTGGTCACCGCCGCGGGGGATGGTGCGAGTATCCGGCGGGCGCTCGTTGCGGGCAACCTGGGAGCGGTGGACCTGCTGCGCCGTCCGCCGCGCCTTGACGCTGCCGCGCTCGATGTTTTCGCCGCCGAAGTCGCTGGCCGGCTCCTCGGGGCAGCACGTCACTGGCGACCAGTGCTTCCGACTGCCGGTGGGCGTCCGACCCGGTCGTCGGCACTCGATCCCGCCCGGTACGTAGTGGGCATCGGGGCCTCGACGGGTGGCACCCGCGCCCTGGAAGTCCTGCTTGAAGCGGTCCCTTCGGATTTCCCACCGATTGTCATCGTTCAACATCTACCGGCCAGTTTTACGCGCTCCTTCGCCGAGCGGCTCAGTGCGAACAGTGCCGTCGCCGTCGCCGAGGCCGCCGGTGGCGAATGGCTCGAACCGGGGCGCGCCTTCGTCGCTCGTGGCGATACGCACCTCGTCGTGACGGGTTCCCGCGGCCGTTTTCAGACTGCCGCGGCCGGTCAGAATAAGCACCAGGGTCACTGTCCGAGCGTGGATGTACTGTTCGATTCGCTTGCCAAACAAGTCGGACGGCAAGGGGTAGGTGTGCTGCTGACCGGCATGGGGGCTGACGGAGCCGCCGGGCTCCTGCGCATGCGACAGGCCGGCGCTGTGACGATCGCACAGGACGAGCGGTCCTGCGTGGTCTACGGCATGCCCAAGGCCGCCATGCAGAACGGAGCGGCCCAGTGGGTTGCAACCCCAGCCGACATCCCGGCACTGATCGAGCGGGTGCTCGTGGGGGGGGCCGCACCGATCCCAGCCGGACCGTGACTTGTTCTTTGGGCGCGGGTACTTTCGCACACTGCGTGAGTGGCGGCGCGACCGGCCGCGCTCTATGAATACGGGGCATGGACCCGCAATTACCCCAACCGGAGCCGGTTCAGACCGACGCACCCGCCGTATGGGATCGGGCGGCTCTGCGCGACCCGCACCGCCAGGCCGACAAGCCCGCCCGCGTGGAGGCCATGTTTGATGCGATTGCGCCCACCTACGAACGTGTGAATCGCGTCGCAACGTTCGGGCGGGATGCGGCGTGGCGCCGGCGGGCGGTCGCGGCCGCGCGGGTTCAGCCGGGGGATGTTGTGCTGGACCTCTGCTGTGGGACGGGGGACATGATCCGGGCGTTCGCGGCGGGGGCGATCCGTCCGGCGCGCATCATGGGTGTGGACTTCTCAGCGGGCATGCTGTCTCAGGCGAAGGTGGGCCAACTGGGCCTGCCGGTGGAGTTGATTCGGGCAGATGCGTTGCAGTTGCCGTTGGATTCCGCGTCGGTCGATGTGATCAGTTGTGCATTCGGAGTGCGTAACTTCGGTCACCTGGGGGCGGGTTTGCTGGAAATGTACCGTGTCTCTCGACCTGGCGCGCGGATTGTGATCCTCGAATTCACGACGCCCGCGAATGCCGTCCTGCGCTGGTTTGTGAACACCTACTGTACCCTGGTGTTGCCGCGGATCGGCACGTGGCTGAGCGGAGATCGGACTGGGGCCTATCGTTACCTCCCCCGGTCGATCGAGACGTTCGAGACCACGCGTAGCATGTGCCGCCGGATGGACGATGCCGGCTTCAAGCAAGTCGCCGTCGAGACCCTGAACTTCGGCGGGGTTGCACTCTATCGTGCAGAGCGCTGAACCCGCAGGCAGCCGATAATACAGCCCAATTAGGCCCGAAAAACAAATGTCGTCATCTGGCTGGGACGGGGTGATCTGAAGCAGGGAACAGGGCCGGAGGTGAGTGGCAACGCTGGGGCAAATAGACAGTATCGGGTGGTGAGTTGCCACTTGTTTTCGATGTCTTGGTTCCGCTACGATGTGGAATGGTGTGAAGGCGAACGCCCACTGCTACTGCGTGGTGGCAGATGCGCGGTATATCGTCCCGTACAAGGTCGGTTCCTCGAACTCAATTCGCCGAGGATCCGCGTGGTAACCAGAGGAGAAGGACGCATGAAAAAATTCGAAATCAGTGTGGTGTTGTGCGCGCTGCTTGCTACCCCCGTGGTCGCCTGGGCGCAGGGCATCGTCTATGCCCACGACCTGCGTTTCGCGGCGCAGGCCAACCTGTTCTCGTTTCCGGCAAATGACCCGCTTACACAGACGCAGATCGGACCGGTCGGCGGCTTGAACTACACGACCTTCGCGATGGACTTCAACACGGCCGGTACAGCCCTGTACGCCCTCAATCATTTGCCCGGAGCGAATGCGACACAACTCGGCGTCATCGATATCACCACGGGCGTTTTCGCGGCCGGCCCCAGCATTACGGGCGCTGGTTGGGATACGGCCGGCACGACTCCGACCGGGCTCTCGGTTGACCCCACGAACGAGACCTTCTACGCCTCCAAGACCAATGAGCTCTTCACATTGAACCCTGTTACGGGTGTGGCCACCTCGGTCGGTACGTTTGCCCAGGTCACCGGCGCCCCGATTGGCACGGTCATCGACATTGCCGTGGATAACAACGGCCAGCTTTTCGCGCACGTGCTCGGTTCGACGGCGGGCGTGGGCGGTACGCTCTGGTCGATCGACAAGACGACCGCGATCGGCACGCTGGTTGGCGCCAGTGGTATCGTCACCAACTTCGCCCAAGGCATGGACTTTGACCCCACCACGAACATCCTGTACGCCGCGCTCTACACGAGCGGCGGAGCCGGCAGCTACGGCACCTGGAATACGACAACGGGTGCGTGGACGGAGATCCTGCCACTGTTGTCCTTCCCCGATCCGACGCCGAATGGTCGCGAGCTTGAGATCGCGATTCGGGTGCCGGAGCCGACGACGCTGAGTCTGCTTGTGCTCGGCGCGCTGGGTCTGCTGCGCCGCCGCTAAGCAGTGGCCATCAGCGAGTCTCTCCGCATTCCTGCTGAAGCCCCGGGCCTGATGGGTCCGGGGCATTTTTCATGGCGTGCCGGGCCGAGGGGTGCCGGACAATGAATAGAAAGGGCCCCAGCCGCAGCCGGGGCCCAAGCTTCGATCCATTCGGGTACGCTGAGTTCTGCGCTACCAGGAAATACCGTACTGCAGTTTCAAGCCACCGCGGGCGTTGTCACGCACGCCGTCAAGACCGATCTCGCTCGCGAACCGTACCGTGTGGTTGAACGCGCCCGTACTGCCGAGCTCCTGCACGACACCCAGTTCGAGAATGTTGTGGTTATGTTCGCCGTACAGGTCACTGCTGCGGTGCAGGTAATTGAGGAGCACCAGGGTCGAATCGGTCAACTGATAATCGAACCCGGGTCCGACACCCCACTGGAAGTGGCGCCGATCGAGTCCGTCACGATAGCCCAGTTCGCCATGGGCAGTTTCCACGAAGCCGGCCATATGCGCCCGAAACTTGGGGAAGAGCGTCTTCGTCAGCGTGCCGGTAAAGGTGCCGTCCACACCGCGTGACTGGTACCCAGTCGGAATGCGGATCGTAGCGGACCCGCCGAACGCGGGCAGCCAGTCCGTCTCGTGCCAGAATGTCCCGAACAGCGTTAGTGAACCCTCGGGAGCGCCCCGGCCGCCGTAGCCAAGTGGTTCCGAAAGCCCCAGTTCGAGGTGGAAATCGTCCGTAAGGCCGAACAGTAGCGACTGCTGCAATTCGAAGTGATCCTTGCGTCCCTTCGGGAAGGTGGCCCAGTGGCCGCTGGCGTAGATGGCGACCTGCCCAGCGCCGACGTCGGAGTAGGCCTCACGAATGTTGAAGAAGCGGTTTACGCCGAGGAACGGCCGCTGGGCCCGCTGTGTCGTTGCCGTCGTGGTGGCCGTTGTCTCCTCGGTAATAATGATCGTCTCGTCGGTAACGTCAGAATCGGATTCCTGTGCCGCGGAGTAGTAGGTGTGCGTCAGCGCCGGCCATGTGAACGGGCTGGTCACATCGGCAAGGGTAAACGTTCCGGTTAGCGCTGCGGCCACGCCCACTACGAATACACGAAGCTGCCCCAGATTGGTTTGCATAACTCGCTCCTTACTCAAAAGGCACTCGCTCGACACCCTGCACGCCGTCCGGGACGCTCGTTTGCCCCGTATCACGGCCATGCAGGAACTGACCACCCATCCGACCGCGCCAGGTCAGAGTTGCCAGCCCTCGTAACACGGCGATTTTAGGACCTGCTCCGGGGGCGTCAAGCGTATCCACAAGCTGGTCCGTCATGGCCTTTGTGCAGCACAGCAGGCACTGTGCTGCCGTCGGAGAACGTTTTATGCCGGGTGAAAAGCATCCGGATGATGCACGATCTCGGGTTCGCCCCCCTCGGCCAGGACAACGGCCACGACGTCGAACCGGCAGGGCCGATTCTCCCACCGTTTGTGCCGGAGGAACCAGGCGGCGGTGCGGGCCATCCGCACTTGTTTGGCCCCGCGGACGGCTTCTTCCGGGTTGGAGAGACGACGACTGCGCCGGGTTTTCACCTCAACGAAGACGACCGTGGTGCCGTCCCGCATGATGAGGTCGATTTCCCCCGTCGGCGTACGAAATCGCCGCGCCACAACCCGCAGGCCGGCGCGGCGGAGGTGCAATTCGGCCAGATGTTCCCCCCGGCGGCCCAGTTCGTCCCGGTCGGCCTGTGCAACTTGCCGTGCCATCACACGCCCCGTGGCGTGAAAGTATGCCTAGGACGGTGATCCTGCCAGGGCCGAGTCGGCTGTTTCCCGTTGCCCGCTCTTGGCGGCATCCACCGCATCCTGTGCCTCACGCAGGGCACGGGCCTTCTCCGCCCGCGCTGCCGCCGCCGCCGCCCGGGCCGCTGCCGATACGCGGCGCTCGCGCAACCGACGGGCCTTGCCGACGCGATCACGCAGGAAGTACAGCTTGCAGCGCCGCACCTTTCCGCTGCGGAGGGTGCGAATGGCTGCAATGCGGGGCGAGTGGATCGGGAAAGTGCGCTCGACACCTTCGTTCGCCACGATACGCCGCACAGTAAACATTTCGCTCAACCCCTGGCCGCGGCGTGCGATTACCGTGCCCTCAAAGTCCTGCAGGCGCTCCTTGGTGCCCTCAATGATTCGGATGGTTACGACGACGGTATCGCCGATTTCGAAATCCAATTCGGTACCGCGGCGATACTTGTTCTCAACGACGTCGAGGAGAGGGTGTTGCATGGAACGCCTCGCTTTCTAGGGCTTACCAGCGGGTACCGTACTCCCGCTGCCACTGCGGACCGGGTCCGTTGGCGAGCAAAGGGGTAAGGGCTTCCGCGAACTGGGCACTGACAAGATCGCCGCCGGAATCACCAAGCAGGTCGGGACGCCGGCGGCGTGTGCGCTGCTCTGCCTGGGCACGACGCCATGCTTCAATCTGACCGTGATGGCCGGATAGCAGCACGTCGGGCACGGAGAGGCCGCGGAACTCTCGCGGCCGGGTGTACTGGGGGTATTCAAGCAGGCGGTTCTGGAACGATTCGTCGGTGGTCGCAACCTCGTTCCCCAAGGCACCGGGCAGGAGTCGCACCACCGCGTCAATCATTGCCAGGGCGGCCGGCTCACCACCGGTGAGCACGAAGTCCCCCAAGCTGACCTCAATCGGCTGGAGTAGTTCGATGACCCGCTCGTCCACGCCTTCATAATGTCCGCAAATGAACAGGAGGCGTTCCGTGCCGGCCCAATCCGCTGCACAGGACTGGTCAAAGACGCGCCCCTGTGGGCTCATTATGATCCGCAGGGGACTACGGGGGTCGAGGGCCTCGACGGCAGCGACCGCATCCATCAGCGGTTGGCAGGCGAGAATCATGCCGGGCCCGCCGCCGAACGGCCGGTCGTCGACTTTCTGGTGCGGATCGTTCGAGAAATCGCGGAGTTGGTGGGTGTGGATTTCTACGCAGCCGGTTGCCTGCGCACGGCCGAGGATACTGGCCGTAAAATACGGCTGCAGTGTCTCGGGAAACAGCGTGATGACGTCGATGCGCATCGTCGTAACCAAGCCACAAGAACGATCTTCATGGTCACTGGGCCGGAATGCCCTGCTTCTTGAGCAGACTGGCTACCGTCTCGGTCGGCCGCGCTCCGACACTGAGCCAATAGCGCACCCGTTCGGCGTTGACCGAGAGTTGCGCGGACTGATCCTTGTTAGCGGGATCGTAGGTGCCCAAATCCTCGAGCACGCGCCCGTCCCGTGGATTCCGCGATTCCATCGCACTGATACGGTAGATCGAGCGGTGGACGCGTCCCAACCGCTTCAAACGCAGCTTCACTGCCATGATCTTCTCCGCCGGAGAGGGCTCGTTCGACGGCTGCTGCCCCGCGGGTCTATGCGCAGGGATCCCGGCGCTGCCCCAAAGCAACGCGGAGCCCCGTACTATAGCGACCCCTTCTGCGCTTGCCAAGACCCGTGGGCCGGAAACCATGTGACACAGAAGTGTTGCGCTATGGACGCCAGGCCCGATCCGCCCGCCCCCCCGGTACTGAGACGCCCCCCTGACCCCGACCGCTTGGTTTTCGCCGGTCTCCGGGTTTACCAGCTACGCGCAGGGCTAATGCACGGATTCAGCGGCGGTCACGACCGGCTGCACCCGTAGCGAGTTGGCCAACTCGGTCAATGCTGTTTCAACGGTGAACTGTGGCGACCACCCCAGCTCACGTCGCAGCTTGTCCGAATCACCTATCAGCGCATTCACCCTGGGATGGGCTGGGTCCTGCGGCAATTCCGTGGGCTCAATGCGCACGCCAAAGGCGGCCGCCAGTCTGGTGACTATGTCGCCACACCGCCACCCTTGTCCGCTGGCGATGTTGTACGTCTCGGCCGGCCGACCATCCTCAAGCAGGCGGACATAAGCCGTCGCGACATCGTTCACATGCAGCAGATCCCGCGTACAAGAAAGGTCCGGGAGCCAGAGCTGTGGACCGTGACTGCCAGCGTCCCACTGGGCAAGGCGGCGGGCAGCCGCCCCGAAGTATTGTCGGTCGGGCTGATGAGCACCTATTGCCACAAAGGGACGGGCGATTGTCACGTTAAGGTGGTAATCTCGGTAGAACGTGTGCGCGATAGACTCTGCGGCGCGCTTGAGCGAGCCAAAGGTAGTGACTGGAGCGGCGGGGGTGGTTTCGGGGAGTGCCTTCCCATCGTCGCCGGCCGTGCCGTAGATATCGCCTGCGCTCGCCAGCAACACCTTTGCCCGGGGGACCGTGCGGCGGACCGCATCAAGCACATTCGCCCACCCCGTGACGATGGCTTGGTAGGCGGCGAGGGGCTCTTCAGAGGTTTCGGCTGTGGAGGTGGGTCCGGCCAGGTGCAGAACGGCATCCGGGGCTATGCTGGCGATTGCCCGCGCCACATTGATGGCGTCCGTGACATCACAAACGAGTGCGCGTAAACCCTGTCGTTCATACGCCAATTTACGGGCTCGATTCCGGACACCGGCGACAACCTCGTAGCCACGTTCGCGCAGAAGCGTCAGGACATGGCTGCCGGTGAAGCCCTCAGCGCCGGTGAGAAAGACGGTGCGCACCTGGTAGTCCTCCGCTATCGCGTCCGAGAAACGGGCCGTCGCCAGACGGTGTGCGGGGCATGTCTCGGCCCCGGACGATCAGTCCTATCGGCATCTGCGCGGCACTGGTTGCGGTTGAAGCGCGCACGAGAATGACCTGCGGCGGGAACTTTACCGCTTTGTGTTAAATGACCCGCGCCCGAGTGCAGTGGTTCACGACCCTAACCAACCGGAACTCTGACCGTCTGAATACCGTTCTTTCAACCACGCAATACCCCCTCTGCGGCAGTTTCTGCGCGGAACGGCAGCGAACGCCGCCACTCCTCTGGCTCTTCACGCCGGGCGCACCACGCGAGTAAGATGCCTGCGTGGAGCTTATCACCGCGCACACGCCCGAGTGGCTACCCGTGGTCCGCGACCTGTTCCGGGAGTACGCAGAGTGGCTGGGAGTCAGTCTCTGCTTCCAGGGGTTCGAAGCTGAATTGGCAGAGCTACCGGGTGCCTATGCACCTCCGCGTGGTCAGCTTCTTTTTGGCACGCATGGGGCGCATAATCGTCGGTTGTGGCGCGCTGCGGCCGCTGGACAGGCACACCTGCGAAATGAAACGGTTGTATGTGCGTCCCGCCGCCCGTGGCCGCGGGGTGGGGCGAGCACTGGCGGAGGCGTTGATTGGGGAGGGGCGGGCAGCCGGGTACAAACGTATGCGACTCGATACGCTTCGAACCGCACCGCTTGCAGCGGCAAATGCGTTGTACGATCGGCTCGGTTTCAGCGAGATTCCAGCTTACTACCCGAACCCTTTGCCGGACGTGCGCTATCTGGAACTGGATTTGGAGGCGAGCTCCGCGGGAGGCAACCATTGATGGGAAGCGCAGAGGCGACAGCGGCGGCTGGAAGTTTGTTCGAAGCGGGGCGGCGTGGTGCGGAGGTGCGCTCCGACTGCTGGGTGGGCTTGGAGTTGCGCGGCTCAGGCGGAATCGAACTGGAGTTGCGCTCACGCGTAGCCGTGCTTTACGGTGACTCCCTCCGCGTGCAAGTCCGTGAGACCATGGCAGCGCTCGGTGTGCCGCACGCGCGCATCGAGCTCGAGGACGCGGGTGCGCTGCCATGGGTGCTGATGGCACGCCTGGAGGCGGCGGTTCGCAAGGCACGCGCAGCAGCCGGGCGTCCGCTCTGCGCGGATGACGGCGCGCCACCTGCCATCGAGCCAAGCGTCCGGCCAGTCCCGGAACGAGTGCGGCTGCGGCGCAGTCGGCTCTACCTGCCGGGCAACGAGCCGAAGTTCATGTTGAATGCCGGGCTTCATCGGCCGGATGGGCTGATTCTGGACCTTGAGGACAGCGTGGCGCCGGCGGTGAAAGAGGAAGCCCGACTGTTGGTGCGCAACGCGCTGCGGGTGCTTGATTTCGGCCCGGCGGAGCGGATGGTGCGCATCAACCAGGGGGATCGCGGGCTCGCAGATCTCGACTATGTCGTACCACACGGTGTCGATCTCATCCTGATCCCCAAGGTGGAGTCGTCCGAGGATGTGCGCTGTGTGGCTGAACGAGTGAGGGCGCTCGCGTCCGAGCACAAGTTAGCGCGTCCAGTGTTCCTGATGCCGATCATTGAGAGTGCGCGTGGCGTGCTTCGCGCGGAGGATATTGCGACGGCGGCCCCCGAGGTCGTGGCGTTGACCATCGGCCTGGAGGACTTTACCGCCGACCTCGGCATCACGCGGACCGAGGAAGGCCGGGAGAGCTTTCTGGCGCGGAGCCAGATCGTGCTCGCAGCCCGGAGCGCAGGTGTGCAACCCATCGACACGGTGTACTCCGACGTGGACAACGAGGACGGACTGCGGGCGAGTGTGCGCGAAGCGCGTGGGCTTGGTTTCGTCGGCAAGGGCTGCATCCACCCCCGTCAGATTCGCGTGATTCACGAGACCTTTACTCCGGCACCTGCTGAACTGGAGAAGGCCCGGCGTATCATTGCGGCCTTTGAAGAGGCGCAGTTGCGTGATGTCGGTGTCGTCACACTCGGCAGCAAGATGATTGACGCGCCCGTTGTGGCCCAGGCCTTCGCGGTCGTGCGCGCTGCGGAGGCGGCTCCGTGAGTGACACCGCCATCCGAATTCGCCGAGCCACGGCGGCAGACTGCGGTGCGCTAGCCGAGGTGCTCGCAGCGCTCGGCTTCGATCAACTCACGGCGCTGTCACAGGAGCAGCGCCAGGCACAAGTGGCGCGCCACATGGAGGCGCTGCTCGGCAACGAGTTCAGTGCAGTTTGGGTCGCAGAGGCACAGAGCAGCATCGTTGGCTACGCGGCCGCTCATTGGATTCCGGTCCTGGGGCTCGCCGGGCCGGAGGGTTATGTGAGTGAACTCTTCGTGCGCGCGGATTGGCGCGGGCGTGGTGCTGGTACAGCGCTGCTGGAGGTCGTCGAGCGTGCCGCCCGCGACCACGGCTGCGTACGACTGAGTCTCTTGAATCTGCGGGCACGCGCAGCTTACCGCCGCGGGTTCTACCCGCAGCGCGGCTGGGTGGAGCGAGATGCAGCCAATTTCGTTCGCCGACTGGAGGAGGCGCGGTGAAACGCTGGCTCGTGAAATCGGATCCGGAGGAGTACGCGGCCGGTGATCTGGAGCGTGACGGACGCGCGACCTGGGACGGTGTGAGCAACGCGCTCGCCCAGCAGCACCTGCGGGCCATGTCGGTGGGAGATGGGGTGCTCGTGTATCACACGGGCAAGGAGAAGGCCGTTGTTGCGGAAGCACGCGTCGCCGGTCCACCCGTGCCCGACCCGACGAATCAGGGGGGGAAGCTCGTGGTGGTAGAGCTCGCATTCATGCGCTGGTTGCCGCGGGCAGTACCGCTAGCCGAGATCAAAGCCGACCCGGCGTTCGATGATTTCGCCCTCGTCCGAATCGGCCGCCTTTCCGTGATGCCCGTGACGATCGCGCAGTGGAATCGCATCCTGAAGTTGACCAAGGTGTGAGAGTGAGGTCACCCGTGAAGGTGGAACTGGTCGAAAACGCGGCCGGGCGGTTGGTGCCTACGACGGTGAATGGGCGGGAGCAAGTCCCGTTTTGCGGCGTGGGCAAGCACACCCCCACGGGTCGCACTGCTGCGCCTGCGGTGCGCACCTGCAACAACTACCCTCCCGATGGCCGCAAGGTGACTGCCGAAGCGCGCCGGCTGCCGGGTGCGGAAGCGGAGATACGTGCCGTGGCAGCCCTGAAGGTTGCGCTGCAAACGGCCGGACTGCGCGACGGTATGACCATTTCGACCCACCACCACTTTCGAAATGGAGATCGCGTGGCCGTGCCGTTGTTCCGTGCGGCGGCTGAATTGGGGGTGCGGGATCTGCGCTGGTTTCCGTCGGCTTGTTTCCCATGCCATGCCCCCCTGATCGAACTGCTCGAGTCAGGGGTCATCCGCTATGTCGAAGGCAGCATGAACGGCCCCCTCGGCGATTTCTGCAGCACTGGGCGGATGCGGGGTCTCGGCGTACTCCGCTCCCACGGTGGACGCTGGCAGGCGGTGCAGGACGGCGAAGTGCACATCGACATCGCCGTACTGGCAGCACCCACGGCCGACGCCTTCGGCAATGCGAATGGCGTACAGGGGCCTTCGGCCTGCGGGGGGCTCGGGTTCGGTCTCGTCGATTCGCTCTACGCGGACCATGTGATCGTGGCGACCGACAACCTCGTGCCGTTCCCGTGTGTGCCGTGGCAGATCCAGGGCAACCACGTTGACCAGGTTGTCGTGCTCGAATCCGTCGGCGATCCAGCCAAGATCGTCTCCGGCACGACCCAGCTCACCCGCAGCCCCGACCGGCAGCTGATTGCGGAACTGGCCGCAATATTCGTCCGTGCGGCCGGCCTCCTGCGCGACGGTTTCTCGTTCCAGGCGGGCGCGGGCGGCACGGCGTTGTCGTTCGCGCTCTACCTGCGCGAGTTCATGCGCCGGGAGGGCGTGCGGGCCCGCTTCATCCGCGGCGGCAGCACGCAGTACCTCGTGGAGATGCTTGCAGAGGGCCTGACCGACTACATCCTCGATGGACAAACCTTCGATCTCGCGGGTGTGCGGTCGATGGGCGCGAATCCGCGCCACGTCATGACAAGTCCCTTCACCAGTTACAACTGGCACGGCAAGGGCTGTTTCGCCACCTTTGTCGACATCGTTGTGCTCGGCGCGACCGAAGTTGATCTTGATTTCAACGCGAACGTGGTGACACACTCGGACGGCCGTCTGCTACATGGCATCGGTGGCTGGCAGAACTGTCTGGCGAGTCCCTGCGTGATCCTGCCGATCCCGGCTGTGCGCGACCGTATCCCCGTGATCGTGGACCGTGTCACCACGTTGTGCGGTCCCGGCGAGATGATCGATGTCGTGGTGACGGAGCGCGGCATCGCGATCAACCCGCGCCGGACCGACCTGCTCGACGCGACGCGCAACAGCGGCCTCCCGATCCGCCCGCTGGCGGAGATCAAGGCCGAAGTCGACCGGCTGTGTGGCGGCGCGCCCGCGAAGCCACCGCTGACGGAGCAGGTCGTGGCCGTGGTGAAGTGGGTGGATGGTACGGTGCTCGATGCAGTCAGAAGAGTGGGTGGTTAGCAGGGGGATCGCGGTGTATGGGGACCACGGGCCGTGGCACGGTGCGGTGACGTAGGGCTGGCGAAAATGGGTGCGCGACCGCGGTGGTCACGCTGCATGCGCCGTGCTACAGCTCCGGTCCGCCGTCGTACCGCCCGTACACGCCCACCAGGGTATCCATCATCTCACCCACGGTCGCGTGAGCACGCGCCGCGTCGATCAGTGCTGGCATGACGTTCTCGTCGTTCAGGGCGGAACGCCGCAGTCCCTCCAGCGCGGCCGCGTGCCGCCGCGCGTCGCGGCTACCCTTCAGTGCCCGTACCCGGGCAACTTGTTCGCGCTCCACCTCAGCGTCGATCTTCAGTAGCGGAATGCGTTCGTAATCGCCATCCACATACTTGTTCACGCCGATCATCACGCGCTCACCCCGGTCGAACTCCTGTCCGAACCGGTGCGAAGACTCTGCGATCAGGCGGCGGAAATAGCCCGCCTCGGTGGCCTGCAGAACGCCCCCGAAGGTGCGGTAGGTTTCGTCGATGATGCTCTGTGCCTGTCGTTCCATCTCATCGGTGAGCGCCTCCACGAACCAGCTCCCCCCGAGCGGGTCCACGGTCCGCGTCACCCCGGTTTCTTCCGCGATGACCTGTTGCGTACGCAACGCCACTTTCACCGCCTGCTCGGTGGGTAGTGCCAGGGTCTCATCCATGCTGTTCGTGTGCAGCGACTGCGTACCGCCGAGAACCGCGGCGAGCGCCTGATACGCGACGCGCACGATGTTGACGAGCGGCTGCTGCTCCGTGAGGGAGACACCCGCGGTCTGGCAGTGGCAGCGCAGCCACCAACTGCGCTCCTGTTCGGCGTGGAAGCGGTCGCGCGCAATGCGAGCCCACATACGCCGGGCGGCCCGGAGCTTGGCAACTTCCTCGAAGAACTCGTTGTGGATGTCCCAGAAGAAGCTGATACGGGGCAGGAAGTCGTCGGGGGCCAGGCCGCGCCGCAGCGACTCCTCGACGTAACACATGCCGTCTGCCAGTGTGAAGGCCAGCTCCTGCGGTGCGGTTGCGCCCGCCTCGCGAATGTGATAGCCGCTGACGCTGACCGTGTTCCACTGCGGCATGTGCCGGGTGCAGTATTCGATCGTGTCAATCACGAGTTTCACGCTCGGCGTCGGCGGAAAGACGAACTCGTTCTGAGCGTGGAACTCCTTGAGAATGTCGTTCTGCAGCGTGCCGCGCAAATCCGCAAGCGGGACGCCCTGTTCCTCGGCCACGCAAATGTAGAACGCCAGCAGAATCGCCGCCGGCGCGTTGATCGTCATGCTGGTACTGACCTGGGCGAGGTTGATCCCGTCGAACAGCACGCGCATGTCGTCGAGCGAACTGACCGCCACGCCGCACTTGCCGACTTCACCCAGCGACAGCGGATCATCCGAGTCACGTCCCATCAGCGTCGGCAGATCAAAGGCGGTGGAAAGTCCGGTTTGGCCATGTTCGAGCAGATATTTGAACCGCTGGTTGGTCTGGGCCGCTGTTCCAAAACCGGCGAACTGGCGCATCGTCCACGGCCGCTGGCGGTACATGGTCGGGTGCAGGCCACGCGTGAACGGGAACGCCCCCGGGGTGCCGATATCCTGCTCGCGGTCCCTGCCTGCCTGGTCGTCCGGACCGTAGACGCGGCGGATGGGTAGCCCCGACATGGTCGTGGGATCTCCGCCGGGGCGGCGTTGTGCGGGAGTCGGCGGTAGAGTGGGCGCCACTTCGGTGCTCATTCGATAGGTCTCCTGCGCGCAGACCACACGCGTTCGATGCCAGAAGGGTCAGGGGGCGGAATCGGGACGATCTCGGGCGATTCCGGCTGCTGCCCGGCGGAACATTCCTGCAATATACATTGTAGTGTCGCGCGGGGGGGTCGGGGTAATGTCGGTCATTCGGCTAAAGCCCAATGATGCCCTGACCGGGGCCGCGGAACCGCCGGCCGGTGGGTACGTGGCGGTAGTTGCCGTATACTGTCAATCGATGGAGGTTACGCGATGGGTCCGGTCGCGGCGGGTGCCGTGCCACAACCCGAGGGTGGGGACGCACATGTCGCCGTACCATTCGCGTGCGCGGAAATCTGGGGTGGCAACCGCTCGGTGGACCAACGCTTTGATCTGCCGGGTATCCGGGGGCGGATTTTTTCACAGCCGAGCGATGGCGGCCGGGGAGGCGACCTGCACTACATCTCACTCTGCAACTCCGGGTTGCTTTCCCGCATCTGCCTCGCGGATGTCGTCGGGCACGGTGCGCGCGTCGCACGGGCAGGCGATGTACTGCATCGCCTGCTGCGGCGGTACATGAACAGTGTCGATCAGCGGCGTGTGCTGCGCGATCTCAATCGGGCGCTCGAAGCCGAGCACCCGGATGAGATTACAACGGCATTGGCGCTGAGTTACCTACCCCCGACGCGGTTGCTGTCGGTGAGCTATGCCGGTCACCCGCCGGCCTGGCTTTACCGCGTCCGGACCCGCCGTTGGGAACCGCTCCGGCCCGCTACGGCCGGATTGCCGCGACACGGACTCCACGACCTGCCGCTCGGGGTGGACCCCAGTACACGGTTTACGCGGCGGATGCTGCGCGTCATCCCAGGCGATCGCCTGCTCGCGATCACGGACGGAGTACTGGAGGCGCCCGGGTCGGACGGCACCCTTTTCGGGGTGGCGCGCTTGCAGCGTTTCCTCGAATCTTCCGATGGGGCAGATGCAGACCTGCTGATCGACCGGCTGCGGACAGCGATTGTACAATTCAGCGGGAATCCGGCCCTGTCACACGATGATGTGACGATTCTGCTGCTCGAATTCATGCCTGGGCCGCCAGCCCTGGGAATCTGGCACATGGTTCGCAATCGACTGCTCCGTCGCCTGATGAGCTGAAGGGTCATGGGAAGGGGATCTGGGAACAGTGCGAAAGCGGCTGATCGAGGATGGTGGCGAGGTTGCAACGAGGGGGCACCGCCCAAGCAAAGGACATCACGGTTGACAATTCCTGCGGGTCGGATATCAAGGATTGTTGCAGGTATGCGCAGGGTGGCGCAAAGGAGCGCACCGCGGACCTGACGGAGCGGCCGGCCCTTTTTTACGGGCCCGGCCAGTAGTGGCGGCGTCTGACCCCCGTTCCAGGGTTCGGTCAGTGCGCAAGGAGTTGTGCGGATGTCGAAGTACAAGATTGAGATCGATCGGGACTTGTGCATCGGTGACGGCGCCTGCTGTGGCGAAGCCCCGAACGCGATCGAAATGGACGGGGATAACATCGCTATCGTGACCAACGTGGATTCACACACGCCCGAGGAATTGCTCGCGGCGGCGCAAATCTGCCCGGTCGACGCTATTATCGTGACGGACAACGAGACCGGCGAGCGGGTCCACCCGAAGTAGGTCCTGCGCTCCCGGTTCCCGACATACTCATTGTGAGCCCTACGTGCTTACCGTAAACGGTCACGGGCGCTGCTGTCCGCGGGTAGCCGAGTACTTGGCCGGAGCGTGGCGTCCGTCGTTCTGCGAGTTCGGCGTACGAGGCCGAGCGGTGGACGATGGGGGGGGGCGGCTGGAGTTCGGCCGCCGGTTGGCGGCGCCTGTGGCAAGCGGTGAAGGGCAGGTGTCCCTCCCGTGATGCGCGTCCTCAATCTGGATATCCAACCCCAACCGGACGATACCACCTGCGGGCCGACATGCTTGCATGCGGTCTACCAGTTTTACGACGATCGAATGGATCTGCATGACGTCATCGCGGGCGTACTGAGTCTGCGCGATGGCGGCACGCTCGCGGTGCTATTGGCCTGCCATGCACTGCAGCGCGGCTACCGAGCCACGATCTACACTTATAACCTGCAGGTCTTTGATCCTTCATGGTTCACACCGACGCCGCAGGATCTGCCTGCGAAGCTCCGGGCACAAGCTCGGGTGAAGTCCAGCGAGCGGCTGACCACGACGACCGACGGTTACCTCGAGTTTCTCCGGCTCGGGGGCCTGGTTTCCTTCGAACCGCTGACGCGAGGGCTGGTACTGCGACTGCTCCGGCTCGGCCGGCCGATTCTGACGGGTCTCAGCGCGACCTACCTGTACCAGGAGCCGCGCGAGGTCCCGGCGACGAACAAGCCGGACGACGTGGCGGGACTACCGGCCGGGCACTTCGTGGTATTGTGCGGGCACGACGAGGTGACGCACGAGTTGATGCTGGCCGACCCCTTGCACCCGAATCCGCTCTCCGCGAGCCACTTCTACCAGATGCACGTGGACCTGGTACTCGGCGCCATCCTGCTGGGTGTGGTAACCTACGATGCGAATCTGCTGATTCTGGAGCCGCCACTGTCGGCTTCCGGCCCCGCCGAGGAAAGGCCGTGACCACGCTCGTCGTGGTGGACAACCCGAAAACCTGGCATCTGAAACTCCCCGATGTCGCGGTGGTCTCCGCGCGCGCCTATCTCACCGACCCGCAATACAGCCAGCTCCGCGGCGTGAAGGTGTTCAACCTCTGCAAGTCGTATCGCTACCAGAGTGCGGGTTACTACGTATCGCTGCTGGCCATGGCGCGGCGCCACAAGGTGCTGCCCGGTATCGTCACCATCCAGGACATGAAGGCCCTCTCGATTACCCGGATCATGGCGGACGACGTCAGCCACGAGATCCAGCGCCTGCTCAAGCCGCTCAAGTCCGATGTCTTCGTGCTCAGCATCTACTTTGGGCGAAACCTCGCGCATCGCTACGATGAACTCAGCCAGCGGCTATTCCGGTTGTTCCCGGCCCCGCTGATGCGGATCGAGCTGGAGCGCCGCGACGGTGAATGGCGCGTGAGTAGTGTGCACCCCCTCGCGGCGAGCGACATACCCCCGGCGCATTACCAGTTCGTCGAAGAGGCCGCCCGCGCGTTCTTCCAGCGTAACCGCATGCCCACGCGCCAGCAGGACCGCTCGCGCTACGACCTTGCCATCCTGGTCAACCGTACCGAGCGCTTCGCCCCGTCGGACAAGGTCGCGCTGCGGAAGATCGAGGCCGCGGCGCGGCGCCACGACCTCACCGTGGAGTTCATCGAGCGCGACGACTACGGCCGGCTGGCGGAGTTCGATGCCCTGCTCATCCGCGAGACTACGGCGGTCAACCATCACACTTACCGCTTCGCGCGCCGCGCCGTCGCGGAGGGGCTGGTGGTGATCGACGATCCGGATTCGATCGCCCAATGTACGAACAAGGTCTATCTGGCGGAACTCCTGGGGCGCCACAAGATCGCCACTCCCAAGACTTTGATCGTGCATCGCGACAACGGCGAAGAAGTGCGTGCGGCCGTCGGTCTGCCCTGTATTCTCAAGCAGCCAGACAGCTCCTTCTCCCAGGGCGTTGTGAAGGTTGCCGACGAGATCGAGTTGGCAGCAGCCCTGGAGCGTCTGCTCGATTCCTCCGACCTCGTCATCGCGCAGGAGTTCATGCCGACGGAGTTCGACTGGCGCATCGGTGTGCTGGACCGCGAACCGCTCTATGCCTGCAAGTACTTCATGGCCAAGTCCCATTGGCAAATCGCCAAGAACGAAGCCGACAGCGTGCACTATGGTCCGGTCGAGGCCGTACCGCTCGACAGCGTGCCGCCGGTTGTGCTCAACACGGCCGTGCGTGCGGCACGCCTGATCGGCGACGGGCTCTATGGCGTCGACGTGAAGCACATTGGCAGCCGGGCCTACATTATCGAGGTGAATGACAACCCCACGATCGACGGCGGCAACGAGGACCGCATCCTCGGCGATGAACTCTACGACCGGTTGATCCGGGTCTTTGTGAAGCGGCTTCAAAGCCGAAGCAACGGTGCGTCCCGGAGCCCGGCGTGAGTGCCCCGTACCACCTGTTCCAGTGCTACGGCGTCGAGCTGGAGTACATGCTCGTGGACCGCGCGCGGTTGGCGGTCTGGCCGGGGGCGGATCGACTGCTCGCCGAAGAAGCGGGGCCGGGCGCTTCGGATGCGGAGCGTGGCGCGCTGGACTGGTCGAACGAACTCGTGGCGCACGTGATCGAACTGAAAACCGCCGGACCGGTGCCGGCACTCGCCGGCCTCGTGGAAGCGTTCCAGGAAGAGGTGCGCTACATCAACGAGCGGCTCGCACCGCACGGGGCCTGCCTCTTGCCGACCGCGATGCACCCGACCATGGACCCGCAGCGCGAAACGCGCCTGTGGCCGCACGCCTACAACGAGGTGTACGCAACATTCGACCGCATCTTCGACTGTCGCGGACATGGTTGGGCGAATCTGCAGAGCGCCCATCTGAACCTGCCCTTCGCCGATGATGCGGAGTTCGGCCGGTTGCATGCCGCTGTTCGCGTGCTGCTGCCAATTCTGGCGGCACTGACGGCCAGTTCACCCATCTGCGAAGGCCGCCTGACCGGCTTCCTCGACACGCGGCTGGAAGTGTACCGGCACAATGCGCGCCGTGTTCCGCGTGTCAGTGGCCAGGTTATCCCCGAGCAGGCGTTCACCTGGCAGGAGTACATGGAGCGCATTCTGGCGCCGCTCTACGAGGATCTCGCGCCCCACGATCCCGAGGGTGTCCTGCGTTACGAATGGATCAACGCGCGCGGCGCCATCGCCCGGTTCGACCGCCAGACGATCGAGCTGCGAGTCCTCGATACCCAGGAGTGTCCAGCCGCGGACCTCGCGGTGCTGGATTTCATCGTCCGTGTCCTGCGCGACCTCGTGGCCGAGCGCTGGGCGCCGCTCGACCTGCTGCAGAACTGGGAAGTGGCACCGCTCGCCGAGTTGTTCCTCGCGACGTTGCGAGATGCCGGCGCGACACCGCTGCGCACGCCCGGCTATGCGGAGCTCTTTGGGCTGGATCACGCCAGTGCGCCGACCGTCGGCGCGCTTTGGACACACTTGTTTGAGGCCGTGTACCCGGCCGCCGAGCGGGTTGCGCCGGCCTGTGCTCCGCTCCGGGTCATCCTGTCCGAGGGCTGTCTAGCGGCCCGGATTCGGCGCGCGCTGGGCGCTGCACCCGACGGAGCCATGATCGACGCGGTCTATCGCCGGTTGGCCGAATGCCTGCAAACGGGAAGCGTGTTTCAATAGACGCACAGGCGGGTGGGCGGCTAAACTCTTCCTCGATACAACCGAGTTGAAGCAGTGCGCCTTGGAGCCGGTCGTCCCGGTGGTCCCTAACCCGGACCGGTGAACAGGGTGGCTGCCGCGGAACCCGTGTCCCCCGGAGGAAGAGACGATGCGACAGACCCTGATCCTTGCGGCCGGCGTGGTCGCGCTCGCCATCGCAACCAGTGTGGCCGATGAGCCGCAGCCGGAGCAGAAACCGCAACCCGAGGAGAAGCCGTTGACCACGAACCCCGCCCCCAGCATCGACCAGATGCCGCCCGCCCGCGTGAAGCTGGAGACGACCCTGGGTGACATTGTGCTGGAGCTTGATGCCAAACGCGCGCCGCATTCCGTCAGCAACTTCCTGCACTATGTGAAGGACGGCCACTACGCGGGGACGATCTTCCACCGCGTCATACCGACCTTCATGATCCAGGGCGGCGGCTACGACGCCGATTTACGGGAAAAGGGCAAGCTGCGCGCGCCGATCAAGAACGAGTGGCAAAACGGCCTCAAGAACGTGCGGGGCAGCATCGCGATGGCACGAACCAACGCCCCGGACTCCGCCACGGCTCAGTTTTTCATCAACGTGGTTGATAATGCCGCTCTCGACATGGCTCGTCCGCAGACCGGCAACGCCGCCTATGCCGTCTTCGGCAAGGTGGTCGACGGCATGGACGTGGTGGACAAGATTCGCGATACGCCCACGAAGGAAGACGATCGTCTGCCGATGGGGCCGGTCGTGCCCGTCGAACCCGTCGTCATCAAGTCCGCCACGATCGTAGGAACGTACGATCTCGAAGCGCTGGATGCGGCGATCAAGGCGCAGGAAGCGAAATAGCGCATCCGTTGACGGGGGGGGGGCGGGCGGCAGGGGGATGCGTCACCGTGCAGCAGGCGCTTGTGACGCATCGTCGGGCGGACGGTCCAGATCCACATTGCCACCGAATACGGTGGCCGACAGGCCGGCTTCCTGCGCACGCAACAGCTCTTCTGCCGTATCGACGGGAACCTCAATGGATTCATCCCCGTGGAACCGCAGATAAGCGGCGACGTAGGATGCCGCGGACCACGCCTGGTACGCCTTGCCCATCGGTCGCCCGGTCACGCCATGCGCCCACTCGGTGAACTCCCATTCACGGTCGAGTCCGGTGCGACATAACTGTGCCAGCCGGTGGAGTGCATCCTCCGCCGCCGCGTGGTGACCGAGCCGGTCCAGAAACCGGACCCACAGCCCACCGACGAACGGCCACGTTCCGCCGTTGTGGTAGTGATCGGGGAGATTCTGCAGGTTCACGAGGAAATAGTCACGCCAATCGGGCTCGCCCGGCCGGATCGACGGGTAGAGTACACGCACGGGATAGGGTTGATCGACGCCGACCTGTTGAAGGAACTGCCGGACGCGGTCCGCCCGGTCGGGCGCCAGCACGCCGTATAGCGAAGCGATCACGTTCGCGAAGACATCGCAGCGCCAACTGAAACCGAATGGGGTGATCTGGGCGATCAGATATTGCGCTCGGCCTAGGTTGAACTGCGTGCGGGCGAAGGACTCGACGCTGTCGCGGATGGTCTCCGGCGTCGGCCAGAACTGCTCGTTCAAGATCTGCCGGACGCGGGCGGCGCGATTCAGCGACGCCTCGATGGGCAGGCCGAGTGCGGCGCGCAGGTTGGCGTAGTCCACGTTCGCACGGTACCACAGCACCTCGTCGTACAGCACGTTGTACGAGCGCGGAAACAGGTCCGTCCAATCCGACGCTTCAGGAATCTCGAGCAGGCCGCAGTTGTTTGAATCATGCGCCCGCAACCACCTCATCGTGTTGTCGAGCGCGACAATCTGACGCCGCGCAAACTCGAGGTCGCCAGTGACCCGGACGTAGTTCCACGCCGCAATGACGATCCACATGGCCCCGTCGATGCCGGCGATGTTGCCGATTCCACCGTACTCGGGTCGACCGGAGCCGACATCGACGTAGTTCGGCAGGTGGCCATCCTCGGTCTGGCTGTTGAGAATCGTTTCGAGGGACTGCCGTCCACAGGCCGTCAGTTCAGCGTCCTGGAGGGGCAGTGCCCACATCATGGTCATCGCGGAATCGCGGGCCCAGACGCTGCGGTAATTGCTGGCAGGTTGTTCATCGTGCGCGATGCTACAGGCGGAGAAACCGCGCGGTGTGACGTTCATCCGCAGCACTTCGCGAGCCCGGTCGAAGGCGTCATCAAGCATGGACATGCGGATCGGGCTCCTCTTGCCGCGGGGCACCTCATCGACCCGGGTAGAAAGCACTCTGCTCCGGGTCCCTTCGATCGGTCTCGCGGTACCGGCAATGGTAAGCCGCCCAGGCCGAAGGTCCAGAGCTTGGCCTGGGATCGGTCAGTTCGGCAGTCTGGGCAAGAGCACACCGGCGGAAGTCGCGGCGGAGCCGGCGGCCGTCGGTGTGGTGAACTCCAGACTGCCGATATGCTCCACGCGTGCCCGGCTCTCGCCGGTGCGCATGCGGAAACCCTGCAGCACGGCCAGAACCTGCTGGGCGATGCCCATCCAGGTGAAGCTCGCGCGGGCCTTGTGCGTGCCATAACGGGCGAGCTGGTGTGCAATACGCTCGTGCAGCAGGACCTGGCACAGGGCGTGACCATAGGCCTCGTGGTCGAAGGGGTTTGCGTAGATGGCCTCGAGCCCCCAGATCACCTGCTCCCACAGCCCACCCTCGGTCGTGATCACCGCCGGTGTGCCGCAGGCCATGGCCTCGACCGCCGTCATGCCGAACGGCTCGTACCGGCTGCTCAGCGCGAACACGTCTGCGAGCCGGTAGTAGTCCGCCAGTTCATCGTCGCCGATGTAGTCGTGGAAGTGAATTCGATCCGCGATACCCAGCTCGCTCGCGAGTGCTCTGAGCTCGCCGATCTGCTCCCGCTCGCGCGGTGTGGGGTCGGTCGATCCGGCTGCCAGCAGTAGCCGGGCGTCCGGCACGCGCTGGCACACCGGCACCATCGCCCGAATCAGCAGGTCATAGCCCTTGTTGGCCGCCATCCGCCCCAGCGCGAGGACGATCCGGCCTTCGTACCCGTGCTCGCGCTTCAGCGCTGCGCGACTCGCGATCGAGACGGGGTAGAACCGCGTGTCGTCGTAGCCGGGTGGCACAACGTAGATTTTGTCGCGCGGTACGTCGTAGGCGCCGCGCACCAGGATGTCGCGCTGCTGTGGTGTCGTCGCAATAAGCCCGTCGCACGCATCGTAGATGGCCTTCTCGTCCCGGATGCGCCGCTTGAAATTGTACTTGCGCTCATTCTCCGCCGGATCGCCGTCCATGTTGTCGCGCTTCCACGCGCCGATCGAGTGCGGCACGTGAATGTGGGGAACACCGAGCTGCTCACTCAGGGCCTGCCCGGCGAGCCCGGCATCCCAGTAGTGGGTCACGATTGAGGTGTACTTCAGCTTCTTCGCGTGGACGATGCTGCGCACGTGCTCCACCCATTCGGGAATGTGGTCACAGAGCGTCTCCTTGCCGATGAACGCATTTCCGCCACAGGGAAAGCGCAGAACGCGGCAGCGATCATCCAGCGCCTCGCTCTTGGGCTGCTGTTCGAAGCGGCGCGTCAGGATATCCACCGAATAGCCGAGCCGGGCCAGACATTTGCTCAGTTCCAGAACGTAGACCACTTGACCGCCGGTGTCGGGCTTGCCCAGTTCGGGCACTGCGGATACGTAGCCGTGAGTCGAAATCATCATAATGCGCGGCTTGGCTGACATGGGTGGGAGAACTCCTTATTCCTAGGCGCCCAAACGCAATGTCCGGAAGCCGCGGCGACGGGCCGATGAGGCCTGTGTCGGGCGGATGACAGGCGCCGCACCCAAGCATCGGAGGAGGGATCGAGCAAGTGGGTGCACAAACGGGCTTGGTTTCGAGAACAACTCCTCTTGCGGTGATTATAGCGACATCAGCGGAGATGGCGAGGCGTGGCGCGCTCAGCCGACGCGCAGAAACAGCGCGAACAGCATCAACAGCCACACCACGTCGAGGAAGTGCCAGTACCACGCACAGAATTGCAGCCCCTGCAGCATCGTTGGACGATACCGGCCGTGGAAACCACGCGCCAGCACGATCCCGAGCGGCACCAGGCCGCCGACGATGTGTGCCGCATGCAGGGCTGTCAGCAGGTAGAACGTCGCCGCGTAGAGGTTCAGGCCCGGTGCCAGGTCAGCGGACAGCGCCGTCAGCCAGTTCCACCCCTGGCTGATGAGAAAGCCCACGGCCAGTACGGCGGTCGTCACCAGTAGCATGCGCAGCCGCGGTTGTCGATCCGCGCGCGCGGCGCGCACCGCCGTGTGCAGTGCGGCGCTCGTCGCGAGCAGGAGGGCGGTGCTGATCCACAGACCGACGGCCGGCAGGGGCGGCGTCCCGGGCGGCGGCCAGACTGCGGCCCGCGCCCGCATGATGAAGTAGAAGGCGAGGGCCGCCCCGAGCCCCACGGCCAGCATGGCCACGACCAGCGCGAACAACAGCACGCGGGCTGAACGGTCACGATCATGAACCTGCGGCGAATGCGGATGCACGCCTGAAGGGTTCGGTGTGGAACCGTGTGGTGTCGGGTTGGAAGCCGTGCTCACAGTTCGTCATTCGGCCAGGTCGCGCGCGTAGCGGGCGTCGATCTCGGCTTCGGTGGCGCCCGCGTGGCGGTACTCGGCGATGTAGCCCCGGTACTGACCGCCATCCATCAGTGCGAACCCGACAAAGAGTGCCACGAAGGCCAGTGCGCTGATCAGGACCACTGCGATGAAGGGCTTCTCGTAGCGCAAGTGCATGAAGTAGAGCACCACCAGAGCGGACTTGATCGTGGCGATGATCATCGCCATCCACACGTTGCCGGCGGCACCGAGATCGATCAGCCACACCGAGGCGACCGTGATGACCGTCAGCACGAGCAGGGCCAGCAGCACCACGGCCATCACCCACAGGGGGATCAGGTGCATGACCTGCCCGGCACCGTGGCCGTGGCCGGCGGTCGTGGGGGGGGAAGGGTTCATCACGGGGCTCCTCGGTACGCCGCCGGCGGCTAGTGAATCAGGTACAGCAGCGGAAACAGGTAGATCCAGACCAGGTCGACCACGTGCCAGTACAACCCGACCATCGGCACGGGTGTGAAGTACGCGGGCGTGAAGCGCCCCAGACAAGCGCCCACCAGCAGCCAGCCGATCGCGATCATGCCGGCGACCACGTGGACGCCGTGCAGCCCGGTCATGACGTAGTAGATGCCGAAGAAGATGTGCATGTTCCGCACCTTCTCCTCGGCCGTCAGCCGCACGCTCTCGACGTCGGCCGGCAGGGCGCCCGTGGGGGCTGCCGCCGGCGCGGTAAAGGTTGCGCTGACGGCGTCGGGGTCGGCCGGCGGAGCGGCTTCTGCTTCGACCGGGGCGGCGGCCGGAGCCGGGGGTTCGGCATACGCTGCCACCGCGTCGAGTTCATGGCCATAACTGCCGCTGTAGGTCTTGGGGTTGAAGAGCTTGCCCCAGAGCAATCCCTTTTCGATCTTTTTCGAATACTCGATGTATTTCACCCCGAGGAACCCGGCCGCGCACAGCAGCGTCAGCGTGAGCATGGCGATGAGCGTCTGTCGCCGGCCGGTCTGAGCGGCCCACACGGCAGTGGCCATCGTGAAGCTGCTCACCAGCAGCACAACCGTGTTCACCGCCCCCCAAGATACACTCAGGTAGTGCCGTTTATACGCTTCGGTGAAGATCTCCGGGTGCTGCATCCGGAAGTATGCGTACGCGCAGAACAACCCGCTGAACATCAGGATTTCGGTCGCGACGAACAACCACATGCCGAGCGTAGCCGAATCGAACTGCTGCTGCGGCGTGTCGAAATGGTGCGCGAGGAACGGCGGGTGCGCCGTATGCGCATCGTGCTGCCCGGATGTGGCCGTGGAGGCCGGGGGTACGCTCGCCATGTCGCTCCTCACGCTCACGCAGTTCTTGCTCAATGACCGCCGCGGGCAGTCTTTCCCGGCAGTCGGGCCGTTTTTACATAGCCGTCGATCTGGGGGTCGTACTGGATATCGTCGTAGTCGTAGGGGTCACCGACCGTTGGTGTCGACGCGAAATTCTCGGTCGGTGGCGGCGAACTGCACTGCCAGTCCAGCGTCGCGCCACCCCACGGGTTCGCCGGTGCCCGCCGCCCTTCGAACAGGGAGTGTAGCAGGTAGATGGCTGTCAGGACGAAACCCGCTGCCATCAGGTAGGAGCCCACCGACGAAAGGATGTGCAGGAACTGGAACTCCGGCTGGTAGTGGTAGTACCGCCGCGGCATGCCGTGCGTGCCGAGGAAGAACTGCGGGAAGAACGTCAGGTTCGTGCCGATGAACACCAGCGCCCAGGCGATGATGCCCGCCGTCTCGTTGTACATCCGCCCGGTCATCTTCGGCCACCAGTGGTGGATGCCGGCAATCATCGCCAGCAGCGTGCTGCCCATCATCACGTAGTGGAAGTGCGCCACCACGAAGTAGGAGTCGTGCAGGTGCACGTCGGTCGCCAGTGCACCGAGGAACAGCCCCGTCAGCCCGCCGATGCCGAAGATGAAGATGAACGCCAGCGCGTACAACATCGGCGTCCGCAAAGAGATCGAGCCGCCGTGCATCGTCGCCAGCCAGTTGAAGACCTTCACCGCGGACGGAATCGAAACACTGTACGTGAGCAGACTGAAAATCGCGGTCAGCATCGTCGACTGCCCGCTGACGAACATGTGGTGCCCCCACACGAAGAAGCCGAAGATCGCGATCGCGATGCTGCTGAAAGCGATGAAGGTATAGCCGAAGATGTGCTTCCGGCTGAAGATCGAGATGATCTCGCTTACCACGCCCATGGCCGGCAGGATCATGATGTACACGGCCGGGTGCGAGTAGAACCAGAAGAAGTGCTGGTACAGCACCGGGTCCCCGCCCATCGCCGGGTTGAAGATGCCGATGTTCAACCCGTACTCCACCATCAGCAGCAGCACGGTGATCGCCAGTACGGGGGTCGCCAGGATCTGGATCACCGCCGTCGCATACAGCGCCCAGAGGAACAGCGGTAGCCGAAACCACGTCATCCCCGGCGGCCGCAGCTTGTGAATCGTGACGATGAAGTTCAGCCCCGTGAAGATCGAGCTGAATCCCAGGACGAATACGCCGATCAGGATCGGCAGCACACCACCGCCGATCGTCGTCGTAGTCGCGTAGGGCACGTAGAACGTCCAGCCCGTATCCACACTGCCCATGACGATCGAGACGACGGCCAGCACTGCGCCCAGCACCCACAGGTGGAAACTGGCCAGGTTGATCTTTGGAAACGCCAGGTCCTTGGCCCCCAGCATGATCGGCAGGACGAAGTTCCCGAGCGCCGCCGGAATGCCGGGGATGATCACGAGGAAGGTCATCACCGCGCCGTGCAGGGTGAAAAGCTTGTTGTAGTAGTCCGCGTCGACGATCACGCGCTCGGGCGACAGCAACTCCGTCCGCACCAGGATTGCGAACACCCCACCCAGGAAGAACGCGCCGAGGATCGCCACCAGGTACATCACGCCGATCCGCTTGTGATCGATCGTGAGCAGCCAGGACAGTATCCCGCTCGTACGGTTCAGGTAGTTGTCGCCGTCCACGCGGCCGATGCCGGGATCCATCGCACTCATGGCAACACCTGTCGGTTGTACGTCTGCGTTGCCACCCCGTCGGCCGGCGACGCCGGGTAGGCCGCCGCCGTATCCGGTCCGGCCTCCGCGGGGGCCTCTTCCGACTCCGTGGGGGGCGCCTCCTCCGACGCGCCATCACGCCCGGGCAGCGGCAACGCAGTACGGCCGCTGACTTCCTTGATGAACTCGATCAGGGCGGTGATGTCGCGGTCGGAAAGCGTCGGGAACGCGGACATGACACCCGCGTAGCCCTGGACGATTTTCCGCTGCGGGTACAGGATCGATTCGCGGATGTAGTTGTCGTCGGCGATGGCCGTCGTGCCGTCCGTGAATTGACGCTGAGACTCGTACAGCCCCTTGAAGGTGGGCCCGGTCCCACCCGAGCCGTCCACCGAGTGGCAGGTGGCACAGCGGCGCGTGTACAGCAAACGGCCGATGTCGGCGTAGGTCTGGTAGCGCTGGTCCCCGAACGGGTCCGAGGCGCGCGTCAGCCAAGCCAGCCAGGCGTCGTGGGAGTCATACACCCGTACCATCGCCAGCATGGTTGAGTGACTTGTGCCGCAGTATTCCGCGCACAGGGCCAGGTAATCGCCGGGCTCCGTCGCCTCGAAATGAATGCGGTTGTAGCGGCCGGGCACCGCATCCCGCTTGATGCGGAAGGCCGGAACCCAGAAGCTGTGAATGACGTCGGCGGATTCGAGCGTCAGCCGGATCGGCTGACCCTTCGGAATGTGCAGGTCACTGTCGGAGTGTCCACCGGGGTAGTTGAATTCCCAGCCCCATTTGTAGGCCCGTACGCGGATATCCATGCCGTCGGCCGCGGGCGTCATCATGGAGACGAATCCCTTGAAGCCGGCGTAGAACATGATCACCACGAGGATCAGCGGAATGATCGACCAGGTCAGTTCCAGCGCGGTGTTGTGCGTTGCCCGCCCCGTGGCGGGGGCCCCCGGCGAGCGCATCCGGTAGCGCCAGATGAAGTAGACCATGGCAGCCACGATCAGCACGAAGAAGAAGATCGAGACGCCCAGGATGAAGTAGAAGATGTTGTCGACCACCGGCGCGACCGACGAGGCCTGCGGAGGCATCCAGAGCGTCCGCTCCATGTCCTCCGGCGCGATGCGCATCTGCCGTAGCGCCGGCGTGGTCGCCAGCATGTTGCCCAGCCAGTCGGTCATAGGTCCGCCATCACCACCTTGGCCCGGCGGCGGCGTTCCCGCCACCAGAGCACGGTCAGAAAAATCCCCAAGGACACGGCCGTCATCCCGCCGCCCACCTGCGCCACGCGAAAAGCGGACAACGCATACCCCTCGCCATCGAAGTGGAAGCAGAACAGCATGATGTGGTCGAGCGGCGACCCGACCTTGCCTTCCGACGCCTCCACCAGCGAAAGACGCACGGTCCGCGGCTCATACGTCACGTTCACGAGGTAGCGGGAAATCCGTCCATCCGGTGTGCAGAGGATCAGCGCGGCGGCATGCGCCCATTCACCGCTCGACGGGTCAAAACGCACACCGAAGCCGGTCGTCTCCAGCACCGGGTCAATGCTCTGTTTGCGACCGACCAGAAAATGCCAGCCCTCCACCGCTTCCGGCCGATTGAAGTAGTCCAGGTAAGAGCGGCGCTTGGCGGCCGCGAGTTCCGGTGGTTCGAGCGGGTCAAAGCTGATCGTCAGGATGCGGTACTGCTGCCCGGGCTGCCAGTCCAAATCCCGGAGCGTATCCACCATGCTGTTGAGTTGCAGTGTGCAGAGCTGCGGGCAGCGATAATAGTTCAGTGTCAGTATGACGGGGCGCTTCCCATCGAAGTAATCACCCAGCTTCACAAGTTTGCCGGTGTGATCTCGGAAAGGGAGGTCCAGCGGCAATTGCGCACCGGTGTGCTCCGTGACTCCGACACCGACAAAGACCTCGGGTAGCGGCATGGTCCGATCCGGCGCCAGCCAGCGCGGATCACCCGGTTCTTCCGTTGTGGCGGTGGGCGGCTCGGTTGGCGCGACGTCCGCCGGCGGCGTTTGCGCAAGCAGCGGCGCACCCGCCCCAGCGGCCCATAGCGCCCACGCGAGCATCGGCACGGTGATCATTCGGTATCGGATGGCTGCGTCTCCGGCGCTTTGAGCGCGGCACCTGCTCCCTCCGGCCCAACCGACGTCTCGATCTTAGGTGGGAGCCGGGGGCCGGGATCGTCTTTCACTTCTTTTGCGTAGGCGGCCATGGCCTGCGTGATGGGGATCCGCACCCGGCCGGCCTCCTCGTCGAGCCAGCGGGGTTGGAAGAGTGTCTCGCTCTGGCGGGCCCGCAGATCGAGGATCTCACGCGGCTGCCGGGCGTAGAGCTTGTCCTCGTCCTCCAGTCGCTGGGCGTGGAGGTAGAGATACTGGGCGAACAATACGATCGCCAGCAGCAGCACGGTGCCGATCAGCCCCACCCACAGCGTGGTGCCGGCACTCGGATCCGGGGTCTCGGCCCCGTGACCTTTGGGATTGTGAGCGTGTTCAGACATTGGTAAACGACAAGGCCTCATGCAATCGTGGATCGCGTTCCGGCAGGAGGGAGACGCGGCCCATCGGTCGAACCATCGCACAGACGAACAGTCCGCCCAGCCCCACCAGCAGGGCGAAGTCGGACACGTGCAGCGGGCTGGTGGGGGACTCGGCCCCCATCGGCCGCGGCATGACGAGATAGTAGAGATCGAGCCAATGCATCGCGAGCAGCCACAGGCCAAACAGCATCAATGTGCCGACCCGCCGCTTTGGGTAGCGCGACATGAAGAGCAGGAACGGGGCCACGAAGTGGCCGAACAGCAGTACGAGACTGACGCCGATCCACCACGTGTCACCCTGCCGCGGTCGGTACCAGACGGTCTCCTCGGGGATGTTGGCGTACCAGATCAGCAGGTACTGAGAGAAGGCGATGTAGGCCCAGAACACCACGAAGCCGAAAGCCAGCTTGCCGATGTCATGGTAATGCTCGGTCGTGATCGACCGGGTCAGCAGGCCCGCCCGCTGCACCCAGTACACGACCACCGCCAACAGGGCAAAGAAGGCCACCACGGAGCCCGAGAAGTAATACACGCCGAAGATCGTGCTGAACCAGTGCGGGTTGAGCGACATCAGTGCGTCGAACGAGAAGAACGTCACCGTCATCGCGTAGACCAGCATCCCCCAGGCGCTGACCCGCTCCATCTTCCGCGTCAGGGCCACGTCGCCGCTCTGGTCCTGAGCGACCGAGGTGCGGAAGAAGAAGCGCGCCAGCAGCACGAACGACGCGAAGTACACGATCATGCGGATGATGAAGAACGGTGCGTTCAGGTAGGTCGCCTTGTGCTGCAGCAGGGCGTCCTTCGAGACGTGCTCGGCGTTGGCCCACTCGTACACCCCCTCCATGTGCAGCAGCACCGGCACCGCCAGCGGAATCGCCAGCACCGCCAGCACCGGCATCGTGTTCATGATCAACTCGGCCAGGCGGCGCACCGATACGCTCCAGCCCGCGCGGGTCAGGTGCTGGAGCATGACGAAGAACAGCGCACCGAGCGCCAGACTCAGCACGAAGCTGAAATTCAGCAGGTACGAGCGGAAGAAGACCGTCCAGCCATCGAGCACGCCGAACACGACACCCACCGCCACGCCCAGCAGCCCAACCACGGCCGCACCGCGCAGGACGCCACCCGCGCCGCCGGGCAGCGTTCGCACATCCATCACGGTCGCAGAAGAATTCGCGTGCGCCATCGGCTACCTCTGAATCCGCAGGGCTTCGCGCTGCTCGGGCGTCAGATCATCCGGGGAACCGGCTTCGGCCCGCTGCAAGGCGCGGACGTAGGCGACGATCGCCCAGCGGTCGGCTGGTGGGATCTGGTCGCCGTACGGGGGCATCGAACGTATGCCGTTCGCGATCGTGTTGTACAGGTGGCCATCGGGCCGCGCGACCACCGTCTCCATGAGCATCGAGGTGGGCTGCACCCACGAGTTCGTGTCGAGTTTCTGGGCCCGGGCGTGGACGATGCCCTCGCCTCGGCCGTCGATTCCGTGGCAGGGGGCACAGTAAATCATAAAACGTTGCTGCCCGCGCTCCAGGAATGCCAGATCCACGGCGACCTCTGCCGGGAAGCCGGTTCCGAAATCGGCCCCGATGCGCCCGGTCAGAAAGTATCGGCCGCCGTCCAGATCGCCCCGGGCGATCGTACCGGTCACGATGCCGCGGCTGGCCCGCTGGTCAGCGAAGAAGGTGTTGAGCTGCTGGCTCTTGAAGCGCTCCTGATTGTCCATGTCCTGGATGATGTGGATGCGCGGCTCGGTCGAACGTGAGACGCGCGCCTTCGCAACCACCAGCGGCGGAATCAGCAGCAGCGTCAGAATGAACAGTCCCACCACCTGGAACACCTTGGGAAAGCTCGTGGGTCCGGGCAGCTCCTCGATGCGCTCCGGGGCGGTGCCGCCGAGACTTTGCAGCAGTTGTACCGTTTTCTGCTCGTGAAACTTCGGATCGGCCGTTTCGATCGCCAGGAAAAACCGGTCGTTCGTCACGCGGCGGAAGCGGGCCGAGCCAAAGAGCGGGTTGTGGTGCCACGGCAGGTTGTTCAGAGCGAACATGCCGAAAACCGCCCCGAAGGCCGCCAGCAGCACCGTCGTCTCGAAGATGACCGGGATATTCGCCGGAAGACTGAACTCGGGTTTGCCGCTGACGAGGTAGTTGTAGCCCTGCAGAAAGGCCGGCAGATTGAGCCACGCGAAGAGGTCCGGACTCGTTGCGTTCGTGTACCACGCCAACAGCAGCCCATTCAGACAGCCGAACGCGCCCAGGGCAAAGACGATCCAGGGCAGCCGTGTCATGCGGATGCCCATCGCCTCGTCGATCCCATGCACCGGGAACGGCGAGAAGGTGTCCCACTTCCGGTAGCCGGCGTCGCGCACCTTTTCCGCCGCACCCAGCAAGGCGCCAGGCGATTCGAACTCGACCAGCAAGGCGCGCAGGGGGCGCGGTCCGGTGGGGGGGCCGACCTGGGGGGCGGGCGTGCTCACCGCTTATCCTCCTGCGGGCCGTCGTATTCATCCGGGTTGTAGTCGAACGACCGCGTCGTCGGCACATGGCCGGGTGCGTGTGGGTGCGGGTCGGCGTGTGGCATGATCGTCTTCACTTCGGCCATCGCGACCATCGGCAGAAACCGGCAGAAGAGCAGGAACAGGGTGAAGAACAGCCCGAAGCTGCCGGCCAGTGTCAGCCAGTCGATCAGCGTCGGCCAGTAGTAATGCCAGTTCGCCGGCAGGAAGTCCTCGGAGAGCGACGTCACCACGATCACGAAGCGCTCGAACCACATCCCGATGTTCACGGCCATCACGATGCAGAACATCACGACCAGGTTCTGCCGCGCCCACTTGAACCAGAAGAGCTGTGGCAGGATCACGTTGCACGTGATCATCGTCCAGTAGGCCCAGGCGTACGCGCCCAGCGCGCGGGTCTTGAAGATGTACTCCTCGTACTTGTTGCCGCCATACCAGGCGATGAACTTCTCCATCAGGTACGCGTAGCCCACGATCAGGCCGGTCACGAGGATGATCTTGCAGCAGTTCTCCAGGTGCCGCTTGGTGATGATGTTCTTGAGGCCGAACAGTTCCCGCGCCGGGATGGCCAGCGTCACCACCATCGCGAAGCCGCCGAAGATCGCCCCCGCCACGAAGTACGGGGGGAAAATCGTCGTATGCCAGCCGGGAAGCTGCGAAACCGCAAAGTCGAAACTCACGACCGAATGCACGCTCAGGACCAGCGGCGTCGCCAGGGCGGCCAGCAGCAGGTAGGCCCGCTCGAAGCGATGCCAGTGCCGTGAGGAGCCCGTCCAGCCGAGGGCAAACAGGCCGTAGAAGAACTGCCCCATCCGGCTCTTGGCTCGATCTCGCAGCGTCGCCAGGTCTGGAATCATGCCCACGTACCAGAACAGCAGCGAGACCGTCGCGTACGTGCTCACCGCGAACACGTCCCACAGCAGCGGGCTGCGAAACTGCGGCCACATGCCCATCTGGTTGGGCACGGGTGCCAGCCAGTAGGCCAGCCACATCCGGCCGACGTGAATCCCGGGGAAGATACCCGCACACATGACCGCGAAGATCGTCATGGCTTCGGCGAACCGGTTGATGCTGGTGCGCCACTTCTGGCGGAACAGGAACAGGATCGCCGAGATCAGGGTGCCGGCGTGGCCGATGCCGACCCAGAAGACGAAGTTGACAATTGCGAGACCCCAACTCGTGGGGTTGTTCACGCCCCAGACACCCACGCCGTTGACGGCGAGGTAGCCGATCGCGCCACCGAGCACGGCCAGGAGCGACACCGAGATGATGAACGCGATGTACCACGCGCGCGGCGGATGCGGCGCCTCCCACGGCCCGACGGCGACTTCCGTCAGGGTGGTGTAGTCGTGCCCGCCGGTGATCAGCACAGGCCGCTGCCCGGGGATCTCGCGGGTGTTGTCAAATTCGCCGCTGATTGCTGCCATCGTTCACCTGGAACCTCAGTCTATGCGACCTGTCCGCGTTGCGCTCAGGTGTGCTCCTGGACGTCGCCGTATCCGGTGGCCGGCTCATGCACAGGGTTGCGCAGCCGCGCCAGGTACGTCGTGCGGGGCTTGGTGTTCAGTTCCGCCAGTAAACCGTACGAGCGGCTGTGCGTCTGGAGTTTGGCCACGCGGCTCTCAGGGTCGTTCAGATCGCCGAAGACAATGGCCCCGGTCGGGCAGGCCTGCGCACAGGCGGGCGTGATCAGCCCATCTGGAATGCGTGACCACCCGTGGCGGTTTTTCATCTTGATTTTTGCCCGTGTGATCCGCTGGGTGCAGTAGGTGCACTTCTCCATGACGCCGCGTGTTCGGACGGTCACTTCCGGGTTGAAAACCATCTTCTCCAGGTCGCTCACGGGTTGCTTCTTCAGCTCGCCGGGGAAGATGTTCACGCCACCCTTGGTGGAGCGCTCCGTCGTGCCCTGCGACCGCGGATGATGCGGGCCGTGATGGTTGTAGAACCAATTGAAGCGGCGGACCTTGTAGGGGCAGTTGTTGGAGCAGTACCGCGTGCCGATGCAGCGGTTGTAGACCATCACGTTCAGCCCCTCGGTGTCGTGCACCGTCGCCGCCACCGGGCAGACCTGCTCGCACGGCGCATTCTCACAGTGCACACACGCCACCGGCTGGTGCACGACGCGCACGTTCGGTGCGGTGGGTTCTCCCTGGAAATAGCGGTCCACGCGAATCCAGTGCATCTCCCGCCCCATCGCCACTTCATCCTTGCCCACGACGGGGATGTTGTTCTCCGCCTGGCACGCGACCACGCATGTTCCGCAACCGATGCACGCCGACAGGTCGATCGTCATCCCCCACTTGTGATCGTTGTATGCACGTTCCTGCCAAAGCGATTCGAGTTGCGGCAGATGCACCACATGCGCGGCGAAATCGGGGTGTGACTGGTAGTGTTTCAGGGTCGCCTCGCGGAACAGTTCCGGAATGCGCCGCTGAATCTCCTTGTCGCCCACGGCGGACCGGATCGCGTGGTGATCCTGGGTGCCAACCAGTTTGTGCAGCCGCCCGGCCGGTTCAAGTCGCGCGCCACCGATACTGTACTGGCTAAGCGCTGACCGCAGCCGGAAGGTGTCGAAGCCGACGCCCTCCGCCACCGCCCCGGCGCCCGCTCCGCGACCGTAACCCAGTGGCAGGGTCACAGCCCCGACGGCATGTCCGGGCAGGATGTATGCAGCGATTTCCAGCTCGCGGCCGCCCACCAGCACGCGCACCACTTCGCCATTACGCCGCAGCCCCATCGTCGCGGCATCCGCCGGTGCGATCAGGGCGGCGTTGTCCCAAGTGAGTTTCGTGATTGGATCAGGCCACTCCTGCAGCCAACTGTTGTTGGCGAAGCGGCCGTCATGCACACTGTAGTCGGCGCAAAAGGCGAGCTCGAAGCCGTCGGTCATCCGGCCGGGCGCCGGCAATTCAAAGGACCGCAGTGCCGGTGTTTCCGTAATCCAGCCGCTGTTCGCCACTACGCCATCGTGCAGCGCCTCCCGCCAGGCCTCCTCGGAATCGGCCGCGCCCGCGGCAAGCTCACTCCGAAATGTCGTGCGCACCAGATCGTGTCCGCGGTTCTCCGGCAAGCCCAGCAGCATGGCGAGAACTTCCGCGGGCGTACGGCCGGCTTCGCTGCGCCCCTCGAACAAGGGTGCGATCAGCGGCTGCACGATGCTGGCCGTACCATCCCAAGCCCGGGCATCCGCCCACGCTTCGAGGTAGTGCAGTTCGGGCAAGTGCCACGCACAGGCCTGCGAGGTTTCGTTGTCGTACAAACTGAGGTGGATCGAAAGCGGGATCTGGAGGAAAAGCTCGCGGAACTGTGGGGTTGCCGGCGCATCCGCGAGCGGATTGCCGCCGAGGATCAGCAGAGTTCCGACTTCCCGTGCGATGACCTTGGATGCGAGTTCTTCCCACGCAGCGGCCATGTTCGGCGGGGCGGGTTCGGGCACGTAGGTGACCGTCTTGCCGGTCGCATCCAGCTTGGTATTGAGCGCATGTGCGACGGCATGCACCGCCCCCGGCTGGCCAGTACCAACGAGGACAACGGCCCTACCTTGGTGGCTGCGCAGGTCCGCCACGAGATCGTCGAACCGGGCCGGTGAGAGCGGCAGTTTCACCTCCGGCGCTGGGCCATCTGCGATGACATGATGCAGGTGCCGCGCCAGGGCTTCGATCTCGCTGGGCCGCAGCGGAACGCGCTCATCGGCGACGGAGCCCGTGACACTGTTCGTAGTCTCGAAGCTCCACAAGCGGCTCATCCGCCCATCCGTGGCGTGCCGCCCCTCGGCGAAGTCGGCTGCATACCGCACGGATGCCGGATGCCTGACGAGGAAATCCGCGTCCAGCGAAACGATGACGGCGGCGCGCTCCAGGTGGTGAATGGCCCGCAGCGGCCTTCCGAACGCGAGTATCGCGCCGTCAATCTCATGATCCCGCGCGAGCGGCTGGTACTCCACCCAACGGGCCTCTGGAAACGCGGCGGTAAACTCACGCCGCAACCGGCTGAAGGTCGGGGCTGGGGAGTGAGTCGCCAGCACGAACATGCCGGCCCCCGCGCCGCGCAGCGCCTGAAAATGTGGTCCAACCGCTCCGGTAAATTCGCGCCAGGAACGGGTGATGGCATCCACATTACTGCCCCGCAAGCGCCTTTCCACCAGCCGCGTGCTTCGATCCGGGTCGTACAGCGACAGGATGCTGGCCTGCTGAAACGTGTTGCTCCGCCCGCGGCTGAACGGGTGCTTGTCATTCCCGTCGACCTTGACCGGCCGGCCGTCGTAGCTCGTCGCGAGCAAGCCGGTGGCCACGCCGTCCAGTTCCAGCGCGGTGGCATACTCCACCGGTTCGCCCGGAATTCGGTTAACGGGCTGCTGTGTGGCGGGGACGATCAGTTCTTTGGGCCATCGGCACCCGGTAAGTCCCGCCAGTGCAAATGAAGCGCCCATGACCTGCAGGAACCGGCGACGGCTCGTCGAGGCCTTGAGTTCAGGCGCCAGGCCCGGGAACTCCGCCTCGACAAACTGCCGGAACTCGGGGGTATCCGCCAACTCATCGAGACTGCGCCAGTAGCCGGGAGTGTCATTTCGCGTAACAGCAGGCATGTTCTCGCCCGTTTGGAGACGGCCGGGTCGGCCGCGAGTCACCGGCCGCAGCCGGACGAATCATAAGTTGTCAGCAGTGCGACTCCGGTCGCTCAGCGGTGGCAAACAGAGCAGTTTTGCATGTATTCCAGATCGCGAATGTTGTACTTGTCGATCAGCCGGCGAGCCAGTTCCTGTCCCGCCGCGCCGGAGGGTGGCCGCCACTCCATGTCGGTCGCCGCGATTTCGTCCAGATCACGCAGTCGCGGTCCTGGATTGCGGTGACAGTCCAGGCACCAGCTCATGCTGAGCGGCTTCGCCTGGTAAACCACTTCCATGCGGTCAACACGTCCGTGGCACTCCACGCAGCCGACACCGCGATTCACATGGGCGGAGTGGTCGAAGTACGCGTAGTCCGGCAGATCATGCACTCGCACCCACGGAATGGGCAGACCGGTCTCATAGTACGCCTGTCGCAGCAGGGCCAGTTTGGGACTGGTCTGGCCGATGCCGTGTTGAGTAGAGTGGCAGTTGATGCAGGTTTGGGTGGGGGGAATCGCGGCGTGTGCCGCCTGCTCGACTGTGGAATGACAGTAGCGGCAATCCATGCCGAGTTCACCCGCGTGCAGTTTGTGGCTGAAGGGGATCGGTTGCACCGGAGCGTAGCCGACATCCGTCGCTTCGGTCGAGAAGCCGAACGTCACGATCCCGGCCGCGTAGGCCGGCGCGAGGAGCACGACGCCAAGCACTACCCAGCGAATACGATTGAACCACTTTGGAAACATGTACGTGGCGATGGAGCGACTCCCTTTCGTTTCGCCGCTGCAACCTGCGTGATGGTCCGCACACGGTGCCGCGGAATCAAGCCGCAGCAGTTTCACGAACAGGTTTTGCAAGCACTGAAACCCGGTCGAAACCGGACCTGCGCCAAGGTATTTCCGCTGCACCGAGCCCTCTGCAACGGAACGGCATTTATCGCGGTTCCGCGGGGTTCTTGTCAAGTAGTACGAGCGACAAGAGTAGCGATACAATCGCGTGCCATGTTGAACCGTTGGGTCGGAATATCGTCTGCCGCGCTGATGCTGCTCGCCAACGCGGCGATCTTTCAGCGCGATGTGCTCCCAGACTGGTTCGCCACCGATCCGCCCCGGGCGGATGCCTACACGCTGCAACCGGGTGAAGAGCGGCTGGCGCAGGTGGGCATTTTCGACGAGCGCGGGCGGCTGGTTGGGCGAAGCTGGACCCGCAGCCGCAGGCCGGTCTCGGCCGACATCGTCATTACTTCGACGACGACGCAGCTTCGGCCGGTGGCGCTACCGGGTGGAGTGACGAGCCCGCCGGCCCGTATCGAGACCGAGGTCACCCACAAGGTCGGCGTACGCGTTGTGGACGAGCTCAGTTTCCAGGTGTTCGGACTCGGCATGCCGATCGAATTGCGCGGCGAGACCATGCCCACCGGCGAGTTCCCGATCCTGTGGAAGGTGGGCCCTCAGTCCGGCAGCATCACGCTGGATACCACCGCGCCTGCGGCGTTGGGCGATGTCATTCGGCCGTTCGACCGTTTGCCGGAATTGTACGTGGGGCAGAGCTGGCGGCTGGAGCTGCTGAATCCGCTGAAACATGTCCTGCCGCAGCTCGAGGGCCGTACCCTGGGGCTCGAATCGGTGCTGGTACAGGTGACGGGTGAAGCGCGGATTGAGCATGGCGGCCGGACCGTGGATGTGTTTGTGGTCGAGGGTGGCGGGGCCACGGCCTACGTCGGGATGGACGGTACCGTGCTGCGGCAGGTGGTGCGCGTTCCCCTGCTGGGCCGCCTCGAATTGCTGGATGAGGAGTATGACGAGGAAGCTCGCATTCGCGCCACCTCGAACATTGCAGAGGACACCCGGCCGCACCGCAGGCGGGGGCGGCATGCGGAGCAGCGATGAGTGTTGCCCGGGAAGTCACGGTTCGCATCCGCGAGATGACCAAATCGTACGGGACCAATGTCGCGGTCGCGGACCTCTCGCTGGCGCTGTACGCGGGTGAAGTCTTCGCTTTCCTCGGCTTGAACGGCGCCGGCAAGACCACCACGCTCAAGGCGACAACCGGTCTCCTGCGTCCCGACCGCGGTTCGGTCGAGGTATGCGGTTACGACCTCGGACGTACGCCCGAGGCCGCTAAGCATCACATCGCCTACGTGCCGGACCAGCCCTTCATTTATGACAAGCTGACCGGTCGTGAGTTTATCCGGTTCACATGGGAGATGTACGGCGTGCCCGTGGACGAGGCCGAGGAACGGCTGACCGAGCTGCGGAGGCAATTCACACTCGACGGCTTCATCGATTCACTCTGCGAGACCTATAGCCACGGCATGAAGCAGAAAGTTGCCCTGGTGGCGGCCCTGATCCATGCTCCACGTGTCCTGATCGTCGATGAGCCGATGGTGGGCCTCGATCCTCGCACTGCCCGCACGACCCGTGATCTGTTCCGTGCCCTGGCGGACCGCGGTGGCACCGTCTTCATGAGCACGCATACGCTCGATGTGGCGGAACAGTCGGCGGACCGCATCGGTATCATCCACCACGGTCGGTTGCTCGCGCTCGGTACGCTGTCAGAACTTCGCTACCAGTCGCAGATGGATGGTCGGCTCGAGGACATCTTCCTTCGCCTCACCGACGAAACCACGGACGAGGCCCGTCCGAACGGTGACCCCGCCCATGGCTCTCCTGCGTAGCAGTTCTCCCAATGCTTCCGCGCGTCTTTGGGGAGTACTCGGGAAATTGCCTTGATTCTACAGATTCTCAACCCACCCAACCTTCCCGGCGAGGATGGGAAGGTACTGGGATCACATCAAGCGCATTCCCTTGGGCTCACTCTCCCCGCTCTGTGCTGTTCCCCGCCAGCCGGATTTCCCAGAACGGTGCACTCCTCTCGATGTAAAGTGGCGCTGCCACGATTTGCTCAACGTCCGCCGATGGTATGGCGATGACCCTCCCACCCGCGGCAAGGTGTGCCTGCCAGGCCTCCACCGTCACGCTCGGGAATCCGTCTCTCCCCAGTTCCGTCAATCCCCAGAAGATGCGCACCGCCGGTGCCGCGCCGCCCAGGTGTTGCGTGTTGGCGACCGGAAAGATGGTCGTGGTGTCACCCACAATCCAGCCCGCCGGCTCGGCGGCCGCGAGTGTCGCTCGGGCGAACGTACTTGCCGACATATCCCCGAGACGCCATGGCCGGAAAAAATGTGCGTACTCGTCACGGTAGGGGATGTCGCGCAGCGCCGCTCGCAGCAGGCCGCGCTGCTCGGCTATTCGGGGAAACACGGCATAGACGATCGGCGGCAACAGCGCGCTGATCACGAGCGCAACCGCCGTCGCCGGTGCGCAACCGTGTCGCCGACTCCACCGCAGGACAACATGCGCCCCGATGCCGCTCCACAGTCCAAGCAACGCCGCGACCGGCACGAAATAGGTGTAAAGGTCCACGATGTTGTATCGCGCTACGAACAACGCAATCAGCGCACTCTGCGGGATCAGCACCGCAGCGTAACGCTTGCGCCAACCCTGCCGCCATTGCACCAGCCCGACAACGGCAAGCAGCGCGGCGAGCGATGGAAAACAGTAGCCGAAGGTGAGTGCAACGATGCGCACGTGTCCGCTGGTGAAGCCGAAGTTCAGCACCCGATCACCCCAGCCAGGGTGCTCAGCCGTCCCCCCGAACACGGCCGATCGCAGGGTGAGCAGCACCTCGCCGGTCCGACTCGCCTCCGCAAGGATCATCCAGAGGTAGGGGGCTGCCCCGGCGGCCCAGGTCACACCACAGGTCAACAGCCAGTGCCACGCGATGCGCCCACGGGCAATTCTTTCGAGCAACAGGATCCCGTAGGTCGCGAGTGAGAGCACCCCCAGCATGTGATCCGCGACGTGCAGTCCGTTCACCAGGAACACCGCCGCCAGCCATCCCGCCTGTTGGGTCCGAGCAAAGCGGAGCAGCAGCAACCACTCAAGAATCAACAGGGCCGCGGCAATGGTGTAGGTCTCCGTGACCGCCGACATCTGCCAGTACGCATGCGCCAGCCCCATCGCGAAGGTTCCGCAAAGTGCTGCGAGTGGGCTCGCCGTCAGGCGGACGAGCAGTCCCGCGAGTAGCCCTGCCCCAACCGCGCCGAACACGGCCGACAGCAAGTTCAGCGCGTGCATCGGATGGACGCCCGGAATCTGGAGCGCTGCGCGTCCTAACCAATAATGCAGTGGGTGCGAGAGCGCGAGACCGAAGGGGTGAAACAGCTCCCCGGTAAGGATGCGGTATTGATGCAGCCCGGGATCCTGCCATTCGGCGCCGGGACTGGCGGTCAGCGTGTAAAGCAATAGGAACACAAGCCCGACTGACCCGCCGAAGCGCGTCGCCTGCCGCATGGCCGGCCGAACAGTCCCGGGGAGTAGTTCTGGTTGCCTGCCGCACCTTTGTAGCACGGACCGGATACCGGCTGTCACGGCACGACCTGCTGCTTCTGACGGTCAAAATCGGTGAGCGGCCGTCCGATGTAGGTCATGAATTGTCGCTCATCGACAAGGCCGTCTGTGCGCGTGACCACTTCACCGTCGGCATTGAGAAGCAGCAACAGGGGGGAGTCGCCGAGATTGAACCGCGATGACAGGAGGTCGCCGGGTTGCACGGCGATCTTGACGCGAATCGCCGTTTCGAGGGGCTCGCGTACCCAACGCTGGTTGAAAAGATGCAGCTCGTTGCGCTGATGAAGCGGATCGGTCGGCTTGAAGAGGTAGAGGAAGATCCGTTTGTTCGTCTGCCGGGCCTGCTCCTGGGCCTGCTCCAGCGTACCCTCGAACCACGGGAGTTCCGGCCCACCGGTGCTGATCCACTGGTTGAGCAGCACGAAGCCCGCGAGCAGGCCCAGGAACAGCAGCACACCCCAGGCCGGAGGACCCTTGCGTTTGGCGGCACGGTCGGCCGCCGGTGGGGTGCCGAGCGGGGGATGCTCTTGAACGGGTGCGTTCATGGGGTTGGTTCCTGGCGGCTGCGGACACGCGGCGGGCACGAATTCCGCCCAGTTCGATTAGTGTACCGTGGTTGCGGAAGCGGGCGGAGGAAAACGACGATAGAATTTTCGGACGATCCGCAGGTTCGAGTCCAGAGGAGTTCGTAGTGCTCAAGCCCTTTCCGCCCGAACTGGAGGAACAGCGCCGCATCATCGAAGATGTGGCGCGGGCCGAGGGACTCGACTTCTTCGACACGATCTTCGAGATCATCGATTTTGACCAGATCAACCAGATCGCAGCTTATGGCGGCTTCCCGCAGCGCTACCCCCACTGGCGTTTCGGCATGGACTACGAGCGCCTTCGCAAACAGCACGCCTACGGTCTCGGCCGCATTTACGAGATGGTCATTAACAATGACCCCTGTTACGCCTACCT
Source organism: Phycisphaerales bacterium (assembly GCA_016716475.1). Classification (NCBI taxonomy): domain Bacteria; kingdom Pseudomonadati; phylum Planctomycetota; class Phycisphaerae; order Phycisphaerales; species Phycisphaerales bacterium. Next base: position 537,429 of record JADJWG010000002.1, read on the forward strand.
GCTCTCCGACAACGAGTTCGTCGATCAGAAGCTCGTCATGGCACACGTCTACGGCCACTGCGACTTCTTCAAGAATAACATCTGGTTCAGCAAGACCAACCGCAAGATGATGGACGGGATGGCGAACCACGCCACGCGCATCTACCGCCACATCGACCGCCAGGGCTATGAGCGCGTGGAGCGCTGGCTCGACATCTGCCTGACGCTCGACAACCTGATCGATCCACACCTGCCCTTCATGAAACGATCGGAGGGGCCGCGCCGCCCGAGCCGCCCGACCCTCCGCGAGCAGGTCGAACGCGGTGTGCGCTTTCCTGCCAAGCCGTACATGGATCGCTACATCAATCCCCCCGAGCGGCTCCAGGCCGAGCGTGAGGCCGAGGAAAAGGCCGCCCAGGCCCGTCGGAAGGCCTTTCCCGCCGACCCACAGCGCGACGTGCTGGGCTTTCTGCTGCGCCATGCCCCCCTCGAAGACTGGGAGGGCGACTGCCTCTCGATTATCCGCGATGAGGCCTACTATTTCGCCCCGCAGGGCATGACCAAGATCATGAACGAGGGCTGGGCGAGTTTCTGGCACTCGCGGATGATGACCCGCTACCACCTGCGCGATCACGAGTTGATCACCTACGCGGATCATCACTCCGGGACACTGGCCACCTCCCCGGGCCGGTTGAATCCCTACAAGCTCGGCATCGAACTCTTCCGCGACATCCAGGATCGCTGGAACCGTGGCCGCTTCGGCAAGGAATTTGAGGAGTGCGACTCCATCGAGCGGCGCCGCACCTGGGACACCCAGCTCAATCAGGGCCGCGATAAGATTTTCGAGGTGCGCCGCATCCACAACGACGTCACCTTCATCGACGAGTTCCTGACGCCCGAGTTCGTCGACCGTTACAAGCTGTACCACTACCGCCGCGACCCGACGACCGGCCGGATGGTGGTCGTGAACCGTGACTTCAACACGATCAAGCAGACGATGCTCTTCATGCTGACCAATCACGGCCAGCCCTATATCTACGTGGTGGATGGCAACTACGCGAACCGCGGCGAGCTGTACCTTGCGCACAAACACATCGGGGTGGATCTTGACATGAAGTACGCCAGCGAGTGCCTGCGCTCCATCCAGTTGATCTGGCGCCGCCCCGTCCATCTCCAGGCCCGCATCAAGGACGACATGATACTTTTTTCCTGCCTCTCGGAAGAGGAGGTCAAGCACCAGAAGATCACCGCGGACTTGCCCAAGCCCGCCCATACCCACATCGTCTGATCGCCGGCCCCGCCCCCACACCGTCGGCGCACCGCCGTCGGCTTCTGACACGCCCGGGCGGCCCCTTTCCACCACCACCGGGCGCGATTACCCTCCACGACCAAAGCCCGTTTTGTGAAAGGATCCGCATGGCCGCGTCGCGCAGTTCGCAGACCCCCCCCGCGCCGTACCGTCACCAGCCCACCGGCTGGAATACCTGGGATTTTCAGGGTTTCAACCGCTTGGTGTACCTGAAGGCGGGCCGCACCATCGTCGTGGTGCAATTTTCCATCTGGGATGAAACGGTTCCGGCTCCCAAACCGCCGCCCGATCCCGAGCATCGCAAGATTGGGCGTCTGTACGAGCAGTTCCGCTGGGAGCATGTCACCCGTTTAGGCCCACATGCTCCCCTCGGCCTGCCCGCTGTCCTCAACTTCAAGGCCGGTGAGAGCGAGTACACCGCCGAGGCCCTTGATCGCAACGGCACCCTTGAACTGACCGTCACGCCACGCGTGCCATCGTCCCAGCGGATTGTCTTCCAGTTTCTGGCACCCGTTGGTGAGACCCCCGAACGCCTGAAGCCGAATCACGGCCGCTTTGCCGGTTGCGAGGTACGCTTCAAGGGCTGCCAATGGCCGCTCCGGTACTACGTCAACGTCGCCGAGCCCTATGCGATTGGTGAACCCGGTGCTGCCGCCACGATCTTCGTGAAGCCGCCCGGGGCGTCTGCGAGCAAAGGCGCCGGGACGGTGGCCGTTCTCCAGAAGAGCGCGCTGACCGGTGGTGGCGCCCTCGCCGAAGCCCCCGGCGCGATGATGCAGGCCATCTGCTGGAACACGCTGTACGACACGCGGCGCGGTCTCGTCTCCTCGCCGGTCAGTCGCGACTGGTGCTACGACTGGCGCGGCGTCCTGGTTTTCTGCTGGGATACATTCCTGGTCGGCACCTTCATGTCCTACGAAGCGCCGGAACTCGCCCGGCTGAACTTTGAGTCGGTCGTCGCCGCGATCGACGAACTCGGTCACGTCCCGAATTACTACATGGCCCACGGAGCCGCCTCGCGTGACCGCTCCATGCCCCCGCTCGGCAGCTACCTCATCTGGAAGACGCAGTGCGCCTCCCCGGATCGCGCCTGGCTCAGTCGCATCTACCCGCGCCTCGCGCGCTGGCATGGCTACTGGTTCAAGCACCGCGACGGCAACGGCAGCGGGTTGCTGTCCTGGGGTTCGAACGATGTGCCCTACGAGTTCCCGCAGTTGGTGCCTTACAACAACAAGCTCCAGCACACGCGGCAGTCCGCGATGTACGAATCCGGTCTTGACAACTCACCCATGTTCGACGGCGTGGACTTCGACGCCGAGAGCTGCTGCCTGCAACTCGATGATGTTGCGCTCAGCAGCTACTTCGCGCTGGACTGCGACGGCCTGGCGCGCATCGCCGAATTCCTTGGACACCGGGCCGAGGCCGCGCACTACCGCGCCGAGTACGCCCGCATTACGCAGCGCATCAACGAACACCTCTGGGACGAGCAGCACGGCCTGTACTGCAACCGCCACTGGGACGGTCGCTTCTCCGACCGCTGGTCCCCGACATCTTTCTTCCCGCTGCTGGCCGGCGTCGCCACGCCCGACCGCGCCGCACGCATGGTACGCGAGCACCTGCTGAACGAACGGGAGTTCTGGGGGCCATACGTCCTGCCTTCCATCAGCCGGAGTGATCCGGCCTACGCCGACAACGACTACTGGCGCGGTCGCATCTGGGGTCCGTTCAACTTCCTCGTGGCCGAAGGGCTGCGTCGCTATCGCTTTGATGCGGAGGCGGCCGAACTCGCCCGCCGGAGCTGCGAGATGTTCATGCGCGAATGGCGGAAGGACGGTGGCGTCTACGAGAACTACAACGCCGACACCGGTGAAGGGGCCGACGTCTGGAACGCCGCCCGGCTTTACCACTGGGGCGGCCTGCTGGCGTTCATCGCGTTGCAGGAGCTGGTGGACGTTGAACCGTCGGGTTACCTGCGGTTCGGCTCGCTGGAGTACCCCGCTGCGGAATTGCGCAACGTGCGGCTTGGCGGCAGCACGTTCGATATCGCACTGGGCGACGAGCTGCGCGTCACGCGCGGCGGAAAACCATACTTGCATTGTTCGACCCGTGCACTGGTGCGGCTGCCGCTGGGCGGAACGCCGGATGAACCCATCGAGCTGACCGCGGCCGGTCCGGGCAAGTTAACGCTCTTCAGCCACAAGGGGCCGCGGCGTCCCATGCGCCTGCCGGATGGCCGGCGGATCGAGCCGACTGGCCGCGCGCCGAAACTCGTCTGGAAGTGGTGATTCCGGCGGCAGTGCCACGAACAAAGTGGTCCGTTGGGATGGCACGGCTTGTCCGCCGCTCGAGATGGATGAGGTACGAGCGGTCGAAAGAGCGCGTGCCGCGCAGCACCGCGGCCGCTGCGCTGGGGAACGCCGCGGCCGCGAATGCACGGAGTCGCCGAGTGCGGTGAGGGCTATTCGTCCTCTTCGTCCGCGTGCTTGTACTGGGCGACAATCTGCTGCTGCACGTTGGGCGGCACCACGTCGTAGTGGCTGAACTCGATCATGAAGCTCCCCTGGCCACCGGTGACGCTCTTCAACTGCGAGGCATAACCGGCGACTTCGGCCAGCGGCACCTGCGCACGGACAACAACCTGGTTTCCGGGAAGCACGTCCTGCCCGAGGATCTGGCCGCGCTTGCCCGCGATGTCACGCGTGATGTCACCCATGTTATCAGCAGGGACGGTGATCTCCATGTTGACGACCGGTTCCAGCAGAATCGGCTTGGACTGGAGGAAGGCCTTCTTGAAGGCCTGCCGGCCGGCAACCTGGAAGGCGACGTCCTTGCTGTCCACCGGGTGGGTCTTGCCATCGACGAGGGAGACCTTCACGTCCACGACCGGGCAGCCGGCGATCACGCCCCGCTTCATCTGGTCACGCACGCCCTTGTCGACGCTGGGCCGGAAGGACTGATCAATGACGCCGCCGAAGATCTTGTCGATGTACTCGTAGCCAGCGCCGCGCTCGTTGGGTTCGAGGTCGATGAACACGCGGGCGAATTGACCCGCACCGCCGGTCTGTTTCTTGTGAGTGTACTCAACGTACTTGGCGCTGCCGGCGATCGTTTCGCGGTAGGGGATCTTGGGGATGTGTGTATCGACTTCGACCTTGAACTGGCGCTTCATCTTGCTGAGAAGCACGACGAGATGCTGGTCGCCGAGTCCGCGCATCACCAGCTCGCCGGTCTCCGTATCACGCAGCACCTCGAAGCAAGGATCTTCATCCGCGAAGCGGTGCAGGGCGGTACCGATCTTCTCGGTATCGCCGCGGGCCTTGGGCTCGATCGCGAGGGCGTACATCGGTGCGGGCCGCTTGGGCATCTCGATGGTGCCCTCGTCGGCCTTGCCGAAGATCACGTCCCCGATCTTGAAATCCAGCTTGGAGAAGGCCACGAGGTCACCGGCGGCGGCCACCGGCACTTCGTGGTGCGCCCCGCCGTGGAGCTTGAACAGGTGGCCTGGCCGCTGCCCCTTGCGCTCTCCGGACGTGAAGAACTGTCCATCCGCAGCCAGCGTGCCGCTGAAGACACGGGCAACGGAGTACTTGATGTTGCTCTTCGGATCCGAGGTGATCTTGAAGATCTGGGCGACGAAGTCCGCCGCCGGGTCCGCCGGTAGTGGCACTGCCACGCGATCCGCACCGGTGCCGCGGAGCAGTTCGCGCTGCTTGCCGACCGCGGGTGAAGGAGCGAATTTCACGATCGCATCCAGCAGTTCGGTGACGCCGACATCGCCACGGGAACTGACGAAGAGCACGGGCACGACATGGCCGGAGGCGACGGCGCCACCGATCGCAGGGCCGAGCTTGTCCTCGGGGATTTCACCACTGACGAGGAACTCCTCCATGAGGGCCTCATCCGTTTCCACGATGGCGTCCACGAGGGCCGTATGGCACTCCGCGACATTCAGCACGTCCGCAGTGCCGCCCGCCTTCTCGAGCACATCGATGACGGCCTTGCCGCCGCCGCTCGGCAGGTTGATGGGGTGGCACTCGGGGCCGAAGGTCTCAGTGATACCCTTCAGGAGTTCGACCAGGTCGACATTCTCGCCATCGATGCGCGTCACGACGATCATGCGGGCCAGTCCAAAACTCTTGGCCTGCTGAAACATCCGGCGCGTGTTCACGCCGATGCCTGACGTGGCAGAGATGACCACCGCCGCCGTGTCCACCGCCGCGAGCGCGGAGAATGCGGGCCCGGCATAGTCAGGCATGCCGGGGGCGTCGATCAGATTCAGCAGGTGTCCGTGGTGTTCGAGGTGCAGGAGACTCGAATCGACGGAGTGTTTGCGCTCTTTGGACTCGTCGTCGTAGTCGAGGAGACTGCTCCCATCGTCCACGCTCCCGAGCCGGGTGGTGAGGCCCGCCTTGAAGAGCAGGGCCTCCCCCAGCGTCGTCTTGCCGGCGCCGGCGTGCCCCACGAATGCGACGTTGCGAATCTTCTCGACTGCGAATGCACCCATGCAGTTGCCTCCAATCCAGCCGCAGGACCATGCGTGCTCGGAGATGAGCGAATCAGAGATTCTAAAGAAGCGGGCCGAAGTTGCAAAGGCGGCGGAGGCGGGTGCCGGCGTTTGGGCGCATATCGCACCACGGGCGCCACGGACTCCCGGTGGGGGCAAAGCGGGGAGCGGCCCTGTGTCCCGGTGGTGCTGCGCAGGTACACTCCTCCCCTGGTACCCCAGATTCCGCAGGTTTTCCGGTTCCGAAGGATGCCCCATGCAGTCTCGCACCGTGCTCCGGTTGTCGTTCGGGTTGCTTCCGATTCTGATCGTGGGCTGCACCGCCCCGCTGCCGGCCTCCGTCCGGTATGAGACGCACGGAAACGCAGCGCTGCTGGGCCAGTTCCAGGCCCGGGACGGGCGCAGTGGACGGGCCGTGTCGTTCGCGGAACTCGCGGCCCGCTGCCGAGCGTCTGACGTAATCCTGTTCGGGGAGGAGCACAACAACGTGGTCTGCAATCAGGTGCAGGCGCAGCTTGCGGCCGAATTGGCGGTGGCGGATCGGCCTCTGACCCTCGCGTTGGAATTCTTCGAGACGGACACGCAGGCGGCGCTGGATGCGTACTTGCGGGGACGGATTGTCGAGGGCGACTTCCAGGAACTCACGCGGCAGGGGTCCAGTTACCTGGTCTCGCACCGCCCGTTGATCGAGCTCGCGCGGCGCGAAGGGCTGCCGGTGCTGGCGGCGAATGCACCGCGGCGACTGGTGCGCGGATATCGTCGCTCGGGACAGGAATTCGATGCTTACCGGGCAGAGCTGGAGCCGGAAGTACAACAGTGGTTGCCCTCGGCGAATGATTACCTGCGGGGCGGCTACGAGCGGAACTTCAGTCTGATCATGGGGGGCGACGGGACGATCGCGGCCGAAAGCGACCACGACCGCTTGTACCGTGCGCAATTGCTGTGGGACGAAGCCATGGCTGAGAGCATTGCCCATCATCGGGCGCAGCATCGTGAACGCCGCGTGCTGTTGATGGTCGGCTCCTTCCACGTCGCGAATTTCGGCGGAACGGAGCGCAAGCTGCGTACGCGGCGACCCACCGACCGTATCCTGACCATCGTGTTCCGTGCGACGGTCGATGGACGGTTCCCGTTCGACGAGGAAGATCGCGGCGCTGCGGACCTCATCATCTATGGCATCACACCGCCCCCGGCGCCGCGCGCGCCCGATACCGCTTCACCGCACCCGCCGACCGCACCTGCCCCTGAACAGGCCGCCACGGCTTCACCGGCCGAAGTGCAACCATTGGACGAGGCGGACGCGCTCTATCAGCGGCTGCGCCAGGCATTGTTTGCCACGCCGCGCTGGCTACTGGCGCCACTCGTGCCGGGGAACGATGGCGATATTCCGGAGGCGTCGGAGCGGCCTGGGCCGCGCTGATGCGGTCCAATCGGGGCGGGCGCTAGGCGATCTGCTCGGGATGATCGACGATACAGTTGGCGCCGGCGGCCTCAAGATCCCCACGGGTGCGAAAGCCCCAGGTCACCGCAACGCACGGCGCGCCCGCCCGTGCCGCGGTCTCTACGTCAGTGGGCGTGTCCCCGATGAGCCACAGTTCGGAGGGCTGCACGGCGAGGGCGGCGCAAATTTCTTTTACGTGGTGGGGCGATGGCTTGCGGTGCTCCTCGCGCTCATACCCTTGAATCACCGCGAAGGTATTGTCCGGCCAGAAGCTGCGGACAATGCGGTTTGTGAGGGCGTGGGGCTTGTTCGAGAGCACAGCGAGTCGCAGCCCGCGATGTCGCAGTCGGTTCACCAACTCGGGGACGCCGGGATAGGGGCGGGTATGCCGCAGGATGCGCGTCCGATAGAATACACGGGCGAGTTCGGTCAGCCGCGGTGTCAGATGCGGGTGTGTAGCGCCCACGGCCCGCTGGCAGAGTTTGGGCATACCCTCTCCCACCATGTACCGATAGCGGTCGATGGAGTGGGTCGGCAGCCCGAGCAGTTCAAGGCAATGATTGAGGGCTTCGCCGAGGTCACGCAGCGAGTCCACGAGTGTACCGTCGAGGTCGAAACAGCAGGCGCGTGGTGCCGGGAGCGATTCCGGTGTCATTTACGTGCAACCCTCTTGAGGTCCATCTTTATAATTCCAATGGTTCCGCTGTTTCCGTCGGCCGCTCACTGGCTGTACCGGGAGTCCGCATGATGCAACGATATCGCCTTTCGCGACCGCTTGCCGTGGTTGTGGCGCTTTGGCTGGGAATCGGGGTGTTGGCGCAGGAGGAACCCGCGGCCCGGCCGAGCTATGCGCGGATGCTCAACATCGATGCTCTGCTCGACAACCATGCCCGGTTCCTTTCGCGGCGTTACAACCTGAGTGCCGAGCAGGATGAGTTCACCAAGGCCTACCTCAAGGCGAAAGCCGACGAGTTCCTGGCGCGGCATCGTGAGGATCTGTTCGATCTTGTCGATGCCCTGATGGCGCTGCGGAGCGGCGCGGCGATGTCGCAGGAGGAACTGTTGAACTGGGGTCATCGTGCTCTGCCGATCTTCGAAGAGGCAAAGGGCTTCATCATCGAGGGGAACGAAACGTGGCGCGGCATTCTCACGGAAGAGCAGAAGGTCCGCCACGATGAAGATCTGCGAGACATGTACGAAAACTTCGCGACGACGGAGGTCGCGTTGCAGCGGATTGTGACAGGACAAATGACGGTCGATGAGTTTCGCAGCGGTCCGCGGCCGCAGCCGCGGCCTCAGGGGGACAGCCCTGCGCCGAATCAGCCGCCGCTTACCGCCGGGACACCGACGGCGCCCACGCCGCGCCCCCCTCCTCCGAACACGCTACGTCCGGGCGGAACGGGCGAAACGCGCCCAGTACAACCGGGACCGCCGCGCGGCGGGAACACCGGGCCACCGCGCGGTGGGAATGTCGGGCCGCCCCGGGGACCCGGACCGCAGGCGCGCCCGGGGACGACGAACCTGGACACCTTTGAATCGCAATGGGATGCGTATGTGCGCGACTTTGTGGCGCGGTTTCAGCTGGATGAGGCCCAGATACAGCGTGCTCAGGCGATTCTCGATGACTGCAAGACCCAGGCCGCGCAGTACACCAGCCGACGCGAAGCCGAGATTCGTCGGCTCGATGACCGGCTGGTGGCACTGAACCAGTCGACCGATGCCAATCGCGGGCGCGAAATCGCGCGGGTCAACGAGCAGAAGACCCGGCTACTGAAGCCGATTGACGACATTTTCGAGCGTAGTCTGAAACCGCGGCTGGAACGTCTACCGACCCGGCAGCAGCGTGAGACCGCCGAGAAATCAGCCCAGCGGCCACCGACACCCGTGCAGCGCCCGGGAACCGGTGCAAGGCCGGCGCCCGTACGTCCGGCCCCACCGCCGCCACCGCCACCCCAGGAGGATCCGGTACACGAGGAATCCGGCGGTGAGGGGTAACGGCACAGTTCAGGTTTGCAGTCAGCGCAAACGCTGCGCCCCGTGGTTATGGATTGCTTCCGCCGGGGCAGGTCCGGGCGAAACTCCCGGCCGAATGGCGCCGATAGGTACAACGTATGTGGCGTGCTGGAGGCGGCCTGGAAGCAGGCGGGGTGCCGCATGCTGCACGCCGAGTGAAGGAGAACGTAATGCGCACGTGGTTCACACGCAGCAAATCGTGGTTGGTGTACATGTCTGGCGGCAGCGTACTGGCGCTGGAGGCGTGTGACCCGGCCGTCCGTGAGACGGTGCTCGGTGGAGTGGGGTCGGCGGCGACGTCGCTGGCAGGCAGCTTCATTCAGGCCTTCATCCAGTCACTCGTGACGGAACCCGAGGTTCCGACGACCGTGCAGGTGATCCTCGATCAATTCCAGATGATCGTGGCATAGCCCCACAGCTTTTTCCGCGTCGCGGAGGCGGACGGCGACCTGCTGTCCCACTCCGCGCCGGTGCGGAGTTCTGTGCAACGGCGACCGCGGCGGGTGCCCGCGGTCGCTTTGCTGCGCAGAAGGGGCAAGAGGGGATCAGACCGGGTCGGAGCGGGCGGTCACGGAGCCGGATTGGCGCTCCCGTCGGGCGATGGCAAGTTCGATAGCAAGCTCGATGGCAGCGCGCATGCTGCCGGCATGCGCGCGGTTGCGACCGGCAATATCGAAGGCCGTGCCGTGATCTGGACTGGTGCGGATCCAGTCGAGCCCAAGCGTCATCTGAGCGGCTTGGTCGAACGCGGCCATCTTGACGGGGATCAGTCCCTGATCGTGATACATGGCGACGAGGCCGTCGAAGCGCCGGCAGACTTCCGGCACAAAGGCCGTATCGGGCGGCAGCGGACCCGATACCCGGATGTTCGCGTTCCGTGCCAGGGTCAGTGCCGGCTCGATGATGCGACTCTCCTCATCGCCCAGCAGACCGTTCTCGCCGGCATGGGGATTCAGACCGAGCACTCCGATGTGCGGCCGTGCGATGCCGAACTGTGCGCGCAGGGCATGGTCGAGCAAGTCGATAGGTTGGTGCACAAGGCCGATGGTGAAACGGTTGCGCAGCTCAAAGAGCGGGATGTGATCGGAGGCCAGCGCCACACGCAGCGTCCCGGCCACAAAAAGCATGTTGAGGCGGCGGACCTCGCAGCGGCGCGCCAGATAATCGGTATGTCCGTGGAACCGGTGTTGCGCGAGGTGCCAGCTCTCTTTGCAGATGGGGGCCGTCACGAGGGCATCGATGGCGCCGGCTTGGAGATGGCGCACACCCTCTTCCACGAAGCGAAAGGAAGCATGGCCGGCCTGGGCATCGGGCCCGCGCTGCCCATTGATCCGTTGTGGGGTGAGATCGTCGAAGTCGGCTACCAGGACGCCAGTGCCGACGCGCACCCCTCGATCGAAGGGCTCACGCCACCAGAAGCGATTGAGTTCCGCCTGGTCCGCGACAAGCTCGAGTACGTCATGCAAGCCAAAAATCACGAAACGGGCCTGGGCGCGCAGCGCCGGGTCGGCCAGGGCCTTGACGATGACTTCCGGGCCTACCCCCAGCGGGTCGCCCATGCTCAAGCCGATCAACGGGCGGTCTGAACTGGTCGCGGGCAGTGTCATGGTACGTACCCGCCGGCCCGCAGGGCTTCCCAACTCACCCCGCCCCCGGTTTCGCCGGACGGTGCCTGCCCTGTCAGCCATGCCATGCGCCGCGCCACCAACCGTGCCAGAATATCGGACTCGACATTGAGCATGTCGCCGGGCTTTCGCTGTCCGAGCACGGTGCCATCCAACGTCGTCGGTACGAGCGCCACGGAAAAACGCTCGGCCCCCACCGCGACGACAGTGAGACTCGTGCCGTCGAGCGCGACCGAGCCCTTCTCGACGATCGTCGCGAGCAGTGGCGCGGGCACACGAGTCCAGAGGCACCACTGGCCGCCGGTGCGATCAACTTCGATGACCGTGCCAATGGCCTCCACGTGTCCTTGCACGAGGTGGCCGTCGATGGGATCGCCCAGCCGGGCCGAACGCTCAAGATTGACAGCGTCTCCCGGCCGCAGCCGGTGCAGCGTAGTCCGGGACCATGTTTCCGGGACCACGTCGAAGCCGGTGATTGTGCCGGATTGTGAAGCAGCCGTCAGGCAGGCACCGTTCACCGCAACGCTGGCACCGTGTCGCAGTCCGTCCGCGAGTGGGCCGAGGTCCACCTCGAGGCGATGAGCCAGCGCGCCACTCACGGTGCGGCGGGCGTTGGCCGAAACGGCCGTCACACGCCCGATATGCTGAATGATGCCGGTGAACATCGTGCAACCGCGGTCGGCTCATGAAGTCCAGTGGCGGGCCGCCCCACGGTGGGGCAGATCCCGGTCTGTGCAAAGGATATTAGACACCCCTGTGACAGGAGCGTGAAGCCGTGACCACGGACTTCCTTCAGAAGGCACGGGCCGGGCGCACCATAGATGGTGCGCCCGGCCCGGTGGACTCCAGGAATTGCAGTGGTGCGGCTCAGTTGCTAGTGCCTTCCCAGGCGTCGATGTAGATGCCCGGATTGTCGGCAATGGCGTCGAGCACCTCGCGCACGCTGTCAGGAATCACGATGGAATCGGGGTCCTGCTCCGCCCGTGCGATCAGGTCCTGCAGACTGGCGACGGTCGTAATCCCATTGGCCTTGATGAAATCGACCACCGCTTGGGCTTGTTCATCGGTGGCGGGTGGAAAATTCGCCTCGGTGACCTGCAGTGCGAGATCGGTAAGAATCTGGATGTCGTCGGGGTTCAGTGTGTGGAGCCGATCGCCCGCGATCTTGCCAGCGGCCTGGAGGAGGTTCGTGCCGCCCTGGTTGTTGAGGCGGGGATCCCCGAACGGGCATCCGCCGACCAATGTGCCCAGCAGGGCTGCGGCCGCCACTGCGGGTAGGATTTTTCGCCTGAGCATGAAGTCTCCTTCGTGAGTTGGGCCGTCTTCGGCTACGGCAGAATCGGGAGGATGTCCGTGGGGGTGAAATTGACGAACACCGCCCTGAGGTTGGCAATATCGACGCGCGCGGGGACCGTGTTGTTGGAATCGTCGAGGAAGGCGGCGAGCTCCGTGGGAGTTTGCAGGTCCTCCGCCCGCAGGAACTCAACAATCGCCAGGGCCGCGGTATCGGTAAACGCGACGTTGATGGTGCTCGACACCTCGCTGGCCCCGTCCCCGTAGAGCTGCACCTCGTCAGGGGTGAGTTTGCGGAGATCGGGTTCGACGACCTTGTTGTACGCCGTACGCAGTGTCCCGCCAAACTGGTTGGCCGTTCGCTCGCTGCGGAGCAGGCCATTGATCGTCAGCGGCGTGATGCCGAGGGCCTCAAGCTCCGTTCGTTTTTGCTGGGCGGTGAGACTGGTATCGTTGCGGATGCGATTGATCTCGCGGAGTGTCGCGGGGGTGGTGTCCGGGTAGAGCTCGGGCAAGCAGCCGGCAAGGGGGATTACGATGAGACCGAGTACCGCGAGTGAGCAAAGCCGTTGCAACACGGGGGCGTCCTTATTCGCAGGAGGTCGTCGGAACGCCGCTCGGGGCGTCCCGTGCGCCTGTGCGTTACCATAGTACCTTGTTATCATATATCGGACCGCGTGGCCCACAAGCTCCGGTGTTTCGGCTCGTCGCAGGGTGGTGTCTCCACGGCGCGGCGGGGCGTCTGGTGCCCACTGGGTCCGTGATCGGAGGCAGTTCATGCGCGTCGCGGTCGTTGGCTTCCCGTTTTCCGGCAAGACCTCTGTATTCACCGCACTATCGGGCTTGTCGGGCGCGCATTTGAAGGCGGCGGAAGAGAACCTCGCGGCGGTACATGTGCGTGAGCCCCGGCTGGATGAGCTGGAACGCATTTTTCAGCCGAAGAAGCGGACCGAAGCCACGATCGACTTCGTGGATCTGCCGGGGAGCACGGAAGGGGATATCGAGCGAGCAGGTTTCGAGCGGCATTTGCCGACACTGCGCCAGTGCGACGGACTGGTGGTGGTCGTGCGGGCGTTTGTCTCGGAAACCGTTCCCAAGCATCGGGACCGTATCAACCCGGCCGGGGACCTGCAGGAAATCCGCGACGAGATGCTCTTCGCCGATCTTGCCATCTGCGCGGGACGGGTGGAAAAGCTCGAGAAGTCGCTCACGCGGCCGAGCAAGGACCGCGACCTGCTGAAGCACGAGCTGGAATTGCTGCAACGCTGCCAGGCCGCACTGGAGGCGGGCGAACCGCTGCGCACACTGGTGCAGCCGGGGGCCGAGGAGAAGATGCTCCGCAGCTTCGGCTTCCTCACGCAGAAGCCGGTTACAGTGGTCGTCAACATCTCCGAGGCGGACATCGGTAAACCGCCTCCGTTTGTCGATCCGCACGCCGCGGATACGCTGGCCGTGTGTGCCACGCTCGAAGCCGAGTTGATGCAGATGGAAGCAGACGAGCGCCCCGCCTTCATGGCGGACTACGGGCTTGCAACGCTCGCACGCGACCGCGTGGTGCGCTCGTGTTTCGATGCCCTGGGAATGATCTTCATGCTGACCGCCGGACCGGAGGAGGTGCGCGCCTGGCCGCTCATGAAAGGCATGACGGCCGTGGAGGCCGCCGGCCGTATTCATACCGATCTGGCGCGCGGGTTCATCAAGGCCGAGACGATCGCCTACGCCGACCTGTTGGCGGCCGGCTCGATGCGTGATGCAAAGGCAGCGGGGAAGGTGCGGCTGGAGCCGAAGGGCTACGTTGTGCTGGACGGTGACATCATCACGATCAAGTTCAACGTGTGACAAGTCGGCCGGCGCCGGCGCGGAAGGAGGATTCGGCATGGTCGCGCCTATCCGCGTGTCGTGCATCCTGGCGTTGCTGGTGGCGGGGCATGGCCGCGCAGTGGGGCAGGAGGCGGTGACACAGGCCGAGCTCATCCGGCGGGTGGTCGACCTGGACCGGTTGGCTACGCCGCCGCCGGAGGGGGAGCGCACGCGGATGTTCTCCAGCTACGATCGGCGCTCCCAGATCGACGCTCAGGGTCGTTTCATCGACTGGGACGCGAACCACGACGCGGGGCAGTTCCTGCGGCGCACCGACGACGGTTGGGATGTGATGGCCGAGGTGGACGGACCCGGTGCGATTACCCGCATCTGGTCGGCGAATCCGCATGGGCGCATCCGTTTTGTGCTCGACGGCGAAATCGTCATCGACACGTCCTTCGGCGAATTGCTCAGCGGGCGGCTGGCACCATTCGAAGCACCCTTCACGGAACGTGGATTGAACTGCTACTTTCCCATCGGTTTCGCGCAGAGCGGTCGCGTCTTGGCGCGCGATTCGGGGGCTTACTACCACGTCAACGTGGTGGAGTTTCCCGCCGGTACACCGGTGGAACGGTTTTCGTTCACGCTGTCGGACGAGGCCCGTGGTGCCGTGGCCGATGTCGCCCGCGTCCTGCGTGACGGGTATGACCCCGTGGTGGCGGCCGGCCGACGGTTGATGCCGGTGACCGAGCAGAAGGATCTCGGCCCTGGGGAAAAGCTGGCGTGGGATCTGAAGGGCGGGGGCACGGTGCGCGCGCTGTACGTGGGACTGACGGATCGCACAGACCCGCGCGAGCCGTACGCGCTGCACCAGCTCGTGCTGCGGATGACCTTCGATGGCGCCGCCGAGCCGCAGGTCGAGGTGCCGCTGGTCGACTTCTTCGGCTCCGGATTCGAGCCCGTACCGTTTCGGAGTCTCGCGACAGGGACGGCTGCGAAGCTGGCGTTTCCGCTGCCGGACCGGCCGCTGGAAGAGCAGCGCTTTATGTATTGCTATTTCCCGATGCCCTACCGAGACGGCCTGCGATTGGAGATCGAGAACCTCAGCCGGACGCGGCGCGCCGTGGGGCTGGTGTTCCTGATGCGTGTTGATACGCGGACTCCGGCGCCTGATGCACTGCGCTTTCACGCGCGCTACCGGCGGGAAGATCCGTGCCAGGTGCTGGGCTATCCAGTCCTCGCGGTGCGCGGGCGGGGCCGGATCGTCGGCTGTGTCTTGAATGTCGACTGCCCACGGGCGGAGTGGTGGGGTGAGGGGGATGAGAAGGTGTGGATTGACGGCGAGGGGTTCCCGTCTTACTTCGGCACCGGGACCGAGGATTACTTCGGCGATGCCTGGGGGCTGCACGAGTTCACTCATCCGCTGGTCGGCGTCACGCGGGCGGCACCCTGGGGCAAGAACTCGGCCTATCGCTGGCACGTGCCCGATGCGATCAACTTCCAGAAATCCGCGGCCTTCACGCTCGAGAATTGGCAGCACGAGCGGCAGTGGGACACCTACTACGGGACACTGGCCTATTGGTACGCGACGCCCGATGCCGTTACAGCGGAGCTCTTCCCACGCCTGACGCTGGCGGAGTTGACGCCGCCGGGACTGCGCATCCCGGGGGCGATCGAGGCGGAGGACCACATCCTCAGTGCGAACTGGGGCAACGTCACAAGGCAGCAGCATGCGGGCGGCGCCGAACTTTCGGGTGAGGCGGCGGCAAACATCACGACTTCCGAGCCAGTTACGATCGGCTTACCGGTGGAGCAAGCGCGGACAGTGCGGCTGCAATTGCGGGTGAACCCCCGGCGACCCTTCGAGACGATCACCGTGACGTCGCCCACCGGACGCACAATCGGGACAGTGCAGTACGATCGGCGTCTGAGCGGCCTGTACGACGTGGGCATCGTACGGCTGGAGCCGGGTGTCAACCGGCTGACGGTGCAGTGTTCGCGCCCGGCGATGCTCGATTGCTGGGTGCTCAGCGATATACCGCGCAACCCCCGTGGGCCGGAGGGCGAAGATCTGGAATTGAGCACGGCCGAGGCGGTGACGTCCGAGGTGGAGTACGGGCGGTTGCCCTGGTCGGCGGGCGCGCAGCGGCGGCTTGTCTTTGCACGGGCGGGGGCGAGTGCGACATTTGCGTTGCCTGAGCAGGCCGAGGAGCGCACCGTGGTCCTACGACTGCACATCACACACGGCCCGGACGGCGGACGGTTCGACGTGCGTGTCAATGGTGTGGCCGTGGGGCGTGAACTCGCTACTTACACCGCGGTGGAACGGGTGGAACGGGTCCCCGTGGGAAGCGTAACCCTGCGCCGCGGGGCTAACTCGCTCTCGTTCCACAGCACGATACCCCCCACCCCCTCAGGTGTGAGTGTTTTGGGGCTCGATGCGGTCGACCTGCCACCAGCGGCGGGGCCGCATGTGCTCGAGTTCGAGGACTTCACCATCGCCGCAGAGGAGGAGGCCTTTGCCGAACGTCAGGGCATCGGAGGCGCGAGCGGCGAGGACCACTTGTGGTGCCGCGCTCGGCGCGTCGGGGCCAGCATTGCGTTCGACTTAACGCCGGCCCCAGGGCGGTATCGGTTAGCCCTGTTGCTGACACGCTCGTTTGACTACGGCATCGTGCAGGTGACACTCGATGGCGCGCCGCTTGGTGAACCCATCGATCTCTTCGCGACGCGCATCGAGCCCGGCCTGCGGGTCGAGCTGGGCGAACACGCTTTCGAGGACGGCCGGCCGCGGCGGCTGCGTGTCGAGGTTGCGGGGAAGGCGTCGGCGTCACCCGGCTACTATTTCGGATTGGATGGGCTGCAAATGGAGCCCATCCGATAACGTGAGTGTTCGTATGCTGGCGTCGGGTGGTTGGTGCCCAAGATTGTTGTGGATAAACTGAAAATACCGTGTTGTCCGCTCGGGGTCGTACGGCCGGTCGGCAAGCGGTGAAGAGGTTTTGCCATGTGGTGGTCATGTTGCCTCGGGGGGCGACCAAGCAGACGGGCGCGTACTCTGGGGGTGTTGCTGGGCTCACTGTTTCTTCCCGTTGCGTATGCATGGCAGGAAACGCCCACCGCAACCACGGCGCCGGCGACACAAGCGGCTCCCGCGTCGCAGCCCAGTCAACCGGACTTGGACACGATACGTGCTCTTATCCAGCGTGCGGCCAAAGCGGAAAACGAGCAAGAGCGGGAGGCCGCGTTGGCGGAATTACGGGCCATGTCGCAGCGGCGCAACGCGGAGCGCGGCGTATCGACTACGCCGAGCGCAGGCGTGTCGCCAGTGCCAGTACCAGGCGCGGATCCACAGGCCTCCTCTACCCAGGTGCAGCGTGGACAGGCCGTCACGAGCCCTGGTTGTGGACCAGGCGAAGCGGGGGCGCTCGATTTGACGCCGCCCCCGCCCGATCAGCCGCAACCGCGACTTGTATGTCCCGAACCGAAAGTGACACTGGAGCCCTTGTGGGCGAACGAGACCGCCGTTTTCGCATTCGTAGTTCGCAACGAGGGTGAAGGACCTTTGAACATCCGGCTCCGGGGCGGCTGAGGTGTCCGCATCCGCGGTCAGTCTGATCGCGAGATTGCTCCTGGCGCGGTCGAAACCCTTGAGTTCGAAGCGCGTGTCGGTATGCGTGCCGGCCCATTCACGAAGTCTTTCACGCTGCAATCGAATGATCGCAACCGACCCGGACTCGCCCTGACGGGTACGGTGCAGGTGCGTGCGGCGGTTCATTACGAACCGTTGGCCATCAGCTTTGGTGAACTGCCGCGGCGTGGCGGTCCACAGGAACGTTCCATCCGGATACGCCGGGGGGATGCGGGTCCGTTGAATCCGGAGCTGGTGACAAATCCTTCGCAATCGTTCGAGACCAGTATCCGGGAGATCGAGCCGGGCACTGAATACGAACTGACGGTCCGCGTCACGCCACCATGGCCGCAGGCCGGAGTGCGCGGGCAGGTCGTGCTGCGGACGGGCGTACCCCAGCAACCGCAAATCGCGGTGAGCGTGATCGGGACCGCACGCCCGGTCGCTCGAGTCATGCCGGCCAGTTTGCGCGTGGGGCCGGCGGTTCCTGCCAATGCACCGCGGGCGATTCGTGTGTTGTGGGATCCGGGTGAAGTGGGCACGATTACCGGGGCGCAGGCGACGGACCCGGCGATTGGCGTTCGCATCGAGGGTGAAGGCCTGCAGTTGCGGGTCGAAGTGGACATTCCAGAGGGCTACGCCCCGGCGCAGCCACTAGGGCAGAAGATCATCATCACCACGAATCACGCGGAAGTCCCGCGACTTGAAGTGCCATTGCTGGTTCTGCCAGCGCGTCCGGGAACGCCAGTGCCACCACCGGCATCGGTACGCCCGGCCGGCCTTGCACCGACTACCGCCGTCGATGAATAGAGTGCCGGCCGCGTCGGGAGCATGCGACGGATGAAGTCGTACCGTCAGGAGTTGTGGTTCGAAGTTCCAGCGCGCTGCGGCTTCGTCAATGTCACCGCACAGGTGGAAGAGGCGGTGCGCACGAGTGGGGTGCGCGAGGGGCTCGTGCTGGTCAACGCGATGCACATCACGGCCAGTGTATTCATCAACGATGACGAAGCCGGCCTGCACCGGGATTATGAGCGCTGGCTGGAACAGCTTGCGCCACATGCCCCCACGTCCCAATACCTGCACAATCGCACTGGGGAAGATAATGCTGATGCACATTTGAAGCGTCAGGTTATGGGACGGGAAGTTGTGGTGGCGATTACAGCGGGAAGACTGGACTTGGGGCCGTGGGAGCAGATCTTCTACGGCGAATTCGATGGACAGCGTCGCAAACGGGTCCTGGTGAAAGTGATCGGTGCGTGAGACGCCCAGGGGGCTGGTCGGTCTGTAGACGGTAGCGCTGGAGTTATCGCCCACTGCAGGGGAACTATGCCTTAGTCGTGTTGCGCGTTGACTTTACAACGTCGGGCGGGATATGCTGGGCTGGTGAGGAGTGCAGTAAGCCCTTTTCATTCTAGCATCCGTCGCGCGCCGGAGTAGGGGGGCAGGCGCGTGGGGCGGTGGTTGAATCGAACCAAGGACGGCGAGTTCCTCGCAGCGGGTCTGTTTCCCGCCAGCGGTATGTCAACGAAGTAAGCGCGTGTGCGCGGTGAGCAACCGGCACACCAGGATTTCAGGAGAGGAGCGAAGCGATGAGCAAGTGGCTGGCGATTGCCGTAATTACCGCGCTGACCGGCGCGGCCCAGGCGGCGATCATGTATCAGAATATCAATGAGACCGGCAGCCGGTACAATCCCGGCAATGGGACGCTCGGTACGCCGCGCGTAGCATTTGACGATGTGATGATCCCCGATGCGCGGCTGACAAATCCCGGAGACAATGCGCTGGAAGTAACGCGCATCACTTATGGGATTCGTCGCGCGGGTACGGCGCCCGAAGTGACGCTGAACCTCTATTACTCGACGGCGACGACGGGTACCGTGCTGCCCGATACCGAGCTCGATGTGCCGATCACACAGTTCGGTTCGGTCACCTTGCCCGCGCGGGTGGGCCAGCCGGGCTTTGTAACCGAGCTGGTGACAGTGGGTGATGGTGTGACGCCGCTCTTCACCGTAGCGCTGAACAACACACTGGTCGCCGGGTTCAATGGTTTCTTTGCCGGGCTCTCGTTCTCCAACGCAGACGCGAACAACGGCTGGCGCGTGACGAACGGACCGGATGGGAACATCAACTCCTTCTGGGTCTACGACACGGACGGCCCGTTCAGCGATCCGCCGACGGCACTTACGCGGCGGTTCGTGTTCGGCGGCGACAACCCCCCGCCGGGAACCATGTACCTGGTGGTCGAAGGCAACACAGTTCCGGAGCCCGCCTCCTTGGCCCTGCTGGCCCTCGGTGGCCTGGCACTGCTGCGTCGGCGGTAATTCCACCGCTGAGTTTCCCTGCGAAAAACAAGGGCGCCCCGATCTCCCTGCGAGATTGGGGCGTTCTTTTCATTGCCGTGCTGCTGTGCGTGTGGATACGCCTGCGACGGCTGGTGACTACGGGTGCGGATGGACCATGGAGGGCTGTACCGCGTGGTGGGGAGCGGGATGCAGGGAATCCCAGATACGGCACGCGAACAGCCAACCCAGTAGTGCCAGCACGAGTGGAGTTGTGTCGCCTGCGGCGCCCTGCAACAGCCGCACTGCGTGTACGGTGCCGAGCAGCCCCACCAGCAAGAGCATGGCCAATGCCCGGCCACGCTTGGCATCCAGGAACAAGCATAGCAAAGTCAATCCGACGAAAACCGCGAGCCGTTCACCGGCCTCCGACACGGCACGTGTAAACGAGTGCTCAAACGCGTGTGCGAAGGGTACCCAGGCAACACCGCTTGCAACCAACTTGGATGGCGGGGGTGTGGCGCGCCACTCCAGCACCAGAGTCCAGCCGGCGATCATGACGATGGCGGCCCACGCAAACCCGCGTAGTGCGGGGCAGTGGTAGACACTGCCATACATGACAGGTGACGATGGGACGGTGGCTGATGCGCCGGAGGTTGGCAAGGGGCGGACGAGAAATGTGCCCAGCAGGGCACCGGCGGTGCCTCCACAGGTCTGGATCAAAGCATGTGCACAACTGGAAACGTGGCCGGCAAAGGCGCACTGACTCGCTTCAAGCAGACAGGCGAGCCCACTGACCAGTGCGGCGCTGTGAATGGCCGTAGTGCGTGCGTCCAGCCCACGTACGCGGCGCGCTCCCGCAACCAGGAAACCGACCGCTCCGAACAGGATGAACCGGCGCAGCGTCGCCGCACCGAGCGGTTCGTCGAAACCCCAGACCGCCCGCCACGGCCCGGGCTGCCACGGCAGGGTCATCCATGCCGCGAGGGTCAGGATGGCAGCGGCCGCCAGCAGACTCCAGAGCCGGGCCGGATGATGCACGCGCCGGAAGGCGGCCTCGTGCACGGTCCGCAGCAGACGCTGCACGGGACTGGCCAGCAGCGCACCGACGAAAGCGGCGGCGGTGTTGACGATCACATCCACGGCGTTCGACGAGCGGATCGGCATGGCCTGTTGCAGCACTTCGGTCAAGTAACTCAGCGCGCCCGCGGCCATGGTGGCGAGCAGCAGATCGCTCCAGCCGCAACTGCCGCGGCGTCGGAGCAGCAGCCGCAACGCGATTCCGACCGGCAGATAGACGACGAAATTCGTGAGTAGGTCGTTGGCGTCGGAGCGCTCGAGCGGCAGGGTCCAAGTCCAGGTAGATGGGGGCACGATCCAGGGGCGCCGGCCCAGACCGAGGGGGCCCAGCGTGCCATAGACGATCAGGCCCAGACAGGCGAGGCAGAGGAGGCGAACAGCGCGCCGACTCAACACCGCCGGCTTGATTCGCCCGTCTACGACGCGGCGGGGGTCCGTGGCGCGGTCCCCCCACGCGCAGTTGGATTTCTTTGTATGGGTCGGACTCACCGCGTGCTGTCCCACTCCGGGGCTGCGGCCCATCCGCGGCGTGGGCGCAACGGACACAGCAGCAGTCCCTGAGGAGAGCTTACGAATCGTTGCGGTGAATAGCTACACTTGTTGCAGGATCGTGGTTCGGCCGGCCGGCCATGTATGTTGCTGCATGTTTTCTGGGACGGTCTGACAGACAGGTCACATGAATCCAGCTTTTCCGCGTGCTGGGATCAGCGTCGTGGTGGTGGGCTGTGGGGATCCAGGAACGGCTGATGCCAGCGGTGTGGCTGCGTGGTTGCCGGCTGCTGGTCGCGCAGCAGCAATGCGCGGATACATTCGAGGGTGTGCGACTCAAAACGCCGCTGGGCCTGAAAGAGTGCATCGCGGTTTCGCTGGTCGCCCTTGCTGGCGTCGAGGTCGGGTTCTTCGCCCTCATCGTCGAGGAATTGTGCCGACGCATGTAGTGTGGCGAGCAACGTAAGTGAGTCCACGTCGTATAGCACACCGATGACCGCGGCACTGTTAGGGCCGGTCCGGGTCGGGGCATGCAGCAGCAACAGACGCGCATTGAGCTTGCGGGCTGCGTCACGCACTGCGGTGAGATCCTGACCGAATGGCCGCGTGGCGAACGGATCGACGAAGAGGACATCGCGAATCGCGTCGACGCCGCGGAACTGCTGGGTCCAGTAGGACTGGTCACGCTGCCGGATGGCAACCAGCTCGATGCCGTCCTCAGTCGGGGCATAGCGTGCCACCGCGAGTGAGCAGGTGAAGCGGCCCGTCGTGGGTTCATCCACTAACAAGGTGTATGCGTTGTCGGGCGTGGGCGCGCCGGATTCGAAGGCCGCGACCATGACGGGACGGTCGTAAGCCGCGGGCGGCTTCTCGCCGGTACAGCCGGCGAGGACCAGTAGCGTGACAACAGCCAGCGCTGTGCCATGCGCGGATGTGGCATGTGACAAGGGCATGAGGCGCACTCCGTGCAATCGGAGACCGGGTCTCTCTGCTTGCTTTATCGGGAGGACTTGGGGCAGGCATGCGTAACTTTTCCACCTGGGGCGCAAAGTGAGGTTGTGGAATGTGATGCGCCGCCGCCGGCCGGCCGATAGAACCCGCGACGGTGTCGTTCCCGATCGGGCCACACACCGTTCTTACGGGACGCCATGGAACCGCTTGTGCTGACTTCCGCACCCTCCTCGGACTGCGCTGCAGCGGCAGCGCCTCTGCCGGTACGTCGGGAACGCCGCCAGCCAAGCTTGGCACGATTCCTGTCGGCCATGCCGGCCGGGTCATGGATTGCATTTGACTGGCTCATTATCGGGCTGGCAGCGGCCGCGATGTCCACCTGGCTCGTGAATGCCGACCTTGGATTCGAGTGGCTGGCAAACCGCTGGCTTGTGAGCTTGAGCTTTTGCGGTGGGGTGACACTCGCGGGTCTGGCGGTCGGTCTGTATGACCACGATACGCTGCTGTCGCGTAGCCGTCTGCTGGTGCGCCTGACGCTGGCGTTGGCGTTGGGTGTGATGGTGGCGTTCGCGCTGCTCTCGGTATTCTTCTATGCCTCATCCAGCCGCTGGGTCGCCCTGGCAGTGGTGCTTACCTACCTGCTGGTGGGTCTTCCACTGCGCCTCTGGACGCACGACACACTGACGCGTGCCCGGGTGCGGGTACTGTGCATCGGGGAGGGGGACTCGACGCGTAAGCTGGTGGCCTTGCTGGCTCGCAGCAATCGACCGCACTACGAGATTGTCGGGCATACCCGGCTGGCACAGGGAGCTTTGCGACTCGTGGCGGCCAACGTCGATGCGAAGGCGGCGCCGCGTTTTCGCACTACGGCCGAGCTGGCGTTCTCAGAAACCTGCCCCTACCTCGGCACCATCGACGACATCGAGGAACAGCTCATCGCGTATGAGATCGATGAGGTTGTCGTCGGCAGTGAACTGGCCCACACCGGCGCGGTCGGTCCGGCCGTGGCGACCTGCTTGCAACAACGCTGCCGCGTGACGGACCACGCTACTTTCGTCGAGTCGCTGCTCGGAGAAGTGCCGGTCGAGAACATCACGGCGGAGTGGTTCCTGCGTGCGGATGTGCAAAACCGCGGCAATTTCGAAGCGGTCAAGCGGTGTGGGGATGCGTTGGCAGCCGGTTTCGGTCTGTTGATCACGCTGCCGCTCTGGCCGCTGATCGCGCTTGCAATCCGGCTCGACAGCCGCGGACCGGCACTCTATCGGCAGGTACGGGTCGGGGCGCGGGGGCGCTGCTTCACGATCTACAAGTTCCGAACGATGCGGACCGACGCGGAAAAGGATGGTGTACGCTGGGCGGCCGCGAACGACGGACGGGTCACACGGCTTGGCCGGTTCCTGCGCAAGAGCCGGCTGGATGAGCTCCCGCAGCTCTGGAACATCCTGCGGGGCGACATGTCACTAGTTGGCCCGCGGCCGGAGCGGCCGGAGTTCGTCCACAATCTCGAGCAGTTGCTACCCCACTACCGCCTGCGGCACCTGGTCCGACCGGGGCTCACGGGCTGGGCCCAGATCCACTACGGGTACGGTGCGAGCGTGGCGGATGCGCACCGGAAACTGTGCTACGACCTGTACTACTTGAAGCACCGGTCGCTCGAACTTGACGTTGCGATCCTGATTCGCACGCTCGGGACGTTCGTGCTCGGCGCCCGCTGAGGACACCGCGGGTTATGCGGCGAGTGGCAACACGGCGCACTTATTGCCGGTTCAAGGGGGTGCGCAGGGGGCTCCGATAAGCCGGGTAGCCGCGGCTGCATCGCGGCTGCAGGCGGCGGGCGCGTTGGTCCGGCCGCAGGAGTGGCTTCTTGTCCGCAGTCGCACCACGGATGCCGAGCACTGCCGCTGCGGTGGCGCTGCGCGCTGCACCTGTCACGCACATCCGGCCGCAGCAGGGCTGGGCCGCGCCTGACCTGCCGGAACTGTGGCGCTACCGCGAATTACTGGTTTTCCTCGTGTGGCGTGACATCGCAGTACGTTACAAGCAGACGGTCATCGGGGCGGCTTGGGCAATCGTACAACCGGTCTGCACGATGGTCGTGTTTACTGTGATCTTCGGGGGGTTTGCGAAGCTGCCCTCGGATGGAGTGCCCTATCCCGTATTCGTGTATGCCGCGCTGCTGCCGTGGACCCTGTTCGCGGGTGCGGTGACCGCGTCGAGCCAGAGTCTTGTATCCCATGCGAACCTGCTCACCAAGGTGTACTTCCCGCGGCTCTTCATCCCGGCCGCGAGCACGGGGGTAGCGGTCGTGGATTTCGCGCTGGCGCTGCTGGTCTATGCCGGGCTGATGGCATGGTATGGCGTGGTGCTGACCCCGGCTGTCTTGCTGGTGCCGATCCTCGTGTTGCTGACGGCCGTGACGGCGCTCGGGGTGGGGCTGCTGTTCGCGAGCGTGACAGTGGTATACCGCGACTTTCGCATTGTCGTGCCGTTCGTCGTGCAGATGGGTTTATTTCTGAGTCCCGTGGTCTACACACTGTCAACCGTTCCGGAACGGTTTCGTTGGTTGGCGATGCTCAACCCGATGACGGGGATCATCGAGGGCTTCCGCAGCGCACTCTACGGCAAGCCACTGGCGTGGGGACTGCTCGGGGTGTCGACCGTGCTCGCAGTGCTGCTGCTGCTGGTGGGGGTCCTGAATTTTCGTCGCTCCGAGCGACGCTTCGCAGATGTGGTTTGAAGGATGAGCGTGCCCGCGATCCGAGTCCAGAACGTCGGGAAGCATTACCGCATCGGGACGCGGACCGCGCTGCGCCGGAACTTCGGCGAAGCGCTGCTGCACCTGGCGGCTGCGCCCTGGCGGCGCTGGCGGGCACTGGGCGAAAACGCACCCGCGGCCGAAACGCTGTGGGCTCTGCGCGGTGTCAGCTTCGATGTGCAACCGGGCGAGGTCGTGGGTCTCATCGGATCCAATGGGGCCGGCAAGAGTACCCTGCTGAAGATCCTCTCAAGAATCACGACACCGACCACCGGCGAGATCACTCTGCGGGGCCAGGTCCGCAGTCTGCTCGAAGTGGGGACTGGTTTCCATCCCGAGTTGACCGGGCGCGAGAACGTGTATCTCAATGGTGCGATCCTTGGTATGCGCAAGGCCGAGATCGACCGGCAGTTCGATGCGATCGTGGCTTATGCCGAGATCGAGCGGTTCCTCGATACGCCCGTAAAACGGTATTCGAGCGGCATGTATGTACGCCTTGCATTTGCAGTGGCAGCCCACTTGCAACCCGAGATCCTGATCGTCGATGAGGTCCTGGCGGTGGGGGACGCCGCGTTTCAGGCCAAGTGTCTGGGCACCATGGGCCGGGTGGCCAAGGCCGGCCGCACGGTGTTGTTCGTGAGCCACAACATGGCGGCGGTGCGCAGTTTGTGTTCGCGTGGCGTGGTTCTGCATCAGGGCCAGGTGGAGTACGACGGACCGATCGGCGAAGCCATGGACCGCTACCTTACGCGCGGAACAGCGCTTTCCGGGTGCGCGACCTTCACACCCGACGCAGCTCGCCAGGCGGAGATCGTCGCTGTGGAGGTGCGCGGCCCGAACAACCAGGCGACCGAGCTGCTGGATGCGGCCCGTGGCGGATCGCTGCGTTTGAGATATCAAGTGCGGGACTGGCCACTGGGCGCATACGTCGCCGTTCTCATCAGTACAGCTTCCGGCGTGGACGTCCTGTGGTCGTGCGACACGCGCGCGGTGGCGGCGCTGGAGCGCCCCAGACCGGCCGGCGAGTACGAGGGGATCGTTCAGATTCCCGCTGGGCTGCTCGCAGCGGGGCGCTACGTGGTGTCGGCCGGCATCAATGATCCGCGCCGTGATCGAACGTATGACTACCGCCAACGTTGCGTGCAATTCGAGGTCGTGGACAGTCACTCGTTGCTGGCCCAACTCGGTGTTCGCAGTCCGTGCCCGGTGGCGCTACCGCTGGAGTGGATGACCGAACCTGCCGGGGGCGCCGTCCCGCGCGCCCCATCCGATCGGTGTGTGCCGGTGGAGGTGGCAACATGGTGACCACAGCGGTGGCGGACTGGCGCGATTCGCGCGCCTTCGTGGGCCAACGCACGGATTGCGGTGTCTGCAACGTACCGTTGCGGCCCTATGCACGGATTGATGCTCGTTATCTCGGTGAGACGTTCTATTCCGCTGAGTTGCGCGCGTTGGTACCGTCGCTCGAGTATGCCCGCTGTTCGTGCTGCGGCAGTATTTGGGCCAGTGATGCCCGGCGTGACCCGGAATTGCTCGCGCGGCTCTATGGCGCGCTGCCAGAGGACTACTGGACAGCGCTCGCCCACCCCACGGCACTCTACCACCGGATTGATGACCTGCTGCAGGCGTATGCGCCCGGGCGGATCGTGTGTGATATCGGCTGTGGGGACGGGCGGCTGCTCCAGGCGTTGTCCGCGCGCTGGATCAAGCTTGGGATCGAACCTGGTGCCGTGGCCGTGCAGCGCTGCCGGGCGGCGGGTCTCGATGTGCGGCTTGGAACCCCCGCGCGTAGATCCGATCTGCCGCCCTGTGATGCCTTGACATGCATCGACACGCTCGAACACATGCCCGACCCCGCGGCGGAGTTGCAGGCCATGGTGCGGCTGCTCCGACCGGGTGGAGTACTGGTGCTATTCACGGGCGACCCAAGTCGCTGGACCGCACGCCTGGCAGGCCAATGGTGGGAGTACCTGCATTGTGTCGGTCACATCGCCGTGCTGAGCCGGGCCGCGTTGCGTGACCGGCTGCAAGCGGCGGGCTGCGAGGTGCGCCGGATGGAAACTGTGCCGCACGCGGGCGGTGTTGGCCTTACCGCGTGGTGGCGTCGCTGGCTGGAGAATCACTGGCGCTGCCGTCGTGGGCAGCGCTATCGACCCATGCCGTACTGTCACGACCACCAATGGGTCGTGGCCACCAAGCGTCCGACCGCGGATTGAGCGAAGGAGAGATCCATGCGAGTGCTCGTCACGGGTGGTCTGGGAACGATCGGAGCGGGGCTGATTCAGGAGCTGCGCGGCCGCGGGCGGGACGTCGTCTCTTGCGATCTGCACCATCAGCCGGACGAGGTCGGATTCAGTCTGCGAACGGACGTCACGGCGCCTCAGTACGCGCGCTGCGACGTCGGCGAGTTCCGCCAGCTTGAGCGTGTCTTCGATCGGATGGGACCGTTTGAGTACGTGTACCATTGTGCGGCCGAGTTCGGTCGCTGGAACGGCGAGGATTTCTACGAGACGCTATGGCGCACGAACGCGGTCGGCACGAAGAACTTGATCCGCCTGCAGGAGCGGCTGGGTTTTCGGCTGATTCACTTCTCGTCATCGGAGGTGTATGGCGACTGGCCGAATGTCATGGTTGAGTCGGTCATGGATGACTACGAAGTGAAGCAGCTCAACGACTACGCGATGACCAAGTGGGTGAACGAGATGCAGGTGCGCAACTCGATGGCCCAGTACGGCACCGAAAGCGTGGTGGTACGCCTGTTCAATACCTACGGGCCAGGGGAGTACTACAGCCCGTACCGCTCGGTCAATAGCCGTTTTTTGTTCTGCGCACTGCACGGCCTGCCGTGGACGGTGTTTCGCGGGCATGCCCGGACGTCGACCTACCTGGCCGACACGGTACGGACACTCACGAACATCAGCGAGAACTTCAAGCCAGGTGAAACCTACAACATCGGCGGCGACGCCCTGCACTCAATCGAGGAGCTCTCGAACGCCGTGTTGCAGGTCACCGGTGCCGATCCCGGACTGGTGCGCTACGCGGACAGCGAGATACTGACGACGCGCGTGAAGCGGGTGGATGTCGGCAAGTCCATTCGTGACCTTGGCCACACCAACAGTTACGGCCTGGTTGCCGGGCTGCAGCTTACCGCGGAGTGGATGCGGAAGGTGTATGAACTCCCACGGACTGGGCGGCCGGACCAGGTGGTTCCGCAATTCGTGTCGCGCTTCGATCCGGCCTGCGCCAGCGAGGTCCTCGCGGGGGCGGCCGGGCAATAAGAAGGGCTGCGAGGAGTTTCGCCGATGGCCGTGCCCCGCGTGCTGCTGTTGTCGAGTTCGGTGCCGGGCGCGCACGAGGTCGGTGGCATCATTCTGCGCGACCTGCTGCGGGAGTACCCCGCCGGGCGGGCGGCCGCCTTCCTGCTGGAGAGTCCGACTACTGCGCGGGTGTCGATCGAACCACCTGGGCTTGCTTGCGAGCGGTGGCAGTTGCCGTTCGTGCATGGGGCACCGTGGGGACCGGGGCGCTGGGGCGCGTTGCGCACCGCGCTGCACTATGCCTGGGCAGAGCACCTGGGACTCCGACCGGTACGCCGTGCGGCGTCCGCTTGGGGCCGTCGTCACGGCAGCACAATCTGCTGGGCCGTGCTCGATCATCCCCTGGTATACGACTTGGCCCGGTACGTTGCAGCGGATTTGGGGGTCCCGCTCGTCACGACGGTCTGGGATCCGCCAGAGAGCGTCGGCCTCAATGTGCGGCTGGATCGCTTCAGCCGGCAGCGTGCGCAGAGGGCATTCGACCGTACGCTGCGCGCTGCGCACCGCTGTGCGGTGATGAGCGAGGCGATGGCGGCACGCTACGAGCAGCTTTATGGCGTCGAGACGCTGATCATGCGGCACGGGCTCGCCCCGGAAATGCACCAGCATCCCGCTCCGGGATTGGCTGGCCGAAAGCAGCTCACGATCGGCTTCTGCGGCAGTCTCTACGCGCTGGACGAATGGCGTGGGCTGCTGGCGGCTTTACAGGCGGCCGACTGGACAATCGCCGGGCGCGAAGTGCGCATTCGTGTACTGGCCGGGGCCCTGCCGTTGCAGGTTGCGCATGCCACCCGGATCGAATGGCTGGGGTGGCGACCAGTGGCGGAGACGGTCCGCCTGCTCGCCGAGTGCGACCTGAATTATCTACCTTATTGGTTTGATCCGGCCCGCCGGGTGGCTGTGCAGCTCTGCTTTCCGACGAAACTCAGTACCTACTTCGCGAGCGGGCGTCCGGTCCTGTTTCACGGACCGACGGACGCCTCGGTCCCGTGCTTCTTTGAGCGTTTCCCCGCTGGATTCTGCTGCCCCTCTCAGGAACCGGAGGCGCTGCGTGCGATCTTGACACAGGCGGTAGAGGACGAGGCAGCGTACGCGGCGGCCTGTGACGCCGTCGTGCGCGCGCGGATGACGGAACTATCCCGCGAGGTATTCCACGCACGGTTCCGCACACTCGTCGGGGCGCCGCCCGCGCTTGCGGGTGACCAACAGGAGGAGGGCGGCTGCGCAAACCGGGAATCGGTTCGCGCTGCCGCCCAGGGACTGTCAACGTCCAGGCCTCGTGCCTGTGCCGCTCAGCGAACGAACAGCATTTCCGAATAGCGTGGCAACGTCCAGAGATCATCGGGGATGAGCTGCTCGAGCTGGTCAGATACTTCTCGCGCTTCCAGCATGGCCGGTACGAGTTTGTCACGGTTGTGCCGCGCGTGGTCCACACTGTCCTCACTGGAGTGTGCTTCGGCCTTCTGGACCGCCTTGGTGGCCTTGCGCAGCTTGCCGATCCACTCGGTGACGTCCTTGAGCAGCGACTTCGTGTCGGCGGCATCGATGTCGGCTTCCTTGGCGCCCTCGTAAGCCGCACCGAGTTCTGCCTGGTAACGGATGGCCGCGGGCAGCACTTCCCGATTCAGCATCGAGGTGAGTGTCCGGGCTTCGATCCCGAGGACGTTGTTATAAGTCTCGATCAGGACCGCGACGCGTGCTTCGAGTTCGCGACGTGAGAGGATACGGTGCTGCTCGAGCAACGCGATCGCCTTGTCAGATCCCAGGAGCGGCAAGGCATCGGCGGTCGAACGCAGGTGCGGCAGGCCGCGCTTCTCGGCTTCGACATGCCACTGCGTACTGTAATTGTCGCCGTCGAAGACCACCCGGCGGTGCTTCTGCACGACTTCCTGCAGGAGCTTCTTGGCGGCGACAAGGAGCTGTTCCTCCGAAGCATGCGTGCCGACGGTCTTTTCCAGCTCGTCAGCCATGTATTTCAGCGAATCCGCCACCATCGCGTTGAGGATCGTATTCGGCCACGCCACCGAGGAGTTGGATCCGACCGCGCGGAACTCAAACTTGTTGCCGGTAAAGGCGAAAGGACTTGTGCGGTTGCGGTCTCCACTGTGCCGGGGCAGCTGCGGCAGGGTGTGGGCACCGAGCTCGAGGGCGCCGCCCTTCTTCGTCGAAGTCGGTGCGCCGCGTTCGAGCTGTTCGAGGATGTCGCTGAGCATGTCGCCGAGGTAGATCGAGATGATCGCGGGCGGGGCTTCGTTGGCGCCGAGCCGGTGGTCATTGCCCGCGCTGGCGATACTGGCACGCAGCAGATCGGCATGCAGGTCCACTGCCCGGATCACGGCGCACAGGAACACCAGGAACTGCATGTTCGTGTGCGTTTCGTCCTGTGGGTCGAGCAGGTTGACACCGGTGTCCGTCGCGAGGGACCAGTTGTTGTGCTTGCCCGAGCCATTCACACCCGCGAAGGGCTTCTCATGCAACAGGCAGACGAAGCCGTGATGTTCGGCCGCCGACTTCAGAACCTGCATGACCAGCATCTGATGGTCGCAGGCGACGTTGGCGTTCTCGAAAGTGGGGGCGATTTCGTACTGGCCGGGGGCAACTTCGTTGTGCCGTGTCTTGATCGGCACGCCCAGTTCATACAGCCGCCGTTCGACCTCCGTCATGAAGGCCATCACCCGCTCGGGGATCGCTCCGAAATAGTGATCGTCGAGCTGGTGGCCCTTCGGGGCCGGGGTCCCGAGGATGGTGCGGCCGCAGAGCCGTAGGTCTTCACGTCGCTCGAAAAAGCTGCGATCGACGAGAAAGTACTCCTGCTCGCAACCGAGCGTAGTGATCACCTGCGAGACCCCCGCGTCCGTACCGAAGATGCGCAGGATCCGTAGGGCCTGCTCGCTGATCGCCTGGGTCGAGCGGAGCAGGGGGGTCTTCTTGTCGAGGGCCTCTCCGGTCCACGATACGAAGGCCGTCGGGATACACAACGTGGCGGAATCCGGCGTTTTGAAGATGAAGGCCGGACTGGTGGCATCCCAGGCGGTGTAGCCGCGGGCTTCAAAAGTTTCGCGGATGCCGCCCGAAGGGAACGAGCTCGCGTCCGGCTCGCCTTGAATCAGCTGCTCCGGCGAGAAGCGTTCGATGGCCCGGCCGTCGCCGGTGAGGGACAGGAACGCGTCGTGCTTCTCGGCCGTCGAGCCGGTAAGTGGCTGGAACCAGTGGGTGTAGTGCGTGGCGCCGTGTTCGAGGGCCCAGGCCTTCATCGCGGCCGCAACCACGTCCGCGATGGCCGGATCGAGGGGCAGTCCGCGCCGCATCGTGCGGAGGAGGCGTTCGCAGACATCCTCGGGAAGGCGTTGCCGTAGTGTGTCGCCGGCGAAGGTGAGGATACCGTACGTTTCGGAAAAAACGCTTCCTGATCCGTTCTCTGCACTCATCAGAGGGCCTCTTGTCTAGGGCGATTGCCCGACGCAGCGCTCGACCGGCGCTGCGCCTCATGGACGCCTGCAACAACACCGGGGTGCAGACACTTGCTGCAGCATGCGGAGTCGACCCGCGAACCGGTTCCCGCCCCGGAATCAAAGCGTGACAAAGTAGCGTTTCAGTCCAACCGGGACAAGCAGAATCTTACCACCCCGCCCGGCTAACCGGCTGTGCCGCCCGACCCGGGGCGGGTATACCTACTGGAAGGCGGGGGCTTGGGCCGTCCGCACTCCGATCTCAAAGCCATGTGCCAGCGTACGCCGGCTGTGAACGACCGTTCCGCACACGAAGACGGGGTCGCCGTGGGCGTGGGGCACCAGCGTCTCAACCCAGGTGCCGACCGGGGGGTTGACACTGAGCTGCAGCGAGATGCCGCGCCGGGAAATGTTGAGGGTCTCCCCCAGTACGGTGCGCACGTAGCCGGACTTCGGCTCGACCAGGTGGACGCGGCACGGCACACGGAATGGAACGCGTGTCTCACGGCGCAGCTCATGGCGCGGCTCGCCGTGCTGGGACGGTGAATAAGACGCAGTGGAGGCAGCGTGCGGGAGCATGGCGATCTCCGCCAGATGAGTGCCGACGTCGGGCTGCGTTCAAAGGGGTTCGCACCAGCGTGGACCCGGCTGAGATCGCCAAGTCCACACCGGTTTCTATCGGCGCAGAACAGGCGTGGGAATCAGTAGGGCGGCGGGGTAACGTGCCAGTGCCGGAAAGCACGCCGTCCCGGTGATGAATGCCACGGGCTGCCGCTTGTAGCGGCCGAGTACTTCGTGTCAGTTATGGGCTGTGGTGGTATCGCGGATGAGTTCAAGCGTGGCGTGTGGATCGAGCGCGAGGACGGTGAGCTCGCCATTGTCCTTTCGCAGTGTGATACGCCGCAGCCAGAACCGGTTGTGCTTCGCGTGTGCAAACCAGCTTCCCGTGGTCCGCATTTCCACCTTCTGGACGACGCCTTCGATGGCGTGTTGCCAGTCGCCTTCCCGACGATCGATGGTCTGCTGGATGCGGATCCGCTGGCCGGGCTTCAGATCCTCAAGCTTCATCCGTGATCACCTGCTTGGGAACATCGGGTCGTGGCCGGTCCGAGAACGGTAACGGCTCTCCATGAAGATTCAGCTTAGATCATCACACGCCGGTTGTAAATCCACCACTCGATGAGCAGCAAAACGAGCGCGAGACCCACGAACCAGCGCCACACCTCGGGCGTGGCGGCCTCGATCCCGGCAATCTGCTGGATCGGTACGGCAGCGCTCACATCACCGGCTGCCAACGGTCTGATGTCGCTTTCCCATTCATCTTCGAGATTTACTGCGAAGGTGTCCCGGCCCGGCAGGCCCCCTTCGACTCGATACAGCCCGACGCGGTCCGTGCCATTGAAGTAGGCCGCACCGAAGGTGTTCTCCCGCAGGGTCACGCGCCCGCCGTCCGGCCGAATGAGCTGCACGGTGGTGGCATCCGGCGGCATGGGAATCCGAAGGGTGTCACCGGGGCGGACCGGGCCGGTAGCGTCGGCCTCGCCACCACCGAGAAACCGGATGGCGTTGTACATGAATGTGCCGAAGGCAAGCGTACGCCACCAGCGGCTGCGTTCAACCGGGAAGGTCAGGACCAGCATCTGGCGGCCTTCGCGGGCATAGCGGAAGAGCACCGGCCCGGAGCGGCCTTCGATCAGGACCTGGGCCCCGGCGGGCAGATCCGTCAGGATGGCCTCGTCCACGGTGAGAAAGTCCAGTGACACGTAGCGCAGAATGGGGTGTGTCTCATCCCACCAGATCAGCGGCTGCGGGCCGGAAGTCCCGGTTGCGGTGAGTTCGGCGAACTTAGGCAGGATGCCGAGGAACATGTAATTGCCGAGGGGTAGCTGTTCAGGGGCATAACGGTCGAAGATGACCACATCGTACCGGGAGACCCCATCAACTTCGTGGTCCGCCCGAAAGGCCTCGTACCGTTCCGGGGTGTAGAAAGGGTACTCCTGGAGCGGCAAACCCTTGATGATCCAGTCGAGGAAGGGGTACTTGCCGTCCGTGACCACCAGGACACTCTGGCGCCTCGGCGGCGGAACGGCCACGTAGGCCACATTGTCCGCCGCGAGGGCATCAGCGCGCGACAGCCGGGCTTCAAGTACGGCACCGCGATCAAGTACGAGGTCAAAGGTGAGCGAGCGGGTGGCGCCATCGCCGGATTCGCGTGGCGTTCCATCCGGTTGATTGTAAGCAGCCGGGCCGAGCGTGACTGCGCGGGCCGATTGCAGGAGTCCGTCAATCAGGATGGAGACGTCAGTAGTGACGGTCTCGGGCCCGAAGTTCCGCACGGTGAGGAAGACGTTGAGCTGTTCCGGGCGCTCGTAATTCCGCTGGGAGCGTAGCGCAATGATACCCACGTTATCGGTCGCACTGCCCACCCGCACCAGTTGCAGGGCCGCTGCCCGGGCCGGTAGGTCCGCCAGGCGCGGAATGCGCCCATCGGAGAACAACACGAGCGTGGCAGGGTCATCCGCGGGGATCGGCAGGCCGGCGGCGGGGGCATCCTCCATCCCCGGGGTCAAGCGCGTCGGCGGGGCGAGGAACGCCTCGGCGAGGGTCAGGGCCTCGGCGAGGTCAGTGGGGGCGTCCGAGGGTTCGATGTCGGCGATACGCCCCGCGAGTTCGGCAGTGTTGGTGGTGAAGGGCGAGATGACCTGAGCCCGATCGGAAAAGGCGATGATCATGACTTGGGTATCCGCACGGGCGGCCCCGAAAGTCAGGAAGGAGCGCCAGGAGGAAGTACGCTGATTGAGGGTACGCAGGAAGCGACCGGCCTGTTCCTTGGCGAGTTCGAGGCGGGTGCGACCGTCCTCGAGGGCATTCATGGATGCGGAGCGGTCAATGAGCAGTACGACGCGACTGCTCGTCGGAATCTCAGATTTGACGATGGGACGGGCGAGCGCCAGCAGGGCGGCAGTCAGCACGAGCAATTGGAGCAGGAGGAGCAGGTTGCGTCGCAGGCGCTGAAAGGGGGCGTTGACCTGGAGATCCTGGACGGCGCGGCGCCAGAGCAGCGTGGATGGAACGAGGAGTTCTTTTCGGCGGAGCTTGAGGAAGTAGAGGATCAGCAGGGCCGGGACGACCAGGCCGGCGAGCGCGAGTGCGAACCAGGGATTCAGGAAGTTCACGCGTAACTCCACTCCCGGGCGGTGGGACCACGCCGCGGCGCCGGCGGCTTCCCGCGAGACCAGCGCCCATCATTGTAAATGGCGGGTGCAGGCGCGTCATCAGGGTACGCGCGGTGCCCGGAGCACACCGGTCGCGGCCCGCACTCAGCGGATGAGCCCGCGGTGGCGCAGGTACGACATGACGAGAACATCGAACTCGACGCGCGTGCTGGTAAACAGGTAGGTAATGCCACGGCGCGTGCAGTAGTCCTTCAGCTCCTGGCAGAAGGACTGGAGGTTCACCTTGTAGCGTTTCAGCAGCGCCGCGCTGATTGTCACCTCGGCAAGGTCGTCGTCCTCGACGTCACGCAGCCGCAGGTCACCGGTGAGGCCCGGGTCGACCTCCTCCGGTGAAAGTGTCTGGATGACGTACAGGTCGTAATCCCGACCGAGCAGGAAACGTAGCCCCTCGGCGTAGCCGCCCTTGTCCAGGAAGTCCCCGAGCACGATGACGACGCCCTTGTGCGTAACGCGCTTGGCGAAGCGTTTCGCGACGGCGGTGAAATCCGATGTGCCGCCATACTCGATTCGATCGAGGAACTGGATGACCTGCGAGACGAGGCGCCGGCCGCGGATGCCGCGCATTTCGTGGGCGAGCGTGCTGGAGTAGCCATAGAGACTTACGCGGTCGTAGTTGACCAGGCCTATGTAGGCGAGGGCGGCGGCGACGCGCTTGACGTAGAGCCCCTTGTGGGGCGTGCCCCAATCCATGCTCTTCGAGATGTCGAACAGCACGGTAACGCTGAGATCCTCCTCCTCCTGGAAGAGCTTCAGCAGCAGCCGTTCGAGCCGGGCGTAGATGTTCCAGTCGAGAAATCGCAGATCGTCGCCGACGACGTAATTGCGGTAGTCGGCAAACTCGACGCTCTCGCCCTTCTTCTTGCTGCGGCGTTCGCCCTTCATGCGACCGACGAAGATCTTGCGTGAGAGGATTTCAAGCTGTTCGAGCCGGGTCATGAACTCGGCGCTGAGCAACTCCTCCGGTTCGCGTGTGCGTGCGGGTCGTGTCGCCATCATGGTGATCCTCACCCGGGGGGGGCTGGAGAGGTTGTACCGTCGCGGCGGGTGGCCGGCCAGTCCCCGGGGTGGGAGGGCCGGGCGCGATTGACCGGCGGTGAAGGATGCGCGAGGATGGGGGGGCGCTGTCGGGGGCATGTAGCGGCCGTAGCGGTATAGCGGCTTGCCCTGAAACGGTTCACGCTGCCCGGAGGAGTCTGCCCATGTGGTTGTTGTCGACCTTGCTCGCCTTCGCCATTGCCACCCCGCCATGACTTCAGACGATCCGGCCTACGGTTTCGTCGATTCCTTCGACGCACCCGAACGAGCGACGCGCGATTGGTCGGTCTTCGCCGGCCAGTGGAAGTTCGAATCGGGCGCAGCACACCAGAGCGCTGCGACCTACGACGCGGGCGCTGCGCGGATGGCACAGCCGACCGGTCCCTACTACCTTGCGGTGCGCTTCAAGCCGACCTCGAACTTCAACGGCGGCGGGCTGTTCTTTGCGCTGCCGCAGACCGACCGCAAGCATGGCGGCATGATGGTGCGCTGCGATCCGGGCGGCCGCGTGCTGTGGGGCTGGTTCGACCATGGTGGCTCGTTCAACTATGACGCGGACGCCACGATCCCCGATCTGGGGGAAGTAGAGCAGGAACTGGCCGTCGCGGTGGATCCGACCCGCCTGGGCTTCAACATCTACCACGATGGCAGGCGTATTGCGACGAACATTCGCTCCTTTCATGTCGAGGGCCACGTCGGCATCCAGACCAGCGGGGGACCACACACCTTCACGCGGGTCGAGCTGCGTCCCGCGACGGCCGCGGAACTGGAGGGCATTACCTCCCCGGGGCACTACAGCGGCATCGTCGATCTGGTCGGCAGTGACACGGCCCTGTACACGCTGCGCCGCGGTCCGGATGTCATCACGCGGTTCGATGCACAGGGTACTGCCACGGGTCGACTCGCCGCGACGGACCTCCCCGGGGCGCCGGACGACCTCGCGCCGGTCGCGATCGCCTGGAATGCGCCGGCGGATGACCACGCCCCGGCCGAAATGTTGCTGCTGGTTGGCAATGGCACGACGGTCTATCGCGTGACGCGGGATCTCGCGCCGGTCGGTACGAAACCACTTATCCACGAGCCGGAGATGCTGGGGCGCGGAATTGCGGTCGGCCCCGGTGGGATGATCTTCGTGGCGGATGCCGCCCAGCCGGGGATACGGGTCTTCGCGGCCGATGGGACGCCGCGGCTGGCCTACGGCGAACAGGGTGGCATCGCGAGCTACGACGAACCCAATGCACGCTCGGCCGGAAAGTTCAAACAACCGCGTGGCATCGCGATCAATCAGGCGGGACAGATCGTGGTGACGGATCGGGAGAACTACACGTACGTGGTCTACCGCTACGACGTGGTGGCGAACGAGTTGCAATTCGAATCGAACGGGCCTTGGCTGCCTTATCCGGACGGCGTGCGGTTCGATCGCGAGGGTTACCTGCTGCTGTCCGGCATCTTCGAGTTCTATCGCAATTTCGGCGCGCTGCGTGTGCTGACACTCGACGGCTATGGGCAGCGGGTGTTCATCGGGCACAGCATTCGCGACCTGAGTGACCAGGTGCGGACGTGCGAGGGGCCCGGCGGTCAGTACTACATCGCAGATGCGAAGAAGGATCGCGTAGTGGTCCTGCCGCGCGATTTCGTGGAACCATTGCCGGAGTTCGAGTGGTTGCCGGATGGCGGTGTGAAGCTGGCGATGACGCGCGTGGACGGTACACCGATGGTCACGCTCAATCACTCCCGGCTGTCGGCCGAGGGGGGGCGCGTGCTCGTGCGCCAGAAAGAACCCGTCTGCGTGACGTGGCCGCCTCTGGCGGGTGAGGATCTGCTGACCTACCTGCTGCCACCGACGCCGCCCACCGGCCAACGCTACGTGATCGACATGCCGGTACTCGTCGCGGTCTTTACGCGCATGACGAACGAACGGGGTGAAACGGTCGAAGTCGCGGCCGAGGGGCTCGCCGAGCGGATGGCGCGAGAACTCGAGGTCGATCGTGAGTTCTATTGGCGCAACAGCTACTGCACGCTGAACAAGCAATTTGAGATCATGGTGATTGACGAGGTCGCGCCGCAAAACGTCGGCGCCTGGGTACCACCGACCGAAGGTCGGCAACTGGTGAACCAGGTGCGTCGGCAGCGCGGCGGGAGGGAGATCGACGTGGATCACAGTCTGGTCGTCATCCATCCGATGGCCGGTTATGACCCGGCGCGCACCGAGGATCCGGGCTATGTGGGCGGCGGTGGGCTCACCCCGTACGCGTACAGTGGCTACGCACTCTGGAACTACGGTCAGGGGTGGTTGATGGGACACGAGTGGGGGCATCAGTTGGATGCGTACTTCGAGAAGAGCGGATTCCACGACTGGTGGCTCAACCATCCGGATGGCACGGTGCATATCGGCCGGTACGGAGAACACTGGGACTGCAACGCCTTCCTTTGCCGGCGGGCTGATCGGATGAACTGGCTGCGATTCCGCTTCGGTACGTTGCGGCTGGTGGATGATCGAGACGAGGATGGCTTGCCGGATGACGATGCGACCCTGCCCATGGATGAGAGGAGATTTGGATCCGATCCGAAGAAGGCCGACACGGACGAGGATGGTTTAAGCGATCTCGACGAGTACATGGCGGGGACATTCAGTTCGTCGGATCCGACCAGGCCCGATACCACCGGCAACGGTGTCCGGGACGGTAAGGATCCGTACGCGGCCTTTGCGGTGCAGCCCCGGATCCCGGCCGTCAGCGCTGGCGCGGAGGGCTACCCGGCCGTCGCGACGCTGGCGCCGATCGGCCGCGTGCAGCGCTCGTGGAGTGACACGCGGGTCGCGGCGGGTTACGACACGGAGCACCTCTACCTTGCGCTGTGGTTTACGCAGCCGGTGCGGCATGTGTATGCCCCGTTGGATTGGCGGAACGACGGTTGGTTCATCGGTCGGGACAATGTCTACCACCGTGTCGATCTGGAGTGGGATGACACGGTTCCGCGGGTAGCGCGAACCGAGCGTTGCGAGGCGCGGGTGGTGGTGGAGCGCGAAGAGCACGTCTTGCAGCTCAAGATCCGGCGCGCGGCCGCCCGGGCACCGTTGCAGGCGGGGAGTTCGATCGGCCTGATTCTGCGGTTGGAAAACGGGCAGGGGACGGTCGGCTTCCTGCTCGATCCTTGGCAGATCCTTGGTCTCGAACTGCTGCCGTAGTTGGCCGAAGGCGTGCCCCCCGACCGCGGCGGGGGGCACGGTCGGGAGCCGCCGCGTCACCGCAGGGATGAGCTCGCGCGCTTCCCATCGAGCGCAGCTCGCATGGTTTCGAATAGTGCGCGGCGGTCGATCGGCTTGGTGGCGAAGTCGTCGCAGCCGGCTTGTAGGCAACGTTCACGGTCGCCGGTCATGGCGTGCGCCGTGAGGGCAATGATGGGGGCGTCGTAGCCCTCGGAGCGGAGTTTCCGCGTCGCGTTGTAACCGTCCAGCACCGGCATCTGCATATCCATCAGGATCACGTCGAAGGGGTGTCCCTGGGCACGGGCGGCAAGCGCCAACTCGACCGCGACCTGCCCATTCTCCGCAACCACCACGCGCGCCCCGGCCTTCTTCAGCAGGAAGCTGATCAGGCGCTGATTGTCGGGGCCGTCTTCCACGAGCAGCACGTTGCAGTCGAGCCGGACCACCGGATCACGCTGGACGGCCACATCTTTCGCCGCCTTGCACGACGGGCTTGCTGCGCCCGGCTGAACACGAGCGACGCCAGTGAGGGGACCCGTGGCGATGCGTACCGTGAAGGTGCTGCCTGCTCCCGCCGCGCTCGTGACGGTGACATCGCCCGCGAGGAGCTGCGCCAGGTGTCGGCTGATGGCCAAGCCGAGGCCGGTCCCGCCGAAGCGGCGCGCGGTGGACATGTCGGCCTGTGTGAAGGGTTGGAAGAGCCGGGCCTGCTGCTCTGCCGCGATGCCAATGCCGGTATCAATGATATCGAAACGCAGGGCCGGTGGCACAGATGCGGTCGCCGTTGCGGCGGCGGGCGGCTCTTCCAGTTGCAGAACGATGCGCACCGATCCGTGCTGCGTGAATTTGATCGCGTTGCCGACCAGGTTCACGAGAATCTGCCGCAGGCGCAGCGGGTCGGTGAAGATCCGCTCGGGTACGGGTGTCGCGTACTCGACGTCGAGCCGCAGTTGCTTGTCCGTCGCCCGGGAACAAAGGAGCGTCGTGACACCCTGGACAATCTCGACCGGGTCACAACAGACGCGCTCGATCTGGAACTGCCCTGCCTCGATCTTGGAGAGATCGAGCACATCATTGATGAGCGCCAGGAGATGGCGACCGTTCTCGATGACCGTCCGGAGGTGCTCGCTGGCGCGCTGACAGAGCCCGCAGTTGGTGTGCGTGTCACATGTCGGGCCACCGGTGACTTCTTCCGCCAGTACTTCGGCAAAGCCGATGATCGCGGTGAGGGGTGTGCGAATCTCATGGCTCATGTTCGCGAGAATCTCGCTCTTGGCGCGGGTGGCGCTCTCGGCCCGCTCACGTTCGCGTGTCAGTTGAGCGGCCGTGTGCTTCTCGTGGGCCAGCGATTCAACCAGCATCTTCATGGCTTCGCGGAGGTTCGTTTCGGCCTGCTTGCGCTCCGTGATGTTGTGTGCGAAAGCGCACTGCAGCGGCATTCCGTCATATTGCACGTGGTTCACGGATACTTCGACCGGGATCAGTTCACCATGCTTGCTCCGGTGCTCCGTTTCAAATCGCCGCGCCACGTGGGTGACGTGATCGTCCCAGCGGCGCGGCCAGTCCGCGGCCTGTTCGTGTGGGTCCACATCCCACACGTGCATCTGCAGCAGCTCCTCACGGCTGTAGCCCAGCGAGGTGCTGGCCGCGTCGTTGACCGCAATGAAGCGGCCATCTGGTGCGATCCAGAAGATCGCCTCGGCCGCGTGGTCGACCGTGAACTGTGTGAGGCGCAGGACCCGCTCGTGCTTCCGGATTTCGGTAATGTCGGTTGCTGCTCCCACGATGCCGTTCAGCTTGCCATCGGCATCGTTGTATGTGGCCATGTGAAAGATGACATTCCGGAGGGTTCCATCGGGCGCGTGCAATTCGCTTTCGTAGGTCTGCTGGCCACCCTCGGAGAGCAGGGCGGCGTCGGCGCGCTCATAGATTTCGGCGCTCTCCGGGGGGAAGAGCTCCCGCACGGAGCGGCCGATCGCCTGGTCGTGTGTCAGTCCGGTCCAGTCGGTCCAATAGCGGTTGAAACCGAGGTACCGGCCTTGCAAATCCTTATAGAAAATGGCACTCGGGATGGTGTCCAGCAGCGTCTCGATGAAGCTGAGATAGCCCGCGCTGGACGGCTTCGAGTTCACGCCGGGCTGTGATGTCCGTGAGTACGCCCTGGAGGTGCGTGACATGGCCGTGGACGTCCCGCCGCATCCAACTCTGCTCTTCGACCCAGCGCGTGCGACCATCGACTCCGACGATGCGGTACTCGAGCCGGTAGTGATCCTCATTCTGGGCCATGTAGAATCGCACTTCCTCCGCCACAACGCCCTGATCCTCGGGATGAATCACCGTGCAGAACGGTATGTGGTCCTCCAGAAACATGCGCGCCTTGAGGCCCAGTTGATCGACGTTGGCCGTGACGTATTCGACGGGCCAGCCCGGCTCATTGCGCCACAGGAACACGACCACCGGGCTGTGCTCGATGATCTGCTCGAGCTGTTGCCGGCGCGCCACCTCGGCATGCAAGGCATCCTGGGCGGCGCGTTCCGCGCGCACCCGCCGCGCGCTGTGCCCGGCCCCGAATCCGATGGCGACGACGCCGAGGAGGTACAGTCCGCCATGTGCCAGCAGCAACGCGCTGCGCTCCTGGTCAGCCCGCGCCCAGAGCGGCGCCATGGGGACCTCGACGGCAACCGCGCCGCGCACATCGCCCGAGGGCTGCCAATCCAGGTGGCAGCGGAGGCACTGCGTTTCAGCACGCAGAGGGCGCACCACCAGGAGTGCATCGCCTTCGGTCCGCCAGAGCATTTCGGAGGTTAGTGAACCGCCACCTTCCAATTGGGTCAGGGCGCGGTCCTCGGCGGCGCTGAGCGGCTGATGGCGTCCGATCGCACGTATGTGCGGTTGGAGCGTAGTATTGCCCTGAATCTCTAGCAGCGCGGCCTGCACTTCGGTGGTCATGCGGGCGGGATTCAGCAGGGTGAGTGGACGCCCCCCGCTCGTCATGGCACTGGAGTCCGGCATCCGGGAGAGAATCGGGTGTTGTTCGAAGTCAGGGTCGACGGGAATGTAAACCCCGCCGGGCTGGGTGGCCCAGCAGCGATTGGCGTGGTCTTCGGTCAGCCGCGCTTCGGCGAGCAGGTGGGCGGAATCGATGGCGCGCTCACGCTCGCGTGCGGAAGCAAAGAGAAACGATCCCCAGACCAGGCCAGTCCAGGCGATCAGTGCACCGGCCGTGTAAACCAGTAGGCGGTTACAGGGGTTGGAGGACAATCGCAGAACGGTCACACCCAGAACTCCACAGCGCGGCTTGGAGCAGCTTCGCGCCCCGCACAGGGAGTATCGACGGGGGAGGGGTTGCGCATCACCTGGGATGAAACGCGCTCACGGAGCAGGATGAAGCACGGGGTGTATCGGACGGTAGCAAGGAACAGGGGCGATAGTATGTTCTCGTGCGCCCCTGTGATGGAAAGGTGGGATACAGCGGGTGCGGCGGCGTGCGATCAGTTTCCACCGAGCAGTTCACGCGCGATGACGTAGCGCTGAATCTCGCTCGTGCCTTCATAAATCGTGGTGATGCGGGCGTCGCGGTAAAGCTGTTCCGCGCGACACTCCCGCACAAACCCGGTTCCGCCGTGAACTTGCACCGCACGGTAAGCGATTCGATTGGCGGCCTCGCTGGCGTAAAGCTTGGCCATCGAAGCTTCCTGGGTGAAGGGGCGGCCGTCATCCTTACAACTCGCGGCGTGCTCGACCAGCAGGCGGGCGGCCAGAATCTCCGTACGGCTGTCCGCGATCATCCACTGGATGGCTTGGAAATCCGCGATCGGTCGTCCGAACTGGCGGCGCTCGAGGGCATAGGCGGCCATCATGTCGAGGCAGGCCTCGCCGATGCCGGCGGCCTGGGCGCCGATACCAATACGGCCACCGTCGAGGGCCGCAAGTGCGATGCGCATCCCGTCGCCATGTTCTCCGAGCAGGTGCGAGCGCGGCACGAAAGCGCCGTCGAGATGCATCTCGGCGGTCTCGGAGCCACGGATTCCGAGCTTGCCTTTGATGGGGCGGCGCTGGACGCCGTCCTCGTGCGCGTCCAACAGAAACATGGAAAGGTCGCGGTGTGTCCCGGTCTGCGCGCCGCGGGCTAATACGACAAACCAGCGACCGCTCATGCCGTTCGTCACCCAGAATTTGGAACCGTGCAACCGCCAGCCGTCTGCAACGGGTTCGGCGCGAGTTTTCGCACTCGCCGGATCCGAGCCGGCGTCGGCCTCGCTGATGGCGAAGGCCGCGAGGTTGCCCGGTGTGGCGAGGCGGGCCTGAACCTCGTCCCGCAATTGCTCCGAGGCGAACATGCGCAAGGCCTCACACACCATGCTGTGTACAGCGAGGGTGACGGCTACCGAGGGCGAGG
Source organism: Phycisphaerales bacterium (assembly GCA_016716475.1). Taxonomy (NCBI): domain Bacteria; kingdom Pseudomonadati; phylum Planctomycetota; class Phycisphaerae; order Phycisphaerales; species Phycisphaerales bacterium. The sequence goes on from JADJWG010000002.1 coordinate 581,222, forward strand.
CATAGGCAATCTCACGGACGATGTGAGCGTAGGGCAACATCGGAATTTCGAGACCGCCGCATGTCTCGGGGATGCGTAGACCAAACAGTCCCATCTGGTAGAACTCGTCCAGACATTCGCAGCAGGAGCTTTCCTCAGCGTCCCACCGCCGGTCGCGCTCGATAAGTTCGGCGCGCGCGAAATCGCGCACGGCTTGGATCAGGATGCGGTGGTCATCGGTGAGGATATGGGGTACCGTCGTCATGGCCGAAAGCCCTGCTGAGAAAGGTGGCCGGGGTTCAAGGCACCCCCGTTCGCACAGCAGCAGCGTCACAGACGTCACGGCCTCGGGAGTGCATCACCTGCCGGAAGCATAGTAGCATGGCATATGGCAAGTGTCGTGCCCGCTGGGTGTAAATGCGCGACTGAACCGTTCCAATGTGCGAAATCGCGCGTCGTGCGGGCCCCCATGTCACAATCGCCCACCGAAGTGAGGAGCGCAGAATATGGTCCTAACCCACACCTTGGCTCTCCATACCGGTGGAAATACGGAGGTGCGTGACATCACGGCCGAGGTGACCGCGGCTGTCCGGGAAAGCGGGGCGCGCGCAGGCCTCGTGTGTGTTTTCGTGATCGGCTCGACGGCCGGCATCACGACAACCGAGGCCGAACCGGGGCTTCTGAACCATGACCTCCGGGCGTTTTTCGAACGCCTCGCCCCCGCCGACGGCCGCTACGTGCACGAGGCCACCTGGCACGACGACAACGGCCACTCCCATGTGCGGGCGGCCGCCGTTGGTCCATCCATCACCGTACCACTCGTGGAAGGGCGCCTCACGCTCGGCACCTGGCAGCAGATCGTGCTGATCGACTTCGACACGCGCCCCCGTGACCGCCACGTCGTGGTGCAGATCGTCGGCGAGACCTGATGGGCCACATGGCGCCGTGCCAGCCACGGGTCGTAAGCGTGGTTTGACGCATGCCGTCCCCAGCGTTAGCTTGCCGCCGCCATGCGGCCGAAGCTTGCAATCCCACCACAAACCGCCGCCCACATCAGCAGATGCTTCATCCCGGCTGCGCTTCTGCTTCTGCTGGCAATCCCGGCCGTTTACGGCCAGATCGGCGCTGTGGACGACGAGCCGATCGCGGTGCTCGAAACTCAGCCGTTGCGCATGGAACTCCCGGCGGCCGCACCCGGCGCACACTACGGCCTGCTGGTTTTCGCGCCGCCGCTCGTCGCGATTGTATTTGCATTGGTGGGGCGGCAGGTGATTCCGGCCCTGTTCATGGGGCTGTTCGTGGCTGCCTGGATGCTGGCCGCAGCGCCCACCTACGCCGGCGGTGGCAGCACACTGCTGGCGGCGGTGCGGCTTGCGACGGAGGAGTTCCTGATCGGGGCGCTAACCGATCCGGACCGTGCGAAGATCATCGTTTTCACACTCACGATCGGCGGGCTGGTCGGCATCATTGCAGCGAACGGCGGCACGACGGCACTGGTGGCGCGTGTCGTGCGTCATGCGCGGCGCCGACGGGATGGTCAGGTGCTGGGCTGGTTCTCCGGGCTGATCATCTTCTTCGACGACTACGCCAACTCGATGATCATCGGACCGACACTGCGCCCCTTGTGCGACCGGCTCGGAATCAGCCGCGAGAAACTGGCTTACCTGGTGGATTCCACCGCAGCGCCGGTCGCCTCGATCGCGCTGGTGGGCACGTGGATCGGGGTCGAAGTCGGCTACATTTACGACGGCCTGGCAGCCGTCACGGTACGCCCGCCATTTCTGGCCGATGCCACTCTCGATCGGGGCCTGGCATACAGCATCTTCATCGACAGCATTCCGTATCGCTTCTACCCCTTGTTGGCGCTTGCCTTCGTGTTCCTGGTCGGATGGCTGGGGCGCGACTTCGGGCCGATGCTGGCCGCCGAGCAGCGGGCCAGCTATGCAGCGCGTGGTGCTGCCGATGGGACCCTGCCAGGGGTTGATGACGCCGCGACCATTCCCGTCCTGCACGTGCGCAGCCGAGCCCCCGAACCGACTGTGGGTGTGCCGCCCGTGCGTATGTGGCTGGCGATTCTGCCGATTCTTCTGCTGATTGCGCTGACGCTCGGGCTGCTGTTCGCCACGGGCTGGGCGGCACTCGACGAGGGCGAGAGGGCGCTGACCGGCGTGGCCTGGGTGCGCGCGATCGTCACGAACGGCGATTCGGTCAACGCGATCCTGTACGGAGCGCTGGCTGCCGCGTTGTTGGCGGTGCTGCTTTCGCTGGTGACGGGGGCACTGGCCCTGAGCACGACGATCGATGCGGCGACAGCGAGTATGGCCCGCATGCTGCCGACGATTTGTGTACTCGTGCTGGCATGGTCGCTGTCCGCCGCAGTACAGCAACTCGAACTGGGCCAGGTGGCGCGGGAAGTGCTGCAAGCGGCTTCTTTCGACGTGCGGGCTTTGCCGGCGGTGGTCTTCATTACGGCCGCGCTGGTTTCGTTCGCCACGGGCACGTCCTGGGGGACACTTGGGATCCTGTGCCCGACGGCGATCACGACCGCGGCGGGGTTATTGAATGATGTATCCTCGGCGGAGGCCCTGCCGTTGTTCCACGCGACTGTCGGTGCGGTGCTGGCCGGCGCGGTTTTCGGGGATCATTGCTCGCCGATTAGCGACACCACCGTACTGTCGTCGCTCGCGAGTGAATGCCGGCTCGAGGCACATGTCTGGACCCAGATGCCGTATGCGCTCGTGGTGGCGGGGGTAGCGCTGGTTTGTGGCGAAGGACTGCGGTGGGCCGGCCTCGCGTCCCCGTGGATCGGCCTGCTGGCGGGCTTGGTCGTGCTCGTGGTGTGGCTGCGCGTGTTTGGCCGGCCGGTCGCGGGCGGCAACTGAGGCCAAGGGGGTACGGATCAGGTGGCGTCGGGTAAGACAGCCGCAGATTGCCAGTCGCCTCGCGGGTGACGCGGGAACAGGCAGAGTGCGATTCCGAGGAGGGTGAGTGCCGCCGCAACCACGACCCAGGAATCCGGCAGAAGCCCTTCGGCATCGATGGGGATCTTGAATGCTTCGACCAGCTCCTTGCCCTGAGGATGCGAGGGCAGCAAGCTGATCGCGTTGTGGAGCAGATGCGCCAGCACAGCCGGCCAGACCGAGTGATAGCGGAGGACCAGCAGCGCAAACAGGAGACCCAGCGCGGCCGTCACGACAAGCCGGTGGGCGCTGTGGTGATTCATCGCGAAAGCGACGGTCACGATCAAGACGGCCGCCACCTTGCCAACGCCGCTGCGCAGTCCATTGAGCGCGTAACCCCGGAAGAAAAGCTCTTCCGTGATGGCGGGAACAACAGCCATGAACAGCAGCAGCAATGGCAGCGGCAGCGCCATGAGCGCGGTCAAGAAGACCTCGGCCTCGCGTATGACCTCGGGCGGCAGCGTGAGCCATTGCTGCTGCCAGTTCTGCCAGGCCCGGGCCAGGATCCAGGTGGAGAAGCCGAAGCAGAGGGCCGCGACCCACGCTGCGAGGGGGGCGCCGCCGAGCGAGAACGTCGTGCTCAGCCGCACGCGCGTGTAGAGCGCGAATCCCACCGGCAGCAGGACCAGCAGCACGACCAGCAGGGCGGCAAAGCACCAGAAGAAGGCGGCCGTTCCGGCGATGCCGGGGATCTTAGCGAACTGCTGCTGCACGAGAAAATTCAGCGTGAAAGTCACCGCGAGCAGCAGCATGGCCTGCGCCGCGGTCGGTTGTGCCAGCGGTTTGAAGAAGCGCCGTTGGAAGATCGTCTTGATGGAACCGCTGTCTGCAAACAGCACCGCTTCCTGGCCGAAGAGCTTGGCCGCGATGGTGACGGCGGCCCCGGCGTAGAGCAGGGTCGAGGCGAGGACCCACGCCATGGCCACCACGTCGATACGGTCCATGAAGAGGTCGCGGGTCAGGATGACGACATTGGCAACCGGCATGATCAGGAGCGGACCGCTCAGCTCGGTGCCTGGCAGGATGCCGACCACCGCCGGAATCAGGGCGGCGATCATCACCGGCATGACGTAGTTTTGTGCTTCCTTGAAGCTGCGGGCGAAACTGCACACTGCGAGCAAGGCGGCGCTGAACATCACCGCGAGCGGAATCAGAACGAGCAAAACCAACGGAAGGACATGCAGGGGGATGGAGATGTTGCCACCACGGCTGAGGACTTCGCCGAGGCCGCCGAGGTAGACCGTGCCGCCGATCGAGAGCAGATTCAGCACGGCGCTCAACAAGGCAATCAGTGTTACGACGACGAACTTGCCCGCAATCAGATCGAGGGTCGGAACCGGAGCCACCATCAATGTTTCGAGCGTTCCGCGTTCGCGCTCGCCGGCGGTCAGGTCGATCGCGGGGTAGATGGCACCCGTGATCGTCATGATGATCAGAATCAGCGGTACGATCTGCCCAAGAATGGAGCCGCCGACCTTCTCGGCGGTAGCAACGGATTCCTGCCGCAACTCGAGCGGCTTGATGAAGGAAGGTGCGAGCCGGGCGGCCTCGAGCCGCGCCTGCAGCAGGGCCTGCCCGTAACGGGCCAACACGCCCTGCAACCCGGTGGCCGCGATCTGGCTGCGGATATCGCTGTCGTCGAACAGCAGGGTCATTTCCGTGGTGCGCAGCACCTGTCGCGGGGACGGCACAGGGTCGGCGAGCAGGCCGACATGCAGGTCACCATTGCGCAACAGCGCCTTGAGCCGCTCTGGTTCCGGGATGACCACAACTTCGTATGGCGGCGGCTGTCGTGCGACATCGGCCCGGGCGGCCTCTTCGGCGCTGCGCTCACGCTCGGCTGCGGCGGCAGCTTCAGGAGCCAATTCGCCGCTCCGCTCCGCTTCGAGGATCTCCTCGGCCGTGCGCCCGGTTGCGCCCGGGTGCCGAGCCGTATCCGTGTCGAGCAACGTGCGGAGCCACAAGCGCAGTTCCTCGCTGGGCACGGCGATTATGTAGGTCTGCTGCTTCAGGCGTGAGAATTGGAACTCGAACGCCTGGAGCGAGCCGAGCATTATGGCCGGGTAGAGCACCATCGGCACAAGGATCATCGCGATCAGCGTGCGCCGATCACGCAGCGTATCAATCAGCTCCTTGCGCCAGATCGTATTGATGCGCGTCAGGCGGTTCATGCGGCGCCCTCCCGGCGCCCAGGGCGTAGCGGTCCCGCGAGTACGGTGTCCTCGGCACCGACGAGGTGCAGGAAAACTTCGCTGAGGCGCTGCCGGCCGGTTTGCGCGCGCAGGTCGTCGAGCTCGCCTTCCGCCACCAGTCGCCCGGTATGAATCAGGCCCAACCGGCGGCACATTTTGTCGATCTCATCGAGGGCATGGGTGGAGAGCAGGATGGCCTTGCCCGCATCCGCCTGGGTCTGGATGAACTCGAGGATGAGCCGGTTGCTCAGCACATCGAGTCCCAGGGTCGGCTCATCCATGACGAGAATCGGTGGGTCCGCGATCAGCGCACGAGCGATGTTGGTACGTTGCTTCTGGCCCGTGGAGAGCGCACCGCAACGCAGCTTCAGGAAATCGCGCATGTCGAGCCAGTCGACGAGTTGCGCGATGCGCGCTTGTGCGACCGCACGCGGCAGGTTGTACAGCGTGGCAAAGTACTCAAGCATCTCATACGGCGTCAGGCGAGCATACAAGCCGGTATTGGCGGTCAGGTAACCGATGCGGCTCTTGACACGCTCGGGGAACGAGGTGACTTCCTCGTCCGCAATCCAGATCCGGCCCGCGGACGGCCGCAGCAGTCCACTGATCATCCGCAACGTAGTGGTTTTGCCGGCCCCGTTCGGGCCGAGCAGGCCGTAGATCTCGCCGGCGCGGACTTCGAACGAAATGCCGTTCACGGCAACCTTCTCGGTACCGTCGGGATTGGGGAAGATTTTGGTGAGGTCTTCGACCCGGATCATTGCAGTTCCCGTCGGCGTCGCACGCTTGAATACGGCGCGCCGGCGTCGCGCCCGACAGCCCCTTCCGGGGGGCAGTGCGGGGCATAGCGTAACGGATCGGCGCGGTCGCGGCGATGGTGTTTGTTTCGGCTCCAGCAGACGCGGTGGGCCGCCATGCTGCCGCGCACCTCGGCGATTCTATCGGTTGTGCTGGACCGTCACGCCAAGATCCCAGCAGTGCTCCCACGGATCAAGGCCCCGTGGAAGGGCTACTCCTCGTAGACACGCGTGGTAAAGCGTTGTACCTGCACGTCCGGCCGGCGCCAGGCGTCGGCCGCCAGACCGGCCTTTTCGGTGCAGCAGCGTGAAAGCAGTTCTTCCGCATCCCAGCCGAGTTCGGTGGCCACCTGGGGCAGGAAGAGGCCGCGCTGCGGGCCGCTGCAGATCAGCACTCCGTGCAGTCCGGGTGTAATTTCCGCCAGCGTGTGGACGGGTTCCGGGGGATTGAGGACGGAGACCGTGATCCTCAGGTCGGCGAGTTCATGCGGTTGCAGGGGTGGAAAGCGCGGATCGTGTGTGGCGGCCGTTACGGTGGCGCGCTGGATGGCTGTGGCGAGGGGGAGGTTGGGATCGAGCACACCCATGCAACCCCGCAAACGCGACCCTTTGTGCAGTGTCACGAACACGCCGTGATGGGGGTCGTGCGGTAAGGGCGCTGGAATATCCTCGGCGCGTTGCCCGTGTGCGATCCGGGTCAGGATGGCCCTGGCATAGGCCGCCCAGTCAGATGGAGGAACTGTGGCTGGAGTGTCGGGAACCGGCGGCATCATTAGACGGTCCCGCGAAAACAAGAGCTGCCGCCAGCGTAACGCGGCGGGCAACCGCTGCACCCTGATCCCGAACCTCATCTTCTTTGCAGGGAGGGGTTGGAGGAAGGGCGTAATCGGGCGGGAGTGACGCCCTTCTCCCAACCTCTCCCCCAAAGGGGAGAGGGTCTGGGGCAGCTTATTAGTAGTTTTCCTGCTTCTTCTTGACGATCCAGAGCACGACCACGATCACCAGCAGACCGATGATCAAGCCCCAGTTCCACAGCGGCAGGCCCATGAATTGCGCGAGCGTGTTCATAGACGTTGTTCCTTGGATGTGGGTCCTCAGCCGAATCAATCGGCTTCGGGACCTAAGTAAATCGACCGAAGTGGTGACTGTCAACGGGGGCGGCGTCCGGCACCGGCTGGGTGGCCCCGTGGCGTCGGCGGACCGGTCGTGTGCCTGACCCGCCGGCATCCCCAAGCATGGCACCGGGTAGGTGCCCCGCCGTACAGATGGGTGTAGATCGAATACCAAGTGTGGGAATGTGGGCTCGGGGGCTTGCAATCGGTCCTCAAGGTCCCTATATCCATGGCCGATAATATGCGGGGGGCAGGCGATCTGACCGGTGCCGTGAGCGCTGGTTGCGGTCTGGCCGATAGGAAGTTGGGTAGCGGTGCGGCTCGCACGGACTCCGTGTGTGCGGAGTTGCCGGGCCGGCTGAAAAACTGGAGGCATGTACATGGCGGGACGACGACGGAACGTCGCCTTGAGTCTCCTGTTCCTGATGGCCTGCAGTACGGGGCCGGTACTGGCACAAGAGGATGTGAACGCAGACGCGAACGAACTCGACCGTCTGCGTGCGCTGCTGGATGCCCAACAGGCGCGCCTGGCGACATTGGAGCAGCAACTCACTGCGCAGCAGCACCCGGATGTGGAGCGGATGCGCATCGACGAGATGCGCAAGCAGATTCGGGAGATTTTGAGTGAAACGGAGTTTCGCGAAAGTCTGATGCCGAGCACGGTGCAGGCGGGTTATGACAAGGGTTTCTACATTCGCAGCACCGACGACAAGTTTCTGCTGAAGATCTCGGGCATGATGCAGTTCCGTTATACGTATTACGGAACCCACCGCGACAACCGTTATCTTGCCCCGGGACTCAACCGCAGCCGCAGCCGGTCGGGCTTCGACATGCAGCGCACGCGATTGCGGCTTGCCGGCCACGTTTACTCGAAGGATCTGACCTACCTGCTCGAATTCGACATGAATCCGTCGACGAGCTACGACACACGACTGTTTTATGCGTACGTGAATTATCGCATCGCCGATGAGTTCCAGATCCGGGCCGGGCAGTTCCGCATGGCGAGCACCCGGGCAGACTACGCCTCGACCGCGACGATGCAGTTCGTTGATTACCCGATGATGAACGCCGTGTTCGGCCTGGGGAACGGGCTCGGCGTGCAGCTCTGGGGGCGCCTGCTCGAAGGCCGGGGCGAGTACTACCTGCAAGTGGTCAATGCCCTCAGCAACGCCGGCCGCGCCACGATCACGACCGACGAAACACGTGCCACCGCCGGTCACGACAACAATCCGGCGATTGTCTTTCGCACCGTCTGGCAACTGCTGCAGGGTTCCTGCATGCATCCCGACGATGCGGATCACTTCACGGCGCCGTGCGACCTCGGCTACCACACTTCGCCCGCGTTGAACATGGGCTTCCATTACGCTTTTGCTGAAGATTACGACACCGGACATCTCCGCATCCCCTTCCCGCAGCGCTCGTTTTTCCGCCGCGGCGGCTTCGGCCTGACGAACTCGAAGGGTTTGCAGATTCACCAGTTCGGAACGGATGTCGGCTTCAAGTATCGCGGATTTTCGCTTGTGGGTGAGTATGTGATGCGGTTGCTTGATGTGCGCGCCGGTGACAGCGCGCCCTTCGCGCCTCTTTATCAGCTCACGGGCGACGGTTCAACCAACGCCCAGCACGGCGGCTATCTCCAGGCGGGCTACCTCCTGCCACTGGAGGGCGCCCTGGCCCGCAAGATCGAGATTGTCGGGCGCGTCGGTGGGCTAGCGGCCGTGTCCGGTGGCAGTGAAGGCACCTGGGACTACGGTGCCGGCATCAACTACTACATCAAGGGCCACAAGGTGAAGCTCCAGGCGGACGTAACGAAGATTTACGAGGCGCCCACCACCGCCAGCTCCTACAGTCTCGCCAACGTCAATGACGATGCCCTGATCTGGCGAATTCAACTTCAAGTCGCATTCTGAGTCGGTGGTCATACCCGAATCCATGCTCGCGGCCGCGGGCCGCGCTTAAGCGGAGTCAAGGATCATGCAAACCAATCTGCGACGGCGTTTCACGCTGGGTCTGCTGACAAGTTCGGCGGCTGGTCTGCTCCTCTCGGGGCCGTTCGGCTGCACACTGTATGCGAACAACAGTGATTTTCAGGCGCTCTTCTCGGCCACCGGTGCGGCCGTCATCCGGGCGGTAGCGGGGAACGTCGACCTGGGCACGGACTTCAACGCGGCCGTGCGTGACCCGTTGACGGGCTTCGCAACCAGTGTCTGGAACAACTGGCTCGACAGCCGCATCGTGGACGATTTCCCAAACAACACGATCCTGCTGCGGTAAGTAGGAGAATTCGCGCCGCCCGTCCGTGCACACTTGGTGCGCGGACGGGCGGTGGCGCGCGCTGCACCCGGCGACTTCCCGGTCCTCCAACGCGACACATCTTGCAGGGCGGGCATATCTTGTATAATCCAAGTGACCGCGCCCCTATCCGTTGAGGCGTAGGGTTGGGCGGATGTGATGCCCCGAGACCGGGCCCGCGTTTCGCGCGCTGTCGGCGTCTGTTTGGAGGTGGTGATGCTCGGAATCATTGGCGGTACGGGCTTGGCGGAGGCGCTGTTCGGCGACGCCGACGGTGCCGTACACGATGTCGCGACGCCATTTGGCAAGCCGTCCGCTCCGGTGCGCATTGTCGAGTGGCATGGAATCCGGGTGGCGCTGCTGGCACGGCACGGTGATGGGCACAGCTTCAATCCTTCGCAGGTGCCATATCGCGCGAATATTTACGCGCTCAAGTCGCTGGGAGTGACGCACATTCTCGCCAGCGGGGCCGTCGGTTCGCTGAACCCGGAATACAAGCCGCGGGATCTTGTGCTTGTGGACCAGGTCATTGATCGGACGTTCCGCCGCATTCCCACTTTCTTCGATGACGGGTTGGCCGTGCATGTCGACTTCGCGGAGCCCTTCTGTGCTGAACTGCGATCCCTCCTGCAGGGTGCGGCCGGAGCAGTGTCGGCCACCGTTCACCCGACCGGAACGTACGTGTGCATGGAAGGGCCGGCTTTCAGCACGGTGGCGGAATCACGCCTGCACCAAGGGTGGGATGCCGACCTGATCGGCATGACTTGCATGCCGGAGGCGAAGCTGGCCCGCGAGGCGGAGATCGCCTACGCACTGGTGGCACTCGTCACGGACTTCGACTGTTGGCGCCCGCACGAGTCCGGGCAGTCCAGGCAGGCCTTGTTGGCGGAAATCATTGGGCACTTGCAGGCCGCGACGGCCAATGCGCTCGCGCTCTTGCGCGCGGCCGCAGAGAGCTACGCCCGGGCGCCCCTGGCACCGGGACCGATCCACACCGGACTTGACTTGGCGGTTTGGACAAAACACACGCACATCACGCGTGAAGTACGGTCGCGATACGGCATCCTGCTGGAACGGTTCTCGCAGGTGGCTGGGCGGTAGGTCGCTCCGCGGAGTCGGGCAAAGGGTTGGAGGTGTGGGTGTTGACGGCAGTGCCGCAGGAAACCGAGTGGATCATTCACCCGCCACACCCCGAACGTGATGCGTTTGCGCGGGCGGCGGGCATCCGCCCGCTGTTGGCACAACTGCTGCTCCAACGGGGCGTAACGCGCGCGGATGCGGTCGGATCATTTCTCGCACCGGAGTTCAAGGGCCTGCTGCCGCCTGCCGAACTACCTGGCGCCGTTGCCGCGGGGGCGCGGCTCGCGGCAGCGGCCCGCGCAGGTCGCCGGATCGTGATCTACGGCGACTACGACGTGGACGGCGTCACCGCCACGGCGATTCTCTGGCACACGCTACGTGCGGCGGGTGCGCAGGTCGCCTTTTACATTCCCAGTCGGCTGGAAGAGGGCTACGGGGTGAACGGGGAGGCCCTCGACCGATTGAAGGAGGAAGGCGCCGAGGTCGTGGTCACGGTGGACTGCGGTATCACGGCGGTGGAGGAGGCGGCACGGGCGCGGGCGCTGGGGTTGGAACTCATCATCACGGATCACCACCAGCCGCGCGCGGAGCATCCCGATGCGGCCGTGCTGGTGCATCCGACCGCCCTCGGCCGCTCGCGCAACCCCGACCTGTCGGGTGCCGGCGTGGCGTTGAAGGTCGCGTGGGCCTTGGCGCAGGACTTCTGTGGTGCGGAACGCGTCGCTGAACCATTCCGTACCTGCCTGCTGGATGCGACCGCGTTCGCGGCCCTGGGGCTGATTGCGGACGTCGTTCCTTTGACTGGCGAGAACCGGATTATCACGAGCTTCGGACTGCGGCGCCTGGCTGCCACCACCAATCCGGGGCTACGTGCGCTCATCGCCGTCGCGAAACTGACGGAGCGTGAATCTTTCGACGACTACGATGTCGGCTTCCGTCTGGCGCCGCGGCTGAATGCCATTGGGCGCATGGGCCACGCACGGCTCGCAGTGGAGTTGTTTACCCGCGCCGACGAGCGCCGCGCGCAGGAGATTGCGACGACACTCGATGGAGAGAATCGCAATCGACAGACGGTGGAGAAACAGATCGTCCGCGAAGCGGAGCGGATGGTCTCAGACCTGGGCTTCGACCGGGAGAGCTGTCGCGGCATCGTCCTCGCCAGCCCAACCTGGCACGCGGGGGTGATCGGCATCGTGGCGTCCCGACTCGTGGAGCGTTTCCGCCGGCCGACGGTTCTTATCGCGCTTGATGACGGGATGGGGCAGGGTCCGGCCGCAGCGTGAAGCACTTCCCGCTGCATGAGGTGCTCGCGGCCTGCGACGAACACCTTGAGAGTCACGGTGGCCATGCGATGGCCGCGGGCGTGCGCCTGCGGGCCGAGAAGGTTGCGGAATTCACCCTGGCTTTCCAGCGCGAGGCGAACCAGCGGCTGACGGCGGCCGATCTGAGGCCAAGACTGCGGCTGGATGATGAGGTGGCACTTGCGGATCTCGATGCGGCACTGGTGCGGATGATTCAACAGATGGCGCCGTTTGGTACGGACAACCCCCGGCCGCGGTTGGCCACCCAGGTTGTGGAACTCGTAGACCACCCGCGCATCGTGGGCAAGAGCGGGGCGCACCTCCAGTTCACAGTGCGTCAGAACGGGACGTTTCGCAAGGCCATTGCATTCGGGCGTGGGACGGAGGCCGAGACGCTCGGCGAGCACCGCGCGGTGCGCGTCGCTTTCGAACCGCTGATGAACGAATGGAACGGGCAGGAGCGCGTGGAACTGAAGGTTATCGACTGGAAGCCCGCCGAAGCGCGGTGAGCTCCACGCGTGTCCGGCGGCTCGCCCCTTCCTCAGGGTAGGGTGATTCCGCGTTCGCGGGCCTGGCGTTCGACTTCCTCAAGCTCTGCCGCCGATGCGGCATCCAGCTCGCGCGCCAGTCGTTGAACTTCGGCGACCTGGGCATCGGACACGCGGGCGCGCAGGTCGGGCCAGTGCGCGGCAATCACATCGCATAACTCATCGTCCTGGACGGCGTCGCCGAACGCGCGGCTGGTCAGCAGCGTTCCGAGATCGCGTAGCTTGACTGCACGCCGCAGGCGATCGTCGGCGCGGAAGGCCTCGATGTGCCGAGCGACGACCGGATGCGCGAGTAGTTCGTCGAAAACCCCGGCTTCCACCGCATCCCAGAACGCGGCGCGATCGGCCGTCGCCTCGCTGATGATGGCGAACGTCCGAATGCGTGGGACTGCGGCGAGCGGGTTGCGGTCCGCGACCCAGCGGCCGAACGGGTCGGAGTGGAGCATCAAGTGCCCCAAGGTATGTGCGTAGTAGGCCGCTGAAGCGATGCCCGGCGCGACATGTCGGAAACGCTCCGCAGTCAGTCGCAGCGTGCTGCTGAACAACGCGAACGTCCAGAGCAGGACACAAACCAGCAATACCGCCTCACCAACGCGTCCCAGCAGTCCACCGGCGCGATTGAACACGTACAGGTAGCGGTTTTTCTGCCAGGGGGCGGTGAGTCGCCGGCCCAACCAGCCCCCGAGAGCGGTGGGCGCGCCAAGGACGATCACAGTTGCAAGACCGAGCCCGACCAGTCCGCCGAACGGCAGGGCGAGCACTTGGCTCAGCGGTGTGCCCACGATCGGCAGGAGCGCGACACCGATCAGCAAGCCCGCCAGCCGGGCGGTCATGCCAATCAGTCCGCCCCGGGTAGGTATCCAGACGAAGATCAGCGCTACCAGTGAAGTAAACTTGACGGCCGGCCCTCCAAACGCGAGGGCGAGCAACAGCAACCCCACGAGCACAACGCGGAAAGTTCCAAGAAAGAAGCCCGTCCCGGCGTGTAAGGTGCCGGACTCGACGGACTCGTCCGCGTTCGGTGGTGCGGTTAGCGCTGGAGCAACGGGCATCGGGAGTGCTCCCGGTCATACGTTGGGCGCAGGCCGCACTACGGCGCGGGCGCGCACCTCTCCAATAGGATCGGTGACGGTGACAAATGACTTGATCCCCGCTGGATAGGGGGGTGGGGTGGACAGGTGACAGGGACGAGCTACGGCGGAGGTCAGACTTCCTGGATTTCCTTCGACTTCTCGTCCACGACGGCGTCGATCTTCTTGCAATACTCGTCGGTGAGCTTCTGGACCTGCTCTTGGCCGCGATCGGCATCATCCTCGGGCAGCGTCTTGGCCTTCTTTTCGGTTTCGAGGGCCTTGTTGGCATCGCGGCGGATATTGCGTACGGAGATCTTCTGCTGCTCGCCCAATTCTTTGACCCGTGCGATGAGCTTCTGGCGCCGGTCCCCGGAGAGTGCCGGCACGGGCAGGCGAATCATCTTGCCGTCGTTCTGAGGATTGATCCCAAGCTCGCTTTTCTCGATCGAGCGTTGGATGTCCTTGAGAGTGCCGGGGTCGAAGGGCTTCACAACGATGACGTTTCCTTCGGTGACGGCAATGCTCGCCAGTTCTTTGAGCGTCATGGTGGAGCCATAAGACTCGACCTCGACGCGCAAACTATCGACGAGGCCCGGGGTAGCGCGGCCGGTGCGCACGCCGCGCAGTTCTTGCCGGAGGAAGTCGAGCGCCTTGTCCATTTTGTCTTCGGTGTCGAACAGCACATCATCCAGCGGCATGCGAGTTCTCCTCGTCGAAGCCCGTATCTGCGTGGCAGAGAATAGCCCGCGCGCGAGCGGGACTCAAGCGGTGGCGGCGATTCGAGTTGAACGGAACGCGGCTTGCCGGAAGAGCAGGCAAGCCGGGCGTGTCTCGCGGCGCGGCCCGGCGGATCTTCAGGTGCCCCCGCGGAGGAGTGATGATGTCCAAGCAATTGCGGCGTGGAGACAATCGGAGCGGCTGGCGTTGGGGGCGTCCGCTCCTGGTAACGGTGAGTCTGGTCCTGTCCCTGGGGCTAACCGGCTGTGGGAGTGAGTTGTCCAAGGAGTTTCGAGCAGCCGCTATCGGTGGAATTGAGACGGGCGTCAATGCGATTGTCGGTGGCCTGCTCGACGGCTTGTTCACGATCGCCGATCCGGCGGGGCCGGAGGGTGTGCAATAGCTGGACCCGACCGCGTCGGGCCGGGTTGTTGCTCGGCGGGTTTCAGCTTCTTGGCAACGACCCATGGGCAGGGGATCGCTATACTCGCGTGTGTGGGCTGGCTCATCCCGATCTGGCTCGCCGCGCGGCCGCCCGGGCCGCAGCCCGATGAAGAAAGGCGGAGCGATGCTCGTACGGTTGGCCCACAGCCCCGATCCCGATGATGCGTTCATGTTCTACGGCCTGTCGCGCGGCGGTATCGATCCGGGTCCCTACCAGTTCGAGCACATCCTCGCGGATATCCAGACGCTCAACGAGAAAGCTCATCGCGGCGAGTATGATGTAACGGCCTTGAGCATACATGCGTTCCCGCACGTGGCCGACCGCTACATCCTGACTGCCTGCGGCAGCAGCATGGGCGACAACTACGGGCCCATGGTGGTGACGCCGGCACCGGCACGTATCGCGGACCTGGTCGGAAAGACGATCGCCGTGCCGGGTCTCATGACGACGGCCTATTTGACACTTCAGCTCCTGCTCGGTCCCGGCCGCATTACGCCCAAGGTGATCATGTTCGACGAGATCCCTGCGGAAGTGGCGGCCGGACGCGTGGATGCGGGTTTGTTGATTCACGAGGGCCAGCTAACGTATCGCCAGGCGGGCCTGCATCTGGTCGTGGATCTTGGGGTCTGGTGGATGGAGCAGACGGGGTTGCCGCTGCCGCTCGGTGGCAACGCGATTCGCCGCGACCTGGGCCCGGAACACTGTCGGCGCATTGCCGACATCATTCGCGCGAGCATCCAGTATGGCCTCGAGCACCGCAGTGCAGCGGTGAAGTATGCCCTGCAGTTCGGGCGCGGACTGGATGAGGCGCTCGCAGATCGTTTCGTGGGGATGTACGTGAACGAGTGGACGCTGGACTACGGCGAGCGTGGCCGGGAGGCGGTGCGTCGCCTGCTGCGCGCCGGAGCGGATGCGGGCCTGGTCCCCGATCCGGGCGAGATCGAGTTTCTCTAGACCGGCGGTGGCACCGTGCTGCTCGTGGGGGCGTGGCGGAAGTCGGTACTCCGCTGCCCACCTCCGTACGGCTATTCCTCGCGGAGTACGGCACCCGTTGTCGCTGAAGTCACGCGACCCGCATAGCGTGCCAGCCAGCCGCGGAGTTGCCGGTCCGGTGGACGGTACGCGGTGATGCGCTGCTCGATCTCCGCCGCGTCGAGTGCGACCTCCAGCCGGCAGTTCGGAATGTCGATCGTGATTCGGTCACCGTCGCGCAGGGCTGCAATAGGGCCACCGGCCGCCGCTTCCGGAGAGATGTGCCCGATGCAGGCGCCGGCCGTGCCACCCGAGAAGCGACCATCGGTAATCAGCGCGCAGCGGTCGTCGAGTCCCATGCCCTTGATGTAGCTGGTCGGCGCGAGCATCTCCTGCATGCCGGGCCCGCCGCGCGGCCCTTCGTTCCGAATGACGACGACGTCACCCGGCTGGACCTGCCCGCCGAGGATGCCGTCGCAGGCGGCCTCCTGCGATTCAAAGATCCGTGCCGGGCCCGTGTGCTTGAGCATTTTCGGCTGCACGCCGGCCGTCTTCACCACGGCACCCTCGGGGGCGAGATTCCCGTACAGGATGGAGAGGCCGCCGGTCGGGGCGTACGCATGCTCGACCGGCCGCACACAGTCGAACGGGTCGAACGCCTGTTCCTGAAGTGTGGCCAGGACCACCGGCCCCCGGTGTGACGCGGCGCCAGTGGTTTCGGCACCGCGCAGGGCCGCAAACGTGGCGGCCTGTTCAACACCGGCCGTGGCACGTTGCAGTCCGGTGGTTTGTACGGATCGGCCGTGCCGGCGCAGGTCGTGAGCGGCGATGTTCTCGTGCAGTGTTCGCCCAGTGACCGTCGGGCAGCCGGTTGCAAGCAGGCCCGGCACCCCGCGTTCGAGCTCGCCGAGCAGTGTCATGATGCCGCCCGCCGCCTGGAGGTCTTCGATATGATAGATTCGGCCTTCTTTGCCGGGTGAAGGGGCGATCTTGCAGATATTGGGCGTTTTCCGGGAGAGCTCGTTGATCCGGGCCAGGTCGTAGGGCACACCGGCCTCACGGGCAATCGCAGGGATGTGCAGGACGGTGTTGGTCGAACCGCCGATGGCCATGTCGAGGACCATCGCGTTGTCGAAGGCGGCCCGAGTCAGAACATCGCGCGCCCGCAGGTTGGCATGCACGAGCGCGACGATGCGCTCGGCTGCGGCACGGTAGAGCGCCTGGCGGTCGGCACTGGTTGCCAGGATCGTGCCATTGCCCGGCAGCGCGATCCCCAGGGCTTCGCACAGGCAGTTCATGCTGTTCGCCGTGAACAGGCCGCTGCACGAGCCGCAGGTCGGGCAGGCGGCGTCTTCGATGGCCTTGAGACCGGCGGCGTCGAGCTTGCCGGTCTGGAAGCTGGCAACGCCGGAAAAGGCGTCGATGAGATCGACCTTTCGACCATCGGGGAGTCGGCCGGCTTCCATCGGTCCGCCGGAGACGAAGATCGTGGGGATGTTGACCCGCGCGGCACCCATCAGCATTCCGGGCACGATCTTGTCGCAATTGGGGATGCAGAGCAGGCCATCGAAGCAGTGGGCTTCGACCATCGTCTCGATGCTGTCGGCGATCAACTCCCGCGAGGGTAGCGAGAACTTCATTCCGCCGTGGCCCATCGCGATGCCATCATCGACGCCGATGGTGTGGAAGACGAAGGGTACGCCTCCGGCAGCCCGGACGCACTGCTTGATGTACTGCCCGACCTCGGCGAGATGGGCGTGGCCGGGGATGATGTCCACATGGCTGCACGCGATCGCGATGAACGGCTTGTCGAGATCACCGTCCAGGAAGTTGCCGGTCGCCTTGAGCAGACTGCGGTGGGGCGTCCGTTCCATGCCCCGCTTGATCACATCCGAGCGCATGCCGATACCTCTGAAGTCACATTCCTTGTACCGGTGTCTCTGGTGCCGAGTGCCGCAACCACCATTTCCCCCAGCACAGTGGTAGAGAGACTCGGTTCCCCGGGTTGCGCGAGGTCCGCGGTACGGGCGCCGGATGCCAACACCGCCGCAACCGCCGCTTCGATCAATTCAGCCGCCGCGGTGCAATGCAGTGACCAGCGGTATAGCAGGGCGGCGCTGAGGATGGTGCCCAGTGGGTTCGCGCAGTCACGGCCGGCGATGTCCGGCGCGGAGCCGTGAATCGGTTCGTATAAACCCGGCCCGCTGTCGCCCAGCGACGCCGAAGGCAGGAGGCCCATCGAGCCCGCCAGCACAGAGGCCTCATCCGTCAGGATGTCGCCGAACATGTTCTCGGTGACGATAACATCGAAACGGGTCGGCTGCTGGATCAGGTACATCGCGGTTGCGTCCACCAGCAGATGTTCAAGCTGTAGATCGGGAAACTCGTGGTGGACGACGCGTTCGACCGTGGCCCGCCAGAGCCGTGAAGACTCGAGCACGTTGGCCTTGTCGACAGAAGTGAGCCGGCCGCGGCGCTGCCGTGCGAGCCGGGCCGCCACCCGGGTGATCCGTTCGATCTCCCCGGTTGAGTAAATCATCGTGTCGTACGCCTCGGTGCCAGTCGGATGGGGCCGTCGGCCGCGCGTGCCGAAATACAGGCCACCGGTGAGTTCGCGGACGACGAGCAGATCCACACCGCGTACACGCTCCGGGCGTAGCGGTGTGGTGTGCAGCAGGTCCGGATGCACGGTCACCGGCCGCAGGTTGGCAAACAGGCCGAGTTCCTTCCGCAATCCGAGCAGGCCCTGCTCCGGTCGGACGGTCGCGTTAGGGTTGTCCCAGCGCGGGCCGCCAACGGCGCCGAGGAGCACCGCGTCCGCGGCGCGGCAGGCGGAGAGTGTTGCCGGTGGCAGGGCGGTGCCGGTGGCATCGATGGCCGCGCCGCCGATCAGCTCTTCGCGCAGTTCGAGGCGCAGTCCGCACTGCTCGGCCGCGGCGTTCAGTACCTTGCGAGCTGCCGCCACAACTTCCGGGCCGATGCCGTCGCCGGGGAGCAGGACGATGTGGTGTGTTTTCATCTCAGGCGGCCTCCTCGGTTGTGCGGTTGTGCTCCCGGGTCCGCAGCAGGCCATGTTCGAAGCTGTCGTAGAGAGCCCGCCAGCTTGCTTCGATGATGTTGCGCGAGGCGCCGACGGTGGTCCACGTTTCGTGGCCGTCGCTCGTATCAATCAGCACGCGGGTCAGTGCGGATGTGGCGCTGGTGCCGTCGATGATGCGCACCTTGTAGTCCACGAGGCGAAAGGCATCGACGGCGGGGAACACGGGTTGCAGCGCCTTACGCATGGCTGCGTCCAGCGCGCCAACCGGACCGACGCCGTCCGAGGCGGTGTGAAAGACCTGTTCGCCGACACGGATCTTGACGTTCGCTTCGGCGATGTGGCCGCGCCCGGCGCGGTGCTCGACGACTACGAGGAAATCAATCAGCTCAAAGAGCGGGCGGTAGTCAGAACGTTCGCGGCGCATCATGAGCTCGACGGAGGCCTCTGCGGCTTCGAAGGCAAAGCCCTGGTGTTCGAGCTCCTTGATGCGCGAGAGCAGGCCCGCCGCAGATTCCTCATCATGGTCGCCGAGGCCGAGCTGGGCGGCCTTGAAGCGCAGGTTGGCACGACCGGAAAGCTCCGACACCAGCACGCGCCGCCGATTCCCGACGGACTCGGGCGAAACATGCTCGTAAGAGGATTCCACCCGCCGGATTGCGGACACGTGCACCCCCGCCTTGTGGGCGAAGGCGCTGCGGCCGACGTAGGGCGCCCACTGCGGTGGGGCCATGTTCGCGATCTCGCTGATCGTATGGGCCAGGTGCGTGAGACGGCTGAGCCGGCCGGGCGCCAGCACTTTGCGGCCGAGCTTCACTTCGAGGTTCGCGAGGACCGCGCACAGGTCAGCATTGCCGCAACGTTCGCCGAGTCCATTGATCGTGCCCTGCACGTGCGCGGCTCCGGCCCGTACAGCGGCAAGCGAATTGGCGACCGCGCAGCCGCTGTCATTATGAGTGTGGATGCCGACCGGGCGGTTGAATCGGTTGACGACGTGGCGGGTGACGTCCTCGACCTGCCAGGGGAGCTGCCCGCCGTTGGTGTCACAGAGCACGAGGCAGTCCGCGCCGCCTTCGGCCGCGGCGTGCAGCGTGGCAAGGGCATACTCGGCATCAAGTGCGTAGCCGTCGAAAAAGTGCTCGGCATCGTAGATCACCTCGCGTCCGGCGGCCTTCAGATAGCGCACACTCGCAGAGATGATCCGCAGGTTTTCTTCACGGCTGGTCTGGAGTACCTCCGCCACATGCAGGGGTGAGGACTTGCCGAAGATCGTCACCACCGGGGTTTCCGCGGCGAGCAGCGCCTGGAGGTTGGAATCCAGCGCTGGCTGTGTGCCCACGCGGCAAGTGCTGCCGAAGGCGGTAATGCGGGCGCGCTGCAGGCGCAGTTTGCGCACCTGGGTGAAATACTCAACATCCTTCGGATTGGACCCCGGCCAGCCGCCCTCGATCAAGGCGACGCCGAAGTCGTCGAGCAGTGCCGTGATGCGGAGCTTGTCCTGCACCGTGAAATTCACGCCTTCGCCCTGTGTGCCGTCGCGCAGGGTGGTGTCGTAAACGGTGATCACGAGGTCTCCTTCCGCGTCGGAACCAGCCCGGTGGCCCGGGCATACGCAAACAGGCCACCCGCGGCGACGACGCGCGCTGCTTCACCGAGCGGCCCCAATCGCACCGGCGCGCCCGCGGCTGGGCGCAACTCGTAGGCCTCGAGGTTGAGCTCGACCTCGTCGCCAGTGCGAAACCGCTCGCAGAGGCGCTCGGCGGTCTCGGCCGGATAGAGCTCACCGGTCGCAATGCAATTGCGGAAAAAGATCCGCGCGTACGATTCCGCCACGACCGCCACGACCCCCGCCGCGCCCAGCGCGATGGGTGCGTGCTCCCGGGAGGAACCACAACCGAAGTTCCGTCCCGCGAGGATGATCGGGTAACGCGTCGTCTCTGCGCCCGGTGCAACCAGTCGTTCCGGGTATGCGCTGTGTGGTAAACCGCAGAGGGCCAGCGAGCCAAGACGGCGGTACTCGGCCGGATTCGTCGGTACCAGGGCGAGGTGTTCCGCCGGAATGATCTGGTCCGTGTCGATGTTGTCACCGACGACGTAGACCGGCCCGCGGATGCGCGTGGGCTTCCGGGCATTCATGCGGCGTCCTCCATCGCGACGGCAACGAGCGCATCGGCACCGAGGAAATCCCGCGGGTCAGTTATGCGGCCCGTCAGGGCCGACGCGGCGACCGTAAAGGGACTCGCGAGATACACGCGACCCTCGGAGTGACCCATGCGGCCCGGGAAATTGCGGTTGGTCGTGCTGATGCAGTGGAGGGGTTCGTTCAGACGGCCGAACGTATCCGCCGGGCCGCCCAGGCATGCGGCGCAACCGGCGTTCTCCGTCATCCGCACGCCGGCCGCGAGGAGGATATCCCAGAGCGTGCGTCCGCCGAGTGTACGGATCTGCAACTGGCGGACAATCTGGGGCGTGGCAGGCACGCCAAAGGTATTGATCGCGACGGTGCGATCGCGGACGACGGCGGCGAAGGCCGCGAAGTCGCTGAGTTTCCCGCCGGTGCACGAACCGATGTAAGCGCGATCCAGGCGAATGCCGCCGCAATCGGCTGCCCGCGCGCGGTTGCCCGGGTCGGGATGCCGGGCCACCGTCGGTTCCAGCGTACTGAGGTCGATCGTCATCTCGGAGTAGTAAGCGGCGCCGGGATCAGCGGTCAGGCATTCGTAGGGGCGTGTCGTGCCATGCTTCCGCATGCGGGCGTCGACAAACGCGCGCGTCACGTCATCCGCCGCAAACACCCCGTTCTTCCCCCCACACTCGATGGCCATGTTCGCGATGGTCATGCGGTCTTCCATCGTCAGGCCGGGGACGCCGTCCCCGTCGAACTCGAGGGCCTGGTAGGTCGCTCCATCGAAACCGATTTCCCCGATGATGTGCAGGATCAGATCCTTCGCCATCACGCCGGGTTGTAATGCCCCCGTCAGTCTGAACCGCCGGGTGACCGGGACGCGCAGCAGGATGCGCCCGGTGCCGAGTACGAAGGCAGCATCCGTGTTGCCGATGCCGGTGGCAAACTGGCCGAAGGCCCCTGCGGTGCAGGTGTGCGAGTCGGTACCGAGGAGAATTTCGCCGGGCCGGGTGTGGCCACGTTCCGGCAGGGCGATATGGCAGACGCCGGCGTACTGCCGGCCGTACTGGGCATGTAACGGCCCGCGCGCGGGATCGAAGCGCCACGCGCTGCCGTCATCGACTACGTCGTAGAAATAGCGGATGCCCTGTTCCTTGACGAAGGCCCGAAGCACGTCGACGTTGCGGTTGGCGAGCAGGTCGGTTGTGAAGATGTAGTGGTCGGGGATGATCACGATGCGGTCGGCGTCCCAGACCCGGGCATCTGCGCCGAATTCGCGCTTGAAGACACCGATCGTGCCGGGGCCGCAAACGTCATGCGTCATCAGCACATCGACGCGTGCCAGCACCGTCTCGCCGGGTTCGACCCGGGTGCGGTCTGCTGCGCGTGCCAGTAGTTTCTCGGTCAGCGTCAGTGCGGGCATGGTCATGCGCTCCCGACCGGCTGGGCGACGTCGGCATCCGGTCGGGCTGTGCCGCAGTCGACACTCTGTGCCGACTTGCGCCGCGCGCCCGCCGCCAACGCCGCCTTGTTGAGCGCCGCGATGTAAGCCCGTGCGCTGGCGACAACGATGTCGGTGTCGGCCCCGTGACCGATGAAACGCCGCGGCTCGTGGCCGGTTGTCACGATGCGCACCGTCACTTCGCCGAGGGCGTTCACCCCGCCGCTCACCGCATGCACCATGTACTCGGTCAGCTCAACTGCGAGCGGCACCACCTGGCTAATCGCGGAGAACACCGCGTCGACCGGGCCGGTGCCGGTCGCCGTGCCGGTCAGGTAATCGCCGTCCGGTGTCGCCACGGCGACGCTCGCCGTAGGAATCGACGGGCTGCCGCACGAGACATGCACGCCGTGCAGGGTATAGACATCCTGCGGCTGGTAGACCTCGTCGGCAATCAGGGCCTCCAGGTCCGCGTCACTGATCGCTTTTTTACGGTCGGCCAGCGCCTTGAAGCGCTCGAAGGCCTGCTCGACCTGCGCTTCGGTGAGGTCTTCGTAGCCCAGTTCACGCAACCGTTCGCGGAAGGCGTGCCGGCCGGAATGTTTGCCCAGGACGAGCTTGTTCTCCTTCAGACCGACCGTTTCTGGGCGCATGATTTCGTAGGTGAGCTGGTGCTTGAGCACGCCGTCCTGGTGGATGCCCGCCTCGTGTGCGAAGGCGTTCGCCCCGACCACGGCCTTGTTGGGCGGAACGCTGATGCCGGTACGGCCGGCGACGAGGTGGCTGGTGCGAACAATCTGCGTCGTATCGATGCGTGTGCCATAGCCCAATGCCTGGCGACGGGTATGCAGTGCCATCACCAGTTCCTCGAGCGAAGCATTGCCGGCCCGCTCGCCGATTCCGTTGATGGTCACCTCGGCCTGGCGCGCGCCTGCCCGGATAGCAGCGAGTGTATTGGCGACCGCGAGACCAAGGTCATCGTGGCAGTGGACCGAGACGATGCACCGTTCAATGCCGGGGACGTTGGCGATGATGCCGCGGATCAGGGCGCCGAACTCATCCGGAAGCGCGTACCCGACCGTGTCGGGGATGTTGACCGTAGTCGCACCCGCTGCGACCGCCGCAGCCAGCACCTCATGGAGATATACCGGATCAGTCCTGCTGGCATCCTCGGGGCTGAACTCGACGTCCTCGCAGAGGGAGCGCGCCAAGGCGACCATCTCGCGGGTACGCCGCAAGACCTCCTCCCGGGACATGCGCAACTTGTACTGCAAATGGATGTCCGAGGTCGCGATGAAGGTGTGGATGCGCGGGTGGGCCGCTGCCCGCACCGCCTGCCAGGCCGCTTCGATATCACGCGGCTGCGCTCGGGCGAGTCCCGCCACGATCGGCCCGTTGGCGGTCCCGACTTTGGCTGCGACGCGGCTCACGGCGTCAAAGTCACCGGGCGAGGCGGCCGGAAACCCCGCTTCGATGACGTCAACGCCGAGTCGCGCGAGCTGCTGGGCGATTTCCACCTTGTCCTGAGCATCCAACGTGGCACCCGGCGACTGTTCGCCGTCGCGCAGGGTCGTGTCGAATATGCGTACGTGCTGCTCCATGGGCGCGTCTCCGCGTGGTGCGGCGTCCCACCGCCGCAGACCCCCGTCTGGCTCTGACTGTCCCGGGAACGCAGCGCGCGCCGGTTCACCGCCCGCGCGCCGCTGACGGCCGCGTCAGGCCCGCCCGGCGAGGGCGGGACGGCTGGCGGCACCCTTGTCCACCAGCCACGGCATGAGCGCTCGTAGTCGCTTGCCAACCTGTTCCACGGGATGTTCGGCATCGCGGGCGGCGGCGGCGGCCATGTTCGGCTTACCAGCGGCGCACTCGGCCATCCACTCGTCCGCGAATTTGCCAGTCTGGATCTCGCTCAGCAGCTCCTTCATGGCGGTACGGGCGGCGGGGCCGACCACACGCCGGCCGCGCGTGAGATCACCGTACTCGGCCGTGTTGCTGATCGAGTCGCGCATGCCCGTGATGCCCCGCTCGTAGATCAGGTCGGTAATCAGCTTCACCTCGTGCAGGCACTCGAAGTAAGCCATTTCCGGCGCGTACCCGGCTTCTACCAGCGTTTCGTAGCCCGCGCGGATCAGTTCGGTCAGGCCGCCACACAGCACCGCCTGTTCGCCGAAGAGATCGGTCTCGGTTTCCTCACGGAAGGTAGTTTCCAGAATACCGGCGCGCCCGCCCCCGATCGCGGCGGCATAAGCAAGTGCCACTGCCCGTGTGTCACCGGATGGATCCTGCTGCACCGCCACGAGGCAGGGGACGCCGCTCCCGGACTCGTACTGGCGTCGCACAAGGTGACCCGGACCCTTGGGCGCGACGAGGAAGACGTTCGCATGCGCCGGTGGCTGTATGCGGCCAAAGTGGATGCAGAAGCCGTGGGCGAAAGCGAGGTATGCGCCGGACTTGAGGTTGGGCGCGATATCGCGCGTGTAGGTTTCCGGTTGGAGCTCATCCGGGATCAGCACCATCACGATGTCCGCCCCACGTACCGCCGCGGCGGTGTCGCAGACGGGCAGGCCGGCCGCCTCGGCCGCGGCGCGTCCGCGACTTCCCGGGCGCAGACCGACAGTCACATCGTGGCCGCTGTCACGCAGGTTGAGCGCGTGGGCATGGCCTTGTGAACCGTAGCCGAGAATGGCAAGCCGCTTGGGGGACAGGACCTCGCCACGTACATCGTCGTCACGCCATACCTTCACGGCGGCCATCCTTTCCTGCTGAGCCCTCGTTACCTATGCAACGGAGGACATTTCTCTCGTCTCGTGGTCGCGCCCCGGAATACGCCTTCAATCTCGGGGAGCGCGCGGGGGTCGAGCCACAGCTCCTCAGGCCCGCTTTTCCTTGCGTTCGACCAGAGCAGCCGGGCCATCGACCGGCGCTGCTCCGACAATCCGCAGCTCCGTCAGCTCGGTCACATCAATCACACGGCGGAGTTGCGGCGCGAAGCGATGCGCCACGTTCGGGGCCGCGGTGACCACGATGGTGGCCCGGCCGTCAGCAGCCGACAGGTACGTCACATTTCCACCCAGCCGGGCAATCAGGAGCAGGATGCGTGGCAAGGCACCCATCCGGCGCATGGTCAGGGCAAAGGTCAGGATTTTCATCGACTTGCCTCCAGCATATCTCCGACGGCCGCGTTCGGTGGCACCATCGGGAACACATTCTCATTCTTGGGACATTCGACATGCAGCAGCGCCGGACCATCACACTCCCACCATTCGCGGAGGGCGGTGTCGATCTGGTCCGGCCGGTTCAGGGTCACACCGGTCAGGCCGTAGACGCGGGCCAGCGCGGCGAAATCCGGATTATCCGAAAGGTCCACGGCGCTGTATCGCTGAGCAAAGAACATCTCCTGCCACTGGCGCACCATGCCGAGGTACTTGTTGTCGAGCACGAAGATCTTCACCGGCAGGCGGCAGCGCCGGATCGTCGCCAACTCTCCGAGGCACATCTGGAAACCCCCGTCCCCGACGATCGCGACCACCCGTTGGTCCGGACACGCACATTGGGCGCCGACGGCGGACGGCAGCCCGAAACCCATCGTCCCCACCCCCCCGGAGGTGATGAACTTTCGCGGGTGCGTCGGGTGATAGCGTTGCGCTGCCCACATCTGGTGCTGGCCGACGTCCGTGGTCACGATCGTATCACGACCGATCAACGCAAACAGCGCATCCAAGGTGTCGATGGCCGCGACCATGGTGGATCCCGGGTCTTCATCGTGGTTCTGCAGGCCGTCCCCGATGGCCACGAGTTCGTCATACCAGGTCCGCGGCACGTGGACGGGTTCGGCTTCGAGCAGTCGACACCAGGCCTCCAGTGCCGTTCGCAGGTGTGCGTGGACACCGACGTCGGTCGCGATGATCTTGTTGATCTCCGCTTCGTCGATGTCGACATGCACGATCCGCGCATTCCGCCCGAATTCGTCGACCTTGCCAGTCACACGATCGTCGAAGCGTGCCCCGCAGGAGATGATCAGGTCGGCGGTGTCGAGAGCTCGATTGGCCCGCCGCAGCCCGTGCATGCCTACCATGCCGAAGTAGCGCGGGTTATCCGGGTCGGCGCAGCCGATACCGTTCAGCGTCGTCAAGACCGGAATTTCGCTCAGCCGGCACCAGTGCCGGAACGTGTCAGTCGCATTCGCCAGCTTACAGCCCCCGCCCACCAGCACGACCGGGCGCTGCGCGTGGCGGAGAAGTTCGTGGGCTGCCGCAATTTCGGTGGGGTTGAGCCGTGGTTCGGGGTGATAACCGGCCACTTCGGTCAATGGCGGAGAAACCCGATTCGTGGTTCCGGCAAGCACGTTCTTGGGAATGTCGACGAGGACCGGACCGGGGCGGCCGGTGCGGGCGATGAAAATCGCCTCTTCCATGATGTCCGGCAGTTCGCCGACGGAACGAACGAGATAAGCGTGCTTGGTGACCGTCTGCACAATGCCGAAAACGTCAGATTCCTGGAAACCGTCAGTGCCGATCATCCCGGTGGGCACCTGTCCCGTGATTGCAATCAGGGGAACCGAGTCGGCCATCGCGGTGGCGAGTCCGGTGACAAGGTTGGTGGCGCCCGGACCTGAAGTGGCGATGCAGCACCCCAGCCGCCCGGTGGCTCGGGCGTAGCCATCGGCGGCGTGAATCCCCATTTGCTCGTGCCGCACGAGGATGTGGCGGATGGGCGAATCGAGCAGCACGTCGTAGAGCGGCATGATCGCGCCGCCGGGATAGCCGAAGGCGAGATCGACCCCGGCCCGTTGCAGGGCGTCGATCACGATCTGCGAACCCGTTCGTGTGTGAGCGTCGGCCACGTTCTATGCTCTCCGCGTGCCCGCGCTGCCTGTACGGGCACAAAAAAACCGGCATGGCTTTCGCAGCGATGCCGGCAGAGTTTGCTGAACCAAGTTGGGGTTTACAGCCCTCGTGCCTCACCGCTGTTGCGGCTGATAATTAGGGATAGCCGTACTACTACCGGGCTATGCAGGTAGCCGCGGAGCAGGGGGGCTGCCGGCGCAAACAAGCCAACCGACAACGGCCCGGGCGGGCAGGGATCAGCGACGGCGTCGTGGCAGCGGCTGCGATGAGACGTCAAAAAATCCATATCCGGTGAAGACTATCGAACACTGAAACGTTTCGCAAGAGAAATCTGTGAACTTTCTGCGCTTCCGCCTGGCAAGGCCGCAAGGAAGGCATGCCCCCAACGAGGCCGCTACGGTGGATTGGGTTGCGTCGGGATCGACTTCCCGTGTGGGTCGGAGTCGGGGTGGCCAAGACTCGCAGCCAGGCGGCGTTGGAGGGCGGGATCGGTTACGTGTTCGAGTTGTTCAGCCGAATCATGCCCGTGGTCGGCCGGGCCCCACACGTGCTGATCGAGGTACGTCTCCCACAGGCGGTGTGACCGCACGAGTTCGCGGGCGGCCTCCTGCCCGGCGGCGGTCAGAAGTAGTTGGCCATCACCCAATCGTACCAATCCCTCTCGGCGCAGCCCCCGAACGGCGAGTCGCAGGATCAGACTCGGGCTCTGCACCGTGCCGCGCAACTGACGGAGCGCAACCGCGGTCCCAGGGTTGTTTTCCTCCAACCGATAGAGCCGCCCGATCACGTCTTCCCGCGCGACCCGCAAGGCAAGTCGGGTCTGGTGCCAGGCCCGGGTCAGCAGGCCTTGCCGTGGCGCGCAGAAAAGTGCGACGACAAACAGAGCACCGGCGGCGACTCCCATCATTCCCGAGGTGCTTGTACTGAAATCCCCGAAGCCCAGCCAACTCGGTAGCGTAATTGCGCCGGCATGCCCGAGCAGCGCTGCCGCGGCACCGAGCGCCATGCTGAGGACGAGCATGACACTCAGACGGTCGGTCAGCAGCCGGGCGGTGGCCGCGGGCACAATGAGCATCGCAATGACCAGGATGCTGCCCACGGCTTCGAACGCGACGACGGTGGTCATGGCCACAAGCGTCATGAGCAGATAGTGCAGCAGTTGCGACGAAAAGCCGAGTGCCGTCGCGAGCGGCGCATCGAAGGTGCAGAGCTTCAATTCCTTGTACAGCAGGCCGATGAACAGCAGGTTCACCAGCAACAAAGTGCCCGTCGTCAGTGCGGCGCGGGGTACCGACGGGCCCAGGAGCGGAGCGAGCGCCGCCGGCAGGGCGACGTGATCCAGCGCCACGGTCTCGATGTAGCCATGCAACACGCAGTCGGGGTCGAGGTCGGTGCCATGCGCCGCGACCACGATCAGCACCAGTCCCAGTGCGAACAGCACTGTGAAGACCACGCCCATCGCGGCGCCCTCCTCGACCTTGCCGTAACTGTGCACGAGTTGGGTGAGCAGGGCCGTGCCGATGCCGACGATGGCGGCGCCGAGCAACATGGCCACGCCGGTGCGGTCGGCTGTGATCAGGAAGGCGGCCGCAAGACCTGGCAGGACGGCGTGCGACAGGGCATCACCCATCATGCTCATGCGGCGCAGGACGAGGAACACGCCCAGCACGGCGCACGCCATCGAAGCGAGTATGCCGACGACCACAATATCCGTATCGATCGGCTTCCAGCCGGTGGCCTGAAACAGTGGTGTGGCGGCGAGCATTACGCGGACTCCTGCGGGGGCACGAGATCTATCCGGGCCGACTGCCCGGCTGATGCCAATTCAGGGGCTTCGCGGGTGAGAGCGGCCTCCAGCTCGCGGACGAGCGCCCGGTCGAGAACGTGTTCCACCTCGTCGGCATCGCGGTCGACATGCGCGGGGGCGACGTCCGCGTGCGTGATCAGGTACAGCTCCCAGAGGCGGTGATTACGGGTACAGCGCCACGCTGCGAGGCGACCCCGCGCAGTCAGTCGGACGGCAGAGGTACCCGGTACGGGTTCGATATGGCCGGCGCGCTGCGCGCGCCGCAAGGCGCGCCGCAGCGCGCGGAGTGTCCAGGAGCGTTGCGCCAGGAGAGCGGCAACCGGCACGGTGATTTCTGCCACTCCGGCCGGCTGAATCTGCCCCTGGGTCTCGGCGATTTCAAAGAGGGCACGCAGCAGATTCTGGCGCTCGACTTTGCGGCGCAGGCGGCGCTGTTGCAGCCCGCGCTGCACCAGGCCGCGCTGGCGACCGAAGACCAGACTAAGCGCAAACAACGCACCCGCGACGAGCACGATGACCGCACCGGCCGGCAACCGTGGAAACAGCGCGCTGAGCGCTGCACCCAGCAGGCAACTGACACCGCCCAGGAGCGCGGAGCAGCCCACGAGCGTAGGTAGGTGCTCGGTCCAGAAGCGCGCTGCGGCCGGTGGAATGATGAGCAGCGCAACGACCAGGATGAGCCCGACGGCTTGCAGGCCGATCATCGTGACCACGACGATCAGTATCATCAGGCCGAGGTCGAGCCAGTGGATGGGCCAGCCCTGCGCTCGTCCGAATTCCGGATCGAAGCACAGCAGGGTCAATTCCTTGAAGAGCAGTGCGCAGGCCGCCGCACACAGCAGGGCGACGATCACGATGGCCCAGGCCTCCCGGGCAAGCATCGAGGCCGTCTTGCCGTAAATGAACGATTTCAAACCGGCTGCGTGGCCCGTGCCCATGTTCTGAATGAGGATGAGCAGGACGATTCCGACCGCGAAGAACACGCTCAGCACGATGCCGAGGGCCGCATCCTCTCGGATGCGCGAGTTTTGCAGGATGAACTGCACCACTAGGACGCCGAGGACCCCCGTAATCGCGGCGCCGAGCAGCAAGCCCGGCATCCACTTACCCGTGCCACCGAGCATGGTCATCAGGATGAAGGCCCCACCCACACCCGGCAGCGTCGCGTGGGCGAGAGTATCGCTGAGCAGGGCCCGCTTGCGCAGCAGCAGGAAGGTCCCCACTGCTCCGGCCGCGAGTCCGAGGGCGCCGACGCCGATCACCACCACGCGCGTGTTGTAGTCTGCCAGGGTCAGAACCCGCACCACCTGTTCGGTCGTCGGCCACTCCAGCACGGGCGGCGCGAGTGTCCGTGGTGCCGACCCGGCCCAGGCGGAACTCGCCGTCCCCACGAGCAAGAGCAGTAGGCCACTGGTCCGCAGGAGCGCGGGCCGGACATAGGCGCGCGTCCACGCGCTGGGGAAGGGCAAGCCCGCCATTCGCCCGAAGCCACTCACCGCGGCGGTCCTCCGCGGCTGGCGCCGGCCATCGCATGCGCGGCTTCTTCGAGCAGCGTTAGCCGCCCCCCGTAGGTCTTTCTCAGGTTGTCCGCGGTAAAGACCTCTTGCACCGGTCCTTGCGCCACGATGCGCATGTTGATGAGTAGCACGTAGTCAAAGTACTCGCGCACCGTCTGGAGATCGTGATGGACGCACAGGACCGTACGTCCGGCCGTGCGCAGGTCGTGGAGGATGCGCACAATCGCACGTTCGGTGGCGGCATCGACCCCCGCGAAGGGTTCGTCCATGAGATACAGGCGGGCGTCCTGCGCCAGAGCCCGTGCGAGGAAGATGCGCTGCTGCTGACCGCCGGAGAGTTGGCTGATCTGCCTGCGGGCGTACTCAGCCATCCCGACGCGCCCCAGCGCGTCGCGCGCGATTTCCCTGGCCGCCCGCGTGACGGGGCGAAACCAGCCCAGGTGCCCATAGCGCCCCATGGTGACAACATCGAGGGCGCTCACCGGAAAGTCCCAATCGACACTCTCACGCTGCGGGACATAGGCAACCAGGTGCCGCTGGCGGCGATAGGACTCCCCGTAAATCATCACGCGGCCGGAAGCGCGCGGCACAAGATCAAGCACGGCCTTCAGGAGCGTGCTTTTGCCGGCACCGTTCGGACCGATGAGCGCGATGAGCTGCCCCTCGGGTATGTCGAAGTCCACATCCCAGAGCACCGGCTTGCGATGGTACGCGACGGTCATATCGTCCACGGCCAGCGGGGCCGTCGGCGGGTGGGCGGCATGCTTGATCGTCGTCGTACTCGGTGGTGTTTCCGGGTTCGCGGATTCCGTGTGGGGGGCAGTCAAGTCACTCTCCCGTCGCGAGCCGGCCGCGCCAGCCGCGCGCGGGTGCATCGCCGCCCAGCGCACGGGCGATGGTCGTGGCGTTGTGGTCGATCATGCCGACATACGTGCCTTCGTAGGTACCGGGGGCGCCCATGGCATCGGAATACAGCGTGCCGCCGAGCCGGACCGTCGCGCCGCGGGCCCGGGCACCCTCCAGCAGCGCGGTGACGTTCTTGTCATCGACGCTGGTTTCGACGAAGACGGCCGGCACCCGCTGTGTGACGATGAGGTCCACGAGCCGGCGGATGTCCTCCAGCCCGGCCTCCGATTCAGTCGAGAGGCCCTGGATTCCCAGTACGCGCAGGCCGTATGCCCGTCCGAAGTAGTTGAAAGCATCATGTGCCGTGATCAGCACGCGGTGCTCGGTGGGAATCGTTGCCGTGACCGTGCGTACGTACTCGTGCAGTTCCGCCAGCTCAGTTTCGAACCGGGACGCGTTGGCCTCGTAATGTGCGCTGTTCTCCGGGTCGAATTCCGCCAATGCGACGGCGACGCGCCGCACGGCGGCCTGCCAGGCGGAGACATCCATCCAGACGTGCGGGTCGGTGTGTCCCGCGAACGCTTCGGGCTCGAGCAGCGTATCTTCGTTGATCAACTCGGTGACCGCATAGACCGGGCGGCCACCGCGACTCATCCGCAGGAGTACATCCGTCATTTTCCCTTCGAGCATCAGCCCGTTGTAGAAAATCACATCGGCGGCCTGCAACAGCGCGACATCATTTCGTGTCGGCTTGTAGAGATGCGGGTCTACGCCGCTGCCGATCAGGCCGCGTACCTGCGCGCGCTCTCCTGCGACCTCCGACACGATGTCGGTGATCATGGCGACCGTGGTGACCACGGTGTACGGATCGCTGCGTGGTCCTGTAGCACCGCTGGTTTCGGCGCTGGAGCGCTGACAAGCGCCGGTCCAGGCAGACACCAGCGCAAGTGCCAGAATGACCCCGCCTCGTGTCCAGGTGCGGGCGCGGCAAGCCGGACGGCGTACGGCCGCACCGGCTTGAGGCCGTCCCCTTTCGTGCAATCCGGGCATGGTAGTGGCCTTGTCTGAATGTCGGGACACTGCGCCGGCGGAACCACCGCCGGTCGAAATGTTGCCTCGACTACTTTTCGTATTATAACCAACAAATCGAGCCGTGTCAGGGGCGCGGGCGAAGTGGCGTAAGGGTGCGCATGAAGGGGCCCCACGCCTCCGTGCGCGGGGCCGACCTCAACTCTCCCCGCCGATGCGACTCGGGGATCGCCCGGCTACTTCCTGGCCGAAGCGTAAAGGTCCGCAACGCTGTCCCAGTTCACCACGTTCCACCAGGCGGTGATGTAGTCTGGACGGCGATTCTGGTAGTTCAGGTAATACGCGTGCTCCCACACGTCGAGTCCCAGGATGGGAGTGTGCCCCTGCATGTACGGTGAGTCCTGATTACCGGTGCTACTCACCGCCAGCTTGTGGCTGGGGTCCAGCGTCAACCACGCCCAGCCGCTGCCGAAGCGTGTCGTGGCGGCCTTGGTGAACTGCTCCTTGAACGCCTCAAAACTGCCGAAAGTCCTGGTGAGATCGTCCGCGAGTGCCCCCTTGGGTTGGCCGCCATTGCCCTTGCCCATGATCTGCCAGAACAGGTTGTGATTGGCAGTCCCGCCGCCATGATTGATGACGGCCTGGCGGATGTCCTGTGGGACTTGCTCAATCTCGCGTAGCAGTCGTTCGAGCGGCTTGGCCGCCAGCGCGGCCTGGTTGTGCAACGCGTTGTTCAGGTTCGTGACATAGGTTTGATGGTGTTTCGTGTGGTGGATTTCCATCGTGCGCGCATCGATGTGCGGTTCGAGCGCGTCGTAGGGGTAGGGGAGCGCAATCAACTCGTGAGCCATCGAGGCATCTCCTTCGCTCTGCGGCGTGCATTGGGAACCGGCTGGCGGCCCGAGCGCCACGGCCGGATAACTTCTGTCTTAGTCAATGCTAGTAGGCACACAAGGGGAGTCAATGCACGTCAGGCGCTGCCGCCGGCACGGTTGCCTGACTGTACCCCCTGGGCACCGAACTGCGTGCGGCCTGCAAACCCTTGCCCTGGGGCTCCACAGCACTCAATCCCCGCTTTCGGTACGCCCCGCTCCGAGCAATTCCCGCAGAGCGCGCCCCGGATCGCCGCTTCGCATCAAGGCCTCGCCGATGAGCAGTACGCGGGCCCCGGCTGCGTGCATGCGTTCCACGTCCTGGCGCGTGCGGATGCCGCTTTCGGACACGATTGGCAGGCCGGGCGGTACCAGGCGGGCGAGCTCCTCGGTCGTCGCGAGGTCAATGTGTTGGGCGCTCAGGTCACGGTTGTTGATTCCCAGCAATACGCCGCCGCGCTCCTGTGCTTGCAGAATACGCAAGGCGGCCAGCAGTCGCTCCCGTGAGTGCACCTCAAGCAGAACCCACAGGTCGAGGGAACGGGCCAGCGTGACGAGCTCCAGCGCGTCCGACTCTTCCAAGGCATCGGCGATGACCAGCACGGCATCCGCGCCCGCGGCACGGCTCTCGTGTACCTGGTAGGGCTCGACGAGGAAGTCCTTGCGCAGCACGGGTAAACCGCAGGCCTCCTTGACCAGGGCGATGTGGTCGAGGTGCCCGCCGAAGTAGCGCTCATCCGTCAGGACGCTCAGGGCCGCGGCACCGGCCGCCTCGTACGCGCGGGCCGTTGCGACCGGGTCGAAATCCGGTTGAAGCACCCCGGCCGACGGACTGGAGCGCTTGATCTCTGCGATGATGTTGGGTCCGCTGCGGCGCGGCGCGGTCACGGCCCCGTAGAAGTTGCGGCGCGGCAGAAAATAGCCGGCGGCGGCCTTCAACTCGGCGAGCGGGCGCGTACGGCGGCCGGTCTCCACCTCGGTGCGCTTGTGGGCGAGGATTTCAGCGAGGACGTTGGCCACGACGGGTGGGCTCCTTCCGTTCGCAGGTATTCAGCGGCACGGAACATACAGTCGGGAGGATAGCACGAGTTGGGGGGTGTCGTCTGCGGGGGGGGGAGCGGGTGCTTTCGGAGTTCGGCCGACATGCGGCGCGCGGCCGCCACACAGCGTGGTAGCACAGTGCACGTCGATTGCGGCTTTGGCGCAGCACGGCTCCAGGTTCCCGGTGCCCTTAATCCTTATCGCTATCCTCGTTGGGATGAAAGGGATTGGGGAGCCCGTCGGGCGCGGGCGCGGTCAGTACGCGGTAGTAGCAAAAGCCGACCAGGGCAACCACGAACGTGATCGAAGTCAGCATCACGATCCAGCCGGCGGGTTCCATGGTTAGTTCTCCGTGCGTACCGGGAAGCCCCGGTCCTTGTCGGCGGCTTCAGCGCGCCAGCGCGGACCGGCGATCGCTGTGAGCAGGGTGAAGAAGATGGCAACGGCGATAATGACACCCAGCGACATCTGGGCAACCGGGCTGTCCGCGATCTTCCGGGCTGATTCGGGCAACTGATGATAGGACCAGAGGGCGAACACGATCAGCAGGAAAGTGGGTGTGATGTACTGGATCACGAACACGAAGGCGCGCGGCAGGTGGAGCTGCGCGCCCTCATTCGCGAACGCCCACCCGCGTTTGGCTCCGAAGACCCATGCGAAGAGCACTACCTGGATGGTCGCCAGCACGAAGATCAGGAATGTGCCGACCCAGAAGTCCATCGTGTCGAGGGCGGTCAGCCCCTCGCTGAAGTACAGCACGAAGAACGAGCCGAGTGCCGTGATGACGCCGAGGATCGTCACGCTCGCCTTGCGCCCGATGCCGAGCGCCTCCTCGAGGAACGCGATGGCCGGCTGCAGCATCGACAGCGAACTCGTGATGGCCGCCAGGAACAGCATGAAGAACCACAGGAAACCGAAGATGCGACCACCGGGCATGTACTCGAACACAACGGGCAGTGTGTTGAAGCCGAGGCCGAACCCGCTCGCCATCACACCGGCCGTGCCGAGGAAGATGAATGCGGCCGGGATGGTGATGAGCCCGCCCAGGCAGACCTCAAAGAACTCGTTGGTCGAGGCGCCGGTGAGTCCGGAAAGCACCACGTCATCCTTCCGTCGCAGGTAGCTGGAATAGTTGATGATCACCCCGAAGCCGACCGAGAGACTGAAGAAGACCTGGCCGGCGGCCGCCAGCCAGACCTGCGGATTCCAAAGGGCCGCCCAATCGCTGCCGCCGTCTGTGCCCTTGGGGTTCCACATGGCGCCCAGGCCGTTGATGACATTCTGGTCGGGCAGGTTCGGGTTGGGCGTCCCCAGCGTGAGCACGCGCACCAGCACGCACAGCGCACAAATCGCCATGAGTGGCATCGCGATCATGCAGAAGCGCTCGATGCCTTTCGAAATACCGCGGTAGATCAGGATGAAGTTGAGCGAGAAAACCGCGATCCAAACCCACACACTGTAGTGCAGGGCCCCCTGAAACATGAGGCCCTGAGTTTTATCGCCGGTAATGGAGCTGAAAAACCGGCCGCTCTCCTCCGCGTACTTCGACGGATCGTTGCCCAGGTCGACCCCCCCGAACAGGTAGGTCAGGGCGTAGCCAAGGCACCACGACTCGATCAGCACGTAGTACATGTAGATGATGACCGGCACGAGCAGGCCGAGCACACCCGCGAAGCGCCAGAACTTGTGCCGCCCCAGAACCGCAAAGACGGCCGGACACGAACGAAAGCCGTGTTGCCCGGCGTACTTGCCCATCGTCCACTCGGCCCAGCAGATCGGAATGCCGAGCAGCAGCAGAGAGATGAAGTACGGGATCATGAAGACGCCGCCGCCGTTGGCTGCGGCCTGGCCGGGAAAACGCAGGAAATTTCCGAGGCCGACGGCGGAACCCGCAACGGCGAGAATGACGCCCACGCGGGTCGCCCAGCGTTCCGTTCCTGGAGCCATGGGGGCTCTGCCTCCGCTCGTGATGGGACGCGCCGCCGACAGCCGCGGCGCGGAGAGGCGCTCGGACACCCGAAGCGATCGGGCGGAATCGTAGCGGTCACGGAGTAGGGGGGCAACCGGTCATGATCAGGAAACCTGCCACGCGGCGGGGCCGCTTCAATGCCTGCTCCGTGGCGGGTTCCCGGGATGCGGTCAGCATGCCATGACGCCGGCTTCCGTTCTCGTGGCGCGCTCCCCGTTACCCCGCCGCTTGCTACTCGGCCGCCAATCGCTATCGTCTGCCTGCTTGTGGCCCGCGTAGGCCGAACGTGGTGAGGGAGTCGCAACGTGGCTGAGCAACCGTCTGAGACGCCTGGGTCGGATCCGAAGTCGGACCGCGGCACAACCGCCGGGTTCAGCTTGTGGCGGCTTCTGCGGGGCCGGATCACGACCGGCATCTTCACGATTCTTCCGATTCTCGTCACGCTCTGGGTGGTTCGGCTGATTTTCGTATGGATGCGCGATTCATCCCAGTGGATTGTGCGGAAGTGGCTGTTGAGTTACGTCGAGAGCAACAGCCGTGAACCTCCGCCTTTCTTCAGGCGGATTTCCTTCGACTGGGAAACGTGGCAGGCGTGGGAGCGCGCGCGCATGCCCGACCGCTACGACTATTTTCTCGACCTGATGCCTTGGTACTGGCGGCTCAGTGTCGAAGTGACATGCGTGCTGCTCACGATCTTCGTCCTGTACCTGATCGGGCTTTTCGCTGCGAACCTCTTCGGACGTCGCATCATTGAAGCCATCGAGCGGTTGGTGGATCGGCTGCCACTGATCAAGACTATCTACCGCCTGCCGAAGCAGGTCATCTCCACGTTCCAGGCGCAGCAGGCCCAGAGCTTTCGGAAGGCAGCGCTCATCCCGTTCCCGCAGGAAAAGATGCGCTGCGTCGGCTTCATCACGAACACCTTTGTCGACTCCATCACCGGGGAGGAACTCTGCACCGTCTTCATTCCGACGACCCCGAACCCGACGACCGGCTACCTGCAGGTGCTGAAGCGGCGTGACCTTACCGAACTCAACTGGACGATCGAGGATTCGATCCGCATGATCATGTCGGGCGGCATTCTCAAGCCGGATTTCGTAACCCTCGTTCCCAACAAGAACCTCCCGGACGACGTGCCCGAGGGCGTAGGTGCTAGCGCCCTGCCACCGCCGGAGGCACCACCGCCGCCGCCCGGCCCCTTGTCTGCCCCTGGCGCCTAGCGCCGGGGCTCCGCGAATGGAGCAGTTCATGGCCGATGACCATACGACCGTGGCGGCGCTGCGCGAGCAAGTCGCGCGCTTCGTTGCCGAGCGGGAGTGGCAGCCCTATCACGACCCGAAGAATCTCTCCATGGCCCTCGCGATCGAGGCCGCCGAACTCATGGAGCATTTCCAGTGGGTTCGCAGTGACGAGCTGTCGGCGGTGGTGGCCGATCCGGCGAGACGCGCCGAGATTGCGGATGAAGTGGCGGACGTGACCTGCTTCCTGCTGGCCTTCGTCAACGCCCTCGGCGTCGACCTCTCTGCGGCGGTGGACCAGAAACTGCGCAAGAACAAGGTGAAGTACCCCGTCGAGCAATTCCGCGGTCGTTATTACAAGCCAGGCCGTGAGCGCACGGATACCTGAACCCGACCGCGCCTGCTTGTAACCTTCAGGTACCTGGCGCCATGGCCGTCAGCGGAGCAAGATTAATCGAGAATTCTCCCGGGTTCGCACGGTCACGTCCGGAAATGCGCGACGCGCTATCACATTGTGCTGTACATTATAGGCGGAGCATCTGCGAGCGGTTTCAGTGTTGCGGTTCTCCTTAATTCAACGTTGATTCACGCTGCCGAATGAGCTATCAAAGAGTGGTGTCGGGGGAATTGCTGTGTGCGGGATTGGTTGCCGCCCCTGTGCAGACAGCGTGCGTATCAGGTCGATGGTTCGGCGGCATCATTGCAGGAATCCTTGCAGGAGGAGCAGAGAATGCGGAAGCTATTGCTTTCACTGGTATGCGCGTCGGCGGTTGCGACCGCGAACGCGGCGATCATCAACATTGATCTGGCGGGCTGGGAGGCCTGGGGCGGCTACGGCAACGTGGACAATACGACGTTGTCGATTCCTCTGCCTGCCGGCGCCGAGATCGTTGCGGCCGAGTACATCGACCTCGTCTATACAGCCGAGGGTGCGAGCTGGCGCAGTGAACTCGTCTTGTCGCTGAACGACGGTCCGAGCGGTGATTTCTGGGATAGCGATATTGCGGGCGCTCCCGGCAGTCCCGGCGCTTTTGGTCCGGTCAGTGGCCCATTCGCGAACCCGGGTCTCTTCAGCAGCGGTCCCTTCACGGTCTCGACCGGCGAACTGTTCGTCACGGTCTATGACACCTTCAACGACGCTGACCGTGATCAGCTCATCACCTCCGGCACGCTGCGGGTCGAGTGGGTGCCCGAGCCGGCCAGCTTCGCGCTGCTCGGTCTGGGCGCGCTGGCGCTGTTCCGCCGCCGCTAGGCCGAACTAAGCAAGCATGGTGCTGAGAAACGTGGAACGCCCCGGCCGCGCATTTGCGACCGGGGCGTTCCCCTGCATTGTTAGGGGTGAGCTCACCGTGACTCCGGTGGTCTCTCCGGCGGTCCCTCCGACCCACTGTCGCCGCGCCGCTCCCGCTCCTGGGAGTACCGGCGTTCATAGATATCCTGGCGGCGGAACACGCCCAGCACCGTCTCCAGCAGGATGCGCAGATCCAGCCAGGGACCGGCCTGCTCCACGTACTCCACGTCGAGCGCCAACTTTTCCTCGATGGTCAGACTACCCCGGCCGCGCACCTGCGCCAGTCCGGTCAGCCCGGGTTTCATCAACAGCCGTCCCCGCTGCCGAGGCGTCCATTCCGCGATTTGTTGGAGGTAGAGGGGCCGGGGTCCGACCAGAGACATCTCCCCGCGGACCACGTTGACCAGTTGAGGCAGCTCGTCAAGACTTGTTTCACGCAGCCATCGCCCGACCGCGGTGATGCGCGGGTCATCGCGGGCCTGGGGCGAGTCCCCGTAGGGGTCGGTGTCGACCCGCATGGTTCGAAATTTGAGCAGATGGAAGGGCCGAGCCCGCAACCCGGCTCGCACCTGGCGGAAAATGGCCGGGTGGCCGTCGCGGCGAATACGCCATGTGATCCACAGCATCAAAGGTGCGAGAAAAAGCAAGACGACCGCGGCCGTCAGCCGATCGCAAAACCCCTTCAGGGCAAGGTACATGGGACTCGCTGAGCAGGAGACGGGTACAGCGGACAAATCCGGTGGTGAAATCGGCGGTATGCTGGGCGGCCGGGCCATCGGGCGGGAGTGTACCGGCTGCGGCAGGTGGCAGCGACCGCACTGCGGCACACGGTGCTGCAAGGGGGTTGCAGGGCCCCCTTGCCAAGGCCCGCGGGTTGGGATATACCTTAAAGCCCGGTTGCTGAGCGACCGGCAACCCTACGCGGGTGTAGCTCAGTGGTAGAGCGTCACGTTGCCAACGTGAATGTCGTGGGTTCAAGTCCCATCACCCGCTTTTTTCTGGGCTTGGTACCGGGCGGTGCCGGGCATTGACTATTGCCTGCCATGTCCTGCTGAATTCATAGCTGCGGCTGCGACCCTTTCTTCAAATCTGGGACCAAGGTTCCATTTTTACAGGCACACCTTTGGCCGGTTCGCGCCAGGTCCGCGGTGTTGTCCGGGTCAAGCCCTTTGAATCGATGTTCACGGAATGGCCCGGCTGGCGACCGAAGTTTACGACACCGGGAGCACCGTCAGGGCAGTGGTGAGCCGTCCCAAATCACGATCGTGCCCCCCTCCAAGCAACCGAGCAGGCGTTTCCCATCAGGGCTGAGGGCAATGCGGAAGCACGATTGATCGGTCAATTTGAGTACTTGGCGGCCGGTGTGGATGTCCCAGAGACGCAGGTCGTCCCCGGCCGAGAACAGGTGGCGGTCGTCGGGTGCCAAGGCCAGATGCCGCAGTCGAAAGCGCGCGCCGCGCATCGTCTGGAGGCCCGCGCCGCTGTGCAGATCCCACACGCGCACGGTGCCGTCGAGCGAATTGGAGATGATGCGATCCCCGGAAGACGTGTAACACAAGCCCCCGATCGTATCTTCGTGTCCGGTCAGAGTGTGCAAGAGTTGGCCGTCGTCCACGTTCCAGACCCGAATGGCGCAGTCGCGGGCCGATGCTGCGACCTGCCGGCCGTCGGGGCTGAAGGCGATCGCAAAGAGGGTACCCATGACGACCTCGCTCGTTCCGACGAGGAGCTCCAGCAGCATCGTGCCGGTCTCCGGCTCCCAGACACGCAGGAACTGGTCGGTGCCGAGACTCGCGAGCTGGCGGCCATTCGGCGACCAGGCGATCCGGCCGGCACGGCCTTGGTGCGTGTAGATGGCGCTGATGATCTCTCCGGTTGCCACGTCGCGGAACTCGATGTCTGTGCTGGCACCGGAACAAGCGAGCACGCGTCCATCTGGGCTGAACGCGAGGTCAGAGGCCCACTCGCGCGGGGATGCCACGCGCTGTTCCCAAATCGGTTTCTCGGAAGCGGCGTCGTAAAGAACGAGGCGTTGGTCCTCGCCGAAGGTCGCGAACTGATGGCCGTCGGGAGACCACGCGACAACACCTGGACTGTGGCCCACTTCCCGCCGCCCGCGGCCACCACGCAGATTCCAGATCCGCACGTAGCCGTCGGCTGACATGCCCGCCACCCGGGTGGAGTCCGGCGAGAACGCCGTAACGACAGTTGTCGTGGTGGCCCCGAGCAAGCGGCGGGTGCGCTGCCGAGAGGCGCGCGTCCCAGAGCTGAATCCACAGGGAATAGCACTGTGCCAGGTGGCGGCCGTCGGGTGAGTAGCGAAGGTCCCACATCCGGGTGGCCGTATTCGGTTGCGCCTCTGAGACAAACCGCAGCGTGCCGCTCGGCAGTTCCCAACCGCGCAGCCGGCCGTCCCATGCAGCCGTGACGATGTGCGTGCCGTCGGGAGCCAGTGCCACGCCCCGCACTTGCGCGCCATGGCCGCCGAGCGTGAGCAGGTGCATGCCGTCCTCCAGGTTCCAGACGCTCGCGGTGCCGTTGAGGCTACCGAACACGATCAGCCGGCCATCATTGGAGACGTCAGCGGCCACCGGCATCGGCGGCCGAAGTTCGCGTAGGAGAGCACCGGTAGCTGCATCGTGGACGAATGCTCCGTCGCGATATCCGTTTGCGATGATTAGTTTCGTCGAATCGCCGCTGAAGACGATCAGCGTGGTGGCCTGGTCCGGGGACCTGCCGCCGCGGTCGACCTCGTACAGTTGTTGCCAGGTGTCAGTGGCATAGACACGGAAGCGGAAGCTGCGGCCGCCGACGGCCACGCGCGTGCCGTTCGGGGAAAAGCAGGCAGCACCCTGCAATGCGATGTTGCCGACGTCGAGTATTCTCAGCAGTTCGCCGGAATGTGCATCCCAGATCTTCGTCGTGCGTTGAATCGGCGGGAAGCGCCGCAACTCGCACCCGGTCGTCAGCAACAGGCGACCGTCCGGCGAGAAGGCCAGCGGGATCGCCGCTCCGAGATATTCGTGGGCTTTCCAGGCCAGTTCGGACTCGTCTGTAAGACGCTTCAGATGCCAGTATTCCCAGCCGCGCATGTCGGCCGGACACTGTTCGAGGGCCGCGTCCATTTCGATCGGGTTGCCGGTCTCCAGCGCCTTTTCCGCAAGACTGATCGAATTGAAGTACAGCTCCGTGCGCAGGTGTTCGGCCCGTTCCGTCGCCAGGGCCGCACTGTGCTCCGCCCGGACATACAGGAATCCAAGTGCGATCGCCGCGGCGAGAACGATCACAAAGATGGCCGCCGCGAGCCCGACCACAGTGCGGTTTCGTACTACAAATTTATGCAGCATGTACCATTGGCTGTCGCGCCGGGCGGAGATGGGGCGACCTGCCAGGAAGTTGCGCAAGTCGGAGGCGAGTTCGCCCGCGTTCTGGTAGCGCCGCGCCGGATCCTTCGCGAGGCACTTGCGCAGTATGGTCTCGACGTCGAAGGGGACGTGCTCCGCGCCTGGCCGACGGGTGCGGATGGGGTCCGTCGACACAATACTTGCCAGTACCCGGCTGAGGTCACCGTCGACCGGGTACGGAAACGCCTCGTGGAGCGCGCCCCAGAAGACCACCCCCAGCGTGTAGACGTCGGTGCGTACATCGATTGCGCTGGTCTCACCCCGGGCTTGCTCCGGTGCGGCCCATTTGAGCGAGCCCATGAACTGGCCCGTGGTGGTCAGCGTGGCAACGGCCGCCTCCGGATCGAGCAGCTTTGCGAGACCGAAGTCGAGCACGTGCGGCGCGCCCTCCGCATCGACACGAATATTCAGCGGCTTGAGATCGCGATGGATGACGCCGCGCAGGTGGGCGGCATTGACGGCCTCCGCGACACGGGCGCACAGTTCGACACGCTCGCGCAGTGTCAACCGGTTCGCCGTGATGTAGCTGTCGAAAGGCACGCCCTCGATGTAGTCCATGACCACGTAGGAGAGGTTGCCGCTGCGGCCGCTGTCGTGAATGGTTACGATGCCCGGGTGTCGGAGCTGGGCTAGAATGCGCACTTCACGTTCCAGCCGCGCCTGCTCGCTGCTGGTTGCGAGTAGCCCGTGCCGCAGCACTTTGATCGCCACATGGCGACCCGTCGAACGCTGCACGGCCTGGAAGACAATGCCCTGCCCGCCACGGCCAACCTCACAGATGAGGTCATACCCGTCCATCGCAAGCGGCATCGTGACTGCGTCGCGCGAGGCGCGCGGCCCCTCAGTAGCACCGACCGCTTCGCGCGCGCGGCTGATCAGGGCGAGTTCGCGGCGCGTGCTGTCGTCACTCATGCCTGCACAGCCCTTGACGTGGAGTGGCCGAGAGCGCGGACCATATGTCCGTCAGCGACACTCTCCCAACAATTCAGGCGCCTAACCGCGGGTGGGTGTAACGCTAGAAAAACCGGGTTGCGCTCCCCAGCAGCTCCCGCAGGCGCTCGCGGGCCCGGCCGGCCAGCATGTGCACCGCAGCCCGGGAACGACCCATGCGCGCGGCGGTTTCCACGCCCGAGTGGCCCTCCAGGTCCATCAACCGGATCACCTGGGCGTAGTCCGCCGGCAACCTTTGGATGGCAGCGTCGATATGGGTTCGAAGTTCCTCGCGTGACACCGTGCGGCTGGGCGTGGAGGTCGACCCACCCAGCAACTCGCAAAGTTGGACGTAGGAGTCCCCGTTGCTGCCCGATGTAATGCGCCGGGTGACGGGGGGTCGCTTATCCGCCTCCAGGCCGCGAATTGCGTCCAGGAGGTTGTGGCGGGCGATCTGGACCAGCCAGGCCTGAAAGGTTGCTTCGTGTTGGGCGACGCAGCTTCCGATGCGGAGGAACGCATCCACATAGGTGATCTGCATGACATCATCGAGGTCGATTTCGCCCTGCCAGCGGGCGGCGAGCTTGAGTTCGCCACGTGTGGCGGGGCCGAACCGCTCCAGCAATTCTGCGAGGGCATCATCGTCCCCCACCCGCGCCCGACCCAAAATGCACTCGAAGTCCGGCATCGTGCCACTGCCCGGCATGATTTGAGATTCCTCGTTGCGCAGCGGCCCGTTGCTACGCCCTTGAGGGTAAGGCAAGTAACTTTCGGCCCGACACCTCAGATTGTGCCAAATTCCACGCTCGGCGGCAAGCCCCGCGTGGGAAATGAGTGTCGTGCGCACGGGTGGGACTGGTGATCGCACGTATGAGACCGCGGGCTGTGTTGGGGGAGTGTAGATCGCGGAACTACGACGTCTACCGGGAACTGAAGGAGTGGCGCTGCACTATTCCAGCGGCCGCATGTGAGGCAGTTCAGCAAGTGGTACTGAGTTCTAGCGCCACTACGGGTTCCTGCTTGCACCTCGGTACGACTTCCACCGTCTCGAAACAAGTACACCACCCACGGCAGCCAGCACGCTTCCGAGCAGTATGAAGTCATTGCGTCTTGAGGGTCTTGGTCGCTGGAGCGCCGCGAGCAGCGCTGTCACATCCTCGGGCAGGTCAGTCCCGTGGTGCCACACCGGCCCACTGCGAAGCCCGTACCAAGCGTAACCATCCATGGTTTGCAGGAGTATGTTGCGGTCATCAACAGCATATCGAAGTACATGGCGGACTTCTGCCTGTGACAGCCCTCCCGCACCTCCCGTGGGAAGTTGCACAGGTGAAATTCGATTGACGGTGAAGGTGTCGCGGCGCTGTGGATCGTTGCCGATCACCAATTGATGCGGCAACTGCACTGTCCAATCCCCGGCCAGTCGCGTTAACCACGCCCCAGGGCCAGGTGCGGGCTCAATGGCCGCCCCCCCGAAGGCGGCGAGTGCGGCGACGATGCAGAGTATGCCCACGATCGTGTTTCGAGACATGACTTTTGGACTTGCACCGGATGACTCTGAAGCCAACATCTTCCTTCTAGATCAACGCGTGGATGCCACCACCCAACCTCCCCGCCTGGGGTGCAGCCCGTGAAGCGTTTCACTGATTGGATGGCGAGTATGCCACCTGGAGCAGTGCCATGTCACCTAAATCCGTATCTTCATCGCCGTCGAGATCGGCATACAGACAGGGGCCCGGCACGGTGTGATCGGGGCCGGCAAAGCA
Organism: Phycisphaerales bacterium; assembly: GCA_016716475.1. Classification (NCBI taxonomy): domain Bacteria; kingdom Pseudomonadati; phylum Planctomycetota; class Phycisphaerae; order Phycisphaerales; species Phycisphaerales bacterium. The sequence goes on from JADJWG010000002.1 coordinate 625,847, forward strand.
TGCGATGAGAAATTCCACATCGGCGAAGTCGACGATCCCATCACCGTTGAGATCGGAGGGATCGAGTGGCACAAGTGCGACAGTCATCGTCACCATCAACTCGGGCGGTGACTGGCCGTGGTTGAGCCAAAGGTTGTATAGCGTGGAGCCGGCATCGGTGGTGACGTTGTGATCGCGTAAAAATTCAATGTATTCGCGCGTCGTGCTCTGGTAATAGAGCATTACCTCGGCCGTCGCCGCGCTATCTGGAATACCATACGGTGTCACGTCCCAGTGCTGCCCGTCCGCATATGTTGCTCCCACCGGCGAGCCGCCAAACGTCGCGTACGCCGCATTCGTGAACCCGCGTGGCGGAATGCGGTTGTCCTTGTAGATGCGGTTGTTCAAGACGAAATGAAAGGACGGACCGGGTGTCGTACCGGCCAGCGCGGCGACCGTCTCATCCAGCCCCGGCTTGCACTCGTAGACCTTGAGCTCGGCATCGGCGAGAAGCGTCGCGGTGTCCAGGTCGTAAACGCCCGATTCTCCTACAGTGTTCAGGGCCGCGTCGCGGAAACGCACGCTCAGCCAGACCCTCCGTCCCTCCGGGTAACCCGTTGGTAGCTTGTGCCCGCTGTCGTTCGTCACGGTCACTTGCAGGGTACGACCCACCTGCACCGCCTCCAGGCGAGCCGCGTTCTGGAGCATGTACCGGGCGCGAACCACGCCGTCCGCCAGCGCAGCCGCGTCCACCTGCGGATCGGTGGGATAGAGGACCGGGAGCACGGAAGCCATCCACGTGCTGCCGCCGGTCATGTCGTGCAACGGCAGATCGTTGCGGGTCTGCGCAGCCGGAAAGTTGCATCCCTTCCCGGTCACCGCGCGCATGTGGCAATCCTGGCAGGCGGCCACGAACGACCGATTGCCGCCGAACTGCGGCGCGTAGACGCCGGTGGGCGTGTTGTAGTCGCTATGCAGCCATTCGCTGTAGGTCCTTTCGATCGGCATTAGGACTTCAGGAGATACTTCAACCGGTGGCGTATCGAACACATTCGGGTCCCAGGTGTGGTTCGACGTGCGGTGGAACGCACTGTTACTCACGTCGTGGCACGTGCCACACAGCGCGGCCCGCCGGTGGAACGGCGAAACGATAATCTCGTGTCCAAGCGCCGCATCCACGAATGGTCCACGTCGCGACGGCTCCGGGTCGACCACAAACATTCCATTGCCGAACGAAGTCGGCACAGCACCGAGATTGGCGAGAATCTCCGCATCAACTGCTGGACTCTGGCCAGGGACATACACGGGGTCCACCAGTCGGTGGCACAGGTCGCACGATACACCGTGCATGTCGCTGAACAACATGGCGTGGCCGTTGGTCGGAATGGAGCGTCCACCCAGCCAGCCACCGGGAATATGGCACCGAAGGCACAGGTCGCCACTGTCGGGCGCGTCCTGGTTCGCGATGGACATGCAGGCGAGAAAGAGGGGGTCGTGCGAAGCCATGGCCATCATGCTGCCTCGCCAGTTGCGGTACGGCTCGACGGTTGGGGCATAGTTTCCGTGACATGCCACGCAGTTGTCAGGGTGGTTAAGAGGTGCGACTTCCAGTGGCTGCGTGCCAGGCAGGTCGAAGTCGCGGAGTGTAGTCGGGACTGTACCGCCTGGCGGCGACACGACCGTGAACGGTTGTGGGCTGTCGGCCGTACCCACGTTGAGCGTGTTGTCCGTGGCGACGACGCGCACGAGGCCCTGTGTCGTCGGGCGGTTCGGCACGAAAATCACTTGGCTGCCAGAGTTTGTCAGACCGGCCGCGATTGGCCGGAAATTCGCGCCGCCGTCATCTGAGAGGAAAAGGTCGACACGTGCGATGCCGCCCAGATCCGTCGCGGTCCACTGGACCTCGAATGCGGCGTTACCGCTGAGAACCTCGCCGCCCGCGGGTGCCAGCACCGTCACGTCTGGCGGGGTAGTGTCGTCGCCACTCGAAGGGGTGAGGGATCCCATGATTTCGGTGATTTCGACGGCACTGACCTGCTGGATGTTCACCAGTGACAAGCCCGGAAACGTGGGAGTATTCGGGTATGCCGTAGAGGTAACTTCAACAACCGTCGTGTAACCGTCAAGGTCGGCATCGATCTCCTGAACCGAGAAGATGGCTTGCCGCCGCCCGTTCGGGTTGTTCGCGAAGTTCGGCAGCGCCGCCTCCACCCGCAAGCCGTAGGGGTTGCGGGCGCCGCCACCGGAAAAGGAGTAGTGGCATACACCGCAGTGCACCGGACGGCTCGGCACTGTGTCAATCGCGGAGCCCACGGCGTTTGGGTACACCGAAAAGAAGGCATCACGGATGTTGTTGCGGGCTTGCGCCGTCTGAGCGCCAGCCGCGAACAGCGTGAGGCTGGTTGCAACGAGTGCAAACGCGCTGCGGTGCGGCCTGGCGGGCCGGTTGGCCGTTGGTTGGAACTTGATTCGGACGCTGAGGTGTGTTCTGAGCAACATGGCGCACTCCACCATGCGACGTGTCCCAGTTGCAGAATAGCAATAACTATGTGGACCTGTAAAGCGGAAATAAAGACTTTCCGGCTGTGGATACGGAGCTGCGAGATGCTCCTGATCATCCGGTGTTCGAGAACGCGGTCATTGAAGGTTGTTCCGGTCCTCGGATGCTGACCACCCATCGCAGCTCACGAATTCAGTGGGCGCTGTTGTGACTCCGCTGTGAGAAGCTTCGCGAGTTCCGTTACGGCGCGGACGACGAGCACATCCACTCACCGGCCGCACCGACAAACTCCGACCCGGCCGCCTTCTGCCTCCTGTCGCCAGCAAACGCCCCGCGCAGATCTGTGGTATGAATCAGCGGGCGCGTACGCCACGCATGTCGGGGGCCCCTTGACGCCAGCCCTACAATCCCGCGACGCCGGTCGGGCTCCGATCACGCGGTGGCCGGCGAGCTGTATTGGAGGATGGTTCTCGTGGTTCGTATTGATTCATCGCAGATTCGCACCGGGGGATTGATCGTGGGGCTGGCAGCCGTCGCGCTTGGCATCGTCGCGGGTTGCCCACTGCCGACGCCTCCCACCCCCAGCGGCCCGTTGCTGACCCTCACCGAAGTTGCGACAGGGTTGGGTTCGCCCGTTGCGCTGGTCGCGCCAACCGACGGTACGGGACGGCTCCTGATCGTTGAGCAGCGCGGCTTGATTCGCATGGTTGACAGTGCCGGACAGTTGCTCGCAACGCCCTTTCTCGATCTTCAGGACCGTGTCCAGAGCAGCAGTTCGCCGGCGGAAGAGCGCGGGCTACTCGGGCTGGCGCTGCATCCCAGTTATGCCGTCAACGGACGCTTCTTCGTATTCTTCAACACAGCCCCCAGTAACGATGCGCCTACGGGCAGCGCGACCGAAGTGCGCCTGTCCGAGTTTCGCTTGCTGGCCGGAGACGGCAATCGTGGCGACCCCGCCAGCGAGCGTATCCTTCTGCGCATTGCCAAGCCGCAGAACAATCACAACGGCGGCCAACTCGCATTCGGGCCCGACGGCTACTTGTACGTCGGTCTCGGGGATGGCGGCGGTGCGGGCGACGTCGGCTTCGGCCACACACCGGATCTCGGCAACGCGCAGGATACGAGCAACCTGTTCGGCAGCATTCTGCGTCTCAACGTGGACAGCGGGAATCCGTACGCGATCCCGCCCGACAACCCGTTCGTCGCGAGCGCAACCGCCCGTGGGGAGATCTATGCCTACGGCCTGCGGAATCCGTGGCGGTTTTCCTTTGATGTCACGGCGAGCGGCACGCGACTCTTCGTCGCCGACGTGGGCCAGAACCTGATGGAGGAAGTGAACCTCGTCCGCGCGGGCGGCAACTACGGCTGGAATCGTAAGGAAGGCACGCTCTGCTTCGACCCTGCCAATCCGAACAGCCCGCCCGAGATCTGCCTCGACAACGCCCCCGATGGCGCGTTACTGGAGGCGCCCATCCTCGCTTACCGCCACACGGACGCGCTCGGCCGGGCTTTCGGCGCCGCGGTGGTGGGTGGGTACCTGTATCGCGGAACGGCCCTCCCTGGGCTGCGCGGGCGGTACGTGTTCGGCGATTACACCTCCGGTCTCACCGGACCCAACGGCAAGGTCTTCATTGCGTCCGAGGCCGTCGATGGGACGTGGTCGTTTGTGGAGGCGCGCATTGCTGATCGGACCAACGCGCGGTTGGGAGCAGCCGTGCTCGCATTCGGACGAGATGCCCACGGGGAGTTGTATATCCTGACACGCGGTGCACAGGGACCGACAGGCACAACGGGCGCTGTGCATCGCATCGTCGGTTTCGAGTAGCCCCGCCACGCATTGGAGAATCGGCGCCGGACCCGGGCTACGCCACGTGGCAATCGCTCGCGTCCGGCGCTGCGCCGGGCGCTGTGCGGCGGCCACCGGTAGCGGCGGCCTGAATTGCCGCGAGCGGGTTGTCATTGGCCTCTAGCATTACGCTCATTCGCACCAGTTCCGGCAAGGTTTCGGCCCCCATCTTACGCATGGCGCGGGCACGATAGGCCTCAACCGCTTTCCGCGTCAGTCCCAGGCGGACCGCCGTGGTCTTGTTCGGCAGGCCGCTCACGACACACTCCATGACAGCGCGCTCGCGTGCTGCCAGTGTGGCATGACGTGCGGAGAGAATCTGCAGTTGGGCGGCGCGTTGTGACGTATTTCGATCGTGCTCGCACGCCGCGTAGATCCGTTCCAGGACCTCCTGCTCAGGCGCCGGTTTCCCGAAAAAATCGAAGGCCCCCGCACGCATCGCGGCCAGTACGGTCGGGACATCCGGGGCTGAAGTATGCACGATTACGGGTGTTGCCGCCGGTTGGGTCCGCCAATGGCGCAAGAACTCGATCCCGGTCATCTCCGGTAAGCGCATTTCGATCAGAAGGCAGCCGCGTGGGGGTGATTTGCCGGCGGCCAGGAAATCACGCGGCGTAGCAAAGTCGTGACTGTTCAATCCCACCGTGCGGAAAAGCTTCGTCAGGGATTGACGCGTGGCGCGATCCGGGTCTATCAATGACACAGTCGGAAGGAACTCCATGGACGGACGTCCTCCGGGTACGCAACGCTGGCCAACAGGATGGAGTGGAACCCAAGCGCCCCGTCGAGTCGGTCGAGGAATCCCTTCGCGTTCCCCGGTCAGACTCGACCTGTAGTGCCCCAGCGACGCCGGAAACCGCTCATGCTAAAGCACAGTCTACCTCATGGGGTGTGGTCTTGAATACGGGTATTTGCCCCTATAACCATTCAGAATTGCCGGGGATTCCCCGTAGTGCCGGCCTGCTCATGACTGTCCTGCTGCTGATTTCCAGCGCCTGCGATGCACCTCGGAACGTTTCTCCGGGCGAAAATTCCGATCAGGCGACGCACAGCCGGCGCAGTCCGATGCCTCTGCCGCCCCAGACGCGCGCCGTGTGGGTCGCGCGCTTTCACTACGACGATGCGGCGTCGATCGAGCGTGTGCTCGACAACTGTGTCGCGGCCGGCTTTAACACGGTTTACTGGCAGGTACGGGGCGATGCCTCCGTCGCATATCCGTCACGGCTCGAACCCTGGACACGCGAGTACCGCCGTGATGATCCGGGATTTGACCCGTTTGCGGTCGCCGTGGCGGGTGCCCACACCCGCGGCCTGCGCATCGAGGCGTGGGTGAATACCTTGACCGGTTGGGCGGGTCAGGTCCCGCCACCGGAGAACCTCGAGCCACCGCACCTTTACTGGGCGCGGCCAAGTTGGTTCCTGCGCGACGCCACCGGTGCACCCCAGGCCCTGAACTCCCACTACGTGGGGCTCAACCCCTGCCTACCGGCGGTTCGCAATCACATCGCCGCACTTGTTCGCGAGATCGTGACCCGCTACGACGTGGACGGTATCCACCTCGACTACGTGCGCTACGTCTGGGATGACCAGCCCGGAGCGCTGACACGCTATCCGCAGGATCCGCTTACACTGGCACTTTACGCCCACGAAACCGGGCGCCGCCCCACGGACAGCCGAATCGCCTGGGACGCTTGGCGCGCGAACCAGATCACACGCTTGGTTGCGGCTGTGCGGGACGTGATGGACGAGGTGCGCCCCGGCGCCACGTTGACTGCCGCGGTGTGGCGGCATCCAGACGTGGCCTATCGCGAGTATTTGCAGAACGCTGCCCACTGGGTTCGCAGTGGACTCGTCGATGCCATTGCCCCGATGATGTACACCCGCACCACGCCACCGCTTGCAATTTATATCGCGAGCTATGCAGCCGCAGCACCCGGTCAGCGTGTCATCCCCGGCCTGGGGGTCTACATGCTCGAAACCGCGGCCGGGTTGCGTGAGCAGATGCAGCTTGCGAGCGACACCGGCCGCGACTTTGCATGGTTCTCTTACGAATCGATCTTTGACCTGCGGGCTGCGCGCACATCGACCACCCCCGGGGAGCGACAGGCGGCAGAGTTACGGGCCATGCGGCGCAGTGTACTGGCGGAGTTCATGCCGGTGCCGTAGCGCCGCGCGTTGATCCTCAGCGCTGCTCGTTTGCGGAAGATGTCACGGCTGTCGGGCTGTCCACCGCTGTGATACCCGGCAGGCGTGCGAAGCGCTCGAGCAATTGTTCTTCCAGCAGGGCATCCCGCCCGAGTGGTACCCAGATGCGAGCATTGCTGCGCGCCCCACGATCTCCGCGTACGGTCGGGGTATCCTCGTCGAAGATCCGAAGCGCACCGGAGGCCGTGGTAATCTGCCGCTCTGGCACGCTCAAACGGAACTTCTCCACTTGAACACGCACGGTGAACACGGTGTTCGGTGTATCTGTTTCATGATCCGCAGCAGGACGCCCGGCGTCCTGCGACTCCGCAGCGGTCGAGAAGTTGTCCGGCACGGAGGGTGGGCCGAAACTCAGTTCGCGAGCCAGCACCTCGACAGTTACGCGCCTTTGGATGGTGTGCAGACTCGATTCGAGGGCCTGGTATCCGCCCGGTGCGTCAACGCGCCAGAACTCGAACCATTGCCCGCTGGTCGTGGGGGTCGTCACGATCAACCCGCTGGCTCGATCCACATATTCCGGCAGCAGGTCAATCTGTCGCAGGACCGATACCGCGTCGTCGACAAAGATCGGCACGTCCGGGATCTGCAGGGTCCGCTGCGTAGGACTGGTGGGCGGCAGGGGCGCCTGGCAACCTGCCAGCAAGATCAGCAGGCCACCGACGGACAAGTAGCGGGCTCGGTGGGCCACGCGAATGGCGTTGGAGACGAACCTCGGGGCGGAGGGGCCGAATACACCATCTTTCACGTGAATTTGTGTGCGCATGCCGCGATAATAGAGTGGGTAACGGGTCACTGCCAAGCGCGACCGTTGCATGTCGGTCCGCATGCCAGGAATCTTCACAAAAATTCGTCCCGCGCTTACCCCGCTCCGCGGACATATTGCATCCTTGGAGATGGAAGCTGTCGTGTCCCCCTTCGGGAACCCGCGTCATCGGGTGTGGTGACGCGGGTTCTTTGCTTTCCGTCTATGGGCGCTCCGTGTTGGGGGCCCGCTCCACACGGGTCCGTGTACGTGCCGTGAGCATCTCCAGCAGGAACAGGCCGAACAGGGCAGTGGCGAGGAGCATGGCCAAATCGGGTGAGCCCCGGCCGGATTGCCGGCCCACAACGTCATGCACGAATCCTTCTGTGACCGTAACGATTTCCACATCCTCATGGCCGAGCAGGGTACGAAGCTCTGCCACGGTGATCGGTGACGAATCGAACTCGTCGGTAGGCCAGTTCACTGCATAGACCACATCGGGCGCGGCTCTGCTCGTCATGCTCACGCCGTAGAGGCCGGCAGCATCCGTCGGCCAATTTGATTGTGGAACACCATGCTCCAACCGGATCCAGGCGACAGACTCACCCGACTGGTCCAGGCGAGTGACACGGACCAGGCCCGTGGTAGGCAGGGCCGTGAACACGTCGCGCGCCACTGCGTGTGCCAGGAAGGCGGCTGTCGCGGTTGGGGGGCCCACCAACGACTCCACCTCTCGGTGCAACCACAGCAACAACGGTGCAGCCAGGGTACCGAGATCACTCCACTCGGGGTCTACCCCGGTCGCCAGGAGTGTAATGCGACCGGCTCCGAGGGACCGGTACAGCACCGCCGGCAATCCATCCCGAAATGTCGCGGCGATCCGGGTCTCGGGAACGGGCCCCGTGATGCGCAAACGCCGGTGGGCTCGGACCCACTGAAACATGCCCTGTTCTTCCGGTGAGAGCGGCAACGGCACACGTGGGTCCCAATACCAGCCGGTGGCCGGCGAGAGGAGCTCGGGCTGGGGTTGTTCCTCTGCGACCAAGCTGCGCAACCCCGGCCACTCCCCGTCTGCCTCGGCGGGTACCAGCCAGAGGGAGGCACCACGCTGCACCAGAGCGATGAGACCCTCCGTTATAGTGGGATCCCACTCCTGGCCGGCAAAGAGTACGAGCAGCGTTGGTATCTCTACCTCGCTGTAGTCCTGATTGCCGCGCGCAGCGGCTCCTGACTCTCCCGTGACGGCGAAGAGTCGCGCCGAGACTTCGGGTAACGTGAGTACTTCAGCCCGGACGCGCTGCCGTCCTTCCGGAAGTGTCTCTGGTGCGAGCATGTTCTTCAAAATTGCGGTTGCGGGATGGGTATCGTTCGCTCCTGACGGGGGGACAATCCAAACTTCAGGCGTCCGGGCACGCTCAAGGGCCACAAAGTACTGCTGATCGAATGGTTGTCCGTCCTCGGGCTCTGCCGCCACAACCAGCCCGTGTGGGCCGGTGCCGGCAGGTGGCGCCAGCAACGTGACGGTGGCGACCGAACCTGGCGGGACCTCAACAGGTGGGCTGCGGTCTACCGCCGCACCGCCAAAGTGTAAGACCAGGCGTGCGGTCGTGGCTGCGCCGCTGCCCCTGACACTCGCCAGCACCGGTACCTGTGTCGAGCTGGCATGCCGTCGTGTTGCCGCTTCCGCACGGACGACACCGATGTTCCCCGGCAAAGGGGTAGCAGGAATCACGACCCTCACCCGCACCTTCCGCAAAGAGGCGAGTAACGCCGGCTCGACTTCACGCCAGGCCCCGCGCCCCCCGTCTGTGAGAATCAGTAGCTCTGCCACCCCATCGGGTTCGGACAGTGCCAGCCGCGCCGCCGCTCGCAAGGCCCCCGTGAGGGGTCGCGCATGCGGTGGCAGGGGATGGGGGGCGCGCAGCTCGGCGGTAAGGACATCGATCGCGCGGGTGAGCACAGCGCCGACCTGATCGCCGCTGTAGAGCACGGCCAAGCTCCGCGAGGGTGGCCCGGAGCCGAGTTGAACCAGGGATTCCATGACTTGGGCGCGGGCCTCATCGAGAAACGTCCGATCTGAGGAGTACTCTGGGCGGGCCCGCATGCGCACGGCATCGTCGATGATCAGTAACTGGGGACCTGACCTTCCATCAAGGGTGTCCGTTCCCGCCGTGCGACAATTAGGGCCGGCGAGCAGCAGTACCGCCGTCGCCAGCAGTGCGGCACGGGTAAACAACAGCAACAGGTTGCGTACCCGATGTGCGCGTTGACCGCTGGTGAGCGCCGTGCGCATCAGTGCCAGCGCGGGGAACCTCAGCGGGCGCGGCTGCGGCCGCAGCAGCAGATGCACGATCGGCGGCAACGTCAGGGCGAGCAGCCCCCAAAGCAGCATGGGGTAGGCAAATTGGATCATGGCACCACGGGCTCAGCGCCCGCACGAATGATAACGTGACCTCCGAGCTTGTAACGCCATCATCATTTTCCCCTGTACAGGCCGGAGCCGGGTTGCTACCCTCGCAGCTAGAGGATCCGTTCACAATCCCTTGGTCCGGCGGCGCGAATTCAACATGAATGTCGAACCCTTTCAGACGGCCGAAGGCAGCGAATTTCCACATTGTCGCCAGCTTTCGATTTTTCTTGAGAACCGTGTCGGACAATTGCTGCGGATCACGCGGCTGCTGGAAGACGAGCCCGTCCATATTCTCGGGCTCTCGGTCGATGCCTCGGTCGATTGTGCGATCGTGCGCCTGCTGGTTGATCATCCTGACCTGGCTCAGCAGATTCTCAGCGACGCCCGTTTTCCACTGAGCGAGAGCGAGATCCTCGTGGTCGAGCTGCCGACCGGTAAACGCGGGATTCTGACCATCTGCAGTGCCCTCATCTCCGCCGAGGTCAACATCAACTACGTGTATACCGTCTACGTACCTCGCACCCAGCAACCGTGCCTTGCGATCCAAGTCGACAACCTGCCAGCTTCGATCCCGGTTCTGCAGGCCAAGAAGTTCCGCGTGCTCGATCAGAGCGAACTGTAGAGCAAGCGATGCGCCCACCTCGCTTGCCGCCCGAACTGCACGCATGGCGTATGTCGGACGGCTACACCCTGCACGGCCGCCTCTGGCAGCCACCGCCGGATGTCCCGCTACGCGGAGCGGTACTCTATCTGCATGGCATCCAATCGCACGGGGGTTGGTTTGAGCCCTCTGCCGCTGTACTTGCCGAGCGCGGCATCGCCGTCCTCCTGCCGGATCGGCGCGGGAGTGGGCGGAATGCGCCTCCACGGGGGGACGTACGTTCCGGGCAGCGCTGGCTCGCTGATCTCGACGAGTTGTACAGCGCGCTCCAGGCACGCTGGCCCGGCGTCGAAACGGGAATCGTCGGAGTGAGTTGGGGGGGCAAGCTGGCCGCGGCCTGGAGCTTGCGCCGGCCTGCGGCCTGTGCGCCTGCTATTGGTCACGCCCGGGATCTTCGCGGCCGTGGATGTCGGCTGGGCAGTACGCCTGCGAATTGCCACGGCGCTGTTGTTTCGCCCTGCGGCGCCCTTCGAGATCCCCCTCTCAGATCCGGCGCTCTTCACCGCGAACCCGGCTGCTCAGGAGTTCATCGCCGCGGACACCGACAAGTTGACCCACGCCACAGCGCGTTTTTTCTTTCACTCCCTGCAGTTGGATCGCGCGGTGCAGTCCGCGCCGCGCCGTGCGTTGGCGCCCGAGGTCACACTATACCTCGCCGAGTACGACCGCATCATCCGCAACGAGCCCACGGTTGCGTGGGTGCAACGGGTTGCAGCCCACGCCGCACGCGTCCATCTGTTTCCCGGTACCAGTCACACGTTGGAGTTCGAGCCGGAACCGGCGGCATTCCTGGATGCGGTGGGGGGCTGGGCAGATCGCTTCGGCGCCCCGGGCGGGTGCGCATGATCCATGGCCGGCCGGCTGGCCGCCAATGTGCGGTTTTTGGCCATTCTTCCGGGCGGAGTTAACGCGCAGCGGGGCACCGCGCTTGCAACGCAGTCGCCGTGGAGCCATGCTGCCGACTAAGCAGTGACTTTGAACGGAGGCGCCAGTTCCGGGAGGGACGCATGAGCGTCATATCCGCGGCGGCCCGCACACACCTGCGCTGGGCGTTGATCGACGGCATCGGACCGTTGACCTTCGGCCGCCTGCTCATCCAGTTCGGCGACGCCGAGCGCGCCGGTGCGGCTACGGCTTCCGAACTCCAATTGGTACCAGGTATTGGCCCGGGTAAAGCGGAAAACATTCTCCGGGCCCGGGACAACGCCGTGGTCGAACAGGAACTGGAGGCGGCCGAGCAACACGGCGTGCGGATCGTGTGTCGGGCGGATGCGGACTACCCACCCGGGCTGCGGCAGATCCCCGATGCCCCCATCGTACTCTTCGTGAAGGGCGAGTTACGGCCGACGGATGCCATCGCGGTAGCAATTGTCGGCAGTCGCCGCTGTACCCTCTATGGCAGCGAGCAGGCGCGCCGGTTCGGGGAGTTGCTTGCCGGTGCGGGCTTTACCGTCGTGAGCGGCCTCGCCCGGGGGATTGATGCATTTGCCCACCACGGGGCTGTGGATGCGGGCGGCCGTTCCGTGGCGGTCATGGGCCGCGGCCTGGATGCGATTTATCCGCCTGAGAATGCGGCACTGGCCGCGAAACTGCTCGACCACGGCGCCTGGATCAGTGAACTGCCCATCGCGGCTTCCGTACGGGCGGAGAACTTCCCCGGCCGTAACCGGATCATCGCCGGGATGACGCTCGGAACCATCGTCATCGAGGCCGGGCACCGCAGCGGCGCCCTGATTACGGCGCGCTTCGCGAGCGAATACAACCGCGAAGTCTTCGCCGTACCGGGGCGGGTACAGGATCCCATGTCGATGGGAACCAATGCACTGATCCGCGACAGCGGCGCGAAGCTGGTGACCTGCCTCGAAGATGTGCTCGCGGAGCTTGGTGACGTCGGCGTGCATATGCGGCCGGTGCTGGATCTGCCCGAGTCCACTTATTCCGCCGCGCGGGCCGCCCGATCGGGGCGGTCGACCGACATCACGCCGTCACGGATGGACGAGAAGACCACCGGAACGGATGCACCCGCAGGTGCGGCGCGGAAGTCGCCACCTGGTTCCGGTCCGTCCGTGCCACTTTCGGTGGCGGAACAGCGTGTCTTCGACGTCCTCGGGTTCGATCCGCTCTTGCAGGACGCGGTGATCCGGCTGGCCGAGTTGCCAGCGGGCGAAGTCCTGGCAGCACTGACGACGCTTGAGTTGAAAGGGCGTGTGAAGAGACTGCCGGGCAACGTGGTTGTACGCCACGGCGTGGCGTAGGATCACGCGTGAATTGCCTCTCCCACTTCAACTTCAACCACCTTGACTGCGCAACGTTGGTGTCGTGCCGGAGTGTTCGGCATCTGGGGCCCCCGGCTCCTGCAAGGCAGTGCGCAGAGCATCGAGCAGCAACGTCGCACCCGGCAGGGGTTCGTCCTGGGCGACGGGCGCGGTCGTCGGGTGCTCGTTTCCCTCACTCTCCGGGGCAGGATGAAAACGGAATGTCGTCAGTTGCCCGATGAGTTCTGGCCCGGGCCGCAGTGTGCCTGCGAAGCGGTCCCACTCCCCACGCTTCTCGGCCGTCAGTCCCGCGTGCCACGCGAGATAGGTGTGCAGCGGTTGGCCGGTCAGCACGGTGCGCCCCAGATGGGCAGACTGCCACGCCTCGTCGGGCTGTACCCAAAACGCGTAGAGGACCCGCGGTGGCAGGGCTTCGGGTTTTGTGGGACTTGATTCCCACACGAGCGTGCCGGCTGTATCGCCGGGTTCCCACCGGCCGTTGTGCGCCAATGGTTCGACCGCGAGTTCCCACTCGATGCGCACCTGCGGACCGAACGAGAAATCCGGTTGAACAACATTGAAGGCGGCCACCAACGCTTCCTCGGACAGGCCGAGCGCAGTTCGCCCTGGTAGCAGAATCTCATCATCGAGTGCGCCGGGATTGTGGCGCAGCCGATCCAGCCACGGGGGGTAGGGGCCATCCGCTGAGTGGCCCAGAGCGACGGCGGCCTTGCGCACGGCGCCACAGAGCAGGGTCTCCCAGAACTGGTCCTGGTTGAGGTTGAGGCGGGCGGCCTCTTCCGGGCGCAGGTAGCCACGGTCCAGCAGCCAGAGCATGGCGCGCGCCAGTTCGTGATCGGCGATGCGTCCACCGGGTGAGATGCTGTGCTCAGCCAGTACGCCGTCGTTTTCAAAGCCCGCATGGGCGAGTGCAATGAGATGCCCGAAGCCATCGCGCAGCAGGAGCGTGGCGCTCAGCAGGTCGTCGGTGAATTCGGTCTCGATCCACCGGATCAGGCGGTCGCGGGCCGCGGGTTCGTCGGCCAGTTCCGGATGGGCTGCGACCCCCGCTTTCAGGATGCGTACCGCGAGATCGAGCGCCGCCGTGAACTTCTTCCACTGTGCCCCCGGATCATCCACGCCACGCATGCGCTCCATGTAATGCAGCGTCGTGCCGCCGGGTGCCGCATGGCGCATGACGAGTCCGCGATTGATGCGCTCGGAATTCCAGATGTCGCCTGGGAGTTCGGACGCGAAACGCGCCTGAATGCTGGCGCCGTCGGGACGTACAACGGGTTCCGTGCCGTAGGCCGCGCGCAACCGTGGCGCTACGCGCTCGCCGGATACCGGCTCGTCTTCCCCTTCGCGCGACCAATCGAGTCGTCGTTCCACCAGGCCATCCTCCACGCTGCGCATGCGGATGACGTATCGATCATGCGGGCACGAGCCCGCCATCAGCAGGGGAACCACGGTCAGGAGCAGGAACCAGCGTGGCCGCATGTGGCACCTCCCGGCAGCTTGTGATCACTCTCACCGGTAGCGGGTGATCATTCTTGCGCCAACCATGGTACCGAGAGGTGCGAGCCCGGGATGCAAACCCGCGCGTCGGGAGTTGTGCCTCACAAGTGGAAAGTATTGCGCCATCCCGTCAGCGCTGGAGAACCTCGCACTGAGTGGGAGAGATCCCGCTGCGGGCCCTGAAACGTCTCATGAGAGCGTTCTCGTCGCCTTCCATGCAATGCGCAAATATTTATTATATAACGTATTATGTAAATATGAGGAACGCGCTTGCTTTCTGTGTCGGACCGGTCTACACTTCCCTTGCTCAAGTGGCGCGCGGCACGTACAGGTTTCCCCCCCGGCCTGTCGGCCCCACACTTGAGCATTTTTTTGCGCACTTCGTTAGAGTCCCATAACCAAAGGTCGGCTCAAGATCGAAACTACGGACGGCGGGAATCCAATGCTGTTGCCGGAGTGACTTTGCAATACCGTGGACATCCTGCGAAAGTCATTTGCCACCCGTAATTCGGAATTTCTCAGACGCGGATTCCGATCGCCGGGGAACCCCTGAGATCACCACCGCGGTGTGCGGCCGACAGCGCTGCGTGCTGCGGTTGCAGCGCACTGTACGGTTTCATTCACGAGGTATGAGTGGAAGTTATCGGCTGCCACACGGCACGGTGCTTGGCATCCTCCGCGCTTCCGGTCGCACCTTCAGCAAGCAACCTCGTCCTTGCACTTTCGTCCTTAAAAACACGCTTGGATTGACAGCGGCGACGGGTCCGCGTAATAGTAGTGGTATGCGAGGTTTGCGAAGCATCTTGGTGCGCAAATCCGCTTGCACGCGGCGGCGACCGGCCACGGTGCCAGGGCGAAAGAAGCGACACCTGCTTTAGCTGACGCTGCATGTCCTGCAAATCTTGCGCTTTCAAGCGCCGTGCAGTTGTTGGCGGACATTGACGTAGGGAGTGGCTTCTGACGGTACTGGCGGTGCTCATGCGAAGTAGGGTCGCACGGCGCCGGTCGCAGGCGGCCTGAAGTTTCTTCGGGCGGCAGGCGATGAGAAAGAAAGGCCGTCCGGCGACGTTGGTAGCTAATGGCATGTGGCCGGCGTGAGTTCGGTGCACGGCTTACGCCACATCGTCGTCGATGTCCAATGCCAAGTGCACTACGCAGGGCCTGTCCATAAGGGTTGTTCGTGCAGAATTTCCTGGTTGCGTGCCGCAATGCCGGGGGGCTCGCTTCGGTGGAGGCGGTTAATCTGCCCTTGCCCCGGTACGCCAACCCGGCAGTCACAGGTTTCACATGCTTGTGTCGGGGTGACTTATTGCAACTGAGTTTGCCAATGAAGCGGGTCGGCGTTCCCGGATGGGTGCGCAGGCCCGTTTACTTAGGGCCGCAGCGGGAGGAGCCCGCCCGGTCGAGTGACAGTCGTAACGAGGGCCCGTCGCGGTCGCCGATCTCGGGGTCAGCGCTCGCGGGGCATTGGGAAAGGGAGAAACGCGGATGAGTCAGATGAGGAGACTAGCCCTGTTGGGCACCGTGCTCTGTTGTAGCACGCTCGTCTTCGCCGACGTACCCGGCGCGTCCACAGCGCGGCGGGCCCCGGCGCAGCCCGGCGGCGTTGATGCACAAGCCACCCGCAACTCGCCGGATTTCAAGGACCGGGAAGCCGACGTGTGGCAGTCCAAGCCCGGGGAACCGGTGCTGTTTGCGGCTCCGAACGCGACTGCGCTGTCGGTCCCTGAATACAGCGCGCGGGCCGGCGGCTTCGTCCAGTTCCTGACCGGGAGCAGTGGCGCTGACCCCCGGCCGGGTGGTGACCGCGCCTGTAATCACCGGATCGTGCTCGAAGACTCCTACGGCGATGGCTGGACGAATGACAGCGGCGTGCCGGTGAATTTCGTCGAGGTCTTCGTCAACGGGAATTCGGTCGGTTCGTACACCATGACGGTCGCCGACGGCCGCGGTCCGTTGTTCATCAACTTCAGTGCGGATACGGGCGACACGATTACGACCGTGTTTACCCCGAATGCCGCCGGCTACCCCAGCGAGTGCTCGTACTACATCCTGGACACGTTTGACAACGTGCTCTGCACGCAGGGCTTCGGCGGTACGGTGCCGGGTGACTGCAACGTCACGGGCCAGTGCACAACCAACCCATGCACGCCACCGGCCAACAACTCGTGCGCTACGGCGACGGCCGTGAACGGTCCGTTCCCGCAGGTGGTCGCGGGCAACAACACCTGTGCTGCGTACCAGTGCCCGGGCGTACTGAACTGGAAGGCAACCTGGCTGGCGATCAACCTGCCGTACGCCTCCAACAACGTGACGCTCGATTTCTGCCAGCCCGGCAGTCCCCCGGTCTGGGGCACGGTCGGAATTGCCTATTACACGAGCTGCGCGGACTGCAGCGCTTTCCAGACATTCACCGCCGCCTTCCCGACCTGCGGCGGCGGCACGGCCCCCCGGCTGACGGCCAGCAACCTTGTCGGACCGGGCACGATCTATGTCCCGATCTGGGGCAAGACCGACACCGGTTTCCTCGAGGCGTACGAGGTCGAAGTGAACGTGGTCAATGCGGCCACGTCTTACTGCGCTTCAAACGCGACGAGCACCGCGGATTCGCTCATCGAGCAGGTCACCGTCGGCAGCTTCGTCAACTACAGCGGGATTAACCCGGTCGCCTACAGTGACTTCACGGCCATCGGCCCGATCAATCTGACGGTTGGCTCTCCCACAGCGGTCGAGGTCATCACCAACAACGCGACCACGTCGGGCTGCTACGCCAAGCAGGTGAAGATCTGGATCGACATCAACAAGAACTTCGTGTTCGATGCGAACGAGCTGGTGTACAGTGGCGGCCACGTGGGCGGCACAGGTAACTGCCCGTTCATCCTCTCGGGTACGCTGACGGTGCCCCCGGGAGCGCTGACCGGAACGACGCGCATGCGCGTGGTCTGCCGTGAAACCTCGGACGCGAGTCTCGTATTGCCCTGTGGTACCTACACCTGGGGCGAGACCGAGGACTACACGGTCAACATCGTCGCGGCTGCTCCGCTCGGCGCCTGCTGCCTGGGTGCGACCTGCGACGACAACAATGGTGCCGGCATTACGGAAGCGGCCTGCCTCACCGCAGGCGGTATCTACAAAGGTGACGGCTCGCGTTGCGATCCGGTCAACCCGTGCGTGGGTGCCTGCTGCCTGCCGACCGGTGGCTGCGTCGAGACGACCCCGGCCGACTGCGGCGCCTCCTCAGGCACCTACGGTGGCGACGGCACGTCGTGCGCCAGTACGCCCTGCCCCTATGCGTCCACCTGCGATACGGCCATCGCCATTCCGGCGGCTCCGTTCAGCTACTTCTTCAACAACGACCTTGGTCCGCCCAGCCCGCCGTCCCCGAGCTGCAACAGCACCTCGGCCACGGTAACGCAGAATGCGGCCTGGTTCGTCTTCACGGCGACCGAAGCCGGTCTCGCGACCGCGAGCATGACGCAGAGCTACGACGCGTTGATCGCGGCGTACACCGGGCCGGACTGCAACAACCTCGTCGAGCTTGGCTGTGGCGACATTTTCATCGGTGGCGTCAACACCGAGTCGGTGACGTTCGGCGTGTCGGCAGGCCAGACCTACTGGCTGCTGCTCGGTGACTGGGGCGTGAGCGAAGGTGGCGGACCGACCCTGTTTGAGTTCGACCTCCAGTCCGGCACTGGTGGGTGCTGCCTGCGGATTGGGACCTGCGTGGTCACCGACCCGGCGGACTGCCTCGCCCAGGGTGGAACCTACCTCGGTTCAGGTGCCGGTTGCGAGCCCAATCCCTGCCCGCAGCCCAACGTCGGTGACATCTGCGATCTCCCGATCGAAATCACCATCGACGGCAGCTTCAGCGGCTATGCCGACACCAACCAGACCACCTGCGGCCGTGGCAACGACATCGACGATTCGTGCCTCGGTTCGTACGACGGCGGCGAGGACATCGTCTATCGCCTGACTGTCACGCAGCCGACGTGCGTGGACATTCTCATCCAGTCGAACGTCGCGTCCGAGGGTTGGCTGGGCTTCGCGATCAATGATCAGTGTCTCGGCACACCGTGCCTCTACGGTGCCACGAGCGGCAGCGCGACACAGGCCCTGTTCGAGGGCGTGGGGCTGCCGGCCGGCACGTACTACCTCGTCGTGGATACCTGGCCGACGCCGAATTGCCTCGCGGACTTCGACATCTACATCGTCCCGTCCGGCCTGTGCGAAGTCGGCGCCTGCTGCCTCGGCGGGAACTGCACCGATGCGGTCTTCCCGGTCGACTGCTTCCTGCAGGGTGGCACATACCTCGGCACCGGCACGTCCTGCGCCGGTTTCGACTGCAACAACAACGGCCTCGATGATGCCTGCGAGATCGCCGAGAACCCGGCGCTCGATTGCAACAACAACGGCATCCTCGACGTGTGCGAGATCGCCCTCGACCCGACGCTCGACGCGGACGGCAACGGCGTGCTCGACGAATGCGATCTGGACTGCAACGGCAACGGCATTCCGGATGGCTGCGATGTGAACGCGACACCGCTGTGCCAGACGAAGTACGGCGCGGCGAATGTCGGCCTCAGCAACGATTGCCAGCCCGATGGCATCCCGGACGAGTGCCAGCTCGGCGCAGTGCCGATCCAGAACGTCGTCGCGGACGGTAGCTTCGAGGGTGGTTCGCCGAATGCTTCGTGGGCGGAAGCGTCCTCGAACTTCGGTTCACCGCTCTGCACGCGGGCGCTCTGCACGTCGAATCCGGCCTTCAACCCGCAGGATGGCCTGTGGTGGGCCTGGTTCGGCGGCATCGAAGGCGTATCGGAGACCGGCTCGCTGGAGCAGGTCGTGACGATCCCGGCCCAGCCGCCGGCGCTCCTCACGTTCTACCTCCAGATCCCGAATGCCAGTGGCAACGGTGTGGACTTCTTCACGGCGTCGATCGACGGCAATGTCGTATTCTCGGCACTCGAAAGCGACGCACCGAGCTACGCCGAGTACACGCTGGTCACCGTCGACGTGTCCGCGTACGCCAACGGCGGCACGCACACGCTGCGGTTTGACTCCACTACCACCGGGACTGGTCTCACGAATTTCTTCCTGGACAATGTTGCACTGGGCGTTGTGATCGGCCCGCCGGCCAACGACCAGAACCAGAACGGCGTCCCGGATGATTGCGAGAGCGCCCCGCAGGTCTGCCCGGGTGACTCGAACGGTGACACCTTCGTGAACTTCGCCGATATCTCGCCGTTCATCGCGGCGATCAAGGCAGGGAACGCGGGCAACTGGACGTGCAACCTGGCGGCCGGTTTCGGTCCGTACCTCAACAGCGATGCGAATGGCGACGGCGTGGTCAACTTCGCCGACATCTCGCCCTTCATCGCGCTGCTGAAGGCCCCGCCGGCACCGTGCGTCAGCGTCTGCCCGTAAGGGTGTGACCTGGAAACGGTGACCCTGTCGCATCGGCGACGGGAGCCCTGAAGATCGTGCAGCGGGCCGGTAACCCACCGTGGGCTGCCGGCCCGCTGTCTTTTATTACCCAGACCCGGGTGCGGTCCTGCGTCTGAAAGAGGGGCAAGGAAATGACTCGGCAGGTCAGTCGGTGAACAGGGTGACCGATAGGATCGTCAGCACAGGTCCTGAAGGTGTGATCGCGCTGTGGCGTGGCGGGATCTATGCCGGGGCCGCGGAACCGGAGACCTGGGATGACCACCCGATGGCAGATGGCGGCAAACTTGACCCTGGCACTGGTAGCGGGGCTCGCACTGCCAGGCGGTTGCCCTTTCGTCCCCCCAGACCCAGACGTCGCGCAAATTCGGCATGGTGAGGATCCGCTGCTGCCTACGCTGGGTGACATTTTGCGGGCTATTGCCAGCCAGCCACCCCATGCGTCTGCCGAGGTCACACCAGCGGTCGTTGCCGGCCAGCGTGTGCTGCTCGATGGCAGTCGTTCCAGTCACCCCGAGGGCGACCGCCTGAGCTATCGCTGGATTCAGACCGGTTTCGGCCCCCGTGTTACCCTTGAGCCGAGTCCATTTGGCTCCATCGCCGAATTCACCGCCCCGACGGTTACCGAACCCATCGAACTCACATTCCGTCTGGTCGTGTACACAGGATTCCGGGCGCAATCGGCGGACGTCAGCGTGCTCGTACAGCCCGCGGCGGAGTAGCCGTCTCCTTGTGCCGTTCCTGCTTCCTCCGTTCCGCGGGGGTTCGCCCCCCGGCTTTGAAGCGAGTGGCTCAAGGCCGTAGAATGCGCCTGCGTCGGCGCGGCCGCGTAGTGCATCCGCGCCCAGTGCTGGTCGGAGGCAGGTCGCGGTGCACAGGTTTGTCTGCTTCGCATCGAATGGACGAAGGGTTCCGCCGGACCTGCAGGGGGCTCATCTCGTCGGTGTGGATGGGTTACCGGTGCGCGCCGAGATCCGCTGGGACGACGGTTTCCTGCGCTGCACGCCGCGGACGCAGGACCCGGTGGGCTTGTCGCTACTCTGGCCGGTGCCGGGGATCGGCACGGTGCAGCTCCAGACCACGCGCTTGCCGGCGCGCGAGCGCCCCTACAACCTGCATCTCGAACTGGCGCGGCAGCAATTGATGCGGCTCACGGTGAAGCGCGAGGAGTGGGGTTTGTTTGATTACTCCGGCATGGACGAGATCTCCGGTCACATCGAGCAATGCCGGCAGGCCTTCGTCCAGGCGCTGCAGACGACCGACGACCCACCCATCGCGGCCGGCCATGCGGACACCTCGCTCGCCGAGGGGTTACGCGCTGCTGAAGAGATGGCCGTATTCCACGCCCATGTGTTCCTCGGGCGGCGGCAGCAGACCGGAGGATTCGCGAAGCCGTTCCTCGGGGCGCGCCTCCCGGCGGGGCCAGTTAACGCGGCGATGCTCAAGCCGCTTGCGGGTGTTTGTGATTTTGTTGATCTGCCGTTTGTATGGCGCCAGATTCAACCCACCGAACAGGCCCGCAACTTCGAAGCTCTCGAAGCGTGGGTCGCGGCGTGTGCGGCGGCGAAGCTGCCGGTGCGCGGCGGCCCGCTGCTGGCGTTTAACGTGAGCTCGGTGCCGGACTGGCTCTACATCTGGGAAAACGATTTCGAGTCGATCTTCGAGGCCGCCCGCGATCACATCGAGCGAACGGTGAAGCGCTTCGCGAAGCAGGTGTCGAACTGGGTCGTGGCAAGCGGCTTGCAGGCGGACAACGTCTTCGGGTTCAGCTACGAACAGACCATGGAACTGACGCGCATGGCGGTCGCGATCACCAAGCAGTCCGCTCCCCGCGCTCAGATCCTGCTCGATGTGACACAGCCCTGGGGGGAGTACTTTGCCCGCAACCAGCAGACTGTGCCCCCGCTGTTGTACGCAGACATGGCCGTGCAGAGCGGCCTGAACTTTGACGGCTTCGGCCTGCAATTTCTCTTTGGCATCGGAACGGACGGTTATCACCTGCGCGATCCGTTCCAGGTATCCGCACTGATCGACAAGCTGGCAAACTTCGGCAAGCCGCTGCATGTGACGGCCCTGGGCGCACCGGCGCAACCCGCCGCACACGACGCCGTTGCCAGTGGAGGAGAGTGGGGTGGTGCATGGTCGGAAGAAAACCAGGCGAAATGGCTCGAGACCCTCTGCCAGGTGGCCTTGTCGAAACCCTACGTGGAAACGGTGAGCGTTCAGCCCCTGGTGGATGGTCCCGACAATATCCTGACCCAGGGCGGCTTGCTGCGGCCGGATCTTTCACCCCGGCCGGCGCTGACGCGTCTCGGGGCAATGCGCCAGCGGCTGATGAGCCCATCGAAATAGGGCGAGTGCGCTGCGCGGACCGGGCGCGATACAGGGCCGCCGTGGGGGTCGTGGTGCTGCTCCTCGGGGCACACTC
This sequence comes from Phycisphaerales bacterium, assembly GCA_016716475.1. Taxonomy (NCBI): domain Bacteria; kingdom Pseudomonadati; phylum Planctomycetota; class Phycisphaerae; order Phycisphaerales; species Phycisphaerales bacterium. The sequence continues at coordinate 647,833 of JADJWG010000002.1, forward strand.
CGCATGGCAAGTAGCAGCGTGGCATGGGCGCGGGAGGGTGCCCACACCGCTGGCACCGCTGCTTACACTCCGGCTGGACCCCAACACGGCGACGGCGGCCGAGCTCGAACTGCTACCGGGCGTAGGGCCGACCCTGGCGGCGAACATCATCGCCTATCGTGCTGGCATCGGGGGGCGACGCGCCTTCGAGCGTCCCGCCGATCTCGACGCTGTGCCGCGGATCGGCACGGTGACGATCGAACGGCTCCGACCGTTCCTCTGGTTTCCCGAAGATGAAGATGCGGGTGGAACTGAGGATGTGACTTATGCCGATCCGTCCGCAACCGGTGATCTTTGAGCCGTTGTTGGTGCCCAAACCCTGGGGGGGGCGGCGCCTGAACACCTGCCTTGGAAAAGCGCTACCCCCGGGCGAGTTGATCGGCGAATCCTGGGAGGCCGCGAGTCTTCCGGAAGGTGAGTCACACGTTCGTAGCGGGCCTCTCAAGGGGGTTACGTTGCAGGAGTTGGTGACGCGCTGGGGGACCGGGTTGCTCGGAGCCGCACCGCCCGCCGCCGGCCGCTTTCCGTTGCTCATCAAGTTCCTCGATGCGCGCGAAAACCTGAGCGTGCAAGTGCATCCGAAGCCGGCGCCGGACGGGGCCTGGCGGCCGGGCATCAAGCACGAGGCATGGTACGTGGTGCAGGCGGACCCGGGCGCGAAGCTCTACGTGGGGTTGCGCGACGGTGTCGGCCCGGAGGAACTGCGCCGCGCCGCGAACACACCACAGATGGAGGAAATACTACGGGTGTGGGAGGTAGCGGCCGGGGATTGCTTTTACCTGCCAAGCGGCACGCTGCACGCGCTCGGCGCGGGATTGCTGGTGGCCGAGGTGCAGACGCCCTCGGATGTCACTTTCCGCGCGTATGACTGGGGCCGGGTCGGCCGCGCGCTGCACATCGATCAGACGCTCGCGCATACGCGGTACGATGTTTCGGAAGCCCTGGTGCGACCGTCGCCGTGCATCGTGTCGGGGGTGACGGGGCGCGGTGAGCGCATGGCGGCTTGTCCGGCGTTCAATCTGGACAGGTACCGCAGCACCGCAGGCGCTGGCGGCATGCTGCTAACTGGGCACATGGAAGTGTGGATGGTACTGGAAGGAACCGGGCGAATGCGTGGCCCGTGGGACGCCGAGTTGGTGTTTCAGCCCGGGGATACGGTGCTGATACCGGCGGACTGTCACGGTGGTGAAGTGATCTTGACAGCGGACACCCTCTGGCTGCGCGCGACCGCGGGGGCGGAACGGGACTGAGCACCAGAGGCACTGCCGCGTTATCCGTGGAAGTGCTGCGACGCGCGTACTTCGTTCTCGGCAACGATGTTCCCCTCTTCGAATTGTGTCAGGTTCTCCATCGTCGTTTCGGCGATGCGGCTCAGGGCCTCCTCCGTGAAGAACGCCTGGTGGCTCGTAATCAACACGTTCGGAAACGTCAGCAGCCGGGCGAAGACATCATCCTGAATCACCGTGTCGGACAGGTTGCGGAAGAACAGGTTCGTTTCCTCTTCATACACATCCAGCCCTAACAGACCCACCTTGCCGGATTTCAGCGCCGCGATGACCGCCCGCGTATCGAGCAGTTCGCCGCGGCTCGTATTCAGCAGTACCACGCCGCGTTTCATGCGCCCCAGCGCTTCCGCGTCGATCAGGTGCCGCGTGTCGGGCGTCAGCGGCAGGTGCAGCGAGAGGATATCCGCCTGCGCAAAGAGGTCATCCAGCGGAACGTATCGACCCCCCGCGGCTGTGAAGGCCGCGCCCGGATGCGGGTCGTACCCCAGCAGCGTGCAGCCGAATCCGACCAGGATGCGGCCGACGCCCAGGCCGATCTTGCCCGTCCCGATGATGCCGACCGTCTTGCCGGCCAGCTCGAAACCCAGCAGACCGTCCAGGGCGAAGTTGCCCTCGCGCACCCGCAGGTACGCCCGGTGAATTTTCCGGTTCAGCGCCAGCAGCAGGGCCACCGTGTGTTCCGCTACCGCCGCCGGTGAGTAGGCCGGCACCCGCAGCACCGTCATGCCGAGCTGCTCGGCCGCCTCGACATCCACATTGTTGAAACCGGCGCAGCGTAGAGCGATCAGCCGGGTCTTCTGCCGCTGCAATTCCAGCATCACACCCGCACTGAAATCGTCGTGTACGAAGCCACACACGGCCGGAAACCCGGCGGCGAGCCGCGCGGTATTTCGCCGCAGGGCGGGCTCGAAGTAGATGAGCTCGTGGCCGTGGCGGGCGTTGGCGGCGTCGAGAAAAGAACGCTCGTAGCCGGTCGCACTGAAAATCGCGACACGCATGGGCTGGCCTCACGTGGGCTAAGCGGTGTGGCGACGCGCGGGTACGCGCCCGGGTTGCCATGCCATCCGTTCGCACAGTCTAACCAGCGAACAGCCGATTTCACGCCCGTCGGCGATTATAGACGCGCCCGGCGCTCGGCTGGCTGGGAGGCAAGCTACTGGGCGGGTAGAATGCCGGGTCGTAAGGATTGCGGCGGTTGCGTGGCGGGTGCTGCGCGGGTTTCGCGGCCTTGGAGGAGCAAGGTGATGCACAGGCGCATGTGGAAACAGGGGTGGTGGGTGTGTCTTGGGGTCGGGCTGGGTTGGACCCTGGCGGGGTGCGGGTTGCCGATCGCGCAGGAAGACGATTTCCGTGACCTCAGCGGTCCGGCTAGGGCGGCGATCGTGGCGCTGCATCCGCTGGGTACCATCGATGATGTGGACTACGACAATGATACCCGGACCTATGAGGTCGAGGTCGATTACCGTGATGGTACTGAGTACCGCGTGATCGTCACGCGCACGGGCATCGTCCTGCGGAACCAGCGGAAGTAGGCACCGGAGGCCCTTTCGCGGTGGGGTGGAGAACGGTACGCTTCGCGGGCTTCCGCAGCCAGCCGAGGTATCCGCATGTCCTTTCTCTCCGTTCGTGCCGTTGCGCCCGACGATCAACCCTGGGTGCGTCGACTGCTCGTTGCGCGGTGGCGGGCCACCCGGATGGTCTCCGCGGGCCGCGTGCATCAGGCGGATGAACTGCCCGCCTTCGGTGCGTTTCGCGACAGCGAGCCGATTGGGCTTGCCACGTATCACATCGAGGGAGCGGCGGTGGAGATCATCACGCTCGACAGTCTTGCGGGTGGGCAGGGGGTAGGTTCGGCTCTGCTAGATGCGGTCGTGACGGCGGCGCGCGCCGCCGGCTGCCGGCGCGTCTGGTTGAACACGACCAACGACAATCTTCCAGCGCTGCGGTTCTACCAGAAACGCGGTTTCGTGCTTGCACAATTCCACCGTGACTCGGTGACGCGCGCCCGCGCGCTCAAGCCGGAAATCCCGGCGCGCGGGTACGAGGGCATCCCGCTCCGCGATGAAATCGAACTGGAACTGACGCTCTAAGCGCTGCGGCTGACTCGCTCAGGGTACCGAGAGGCACGGCACCGGGTTCGGGGTTTTGATCGCGGCGATGAAGCCACCGATGTCGCCGAAATCCACGCTGCCGTCGCCATTCATGTCACCGTTGTGGTACAGGCACTGACCGGCGTCCGGATCGAACACCCACCCGCCGGGGCCGGGGAGCTTCACCGCCTCGATGAAGCGCGCGATGTCCGCGAAGTTCACCACTCCGTCGCAGTTCATATCACCCGGGCAGAGCTTCGGCGTCTCACATTCGTCGGGAATGCCGTTGTGGTTGAGGTCCAGCGACGTCCCGCTCGCGAGGTCGCACCCGTCGTCCACGTCGTTGCGGTTGCAGTCGCGTGTCGGCCGCAGACTCTCAGAGGGGATGAGAGTGCGCGGGCGACCGGGCGCCTGCCAGCGCAGTTCCGCAATTGCGCTGCCGGAACTGTCGAAATACTCCATCCTGAGTGCGTATTCGCGGTCGCCTGCGAGTTCGATGCCCCCGGTCCATTCGGTCGTGGACTGGTCGACCCACTTGTCGATGAGCAGTTGACCGTCGACCCACAAGCGCACGCCATCGTCGGTACGCGTGAGGAACGTGTACACGCCGCTGTTCGGTAGCGTCCGGACGTAGCCGGTCCAGCGGACACTGAAGCCGTCGCGCGGGAAGCCGGGCAGCGGGGCGTTGCTGCCCCAGTTGAAGGCGATCATCGGATCGCTGCGACCGACCGGTACCCCCGATAAATCCACGCTGCGATAATACGCCCCTGCCAATCCGGCCGTCGCGGACTCGCAGTCGTCGGCGATGCCGTTGCCATTGCAGTCCTGGCATTCATCAGGGACACCATCCGCATTGCAGTCGAGACTGAGGCCCAGCGCGATATCACAGGTATCCGGCCGTCCGTTGTGATTGCAGTCCAGCTCGGGGTTGGCGAGGATCTCGGTGCCATCGGGAATCCCGTTACCGTTGCAGTCGAGCAGCAGATCGTAGTCGAACGTCATCACGGCGCCGGAAGCACTGATGTTGCTGAGCGCGAGGCCGGAGTCATCGCCCACCCACCAGCGTGAACCCGGCGTCGTATCGACCGCAAACCGCCTGAAGACTGGCGCGCGGTAGAGGTCTGAAGCGTCGCCCTGGTTGGCTTTGAGCTCAAGGTCGAAGCGGCCATCGGCTTGTTCGAGGGAAACCTTGTAGTGCTGGTTCGGCAGCATTTGCTCGTGATCGTTGCTGCCGGCTTCGTCAATGTGCCAGATCGCCAGTCCTGCACCGGGTAGGCCGATGTCGCGGCCGAGCTTCTGCCGGTTCTCGATGAGGAAGTACTCCAGCGGGTTGAGTGGATGGCGGAAGCGGTAGACCACATTCCCGGTGTGCGGGACGGGCTGGGCCGTGGCCGGAAGGATCAGGTCGATCACCTGGGCCCACCCCGCCTGCACCTTCATGAACGCGCTGGGGTGCTGGGGATTCGTGGCCGACGTGCTGGAAGCCATGATGCACCACTTGCCGACGCCGTACGATTCGCCGCCATAGTCGTACAGGTCCGGCCACCCCATCAGCATGTGGCCGTTCTCATGGCAGAAGGTGGCGAGCCGCAGCTCGTTGCGCATGTCGGTCATCTGGTAGCGTTGTGTCCGAACGCCGTTGGCCTGGAAGCTGATCGTCCACGCGTGCGGCCAGAGCCCCTGGGACCAGGCGCTGTTGCGCTCACCCGCGTAGAAGCAGTTGAGTGCATCGACGATGCCGTCCCCGTCCGCATCGTACTGGCTGAAGTCAAAACCGGTGGCGGCGAGGTGCTCAAGGGCTTCGCGAACCAGTTCGCGGGCGCGTGTGCCGAACGAGATCTCGGGGTCGGTGTAGTACGATTTCGGGTGAAGCGCGCGGTAGTAAGCCGGCATGACGTAGTTCGTATAGTTCAGTCGCCCGTCCGAAACCTCGGAAAAGTAGTCCCGCACTGAACCGTGGTTGCCGTAACCGGTGTATCCCAGCTCGTTGCAGTAATTCGTGACCGTGGCCGGCGCGATCGTGCCCTCATCGTCCACGAAGTCGATCAGCAGCGTGATTCCGATGACATCACCCTGCGACGGACCGCGGGGGTTGCCGTCGCGATCCGCGGCACCGATCTCCGTGCGCCCCTCCTGCTCAAAGCGCGCTCGTGCAGCCAGCGCCTGTACTGCCGCGGCCTGCGCGGAAATACGAATCCCTTTGGGTAAGGCGCGGTCGAAGGGTAGAGGGGCATCGGCTCGCAGGCCAGTAGACTCAAGGGCGGTGCCGTCCGTGCTCAGCGCGGCGTAGCAGATGACCTGCGTACGCGGGTCGCGTACCAGTGTGTAGCCGTCGAGCGACTCCACCACCGAGTAGAACTCGTCGCCCCAAATACGTACCGGGAGCGCCGCGCCGTCTGGTTGCCGCAGGGTAAAGATCTCACCGTAGACCGGGTCGGCCTGGGCGATGTGACCGGCGGACAGGCATAAGACTGCGGCGACCAGTAGAAGGTGTAGGTGGGCCCTGGGGGGCATCGTCGGGATCTCCTTGGCCAGTCGTACCCATAATGGCTGGCGGCACACGTGCTTCCAAAGCTTCCGTCGCCGCCTCGCGGGGCCGCCTATTCATCGTACAACACGATGGCACCAAGGCGAACGCCTTCTCAGGTTTCACACCCAGGTTTCCGGGAGTCACGGCGGAGGAGGTCGTTGTGGATTTCACCATTCACCGCCGGGCATGGACCTTCACAAGAAACGTGCAGCAGTCCAGTCACGGACCGTGTGAACGGCCTGTCAATCAGGTTTTCGGCTCAAAAGTACGCTCCCAGGCAAGGATCACGCCCAAGCCGACCTTGGTTGGGTCAGGGGTGAGGAAGGCAAGTCCCCGCGAGGTCATCAGCAGTTTGGTGGGCGTAAATCCCCCCGCCGACTTGGTGCGGCTAATAACGGTCTTACTGGAGAGTATCCACGCTCAGGCATTCGACGTGTTCGCGGATGGTCGGATTCTGAGCGTCCCGGTGCCCGCTTGGCGCCGGACGGTGGTTGCGGCATAATCAACGGTCTTCGCATAGGACCCGTGCGGTACCGGAGGTCCCGGCCGCCGGCTGGCAAAGGATAGGTGACGTATGCATTACCCCCATCGCATCAGCAAGATCAAGCGGAAGCGCAAGTGCGGCTTCCGGGCCCGGATGCGTACCCACAACGGTCGTAAATTGATCAACCGCAAGCGTCGGGCCGGCCGGCAGGTCAGCGTGGCGTAGGTCGTGCTTAGTCGCCAGTGAATGTGTGGAGCGGGCTTGCGTCTGCCGGCGCACCGGCAGATCCGCATGGCGGTTCGAGGCGGCTCATATAAGGGGGGCGGGGTTCGGGTACGAAACGCGAAGTCGTATGAGCCACGGCCGGTACGCCGCCGACGGTTGCGTGCGGGGGGACATCCCGAATGACAACCGCGCCGGGCAGAACCCTGGACCAGTTACCGACCGAACGGCCGGGGATCACACAGGCACCAACCCCCAGCGTTACGTAGTCGTCAATGTGTACGCCCCCGGCGAGTCGTACGGCGGGTTCGAGGAATACACCACGTCCTATAACGTTGTCGTGCTCAGCGATCGATCCGGCAGATAAAACCGTATGAGGACCGATGTGCGCGTGAACGCAGACGTTGACCCGAGCACCGACGATGACATGCTCGGCAACCCGGGACGAGAGTGCAAAACTCGCCAACGGATGAATGGCAGATACGAGTCTCATGCCACAAGCGGCCAGGGCCTCTGCGATGGCGACTCGGGCAACGTTGTCACCGATGGCAACGATGGCATTGTGTACGCCACGCCGCAGGAATTGCGCCACGGCCGCAAGATCCCCGACGATGGGCAGTCCAGCGGCTTCCGTACCATGTTTCCGAACGTCGGAATCCAGAAATGCAACCGGACGATACCGCCCCGCGTGTTCGAGTATGTCGACCACGACCGAGCCGAGTCCCCCTGCGCCATAGATGACGACGTCTTCCATGTCGACTACGCTATTGCCTGGAGGTTGTCTGCCGCGAACCGGCCTGCACTGGTAAGGCGTCCGCCACGGCGCACCGCGGGTTCTATCGGTCAGATCGACGATGGTTCTGCGAGTGGGTCGCTTGGGTGTGGCCATCGTGTGCGGAATGACCTTGGCAGCGGAACGGTGATGAGCCGGTACGGCAGCACATGAGCCCAGTGGAGCGTCTGAAGATGAAGCGACCAATACATTGGATCGGGGTAGGGGTTGCGAGTTTGTTAATCGTCGTATGGGCGGTAGGGGCCCAGGAGACCGTCAATCCACCACCGAAGATCGAGCCGCCAACGTCGACCACGCAGCCAGCACCTGCCGACGCCCCGGGCAACCAGCGCCCGGCACAGGCGGAGATGATCCGTCGTCTGCTGGACCGTGATCGAAGGCCACCGGCGATCTCCCCCGAGGGTGGTGTGGCGTCGGATGCCCCCGCGGTTGATCCGGATGGGAATCCGCTCTTGCCCGATGGGGCGATGGTCTTTGAGCGGAGTGGACGGCTGGTGCGGGAAGGGGAGCGCTCGCGGTTTGTGTTCCAGTTGCAGCCGTCGGACCCGAAGCTGCGTTCGATGGAGATCCTTCCAAATCAATTGCGAGAAGCGATGGAACGTGAGGCCGCCGCAGGATTTACGGAATTTATCGTATCGGCCGAGGTGACCCGGTACGACGGGCGGAACTTCCTGCTGCTCAAGAAAATCCTCCGGCGGGTGAGTCATGGCAATCTGGGTCCATGACACTTAGAGGATACGCTAATGCATTCGCGGGATAAAAATGTAAAAATAGGCAGGTGTAAAGCAGGATTGAAAAAAGATGTGATACAACATCATCTCGTGTTATGAAGCGATAGATTACCGATTTGTAGCGGTCCAACAAACACGAACAACCCATATTTCCTTGGTGACGCCCCAATCATGTGAAAATTGGTAAGCATCACCACTTCCTCCCATAAGAATTCGTGTTAATCTGCACCTGTCGTCGTAGGCGTTTCGGACGTAACGACGGGTGGCAGGTGTAAGGCACCCCGTCGAGCAGCCCTGAGTGGATCCCGGTCGGCGACGCTGCTCAAGGATGGGCTGTGAACGACCGACGCGCGTCGGCAAAGCACGGAAGCCATGCCGACGCCTCTTCGTACCACGCAACGGAGAAACTGCGGACCCGAAGCCAAGCATTAAAAACCCTGGGTGACACTCGAATCTGACGTCTCCAGGCCATCAACAGGATTGCTCGTAATCGTTCGTCCGCGTTTGATGGCCCCTCGCTCGAAACCCAACCCCCCTCCCCTGTAGGCGTCAATTCCGTGTCACCCATTTTCTTTTTCCCCTTCGAGTACTGGTGGCGCGACTGGTACTGCTCACACGCCTACCGCTCGTTTTTCACCACAGCCCACCGAAACCCCGTGGTCACCCCCGTACCATCCAAGCCGCGTCCCCAGTGGAGACGAACGGCTGGGAACCCGTCCGCGTCATCGTCGCTGTAGGTTGTTGCGATCAGTAGCCGATCGTCGGCCATCCATGGTTTACCGAACTCGTGTGAAATCGGAAGGTTGAGTTGTACCACCCGGAAGCCGTCCGGGGCGTCCTCTGCCGTGATACGCCAGTCAGCGAGCAGTGCCGAGGGTGTGCCATGCACGGCCAGGATGCTCGGTGTGCCCGCTACCGTAAGGCGGGCCTCGGTGTGTTGCGGGTGGCCCTCGCGTGCCAGCCCGACGAGGATGAAGTCGCCGCGGGTGCGTCCATTTTCGTCCACGGCGAACGGAATCAGACGGTCGTCCTTAATCCTCCAGGCCAGTAAGAGTCGATCGCCCTTGAACGCCGCATGCAGAGTAACCTCTGCGGTGGGACGCAGCCCCGCCGCCACAGGTGCCAGCGCGTCGAGGCGGTAGCGGGGGTCGCTCAGACTTGTTTCGGCAGTGAGGGCGCGCACCTGTGACAATGGACGGACCGTCAGCGGCACTTCAACCGTTTGCCCCTCGATCGAGGCGCGCAGGGTGAGTTCCACGTGCTCGAAGCGCTGCTCTGCCCGGGGGGCCAGTGTGATGCGTTGGGTCAGCGTATCGCCCGCATTGGCACTCAGTGAGGCCGATTGAAACGACGCCTCGATAGGCGCCTCGCGCCCCAGCCGCACCTGCAGGAAACTGCGACGAAGTTCTTGGAGCGCGTCCAACTCGACGTTGAAGCCGGTATTCTCGCCGGCGAACACGATGCTGGGGGCCCGTAACCACGGCTTCCTCAAGGTCAGGTGCGGTTCACTCTGGGCACGCTCGAGTGTCAACACCACGAACAGTGGCCGCGGTGCCGTGACAAACAGCGTGGGATAGCTCGAAGTGAGCACGGGCACTGCCCGGCGCTCGAAATCCGTTACGGTAAAGGTGCCGGCGGCGCTGCTGAACGGTGCAAGCACAGCCGGGAGAATCCGGTTCGCGGGCGGGAGCAGGACACCGATTTGCTGGGTACTGCCCACGAATAGCGCGGAGTCGAAGCCCTCCGGCGTTCCCGGAACGGGACCGGTCCCCCGCAAGCCGGTCAGCAATCCGGCGGTCGACGCGTAGCCGATCATCGTCGTGCGCGGACCGAAGTCGCGCCGGATCAGCCCACGCTGCTGTGCCGGTCTGGCTGGGTCGTTGTCGTCATCGCGCAGATCCGACCACAGCAGACCGCCCACACCGGCGGCGGCGGCGGCGACGTAGTGCCGCAGCACGGCTTCGGCATCGGCGGTCTGGCCGGTTCCCGACACAGCGGCAGCGTGGTGCAGCCAGAGGTCCTGAGATTGCCAACGGTACGCGGTGCGGGCTTGGAAGGCCTCGAGGTCACGCAGCGCCGTGGCCGTATCACCACGGGTCTGGAAGACCCGTGGCAGATCCGGTGCGCCGCTGCGCAATGTGCCGATGTCGAGTTGTGCCGCCGAGTCAATCACCAGCAGGGGACCATAAACCACCGTGTCGGGGTGACGCTGTAACAAGCGCGCACGTATGGCGTCCAGCGAGGCGGCGTGTGCGGCCGGGTCATCCTCTCCCAGGGTTTCCCGTGTTACGAGCACGTTGCGAAGTCCGGCCCCAAAACGTGTCAGCGTTGCAGAGAGGGCATCGCTGATCGCGAGCAGTCGTTCCTGCGGGTCGGTCGGAACCCAGTCCGGCGGCTCGGTCAGTACCAGCAGCACGGCCATGTCGCGTTGAATGATGGTCTGGAGGGGAGTGGCGAGCGTATCGAAATCAAAATTGCCGCGTTTGGGTTCGAGCGTTTCCCAGGGTACATCGAGCGCCAGCAAGTTGACGCCCATGTCGCGCGCTACGCTGATTTCGAGGAGTTGATCCTGCAACGGCTCACGCAGCAGGTTCGTGCGCACCCCGAAGAAAGTTGAACGCCCGCGCGCTACGCGCCGATTGCTCGGTGTGACGGCGATCGTCGTCTCGAAGACATTCGTGGTCGGCCACCCGGGGGCATGCACCTCGGCCACCAGGCGATAGAGTCCCGCATCGGTCACGCGCTGGGAGAAATCGAGCTTGCGGGTCGAGCGGTAGTCGATCCCGCTGACGGGCAAGCTGATATTGGCCTGCTGCGTCTGGAGGACCGAACCGTCGGCCCGCGTCCATGCGAGCTTGACAGTGGTGTTCAGGGCAACTTGTCGCGAGCGATTTTCCAGTACCACCGCAGCGCGTACCGTAGAGCCCGGTTCGTAGAACCTTGTGGGCTCATCGAAGCTGAATGTGCCCGCCACGAGGTCCGGCGCCGCGACCCGGTGCTCCATCTGAAGATCGTCGATGACGACCGTCTGACGACCTTGGCGTGTTGTTACGATCCGCAGGGCCTCTAATTGAACGGGGAAGGTCAGGGCCGTGCTGCCTTGCAGCCGCTCCAGTGCGGTTGGTGTCAGATCGCTGGCTACCTCGACCCACCGGTTTGGAAGCGTGACGTTCTGAGCGGGCGTTTCGAAGAGCTGGCCGGCACTGTCACGCAGGCGGAAGGCCACTCCGATCGGGGCATCACCAATCCAGCAGTACGCCGCGATGCGGTTGGCTTGCGAAAAGCGCATCGGCTCACGAAAGACGAGGTCCACCACCACCGCCACGCGGGGTTGTGTGGCGCCAATTTCGACGGACAGCGCCCCTTGTCCGCGGGCCGGAATCGCCACGTTGCGGACGCGACAATCGCCCGGCGCTACAGCGTGCGTGTCGCCGATCCGAGCCGCCACGGTGGAGGACTCGAAGTCCGCGAGGACTGTAACCGCCGTCTCCTGCCCCCATACCGGCAGGCATCCAAGCAGCACAGCCAGCCCGCCGATCAGCCACCTAGCCACCGGATGAGCGGTTCGATCTGTGAGGCCGTTCCCGACCAGCATGCGCGACATGGAACTCTCCTTACCCACGCGCATCGAGCGGGAAGTAGTACCGCAGCGGGCCCCTACGATCCGGCCCTTATGCTGCGGAGCACCTCGGCGAGACACTCAAGGCGTTGCGTGAAAGAGTGCTTCGCGGCGACGTGCTGTCGCGTGCGGTCGGCCCGTTGCCGGACCTGCGGCGACCCATCCCACACCCATTGTAGGGCTTCCTGAAATTCCGACAGGGTATTGAACGGGGCAAAGTGCACGTCCGGGGTCAGCACTTCACCGAGCATACTGCTGTAAGACACGCCGCCCAGTCGTTGAATCAGCAGTGGCCAGCCGCGGGCGGCGGCGAGCAGGAGTTCGGGGCCAAGCGGGTCCAGCCGACCAGCGGCGACACACACGCGGGGTGCGAAGGCGCGTTGTGCCCCCAGTGACGAAGCGTGTTTCGCAACGATCTTCAACTCGGCACCGGCAAGCCGTTCCCAGCCGCGACCGACGGCGGCCACACGTAAACCCCCGCGCAGACAGGCGCGCACGAGCGTCACCTGAAGCACGGCCGGTATCAACCGGTCCTCGATTAGTTGCAGCAGGGCTGTACGGAGACCGTCATCGTCGATACGCAGCCCGGTGCGTCGTTCAGCCGCCACGAGTAAGCCCCCAACCGGCAGGAGCTGCGGGCTTTGCCACTGTTGAGCGATGTCGGCTGTAATCGCCTCCCACAGCCGCTGGTGGGCCGAGTTGCGCAGCCCGTACGTTTCTGGTGTCTCTGCGGGCAGGTCACCCAGAAACAGCACGACCTCCTTCGGCTGGGCTGGTTGCAACTTGCTCCAGGCGGGGTCACACGCCCAGTACCACGGCGTGACCTGGGATGGTGTTACGCCGGCTTGTTGCAGTGCGGCCACAATGCGCGGTGAAGCTGCGAGGTAGACGTTGGAATCTGGCACGGAGTTAGGTGGTGGGCTCTCCAGGTGCCAGATGAAGGGCATTCCCGGCAGAGGGCGTGGGAATAGTTCTGGACCATGCTCCACGCACACCGTGACCTCGGGGGTGTCGGCCAGCACGGCTGCACAGTGACTCGTGACATCGACCGTGCGCGGGTCCGTGACGATGGCCGGTGTGATGTGCCAGCCGAGCGTAGTGGCGTGTTCGGCGAGGGCGTGCAGGTACGGTGCGTGGATGCTCGGTCGCAGCGAAAACAGGGCGAGGCGCGGCCGATCCATGACCGGGGTGATGGCGCGCGGTGTGATCGTGGCGAGGTTAGCGGCGCGCTGCTCGGCGATCTGCCGGCTGATTCGCATCCCCAGCGCCTGAAGTGTGGTGATGTGCTCCGGCGTCGTGAGGCAGGGAACCAGAATCTCGCCTGGCGGAAGCAGCCCGGGCAAGGTGGTTAGCAGTTGTTGCAGTGCCACCTCGGCGTTGTCGGGCCGCAGGAAGTAGCACCGTCCGCAGGCGAGCGCGCCGCTGAAGTCACGGCTGTGGAGCACGGCTGCGAGGGTCGCGTCATTCTCCGGGAATACAAAGACGGCAATATGGGCCGGCAATTGGTCGAGTAAATGGTGCAGTTCGGCGCCGGCTCCGAGGCGGGGCAGGGCGACGTTCTTGCCGTGGACAACGAGTCCATCCAACAGTCCCGCGGCGCGCGTGCCCGGCGCAGCCGTCCCACCGAGCCAGCGCGGTGGCTCCCCCGGCTGTTCCAGGCGCCACGTGGGAGTTTCATCAAGGCCGTATACCGCACGCCATGGTGACGGCAGCACTACTCCGGCGAGCGTCTCCGCCAGTTCTGGCTGGTGCCGGGTGAGAGCTTCCAGGTTGTCAGACCAGACCTGCGGATCGAGCGACAGCGGCCGCTCCCGATCAATGTCACCGAAGTGCGGCGGCTGTCCAGAGTCGTTCAACGGGAGGTCTCCGCGCACCGTGGCCATGCCGCCGGATCGGCCTGCGGATCAGCGCCCGGGGTAGCTGAGCGCGAGCCACACGAGAAACGCGAACCATAAGGCAAAGGCCGCGCTCCAGATCAGCAGGGGGCGGCGCGACCGGTGTGGGTCGGCGCCCAGCGGCAGTTTGTCAGAGGATTGCGGGTTGGTTCTGGTCATGAGAGCTCCGCGAGTTCACGCATCCCTGGGCACGTCTGACGAGGCATCGTTACCGGCGGTGTCAGCGTGGGCAGCATCGTCCGCGGGGGTGAGCCGGTAGGTCACATGCTCATCCGTCAGCGGCTCGCGGACTCCGGCGAGCCGCCGTACCTCAGGCAAGACATATTGCGCACCGAGGACCTTGAGCGTACTGGTCACTGGAATCGCGAGCAACATCCCGAGCAGGCCAGCGAGCTGTGCGCCGATCAGCAGGGCGACCACGATCACAAGCGGATGCAACCCCGACGCCTGCCCCTCGATCGCCGGACTCAGCAGGAAGGACTCGAGCGCCTGCACCGCGAGGAAAACCCCCATCGTCAGGATCAGGGGTACCGTCCAGGCGGTGCCGGCATCCAGAGCGCCCGCGTAAGCCGAGAGCAGCGCGAGCGGCAGCGCCAGGATGCTGAGGAAGGGCACGAGATTGAACAGTCCTGCAAGCAGGCCCAGTGGCACGCTATAGGGTACGCCCACGAGCGTCCAGCCGATCGCGCTCAGCAGGCCGACCAGCAGACTGACGATCAGCCGCCCACGGAAGAAATTGGCAATCGCTTCATCGGCGGTTTGGACGATGTGCACGATTGTCGGGCGGTAGTCCACGGGCAAGTGGTCGCGCACCGCAGCCATCATGTCGTTGAAGCGCCAGAGGAAATAGAACGCGAACATGGGTACGAGCACGAAGAGGGTTGCAATGGTCGCAATGTTGGAAAACACGGTCTGTACCGTGCGGATGGCGGTGCCCGCCACGGCCGTGCCGTGTTCTTGGAGATATGGGCGGGCGGCCTGCCACCAATCGAGCACGTGGCCGGGCGGTGTAGTCGGTCCGGCTTCAGCACTGGCGTCCGGAGCGGTCGTCGGGGCACCGATCCACTCGCCCTGTGGCAGGTTCAACTCAGTAAGGAAGGTGCCGATGCGCTCCACATAGATCGGCAAGCGGGCCTGGAAAGTAATGAGTTGCCCCATTGTGGCCGTCACGGCGTAGATCCCGCCTCCGGTGAACAGCAGGGCGGCCAGCGAGAACACCACGATCGTGGTCGTGAGACGCGCTACACGGTGGCGCTGTTCAAACCAGGTGACCACCGGATTGAGGATGTATGCCAGCGCGAAGGCCAGAAGCAGGGGGGTCAGGACGGGGGTCAGGCCGTAAAGCAGCCCGAGCAGCAGCACCAGCCCCGTGACCAATGCAGCGAAGCGAACCCAGTGCCACGCGGTCGGGGGGAGCTTGGGGATGTAGCGGTCCATCAGTCCCCTGTGCCCTCATCGGCCGTATCAGGGCCCAGTTCGATCTGGTAGTGGCCGAAGGCGTGGTGGAAATCATACACGTCGTCGAAATCGGTGATGTCGTCCGACTCTTGCTTGCCCATCAGGCCGATGCCGATCATCAGGTAAACCATCTCGCCGAAATCGCGGGTGCGATGGATGTTCCAGCGACGCAGAACCTCCCGTGCGAGCGGTCCCCACTGCCGCACCGCAAGTATGCGCAGGGCTTCGGCGAGCTCCTGTCCGGTGACATGGTGCCCGACCCGGTCGCTGCCCTCGCCGAACTTGCACTGCGTCGCGAGGTCGAGACCGCGGTGCAGGAATTCATAGGCCTCCGCCGGGTAGCGGCGATCCTGCCGGATGGCGCGCTCGAATCGCTCCAGAAGGGTTGATTTCATCACTGTGCTTCCTATGCTCCGCCGGCTAACTTGCGTCCGGCGCAGGACCACGCTCACCAGGGCCATCGGACCGGGGACGCTGCCGCCGTCCGCGCCGTCGCTTGCGGCGTCTCTGTTCCTGCCCGGAGCCGCTCTCCGCTTCGGACCCGGACGCGGGGGGGCCGGTCTCCGCCGAGTGCTCCGGAGGCATTGTATCTTCCCGGTGTGGCGCGCCGCCACGACTCGGGCTGTCCCCATCACCGGGCCCGTGCCGCCGCCGCCGGCGTGGTCGCCGCGCCCGCTCGACTTCGCCTTCGGGCGCAGGTCCGTGTGCCTCGCCTGTGGGGGCGGGCGGTGGGGTGGGTATGGATTCGACCGAGGGCGGTGGTGCGGAGGTCTCTGTGTCGCGCTCGGACCGCGCATCCGGTCGCCGTCCCGGCGGGGGGCGCCCTCCAGATCGGCCCTGTGGTGCCTGGGGCAGTCGAACGCCGGCGCCGCGTTCGGGCCGCTCGAGCCGCCGATCGGGCGGCAGGCCGTCCAGCAGTTCCTCATTGGGAATCGCTACCAGCCGATCATCATCGTCCATCTGCACCATCAGGAGGTGCGTCAGGATCTGGCGATCGACGACGGTGCCACCGCCCAGTTCGGTCAGGACACGCGCGCCGACGCGCGGCAGCGTCCGTTCCAACTCCTCGTACCCCTCCTGCTCATAGCGCAGGCAACAGCGCAGCCGGCCGCAACGCCCCGATACCTTGCTCGGGTCCAGCGTGGATTTTTGCAGCTTGGCCATCTTCATCGTGACGGGCCGCAGCTTCTTGAGGAAACTCTTGCAGCAACACTCCCGGCCGCAGACCTCGTAGTCGGCAACAAGCCGCGCTTCGTCTCGTGCGCCGACCTGTCGCATCACGATCCGCGTGTGGTAATGGTGCGCCAGTTCCCGCACGAGCTGGCGGAAATCGATGCGGGTGGGGGCACTGAAGTAGAACACGATCTGCTCCCCGCCCAGCAGGTGCTCCGCAGTCACGACACGGATGTCCAGACCCAGTTGATCGGCGAGCGCGGCGCAGTGCTTCACATCGTCGTTGATGTGCGCATTCAGGTGCTCGTGCTCGTTAACGTCCTGGTCGGTGGCCGCCCGGAGGATGCGTCCGGAACGGGGCTTGCAGAACTCCGGACCGCTGTTCTTTACGTATTCGTCAACGCGCTCCTTGGGCATTTTCCGATCACAGCCGCAGACCCCGACCGGCTCGCCCAATTCAATGCCGCGATCGGTTTCGACCACGACCTTCTGGCCGCAGTTGAGCTTGAGAGAGGGCCGCGCGCTGAACTCGCCGAGGACCCGCATGGCGCCATAGCGCACGGGGCGCACGAATTCCGCCGTCGCGGTACCGCCGCCTTGCTTCGCGTTGACCTGATCATTGCCGCTATCTTCGGGCTTGGAAGCCATGTGAGATTCCTGTCGCAGTCCCCCCACGGTTTCGACCCGACGGCCGCCGCGCCCTGACGCAGCACACCTTCGGCCTCTATTGTGCCCTCTTCAGGGCACTGCGACAAGTTGGTCGAGTTTGCGCGGACCGCCGATCTCCTGCACACCGGTCCAGAGCTGCTGTCCTGCGAGGTCGCGTGCGGCCGGGAAGCGGTACCGTTGCAAGCGTCGGATCCCGGGTGAGACGTTCAGGAGTACACCCTCCTGAAGGGCGAAGCGTGGGGCTTGGCAGAACGTGTTGAAACTCACCGGCTGGGAGGTGCGATTCTCCAGCGACTGTTCGATTATCAACGTGTCGCCCTCCCACCACGCGGTGGAGACGATGTCGAGGTCCGTCAGCCCAATCTCGATCGGTACGTCGAAGTGCAGGGCGGCCGTGTGCGGCCGCTCGATGAGTAATGCCACGTGCAGGTTGCGGGTCTCGGCGACCTGCCGGGGTGGAATCGCAAACGTGAGGGGCTGCTCAAAGGCCGCGCCCGGCGGGACGGAGATCCGCAGCGGGGCAGGTTCGACCTGCCAGCCCTCGGGCGCGGTCAGCTCGATCTGTGCCTGCAGCGCCTCGCGCCAGGGATTGCGGAGTCGCAGTACGGGCCGGGTCGCGGGGTCGTGCAGTTGCAGAAAGGAGGGCTGCACCGCGAAGCTATGGTGCAACCAGAGCAAGGGGGCATCCACGCCCGTCAGCAACAACGGCTCCGGTGCAACCGGCACCCGAACACGGTCCCCATCGTAGGACAACGCGGGTGAACTGCCGTCGAGCGCGGTCGCCCGTGTGCTTGCGCCGAGATAAAGGTCCAGCGGCGGGGTGGTGCCCGTTTCGTCCCAGGTCCAAACCGCGAGTGTATAGGAGTCTTCGCCTTCGAATAGCACGGCCACGGTTGCGGGCTCGAAGTGGAAGGTGTCGATGGCGCGCCGGCCGGAAAGCTCGTGAAGTAGGGTGCGCAACG
The DNA here is from genome assembly GCA_016716475.1 of Phycisphaerales bacterium. NCBI lineage: Bacteria > Pseudomonadati > Planctomycetota > Phycisphaerae > Phycisphaerales > Phycisphaerales bacterium. The sequence continues at coordinate 665,784 of JADJWG010000002.1, forward strand.
GAATGTAGCGAATCGTGGGCTGCCACGCGCCGCGTCCGGACGTATGCACGTACTCGAATGGGGCGGGCACGAAAAGCCGATCGGGTTGCGCCGTTGCGGCGAGCACAACGCGCCGTGCCAGATCGATGACCTGGGCACGCGGGTCGAGATTAGTCGGCGCGTCGATGTGGAGCCAGAAAGCCGGGCTGCGCCCACTCTCGGCGGTCGGCAGGGCACCGCCCGCGGCGATCCATGGCGCGAGGTGCCACGGGACTAGGTGCGCGGGGACATCGCCCGGCAGCCAGAACGAAAACGCGAAGGGTCGCAGGGAAGGTACATCGAGTGAAGTCCACGGGTCGGTGACGGGTTCGGGCGCAGTGCCGACTTCCGCCTCGAACAGCGTGCCGGCGTCGCCCAAGTCGAAGATGGCGCGCGGCACGACCAACTGGGGAATGGTCACGAAACGCCGCAGTCGCTCGCGGAGTTCCATCAGGGCGGCAGGGGTCCAGGCGCGCGGTCCGTCCAGCTCGCCGGACTCTTCCCCGAGCTGCCAGGCCGTGATCAACCCGCCAAAGCGCGCGAAAACCGGCCCGACCCGCTCGATCCAGCGCGGATCCTCAAGTAACAGACCATAGGTCGCGGGGCGCTGCGCGGAGGTCATCGCCGGGTGTCCGGCGAGGAGGACTCCGGTGGTCTCGATTTGCGCGAGCGCGAGCTCCCGTGTCAGTTCATGGGCGCGCGCCAGGTATTCACTCTCAATGTCGTCCGCCGCTGTCCCGGAAGTCGTCAGTCCGACTTTCACCGCTCCGCCACCCAGCGTCGTGACGAGGTCGACGGCACCTGCCGCGGTTGCATCCGGCCAGCAGCCGAGATTGATACCCAACTCGGGGTAACGCACCCGCCGCTCGAAGCGGAGGGGCAAGACCGCGAAGCGCAGCTCCCGCTGCAACAGCTTGTCGGTGGCTCCTGCCACCAGTGTGGCCCGGGCCGTGTACAGCCCGGGTGCCAGTTCCGGCAGCGGCTGCTCGAAGGTGGCATGTTCCTGGGCTGCCAGCGGAAACCGCTCGAGCGCGATCCGCGCGCTATCCTGATCGAACAGCTCGTAGACCGTTTCCACCTTCGTGAGAGTCGTGTTGTACACCTCGATGATGCATGCTTCCGGTCTGCCCGCGTGCACGAGCCCGCCCGGATGCGTGTGCAGCAGGCGGACGCGTGGCACACGCACTAGCGCGAGGTCGTCGAACCACACTGCGGCATCAACTTCCTGCCTGACAATCGGAGCGGGGATGTGGGCAGACGTCTCGTCGAGAGCCGTATCCTGCAGCAACCAGAGTTCCACCTGGAGGTGTACGGCGCGCGGATCATCCACCGTGACGGGGATTTCGAACCGCTGCCACGGCTCATCAGGCGCGTCGGGCGTGCGCGAACGAAGGCGTGCACTGACGCAGCGGGTGGCTTCAATCGGCGTGCCGGTGTCGTCGATCTGCACGCACAGAACCAGCGCACTGGCATACTCGAGTCCGACGGCCCGCAGGTACCCCTCCAGCAGATAATCTGACCCGGGCACGAGCGGCAGGTCGTTGTGAACGTAGCGCCAGGCGATGTTCCCACCGCGCAGTTGCAGGCCGAAGGAAGGGGGCGCCCGGTGGCCGGTGGTTTCGTCCAGGAATCCATCGGTCAACCCCGCGGCGAAACGCGGAAAGCCCGGTCCCGTCAGTGGCTGCCAGTACATCGGCGTCCGACCGAAGTTGCCCAGCGGCCGCTCGTCGAAGTCGAATAACTTCACCTGCCGGTAGTGCTGGCCGCGCCAGGCCGCTGTGCTGAGGTCTGATTCGCCGGCTTGTCCGGCGGCCAGCGCAGTGATTGCGCCCACGGCTGCCAGCGCAACGAGCCGGCCCGCCGCGCCACGTCGAGTCGAGGGCGCGCGGAACGAGCGTGTCATGGTGCTCCGGCAGTGGTTATCGGTGGGCAGAGGGGCCCGGTTGAGCGGGGTCGTCAGACGGCCCCGCACGGGGCGGTGTCAGAACGAGGCGCCGAAGGCGAAATTGAAGACCTGGGTATTGTCGTCGCCCTGTTTGATCAGCGGGAAACCGAAGTCAAACACGATTGGTACCGGTCCGAAGAAGTCCACCTGCAAGCGCACGCCGAAGCCGGCCGCCACGCGCCAGGCGGAAATGCCGAAGCCCTCCTCGACCGTGCCCATGTCCACGAAAGTTACACCGCGCAGGTTCTGGCCATACAGCGGGAAGGAGTACTCCGCCCCGGTGAGGACGATGAAGTTGCCACCGATCGCGTTCTTGTAAACACCATTGCGAGGAGAGATGCCGCGATACGCGAATCCGCGGAGCGACCCAAAGCCGCCCGCGTAGTACGCCTCGAACATGGGGTAATCACCGAAGATGTACGCCACGTCCGCCCGCACGGCCAGCACACTCTTGCGATCGAGGATGTCGGTTTGCAGCGTCTTGTACCACGCTGCGCTGAAAGAGGGCTTGCTGAAGGTGAAGTCACCACCCAGCAGTCCCGCCTGCTCCCATGCGAAGCTCAGGCGGTACCCCTCGGTCGGGAACAAGCGGCTGTCGGTCTGGTCACGGACGATCGCCCCCTTCAGCGTCGCGAGCGTGTGGTCACCGCGCTGCTCACGGATCTGCCGCGCCGCGAAGACGTCGACATCCATGATGTCGATCAGCTCGAACCGTGTCGAACCCTCGATGGCCCAGCCGTCGAGAAAGCCGCCGTCGAAACGCCGACTCAACGCCAGACTCAGGCCAAGTCGTTGTTCGTCGTAGCCGTCGCGACCACGCTGGAACAGGTAGGCCGACGAGTCGAACCGGATGCGCTGATCGAAGAGGTACGGCTCGGTGAAGGAGATGCGAAAGCGCGTGAGCTCGGTGCCGGGTTCAAATTGGATCAGCAGGCGCTGTCCGTCACCTTTGAACGACCGGCCGCGGAAGAATTCTCCCCAGGTACGTGGTACGGCGAAGAGATCGAAGTTCCGGTTGTCCAGCGAGATCGACCCGACCAGGCCGCTGTCGGTGCTGACGCCGAAGCCGACGAGGAACTGCGTCGTCTCGGTCTCCTCGATCGTCACAAGGGCCTCGCGTGTATCGTCGATCGGTTCGAGCGGCACGATCTCGATGCTTTCCGGGCGGAAGAGCCCCGTCTCGCGGAGGCGCTGCGTTGCGCGGCGCACCTCGTTCGTGTTGTAGAACTGCCCGGGATAAAAGCGCAGCTCGCGTCGGACAACCTCGTCCTTGGTCTGAAGATTCCCCCGGATCGTGATACGCCCGAACCGATACTGCTCGTCCTCATCGATATCGTACCGCAGGACGACCAGACCTGGTTCTTCGAGATAATCGAAGGTGGTCTGGATCCGGGCATCGATGTAGCCGTTCCCGCCGTACAGGTCGCGCAGCCGCTCCGTGTCGCGGCGGACCAGCTCGTTGCGGGCGGGGCGCCCCGGCAGCAACTCCATCTCTTCACGCAGCCGCGTGGTGCTGAAGACTTCGTTGCCGCGTACCACGATGTCCTGCACGGTGTAGCGCGGACCCTCTTCCATGACGAAGATGAGCCGTACATCCGCCCGCGCGATCTCGTCGAAATCGAGCCGGTAGCCCACGCGGGCATCCAGGTAGCCCTCGTCACGGTAGAGCTGCTGCAGTGCGAGGGTGTCGCGCTCGGCCTGGTCCTCGTCGAGCGCACCAGCTCGGAAGATCCAGATGTACGTCTGCGACTGCACCAAGGCCCGCAGGCGGCGCGTGCCCAAGGCGCGGTTGCCTTCGAAGTCAATGTCACGCACGCGCACGCGCGGTCCTTCGGTGATCCGGTAGATCACCCGGCCCTCGGACTGCAGCGCCAGCTCGTCGATCGTGACCGTCGCGTAGTAATAGCCCGCCTGGCGGTACTTCTGGAGAATGTCCTCGCGACCCCGGTTGACCTCCCACGCATCCAAGGGCGTATTCGGGACCGGCGTGAGCTCGAACAGCTCCTTGTCCTCGAAGCGCTTGTTCCCTTCCAGTTCGACCGCGAGCACCGCCGGCTTCTCTCGGACGTTGTAGCGCACTACGGCCTTCCCCTCTTCCACCGCGGTGGTGGCGAAGGCCGCGAGGAATTTCCGCGATTGCAGCAGTGCCCGAACATCGTCCGCGACCTGCCCGCGGTTCAGCGGCTGGTCTGGGCGGGTTCGCACCAGTCGGCGTACGAATCCTTCCGAGATCGTCTCCAGACCGAGGAAATCCACCCTTCCGACGGTCATGCCCTCAGGGGCTTCGGACTCCTGTGCTGCAGCCGTAACCGCGCCGGCTACACCGACCAGGAGCACCCACCCCGCGAGGACTCCGTACGCCCACCGCTCCGCGGATTCGAGTCGCGCTGACGCTGCCACCAACAGAACCTCGCTTCCGTCCCGGCGACCGAGGGGCCGCCGCAGGAATGGGAGGGTACCCCGGGCCGGGAAGGCCGGGGACCGCGCCGAAACCGCGCGTTACTATAGCGGCACCCGCGCGCGGTGCAACGGCCGGCGTGAACCGGGTCCGCCCGCGGGGCAGGCCGCAGCGAAAGGACCGTCCGTGCGCCCTATCATCGGGATCAACTGCAGCTTTGGGTTCGATCATGACGCCGATCCGCCACGTGCGCGTGCCACGCTCAGCGCGGCCTACAGCGATGCGGTCTTGGCCGCGGGGGGGCTGCCGGTATTATTCCCGGTGCTGCTCGAGCCGGACACGGCACTGCTCGACGAATTGCTCGCGCGTGTCGATGCCATCGTATTGACGGGGGGCTACGACCTCGATCCGCGCCACTACGGCGAGAACCCCCATTCGCAGACCGAAACGATGCATCCGCGCCGTGAAGCGTTCGACCTTGCGCTCATCCACCGCCTCGAAGAGTTGCGCAAGCCGACGCTCGCCATCTGCCTCGGCTTTCAGATGTTGCATGTGCTTCGCGGGGGCAAGCTCGTTCAGCACATCGACGATCTGCCTACGCAACCGCGCATCGTCCACCACCTCCCGCGGGAGCAGAGCGCCTTCCACGAGGTGCAGATCGCGCCGGAGTCACTCCTGGCGGAGATCGTGGGGATGTCCGTGCTCGAGGTGAACAGCCGTCACCACCAGGCGGTTGCGCCGCTGCACCAGGGAAGCAACTTGCGCGCGGTTGCGCACGCGCGCGATGGCCTCGTCGAAGCGTCAGAAGATACGCGCGACGGCCGCTTTCTGCTCGCTGTGCAGTGGCACCCCGAGAACCTGATCGACCGCTGGCCGCACCGACGGCTTTTCGAGGCCGTAGTCGCCGCGGCTGGCGGCCGAGGAATCCGATCGTGAGCGCGGGCGGGTGGCGCGGTCACTGAGACGGCAGACAAGTGTCGCCGATGGCGCCCTGTGCCTGGCACGAACCCGGCGGAAGCCCCACGAACGCCGCCCGGCGCTGCATGCAATCGTCCAGGTCGCACCGTTCACAGGGATAGCCGCCCGGACCGACCAACTCGCGCGGTCCGAGCCCGATCAGCCCGGAGACGGACTTGATCGGGATCATCAGGCAACTTGGCTTGAGGCGGACGTTGATTTCTGCGGCCGGCAGTGATCTGAAAAGGGGCACCTGTTCCCGCACCGACATGCCGCAATAGCCGGGGCTGTAGCGCGGGGTGATCGCGAGTCCCACCGCGTGCGCGTAGGTCTGCACTTCCGTCTGTACCCGTTCAGCACAGGCCTCGGCACTCTCGGAGGCGATCGCGTCGACGATTGTGGCAGGCATGACCTTGCCGGCACGCATCCAGCGGTGGCTGAGTCTTTCTAGCCCGGAGCCGACGGTGACGATGAAGGTGGCGATCTTGACCGAGTGTTTGAGGAATGCGCCGACGGCCCCGTGAAAGACCACGCCGTTTGACAGGGCGATGTGGCCGGGCTTCAGTTCGACGACGTCGTCCACGCGGAAAACCGCCCGTGGGCGCATCAATCGCGGCAGTTCCGCCAGCAGCTTGTCGAGCAGGTCGAACCAGCGCTGATGTCGTTCGCGCCCCGGTTGCAGTCCGACGAGGCGGGCGATCTGGCCGCGATCGGGGGTGACCTCATCAAAGCGGACGAGGCGCGGCGCACCGTTCTGGGCGGTGGCGTTGGGGCTGTGGTGGTGGGGGGGCAGCATACGGCTCCTCGGTAGCGCGCGGCACCCGCGCCGGCCCGTCTCCGCTCAGATTCTAGGCCGAAAGATCGTAGGCCTCCGGGCTGTAAAGGGCGCCATACTTCGGTTGGATTTGGGCTTGGAGAGTCGCGGCATCCTCGGGCAGGGCGTCGAAGGCGGTCCGCAATTTGTCGTACCAGCGGGCCTCGCGCCCATCCATGCGGAGTGCTTCCGAGGCGCGGGCCTCGTCGAGCAACGCGAATGCCGTGCGTCCGGCCGCCAGCGCCCGACGATAAGGGTCGGTTTCGCTCGTAATCGCGGCGGCCAATTTCAAGGTGGCCACAGGGGTCATGAGTGCGGCCTGGGCACTGTGCGGAGCATCGCTTTCAACATGCAGATCCCGCAGGGTCTTCTCGGTGCCGCGCTGCAGGGCCACATTGAAAAGTCGGCAGTCGTAAGCGAGCGATTCGAGTGAGGCGATCGGAGCCGGTCCGGATAGCAGTCGTACGTCGGCCACGGACTCGTTGCTCCAAAGGTCGCAGGCCGCGCCGGCAATGTTGCCGATGGGCGAGAGGTGTGCGCAAGTAGCGGAACGGCCCTCCATGCTGATCGGTACGCCGGCGATGGCCTTCATCACCGGACCCTCGTAAGCACAATCCTTCGACGGTCCCACGGCGCCGCGCTCGTACGCCACAAGACTCCGCACGCTGGACAGCGCCCGGACGACGGCGGCAAGTGTATCCGGCAGCATTTTCTGGCCGACGAGCTGCATGGCGGTATTGGCGAAACCGCAGGCCGTGTCGCCGCCGGCCAGCACGTTGTGGGCATTGCCGACTTCGACGAACTGGTCCCAGAGCCAGCTCATATCACGCGGGGCGAGCACGCCCAGGGCAAAGATGATCCCGGGAATGTCCCCGCGGGTGAGGGCGAGGTCGTGGACCTCTTTGCCGCCCGTGGATTCGATCGATAGGAAGTCCGCACCGCGCGCCGCACACTGCTCCAAAGAGGCGCGCATGTGGTCCCATGGTTCACCCTTGCGACGCGGCGGGGGCTTTTGCTCCTCACGCAGATCGACGATCGTAACGCGCAGCGCGGATTTGAGGCCAAAGGACTCCTGGGCTTGCCGGAGCTTCGTCGCGAGTAGTTCGGTCAACTCGGCACCCCATCCGGGCGTGGCGGTCATGGGCGGAAGCTGTTCAAACTCGACAACGAGGCCGGGCAACGCGAGGTCGTGTGCACGGCCAAGCAGGGCGTCCATGAGCTGCGAATAAATCTCCCGGATCTTGGGCCAGGTCTCTGACGTGATCGGCATGGGAGGAAGTGTGAAATTTATCTCGGGGTACACCTCGCCGGCGCCAAGAGTGAGACCCGAACGCGTTCGCACGGGCTCTGGACAGCGTCCGAACATGAGAAGGTCGGCGGTCGCGAGCGCGGGCTTGCGATAGGTGCGGGTTTGAGCGTTGCGGGAGGTGGGAACCATGGCGCGGGCTCCGGATAAAAGGTTTCATTGTCGTCGGATTCGGAATGATACCATGCCGGGGTGGGGTGGGGCGAGAGTTCATCCGCTAAAATGATAAAAATGTTCTCATGAGCGTGGCGGTGACCTTCAGCAAGGGCCGCAGAACACTGTCAGTGGTCGCTTATCGGGAGAAGCTCACGGGAGCAGGATAAAACGGTTTATCCTGCCCCTTGTACCACCTACGGGACCTGCCATATACTAACGCATCCGAATATTCGACGCGACGTTGCGTCAATGGAACGTCTGGAGTCAACGATGTCCCTACTCGAAAAGATCGCGAAGGCCGTCCTTGATGGCGACGAGGATGCTGTACCCGGTCTCGTCCGGCAAGCCGTCCAGGAGGGCAGCGCCCCGAACGACGTTCTCCAACAGGGCCTGCTCAAAGGCATGGCAGAAGTCGGCCGCCTCTTTCGCGACGGTGAGTATTTTGTTCCCGAAGTACTGATTTCGGCTGAGACCCTGAAGGCGGGCACGGCCGTCCTGAAGCCGCTGCTTGTTGCGGCGGGTATCAAGCCGGAGTTCACTGCGATCGTGGGGACCGTCAAGGGCGATCTGCACGACATTGGCAAGAACCTGGTATCCACCATGCTCGAAGGCGTCGGTTTCGAGGTGATCGACATCGGTGTCGACGTGCCGGCCGAGCGGTTCGTGAGTGCCTGTCGCGAGCACAAGGCCCATATCGTTGCGATCAGCGCGTTGTTGACCACGACGATGCCGGCGATGGAAGAGGCCGTGAAGGCCCTGCGCGCTGCCAATTTGCAACCGACCCCCATGGTTCTCGTCGGTGGCGCCCCAATCACGCAGGACTACGCCGACAAGATCGGTGCGAACGGCTACGGCAAGGACGCCGCGACCGGTGCCGAACTGGCACGCAAGCTGGTCTCTCGATAGGCCTGAAGCGCTGCCGCCTGGCCCCCCGCCCGCCCCACCCACCCTCTGCGAGTGGGGGGGAGTGTTGCCGTGCGGCTTCGGAGTTGCCATGCCCGCTACGCTGACTTCGTGTGAGCGAGTTGCGCGGATGCTCGCCCGGCAGCCGCACGACCGCGTACCCATGTTCGACTGGTACTGGGCCGAGGCGGAACAGACCTACGTCACCGCGCTCAACGATCCACGACTGGCCTGCGGCATTCACGCCTCCCGGCCGGACAACTACGACCGGCTCACCCTGTGGGAGTATTTCGACTTCGACCTGATGCAGGTGGGCTGGCCGGACCAGCGCCTGCGCATGGTGCCGCCCGAAGTGCTGGAGGAGAGCGAGGAGTGGATTCTGCAGCGCGACGGCAACGAAGCCGTGATGCGCTGGTGGAAGCACAAGATGGGTACGCCGGAGCACGTCAGCTTCGGCATCGACACGCCGGACAAGTGGCGGAAGGTCAAGCCGCTCCTGCAGGCAGCGCGCAACCGTGTGCGGTGGGAGGAGTTCTGGCCGCGCTACCAACGCGCGAAGGCCGCGGGCAAGTTTATCTGCTTTGCCGGGGTGGAGGTAATCGAGTCGGTTAAAGACGTGCTTGGGCACGAGACCATGCTCAAAGGGATGCTGAAATGGCCGGAGTGGATCCAGGACGTCTTTGAGACCTACACACAATTCGAGATCGACATGTTCCGGCTGCTGGAGGCCGAGGGCATGGTGTGCGACGGGGCGTTCATCTACGGTGACACGGCCTACAAGAACGGGCCGTTCATGAGTCCCCGGCACTACCGGCAGTTCTCGAAGCCGAGCCACACGCGGTTCTTTGCAGAGTTCAAGCAGCGCGGCATGCCTGTGATTTTCCACTCGGACGGTGACATTCGGCTGCTCCTGAATGACCTGATCGAAGCCGGCGTGGATGCGATCAATCCGCTCGAATCGCGCGCAAGCATGGATGTGCGCGAGTTGGCGCCCCAGTACGGTCAGCGGCTCGGTTTCGTGGGCAACATCGACGTCACGGTACTGGCCACGAACGACCGGGAGCAGATCCGGGCCGAACTGCACAGCAAGATGAAGGCCGGGATGGAGCAGCGTGCTTACATGTACCACTCCGACCATTCGATCCCGCCGGGGGTGACCCTGGATACCTACCGATGGCTGCTCGACGAAGTGCGGCGGGTGGGGGTATACGCGTAAGCGGCTGAAGGGAGCACCGCAGGGGGCACGCGGTTGCGGCGGGGTCATCCTGGGGTATCGTGGGCCTGTCGGCGGCGGGGCTGCGACCGCCGGCCGCGGTTGGCGTACTTGTCTTGCGCGGGCGCGGGAGCATCACCATGGATGCGGTCGTAGCGCTGGTGGATGACCTGCTCGAACGGGCGTTTCGCGCCGGTGCGAGCGATGTGCACTTCGAGCCGCAGCCGGCGGCGAGCGCCAGTGCACTGCGTGTCCGCTTTCGGGTGGATGCGCTGCTGCACGAAGTCGAGTTGCTGCCGCCTGCGATCACACCGAACGTCATCGCCCGCTTGAAGGTGCTCGCAGGGCTGCTTACCTATCGCGTTGATGTGCCGCAGGAGGGAGCCATTCCCGCCGGGGCGCAGTGTCCGGGCGATGTCCGTGTGGCGACTTTTCCGACGTTGCACGGTGAGCGTGTCGTGCTGCGGCTGCTGCCGGCTGCGATGGAAATACGGGGCCTGGACGAGTTGGGCCATGCGCCGGAACTCGTGGTGCGGCTCCGCGCGCTGCTCGAACTGCCGCAGGGGTTGCTGATCGTTTGCGGACCGGCGGGTAGCGGAAAGAGCACGACTCTGCACGCACTGTTGGCTCATCTTTCGCAGGTGCGCCAAGGGGCGAGCATCCTGACGCTGGAAGACCCCGTCGAGATTCGGCACGCGGGCATTACGCAGATCGAAGTGGTACCGCACCGCGGCCTCACCTATGCCACGGCGCTGCGGAGTCTGCTGAGGCAGGATCCGGAGATCCTGATGGTTGGCGAAGTACGCGATGCGGAAACCGCCCACCTCGTGATCGACGCGGCGCTCACCGGCCACCTGTTGCTGACCACGCTGCACAGCGGATCGCCGGCCGAGGCACTGACGCGGCTACGCGAGATGGGCGTAGCTCCCTACCAGTTGACGAGCACGGTCGCGGCAGTGCTTTCCCAGCGGCTGCTGCGCACGGTGTGCCGGACCTGTGGCGGCACGGGGGTGACGGAGCGGGATAACGGACGTTGTACGGGGTGTCTCGGTTCATGCTACGCGGGGCGGATGGCGATCGGCGAGCTGGCCGAGGTCACATCCGACGTGCGGTCGGCCTTGCTCGCCGGCGGTGATGCGGAGATGCTCGCGACCGCTTTTGCGACGGCGCCGTCGTTGCGCGGGGACGCGGGGCGGTTGTTGCAGATGGGGCGCACCACGAAGGTGGAGGTGGAGCGCGTGCTTGGGGTGCTGAAGGGCCGAGCCGTGGAGCCCGACGGATGTGCGTGAACCCAAGGGCATGGCTCGCGATCCTGCCAGAGCGGAATTGTTTCCTCCCGTTGCGACGCCCCCATCCCCCCGCCGTAGTTGATTGTTGAGCACTCCCGCGCAGCGGCGCGACGTGGAAAATTGAGGTACGCATGCCACACTTCGACTACGAGGGACGGTTTTCGGCCGGTGGTGGTCTGACGGGCACCATTGAAGCGAACTCTCCGGCCGAGGCGACCGCAACGCTTGAACGCCTGGGTGTGCAGGTCCACACCGTCCGGCCCACGCGGGGCGCGGCGTATTTCATGCCGCTCACGCTGGATGAGTTCACCTTCTTCAACGAGCAGCTCTCGGTGCTGACGCGCGCCGGCGTGCCGTTGGACGAGGGGCTGCGCCAACTCGCGCAGGATGTCGGTTCGCGCCGGCTGCGCCGGCTGTTTGTCGACCTGGCGGATGAGTTGCACGCGGGCACATCGCTCGAAACGGCGCTGGAGAAACACCGGCGACGATTTCCACCTGGGTACGGCGCGGTGGTCAGTGCAGGGGTGCAGACGGGGGATGTTTCAGGCGTACTCTACAGTGTGATCGCGGCGAGCCGTCGCACAACGGCCTTCCGACAGTCACTCACGGCGGCGCTGGCGTATCCACTGACTGTACTGCTGTTGACATGGGCGGTTCTCAGCTTCGTGATGCGCACGGTGCTGCCGCAGCTCGAGGGGGCTTTCCGTGACATGGTCGAATCAGGAATTGGGCGGGGCGTATCTGTGTACCAGGAGGTCGTGTTTTCAATCGCGCGCATGTGGTCGGCTGTCGATCTCACACTCGCCCTCATGTTGGCATTGGTGGTACTGGTCGTGATCCTGCTGGCGCTACGGCCGTTGGTGCACGTTCGCGACGCTGTGCTGCGCAGCGTTCCGGGCATCCGCGGCATGTACCGGAACAGTGCGCTCGCACGTTTTACGCATGTTGGGGCACTCGCGGCCCTGCGTACGGCACCGCTGCCCGATCTGCTTCGTACGGCTGGCGCGGCCTGCGGCAGCAGCGCGCTGCGAGGTGCGGCCGAACGGCTGGCCGGCCAACTGGAGCAGGGTATCGACCTCTCCACAGCGGCGGAGCGCGAGTCGGCGTTACCACCGACCTGGGTGATGGCGGTGCGCGTGGCGGGTCCGCGGGGTGATCTGCCCGGCGTGCTGGCGGATCTGGCGCGGTACTACGAAGAGTCGGCCGAGCGGGCCGCGCAGTTACTGCGGATCGTGCTTGCACCGTTGATCTTCGGGGTTGCGATCGTCGCGCTCCTCGGCGTGGCGGGTGTCATCCTGACGGTGGTCGCCGAGCTGCTCCGCGGCCTGACCTGGTTCTGAGAGGCATCTTGATGGGAACGGTAATCGCCTACTTACTGATGGCGGCCGTCGTGGTCTTGATCGCACTCGCGTATGTTTCGGCACAGGCGAACGCGCGCCTGCGCCGTGTGCGCTCGACGGAAGTGCTCGAGCTGCTGGCCATTGTTGTAGGTCGTAATCTGCCCTTGGAACGGTCACTGGGGGTGCGGTCGAACGCGGGCGACGCGCAGGGTTGCTATGCCCGTTTACAACGCAGTCTCGAGGCCGGAACAACGCTTTCCTACGCGCTCCAGCGCGGGCGTTTCGGGGTGGAGTCGAGCGTCCTGAACGCACTGCAAGCCGCGGAGCGCGCCGGATCATTGCGAACCGTCCTGCCGGCGCTGGCCCGTGATGCCCGTTGCGATCTGCGGGCGCGCATTCAGGGGCGAGCCCTGCCGTTGTGGTACCCGATCCTGATGCTTGCCGTGCTGACGGCGGCGCTGACGTACACATTTGTTTTCGTCATGCCTAAGCTGGCGGAAATTGGTGCGGATTTCGGTATTGCAATGCCGACCATCACTCAGCGGGTGACCGAGATTGTTGGGTGGTTGCTGGGGGTCGCTCCGCTCGTCATGGGCCTGGTGCTTCTGCTGGTCGCGGGGGAAGTGGTGGTACGCCTCGTGCGTCAGAAGCTGCGTAGGTACATGCCGACGCCGACGGACCTGTTGCGATACGGTCTTGGCCCCCTGCGCAGGATTGCGCTTCCGGGGCGGTACGCGACGTTGGCGCGGCAACTGACCGTGCTGCATGCCGGTTTGCGGGCGGGACACACGCTCGATGCCGCCGCCAAGCAGGCCGCTGCCGTAGACGCCTACGGCCGGCAGGGTGCCGTCATGGCAGTCTGGGCGGAGCGTCTGCGGCAGGGCGTGCCGCCGCGAAGTGCCGCGTCCGCAGCAGGTTTACCGGCGTCCTTCGTGCGGGTGCTGGTCCAGGCGGAACAAGGCGGTGATCTGGAGAGTGGGCTGGAGTGGTTGCAGGGGTACTACCAACGGCTCAGCGTTCACTGGCGGCAGGTAATCGCGGGCGTGCTGTCGCCCGTGCTGGTGGTTGCGTGTGCGCTGCTGGTGGCGGCCTGCGCGCTGGCGTTGTTCATGCCGCTGATTGCGCTGCTGGAGGCCACCGTGGAGAGTGTGCAATGAGCGCTGTGGTCAAACACGGCCAGGCGGGGCGTGGTGCGCGTGGCTTCATGATGGCTGAGATGTTCGTGACGATCGGCATCTGCCTTTTGCTGATCATACTCGCCACGACTGCTGTGCTGAGCTACCGCCAGGCGCGGCAGTTGACCGATGCTCAGCGCCTGCTGCGGGCGCTGGCGGAGACGGAACTCGTACGTATCCGGTGTGGGGGCGAACTGCCGGCTGCGGAGCGCATGGTGCAGGAGGTGGGATTGGGGTCCATCACGCTGCGCCGCGTCGAACAGCCCGGCGCAGGTCCGTGGCAGGGGTGCCGACGGGTCGAAATTACGGCCACGATGGCACGGGGTGAACGTCTGCTGGCGCGCGTGACGTCGGCCGTCTACATAGCCGACTCGGAGGACCGACCATGAACCATCATCGTGGCCACACGCGTGGTGGGTTCCTGTTTGTCGAGGCGATCGCGATGGTCGCGATGGGATTGCTCCTGGTGGCGGTGCTGGGGCGTGCGACCCTGGCGCTCGTGCAAATGGAACGGAGCGCGCGCGAACATTCCACCCGCATCAGCGTCACGACGCACTTGGCGGAACGGCTGCACCGCGATCTCTGGCAGGCGGCGGACGCGCGGTTCGCCGACGACCGCCTGGACATCAACACCGGGGCTCCTGATTCACCCGCGGTGCGGTACGAGTTCACGCCCGATGCCGTGCGGCGCCTGGTCGCGGGGGAAGAGCGTGGGATCTGGCAGGCGAAGAACCTCAGCTTCGCGTGGGATTCAGAATCGGGATCTGCGGGCACCGTGTTGGTCCTGCATGTGGTAACGGTAGCGCGGCCGGGTCGCGATCCGGTCCCGGCGCGCGTGGTGCCGCTCGCATTCGCATTGCCGACGCGCACCGCGGAGGTGCTGCCATGAGCCGGAGTTCTCAGCGCCGCGGCATCGCCGTGGTGCCCGTGATTACGTTCATGGTGATGATTATGCTGGCGGTCGCGGTGCTCGCGCGCCATACGCTGCACTTGTCGAGCGTGGAGCGGCAGGCGGATGAGGTCACCTGGCTGTGGCGGGCGGCGGAGAGCGCGCGCAGTTGGACGGAGGTTCGGCGGGGGGATTGGCACTCGCAGGAATTACCGCTCATCGAACTGCTGCCGTCTCACTATACCGGCAAGCTGCGGCTTGAACGGGTCGTGCAGGCCGATGGCGCGATCCTGATCCGGTGCGAAGTCGCCCTTCAACGCGGGAGCCGGAGCATTCAGCGAGTGTTCGAATGGAGCCGGGGGTGGGGCCCGGCCATGGTCTGTGTTGAAGGGGAGAGTCTGGTGCGCTGAGGGGGGCTCCCGCCGCCCGCTGGGCCGCTACTCGGTTGCCGCGGAGAAGTGCCGGAGAATTTCTTCGCGGCAGCGTTTCACGGTGATGCCGAGGGCGCTGAGGGTGCGCTGCGCCGTACTTTCCTGGTCATGGAACAGGCCCAGCAGCAGGTGTTCGGCGCCGATCTCGCGTGAATCAAGCTGGTCGGCGATCTCCATCGCGCGCTCGATGACATTGCGATAGTGTGGGCTGCCCGGCAGGCGGCCAAAGACCCAGGTGTCCTCCTTGGCACGCTGGTAGAGGTCTTCGATCGTAGCACGCAGGCGGGGTTCGTCGGCGCCGAGTTTACGCAGCACCAGCGCTGCGGCGTTGTCGCCGTGACGAACGAGCGCGATCAGCAGGTGTTCCGTGCCGACATACTCGAGCTCATACTCGTGTGCAATTTCGTTGGCGAGCGCAATGACCGCTCGGGCCCGCTCATCTAGGCGGCGCATCGGCATGGGTGCAACTCCTGAAATCCTCCGTTGCGCCGCAGCGCGGCGCTAGGAAGCGAACCACAAGTTTGAAGCCCATTTGTACACCAGCGAAAGCGCGGCGACAAGGACGGTGAAGACGAGCGTAATCTTAAGCAGTCGCAGGCGGTGGCGGAGCTCGGCATCGCGAAGCTGGGTGAGTTGCTCGTGTAACTCGAGGATCTTGCGGTCAATGCGCTGCTCGATGTGGTCGAGCTTGACATCGACCCGGGCCTCGATCTCGTCGAGCTTCGCTGCCACGTAGGTGTCGGCGGCCCCGCGCAACTGCTCTGCGACGCTGTGCAGCATGCCGACGCGCCGGCGTTTCTCCGGTGCGAGGGGGTCTTCCACAATGGCGTCGTCCTCAGGCGTGTGCGTCTCGGCTTCGCGGATACGCCCGAGCACCACAGACGCCATGTCGCGCCCCATTTGACGGACGCCACCCAGTACCCCGCGCAGCAGGCCACGCAAGGGTTGGTCGCCCGAGTCGGAGGTCGCGGCGCGCTCCGGATCCGGGGTTGGTGGGGGGGGTGGATCGCCGCGGGGCGGTTGCTGCGCAGGCGGACCCGGGTCGGGGATTCCGGAATTTGGATCGTTCATTGCCACAAGTGCATTCCATACAGCAGGAACAATACGGCCGTCCACACCAGGATCTGGAACAGCTCGCTCGCAAGGGGGCGCACACGGACCGTCAGGAGTTGGTACGACAAATAGGCCCTCACCAGCCGCGTACGGGGGTCGTGGCCAAGGAGCAGTCGCACGCCCGGGAAGCACATCACACCCATGGTGATCGCGTAATACAGGGTGAGTGCAACAAACAGAGCTGTGCGGAAGACGGCAAAGGGGTCCAGTTCCAACATGCGTGCAACCGCTCCGGGGCGCGCCGCCTGTTCGGGGGGCCGTTCAGCGTGGATCCGTGGTCGGCAGACCCTCGAACAGTGTGGCCCCGACACGGATGTGCGTGGCACCCTCTTCGATGGCTACGGTGAAGTCCTGGCTCATTCCCATCGACAACTCCTCGCAGTGGTGGGGGGCGATCAACTGCGGACGCAATTCGTCCCGGAGGGCGCGCAGCCGGGTGAAATGCGGCCGGGATGCCTCCGGGTCCTCGTCATAGGGTGCCATCGCCATCAGGCCGCACAGGCGCAAATGAGGGTGGCGGGTCACCTCCAGCGCGAGTCCGGCTGCGGCCTCCGGCGTGACCCCGTCCTTGTTGGCCTCGCCGGCCACGTTCACCTCGATCAGTACACCGACCACACTGCCCGCGGCGGACGCAGCGGCATCAAGGACGCCCGCAAGGCGCGGATTGTCCAGCGAGTGCAGCCGGTGCAGGTGCGGCACGACAAGGCGGGCCTTGTTTCGCTGTAAGTGCCCGACGAGGTGCCAGCGGGGGCGGGGCGTCGCCCCCCCGGCGGATGCCAGCTCGGCCGCCCGGGCGACCAATTGCTGCGGGCGACTTTCGCCGAGGTCGGTGACACCAAGATCGAGCAGCGCACGACAGAGCGCCGGTGCGACGTACTTGGTGACCGCGATGAGGGTTACCGCAGCCGGATCCCGTCCGGCGCGTCCGGCGGCGGCCGCGATCGCCGCGCGAACCCGGTCCACGTTGTGACGCAGGCCGTCCAGCTCTTGCCGGGATACCTCCACGATGCCACTCCGCAGGCGTCCCGGTGTTCACCGCGTACCCATAGTGCGGAACGCGCCCGGATTCTATACTGTGCCGCACATGTGGGAAATCTTGAACGTACTGCCGAGCAGCGGCCCGGACCTTTGGGCCGTGCTCATCGAACTGGTCCTGATCGGACTGTGCGTCAACTGGTGTGCCGGCGTATTGCAGGGGACACGCGGCACACGGCCGTTGCGCGGCGTCATCCTGATCCTGCTGGTGGCCACGCTCCTGGTGCGTATCCTGGCAGTGCGATTCGAATGGGACCGTCTCGCGCTCCTGTATCGTTACGTGCTCTATGCCCTGGCGTTCATCGCTCTGGTGGTCTTCCAGCCGGAATTACGACGAGCAGTCATTCGGGTGGGCGATGTGCGCCTGCGGCGGCGCCGTGGGGTGCAATCGCAGGTCGTGTCCGCGCTGGTGAAGTCGGCCGGTTTCCTGTCGCGGAACAAATACGGCGCCTTGATTGCGATTCAGCGGGGGGTCGACCTGTCGGGCTGGGCCGAGAACGGCACGATGATCCGTGGTGAGGTGTCTGCAAACCTCCTCAACACGATCTTCTTTCCGAACAATCCGCTGCACGACCTGGGCGTGATCGTGCGCGGCAACCGGGTCCTGGCCGCGAATTGCCAGTTTCCCGCGGCTGATAGTGACGAGGTCGACATCGCGCTGGGCAGCCGGCATCTGGCGGCACTCGGCATGAGCTACGAGACGGATGCGCTGGTGCTCGTGGTGTCGGAGGAGACAGGCGTCATTTCACTTGCCGACAATGGGAAGCTGACGCGCTACCTGTCGCTCGACGATCTGTCGGACGAACTCGAGCGACGGCTGGCGGGTCGCTTCTTCCAGGGTGAACTCGGTGGGGCTTCGATGAACGAGCAGCTCTCGCAGGTATGGCGTGCGCTGCGGCGTGTGCTGGTAGTGGTTCCCATCACGGTGATCGTGTGGTACGTCGCAGATCAGGCGACTTACGCGACCGACGGCTGTCGGATTCGGCTCGATGTGCGTCCGCCTGCCGGACGGGAAGTGGTCATGGACAATGTGCCCTTGACCTTCGAGGCCAGCTTCAGCGGACCAGGACGAGCCATCAAGCGGCTGCGCGACACCTACTCGGCCGAACCGCTGACGGTGACCTGGAACCTGCCCGAAGATTTCGTACCGCGCGCAGAACCATACGTGCTCAGCGCGCGGGAGCGCCGTTTGCAGCGGATGATCGCGGAGAGTCCGGAAATCCGCGAGCGGGGAATCACCCCGGTTGAGTTCTCGCTGTCCGAGTTGCGGTTCCATGTCCACGAGCGCATCACGATCCCCATGCCGGTCGAAGTGCGGACTGAAGGGGGCGCAGTGCGTGTGGCGGTGGAGCGAGTCGATCCGGCGCAGGTGCAGGTTAATGTGCGTCGTGAAGATGCTGCGCGGTTGCAGGGCCAGGGCCACGTCGTGGCGTTGCTGCGGCGCGAGTTGGAGGGCTTGGCGCCGGGTGACGTGCGGCAGTTCGAGGGTGTCAGTGTCGTGGCGCCATCCGGCCTGGTGGGTTCTGCCCGTATCCTGCCGGAACGTGTGCAGGTGAACGTGCGGGTGTTGGCGCTGGCGCGCACGGTACCCAACGTTGGTGTACGCCTGTATGTCGACCCTGAAGTGGCTGACCGGTACACGGTACAGCGAACCGATCTCAACGAGTGGCGGGTGGAGGTCGAAGTGCAAGCCGACCAGGCCGTGCTCGACGCCCCGGGGGCACTGGACATACGCGCTTTCGTGCTGGTGGACAGCAGTCTCATGCCGCCTCCGGGAGCCGCGGCCGAGGAGATCGGTCGTACGCTGGATGTCGTGTTCGTCACGCCGCGGGGGGTGTCGATTGTGGGGCAGCGCACGGTCCAGGTGCGGTTGGTGCCGCGGCCGCGCGCCCTGGGGGCGCCATGAGTCTAAGACTACCCACGTTGCTGGCCCTCGCAGGTGATATTGCGCTGCTGGACAAGCCGCCGGGTCTCACCGCGGACGGGGATGAAGCGGAGTGGCGCGCTGTGCTGGAGCGCGCCGGTTGGACAGCGCCGCCGGCTTGGCAGGTCGCCCTGCGGTTGGACCGTGATGCCAGCGGGGTCGTGGCCTTCGCGCGAACACCGGCTGTGCGCGAGGCCTTCCTGGCCCAAGACCCGCCGCCACAGCGTGAATACCTGGTGCTTGTCGTGGGCTACGTGCCGGGTGATGGAGTGGCGAACTGTCCGGTCGGATTCGACCGTCGCACGCAGCGCCTGCGCCCCGCACGGGGGCGAAAAAGCACGGCCGTGACGCATTATCGGATCGAAACGCGTCTGCGGGGTCATACGTTGCTCCGTTGTGTTACGGAACCGGATCACCCCACGAATTTGCGGGTACATTTACAGCAGGCCGGTTTTCCACTGGCCGTCGATCCGTTGTACGGGGGCGGAGAAGCCGTGTTTCTTTCACACCTCAAGGCCGATTACCGGGCCAATCGGCGGCGGGATGAGCGGCCGTTGATTGCCCGCCTGAGCATGCACGCGGCGTGTGCCCGCTTTATTGACCCGATGACGGGTGTCCCGCGCATCGTTGACGCGGAACCGGCGAAGGATTTGCGGGCAACGGTGCAGCAGTTGGCCCGCTTGGTCTAGCGGCGGTTGCGAGCGGCAGACGGGTCCGGGAAATCCAGCTTAGTGGCACGCATGGCCGATACAGGCATTAGAATGCAGCCATGCGACGGGGCCACGGACAGCGCGCGCTGTGCCGCCGGGTGCCTGGCAGACACGATTTCGTGAGTATGATGACGCCACGGGAAAACCAGCGTCGAACGTCGGACGATCTGCCGGGTGGAATTGCGCCCCTCGGCGCCGAAATGGATCGCCGGGGGGAATCTCACGTCGATGATCTCGTGCGGGAAATTCGCGAGAACCTGGCCGCGATTTCGGCCAAGGAACTGGAGCTGCGCCGGCGCGAGCAGGATGTCTCGCGTCAGTTTCAGGATCTGAAGCACGCCGCGGCGACCGCGGCCGCGGAGGAACTCGAGGACATCCGCGCGCGCCTCGGGCAGCAAGCAACAGAATTGAACGCGCAGGCCCTGGAAGTCTCTGCCCGGCGGCAGCAGATCACGCAATTCGCGGAGCGGTTGCGGGCGCGGCAGATCGAACTCGAGCAGCAGCGTGCCGATCTTGCCCGGCAGTCGCAGCGGACTCGCCAGCAGGCGCAGGAAGTGCAGACCTGGCGCGAGCGGCATCGCGGAATCTTGCGGCGTCGGCTCCAGAAGGTGCGCCGGCGGCAGCAGGAGTTGCGGGAACGGCTTGAGCAGGCCCACGCGGACTTGCAGGCCGCCCGCCAGGCGATTGCCGAACAACAAGGCCGCCTGCAGGCCCGCGTCACGCGGTTACAGGATGCGGAGCGGTCCCTCGAAGCGCGGCAGGGTGAATGGGAGCAATTAAGGTCTCAGCACGTCGCCGGGGCGGGGGGCAGCGGCTCTGCGATTGCTGCATTGGCTACGCTGGATGAGCAGCGGGCCAAGCTGGAAGCATTGCGCGGCACTTGGGCGAGGAGCGGACGCAGATATCGCGCGAGTGGGACCAGTTGGAGGGAGCCACGCAGGCACTGGACGAGGAACGTGGACGGATCGCGGGCGAGTGGCGGCAGCTCGAAGCCACGACGGAATCGCTGGAGTCCGAACGCAGCCGCATCGCAGGCGAGCAGAAGCAGATCGATCGGGAACGGAGAGCGCTGATCGCGCGCGAGGCCGAGTTGGAGCGCATCCTCGCAGCGCAGCAGCAGGTCCTGGCCCAGGCCCAGCGTACGGCACAGAACGCGCTCGCGGATGAAACCGCGCAACAGCGCGCCGGGCTGGAGCGCGAGCACGAGCTGCATAAGGCCCGCTTGGCGCGGGAGCTTGAGCAAAGTCGCCAGGCGGCCGAAGCCGAACTCGAAGCAGAACGCACACGGGCCTGGGCCGAAATCGAGGGGGAGCGCGCTGCTTTTGACGAGGAGTTGCGGGCGCGGAAGCTGGCTTTTGAACGGGAATTGACCGCACACCAGATCGAGGGTGACCGTACGGTGGAGCGCGTCCGGTACGAGCTGGAGCGCGAACGCCGCCAGGTGCAACAACGGATCGAGGATCTTGAGCAGGCGCAAACGACCTTGGCGGCCGAGCGGTCGGCCTGGGAGGCGGCTCGCAGCGAGGCAGCGGCGGCTCTGGAATCGACACGAGCGCAGCACGTGGCGGAGCACCAGCGCCTCGCTACCGAGTTACAGCAACGTGCGCAGCACCTCACCACCCTGGAGGCGCAACTCGGCCAGCGGGTTGAAGCTACCCGGAGTCAGCGGCGGAACCTTGCGAAGCAGGCCCAGGAGATGGAGTCGCGACAGCACGAGCTGGCCGCCCGCGAAACCGACATCCGTGACCGCGACCGCGCGCTCGCGGAACGCGAGGCAGACCTGCTTGAACGTACGGCGGCGCTCGCGGTCGACAAAGATCGTCTCGCGGAAGCGCAGGCACATACCCAGGCCGTGCAGCTCGAAGCGCAGTCATCTGCCCGGCAGGCCCGCTTGCTGGAGGAGGGCGCCCGGCAGGAGCACGCGGCCGCCCTGGCGCGGCGTGATGAACTGGACGCTCGCGAAGCCGAAGTACGGCAGGCGGTGCTCACGCTGGAGGTTGAGCGGAGGGCGCTTGAAGCGGGCGTGGCACAGTCATCGGCGAGCGAAGAGCAGGCACTCGCCCTGGTTGAGAGGGAACAGGAACTGGCCCAGCGCGAGGTGGCTCTCACCCGGCGCATGGCAGAGACGGCCCGCGCTGCGGCGTCCGGAACCCCGGGACGGTCTGGGACCGGTTGGACGCCGTGGCAACGGCTCCGCCGGTGTGCGGTGGTGGCTGTGCTTGCGGCACTCTGCGTTGGGGCGACGTGGCAGTGGGGTCGGCCACTGGAGTTCGGCGGCGCGGTGGAAATCGAGGTCGCCGGGGGGCCGGCGGCCACCGCGCAAACCCAGGCCGAATGGTGTGCCGCCCTGGAGGACACGGGCCTCCTGCAATTCGACGCGGTACGCGCAGTGTCCTGGGCGGAAGCGGTACGACAGGGCCGTGTACGGGCAACGTTTGGGGGTCCGGCCATGGTGCGTTTGCAGCTTTCCGGTCGGGGTGCAGCCGAAGTGCGGGACCTGCTGCAAGGTGCCACCGGGGCTTTCACGGAGCGCCTGTTACGCGGTCCGGTCGGATTGGATCCCGCGCTGGCGGATCTCGTGCAGCGGTACGAACGGCTTGGTGCCGCGCTGGCAGCCGGAGAACAGGCCCGAGCCCAACTCGTTGCCACACTGGGTGAAGATCTACCGCGGATCGAACGCGAAGCGGTCACGGCGCAGGTTGATGAACTGGAAGCGCGCTACGCACAGATCTCGGAGCGCCTGGCGAGCGATCGCGCGGACCTGGCGGCGCTCGTGGCGGGCGACGTGCCGCGCGGCACGGTCGCCACGGAAGAATTGGTGGCGGCGTTGGCCGGTGATGCGCTGTACCAGGAAGACTGGACGGAACAGCGGGCGGTGGCGCAGCAGTATCGCACCGAGCTGGTCGTGGCCATGTTGATGCTGGTTGATCCAGCGCGCGAAGCACGGCGTGCGTTGCAAAGTTTTGCGGCGACGCTCGATGAGCAGCGGGAACTGGCTCCGCCGGCCGACGTCGCGGCGGGTATCGAAGATTGCTCGGTGCTGGTCGAGGCGGCCCTGGCGGCGTGGACCGGTTTTCCGGAGCAGTGGCAATCGGAGGCGCGCGGTGTGCAGCAGCTCGACGTGCGCGTGAATCCTGAGCCGCTGCTCGCGGCGCAGGCAAAGGCCTCGGACGAAGCGCGGCGCTTCGGCGATGCCCTGCGCACGCTCATCAACGAGTTGGGCCAACGCCTCGAGGCGTTGGCCGCCGGTGAGGGGAGCACGCGCGAAGTCGTGGTTTCAGCTCTCTTGCGCGGGGAACACACGGCACTGGTGGGGGTAGTGGATACCGTCACGGCCGCAGTGACCCGCACTTCATTGGCGACGAACATTGACCTTGACGCGGTGGATCGCAAGGTGCGCGGTTTGCGAACCCGTCTCGCCAATCGCGAAGAAGCAGTCCGGCAGCAGTTGCAGGCGTTTGCGGATGAGGGGGCGCGACGCAGCCATGCGGACCGGCTGGAGGCGACGCGGGTGGCGGTGCGTGAACTTGAGCGCGAGCGCGAGACTATTGCCGGTGAAATGCTCGCGGGCCTGAAGCAGTTACGAGTGCTGGAGGAGACTATGCGGCGGCGTGGTGCTGCCGAGGTGGCCCTCACGCAGCGTGACGAGGAGCTCGCCTGGTTGCGCCAGCGCAGTGCCGAACTCGAAGGCGAAATCAACGAATTGCGCGCTCAGCAGCAGCCGCCTGAGCGAGTGGCGGTCGGACCGATCGTGGTGGCGTCACGGGAGCCGCAGCGCCCACAGCAAGCGGTAATGGTCGGTACGACGGCGTTCTTCGGCGTACTGCTCGGCGGCCTTTGGCTTACGCGGCCGCGGCGCTAGGTGTGTGCGGGTGTTCGGGCCGGGGCGGGCTGGAATTCGTCGGGTCGAAATGGCACCGGCTGGGAACGGCGTCCAAGGTATCAACCAGGGAGACATGCAGATGTTGTCCGAACAGGCCGCGAGACAACTGCGGGTGGGACAGAGCGCTGTGATGGCCATGTGCAGCGGCGTGGTGATCCTCACGGGGCTCTTTGCTTATCTTGCGACGCGCGGAGACGAGCCCTCAAATCCACAGCTCGCGATCGTGTTCTACGTGCTCCTGGCGGCGTTGCTTGTGGGTGTGCCTGCGCTGCGCATCGTGGCACAGCGCGCGACCGTGCAGCGGCTGCGGCGGCGCTGGGCCGGGCACCCCCCCCGACCGGAGGATGCGGACATCTTCGTGAGCCGCGCTTTTGTGCAGATGACGATCATTGTGGCGGCCCTGGCCGAAGGCGCTGCCCTGTTCGGTGCGGTCGGGTTGTATCTCACGGGCCAGTGGCCGTTGCTGGTTGGAAGTGTGTACGCTTTGCTGTTGTTGGCGCTGGTTTATCCGTCGCGGCCGAAGCTAAGTGCCCTGATGCGCGAAGTCACCGGACAGGATCTCACTTGAGTTCTCACATAACCATAGCCGGGGTGCGACGGCCTTGCCAGCCATGGTCGCCACCCAGATGATCGTCACTCCCACCTGTTCGAGTTCAGCTCGCGGATACGGGGTTGACGCATGTGATGGCCTCTGACGGAAGCGGTTTGGTTGAGCGTCGACCGTACACTCTAAGTCCCCAGCTACAATCTTCCCTGCACGGTCAACACGGGCGCTGGGCGCATCAGATTGTTCGGATTATGGCGCGACCGGGGTCGGTGGCCGGATCGTGTACGACGGTGGGAAACTGCGCTCCGGCGTGTTCAACGCGAAGCCCGGCAGCGGTCGGCCGGCAAATTTGTCCCAGACGTGTCGGGCACCCATGGCGGCGAAGTACGAGGGACCAAAGCGGCCGGGTCGCAAGCGGGCATCCTGCAATGCGCGCAGGAAGTCCGCCGGACCGTCGAATTCGCGTACGAGCTGGTAGCACGCGGCGAGGTATCCACGAATGTGTGTATCCGCGCCGACGAACGAAACGAGCCCGTGACGCGCTGCGAAGCGTCGGGCGCGTTGCTCTTCCCACGGCAGCAGATTCTGGGCGTTGTTCACTTCGACCGCATGAAGCCACGGCAGCAATCGTTCCATGGCGGGACCGAGACTCCCCTCACAGAGGATGGAGAACGGATGCGGTGCGAGTACCAGTCCGCCCTGGTCATGGATGCGGGCACAGGTTTCTTCGGCCGACAGGCCCGGCGGGATCCGCTCCTGCAAAAAAAGGCCGATAATATGCCCATCCTGGGAGGAAACTTCCTCTCCGACGATGACACGCACGCCCCCAAGAGCGCGTACGGCCAAAGCGCCTGCGATCTCGTCATGATCCGTAATGGCGACGCAATCCACGCCCTGAGCCCGCGCCGCCGCCACCAGCGCTGCTGGCGGGGTGTTCGAGTCGAACGAGTAATCGGTGTGGGCGTGAATGACCGTCTTGAGGGTGGCCATGCGTGCCGTGCCTCAGTTCCCGTCCATTGAGTATGCGGTGACCCGTCGGCGAAGTGCCGAAGCGGCTACTTCTTCCATCGTATACAATAGCCACTTCGGCCAGCCGGCAGAAAAGAATCTTGCGCGTTCACACGATTCTAACGCTTGTGGGCTGTGATTAGCGGAATCGCAGCATGCTCAATTGCTTGTTAGACGGGTTCGCGCCCGGAATTGAAACACCCTGCTGAAGGGCAGTCGGCCGCCAGTGGGCAAACCTGGCAGTGTGGTTTACGGGCCGAGCAGATGCGGCGACCATGAGCGATCAGGGCGTGGGAAAGCCAGGTCCAGGTCTCCTGTGGAAACAGCGCCATCAGATCGTGTTCAATCTTTTCGGCGTCCTTGTCGTCCCGGGCGGAGGGGGCGAGGTTAAGTCGTACTGCAAGCCGGCCGACGTGAGTGTCGACCACCACACCGACGTTGCGCCCGAACCAGGTTCCCAGCACACAATTTGCTGTCTTGCGTGCCACTCCGGGTAGCCGCAGCAGATCCTCCATGCGATCAGGCACCACACCCCCATACTCGCTGCGCACCAGGGTTGCCATCCCGCGAAGGTTTTTCGCCTTATTGCGGAAGAAGCCGGTGGAACGGATGACCTGCTCAAGCGCATCCTGCGGAGCATCTGCCAGAGCGGCGACATCGGGGAAGCGCGCAAAGAGTTGCGGGGTGACCTGATTGACGCGGTCGTCCGTGCATTGCGCGGAAAGGATCGTGGCGACGAGCAGTTCGAGGGCGCTGCTGTGGCGCAAGGCGCAATCGGCCTGCGGGTAAGCGTCCTGCAAGCCAGCGAGAATGCGTACTGCGCGGGCGCGCCGCGCGGCAGCGGACTCACGCTTTCCAGTGGATGCAGTTCTAGCAGCGCGGGGCGCGGCAGGCGGGGGCTTGCTCTTGCGGGTGGGCACGGTGAATCCTCAACGCTGTCTCCGGTAGGATGATCCCGCCTACCGACCGGACCTGGCAAGGCCGTCTTGAAATCCGGAAACGGATGGCCCACGACGACGCGTGCCTAAACCGGCCCAAAGGGCTGTCGTGGGGCCGGAGCACCGGGCTCCTCATCCTCTTCATCCGCATCGTGTTGTGGCGTGTTGTCCTGTCGCTCAGGCACAATGCCACCTACGGGCACGAGGGCGTGGCTGAGTTCAAGGTCGATATTGAATTCCCCACCTGGGGGGTCCGGAAGCTTGTCGCGCGCCGGGCCTAGAAACATCTGTTCCCACGCATCCCAGCGATAGCGTGCGACCTCCCTGGACTCAACCTGCAACGCCATGTAACGCACCCTCCCGCGGCGCTGCAATGCGAAATGTGCCGGCGCGCCGCTCTCCAGTACGATCGCTTCGATTACTTCACCTTTCGCTGGAACGATCAGTACATACTCCGGGAGTACGGCCACATGCGGGAAGATGTCCGGGTCGGGTGCGAGGTGGAATTGCAGCAGTTCCTCAGCGGGGCCCAGCGCGATCGGCTGCACTGTGCCGTCCGCATCGATCAACACCGCCGCCCTGAGTACGTCATCGGCCGAGCGGCTCAACAAACCAAGCACCCAGCGCTCCTCAAACAGTCTTACGGCAGAAAGGCGACGCACATGCTGATCATCCAGGGTACCGGGCACGAGCAGTGTATCGAGCTCGGCCAACTGCACGAGCCGCACGGCAGCGCTGAGCATGGTCGCAGGATCGGGTAGGGCGGCCACCGCCTCGTCGCGCGTCCATTTCAGCGCCTCCGGAGAAATCAGTGTCAGCACCGGGGCATTGCCGGCCTGCGCACCGCCGGACGCGTTGTCTACCGCGCGCCGGCAGCCGGCCGGCACCAGCATTACGACCAGCACCACGGCAGCGATGTTATCGCGAAGCAGCGGTCCCATGCCCTGCCCTCCATCCGAGTGCCAGCCGGCATCGTCTCTCCGGGCGTCCTCGGGTAGTGTATGCTCAGGCTTCGGTCGGTCGTAGTCCACGAGAAACGGAGATTCTGCCACCCCCGCCGTGCCTAAGGGAGTTGTGATTGACCGAATCCCCGCTTGATATGACGGCCGTACTCACGCACCACTGGCTCGTGCGCGTGCGGGGTGGCGAGAAAGTGCTCGAGGCCTGCGCGGACCTGGTACCCGGAGCGCCTATCTATACGCTTGTGCACGACATGGTCGGGATGGCGGGTTCTCCGCTGGAGCGGCACCCAATCCACACCTCCTGGCTCCAACGCATCCCCGGCGCAGCGCGGCACTATCCCAAACTCCTCCCGCTACTGCCAGCCGCCGCCCGCAGCATCCACCTGCCACCCGTCGACCTCGTGCTTTGTTCGGACGCTGCGATCGCGAAGGCCATGACACCCGCTCCTGCCAGCGTTGTCGTCTGCTACTGCCACTCGCCGATGCGCTACGTCTGGGACCTGGCGAAAGACTACGGCCGGACATTGCCAATGCCGCTACGCCCGCTGTGGGGCCCGCTCGGCATTCGCCTGCGGCGCGCAGATCGTGCGGCTGCGGACCGGGTGGACGTTTTCATCGCCAATTCGCGCCATGTTGCCGAACGCATCCGGCGGCACTACGAGCGCGAGGCGGTCGTGGTTCATCCGCCGGTTGACCTGCCGGAGTCTCCCGCTACCGGGCCGCGGTCTGAGGAGCTGCTGTGTGTCGGTTATCACACGCGGTACAAGCGGCTTGACCTGGCGGTAGCGGCAGCCCGCAAGCTGGGCCGCAAGCTCGTCGTGATTGGCGAGGGGCCGGATGTGCGCGCGCTGGATCTGCATCATGCTCCGCATGTGGAGCTGCGGGGCTGGTGCGGGCGGGAGGAGATCGCAGCGGCGCTACGACGTGCGGCGGCGCTGCTCTTTCCGGGCGAGGAAGACTTCGGCATTGTGCCGGTCGAGGCAATCGCACATGGTTGCCCGGTCGTGGCATATGGTGTGGGGGGGGCGACCGAGACCGTTGTGCCCGGTGAGTCGGGTGTATGGTTCATGGAGCAGACGACAGATGCACTGGTCGAAGCCGTGGAACGCTGCGCACGAATGCGTTTCAACCCAGTGGCGATGCACACGTATGCGCAGCGGTTCTCGCGTGACCGGTTCCTGGCGGAGTTGCGGGCGGTGATCACCGGCGCCATCGCACACGGGCGTACTCCAACTGCCGCAGCACGCGCGTAGCGTAATGGTCTTACACCGGGCGCCCGCCCCGCGCTCCCCCCCCGCGCTCCCCCCCGGAGGTGAGGATTCGTCTCACCTGCTTACGCCTTACGGCCTCGGCCCGGGCGGGGGCATGTCTTCCGGCAACACGAAGCGTGTCAGGTCCTGCAGTTCGAGCTCCGGCAGATCCTCATCCGTGTTCGCGATGTAGACCCACCAGTTGTTGTACCCGTACTCCGTAGACCCCGGGAACTTGGGCACACGCTCGCAGATCCACTTCATATACCCGAACTGGTTGTTGCCCCACTCGTCCGCAGATACCAGGCGCGGCGCGCCCCGCACATCGGGGTAGCGCGTCCAGTTGTCGGCCCAGGAAAGAGTCCGGCGCTTGTTGTTATAGTCGTAGCCCGATTGTCCGTTTGGCGGCACGTGGCAGTTCCCGACGTGTGACGGCGTGCCCACGTGGTCCATCTCCAGCCAGGAGAACACGTTCCATGGGTCCCGCCGGCCGTGCGTATCCCAGATCCCGTCGGACACCGCCAGCAGCGCCTGGCTCTCGATCCGGTGCACATAGCTGTGGATCATGTTGTCAGCCCCCACCTCGTAATTGAACCCCATGACCCAGGTGGTACGCCCCAGCTCCGGCGGGATGTCGTACGGGCGGTAGAGCCAAGGATTGTCGGTCGGACCAAAGCGGGCGTAGCGATTCGGAATGAAACCGGCAAACTCGTCGAAGTGCATCCCGCTGGCGCCCCAGACCCACAACTCCGTGATGCCTTCCTGCTGGAAGCGCTCGAGCAATCCGTTCTCCTCGAACATCAACCGGTACGAGCTGGTGGCCGGCTGCCATTGCTGTGTCCGGCGGACTTCCATGAAGGTCTCGTCCGTGTAGCGGAAGCCGTCGACTTTCTTCGGGTAATTGTCGACCTCGATGATGTCCACGATGTCGTAGTTGATGTAGCCCCAGCTCGCCTCACGAATCACGTTGGCGAGGATGTATGAATACTCGCGAGGATCGTTGGCATTCAGGTGCTCGATCAGACTCTTGCCGCCCTCGCTCTCGAGAATTGGGTTGTAGATCAGCACGACGACCTTCGCGTGCTTACGCCCCGTGGCGACGCGCTCGTGGTACTGAAACGGCGGGCGTTCCCACTCCATCTGCTCACGGTTGCGGACGATGTACGCACCGGTATTGGCAACACGGCCCTCCGGCGCAACTTCGTGTAGGGCCTGCCACGACGGGGTGCTTGAAGTACAGCCGGGCAGCAGGAAGGGGAGTAAAATCAGTGGAATGATACGTTTCATTTTGAGACTCCTGTCGGGGCGGTGTTACGGCCGACTCCACGGCTAACTGGCGTGGGGGGGCAGCGGGGCACGGTACAGTGGTGCAGAACTCACTGGGTGACCATGGTAGTCCGTAACCCGGTCACCGCACCAGTCCCGCCACCGTGTCAGATTCGGTGGGCGACTGGCCTGCGAGCCGACTATCATTCGCCAACATGGTTGACTCCCAGAGGAACGCAGAGGCGACGTCGTCGGCCCCGGTTGGATACGTGGCTGAGTGCCCCGTACCTTTGAGTTGGCGCACCGTCTTGCGCCGGCTCGGCCCGGCCGGCCCGCTGGCCGTCGTTGCGGCAACCATGCCCGCAATCGGCGGGATCGTGCTATTGCTGACGCTGGAACCCGTGGGCCAGTGGCTCCGCGGGCACCAGGAATGGGGAATCCTGTTCTACATCCTCGGTTTCGCCCTATTTGCAGGGCTGGCGCTGCTGCCGACTTACTCCCAGGCCGTGCTCGGTGGCTGGGCCTTCGGCTTTGTCGTGGGCTTTCCAGCCGCAATGGCCGGTTTCGTCGGTGGGGGGCTGCTGGGCTACATCGTAGCGCAACGGATGACGGGGGACCGTGTGCTGGAGATTGTGCGTGAGCGGCCGAAGTGGCTGGCTGTTTACCAGGCCCTGCTTGCAGGTGGCTTCTGGAAAACGCTCGGCATCGTGATCCTGATGCGGTTGCCGCCAAACTCGCCGTTCGCATTCACCAACCTGCTGATGGCAGCGACCCGGGTTCCGCCGCTCGTCTACGCACTCGGTACACTCATCGGCATGGCGCCACGCACCGGTGCGGCCGTATTCATCGCCGCAGGACTGCGCGAGATTGCGATCGGCGAGGCCACCGCGGTGCCGCGCTGGCTCTGGTTCACGGGACTGGGGCTTTCGATCGTAGTGGTGATCGTCATCGGTCAGCTTGCCCAGCGAGCCATCACGCGCGTGGCGGGTGGGGTGAACACGGCGTAACTGCGCTTCCCGGGTGGAGGGGGCTACAGCACGCGCAGCCAGACCGCCTTGAGGTAGAGCGACTCAGGGCAGTTCAGCATGACGGGGTGGTCGCCTCCGGCCCCGGTACGATCCACGAGTTGCAATTGGCGCCCGGCTCGTTGCCCCGCGCGGTGAACCGCGTCGAGGAAGGTCGGCAACGGCACTCGCCCGCTGCACGTGCACGTCAGCAGCAGGCCGCCGGGACGCACCAGTTGGATTCCCAGGTGGTTCAGGTCGTGGTACTTCTGAAGACCGGTCTCCATCTCTTCGCGATAGAGTACGAACTTCGGCGGGTCGAGCACGACGACGTCGTACTGCCGCCTATTCTGGATCATCTGGCGCAGGTATGCGAAGGCGTCGGCGTGAACCAGGTTCAGGCGGCTCTGATTCAGGTTCGCATTCTCGCGGGCGAGGGCGATGGCGTCCTCGTCCAGGTCGACACCGGTTACCTCACGCGCCCCGCCGAGTTTCGCGGCGCACAAACCGAACCCGCCCGAGTAACAGCAGACGTCGAGCACCTCAGCATCTCGACAAAAGCCCGCGAGCCGCAGGCGATTGTCACGCTGATCGCAGAAGAAGCCGGTTTTCTGGCCACGCAGCACATCCACGCGATAACGGATGCCGTGCTCACGGATCACGAGGCGCGGCGGCGGCTCGCCCGCATGTGGCTCCGCGGGAATGTGGAAGCCCTCGAGCTTCTCGATGCGGGTATCCGCACGCAGGGCGACGCGCCAGGTCGGGGCGGCACGATCGGGGCGATCGAGTTGTGTTGGCGCCCCCAGCAATTCACCGAACAACCGTGTGAAGAGCGCGGCGCGGCGGTACATGCCGAGTGAGAAAAACTCGAAGACGAGGCAATCGGCATAACGCTCGGCAATCAGGCCGCTGAGCCGGTCCCCCTCGGCGTGGACCAGCCGATACGCGTCCGTCACGTGGTCAAGCTGCATCGCGCGCCGCAGGGCGACCGCGGCACCGAGGCGGGCGCGCCAGAAGTCCTCGTCGACCGGTGTCGGATCGCTTGTCAGCACTCGGATCGTGATGGTTGAACGCGGGTTGTAAAGCCCGCGCCCGATGAGTACACCGGCCTTGTCATAGAGCTGCACCACGTCGCCCGGGCGGGCGGTCGGATCGACCTCGCCGACCATCTTCTGAAAAATGAACGGATGATTGCGCACGGCGCGCAGTATCACCCAGGGGGACTCACGCCCGGTGGGGGCATCAGGGGTCGGCGTGACAACGGGCACGCTTGGAGCTTATGCGTTGCAGGGAACGAGAGCAAACGGACACGGCCAAAGCGGTGATCGGTGACAGGGCATATCCAGTCGCTCCTGTCAATGGTCGCATGTGGCGGACGGCCATTTTGCGGTTTCACGCAGCGCCACATGACCGGGTTCCAGCTCCCGGCCGCTCTAGGTATGCTCACCTTGAGGTTGCGGTATGTCGGTATGCGACGAACTGGCTGAACGCTGACCGCTCTGCGAGGGCGCACCCGCTCCGCAGCGGCTCAGCGCCGCCGGTCGCAAGTATCTGCAATGTGGCCACTGCACCTTGATTTATCTTCCGCGTAACGTGCGACTCTCCGCGGCCGATGAGCTCACGCGTTACCGGTTGCACCGCAACGACGTCCATGATCCCGGCTATCTGCGGTTCCTTGCCCCCCTCGCGGACGTGGTTCTGAGAGCGACAACTGCTGCTGCGCGCGGACTCGACTTCGGGTGCGGTCCGGGGGCGGCGTTTGGACGAATGCTGGAGGACGCGGGGCGTACAGTGAGATCGTACGATCCATTATTCGCACCGGATGAACAGGTCTGGGCGCGCACCTATGACTTCATCGTGGCTTCCGAGGTTTTCGAACACTTGTATCATCCACGCGACGAGTTGAACCGACGGTTCGGTGTGCTGCGACCCGGTGGCGTACTGGGAGTGATGACGAGCTTTGTGCCCGTGTGCGGCTGACTTCGCCGCATGGCACTACCTACGCGACCCGACGCATGTGTGCTTCTATGGCCGAACCGTATTCGAGCATATTGCCCGGCACTGGCAGGCCCGCGTCGAGTTTCCCACGGCCAATGTCGCGCTGCTGACGCGCGCTTTGTAGCTTCCGCCAGAACCCACGGCGCCACGCGGCTGGCAACACCCCTCAACGTTTCTTGTTCAGGGATTTGCTGCCATCCCATCATCGGGATATG
Organism: Phycisphaerales bacterium; assembly: GCA_016716475.1. Classification (NCBI taxonomy): domain Bacteria; kingdom Pseudomonadati; phylum Planctomycetota; class Phycisphaerae; order Phycisphaerales; species Phycisphaerales bacterium. The sequence continues at coordinate 698,471 of JADJWG010000002.1, forward strand.
GCACATCGGCCAGGGGAAATCCGGGATGTTTCGACTGGAAGTAGCTCAGGTCCCAGTCGCTGCAAAACAGTGCGACACGCTGCCCGTAGGAATCGGTTGCCAGTGCCGACCGGCTCGGCAACACTGCGGTGTGCATCATTTCCGGATCGATGCGCGGATCGATCCACCGCAGACGCTCCCAGGGGGCGGGCTCGAGGCGTGAGGCCGCGCCGTACTCCGACTCGAGGCGATACTGCACAACATCGAACTGCAGCGGCCCGACGGCCCCGAGAAGCGGCGCGCTCTGCCGGGCTGCATCCAGTTGCAGTACCTGCACCACACCTTCCTGGAGGAGTTGCTGCAGACCTGACCGAAAGCGCTTCTGCTGAGCCGCACCCGGAGCGTGCAGGAAGGCGAAGCACTCGGGCGGAAAGCGGGGAATCTCATGGTAGATGATGCGGGGATCTTCGGTGAGCGTGTCCCCGACGCGGAACTCCGGGTGACCGACGATTCCGATCACGTCGCCGGCATACGCGACGTCGACGGTTTCGCGTTCGCGCGCGAACAGCTTGTGTGAGCTCGACAAGCGGAAGCGGCTGCCGGTTTGCTGATGCAGCACGGTCATGCTGCGATCGAACCGCCCGGAGCAGATACGGACGAATGCGATGCAGTCGCGGTGCTTCGGGTCCATGTTCGCCTGCAATTTGAAGACGAAGCCCGAGAAGGGGGTGCTGTCGGGCGCGATCAGACCGCACTGCGCACGGCGCGCCCGGGGTGGCGGTGCGTACGCGAGGTAGCCGTCGAGCAGCAGTTGTACCCCGAAATTGTTGCTCGCGCTGCCGAAGAATACCGGCGTCAGTTCTCCTCGCAGCACGGCCTCGGCCTCAAACGCGGCACCAGCCGCATCCAGCATCGCCAGCTCCTCGACAGCCGTTCGGTAGGCGTGCTCCTCGACGCATGACCGGACCTGGGGATCGGTCATGGACGATACGGCGACCGGGGCACGGTAGGCGCCACCCGGTGTGGCTTCGAACAGGTGCAACTGCTGACGGAGCCGGTCGAAGAGGCCGCGGAAGTGCGGACCATTGCCCAACGGCCAGTTCACGGCGTAAGCATGCAGTCCAAGTACTCGCTCCAACTCGTCGAGCAGGTCGAGGGGGTCGCGCGCCGGCCGGTCCAGTTTGTTCATGAAGGTGAAGATCGGCACGCCACGGCGGCGGCAGATCTCGAACAGCTTGCGGGTCTGTGTCTCAATACCCTTCGCCGCGTCGATGACCATCACCACCGAGTCGACCGCTGTCAGCACCCGATAGGTATCCTCTGAGAAATCTTTGTGTCCAGGGGTGTCTAGCAGGTTGATGCAGTATCCACGGTAGTCGAACTGGAGGACGGTGGAGCTGACGGAGATGCCACGCTGGCGTTCGAGTTCCATCCAGTCCGAGTTGGTGGCCCGCTGGTTTTTGCGGGCCGTGACCGAGCCGGCCAGTTGCACAGCCCCACCGTACAACAGGAACTTCTCGGTTAGGGTCGTTTTGCCGGCATCCGGGTGCGAGATGATCGCAAAGGTGCGACGGCGATTGTAGTGGTCGAGCATGGCCGGTGTTATCCAAGTTATGAGCGGACGGCGGATGGTCGGTGAATCTATACTCAGTCCGGTGATGAAAGCGCAAGCGGCGGGTTGCCGCCGGTTCAAGGTGGCGTGCTGGGTGTGAGCATGAATGTGCTGCTGGGCGTGTGCATGCCGGCATCATAGGAGCATCAAGTGACTGTGTCACGGCAGTAGGACGCCCGCGCCTTGGCCCCCCTCCGCTTTACTCGAACAGCCGCCCCTGTCCTTGCCCCCGGGGCCGGCGAAAGTGTGCCGAGGATAACGGTGGTGCGTCACGGCACAGCCCGTAGCGGCGTGTGAACAAGTCAAAAGTCTGAGCGATCTGCTCGGCCCGCGCGCCGCGGCCACGGTGGCGGGCGACAGATGCATCGTACAACTTGCCGCCGCTGGCCCGACGAATGAGTGCTTCCACCTGCCGTGCTCGTGCGGGCTGGAGTGACCGTTTCAACCAGTCGAGAAACAATGCCTTGATCTGGTATGGCAGCCGCAGCAACGCCCATGCCGCACTCCGGGCGCCGGCCTCCGCGGCTGCCGCCAGGATCTGCGGTACCTCCGTATCCGTCAGGCCGGGGATGATCGGCGACACGATCACCGAAACGGGTACGCCGATTGCGGTTAATTCCCGGATGACACGCAACCGGCCGGTTGGCGATGACGCTCGCGGTTCCAGTTTCGCCGCCAGCTCAGCGTCCAAGGTGACAAGCGTGACACAGACCCGCCCGGCGTTCAGCGCCGCGAGTCGTGACCATAAATCAGCATCCCGCAGGATAAGGGCGCTCTTGGTCAGCGACGTCACCGGCTGAGCGCAATCTGCAAGCACTTCCAGGCATTGGCGGGTGAGGCGGAGCTGGTGCTCGATCGGCTGGTAAACATCCGTAATCGCGGACATGACGATCGGCTCGGCCTGCCAGCCCGGCGCCGCCAGTTCCGCTCGCAGCAAGCGGGCGGCTTCGGGTTTCGCAATCAGCTTCGTCTCGAAATCCAGGCCAGAACTGAAGCCGAGATACTCGTGGTACGGCCGGGCGAAGCAGTAGATGCAGCCGTGCTCGCAGCCGCGATACGGATTCAGGGTCCAATCGAAGGGGACATCCGAGGTCGGCGCAACGCGGTTGATGATCCGTTGCGTGCGATCGGCGAAGACCTGCCGCGCGACCCGCGGCAAAGCGCCGTCGGGACGCTCCTCGTCGATGAACTGCCGATCGAGCTCCTCGCCGAGGATGTGCAAGCGGACGGGCTCGAAGCGGTTACCGGGATTCAACCCGGCCGCACGTCGGTGTGCCGGCCCGCGCAGGAGTGCGTCACGGTACGTAAAATCAGCATCTTCCATGGTCGAACATAATACGAACATAGCAAGCCGGGTCAAGCTGCAGAACCTTGCACTGCCGCTGTTGACCATCGGGCTCACCAGCCCATATTCGTACCCCTTTGACCATCGCCACGGTACACGTTACGCTACGCGCCGTATCCACGGGTCCCCCCACTGGAACACAGGCACCGATGGCTCAGGCGGACGCATGGCGCGGCCGACACATCCTTGCCTGAACCGCCTCCGAAATCGTCAGATGCGCTTTGTGGGTTCGCGGTGGGATGCTGCCGCGCGCGGCGGGCAGCCACCCGCGGTGCGCCTTCCGCCCCGCCCATTCGGACCCGCGCGAGGACATGATGAACATCCTGCTCATTTCACCCACGGTGCCCGATACCTTCTGGAGCTTCCGGCACGTGCTTCCGTTGGCCTCGAAGAAGGCCGCTTTTCCCCCGCTCGGCCTGTTGACCATCGCGGCGATGCTGCCGCCGGATTGGCAGTTGCGGCTGGTCGACCTGAATGTTGCAGCGCTTCGTGATCGCGACATTGCCTGGGCCGACTACGTGTTCGTCTCTGCCATGCTGGTCCATGAGGAATCTACACGCCAGGTGCTGAATCGCTGCCAGGCGCACGGGAAAACCGTGGTGGCCGGCGGCCCGCTTTTTACGACAGCCGCGGAGCGCTTTCCCAGTGTGCCGCACATCGTGATCGGTGAGGCCGAAGCCATCATGCCGCACCTCATTGCGGACCTGCGCGCCGGTAACTTGCAGCCGCGCTACCACGATGAGCGCAAACCTGAGCTCTCGGCAACGCCGGTGCCCCGCTGGGATCTGATCCGCCTGCGCGACTACGCGACGATGGCGCTGCAGTTTTCGCGCGGCTGCCCCTTCGATTGTGAGTTCTGTGACATCGTGGCCGTCTATGGCCGCACTACGCGCACCAAGGAGCCGGAGCAGTTCGTGCGTGAGCTCGATGCGCTGTGGACGGCGGGCTGGCGGGAAGGGGTGTTTGTCGTCGACGACAATTTCATCGGCCACCGCCCGAAGGCGAAGGCGTTGCTGCGGCGGTTGGCGGAGTGGCAGGCCGCCCGGCCACACCCGCTGCCGCTGCTGACCGAGGCCTCGCTGAATCTCGCCGACGATCCGGAATTGCTGCACCTGATGGTGGCGGCGGGCTTCAAGAAGGTATTCGTTGGCGTAGAGACGCCGGATGAGGAGAGTCTCTCCGAGTGCGGCAAGGTGCAGAACACGCGACGAGACCTGGTTGCTTCTGTGCGGATCATTCAACGTGCCGGGCTCGAGGTCATGGGTGGCTTCATTGTCGGCTTTGACCACGACGAACATGGGATCTTTGAGCGCCAGTCGCGTTTCATTCAGGATGCTGGTGTTGTCACGGCCATGGTGGGCGTGCTCAATGCGCTGCCACGCACGCGCCTTTTTGAGCGTCTGAAGGCCGAAGGTCGCCTGCTCTGTGAGAGTACCGGCAACAACCTCGATGCGGTGCTGAACTTCATCCCGAAGATGGACCGCGAGATGCTCCTGGCCGGCTACCGTGAACTCGTGCGGCGTCTTTACGCTCCATCAGCGTACTACCGACGGATACATACATTCCTGCGTACCTACCGTCCGCAAGGACCGCGACCACAGCGGAGCTGGAGCGAAATCCGGGCCTTTGTACAGTCGTTTTGGGTTCTCGGGGTACGACACCGCGGACGGCGGGCGTACTGGTCCTTCATGCTGCAAGCGGGGTGGCGCTATCCCCGGGCCTTCGGCGAGGCGATGAGTCTGGCGATTATCGGCCACCACTTCCGGAAAGTGGCGGCACAACTGTAGGCCCCGCGCCCGGGGCCGGTTCGCGCGGTGAGAGACGTGAACACCACCGCCAATTTCGGTGCGTGAGCGCGATGCTCATCTACGAGGAGCGTCGTTCGGTACTCAAGTAAGTGGGCGCGGACAGCTCACCGGGCGAATAGCTGCTGAAAAACGGCCAGATCGGCCAGGTCCACAGTCGCATTGCCGTCGGCATCTCCAGCGCGACAAAGGGTGCCATCACCATAACCCAGCCCAGGACCCTGCAAGCAGAACAGGTACAGCGGCAGGTCCTGCAAGTTGACGAGTCCGTCGCCGTTCATGTCGCCCGGTACGAAACTGCTGCACAGGCCCATATCCTGTACACTGATCGTACCTGGCCAGACGACCACGTTGTAAAGCGTGATCTCCGGACAATCCCACCGTACCCCTGAGACCTGGTAAACGCTGCCGCCCGGTGCTGCCGGGATCATCGTGACCACGAAGTATCCGTTGCCGTCGGTTTCGACGGCCGGCAGGTGGCCGACCTGGATGAGGGCACCGTCGATCGGAGTGCCGGTTGCAGGATCGGCGGCACGCCCGAAAAGGGTCCCCTCGGTAGCCGTTGCCGAATGCCGCCACGGCATGCCGGGGGTTGGGGCCGTCTGCGTGAAGAGATTGCCGCTGATGTAGCTATACCAGGTCCAGTCGTTCTCCCAGTTGCCGTCCATATTCTCGTCGGCCGTCCCCACGTAGGAGTAGGTAACCATGCCGTTGGAACCTGCTTGGCGCGCGTAGAGAAGCTGCGCCACGCTGTCGGCTTTGGGATTCAAATAGGTGGCCTGCCCCTGGAAGATGTGGCGCTGATAACGCCAGTTGACCGCGGCATCGACCCAGTTGCGGTACCAGGTGGCCTGGGTGCTGATATAGTCGCGCTTGTAGTTCATCGGGATGCCGGCATCCAGCCAGCCAAGCTCCAGCCACATCCGCCAGTTCTGGAACAGGTTGTAGGCGTCGGATGAGGTGAAGTTCGCGGGTGCATTGCCGAAGCAGATCAGGTCGGCGGAGAGGCGAACGGGCTGGCGCGGGTTCTGGGTGATGAGTGGAATCTCGGCTCGCAGTCGCCGCACAAACTCATCAATACCGCGGCGCCGAAAGTCGTTCCAGGCCACGACACCGGTGGGTGGGGGGGTACCGACGAACCAGCGCAGCGTGCGAAAACGGGCGAGGGAGGAGGCGTTGTAGTTCGCGTCCGCAGGATAGCCGGCGTCGGTCTGGACATACCGGACATAATCGAGGTTGATGCCGTCGAGGGCGTAGTTGCTGACCAGTTCTCGTACGATGCTGACAAGGTACTCCTGAGCATCCGGAGAGCCGGCGTCGAGGGTGTAGTAGCCGCCAACCCGCGCGGGTCCGTTTCCCATGTCGCCGCTCGGCACCATCAGCCACTCGGGGTGGGCGGCGAGCAGAGCGTTCCCGTTGGGGGGCCATGTAGAGCTGACCCGGAACGGGACGAGCCACGCATGCACTTCCAGCCCATTGGCATGGGCTTGGGTGATCAGGTAAGCGAGCGGGTCAAATCCGGCTGGAATGTCTGAAGCGCGCGGCACAATGCTGGAGTTCCAGTAGGCCCCGCGGCCATTGCCGCCAGTATCATGAAAAGCAAGCACTTCGGCGATGATCGCGTTGTAGCGACCGGCGACCGCGCGGTTCACCAGCGCGTTGATCTGGGAAGTGCTTTTGAATCCGACCTGGAAGGCATCGGCCCAGAACGCTCGAAACTCGGGCGGGTCGCTCGCTCGTGCCGCGGTCAAGCCGCTAGCGAGCAGGATTCCGCCCATCGCCAGTATCCACCAAAGTGCTACCTGCTTCACACGACACCTTTCAAGACCTGGTCCATCGGCAAGGCCGTCCAACGGCAATCCGTCTGATAACCCACGTCAGGCGCGGGTGATCACCTCTACCCCAATCTTAGCTCCGGACTGTGGCGGGACACCACGAATGGCCTGCTCCCCGAGCAAATGGCGCGGCGCCCTCACAGGGACCGCGCACTCGGTCAGCCCGTCGAAAAACTACCGGACCGGACCGGCAAGGCGGGCATCGAAACCGGTCAGGTCCGATGCGGTGATGGCCTCATCAAGGTCGAAGTCGAACAGTGCGCAAGGCAGTCCCCAAGCTGGGAGAGCTTCTGTTGCGCAGACCTGCATGAGCGCGAAGTCCGAGAGATCCACGGCACCATCGTGGTTCCCGTCGCCGTGTACGTAAGTCAGCACGGCGACTTTGCCGCGGTTGCTGTTCGCGAAGGGGGAACCGAAGACCAATTCGCTCACCCCATCGGCATTGAGGTCGGCCGCCGCGAGCACGAAGCCGATCCGCTCCTGGGGGCCACCCAGGATCCGGAGATCGGTGTCCACGCCCGCGTAGAAGATCGCACCGGGTTGCAGGTGGTGCCCGAACACGATGTCGATCGTGCCGTTTGTTTGCCCGCCGGAGAAACGCTGGGCGGCCGCGAGGTCCGGCGTGCCATCTCCGTTGAAGTCACCCACCGCGAGCAGCGTACCAAGATTTTGTTCGGAATTTCCGATGAGGCGGAAATCCGCGCTGGCGGTCGCGTAGTTAATGGAATGCACGCCGGTCTGGTAGGCGGTCGATCCAAACAGGCCGTAGATGATGCCGTCGCCGCGCTGGGTCGTCAGGGCGCCCAGTTCGGCCCCCGGTGCGGCCGCGGCCAGGTCGAGAATACCGTCCCCGTTGAAATCCCCGACCGCGGCGGCGGCGCCGAGCTGGTCATAGGTGCGCGCACCGAAGAGTGTGATATCCGCCGGGGTGGAGGCCAGGCCGATGAACGTCGGCCAGAGGGTGCGTCCGCGGAAGATGTACACGGCGCCCTCCGAAGTAAAGACGCCGCGGCTCTGCCATTCGGTCGGAATGATGAGCTCGTCGATCCCGTCGCCCGTGAGATCGCCGGTCAGGACCACGGTGCCGAGTTCATCGGAGCGGGCCCGGCCGTCGATCCGCACCCCGTAGTTCGAGGCGACCGCCAGATTGAGGGTGAACCCACTCGGGTAAGGGGCGCCGAAGACTACGTAGACACGGCCGGCTTCGACCGCCGCGCCCGTCGCGAGGTGCACGCCGAGGACGATATCACCGTAGGCGTCACCGTTGAGGTTGCCGATGGCAGCCGCCTGCGAATCCAGGCCACCTAGCAGGTTGGACCCGCCCATGTCACCCCCGGCCACCGGACCGAGGATACGCAAGTCCCAGTTGCCGACTACGCTCAGGTCACGGACAGAGGATTGAAAAAAGGTGGGACCGCCAAAGACGACATAAGCGATTCCGCGGCCGTTCACGCCGCCCTCGCTGGCGGTCGAGGCACACATCAGCAGGTCGGCATAGCCATCTCCGTTGACGTCTCCGGTCGCGAGTGAAGCCCCGAGGTTGTCGTCGAGAGTCGCTCCCAGGATGACCTGGTCGGCATTGGTGCTGGTAAGGTCGACGAAGCCCTGTGCATGTCGGCCAGGGCCGCCGCGAAAGACGAAAACGCGACTCAACACGCCCCCCCAGCTTCGGCTGTCGCCGATGATGACGTCATCGTAGCCATCGCCGTCGAGATCGCCGATGGCGACTGGCCGGCCCCAGTCGAGGCCGCCGAAGGGCCCCCCGTAGACGGTGGCGGCGGCGGCGGCGGGAAGCACCTCATGGGCGTTTGCGAGGTTGGGAAAGAGCACGAATGACGCCATGCATGCGCAGGTCATGAAACGAAACAATGTGGCTCCCTTCTCGTGCCGGTGCCGCCGGGCAGAATCACGGCGGCCGTGCGGCGTATGCGTGTTACGGCTGCGGCGGGCCGGTGAAGACCTGCTGCATCAAGGCATAGTCAGCCAGATCGACGTCAAAGTCCCCGTCTCCGTCCATCTCGAGGCAGATCTGCCCTGGGGGGTAGACGAGGTTGGGCCCGCGGAAGCAGAACAGGAATATCTGGAAGTCCTGCCAATCCACATATCCATCGCGGTTGAAGTCGAACGGCAGCGGGCCGGCGGCGGTCGCCAGGAACTCGACGATGCGCGCCATGTATTCCGCCCGCAAGGTTGCATCGCCGATGGTTTCGAACGGAAAACCGAAGCTCACCACGTTGTAGACGGTGCCGGTGTACTGCACCCCGGCGGCACCACCGCTGGCATAGGTGAGGCAGGCGCGGGAATCGGGTCGTGGGCCCAGCACGTCCGGACTGCGCACCGCGTACGGGGCGCCCGCGGCTAGGCCGAAGTCGACCGGCGCGAGACCGGCGAAGATCCCATCCCCGGTGGGGACGGCTACGGTCGAGGCCGCAGTATTCGACACGTAGTTGATCTGGAGCGTGTTCTGCGCAAAACTCGTACCGTTGCCCGAGCCGATCAAATCGAAGCCAAGATCGGCTCCGCTGACGAAGAGCGCGCCGCCGTTGCCGAGAAACTGTGTGACTTTGGTGCGCTCGTTGGCATTGAACGTCGCGCCGGCTGTGCTTTCTGTACCGAGCATCCAGACGACGATGTCATAGTCGCCGAGCAGAATCTGCGAGTTGATGATCGCGTCGTTCGAGCACGAGTCGAAGCCGTAGCCGCTGGCCGCCAACGCTGCGGCGTGCTCGATCACATAATCGAAAGCGTTGGTGCGGCGCCAGACCTGACGCTCCACGAACAGACCAGCATAGGCCGACGGCTGCGAGAAGCTCTGCCGCGGGGTGGTATGGCGGTCGCTCCGGTCAAACCCGTTGACGATGAGAATACGCGGGTCATTCGCCGGCGGGCGCCGTACCGCGAGCAGTTCGCTCGGCATGGACTCACCCCCGGCATTGCGGGCAGCGAGGCGGAAGTAGCGCGTTTCCCCTGCGGCGAGGTCCGTGATCTCCGTCGTCAGGACATTGCCGAGTACGATCGGATTACCGAAACCATAGCCGTTGTTGGATTGGTAAACTACGTAGCCGGTGGCCGGACCGCCGCGGGCGGCATCCGTGAGCGGCGTATCCCAGGAGAGCCGGACGTTGCCATTCGGGAGCTGCACGGCACGCACCGAGCGCGGCCGATCAGGTGCGAACACCAGTGGCACCTGGCTCCCGGGGAGTGTGTGCAGGAACCGGATGATGCCATGCACGCACGCACGCGCCATGGCCTCACGCACCTTCGGATCGCGCAACAACTCGGCATCCTGCGGATTGTCGTGGAAGGCCAGCTCGACAATCGTCGCGTCGAACTGGTCGCCGTTGGCGGCCGCGGCGATGGCACCGTATGTACCGGTCAGCGTCGGCGAAGGGCGGTCCACCCAGGCGTGCTCGAAGGTGCTTGACAGGAAATTCATGTGCGCGTCGACCTCGTTCGAGAGAATCGTCGCGTACTCGGGTGCGTAGGTTGTGCCGCCCAGGTCGGTCAGCAGTGTAATCTGTCCACGGGCGCCCCCGTTGAAAGCGTTGGTGTGGAACTCCAGATAGATGCGCTGCCAGCGATTGACCAGCACACCACCCTCCGGAGTGACGTTCATCTCGCGGGCCCACTTCGCCCCGGTCCGCACGTTGTCGCTGATGTCATCGATGCCCACGACATCCCAGATTTCACTGTCGAAACCGACGGCATTGAATCCGAGTTCGCTCTCCGCCCAGTACCGCTGGGCTTCTTCGTCGCGCGGGAAGCCGCTGACTGAGCCCGGCCCCGGCCGCACAATGTCACCCGTCCCCGAGCCCCAACGGATGGCATCCGCAATGATCGCGCCACCAATGGCGGACTGATTGGTGATTTCGACGTAGTTCTCGCTGCCCGCCTCCAGGTAATAGTCACCCAGCCAGATCCAGCCGTTCCCGACCCGCCGGTGATCGATTTTCACCTCGGAGATGCCACCGCTGTGACGGATGCGATAGGTCTGCACCGTGCGATTCGCCCCCGCGATCGTAAAGCAGTAGACCGGATAAAAGTCTGATACCGGGATGACGGGGGTGTAGCGGGCCGTGGCTGTTTCCACAGCGGAAGCGGCGATCGCCTGGTACACAACGCCGGAGAGCGTAACGCCGTTCTCGTAATACTTGCTGCTGACGCCATTGACCCAGGCGCCGGTGAACACAACCCCCGGATCGTCGTTGTCGAGCACCACCTCGAGGGACTGCCAGCCGATCGGCCGCAGGGGCACAACCACTCCGCCGGCATTGAAGACATACTGCGCAAACAGGTTGAGCTGGTCGAGGTTGCCATAGTCCTCCGCCATTTCGAGCAGCACCGGTCGCTGGAGGACCCAGTTCTGGCTGCCGGCCGACCAGCCGTGGCCGGCCGCGGCGAATACGACGACATTGGAAAGGGCGCCGGCGGGCTGTTGCGCCGCCTGCGTGATCGGTCCGCGCGGACCGCCCCAATCGTCTTCGTCGGTCGGCAACAAGGGCCGACCATCGACCGGAAACGCGGGATCAGGCCTGGGGGCAGGCAAGCCGACCGGGGCCTCAGGCAGACCAAACTGAGCAAGGGTGTCATAGGCCTCACGCACGTCCGTCCGCGCGCGGATGCGTGTGCCGCCGAAGGCGGGGTCTTCCATGAAGGGACGGGCGAATGCGACACTCAGGGTGCCCATGTCCACCGGGGACAGGAACCATTGTCCGCGCACCGGTGGGAGGGTGAGTTCGATCTCGAGGACGTTTCCGTTCCAGCGAGTCGCATCGACCACGGTGGTCGGGGGGAGCAGCCACTGATCAAAATCGTTGTGGATTTGTGCCGCCAGGATGGCCATCAACTGCACAGCTTCGTAGGCCCGTTCCGACCCCACGGCATGCCGCTCACCCACGTAGCCGTAGTTGATGATCCGCTCGGCCAGCGGGTTGGCTGTGTGGGCCGGTGCTAGGCGTACTGGCCACAATAGCAGGATGGTCGCAACAAGCATCCGCAGGGCGAACGTGGTGGTTGATGGCATGGCGGCTTCTCATCCCTTGGCATCGGCAGAGTCGCCCTCCTTCGCCACATGCGGAGGGGGCGCGCAGCTCAGAAACAAGTCCGGCCACGGGCGCCCCAGGTGGTACCCGCCAGCCATCCCCGAATATGCGCAGTGTACTCCGCGCCGTGCCGGCGGTTCAACCGCAGACCCATGGCGCGCGTGGCTGGCGAAGCGGCCGTGACCGATAATACGTCCAGTAAGGCGGTTATTTTTCCAAGGACTGGAAGTAGGGGATCAGAACTGCACGCCGCGTTGCTCGCATGTTCTGTTGGGCTTCATTCTGACGCGCGAGGTCCGTGTCGTCGCGCGAATCAAACAGCGAAGCATAAGCAAATACGCAGAAATGGCCCGTCAGTTCCCGAGCAATCTCGACCTGTGCCCGCACGGCCTCGGCGGCTTCCGTCGGTGTTTTCCCGGCGTGGCGACCGAACCACAGGCCCGGGACGACCTCTGCCGGCAACTGGGTCTCCGGGCCTTTGGGCAACCAGGCATTCATCCGTTCCCGGAAAACCTGCGGATCGTCGGTGTAATTCATGATGAAGGCGGCGTCGAGCAGGCCTTCCTGCACCCAGCGCCGGCTGTCCTGGAAGTAACGCTCCCTGGCACGGTCGGGGTTCGATGTGACGGCTGCGGTCAGTGCGGCGCGTGGGCGGACTCGGCGCAGCATGGCATGGATGTCAGTGACCAGGGTGGTGAGGCATTCCGCCCGCCATGCAACCCACGCGTCGGCATCGTCTTCCGGGTTTTTGCCTGTGGCCGCCCTGAATAGCGCGCGGGTGGCGGGGTCGTGCGGATAGTCGATGTCGCTGCCCGCGGGTGTGGCCGGTGGCTCATTGGGAAAGCGGATGTAATCCATGTGCAGGCCATCGATGGGGTAACGCTCGGCGATCTCCTGGAAGACGGACACGAGGTACTCACGCACTTCCGGCAGGCAGGGGTTGACACTGACATAAAAGCTGCTGAGCTTCTGTCGCTCACCATGCTGGTCATACCAGAACCAATCCGGGTGCGTATGGTAGAGTTGCTTGGGATGGCTCGGTGGGTTGGTACCGCGCCAAGCAGGCATCACATTGACCCACGCGTGCAGCGCGACGCGACGCTCGCGGGCCTGAGCGCAAGCCGTCGCGAGTGGATCAAAGCCCGGATCCTCGAAGCCGAACTGCTCCGCCCAGGGCTCGAGGTTGGATGGGTAGAACACCGTGGCGTTGCCCCGCACCTGGAAGAGGACGGTGTTGAAACCGGCGTCAGCACACTGGTCGATAATGCGTTTCACATCGTCGGCCGACTTGAAGTCGGACCGCGTGACCCAGATGGCCCGGATTTCCGGATCGAGGCGGGCGCCGGCGCAGCCGGTACCGAGCACGAGCAGCGTGAGCGCTGCGGTCAGGATCCCCACGCGGGCACATCGTTTGAATTGCATGGTACTCCTCCTCTGCATGCGCCAGCCCGACGGAGTTGTCAGGTGGAAGCCGTTTCAGATTCCTGCGCCTTGGGGCGCGCCAGCAGGTAGCCCCAGATGAACGTGATCAGACTGCCGAGCGGGACCTGCCAAGGCCAGGCGAGGGTCAACTTCACGGTCTCGCCGCGATCGTTGGTGCCTTCCCACTGGCCGTAAAGTTGCAACATAAGCATGAGGCCGATGCCGAGCAGCAGCAACACGCCCTCGCGCAGCACGCGGTTGAGGTTCTGAAGGTGTTGGGGCTGCTGGGCGATATCGAGCATCCACGCAAGAAGCAGCGCGGCAGCCAGTCCGATGCACGCGTACAACGTCCAGTCCTGGTGCCAGATGACCGCGAAGACACACATCACGCCGAGCGGGCCGGCATACATGAAGCCGCGGCCGTCGATCTTCAATGGCAGGAAGGCCAGCAGGAAACCCGCGAGCAACGGGCCCTGTGCGTAGCCCGCCATCGCGAGGGCGAGATCGAGAATGGACGGGTACTCTTTGGCCGCCGCCTGCGCCAGGAACGCCGTGCCCGCGAGCACCGCGCCCCAGCACAGCACGAACACACGGCTGACCAGCACGGAGCGGCGATCTTCCGCGTCGGATTCGATGGGGGGGGGCACGAATTTCGGAGCACGGGCATACCTCAGCGGTTGGGCGGCCCGGTCATCAGGTACGCGGGGGGGCGCGGAACCTGACAGCGTCATGCGAGCGGCGAGAAAACGTTGCCGTAACGGTTGGTAGAACGCGGCCATGGTGGTCTGACTCAGCGCCGCGAGGATGCTGGTCAGACTGGAGACGGCGGCAGCGAAGATCGCTGCGATAATCAGCCCACTAAGGCCGGGGCGGATGGCTTCGACGATGAAAATCGGAAAGATGCGGTCCCCCTTCTCCTGGTACTTCATAAACGCTTCGCCCCGCAAGCGAGGAAAGTCGGGATGGGCGAGTGCCTCGGGCGCCGCGGCGATTTCGGCTGCGCTGGGGGCCTCCCGGTAATAGGCGTACAACGCAACACCGACGAGGGCAACGGCAATGGTGACGAACTGGCTCGCGGCACTGCTGATGATGGCCCAGCGGGCGGCCCGTTGCGTCTTGCAGCAGAACATGCGCTGGGCGAGGAGTTGATCCGTGCCGTAGGCGCCCAGGCCGCCCCAGGTGCTGGCGATGACGGCCGTCCAGATCGTGAACGGCCGGGCCGGGCTGGGGTCAAAGTTGAAGAAGGTGAACTTACCCCACGGCCCGGAGTCCTTGGCAGCCCAACCGATACGCAGCAATTCGCCGAAATCCCCCTGCAAGGCGAGCGTTGCAGTGACTAAGGCGACAATCGATCCGGCGAGAAACACGAGAAAGAGAATTGCGTCTGTCCAGATGACGGTAGCGATACCGCCAATGAGGGTCCATACGACCGCTACGATCGTAATACAGATCACGGCGACGGCCAGTGGGGCGAGGTGGGTCGCATCGGCGACGACTTGCAACTGGTCTCCCAAAACAACGAGCAGGATCTCCGCGGTGAGGTAGACGCGGGCCCCCTGCGCGAGCATGCCACCAAGGATGAAGAGCGCGGTGGTCATGCCCCGGACAGGGCTGCCGAGTTGGTTGCCCATGTAGTCGTAGGGGCTGTAGATCTCGCGTTTGTAATAGGCCGGGACGAGCACGTAGCCCACGATGATGCGGGCGAAAAACGAACCGAAAATCCCGAGCTGCAGGTACTCCATGTTGCCGCCCGGGCGGAAAACGAGGAACGGTACGATCACAAAGGTGACAGCGCTGATCTCCGTCGCGATGATCGACGCGCTGACCGCGTACCACGGCAGCTTGCGCCCGCCCAGGAAGTAATCGCGGATCGTCGCCTGTTTCCCCGCCATCAGTGTGCCGATCAGGGTCGTCACGAGGAGGTAGGCAGCGACAATCAACCAGTCGAAGGCGGTGAATTGCGCGCTTAAGCTTGCCAGGAATGGTTCGCTCATGCCTCGCCAGCTTCCAGAATGGGTGTCACGTGCCCCCGCGCCGCCACCAGCAACGCCTCGGCAGTGCTGCGATCGACGCCGCGCACATGCATCACCAGCGCGGTCTTTACGTGTCCGCCGGCGGCCTCCAGCAATGCTACAGCCGGGGTCCGCTCAAGGCCCGTGACCGCCATGATCATGCGTGTGCCACGGTCAACCAGCTTGCGATTGGCGCGTGTATTCACGTCGACCATCAGGTTCTGGTAAACCTTGCCGATACGCACCATCGCGATCGTCGTGATCATGTTCAGCACGAGCTTGGTCGCGGTTCCGGCTTTCATCCGCGTACTGCCTGTGATCACTTCGGGTCCGACCAGCACCCGGATGGATACGTCGGCATCATCCGGCACATCTTCCGGCTTTACACAGCCGAAGAAGATCGTGCGGGCCCCGCGTTCCTTGGCGCGCTGTAAAGCGCCATGAACATAGGGTGTCGTGCCACCGGTGGTGATGCCCATGACGACATCGCGCGCCTCGACCCCCAGCTCATCCATCGCCCGGGCGCCGTCGTCGGCGTGGTCCTCCGCACCCTCAACGGCGCGCCGCAGGGCATCCCACCCGCCCGCAATCACACCTTGTACCATGCGCGGCTCGGAGAGAAAGGTCGGTGGGCACTCCGACGCGTCGAGCACGCCCAGTCGGCCGCTTGTGCCGGCGCCGACGTAGATCAGCCGCCCGCCGGATTCAAAGGCAGCGACTACGAATTCGATCGCGCGGCAGATCTCGACCTTGGCGGCCGCGACCTTGGCTGGAATCGTCGCGTCCTCGCTATTCAGCAGATCGACGGCTGCGGGGATGGACATCCGATCAATGTGGGTCGAATGGGGATTACGCAACTCGGTGAGCAGATGGCCGCGGTCCTGCATGCTCGATGGCTCCGCGCGACGAAAAGACTCGAAACCCGCCAGCGGCGGGGAGGCCGCTTAGTTTGGCCGAAGTGGGCAGGGCGTGCAACTTGCGTGCACGGTCGTGGTGCCGGAAGCGCGGAAATACCGGGGGTACCGGCGGGGGTAGACCGGGGCAGTTTTGCCCAACTGCCCCCGGTCCGTTGGATGGTCAGCGAGCCCATTCTCGCATTGAAGGGATGTCGCTGTTAACCTCTCAACGCCGCTAGCCGTGCAGGGCTGCCGGGAAGGAGTACGTGATGACCTTACGGGATAAGAGTGTCGTGGGACTGTTAGTTCTTTTGGCGATTACCATGACGAGTTGCCGTACACCAGCGGACACCCGATCGCAGGTCGCGACGCACGCGGAAGAGGCCCCCGCGGTGGTCGATCCGCAGCTCGCGATCGACACACTCTATCCCGCGCCGCCGGATTATGCGGAAAGACGCATGGCGGAGGGCGACTACCCGATCCCGCTGTACGCGAAGTTCCTGCGAGGTGTGCGTATCTGTCTTGATCCCGGCCATGGCGGGGATGCGCACCAGCGCGGCTTCAAGCGCGGCCCCACGGGCGTGCGTGAGGCGGAGATGAACCTGCGTGTCGCCCAGTATCTGCGCGTGTTGCTGGAGGTGGCCGGGGCGGAGGTGCGGCTGACGCGTGAGGACGACGTGGATTCAACGCTGCGCGAACGGGCGGACGTCGCGAACGAATGGAACGCGGACTTGTTCATCTCGCTGCACCACAACGCGATCAGTAACCGCCCGCAGGTGAACTACACGACCGTCTGGTATCACCGCGACGTGGATTACCGGCCAGCCAATCTGGACCTGGCGCGGTACCTGTGCGATGGGCTGCTGGATGCGTTGCAACTGCCGCAAATCACGGATGTACCTCTCAAGAGCGATCAGCTCATGTACGAAGCCGGTTTCGGGATTCTGCGGCACGCCCGCGTAACGGCGGCGCTGACGGAAAGCTCTTTTTTTACCAACCCGGAGGAGGAGCAGCGCCTTCGTGATCCGGAGTACAACCTGCAAGAGGCCTATGGACTGTTCCTGGGGCTGGCGCGGTACACAGCCGCGGGCCTGCCGCGAGCTTACTTGCGTATACCCGAGGATGGTGTGCTGCCGGCGGATAGCACACAGACCCTGGTTTTTGAACTTGACGATGGATTGCGGTCGCGACGCGCGTGGGGACACGACCGGCAGATGATCTTGAGCGACACGATCGTGGTGCGAGTAGCGGGCCAGGTCGTGCCGCACGCCTTCGACAATGACGGGTACACGCTGGAAGTGCCCTGGCCGGAAGGCCTGCCTCCGGGTGAGTACGCTGTGGAAGTGCAGTTCATGAACAATAACAAGAATTCGGTTCTGGACCCGCATTTTCAGGTGACGGCGGAATAGTGACCAGGCGAACCCGGGGTGTCGTGGACTGCCATGAAACGGTTCACGACAATGATCTCTACGGCCCGTCGGCACATCCTGTCCGATAGATTCTTCGGACGGCGTGCATTGCGCGGTTGCGCCGCCGCGTGAAATTCGCGCAGCCATTGAATGTCAGCCGTGGCTGTGCTAGCTTATATAATGTAGAGCGCGCGTTGCCGGACGGTGTACTGGTCTGGCGCGCTTGAGCTTCCATGCGAGGCGGTGTCTCGCGCATGTCTCTCTTGGTGCAGTGTAATGGTGATCATAGTGAGCGCCGCGAAATGTGCGGCGCGCGTACGGGGGCGCGGGATGATGATCATGCCTAGGAATTGTCGGCGGACACACGCGTTTACCCTGATCGAGCTGTTGGTCGTCGTGGCGATCATCGCGCTCCTGATCTCGATTCTGTTGCCAGCGCTCAGCCAGGCGCGCGAGCAAACCCGCTCCGTGAAATGCCTGGCCAACTTGCGCACCTTGGGACAGGGCGTTGTAACCTATGCGGCTGAGGAGAAAGACACGCTTCCTGGCCCACTGCACCCCGCGGTGTACCGCAACCAGGGCATCAAGGCGCTGACTGACCACCCCCATTATCCGATCTCGATTGCGCAGGCCACCGCTTACCAGGAGCGCTACCTGACCTTCAAGCTGCGGCGTTCTTTCAGCGACAGCCACGAGTGGGAGAACAGCGTCAGCGATCAGGTTTCGACCTGCCCGGCTTCCGCCGGCCAGAATCCGGATTCCAACTTCACGAGCTTCTGGCAGAAAACCAACCGGCAGGTTTACCCCACGCACTACGTGATTAACAACGTCTGGCCGAACGGCGAAACCGCCGCCGACGTGGGCTCGGGCGCAGTCGGCAATGTGCGGGCTACGAATCCGCCGTGTTACTTCGGACTGAGCCCGGCGCCGGGCAGCTCGGCCGCCACGTATGATCGGGCGGCTCGTTTGTATCCGCCGCAGAAGATCTCGCGTATTAACCGGGCCTCGGAGGAGTGGATGATCGCCGATGCCTGGCACCGTGCCCGTACGCAGGCCGGCTACCCGGGTCTGCAGCAGGAAGGGCCTTACCAGGTGGGGTGGACCGGAGAGTCGTTGCCGAACTACGCGCCGCACTTCTCCCGTCGCAGCTATACTTTCAACTCCACCAACGAGCGCAATTCCGAATCGGATCAGATTCGCCGTTCCAAAAAGGACGGTCGCACGAATACCGTATTCTTCGATGGCCATGCGGAGTCCGTGCGTTCGAAGACGTTCACGGCTAACGGCTTCGAGCTGCTCTATGGTTTCCCCGGTACGGTGAACTACAACCCGGCCGAGATGCCGCCGGTGGGCGCCTGGAAGTAAAGGCGGACGGCTTCCGCCGCAGTCCCGAAAGCTCTCGACGCCCTGCGTGGCCTGCGCCGCGCAGGGCGTGCTGTTAAGTGCAGGCCGTTGTGCGCCGCGATGGGTGCAAAGGCATGTGCGGGTAGACGGGGGCTTCCGTCGTCGGTACGCTCCGCCGTGTTGCGGATCGCGAGGCCGCATACGCACTGCACGCCTGCTCGGAGGCCGTGTTTCCATGAAACCATCGTTACCCATTCATGCGTGCCTGCTGCTGTGCTTGTGGGGAATTGGCCTGCTGGTGGGCTGTGCCGCCCCTGGTCCCTACGGTCAGCCGGGCGAACCCTTGCAGCGGCTGGGGGACGAGATCGTTGTTTGTGGCCAGTTCTTCCACACCGGGGCTCCGGTGGTGCTCTGGCTGGATGCGGGCGGCTACGACGCGTACCGCGCACACCGTCACTTCAATCCGGCGGAGGAACTGCCGTCGGATCCGGTGAGCAAGTCGCCGGTCCGCTTTAGCACGTATCGGCGGCACCTGCCGGAGGATGTCGCCGCATATGTCCGGACAAACGGCTGGGATCTGCCGCTCTTGCAGGAGTGGGTGGATTTGTTCGTGATCCACTATGACGCCTGCGGGACAGCGCGACGATGTTTCGAAGTTCTGCACGATCTTCGTGGCCTCAGCGTGCATTTCATGCTGGATGTAGACGGCACGATCTACCAGACGCTGGATCTCAAGGAGCGCGCCTGGCACGCCGGCACCGCCAATGATCGCAGCGTGGGGATCGAGATTGCGAATATCGGTGCGTACCGTGACACCAAGGTGCTGGACCAGTGGTATACGCAGGATGAGCAGGGCCGTACCGTCATGCAGTTTCCGGCAGGGCTTGGCGCGACGGGCATCCGCACGCCGGATTTCGTCGGCCGGCCGAGCCGGAATGAGCTGGTGCGCGGCGCGATTCACGGCCGCGAGTTGATGCAGTACGACCTCACGGATGCGCAGTATGAGTCGCTGATCAAGCTGACGGCCACGCTGTGCCAGGTGCTGCCGCGAATCGCCGCGGAGTATCCCCGGGACGCGGAGGGCCAACTGCGGCTCGATGAACTGACCGCGGATGAAATCATCGCATTCAGCGGCCTCATCGGCCACTGGCATATTACGGCGGGCAAGGTCGATCCTGGGCCGGCGTTCGACTGGGATCGCGTCTTGCACGGGGTGCGCGTCGAAATGCTCCGACGGTAGTAGTGCGAATCGGGAGCAGTTCATACCGGGCGTCGGTAGCCGGCGTGAGGAGCGTGCAGGGCGACTCACAACGTGCAGAGGGAGCAGGCGATGAGAAAAGACGCAGTACGGCACGGAATGGCATGGGTGTGGGTGGCGCTGGGGCTCGGGCTGCTGCTACTGCCGGCGGCGGGGGCGGCGGAGATTGAGGACTTCGCGTTTATCCACTTCAGCGATTCGCACCTGGGGCCACAGGTAGCGGGCCAGCCACCGGTTCCGCTACGGGAAGGCGAGAAGATCGCGTGGCTGGTTGAGCAAGCGGTCGGGCCGCAGGCCGGCTTCGAAGTCGGCCCAACCCCGGCGCCGTCGTTCGCGCTCGTGACGGGTGATCTGACCGAGTACGGCGTAATCGACGACACGTGGGCGCTTTTCGAGCGGGCGTTCGATGCGCTGCCCTATCCCGTTTACGTGCAGCCCGGCAACCACGACAACACCTGGGTTGCGATGTACCACATCATGCGGGCGCGGCACGGTGGTGAGAATTACTCCTTCCAGAAACACGGTTGCCACTTCATTGGTCTGAACTCAGCATCGCCGCAGGAACCCGTGCCGACGATCGACGGCAAAACGCGCGCCTGGTTGCGGGCCGACCTCGCGCAGGTTCCGCCGGGAACTCCCATCTTCATTGCGCTTCACCATCCTCCCTACGGTGGCGAGTTCTCCAATCCGGCCGAGTATGACACTTTCATGGACCTGCTGCGGGATCACAATGTCGCACTGGTGCTGTACGGCCACGGCCACGGTGTTGCCCACCGCGATCTCGACGGGCTCGACGGCACAATGGGTGGCAGCACCTTCGGTCGCAACGCGGGCTATGCGGTGGTGAGCGTGCAGGACGGTGCGCTCCGTGTGGCCTATCGCTTTCACACTCCACGGCCGCCGGCGGCTCCGGCTGGGACCCAGCCGGCCGAGGCGCAGGCCGCCGCAGCCGATGACGGAACGTGGTTGACGGTACTGAGCAAGCCGCTTGCTCGGGCGGTACCGGCGCGGCGGTTCGAGATTGTCGAGCCGGCTGCCGGTACGGCGCTCACGGGGGAATTGCTGACCGTGAAGCTCGCGCTGGCTGGTGAACAGACAGCCCGCGACCTTCAACGAGTCCGGCTGCACATCGACGGAGTGCCACTCGAGCCCGAGCGTAATGGCTTGACGTGGACGGCCAAGCTTCCGCCCGGTCCACCGGGCTGGCGGCATCTGTCAGTGCGCGGCACTCTGCGTGATGGGAGCAGCGACCTGCGCGCGGTGCCATTCCGGGTAGGTCCGGAGCGCCCGCCGTGGCAGTGGCGGCTGGAACTTCCGACCGCGATCAAGGCCACCCCCCTGGTCGTGGGTGAGCTTGTGATCCTCGCCCGAACGGATGGATTGCTCACGGCCCACGAACGGACAACCGGCCGCGAGGTGTGGCGCTTCAAGACCGGGGGAGAGATTCTCGGTACGCCCGCCTGGGATGGTGAGCGGTTGATCTTCGGTTCCGGTGACCAGCACATCTACGCAGTAGATCGCGCCGGTAAGGAGCGTTGGCGCATCCCTGTCGGGGTACCGGTCTATGCGCCGCCGGTGGTAGCCGATGGGATCGTGTATGTCGGTGACAACGGGGGTCGCTTTCATGCGCTGCGGGCCGAGGACGGGCAGCGCGTGTGGATTTTCGAGCGAGCGAGTTTTGCGATTGAGGCCGCCGCACACGTGTGGGGTGATCTGGTCGTGTTCGGCGCCTGGGATGGTTACCTGTACGCCGTGCAGCGCCAGACGGGTGCACTCGCCTGGAAGCAGTGGGGCCCCAAGTCGAGCGAGGGTGGCGCGGCGCGGTACTACGCTCCGGCCGACTGCGCACCGCTGTCGCTTGGCGATCGGTTGTTCGTGTGTGACCGCGGCTACCTGCTCGCGACCTATGCACAGGATGGGGAGCGCGGGTCGACGCTGGCAACTTCGATCACCGCAATTTCGGCGGATGCGCGTGGCACGGCGTTGTTCGGCCGGTCGAGCGAAGATCGATTGGTACGCTGGAATGCGCAGGGTGAGGTCGTCTGGACTGCGGACGTTCCTGCCGGGCGATTCCCCATTCCGCCGACTGTGGCGGGTGACACGGTCTATGTCTGTTCAAACCGTGGGTTGCTCAGCGCACTGAACGCGGAGAGCGGCGATATCCGCGCACAGATTCAGCTCACGCCGGGTTTCTTCGTGATGGCGGGCGTGGGTGTCGATGCCGATGGGACGTGCTACGTTGCAGGTATGGATGGCAGCGTGACAGCGATTCGGTTTCCCACGGACACCGTCACCATGTCGGTTCGCAATTGAGGTATGCTGGGAACACGGGCACATTCTAAGGACGATGGCTTACTCATGCCGGTAGCGTGCGACGGCAAAGCCGGTGTAGTGCCGTTTGCAGAGCGCGGGGACGTGTTCAACCCTCGGCGCGCCGCGTCCCGGCTCATTACAGTTCCGCAACTCTGGCGCCTCAAACACGCGCTGGAACCACGCCACGTCGCACAAGTCGACGGCCCCGTCGCCGTCGAAGTCGCCGGTGCGGCAGACTTGGCCGAGCGGGTAGTGGTGCGCCGGACCACGCAGGCAGAAGAATAGTTCCGGGAGGTCGCCGGCATCCGTCTGGTCACTGGCGTTGAAGTCGCCATGCGCCCGCGTCACCTGAAAGTTGTCTATCCACGCGCCGTGGCTACCCACTGGCGCCAGGTCGAAAATCTGGTGTCCGGCACCGAACAGACCGTGCGACCGCACTTCGTCCTGCACTGCGGCGATCAACTGGCCATTGATCCAGAAGCGAATCCGCGCACCCCAGCAGTCGATCCGGAAGCGCCGCCAGGCCGTGCCCGGTAAGTGCAGCGGTTCGGTGGCACGGAAATCCGTCAATACACCCGCGTGGATCACACCTGCGATAACACGTCCATCATGCGAATCCCAGGTGAGCACGTAGCTGCGGCCGCGCGTATTCGGGCGGGTATCGAATGTCCCGAGGCCGGCATCGCGCGCGAAGATACCGACGCGCTCGAAGCCCGGTGCCGCCTCGGGGCGGTACGCGCAATACACATCGGCCTGCACGCTGTAGTTCGTGTCACCGTGTGTCCCGCGTCGTACGAACTCCGCCGCAGCGTCCGTTGCCCGAATATGCAAGGCGGTGCCGTCGCCCTGCGGGGCGGCCGGGGAGTGTGGTGCAACATCATGAAATACACGGCCATCATCCCAGCCCGGGCTGCGACCGACAGGGGCGAACGGATCCGCGAATGGGAGAGCGGTGCGTTGTGGTCGCTGTACCAGCAGGACGGCGTTGGATACCGCCCGTTCGTTGCCATCCGAAGGCACATTGCGAACGGTGCTGGCGGCGACCAGCGTGGTGGACCCGCCACCGTCGAGGTTGACGGCCTCGCGGGCGCCAAGGTGGTCGATCAGGAAGGTCGCCATTTCCGCGAACGTCATGCCGATGCTGGCTGTTGAGCGGCCATCGACGGCCATCAGGAACCAGTGGGTGTCATTCCAGGCGAGCACGGTGCGCGGATGACGTTGCGTCGAGAACGTGTACTGCGACCAGTTGCTCGTGTGAGCTGTGCCGTTTCGCACGAGCCAGCCGATACCGGTGATGGCAAAGTGCGCATGGGCCCAGTCGGGCTGTGGGGCCTCGAACTGAAGCGTCACGCGGGCACCGGTGGCGAGATCGGCGACGGCCGTGTGAAACCCACCGGTTCCAAGCACCACGACACCGTCGGAGGGTACCACGAGTGGGACGGCGTGGGGGCCAAGCAGGCGCGCCGTGACACGGCCGGAAAGTTCCTTGCCCGGCCGGAAGGGATAGTTCACATCGCGAACGACCAGCGCGGCAAGGTCTGCCGGCGCGTCGCTCAGTGTCACGGTCCCCCAGGTGCGCGTGTACACCATGGTCTGCGGCGGTGTGAGGGTCCGGTTGTAAGCGGTCAGAGGTAGTGCTGTGCCGGACTCGAGCCGCAAAGTGCCTTCCGCGTGGGGAATGTCCTCCACGATCACGGGCTGTCGATCTGTCTGGATCAGCACGGTGTCATGTTGACCGCTGGCCTGTTCGAGCAGTTCGCCCTCGGAGGCGGTGGCGCCGATGATATTGGGAATCGGGCCGTAGAAAGAAGCATTCACAGCGGCAAGCACCGTCACCTGCGGCGGCTGGTGGTAATGTGCGGCAATGACGCTGGTGCGCGCGCGGGCCGAGAAGTTGCGGACGCCCTGCGGCCAGCCCACCAGGAGCTCGTAATCGGTGTGTTCGCGCGGCGCACTGACCACATAGACGAGACGTGGTCCGGGCAGGGCATACGTGCGATACGTGACGCCCGGGGCGAGGGTTTCATCCGCGTGCGAAAAGGGAAGCGCAGCGAGCACCAGGAGCGTGAACGGACCGAGCGGAGGACGGCGTAGTCCGGAGAGCATTTTCACCGGCAGCGCTCCTTTCTGCGCAACAGGTTCCACAGCAACGGCAGTCGAGTTGTACCCCAGTGAGGATGGGCTACAGCTCCAGCGGCCGCGGCCCGAGGGTCGCCACGCACACGCGGTCAAGCGGGAGGCGGCTGGCATAGGAGCGCGCGCGGGCGAGCGTGACGCCGCGCAGGGCGGCGAGTTTCTCCTGGCGGTCGATCGGCCGGCCGAAGTGAACGAGGTCATCACTCAGACCGGCAGCGCGGGCACGTGTCAGGTCGTCGGCGGTTTCGAATTGTGCGATGATGCTGTCGCGGGCGCGGTGCACCTCCTCGGCACTCAGATCTTCAGCCAGGCGGCACAGTTCGCGCCGCAGGGTGCGGTAGGTCTTGTCGCAGCGCTCCGGGGTGGTACTCGCACCAAGGTATATGACGCCCGCGCCGCGCGGTTGCTCATGCCACGCCCCGACCCAGTACACCAGACCCTGCTTCTCACGGACCTCGGTGAAGAGCCGCCCGCTCATGCCGCCGCTCAGAACACCCAACAGCACGGTCTCGACCGGGAAGTCCGCGGCAGTCTTCGGCAGCCCGGGCAGCGTGAGTGCGAGGTGTTCTTGCTCAAGCTCCTTGGCCTGGTGAGCCGTCTGCGGTTGCAGGTCGAGCGCTACCGGCTCGCGGCCGGCCCACTGGGGGCGCCCCCAGCCAGCAAAGGCGATCTCAACCTGGCGCGCGAGGACTTCGGCTGCAATCGGCCCGGCTGCGGCGACCTGCAAGCGTCCGCTGTGGTAGTGTTCCTCCCAGAAGCCGCGCACACGGGCCGGCGTGATCAAGCCGAGTGACTCGGGTGTACCAAGCACCGGGCGACCCAAGCGCGGTCCGAGTGTGAGTTTCTGAATCAGTACGCGCAGCAGGTCCTGCGGCTCATCCTCCATGGCGCGCAGCTCCTGCCGGGCGAGTTCCACCGCAACGGAACACGCCTCATCGGGAAAGGTCGGGTAGCGCAGCAACTCAATTGCCAGTGTGATTACCTCGCCGACGAACTCGGGAAGACAAAGTACGCGCAGGTGGGTCGACTGCCGCCCCGAGGCGGTACTCCACTGTGCACCGATTCGATCAAATGCATCTGCGAGCCCGCGCCCGTCGTACGACCTCGTCCCCTTGAGAGCGTCCGCTCGACCACGTAGGCAAGGCCCTCGGTCCCGACGGGATCATCACTGGACCCGACCAGCACGCGAAAGAAGAGCGCGACCGTATTGCGGCCCGGCAGGGGATCCACGGCCAACTCCGCGCCGCAGGGCAGCGTGAGGTGTGTGTAGGGGGTCTTGCCGGCCAGAGCTTGCGACGTTGTGCGGGGCATCAGTGATCCACCGCCGTGCCGAGCAGGGGGGTCAACGCCGCCAGCTTCTCCTGCAACAGGGCCGGTGTAGCGGCTTCCATATTCAAGCGCAACAACGGTTCGGTGTTCGACGGCCGCACGTTGAACCACCACTCCGGATACTGAATGGTGACGCCGTCAAGGTGGTCGATACGGGCGTCACGAAAGCGATCCGCCAGCTTGCGCAGCGTGCCGTCCTTGTCCTCGTTCTCGAAATTCTGCTCGCCGCTGCTGGCATACACATTCAGCGGCGCCACCAGTGTGCCCAGCGACTTTCCGCTGCGCGTCAGCGTGTTGAGGACGGCGATGAACGCAAGGAAGCCCGAGTCGCAGTAGTAGTAGTCGCGAAAATAAAAGTGACCGCTGAGTTCTCCCCCGAAGACCGCGCCGGCCTCCGCCATGGAGCGCTTCATGAAGACGTGCCCGACGCGCTCGCGACGGGGGACGCCGCCGTTTTTCTCGATTGTTTCGGCCACGATGCGACTCGAGCGCAGATCGTAGACGACCGTCGCGCCCTGGCGTTCCCGCAAGTACTCCTCGGCAAGCAGGGCGGTCAGGATATCACAGCGGACGATTTCGGCGTGCTCATCGACGAACACGCACCGGTCCGCGTCGCCGTCGAAACAGGCGCCAAAGTCGGCCTTGCACTCGCGCACCGCGGTGCGGAGCTGGTCGAGGTTCGCGGCGACGAGCGGATTCGGCGGGTGCACGAACTCGCCATCGTGCTCGAAGTTCAGCGGAATAACCGTCAGATTCGGAACCCCGTTGAACAGGATCGGGAACCACCGGCCGGCCATACCGTTCGAGGCATCGACGACGATCTTGAGCGGGCGGGGCTCGCGGAGGAACTTGTGCAGGTATGCGCGGTAGGGTTCGGAGAGGTCGAGCGTCTTAATCGGCAAGGCGTCGGGGACTTCGTGGCGTGAGATGGCCTTGGCGATACGCTCGATTTCCTTCAACCCGCTTTCGGACCCGATCGGTTTGCCTTTGGGGCCGCAGATCTTGAAGCCGTTGTAGTTTGCGGGGTTATGACTGGCAGTGGTTTGCACACCCCCGCAGCACGGCATGTAGTTGGCGGCGAAATAGAGCTGCGAAGTGTCGATCAGGCCGATATCGACGACAGGAGTTCCAACGGCCCGGGCGCCGTCGATGAAGGCCTGGCATAAGCGCTTGCTGTGCTTGCGCATGTCGCGGCCGACAATCAGGGTGTTCATCTTCGAGTCGCTGCGGTCGTAACCGGTAAGCAGTGTTCGCAGAAACTGGGCGGTTCCGTTGCCGACACGCCAGGCGACGTCCTCGTTCAGTGGCTCGGGTACGGTAGCGCGGACATCGTAGGCCTTGAATACCTTCTCGATCATCAGGTGTTTGTCCATTTCCAGGAGCGCAGAAGTTACCGCCCGGGCGCCCGTGGGGCCCGAGGGTGAGTAATAAGGCCGGCGACCTTTCTCGTCGTCATTAAACTGGCAGCCGGGACATTTGCGGAAGTTGGCGCGCCGTCGTCCGATGCAAATGGCTTCGGAGATGATGATGTGCTCCTCCCCCGGGCAGAAGCGCTGCACATCGTTCTCGTCTTTTGGCACTGTCATGCTCCGCGGTGCGCCAAGCCACCCCTGCAAGGCATGCTAGCAGACCCCTGCCGGATCGGCTACTCTGCGGTGGAACCCCGGGAGCAGCGTGATGCCCGTATCCTTCGGCCTGGTGTACCCGCTTTGGACCTTTGCCGCAGACGGCGGAGCGCTGCTCGAGCGGGCCGTCGGGGAGGTCGGCATTGACCATGTCACTGTCCCAGCGATCACGGGGCCGGTGACTGCATTTCGTCCAGTGGCCGCCCCGGATGCCCCGTACTTTCACTCCGACGGCGGCTGGCATTACCCACCCGAGGCACGTTGCTACGGTGGGCTCACGCCGCGGCCGCCAAGGGCCCGCTGGCAGGGGACCGCTGACCCGCTGGCACGTCTCGCCACGCTGGTCGAACGGCTGGGTATCGCACTCGTGCTGCGTGTGGACCTGCGGGCGGTGACCCCATTGGCCACGGCCGCCCCGCACCTGGCTCTACGCAATGCATGGGGACAGGAATGTACCGAGGCGGGCCTGTGCGCAGTCGGAGTCGAGACGCGGGACTGGCTGAGAGCGGCACTGGAAGACTTGCAGCGCTACCAGCCGGCACGGCTTGAACTCGGGGATTGGCGCGTGGATGTCTCGGCACACCCCGTGATGTCGCCGCAACGCTGGTCGTCGAATGTTGCAGAGCTAGGCGCGCTGTGTTTCTGTCCCTCCTGCCGCGCGGTGGCATCCGAACATGGGCTGGACGTCGAAGTGCTTGCACGGAACGTCCGCAGCGCTGTGGCAGCTTGGTGCGCGGGCGCACCGAATCGTGATGTACCCTTACCTGAGGGAGTCGTGGCTTACCGCGAGGTACGGCGGGCCGCCGTAGCGGCTTGGTTGCGGGGCTTACTCGATATCCATGCCGCCGCACCCGGTTACGTACTTACTCCGTGGGGGTCTGGGCAGCCGCCCGGCTTACTGCCCGACCGTTCTGTTTTGCGCCTGGACGGGGAGCAGTCTGACCTGTTCGCACCATCGGTGTTGCGGCACTTGGAGGGTGCGCTGGCTATGGTGGCCGGCGTCTGCATTCCCCTGCCACGACCGGCCGTTACAACAGGTGAGGAACTGGTCGTAGGGCTGCGCACCCTGGCACAACGCACGACCTGGATCGAGTTTGAAGGACTGGACGAGGCAGCGGCCGAAGCGTTGATCTGGCTGCGACAGGCCGTTCGGTACGCCCGGCGCGAGCAGTAATAGCACACGACGTGCCGAGCAGGGGCTTTCAATCTTGGAGTCAAAGCACGCCGGCCGGCGCCGTGGGTAAAACGGCACCGGCCGGATGTGGTTTCACCTGCTGGCGACGTCAGCGGCGAGGGACACTGCGCCGCGGACGCGTGCATGCGAGGCCCGCGAGGACGGCGAGCAGCAGCCCGGCGCCCGTAGCGCCGCACAGTCCGCCACCGTTCAGCGGCGGCTGGTCCTGACCGCTATCGGTGTCATCGTCCAGCGGTGGAGGCGGAGGAGTCACCTGGCCGCTGTCGTCACCCGGCGGAGCCACCGCGAACGCCGTCTGGAAGGACCAGACCGGTCCCGGCGTTGTATCCGCCTCGTTCTTGGCCTGGATCCGCCAGTAGTACGTCGTACCGAACTCGAGACCGGTGATCGGCCACGCGCTCGTCAGTGTGCTACCCTCGAAGCGAATCTGAGTCAGGGCCGGGTCCGTCGCAACCAGCACCTTGTAGATGACGGTGTTCGACGTATCCGCCCAGTCGAGCACGATGTTGACCGGCACACCGGTCGCACCATTCGCCGGGGTCGGACCGGACGGCACGCCCGGCAGTTGCGGTGTTGTGCGGAAGGACCAGAGGGGTCCCGGCAGCACAAGGGAACTCGTGCGCGTCACGATCTGCCAGTAGTAGACCGTGTCGAAGTCGAGGCCGGTCACTTCCCAGGCCGTCTCTACTGTCGTGGTGAGGAGCGCCGGCGAGGTCGTCGTACCGAAGTAAACCTCGTACTGCACCGCACCCGCGACCGGCTCCCAGGCCAGACGAATCGTCAGTGGCACGCGGACGGCGCCATCCGGCGGGCTCGGACCACCCGCTTCACAGGCATCGCCCACACCGTTGCCGTTCGAATCCAGTTGGTTGGGATTGAAAATGAACGGGCAGTTGTCCACGTCACCGCAGATGCCGTCACCGTCAATGTCGTTCTGGGCATCGAACGGGCACGGATCACAGGCGTCGCCCAGCCCGTCACCATCCGAGTCGAGTTGGGTCGGGTTGAACACATCGGGGCAATTGTCCAATTCGTTCGGAATGCCGTCACCGTCGCGGTCCGGGTCGCAGGCGTCGCCGATACCGTCGCCGTCGAGGTCCGCCTGGCTGGGGTTGGGCACGAATGGGCAATTGTCGCAGGCATCACCAATACCATCGCCGTCACCGTCGAGCTGGTTGGGATTCCACGTATCCGGGCAGTTGTCACAGGCATCGCCGATGCCGTCCCGGTCACGATCTGACTGGTTGGGGTTGAAGGCAAACGGGCAGTTGTCGCAGGCATCGCCCAGTCCGTCGCCATCCGAATCGAGCTGATTCGGGTTAGGCAGGGCGGGGCAATTGTCGCAAGCATCGCCCACGCCATCGCCATCCGTATCCAACTGGTCGGGGTTTGAGACAAACGGACAATTATCGCAGGCGTCGCCAATCCCGTCGCCATCGGTATCGAGTTGATTCGGATTCCAGACCGTCGGGCAGTTGTCCAGGTAATCCGGAATCCCATCGCCGTCGATGTCGGAGACAGCGAAGACGATCGTCGCCGTGGCTTCACCCACGCGCCCGGTCTCCGGGTTGGTCACGACCAGCCGCACGATGTTGCCCAGCGGCGGGTTGCTGTAGGTGTAAGTCACAATCGGTCCGGTGGCCGTCGGACCACCTGGTGCGGCGGCATCCAGGAACCACTGGTACAGCAGGTTGGGGTTCGTGAAGCCGGTTTCGTCGAGCGACTGTGAACCGTCGAACCGCACGGTCAACGGAATCTCGTTGTTCGGGTTGGCGACCTGATCCGGGTAGCTCACGTCGATCGCGGCGGTCACCGTCGGCACAACCTGGCCGTTCTGCACCGTAACCGGCAAGCTGTAAGGCGTGCGGCCGGTGGTGAGGAATTGGAAACGGTCGGGCTTGCGGCCGAGGATACTGCTCTGGTAGCTGAACACACGGTACTGTAATCCACCTGCGCCGGCGGTATCGCCCGGATCTACGTCACCGGCCAGCCGCAACTGCTTCGTAGTGGGCACACTAAGGATGCGGTAGTAGCCCGGTGTGGCCCCCGGCCCACCGAGGATGCGGACATACTCACCCGGCCGGAACTGGCTCGCGACGAAGTTCGCATCCGGGTCCGTGAGCAGGTAGCCGTTCGGGCCCGGGCCGACGTTCGCGTTCGCGCCGCCCTGTACCAGTGCGGTCGAGTTGATCACGAAGCTGACGGCGCCGGTGTTCGACGTATAGGGTACGCCGGTGGTGGCATTGTTCTGGAGGCCCGAGATCGAACCCCGCACTTCCCACACTTCCGCACCGGGCACGGAGTCGTCGATGCAGGTCAACGTCCAGCTTTCCAGGAAGGACAAGGCAATATCGACATTCGTCACATCGACTGTGCCCTTCCCCCGGTTCTCGAAAGCGGGGCGGGGCGTGGAGCTTGATGGATCGGTGATGTCATCGGCACCCGGACCAGGGACCAGCCGGGCGTAGAAGTAATACCGACCGTCGCCCGGCAGACTGTTTACCGGCGCGAAGAAGACCTGCTGTGCCAACCCGGCCGGCTTGGCCGAGGTGCCGAGCAGCACACCGGAAGCCGGATAACCGCTCCCCACGGTGTCGGCATAGAACTCGATCGTCGTGCCGCCGTAGAAGTCGAACGCTTCGTAGGACAGAGGCAGGCCGCCTGCAACCACCTCGACCGCCGGGGGACGGTCGAACTGGAGCGAGGGTACTGAGCGTGGCTTCCACACGAATGTCACAACCGACTGGGTCGGCTGTTGGACGATGTTGGTGATCTCGATATCGCTGCGAACCTGGCCCCACCAGTTGGAGCTCGGATCGGTGAATGGGCCGAACGACGTGTTGCCGGTGCTGCCCGGGAACGGATCGCCGTCGTCGCCATTGTTCTCACCGTTCTGCAACTGCGCGAGCCCGTCGGCCTGCACCACCAGGAAGCTCGGCCGGGTCCCGATGCGCTGTTGGAGCGGGAAACCCTCGGGGAAGTTCACGCCGAAATCGGTCTGCATGATCATCAGGCCGTTTCCAACGGCAGCACCGGGGGCATTCTTCGAGAAGTTGATGATCCGCGGATTCTCCGGGCTCGGCGCGGTGAGGGTGTAGAAGTAGAAGCGCTCACCCTCGTTGTTCTGGTTCTCAAAGTAAAACGCGGAGCCCGTGGGGTGGAACGCGAAATCGCGGATAATGACTTCCTGCTCGACGAGCGGGTTGAGCACATCGCGCAGGTTGATTGGCTCCATCCATGGCGTGTGGGCCGTCCCCAAATCTTCGCTGCCGAGGTAGAACTCCTTCAGAACCGGTGACGGATGCACAAACCCACCCGCCATGATGTCCCACCCGGCCACCGGCCGGTTGACGTACCCGCCGGTGTACTCGTCGTAGTCGTACAGGTCAGGGTAGCCCTCCCAGACATGCAGCCACTCGTGCGCCATCAGCTCCTTTGCAAAGGTCTCGGTCTGGGTAATCTGGCCGGCTTCACCCGTTGCGTTGAGGGCCGTGGCGAAGTCGGAGAAGAAGATGGGCGACAGCGGATTGCCGGGTTTCTCCAGGACATTGATGGGTAAATCCATCGCGGGGGCGGGCAACTGGAACAGACCACGGCCGCCGGCCGCCAGCCCGTCGGGGTAGAGGTCACCCGGCAGCAGTACCGTGGAGTGGAGGAAGTGTGTCACACCTGAGATCGGGTTGCCCTGATCGTCTTCGTCCTCCCAGGGGACTGACATGACGAAGTTATCCCAATTAATCGTCGCATCCAGTGCGGCCACCGCGGCCTCAGTCAGGCGGCGGCGGTTGAATGGGTAGTCATTGCCGGGACCGCCGTCGTTGGCGGTCTGCGGGTTGCTGTCGATGGCGTAATTTTCGGTGCCGATGTGGCGCACTTCGCCCTGATCGAGCAAACCGTCAAGGTTGAAGTCACGCCGGAAGATTGTCGCGGGGATCTGGACCGAAATGGGGTCGCCCGTGAATGGATCCACAAGTGGGGTCCCTTCGTTGTCGACCGGTTCGATCGGATCCCAGTCCGCGACGCTGTTGGCGTTGCTCATCCACGTAATGACTTCGAGAGAGAGCACGTTACCGCCATCCATACCGTTTGCGCCATGGACGAGGTACGCCATGGGGCCGCCGGCGGAGATGAACCCATCCGGGCTGGTCCCATTGGGTGTGCCATCACCGACATCGTGCCCGTAGTATGAGAAGTTCTGGGTTGAAGTAACCTCACCCAGCCGCCCATCACCCCCGTAGCCAAGGCCGGAAGGGCGGTTCGCGTAGTACATCGAGGACGGCAGATCTTCGAACTCGGCTCGCCCGTCATAGCGACCGTCCGCATCAGGACGAATCACGGCTTCTGTGGGGATGGAGTAGCCCGGCGGGAACGAACCGTCGCCGAGGGACGCGGGCTCAACCGGTGGCAGGGCGCAGTCGGTTTCGGGGTCATAGTCGGCCGGAGTCCACTCCTCACCGGAGCGCGCGGTCGGTCCGCCCACGTTCGGCTCGAACGGCGGGAATGCATTGGCATGTTCCAGGTCGTACGGCACATAGTTGGGAATCAGCGGATTCCATGTGGGTGCGTCGAGTTCCGGGCGCGGCGGGATCGGCAGCGGCGGTGCCGGCGGTGGGGCCTGTAGTCCCGAGACCAGGAAGAAGATCCGCCAGAAGTTGTCCCAGCGGTCGCCATAGTAGGCATCCCACCACGTGATGCCGCCCTCTTCCATCGGAATCGCGTAAGGCCAGCGCCCTTCGTCGTCCGGGCTCAGTGTGAGTGCGGTCTCGACAAAAGGTGTCCCCGGCTGCTGCCACATCTTCGAATTGCCGCGCTCGGTCCAGGAATCGGGACCGTCGTAGATGCCGTTGCCGAAGCGGCCCAGGAAGCCGGAGCCGTCATTGACGTTCGGGGCCGAGACAATTTGCCCCACGTCGCCAGGGTAGTTGCGTCGGATGTAGGCCTCGGCCCACGCACGCGAGCCAGGCGTGTTCTCATCGCCCTCGAACTCGTTTTTCGGGCTGGGATCCAGCCGAATCCAGGGCGGGTTGGCCGTCGGCCAGTAAATCCACATGAAGTCTTCGAACGGCTCAGGGTAGTTCCACTCGTCACTGTTATCGATGTCCCCAAACTCGCCGTCCTCAATCACGCCATCCACGGCGCAGTCCTCACCGGCGAGCCCATCGCGGGTGTCTTCCAAGAGCCCGTCATAACGGCTGTTGTTGTTCAAATCGTAGAAGCGCTCACCGGGAGTCCACCAACCGTCAATCAGACCCGGCGGTGGATCGGTTGGGCCGGCAAGATCACCGTTCATATCGATGACGTACCTCTGCCGCGATTCGTCAAAGGCCTCTCCGGCGAACGCGTCGAAACGGCCGTTACCGTTGAGTTCAATGTACGGCAGGATCGCTTGTGACATACCGCCGGCGGTGGTCGGGACAGTCCAGCCCGTCGGAACCTGGTCCTGGAGTGGCATAATCGGCCATGGCAGTTCCGCCCAGCCGAACGCATCACCGGTTACGGTAACGCGGCCATAGGAGATTTCGCGCCAGAACTCGGCGAAAGAGTCGATGCCATTCGCGGGGTTCTGGTCGAAATAATGGCGGAAAGCGTTCACGGGGTTTGGCAGTGTCTGCCCGGCGGGCAGGGGCCACTGCGGGAAGGACTTGGGCGGGGCAGCCATCATGACCACGAACTTGCGCTGCTGCTCTGCTTGTTGTGCCCAGCTTGTGCTCACCGCGCCCGCGGCCACCACACAGCAGAGGAGCAGGCGCCGCGCCGTCATTACGTCGATACGCATGTAGATGCCCCTTAGCGCCCTGCCCACTGGGCAGGCCATAAACGTACAAATTCCTCAGACACCTCTCATCACCCTAGCCCCTGCTATGTGACCAGTCAACGGAATTCGCGCGGCGAAACAAGCGTTTCATCCGTGGTCGCACGCAGCAGTCGGAGGGCGTGCCGCCCGCGAACAGGGACCAGTAACGAAAGGAGCGCCGGCCGGCATGGGAACACACCGACCGACGCCCTTGTTTATGGGAAGCCGACTCCCGCAGGAGCCGGGTTGGGCTCTTATGCGCTTACATGCCGGGCATGCCGCCGCCCTTCTTCTCGTCGTCCTTTTCCTTCAGTTCGCTGACGGCCGCATCGGTTGTGAGCAGGAGGCCCGATACCGAAGCCGCGTTCTCGAGCGCGACACGTTCGACCTTGAGCGGGACGATGACGCCCATCTTGACGAGGTCGCCGTACTCCTCGGTCAGCGCGTTGTAGCCGAAGTTGCCCTTGCCTTCGAGGACTTTCTGGCAGACGATCGAACCATCCAAGCCAGCGTTCTCCGCGATCTGGCGGATCGGAGCCCGAAGGGCGCGGCGAATGATGTCCACACCGGTCTTCTGGTCGCCGCGGGCCTTCTTGTAGGCCGCGTCGAGCGCCTCTTCACAGCGCAGGACCGCCACACCACCACCCGGAAGCACACCTTCCTCGACCGCCGCACGGCAAGCGTGCAGCGCGTCCTCGACGCGGGCCTTCTTCTCTTTCATCTCGATTTCGGTCGCAGCACCCACGTTGATCTGCGCGACGCCACCGGACAGCTTCGCGAGGCGCTCCTCGAGCTTCTCGCGGTCGTAGTCACTCGTGGTGGCGTCGATCTCGTGCTTGATGGCCTCGATGCGGCCTTTGATCTTCGCGGTTTCGCCGGCCCCTTCGATCAGGGTGCAGGTCTCCTTGTCGACGATCACCCGCTTGGCCCGACCGAGTTCATTCAACTCGATCTTCTCGAGACTGATACCGAGGTCCTCAAAGACCGCGGTGCCGCCGGTGACGATCGCGATGTCTTCCAGCATGGCCTTGCGGCGGTCGCCGAAACCGGGGGCCTTGACGGCGGCGCACTGCAGGATGCCACGGAGCTTGTTGAGCACAAGCGTGGCAAGCGCCTCACCGTCCACCTCTTCGGCGATCACCAGCAGCGGCTTGCCGGCCTTGGCGATCTTCTCGAGCAGCGGCAGCAGATCCTTGACCGACGAGATCTTCTTCTCGTGGACAAGGATGTAGGGGTTGTCGAGCACGACCTCCATGGACTCGGGCTTGTTGACGAAGTGAGGTGAGATGTACCCCTTGTCAAACTGCATGCCCTCGACGAGATCGACGGTGGTCTCGAGGCCCTTGCCCTCTTCGACCGTGATGACGCCATCCTTACCGACCTTCTCCATGGCCTCGGCAATCTTGTTTCCGATCTCGGTATCCTGGTTGGCGGCGCAGGTGCCAACCTGGGCAATCTGCTCCTTACCCTTCACCGGCACCGCGAGCTTCTTGAGCGCTTCGATGACGGCGGTCACGCCGAGATCGATGCCGCGGCGAAGCTCCATCGCGTTCGCGCCGGCCGCCAGGTTCTTCAGCCCCTCATCGAAGATCGCTTCAGCATAAATCGTGGCCGTCGTCGTGCCGTCACCCGCAACGGTCGAGGTCTTGCTGGCGACCTCTTTGACCATCTGGGCGCCCATGTTCTCGTACGCGTCCTCGAGTTCCACCTCTTTGGCCACCGTGACACCGTCCTTCGTGACGGTCGGCGCGCCGAAGGACTTCTCGATCACGACGTTGCGACCCCGGGGGCCCAGGGTGACCTTCACCGCGCGGGCCAGTTGCCGCACGCCGCGGCGAATGGCCTCGCGGGCTTCCATGTCGTAGGCGATCTGCTTGGCTGCCATCAATAAAGCTCCTGTTCCTCTGGGCGGGAGCGGACTAGCCCGCAAGCCCGGCTTGGTAACTCGATGGTCCTTGGCTCAGCCAGCCGCAGGGCCGACGGAAATGTCAGGCGCACTGCAACCAACCCCGGCCACGGGTTTAACTGGCAAAATGCGCGCCACACAGCCGTTATGTGGCAACCAAGTCTCAAGTTGTTTTATTATAAAGACTTGTGAAGATAGGGCTGAGGTGGAACCCTGCGTGTGAAGTGGATCGGCGCGCTGTCATTTCGGCAGGTGGCTGTCACCGCGCGCCCGGGCTGCCTGTCGGCCGTGTGCGTGTGGTTGAACCCAGCTTAGCTCGCGGCGGTGACGGTGGCGGCGTGGTCGCAGTCACTCGTATGTGCGGCGGCGTGGCTGGATTTCAGCAAATCTGCCGCACCAGCTTCGCCGAGGTGATGATGAAAACGGCGCGACAGCACCTCGTCGCTGTAACGCAAGACGCGGGCCGGAACACCAACGGCGACCGCATGGTCGGGCAGGGAGCGTGTCACTACGGATGCGGCTCCGACCAGGCAGTTTCGACCGATCCGCACACCTTGGCGCCCGGCCACGATCGTAGTGCGCATCCCGATGTATGTGCCGTCACCGATTTCGATCGGTTGCGAGCCGTCCTGATGAATCCCATGCACCGCAAAGTAAACGCCGTAGGATATTCCCACGTAATTTCCGATTCTCGTGAGCCCAGGATTCACATCATCGAGATAGCAGCGCATCCCGATGAAGACATGCTTTCCGATCTTGAAACCCAGCAAGCGGTAGAGGCCGATGCGCAGGTCGTTGAAGGAATCATGGGGATGACAATGACATTGAGGAACTTGCGGATCGGCTTCCAGAGCAGGAGCAGCGGAGAATGCCGCCGCCAGGGGGCTACATAACCACCGCGTCGTGCCGTCAATCGTTGCAGAAGTCTCATGCCGGGACCTCGGATCAGCGCATATTCCTGCCCCCACGTTATCGGGGCGCACGGGTTCAGGGTGCAGTAACAAACCTTGCACGCCGGAATTGTAGCGCCGGAGAGGGGCGCAGGGGGGGCCCAGGGTCCGGGAATGCGAAAGGCACGCCCCGTCACCGGTCCACCACGGGGCCGACGACGGGGCGCGCCACACCCCCCCCGAAACGGTGAATTCTCCCTTGCGGGAGCTGGCGTCGCATGGATGGGAACGCCAGTGGCGGGTCAGTCGAGCACGGCCAGAATGTCGCTCTCGTCCATGATGATCATCTCTTCGCCGTTGACTTTGACCTCGGTGCCGGCATAGCTGCTGAACAGTACCTGGTCACCCTTCTTCACCTGCAGCGCCTTGCGATCGCCGGTGTCGAGCAACCGGCCTTCGCCGACACTGAGAACCGTACCGCGGCGGGGCTTCTCGCGTGCAGAATCGGGCAGAACGATGCCGCCCGCGGTGCGCTCCTCCGCCTCCAGACGCTGTACCAGGACCTTTTCACCCAGCGGACGAATCGAGAACTTGCTCATGAATGCTCCTCTGCATGCGCCGGAATCGGCGGCGCGAGACTGCGATACCTCAACCTGCGGTGCGCGGGATTAGCACCGGCGCGCGCATCTTCCGCGACCGAATGGAATGCAAGGTTCGTGCCAGAACGACGGAGCGTGACCAGGTTGTCGTAACCCATCCCGCCCTGCATGCACTAACCGCAGTCAGTACGCGGGCTTGCGCGCTGGTGAGCAGAGTGCGGGGCTGTCCCGTGGTTCAGTCGTCAGACTCGTTGGAATGCCCGTGGATGACACAGCGCTGTCAAACTGGCAGGTGGCGCGGACCTCCCGATCCGGTTCCTACTGTGTGGAACTCACTGCGTCCATGCCGAGGTGCTCCAGGAACGGCTCCAGCCGGGGCTCACGGCCGAGGAACGCCTTGAGCATTTCCATCTCGTCCTGCGCTCCACCGCGTGACAGCACATGCTGCCGGTAGAACTGCCCTGCGTCCGGGTTCAGGAGACCGTGCTCCTGGAAATACGCGAACATGTCCTGGGCATATACCTTTGACCACAAATAGCCGTAGTACCCGGCGTGGTAATGCATAAGGTGACCGAACCCCGCCTGGAAATAGGTTTCAGGTACAGGCGGGAATAGTTCCGTCTCGGCCCAGGTCGCAAGCCCGAGTGCGGTTGAATCAACCGCACCATCGGCAGATAGGTGGTAACGCAGGTCCGTCAGGCCATACAGCACCTGCCGCTCTGCCGTGATCCCGGAGCCGACGTTCCGGGCAGCGAGCATGGCAGCGAGTACATCATCCGGCAGGGGGTCGCCGGTTTTGTAGTGGTGTGCGAAGGTTCGGAGCACGTCACCATCCCAAACCCAGTTTTCGAGCATCTGAGACGGCAGTTCCACGAAATCGAGCGCGGTGGCCGTACCGGAGAAGCTGCCATATTCGACGGCGGTGAGAAGACTGTGCAGCGCGTGGCCGAATTCGTGGAAGTATGTTTCCACGTCCGAGTGGGTCATCAGCGCAGGACGTTCCTGGCTTGGTGGGGGGAAGTTGCAGACCAGTGCAACCAGGGGTCGTTGCACGCTGCCGTCCGCCCAGACTTTGCGCGGGAACAGCCCGAACTGGGCGAAGTGGCCGTACTTGTTGTCCCGGGGATACGGGTCAAAATAGAATTCGCCCAGCAGCTCCTGCTTGGCGCGGTCCCAGACTTCATAAAGCTTCACGTCGGGGTGCCAGATGGGGCGGCCCCCCGCCGCGGCCGTAGAAGTGACATCGCGATATTCGAGGCCGAACAGCTCCTGCGTGATGTCGAAGACCGCTTGCACGACGCGGTCCATGGGGAAATATTCCTGAACCTTTTCCCCGTCAACCGCGTAGCGCGTGCGCTTGAGCCAGTTTTCATAAAAGAACTGGTCCCACGCTTGCACCTGGGCTTCCGGGTTGCCGGTGTGCTCACGCTTGGCAGCGGTGAATTCGGCGAAGTCGGCGGTCGCCTTCCGGCGAATCACGGGCCGCAACTCCTCGTAGAACTTCAGCACCGTCTCCGGGGACTTCGCCATGCGCACTTCGGTGACGTACGCCGCGATGTTGGGGTACCCCAAAAGTTGGGCCTGTTGGGCACGCAGCTTCAGGATGCGTTCCAACAGGTCTACATTGCGTTTTCCGCCCAGGCGCTTGTAAGAGACGTAGAGCTTCTGCCGCGTATTCTCGACTTCGCCGAAGGTCTGCACCGCCATGTAGGTCGGCGAGTCGAGCCCGACCAGGAAGAGGTCGCCGCTGCGGGGCAGTCGTGTGAGAACCGCCTCGGGCACCCCGCGCAGCTCGTCACCGGTAAACGGCAGACGCGTCTCGTCGTCGCGGAGGTTCTTCTGGAATTCCAGTACGAGGCGGTTTTCCTCGAGCTCCAGCTCCTGGAGCCGCGCCCGCTGCTCGGCCGGCAACTCCATGCCGGCCCGGCGATAGTCCCGGAGCGTGTGCTGGAGCAGCCGGGCCTGCTCGCCGGCGAGTTGCGGCTCGGTGGCAGCATACGCCTTGACCGCTTCATACAGGTCCACGCGCTTGCTGAGCGTGATGAGCCAGTTCTGCACATGCTCTTCAGCCAGCCGACCGCGCTCGCGTTCGGCGGCGTCGGTTGAAACATAGGCCATGAATTGTGTGAACTCGGTCTCGAGCCGCAGGCGTACCAGCAGGTCATCGATCGCGCCGACGGTATTGTCGAAGGTGCGATCCGCCGCCGGCACGGACACGATGGCGGCGACCGCCGCTTCCGCCTTGCGGAGGGCTTCTGCGACAGGCGAATCGGTGGGCACGTCGTTCGCTAGTGCCGGCAGGGCAGCCGCGAAGCCGAATGCTGCCAGAGTCGGAAGTCCGAGCATCTGAAGGCAGCGTCGTAGTACGGTCATTGCTCCACAACCTCCGGGGCGCACGGGGCGCCGCCCATGCCAGGTACTCCGCGCGGCCATTCCGCTGGCGCATGACTCGGACGCCACCGCTGTGGTTGGCCGGGCGTTGTTACTGTCCCCCGAGATCCTGATTGAATGCGAACATCACGATCATGTTCTCGCGCTGCTC
The DNA here is from genome assembly GCA_016716475.1 of Phycisphaerales bacterium. Lineage (NCBI taxonomy): Bacteria > Pseudomonadati > Planctomycetota > Phycisphaerae > Phycisphaerales > Phycisphaerales bacterium. The sequence continues at coordinate 738,759 of JADJWG010000002.1, forward strand.
GTGCTGCCCCACTACCGCGATGTACCGCAGTACACGCGCACACGCATCCGCCACCAGCACGCGGTCCTCCGGCCGGGTGGCGGCAAGGTCATTGCGGATGCCTTCGGCCATTCGGAGCAATTGTGGGTGCTCGGCCTTGATGAATTCGACCTGCTTAGCGAGGGTGGGACGTTGGCCCAGGATCGTTTCCAGGTAACCGTCCCGCACCTTCATTTCGATCGTACGTTCGATGTGGGCTTGCAGGCGCTCGAACGCAGTCCGGAGACCATCCAGCCACGCGCCCAGGTTGACACTCGGCTGGGTGGCAATGTGCTCACGGAGGACTTGCGCCAGTTGGTTCAGGGACTTGTGCTCTTCCTGCAGCCGCAGGGCCAGTTCCTGTTCGCGATTCTCGTCCATCCGGTTACCTCCTGTGCCAAGGTCCGCACGCCGACATGCGTACGACATGCGTACGACACGGGCGTCGCAGGATGATCATCCTAAGGCCGGGCAGGAATGGATGCCAGCCAAGCCGCCGGTCGCATCACACATTGAAATAGAGCGCATACTCGAATGGGTGTGGCCGCCGCCCCAGCGCCAAGATGTCCTTGCGCCTCTCCGTGATCCAGGGTAACAGCCACTTGTCCGGGGTGGTCCATTCCGCACACAGACGCCCGGCTCCAAGCTCCAGTCTCTCCAGGGCCGCTCCCAGGTCCGGCGGCCAGGATGGCTGAGGGGGTGGGCCGCCAGCTGCGGTGGCGGAAAGCAAAAGCGCGCCCGTGATGTAGGGATTGCACGCGGAGTCAGCGACCGACAGCCGAATCGCAGGACCCTGCGGTGAATCCACTGCGGTGAGCAGATGGCCGCCAGCTCCAACGTCGAACTCGTCCGCGAGTCGCCGGTAGCTGTTCGTCGTCGGGCACAGTACCGCCAGCAACGCGGGCAGCCACTCCCGCAGGTGCAAAGCGGTTGTTTCCGCGGCCGCGGTCGTGGCCCACGCGGGTGCGCCCCCGCGCCACGGGCAGAGTTGCAGAGTGAGCCCGTTGCCGGCCTCGCCATACAGCGGCTTTGGCATGAAGGTGGCAACTTTGCCGTGTCGTGCGGCGACGCTGCGGATCGCGTACCGAGTAATCTGGACCCCGTCGGCAAAGTCCACGAGAGGCATCGGTCCGAGCAGCAGGTGACCATGCCCGCCCGTGCCGCGTCCATGTCCGTGGCCCGTCACGGTGGCGCCGAGGGTTGTGGCGGCGGCCACCATCTCGGCGCGGAGGTTGTGCAGGGTATCCATGGGCGGCACGACACCACTGCCGCCCGCACTCGGAATCTGTGTACCGAGATTGTCGGGACCATCACCGCCGCGCCGCCAGGCGCCTTCGCGTGAATCCACCTGATAATGACTCCTGTGGCAGCCGGAATCGAAGCTGGCCTGATCGAAGAGATAGAACTCCAGCACGCCCGTTACCCATATCCGGTCCCACTCATGCAATTCTTCGATCCGCCGCAGTGCGAGACGCAGCAGGGCGCGTGGGTCGTCAGCCAAGGCAACCCCGGAAGCGATGTCGGCCCGTTCACAGAGGATTGTCAGGGTAGGATGCTGCGCGAATGGGTCGAGGGGCGCATGTTTGCCGGTGGGTAGCAGCATTTCGCCGCGCGCCTGCCAGTCTGGTGACGCGAATCCCGATTGCAACCACAGGGAGTCGAGGGCAGGTGCCGTCGTCGTACAGCTTGCCTGGAGCCAGGTACCACCGGGTTCGGTGTAGCGCAGGTCCAGAAACTGAGCGCCACTGCGCGTGATTTCGTGTTGCAGGGTGTCGCGTAGATTCACGCGCGGGACTCCTTCTGCGCGGGCTCCGGCCTGCGGGGGTAGAACCTTACGACATTTCCCGAAATCGGGCCGTGAAATGTCGCAGTGAGGGTGGTTCCGTGACGATCTCCAGCCCGCGCAGGTGATCGCGTTGTGCGAACAGTTCGACAGTTGCTTCAATCACATAGTCGATGTGACTCTGCGTGTACACCCGTCGTGGGATCGCCAGCCGGACCAGTTCCATGGGGGGCGTACGTCCGCCTTGGCCGAACATGACGCTGCCGATCTCCACGGCGCGGATGCCGCCCTGCCGGTACAGCCCGCACACCAGCGCCTGCCCAGGGAACTGGGCGGGCGGAATGTGAGGGCAAAAGTGCTTGGCATCGATGTAGATGGCATGGCCGCCGGGGGGCTCGACTATCTGAATACCGGCGGCAAGCAGCTTTTCACCGAGGTATTCGGTGCTGCGAATACGATAGTGGAGGTAGTCCTCATGGACGACTTCCTCGAAGCCCTGCGCCATCGCCTCCAGGTCGCGCCCCGCCATGCCGCCGTAGGTCAGGTAGCCCTCCGTCAGGATGAGCAGTTCGTCGGCCTTGCGGATCAGTTCAGCATCGCGCACCAGCAGCAATCCGCCGATGTTCACGATACCGTCCTTCTTCGCGCTGATCGTGGCGCCGTCTGCAAGGTCGAACATCTCGCGGACGATCTCGCGGATAGGGCGGTTGCCCTGACCGGGTTCGCGTTGTCGAATGAACCACGCATTCTCGGCGAATCGGCAGGCGTCGAGGAAGAGCGGCAGCTTGTACCGATCGCAGATGGCCCGGACCGCGCGCAGGTTCTCGAGACTCACGGGCTGCCCACCGCCGGAATTGTTTGTCACGGTGACCATCACGAGGGGGATGCGGTCGCGGCCGACGTCCCGGATCAGCGCTTCGAGCCGCGCCAGATCCATGTTGCCCTTGAACGGGTGGCGCACCTGCGGGTGCCGGCCTTCTTCGATCACCAGGTCAACCGCCTCGGCGCCGGTGTGCTCGATGTTGGCTCGGGTCGTGTCGAAATGGTTGTTGTTGGGCACGACCTTCCCCGGTCCGCCGACGATTTCAAAGAGGATCCGCTCGCTTGCGCGGCCCTGGTGGGTCGGCAGCACGTGCTCGAAACCGGTAAGTGTGTGGATCCGGTCGCGCAGCACGAACCAGCTCCGGGCTCCGGCGTAAGACTCGTCCCCGCGCATGATGCCCGCCCACTGCAGACTGCTCATCGCCCCGGTGCCGCTGTCGGTGAGCAGATCGATGAGGACATCCTCGGCACGGATGAGGAAGACGTTGCAGCCGGCCGCGGCGAGTAGGGGTTCTCGTTCCGCGCGTGTCGTCATGCGAATCGGCTCGACGACCTTGATCCGGAACGGTTCGATGATGGTCTTCATCAGGTGCTCCTGATGGCCCCATTCGGGGCCGCTACTCTTGATTCTCCCCGCGTAGCCGTCGGGACAGCGCTACGGGGTCCAGGCGCGCACCGGTGCGAGCATTTCGGCGCTGGAGGCGAGTCCCGGTAATTCGGCATAGCGGGTCGGAAAGTCGGCGATGACTCGTTCCTCGTACGCGCTGCGGGCGCGGTCCAGCGCCTGGCAGGAACACAGCAGCGCGATCGACAGTAACAAGGTGGCGGCAGTTGTGCTGCGCACAGCAGCCGTCGCCCGCGCGACCGGATCACCCCGGGCCGCGAGCACGACGGCGCCGAGCAGCCCGATGACTGCACCCACCGCGCCAACCCAGGGTGTCCGGGGCGGCTCCAGCGGCAGTCCCGGCGTGGGTAGCGTGCGCGGCACAGCCCGCAGTTGCTCGGCCACCCTTCGCGCTTCGTTGCCACCATGAGCCGGCGGTTCGAACGCTCCCCAGGTCACCCAGGCGCCAAGTACCACCAGGCCGACACCGAGGCCCAGCCACCAGGCCCGTCCGAGTGGCGTGACCTGCGGTCTGCCCGGCCTGGTGACGGAAGAATCCATCGCCACACTCAGCATTGAGGTGCGACGGGCCAGGAATTGTGCGGCGCCGAGCCATAACCATATGAGAAACAGCGCAAGGCCGGAACAGCGCAGCGCGCCGCTCCATAACATCGCCTGAACGGCGGCAATGTCAGCGGTCACATGCAGATCGGTGTAGGGGCAGAGGTGCTCGGAGGTGGTCAGGAGCGCGCTGCCGGACGTCCAGCGCAGCGCCTCCTCGCGGTAAAGCGCGCGCCAGTTTCGCAGAGCGCTGACCACGGCCAGCTCCGGTGCTGTGGCCGCCACGGTTGTCGGTCCCGCTGTCAGCCACGCGCGCTGTGCGAGTCCCTCGGCGAGGAGCTCCGCCGCCAGGAGGCGGAGCGCGAGCGGACCCGGAGTCAGCACCCAGTGCCGGAGGAGCTGCAGGGCGGCTCGTTCGCAGGCCTCCGCTTCGTCCAACTTCCCCGTTGCCGCGAGGTCGGTTGCGAGTATCAGCATTGCGCGCGTGAAGTACTGAAGGAACGGGCCGTGGGCCGCTTCGGACATCTGCTCGATGAGTTGCGGCGCGGACGACGGTGGAGCACCGACTCGCAGCAGAACTTCGGTTTCTGACTGCGTGTAATCGGGCAGGAAGTGGTGCAATTGAGGGCGCGGCAATCCACGCAGGAAGGGTTGCACGAGCAACCAGCGTGCCTCGGTCGACATACCCTCACGTTCAGCACGGAGCAGTTGAAGGGCAATGGCATGGTAGGTGCCGACGTTCGTGCGTGTAAGTTGCACCTGGGCACGCATGGTGGCCTGGTAGGTGTCCTCAAGCGAACGCCGGCCCATCCACACATCTGTGAACGATTCACTCAGGATCGCGAGTAATTGCCCCTCGGCTGCCAGCCCCGCGCGCGGCCGGCCGGCTTCACGATAGGCCTGCCATCGAATCTGGGACTGGCGCGCCGCCGGCAGGTTTTGCCAGATGCCGGCGTTGTGCCATAGTACGGCTGACGCCAACACCAGGGTCGCAGCCGCCAGCCAGTGAGGGCCCCAGTTCCGGTGTGGCCCCTGCAATGCGGCGGGTGGAGATGAGCGCGCCTTCGCTTGCTTCATGTCGCGCAAACTACGCTTTTGCTGCCGCGCGGACAAGCGTTACTTGGCGGCTTTGCTGCCGCGCGGACAAGCGTTACTTGGCGGCACGGTCCGGTCAGTTGCGGTATGGGCGGTGCTGGAAGTTACGTCTTCTTGCGGATCGCGCCCGGCATGGTAGTGACCAGCCCGATGAGGCGGTAAAGCAGCTTGGCGGCCAGGAACTCTGTGACCGTGCTCGGAGGCAGGGGGCGCACCTCGACGAGATCGACAGCCACAATCGTATGTTTCCGGGCGACGGCCTCGAGCAGGTCGACAACTTGGTACCACGTGAGCCCGCCAGGTTCGGGAGTGCCCGTGCCGGGGGCGTACGCGGGGTCAAAGCCGTCGATGTCGATGGTGACGTAGACCTCCGCGCTGAGCCCGGCGACCACGCGCGGGATCCAATCGGGAGAGGTGTGGCACGCGCGGGCTGTGAAGATCGGCTTGTTTTCTGCGGCAATGAAACGCGCTTCGTCGGCGGAATAATTGCGAATGCCAACACCCACGGCCGGGACGCCGAGTTCGTGAATACGTCGCATGACCGCGGCGTGGCTATGTGGCGTGCCCTGGTAACTGGCTCGCAGATCGGCGTGAGCGTCGATCTGGAGCACACTGAGGCGCTTATGGCGCGCCTGTACGGCACGGACGAGCGGGGCACTTACGCTATGCTCACCACCCAGCGCGATCAGGAACTTGCCATCGCGAATGACTCGGCGGGCGGCTTGGAAGATTCGCTCGGTCATCGCTTCGGGGCCACGTGCGTCGGGTTCGAGCGGAGCGAGAGTCGCCACGCCGTGCCGTAAGGACTCGCGCCCGAGTCGCACGTCGTAAAACTCGACCTGCTGCGAAGCGGTGATAATGGCGCGCGGTCCTTCGCGCGTGCCAACTCCGAAACTCGTGGTTGCGTCGTATGGGATGGGGAGAACGGCAAAATGGGCTGTGCGGTAGTCGGAGAGCTTCGGCTCCAGCCCCAGGAAGTTGTCGTATACGACATGTGCCATGGCACTCCCCAAAGTTAACAGGGCGAGCAGTGGTCTGCCCGCCCTCCCCAAGTCCATTTACCGAACGGCCCGTCGGAACCTATTCGAACTGGAAGATGGCCGCGGCCACGACGGTCGTCCACTTTCCGTTCTTGTCGCCTTCGGCCGTCTGGACAATGGCACGGGTAGTGACGATCTGGTCGCTCATCTTGTAGACCTCGCGACGGGCGTCGTAATCCGCCTCGACATCGAACGGGATGTCCAGGGTCGTCGCCAGCATGCTGGCTGCCATGTCTTCTACGTAGTCGGCGGTCTTCTTTTCCGTCATGCCATAGCCATGGTGCTCGGAAATATAGCCGAAGTGGCTGCCGTCGCGCGGGACCGCCAGCCCAATGCCGGCCGAGACTAGCCGGTTGGGCTCATCGGTCCGGGCCTCGGCGAGCACGCAGTAAGTGATCTGGCCGGGCAGTAGCTTGGCAACGCCTTCGCGCTTCGAAATGAGCTTGCAGTTGGGGGGGAAAATGCTCGAAACCTTCACGAGATTGCACGCCGCGATGCCCGCGTCGCGCAGCGCGGCCTCGAACGATTCCAGGTTGTTGCGGTGTTTTCCGACGCCGCGGGTGAACCAGATCTTCTTCGCTACCAATGGGTCCATCACGAACCCTCCGTTCACGCTCTGCGTGTAGCAAGGTGCCAGAGGATTGGTGCGCCGTTCCGGCCTACGAAGCCGGTCACCCAGGCCGACGCCCTTTCCGCCAAAGGGCGGAGAGTATAGCCACTGCGAGTTGATTCTCAATGGACCACCCGCGGTAATTTGTCAGCGGCTGCCGTCCGGCTGGGGACTGCTACTGGTCCTTCGCCCCCTATCGGGCGTGCGAAGTTTTTTGAGTGGTTTTTTGGAGAACCCGGCCGCGATTCGGATACTTCTGGTTGGAGTCGGCGTTGCAGGCGTGCGTTGCCTGCAACGACGCGTTGGGAGCCTCTCGAGGGCGATGCTCCGGAGGGAATCGGAGCGATCCCTCCGCGGGTCGGTGTCCACCGGGGACACCGACCTGTTTTTATGCGCACACGTCCGCATGTTCGCCTGCACTGCCCACACCGTTCTCAACTTCTAGCCGTACTTGAGTCTGCCGCCGGGTTCCCGATAATGCATCCGCCGCGGTAGCGCATTACGCCGGTAGCCCCTCTGCCGGGAGATGCGCCGACCGCAGTGCCGGAGGAGGCCGCGTGTACGCTGCCGTCAATGCCTGGACATTCCCCCATCTGACCACCGTCGAGGACAAGTTACGAGCGGCGGCCGCAGTGGGCTTCCGCGGCTTCGAACTCACGCTGGACGCCGATGGGCCACTTACGACAACGACCCCGGCGGCCGAGTTTGCCCGGCTCGCGGACTGCGCCGACGGGCTGGGATTGCAAATCACAAGTGTGGCCAGTGGCCAGTTCTGGCAGCAGCACTACGCTTCGCTCTCGGGTACCGACCGCCAGCGGGCCAGCGAACTGACTCTTCGACTGCTGGATGCGGCCGCAGCGGCGCGGGCGGAAGCGATTCTGGTGGTGCCGGCGGTGGTTGGGCAGAGCGGTGAGCCCAAGGGGCAGGTTCGATACGCGGATGCGTTTCATCGTGCGGTGGACGCGCTCCTGCATCTCCGCACGGCAGCGGAGGAACGTGGCGTGGTGATTGGTGTCGAGAACGTATGGAATCGATTCCTCCTGTCCCCGCTCGAGGCAGCGGACTTCATTGATCGCATCAATTCGCCGTACGTGGGTTTCTATTTCGACACCGGGAACGTACTGGCATTCGGTTATCCCGAGGACTGGATCGAGGTGCTCGGTGGCCGGATCATACGCGTCCACGCCAAGGACTATCACGTGGGCCGGCCCGGTTTTGCGGGTTTCTGTCCACTAGGCGAGGGACATGTCGACTGGCCAGCGGTGATTGGAGCCCTGGGGGCTGCCGGTTACGACGGTCCGCTCACTTACGAGGGGGCCGATGACCCGCCTGAAATGGCTCGGCGTTTGGCCCGGATCGTTGCTGGGCAGCGCCCCCTGGAAACCGAGGTGCCGACGTGATGGCCGACCCTGTCGCGCTGCTTGGCGGTGTCACACTTGCGGACGGAGGTTGGTCCACGCAATTACAGCGGCGTGGCGTACCGACAAACGTTCCGGCGGAAATGGCGAACATCACACATCCGGACATCGTGCGTGGACTTGTGGAAGCGTACCTTGAAGCCGGGTCGCAGATCATTCTGACTAACACCTTTTCAGCCAATCGCTTGGCATGTACGCGGCAGGAAGTGCCGTACTCGGTGACCGACCTGAATCGGCAGGGGGCCGCACTGGCGAAAGAAGTCGCCGCCGCTCGCGCGGTGGTGGCAGGTTCCATCGGACCGAGTGGCAAAATCCTGGCGGTGCGCGAGACGACCGAGGAGCAACTGGCAGAAGTGTTCGCTGAACAGGCGCAGGCCCTGGCGGCGGGCGGGGCGGACTGGATCGTGCTGGAAACCTTCTCCGAACTGGCGGAGATTCTGCTCGCCCTGCGGGTCGTCAAGGAAACCACGGGCCTACCGGTTGTTGCGAGCATGTCTTATGACGCCGGACCTCAGCGGACGCGCACCATGATGGGGGCTCGTGCGGAGGAATGTGCCGCCACCCTGGAGGAGGCGGGAGCGGATGTGATTGGTATGAACTGCGGGAGCGGGATTGAAAACGCCTTGCCAGTAGTGGTGACCCTGCGGGCGCACACCGCGCGGCCCCTTTGGGTGAAACCCAACGCGGGTATGCCGGAATTGGAAGATGGCCGTGCGGCCTGGAAGCAGACGCCGGTCGACTTCGCCGGATTCGCGCGACCCTTGATCGAGGCGGGGGCGAATGTTTTGGGCGGCTGCTGCGGGAGCGCTCCTGAGCACATCCGGGCGCTGGCGGGTCTGCTTGCCAAGCGGGGAGGGCGCTCATGAGCAGGGATCAAATGCCACGTGGGCAACTCGTCGTCATCAGTGGACCATCCGGCACGGGCAAGAGTTCGATCTGTAATGAGCTCCTGAAACGGATACCCGGCAGCCGCTGGTCGGTTTCAGTTACGACACGCCCACCCCGGCCCAACGAGATTCCGGGTGAGGCGTACCACTTCGTCAGCGTGGCGGAGTTCGAGCGTATGTTGGCCGAAGAGGCGCTCCTGGAGCATGCCAGATATCTCGACCACATGTATGGCACCCCGCGGAAGCCGGTGGAGGATGCCATCGCCGCTGGCCAGACGGTCATCATGGAGATCGACGTGCAGGGGGGGGGACAGGTTGCCCGGAAGATGCCGGATTCGATCCGGATCTTTATCCTGCCCCCCACGATGGAGACTCTGAAGGCGCGCCTGGAGGGTCGACAGACGGAAAGCGCCAGTCTGCAAGAAGCTCGGCTGGCCAAGGCGGACGGGGAAATCGCCTTCGCCCGCAACAGCGGCTACTATCCTTACTTCGTGACCAACGATATACTGGAGGATTCCGTTGCCGAGGTCCTGGCAATCCTCAGGAGCACGCAAAAAGCATGATCGAACACCTGCGAAACGATGATGTGATCCAGAAGGTCGGCGGCCGATTCAAGCTGACCGCCCTGGTGCAGAAGCGCTGGCTCGAGCTGATGCGCGGTGCGCGCCCGCTCGTCAAGAACACCGCCGGCAAAACGGAAATGGAGATCGTCATGGAGGAAATCCTCCAGGACAAGGTCGGCATCGACTACGAGGCCTCCAACATTGCCCCACCCAGCCAGCGCTGATTCACCTGGGGGAGCGCCCGGTAAGCCCGACCCGGCGCGCCCACTGGTCGGTTACGAGTTGCTGTTAGGCGTGACCGGGGGGATTGCGGCCTACAAGGTGGCGGCGTTCGTCTCCCGCGCGGTGCAGGCCGGCTGTGGTGTGACTGTCGCCATGACCCGCAATGCCCGGCGGTTCGTGGGCGCAGACACTTTTACCGCACTTAGCAATCGGCCGGTACTGACCAGTCTCTGGGCGCGTGGCGGTTCCGACACTTATCTCCACCTGCACCCAAGTGAGAGTGCTGACCTGATCCTGGTGGCCCCCGCCACTGCCAACGTGCTCGGGAAGCTGGCGAACGGGATTGCAGATGATTTGGTCAGCACGCTGCTCCTGGGAGCCGCTTGCCCGATCCTACTCGCTCCGGCGATGAATCCACGCATGTGGGCTCACCCTGCGGTGCAGCGCAACGTTGCACGGCTGCACGCTGACGGTTGCCGGATCGTCGGGCCGGACACCGGCTGGCTGGCCTGTGGTGATGTCGGCGCCGGGCGGATGTCCGAGCCGGAGGTCTTACTGGCAGCGGTCACCACTGAATTGCGCCAACGCCCCCCCCGTTCTGCGGGCGCCTGATGCCACCGCTACCCGGCTAGGTGAACTCCGTTGTGCGGATGCCGGCGAGTTTCGTCAGATCCCGCACCACACCCTGCATTGTCTTGGCCTGAGCAGTGAGTTGCTCCGCCGCCGAGGCGGCCCTCTTCCGCAACGGCTGCACTGGCCTGGGTGGCGCTGTCCAACTGCGAAATCGAGTTGTTGATCTCGTTGACGCCCTGAGACTGTTGTGCGCTGGTCGTGGCGATCCCGTTCAACATCTCGGCCACTTCCGTGACCGATTTGCCGATGCCGGTGAGCGTCTGCCCCACGGTGCCCGCCACGCCGGTACCTTGGCGGGCGCGCTCGACAGCCGCTTCGATCAACGTGGTGGTCTCTCCCGCAGCGTCACGAGCGCGACCCGCAAGATTCCGCACTTGCTCAGCCACCACCGCGAAGCCCTTCCCGTGATCTCCGGCGCGGGCTGCTTCGACGGCCGCATTCAGCGCCAGCAGGTTGGTCTGGAAAGCGATATCCTCGATCACCTTGATGATCCGGCGGATGCCCTCGGCCGAGGTGTTGATCGCCGACATGGTTTCGTTCAGTTCCCGGGTCGTACCATCTCCGGCCGCCGCGGCACGCTGCGCGTCGTGTGCCCGTTCGTTTGCCTGGGCAGCACCATGAGCGTTCGCATCGGCGGCCTGGGTAATCTGCCTCAATGCACTGGCGGCGTGCTCCAACGCGCCGGACTGCTCGGCCGTGCTTTGCGCCAACTGCTGGGAGGCGGAAGCGACCTGCGAGGCGGCGCTGTCCACCTCGGCAGTTCCGTCTGCGAGTGAAGCCACAATCCGCTTGACGGGCAGCGTGATGGACCTTGTCAGGAGCAGTGCGCTGATCGTGGCGAAGACCGCCGCCGCAAACCCCGCCCCTACGCAGGCCCAGATTACGCCGGAGCGGGCCTGGGCACCGCTGGCAGTAACTGCGGTGACGGTCTCCGCGGCCTGAGCTTCGACCTGTCTGGCGGCGGAGAGGAACTCGTCTTCATAGGAGCCCACGCCGATGACCCAGTCCCAGGGGGCGAAATAGGAGAGCACGGCGATCTTGGTGCGTGGCTGGGGGTCATTGGGGTTTTGCCATGCGTAGCGCACTGCCGTCGTCTCGGAGCCGCGCAGTTTCAGGGCGGCATCGCACATCTCGGCGATGACGAGTCGACCATCCGCATCCTTTACGTTGACGATGTTCTCACCGTCGCGTGTGCCATTTTGTGAGATGACATAATGGCCGCGAGTTGAGCCCGCCGCGTTCAATACGAATACGTATCCGGTGTCACCAACCTTGAGGGATTGAATGGCCCGGCGCAGCTCGACGGAGCTTTCCTGCGGCACACCGTTGTACAACATGCCCACGATTTCCCCCGCCGCGTTTCGTAACGGAGCGTAGGAGGTGATGTACCACCGGTCGACGACGAAGGCCCGGCCGACAAACGTTTCCCCTGCAAGTACTGCCCGAATCACGGCATTCGGGTTGCCGCTGGGCTCGACGGCGGGAATATACGTGCCGACGGCACGCTGGCCGTCACGGGTGCGGACGTTGGTGGCGACCCGCAGCATGTCGCCCGCGGCATTCATGCGCTGGAAGATGGTGCTGGTACTACCGACCAGTTTCTGATGGGCATCGACGAACAGGCCGTCTTCAGCACTTTCCGGCGTCAGGACGAGATCGCCCCAGCTCAGGGCCGGCAATTCGACAGCCCGGGCATTTTCATTGAACTGATTGGTGGCGTTCCACGTGTAAGTCTGCGTGGTCAGGGCGACGGTACCATGGTGCTGGACCAGATCGGTGAAGACCTGCAGATTGGAGCGCACCACGCTATCAAGCAACTCCTGCTGAGCTACGCACATGGCACGGATGATGACGGCCTGGTGTTCAAGGTCGGTCTGTGCAGCGGATACGAGCGCGTCGCGGGAGATGTTGCTGTTCTCTGCGAGTGCAGTCTCCACCTGGGCGATCGTGCGCGTAAAGCCGGCCGTCACCTGCCAGGCGGCAATGCCGGTTCCGAGCGTCAAGGGTCCAACTCCTTGTCATGTAAGTCTTGGCTGGGGGGGGGCGCTGCGGCTGTATCACCGCCGTGTCCGCCGCTCTTAACTGAGGGCCAACCGTTTCGGGGGATATCGACCATGGTGGCGTTGTGGTGCAGTAGGGCATGCGGTCGCACACGCTCCCGGAGGATAATCCGCGAGGAATCTGCGGAATTGCCCCTCCATCAGTTGGTCAACAGCAGTCGGGGAGCAACGGCTTGCCGTGCGTGTGGGTATGGCAAAGGAAATTACAGCCGCGTACTACACGTAGTAGTCCTCAGGCGGTCGGGGCCCCGTATAATGCCGCCATAAGCGGGAGAGTTCATGCGGAGTCGATCAATGAACGGTTGGCTTGGGTGTTGCAGCGGGCGGTGACGTTGCTGATTGGGGCGCATCAACGAGCGATGGCGCCTCGGAGCGGATGGAGGGTGTAGCGATGAGCACCTGCACCGGAGAAAGTGTGGCTACGACAGCCGCGAGTTCGTTCGTTCACTTGCACGTCCACAGCGAGTACTCACTGCTGGATGGGGCCTGCCGGGTGAGCGAATTGGTGAAGCGGTGCAAGGCACTGGGCATGCCGGCCATCGCGTTGACCGACCACGGCAACCTTTTCGGCGCCATCGACTTCTATACAGCCGCGGTAGCTGCCGGGGTGAAGCCGATCATCGGCTGCGAGGTGTACATGGCGGTCGGCGACCGCCGCGATCGTGAGCTGAAGGTTCACGGCGAGTCGAGCCATCACCTGCTGCTGCTGGCGCAGAATTTGACGGGCTACCGCAACCTGCTAAAGCTCGCGAGTGCGGGCTATCTCGAGGGGTTCTACCGCAAGCCGCGCATCGACAAGGAGATCCTGCGAGCCCACGCCGAAGGGTTGATCTGCACGAGCACGTGCCTGGGCGGCGAAATTCCCCAGGCCTTCTGCCGGGAGAACGCGGCCGAAGCGAAGGCCATCGCTGAAGAGTACCTGCGGATCTTCGGGCCGGAGCGTTTTTTCATCGAATTGCAGGATCACGGGATAGCCGAGCAACGCGTCATCAACCCGGAGCTGGCGGGCCTGGCGCGCCGGATCGGTGTGCGCACCATTGCGACAAACGATGTGCACTACCTGACCCACGACGACGTGGAGGCGCACGACGTCCTGTGCTGCATCGCAACGCGCGCCCTGGTCAAGGACGAAAACCGCTTCAAGTTCGAGGGTGATCAGTTCTTCCTCAAATCGCCGGAGCAGATGGCCGCTGCCCTGCCAGACTTTCCGGAGGCGCTGGCGAACACGCGCGTGGTTGCCGACATGTGTGACGTGACCTTCGATTTCACGCAGCGGTTCGCCCCGCGCTATGAACCCCCGGCAGGCAAATCGGACGACGTGTACCTGCGCGAACTGGTCTACGCCGGCGCTGCGGAGAAGTACGCCGAAATCACCGCGGAACTGCGGGAGCGTATCGACTACGAACTGGACGTCATCAGTGGCAAGGGCTTCAGCAGCTACTTCCTGATCGTTTGGGATTTCGTCAACTACGCCCGCGAGAACAACATCCTCGCGCTGGCACGCGGCAGCGGCTGCAGCACGGTGGTGGGTTATTGCCTGGGGTTCAGTACGGCCGAGCCGCTGCACTACGGGCTATATTTCGAGCGCTTCATGGACCCGGAGCGCGACGAGATGCCCGACATCGACATCGACATCTGCATGCATCGGCGGCAGGACGTGATCGAGTACGTCCGGCAGAAGTACGGGCACGTGGCGCAGATCATCACGTTCGGACGGCTCAAGGCCCGGGCGGCGGTGCGCGACATCTGCCGTGTGCTGGACGTTCCGCTGAGCGAAGCGGACCGCGTGGCCAAGCTCGTGCCGGAAGAGCTGAAGATGACGATCGCGAAGGCCCTGGAGCGCGAACCGGAGCTGCAGCGCCTGTACCGCGAAGATCCGACCATCCGCAAAGTGCTCGACATCGGCCGGCGCCTGGAGGGACTGGCACGGCACGCGTCGGTGCACGCGGCCGGTGTGGTCATCGCGGATGTGCCGCTCGACACGCTCGTGCCGTTGCATAAGCAGAGCGAAGGCAAGGAAGTGACGACACAGTTCGAGGGGCCCACGGTCGAGAAAATCGGCCTGTTGAAGATGGATTTCCTGGGACTGCGCACCCTATCGCAGATTCAACTGGCCTGCGAGCTTGTGGAACGCAACCACGGTGTGCGCCTCGACCTCGACCAGCTCGACCTCACCGATCCGCGCGTCTACGAGATGCTTGCCCGGGGTGAGACCAAAGGCGTGTTTCAGTTCGAATCCGGCGGCATGCGTGATGTCCTGCAGAAAATGAAACCCAACCGGATCGAGGATCTGATCGCCGCGAACGCGCTCTTCCGGCCCGGCCCGATGGAGTACATCGACGAGTATGTGGCTCGCAAGCACGGTCGCAAGAATTGGAGCACACCGCACCCGATCATGACCGATGTCCTGGCCGAGACCTACGGCATCATGGTGTACCAGGAGCAGGTTTCACGGCTGGTCAACCGCTTGGGGGATGTGCCGCTGCGACGCGCGTTCCGGCTGGCCAAGGCGATCTCGAAGAAGAAACAGTCGATGATCGAAGCGGAGCACGAGCCGTTCCTCGCCGGCTGCGAAAAGAACGGTGTCTCGCGCAAGATCGGTGAGCAGATCTTCCAGGACATCCTCAAGTTCGGTGGTTACGCCTTCAACAAGGCCCACTCCACCGGGTATGCGCTGGTGGCCTTCAAGACGGCTTATCTGAAAACGTACTTCCCGGCCGAGTTCATGGCCGCGGTGATGACGTACGAAGCCGGGGATACCGACAAGATCGCCCAATACATCGAAGAGTGTCGGCGCATCCGCCACCCCGACGGCACCGTGGGCATCGCGATCAAGCCCCCGTGCGTGCAAAGCAGCGACGAGCAGTTCACGGTCGTGTATGACGAGCCGGTGGGTGGAAGCGCCCGGAGGGGAGCGATTCGCTTCGGACTGGCGGCCATCAGCGGCATCGGTGAGAAGGCCGTGCGCGCGATCCGAGCGGCGCGCGATGCGGGTGGACCGTTTCGCGACCTGTTCGATTTCTGCGAGCGGGTGGATCTGGTGGCCGTGAACCGGGGGGTAATCGAGGCGCTGATCAAGGCGGGGGCGTTTGATCAGACCGGCGCGATGCGCAAGGCGCTGATGAACGTGGTTGAGCAGGCGATCGAGCTGGGGCAGGCCGCCCAGCGCGACCGCCGCTCCGGGCAAATGTCGATTTTTGGCGAACTGGACACGGTGGTGACGCCTCCGGCCCCCCACGTCGGCCGCGAAGAGTGGAGTGACACCGAGATGCTTGCATACGAAAAGGCAACGCTCGGTTTTTTCATCACGCGGCATCCACTGGCGCAGTACGAAACCGTCGTGCGGCGCTTCAGCACACACGATACCAGTGATCTCATGCGGCTGTCGGATGGTCAGCAGGTTGTGCTCGGCGGTTTGGTCACCAAGATGCGCAGCGTTCCGATCAAGTACGGCCGCCAGGTCGGGCGCAAGCTCGTGCTGGTGACGCTGGAGGACTTTGCCGGCTCGGTCGAGGTGATCGTGTTCCCGGCTCAGCAGGAGCAGGCCGTTCCGTTGTTGAAGCCCGACGCGGTGGTGTTCGTCGATGGCGAAGTGGACCGGAAGCGCGAGGAACCCAGCGTGCGGGTGACGCGCATCGTGCCGCTGTCAGACGTAGTCAACCTGTATTGCCGCGAGCTGATCGTACGGATTCGCAGTGCCGGCGCCAGTGGCGAAACGATGACCCGGCTGCGCGACCAGTGCCAGCGGTACCGCGGGGCCTGCCCGGTATACCTCGAACTTGCCACGCCCGAGGGCTACCTCGTCACGGTGCAGTCACAGCAGTCCGGTCGTGTCCAGGCCACCATGGACTTCGCATCGGCGGTAGGGCAGTTGCCGGGGGTCGAAGGCGTGTACTGGGTCGGTCCGCGCGGCCTGGCGCGGTGCGGGTGAGCTGTACCGCGCAGGTTCACTGCTTTTCGGCCAGCACGCGCTCATCACCACGGCGGCGCGTAACGCCGGCGGCATCCAGCCGCTCCACGAGTGGCACGACGTACTTTCGCGACGAACCCAGCAGTGTACGAATCTCCGCGACGGTCAGCGCACCCCTGGAATGCAGAGCGGCCGAAACCTGTGCGACAACCCGCTGCCACGCTTCGACATGCAGCCAGAGTCCGTCGGCCAGGCGCACGAGTTGTCCCCGGGCTTCGGCCAGGCGGAGCAACTCGCGGAGGCGTCGCTCGTTCTTCGGGGTACGGGCGACCAGGTGGCCCCAGTCGGGCGGTTGTGCGCCCCCGGCCGCGATTTCGTGCAGGGCCTGCTCCAGCAAGGCGGCATCCGCGGCTGGCAACGCCTCGCGCTGTCGTATTGGAACGATAAACTCCCCCGCGCGCACGACGAAACCACGGCGCAGCAACTCCTCTGCGAGCGCGGGTCGATACCGTGCGGGGCAGGCGCGCGGCATCCACATCGGCCACTGGTTGCACAGGATGCCGGGTGAACGGGGATTGGCCTGGTTGTACTGTGCGAGGCGCGCCGCAAGCTCCTCCCCCGTCTGCCGGATGAGTTGGGTGTGGATGAGCAGTGGTACTTCACCGCCGGGGAGGGCCTGCAACGTGCCGACCGCCAACAACGCCGCCGCGACGGCGCTCGCCGCATTGCCGTCCGGCAGGCCGGCCGCCGTGGCGAGCAGTGTGGCCGGTGGAGTACGCCAGCCGAAGGCCTGCACGGCCGCTACGAGGCGAGCGGCGGGTGTGCCGGTACGAAGCGTCTCCAGCAACGTCGGTTCGGTAGGGTGCCGTGAATTCCAGCGCTGCGCGTTCGGAAGCACGAAAACACCACCTCCGAGGGTGTACGTGGCGCTTTCGTCGCGGAGGATGAAGCGTTGCCCCCACGCGGCAACAATGGGCTCTGCGGGGCGCAGTTGGGCATAGCCGCGGTACCGCGTGTGCGGCTGAATCGGTGTCGCCAGGAGCAGTTCCGCCAGCACTTCGCCGGTACCGCAATGGGCGCGTACCCGGAACTGCCCGCGGGTGGCCTTGCCCAATGGCCGAAAGCGTGGCAACCAAACGTCGGCGCATACGGTCGGCACGAGTGCCCCGGGCGTCGCCAGTTCGCACCCGCGCGGGACATCCGCGACCGCGATTCCCGCTAGATTCACCCCCAGGCGCATGCGCCCGTGGGCCGCCGCGCGCGTGTCGCGATGGACCTGGAGGTCGCGGACACGCACGGTTTGGCCGGCCGGCCAGAGTTCGAGCAGGGTGTCACGGGTGAGTGCGCCATGACTTACGGAGCCGGTCGCAACGGTGCCGCGCCCCGCAATCGTGAAGGAGCGATCGATGGGCAGGCGGAACCACCGGTAGGGGGCTTCCGTCGTGCGCGGCCGAGCGGCAAGTGCGACGAGCAAATCGCGCAACTCGGCGATGCCACGGCCGTTCTCGGCCGAGGTCCAGACAGCGCCCGCGACCGTGAGCCCGATCTCGCTGAGCAGGTCGCGGACCTCCCCTTCAACTTGCGCGGCCCACTCGTCATCGACGAGGTCCAGCTTGGTCAGCACGAGCACGCAGCTATCGACGCCGAGCAGTGCCAGCACTTCAGCGTGCTCACGGGTCTGCGGCATCACGGAGTCATCGGCGGCCACCACCAGCAAAGCCACGTCGATGCCCGTGGCTCCCGCGACCATGGTGCGGATAAAACGTTCGTGGCCGGGGACATCGACGAAGGAAAGATCAACGTCAGCATGCGAAGTGTGTGCGAAGCCCAATTCGATCGTCATGCCGCGGGCTTTCTCCTCAGGCAGGCGATCGGGGTCGGTGCCTGTGAGAGCCCAGACGAGGCGACTCTTGCCGTGGTCAATGTGACCGGCGGTTCCGATGACGAGGGTGCGGGCAGGTCCCATGCCCGCATTGTAGGGCGGACATTGGTGGGCATGCCGATAGCGCCTGGGCAGAACCGTGGTCAGCGACCGTCATGGTGCGACGGGCAGGCGGACTGGCAGCGTGTGAACACCCTGCTTGACGACAGTTTGCTGAAGCATGCCGACGGAAGTGGTCGTTCCCGTATCAGCAGTCGCGTACCACTCGTAAGCCCGGCCCGGCTCCAGCCCCGTCCATATGACCGCACCTTCCTGTCCGGGACGCAGTACGATCTGGCCGAGCTCAGCGAACGGTGTTTCGTCGCCACCCATGTCGTAGGGCAGGGCAAAACGATGTTCCGAGACCACCAGCCAGGCGTCGCGCGTGGGTGAATAGGTTGTGACGAAAATGGTGTTCCGCGCCGGTGAGAAATGCAGCAGCCGCAGCCAGCCGTCGCCCCCGTTGGGACGACACTGGTAATCCGAGAGTACGGCGTGGACGATGCGACCGTCATGGTTCAGCGTGCGCCGGTTGGCTTCGCACATGTGCCCGCCCAGCATCAGGAACAGGTTCTCATGTTCGCGCAGACGCGTATACAGGGCACGGCCCTGCGGCGAGAAATCGCCGCCGAAGACGGGGGGATCGAGCAGGTGATGCGTGCAGACGATGGCCCGGCGGTCGGGGTGCGCGGCGAGCACGGCATCGGCCCAGTCCACCACGTCCAAATTCACGGTTGGGTCGTACTCCAGGAACAGCGCGATGAAATCGAGCCCGCCGCTGCTGAAGAGAATGAAGTGGTTATCGTTGTCGTCACCGAAGTGGCCGCCGTACCACGACTGAGTGGCGAAACGTTCGACGCCGAACCAGGTATTGAACGCGGCCGTCCCAGCGGGGTGGCCGTGGGGAGACTGATCGTGATTGCCGACGCACAACCCAAACGGCAGGTCGGGTACGCTCTCCAGCACGCGGACGGCTTCATCGGCAAACCCCATCTGCAACGGCGTCGGGCGATTCACGATGTCGCCGAGGTGCAGTACGGCGGCGATGTTCAGAGCATCACGCTGTGCCGCGATATAGCCGGCCTGTGTGCGGAAGATGTGCGTGAAATTCTGGGAGTAGTATTGCGTATCAGGTAGTGCCACGAGGTGAAAATCCGGGCCGGCAGCGGTAGCCGGTCGGCCAAAGAAGCGCACCTTCACAGGTCCGGTGGTGCGCTCCAGCGCGAGGCGCAGTTCCAAGGCGACTTCGGACTCACCGGTGAGGCGTGCGGACTTGGTGAGCTGCGGCAATAGCCCTTCACCGCCGCAGCCACCCAGCCAGGCACACACACCGACGATCCACACGGTGCTGAGACAACGCCGGAAGTTCCAATGCATACCCGCTCCTTGACGCCGGCGGACCGGATCCACCGAAGGCGCTTACGCCGTTATTTATGGGGCGAGAAATTCCTTTTCGATGTACCGCGCGGCCTGTTCGAAAGCGGCGGCGGCGGCGGTGAAGTCCACTTCCATCTGTTTCAGAGTCACACCAGCAAGAATACGTGAAGTGACGCTGGCCTGTTTGTGCAATGGAATCTGCGCGGATGGACTACGGGCAAGTTGCTCTTCGACCGCGGCGGTCAGCAGGAAATCGGCCAATTTTTCAGCATTGGACGGGTTCGGGCTATCCTTGAGCAGTGCCAGCGTATTCGGCAGGAGCAGGGTACCCATTTGGTCGGGGCCACTGTCGGGGAAAACGACGACAACCGGCCGCCCCGCTTCGATCTCGATGATCGCATCGTCGGTATCGGTCATGCAGAAAGCGACTGCACCGCGTCCGACGGCTTCGGCCGCGGTCTTGTTTCCGGCCAGTACCTGCACATCATTCGCCTTCAGACTCGCGAGATAGGCCTCGGCCTCTGTGGCGCCCAGCTTCACATACAGGCAGGCAATGTGCGAGGCGGTCATCCCGAAGAGCGGGCGGGCGATGGCCGCCTGCCCCTTCCAACGGGGATCGGCGAAGTCGTAGATGGACGTGGGGCGGGCATCCGCGGGCACAAGGTCTGTATTCACGAGGATGACGCGTGCGCGCGTGGCGAAGCCGTACCACTGCTGGTCCGGGTCGCGGAAGGCCGCGGGAAACTGGGCCGCCTCGGCGGGCTGAAAGGGCCTCAGCAACCCTTCATTCTTGAGCCGCAGCGTGTTCAGGATCTCGTTGTTCCAGAAGACGTCGCACCGCGTGCGGCCGGTCCGGCCCTCCTCGCGGATGCGGTTGGTAAGCCCGACGGTCTTGGTCGACTCGGCATCGTACACGGCCTCGACGCGGATGCCGGTTTGTTGCTCGAAAGCCCGCAGGATGGGCTCGGAGAACTGCCGGTCGAGCGCCGTGTACACGACGACGACTTCCTGTGGCGGACGTTCGCAGCCAACGGTGATGATCAGCATAAGGAAGCTTGAAAGCAGGGAGAATAATCGCATACGCAACCCCTCTCAGTACCGTTGGCCCTGCGACGGCCGGCCCGCGACCCGCTCGACGCTGCCCAGATACGATAGCAGCAGGGCGGCCGGGAGCAAGGCGCAGAGCCCCGCCAGAATCGCGAGCACGGCGAGGTCGCGATAGACGCCGTAGTGAATGTTGTTGGCGGCGTAGACGTACACCGTTTCCCACGCCGGCGGTGCCAGTAACACGGTCGCCGCATCACCGGCAAACGCGAGCACGAACACGACCACTCCGACGAGTAGCAAGTCGCGCCGCAGCAACGGTAGCAGGATGTGAGCATACAGGCCGGTGCGCATGCACCCATCCACTCGGGCAGCCCAGATCAATTCCTGCGGAATCCGGCGGATTGCCGGCAGTAGCAGCACGATGCCGACGGGCAATAGCCGGATCACAGCGGCAAGCACGAGGATCACTGGACTGTCGTGCAGGTCGCCGCGCCAGTCGGGGTGGTTGAACAGGTGGATGAGGCCGATGCCCAGTACCGGGGTCGGTGTCGCGAGCAGCACAACCACCAGCCCCACCAAGATGGCACCGGCCCAGCGGCGCCAGCGGATGGTGGCGGCATAGCCCACGGCGGCCACGGCCACGAACACCCCCGCGGCAGCCGCGACGCCCACCGATCGCAGCAACGGGGGGAGTAACGCCGCCGCGGCGTGGCGCACCGCGTTCGGGTCGTCAAAGTATTTCAGCAGCGCCGGCCCCAACACGGCAACGGGGGTGAGCAACAGCGCGAGACAGGCCAGCGCCAGCGGCCAGCGCCACGGTCCGAGCCGTAGGCGGTCGGGCGACTCGGCGAATCCCGCGAGGGCGTGGGTGCCCAACTCACGCAGCAGTGGACGCGCTACCAGCAGCAGCACGGCGAGGATGAGCACCATGGGAAGCGCAGTCAGCACCGCGCCGATGCGGCGCGCCTGGGCATACTGCGTGAAGACTTCTTCGGCGAACGTACGGATTTGCAGCGTATTGGCGAGCATGAACTCGGTGGCGGTGAGCAGCAGTACTAGCAGCCCCACCGCAAACACCCCGGGTCTGGCTTGCGGCAGGGTAATTCGCCAGAGCACCTGGGCGCGGCGGGCATCCAGGAGGGCCTGTTCTTCCACGGCGCGCTCCGCCGCGGCGAAGATTCCTCCGAGCAGCAGGGTTGCGAGAGGTGTGAACAGCAGGCCGTTGAGCAGCCCGCACGCCAGCAAGGAGCCGCGCCATTCGAAGATCGGGACGCGCGCAAAGAGGAAGACAAGCGTCACATAGGGCGGGATGCAGAAAGCCACGACGGAAGCCGCGATCAGCACACGTCGCAGCGGCAGGTCCGTGCGGAACGCGAGTAATCCCAGTGCGGTGCCGAGCGTGAGGGCGGTCGCCACCGCGAGGCCCCCGACCCGCAGCGTGTTCACCAGCAGGTGCTGCCACCGCCCCAGTGCGACCAGCTCGTGGGCATGGGGCACATGGCCGGTCACAAGAGCAACGACGGCCTCCGTGAAGACGTAGAACGGCACGCTTGCCACGAGCACAAAGAGCGCAACGTGAACGCATACCACGGTGGCGTCCGACCATGCGGTCCGGCGCCAGGCCTCGCGAATGAACTGTCGGCCCGCGGCCCGCTGCGGCTGCATCGCGATAGGAGAGTACCATCCGCGGCCATGCACCGGTACTCGGGGTGGGGTGCGAATTCCTGGGCAGGCCCGCGGGGCTGGCGAAGCACGCGGGGCGGAGCGCTGCAGTCAGCACTCCGCCCCGCGAAGGATCTGGCGGTCACAGGGGTGACCAACCGGCTACTGTCCCAGGGCCACTATGGGCACGTACTCACGCACGGTGCCGGTGGGGCCTTCAGAAGCGCGATGAAGGGCGAGATGTCGGCGAAGTTGACGACGCCGTCACCGTTCGCATCGCTGTTGAGGTACGGTCCGAAACCGCCGGCAAGGTTGCACGTCCAGTTGGCTGCGCTACCGGCCTTGATCGCCGCGATGAAGGGCGAAATGTCCGCGAAGTTGACGAGCGTGTCACCGTTGGCGTCACCCGGGCACGTCGTGGGTTCGACGATCTCGGCCCCGTGGGCGACATCCAGGCCGAGGAAGCTCGCGGTCGGGCCATTGTAGTAATCCACGGAGCTGTCGTCCGTCAGTGCGGCAATGTCACTCGCATTGATCACGCTGTTACCGTCGACGTCGAGTACCAGCGTGTCGATGTCGCCGCCGAACTGGCTCAGGTAAAGCAGCCCGTCGGGGCCGAGCGCGATTTCGCGCGCGGTGTCGAGACTGTTCGCGAGAGAAAGCTGGCGCAGCAGCGTCCAGTTACTGGGATCGAAGACCATCAACGTGTTGTAGCGGACGCCGCCGGTGAAGGTGGAATGCACGCCAAACACGAAGGGGGCGATGCTCGGATTGTAAGCCAGCGACATGACCTGGCTGCCAGCCGTCACGGGCACCAGCACATCGACGCGCTCAACCTGGTTGAACGTGCCATTGACGGTATCGAAGTCCACCGTGCTCAGAGTGACGAGGCCCGGGATGAACTGCGTGGTCAAGGTCAGGATCGTGCTGTCATTCAACCAGGCGGTGCCCTGTGTGAGCCCGGCGTTTGCAAAGGTTGCGCTGTGGGTCCAGGCGTTCGTGATCGCGGCACCGCTGCCGGTTCCTGGCGTTCCTGCGTGGTAGGCCAGCACGTGGACGGCCGTCGTATCGTAACCCCAGGTCGCGATGTACTGGTTGTTCGGGCTGACGCTCAGACCGGCGATGCGGGTCAATGCGCCTTCCATACCGTCCCAGTTGTAAAGCACCTGGCTGGCGTTGCTACCGTTGGTGGCATAGCTGTAAAGCTGGCCACCACCGGCCGTCGTGCCGAAATTCAGCGCCAACAGGTTGCCCTGGCCGTTCTGCCGAATGCCGTCGGTGCTGTCGAACGCGACCGACTGCACGAAGCGCTGGCTCGGCCAGCGGGCGATGCGGGCACCGTCGCGGATGTGCTCGAGCGTGGTCAGCGCGTTGCTGAAGTTCAGTCCGAGCGCGATGTCCCCGCGCGTCACCGGCAGCGGGCAGACCTGATCGAGGCAGGAGGTGCCACCACCGAGATAGTCGCCGGCACAGTCGGCTGGCGTGGTGACGGTGCAGGCGCCGGCCACGCAGCAAGCGCCAACGCACGGGTTATTCGCGCAACTGGTCCCCTCGCCGACGAAGATTCCGCCGGCCGTCGCACAGGTCGTATCGTTGTAGCCAATTTCACACGTGGCGCCGAAGCAGCAGGCGCCCGTCGGCGGGCCGCAATCGTCTTCGGTGTCGATATCCGCAAGCGAGCGCAGCAGCAACTGGTAGCCGCCGACACCGGAGGCACTGAACTGGCTGACAATACCGGTCACCGTCACGGCCTCCGTGGGAATCGCCGTTCCGACGAGGTCCTGGTCCGGCCGGCTGATGCGTGCAATCGCTTCGCCGGTTGCGTCCGTGACCGGGTAGTTCACACCCGAAGCGAAGTTGCCCGCGGAAGTGAAGGTGACACACTCGATGGTTACGATTCGCGACTCGTAGCTCTCGGCCGTCGCGCTGCCATCCATCAATTCACCGGCCGTAATCACGATCGGGGCCGGAACGCCGACGAACCCATGGTCCACTACCACCTTCAGCGAACCGGCCAGCAGCCGGCCGTCCAGTTCGAACAGACCGTTGAACTCGTTGGTCAGGCCGACGATGTCGATGCGGTGTCCCACACCCGAAGCCGCGAGGAGTTCGGCGATGTTGCTGGTGTCGCCAAAGACGTTGGCCGCGCTCGTGTCGTCCTGGATCCACATGCTCGAGGAATTGACACTGGCGGTTTGATCAAAGTCGGAGGTGACGATCGCATTGCAGATCCGGACGGCCGAGCCGATCGGGAGAGCCCGTGCCTCGGCAATCGTCGTGCAGGCGGTAATGCAGGGATACGGATCGCAGCTCGTGCCGTTGCCCTGGTACACCCCACTGGCAGACAGGCAGTCGGCCTCGGTGCGAATCTCGCAGATGATGCCGCTGAGGCAGCAGGCGCCATCGGCGGCGCCGCAGGGATTGCCGTCACAGTTCGTGCCGGTGCCCTGGTAGAGGCCGCCCCCGAGCACGCAATCGAGTTCGGTCGCGATCGTGCAGTTCGTACCGTTGCAGCAGGCCCCGCCGAACAACGGCACACACGGCTCAAGGGTGCAGTTTGTACCATCACCGAGGTACGAACCACCGCTGCCCGTGCAATCCGCTTCTGTCGCGAGGGTGCAAGTGATGCCATTGCAGCAGGCCCCGGTCACCGGTGCGCCGCACAGATTCAAGGGCGACGCGGTGTTGCGCGGGTTCGGTGCCCCGGTCTCGAAGTCCGTGGCGTTGCTGTCCGTGTCCTGGCAGCCGTTCAGCAGCCGGAGCGCTGCCAGCGTGTTCGTGAGAGCCGGTGTGGCGCCTGCGCCCTCAAAGCAGTTTGCGGTTCCGAATCCGACGAAGTCGGCAATCGTGGCACTGGGCCACGGGCAAGTGCCGGTGAGCGCCACCGTTGTGGTCACAAGTGCAACCTTGCCGTTGGCGGCTGCCATCGCGATGGTGCCCACCGCATCGGGCGTCGGCAGGTCTACGGTTCCGCCCGTGCCCTGCGCCTGCTGCACCAGGTAGTACTGCCCGGGCTGAATCGTGCCGGCGAGCGGTGTGATCGCCCAGGTTGAGCCCGCCGAGGAAGCGTATTGCACCGACCAGCCATCGACCGAGACGGCCGACGCGCCGGCGTTGAACAACTCGACGAAGTCGTTCTTGTAGGTGGCTCCCGCGTTGCCCCCGCCCCCGTAGACCTGGCTGATGACGATGTTGGCCGACGCTGCACTGACGAGTGCTAGCGCCACCCATGTGGCTAGTCCGATGCGACAACACTGCTTCATCTTGGCTTTCCTCCTGCGTGCCTCACTTGGGGACACTGTGCGAAACGATTCACGCGTGCGAAGCCGCCTTCAGGGTGCGGCACGAATCACATGGCCCCCGCGCGATCCCCGGCTGCCCATTTGACCGCCACTCGCGGCCAAGTGGGGAGTGCGCTGGTGGCCGCGTTGCGGAACCGGCGCAAACTGGACAACAGGGATCGCTCCTTCTCCACCAACCGCCGGACAGTAGAACCGAGAATTGTGAAGATTGCGCAAGGCCCGGTGTGAAAATTGCGCAGGGTCTGATAAGAACGCTGGCGAACCGCTCACGGTTGCGTCGGTTTCGGCGGAATCGTATCGCGACCGGCAGCGATCCACTCTGCCGCCTTGTCCAGGGGTACCACGGCCTGCCCGACGGCGTGCGCTGCAGGTAAGTTCTCCAGAGTGTGGGCTTCGGCCGACGTGAATGGGCCGATCGCCGTGCGAGTCAGCGTCTCGAGGCAGCCGCCCGTACCGAGCGCGCTCCCCAAGTCACGAATCAACGCCCGTATGTAGGTACCACGCCCGCACGCGACGGTAAAGTCGACCCGTGGCCACTCATACTCGTGCAAGGTGATCCAGTGGATGAGGACGATCCGTGGCGGCAGTTCCGGTGCTATGCCGCGCCGCGCCAGGGCGTACGCCGGCCGGCCGCCGACCTTAAGCGCACTAATGACTGGAGGCACCTGCTCAATTAGTCCCACCAGGTTTGAAAGAGCGGCTGCAACGTCCGCGGTGGTGGGGGGGGAGCAGGGCACCGGTGTAAGTTCCCCCTCGGAGTCGAAGCTCAAACTCGTGACGTCGAGCCGCGCGGTTGCGTGATAGACCTTCGGCAGATCCATCACCCTTTCAACCAACTTGGTTCCCCTGCCGAGGCAGATGAGCAGCACGCCGTCCGCGTGCGGGTCGAGCGTGCCGGTGTGGCCGCTCTTGCGCTGGCCCAGAATCCGGCGTACACGATCGAGGGTGCGGGCACTCGTCAACCCAAGCGGCTTGAAGACGTTGACGACGCCATCCACCGGCGTGCTCCCAAGTCGGACGGACGGAATCGGGCCGCTCTCAGCGTGCCGCGCGTGCTTCCTGGGGGACTGTGAGCGTGTCACCCTCGCGGATGCCGAGGCGTTCGAAAGTGCCCTGCTTCACCTCCAGCGCAAAGAGGGCCGGCTCAACCGAGCTGAAGTTTTGCAGCGTGAGCGGGGGCATCTGCCAGATCTTCACGATGCGTCCGTTGGCGCGGGCAAAAGCGATATCGAGTGGGGCGATAGTGTTCCGCATCCAGAAACCCAGCACGCGCTCGTTCGAGAAGACGAAGAGCATCCCCTGGTCGTCCTCAATCTCCTCCGTCGGCACGTACATCAATCCTTCCTGGATGATGCCGGGTCGCTGGCGGTCGCCGTCACGGGCGAGCCAGGCCCGAAAGGTGTGCTCGCCGATCTGCACGCTGGTGGTGGGCAGGGAGTCGAGCGGATATACCCGGCGGTCATCGCTCACGCGGCGGGGGGCCGTGGGAGCGGCCGGTTCGTCGTCATCGGGCTGCTGTGTGCCGTTGTCGTTCTGAGGGGGTGTTGGGCCGACACATCCGGCCAGGAGGAGTAGCAGTACGCCGGCCAGGGCTGCGGCTGCCGACCGAGGGCGACGGGGAAGTTTCATTGGCACTCCAGGTGCGCCATAGAGAAGTATATAGGCAATAGTAGATTAAGCTTAGCCCGAATTAGGCGTTGCTGCCAAGACGTCCTGTGCGGCTACGGGAAGAACGCCAAGCGGATGCCGAAGACGCCGAGCGTGAGATGGAACAGGAAGCGCAGCCAGTCGACCGGCATTCGGTGCGTCAACCCGGCGCCCAACCATCCGCCAAGAATCGCACCGGGCGCGAGCACGGCTGCGATCCCCAGTCCCAGGCGGGGATCGATGCGCTCGGTTTCGGGCAGGCGTGTCATGGAGTAGGCCAGCAGGACTGAGGTCACGATGGAGATGAAGACGATCATCACGGACGAGGTCGCGATGGCGTTGCGGATGCGAATGCCGAGCAGTTGCCGCTGCGCCGGCACTGCCCAGACGCCACCACCCACGGCGAGCAGTCCCGCGATGAAGCCGGCCGGCAGGCCGATCGTCACACCGATACGCACCCAGCGTTTGGGCATGGGGCAACTTTTTTGCACATGCCGCTCGCTCGGGTGGGCGCGCCACTGCTGATATAGATTGGTCCCTGCGACCAGGAACAGAAAACCACCGAAGATTTGCCGGAGTGTGGCCGTGTGCGGGCCGACAAATTGCATGGAGAGTATGACACCCAGCACAATGCCGCCAAAGGCGAAGGGGATTATGCCGCGGAGCAAGCCGACGATCACAGCCCGTTCGCGCAGGTGCCGCAGAGCCGCGATGATCGAAAGGGCGACCGACGCGGTGATCGCTGCGAGGCGGTAGACGTGGAATGAGTTTACCCCGTAGCGCTCGCCCAGAAAGAGCACAAGGGCGGGGATCATGAGGATGCCGCCCCCCACACCCATCAGGCCCCCGATGATGCCGGCGGCCCAACCGAGCAGCAGTAGCTCGATGACGTCCCACAAGCCAAAGGGCATCAGTGCAGGTCCACCCCGAGCAGTTCACGACCGACGGCCTGAACACGTTCCGGCGTCCCAGCATAGCACCAGGTTCGGCTGACATCCCGCACCTGGAACAGGTTCGCGGTGCGGGCCGCGGGGGAGTGGTACTCCATTTCGCCAAAGCTCTCCGGCCCGTTGGCATCGTTGTAGAACTGCAATGCGATATCACGCCGCGTCGGCTGATGTGCCGGGTAGTCGGCGTGCGTGGCACCGGCGAAGCTGACCGCCTGCCGCACGATGAGCGTCGCCACACCGGCGCTTGTGATGCGGTAATATCCCATCGTGCCGCCCGTATCGACACTGCGTAGCCCCAGTTTCTGCTTTTCGGTGCCCGTGACAGGAAACTCGACGTGGCCCGGCATTACGGTGCAGTGGCGGGCAACGTTCGTCTGGAAGTAATCCACCAATTCCGGTGGGCGGCGGACGGGGATGAAGATCCGCCCGCCGGTCGGGACCTGCATGAGCTGCCAAAGGCCGTATTGGGCATCGTCCCGATCAGGAGTGACGATCCGCAGATCGGACGACAGGACATACCCAACATAACTGACACCTTCAGTGGCGACAGGCGGCGGCGCAAGACTGATCGTCCGCGCGGTCGTGAAACGGAACGGAGCGCCGTGCAGCAGGTTTGTTACTTCCCCCTCGGCGGCGAGGATGACCGCGCTGTCAGACTGGCGGGTACAGACATAGTTGCCGGGGTCGACCGCGGCGGGCACGAAGTAGTTCTCGTGCGATGGGGCCTGCGCATTGCGGAAATGCAGTTCCAGTTCCGGTGAGAGCCAGCAGCGGTCGCCGCCCAGGTTCCATTCACCGGCTGCCAGGAAGGCGCGGGCGGATTCGGAACTGCGCAGTGCAGCCGAGACCCAGAGGAGGTTTTCCTGCGTGTCGCGCAGGAAGATCCCCAGCACCCGCGCGCCACGGCAGGTGACCAGAAGACCACCGGAATCACCATCAAGCGGGATGGGATCGAGCCCGGCGGCGGCAGCCGTGCGGAGAAGTTCGCTGTTACGCGCGTGCATCACTGCCTCCTGTGTGCCAGTCGGCATCGTAGCGCGACGGGCGCCGCACTGCAAATCTGACGTGCGACGAAGCCAAGGCGCGCCTATCATGTGGACCACAGGTGGTCGGGCTGCACGCCAACCGCCGCTGCTCAGTCGATGACACGAACCGCCGGAGTATTCTGCTTGTCTGTGATTACCACGTCTGCGGCCCGTCGCCGCCACGCTACGCGTGTGGTTGTGCCCGTGGTGTTGATGTTGCTCGGGACGGCAAGTGCCGCAGTCTGGTGGCAGTCGCAGCGGCTCCCGAAGCGTTTCGACACCGTCATCACCGGACAACTCTACCGCAGTGGTGTGGTCACCCCCAGCCAACTCGAGCGGGTTCACCGCATGTATGGCGTGCGCCGTGTCATTTCGTTGCTCGACCCCAGCGCTCCGACCAGTGTGGCGGAGCACGCCGCGGCGGTGCGGCTCGGTCTGGAGTGGCACAACATCCCGATGCGCGGCAACGGCGCCAGCACCCCCGAGGCGCGCGATGAACTGCGCGCGTTGTTGCTGGTGGGGGAGGCCCCGCCGACGCTTGTGCACTGTGCGGCCGGTGTGAACCGCACCGGGCTTGCGGTCGGGATGTACCGGCTGCATGTCCAGGGGTGGACGCTTGACGAAGTCATGGCGGAACTCCGCAACACCGCGTTCGAGGACCTGCCCAAACATGAGAACCTGCGCCAGGCACTCGCATCCGAAGCGGCCTTGGCTGCGGCACAACGAGCAGATACCCCGGAGCACGTTTCCGGAGAGGCCGCTCCGGTGAATTCACCCGGCCGTTGATTCAGTGAATAAAGTCGCCAGAGAGGTTTTATCAGACGCATACAGGAGATTCCTTGGGGCGAAACCGGGCTACGTATTGAATAGCGGTCGGCGGGGGGGAAGAATGCAATGGATTCCGAGTGCACGGAGGAGCAGCGGCGCTGCCCGGAGGTCTTGGTATGCGAACGGTTTCTGACGCGGACCGGGGGATGCGGACGCGATACGGGTATCGCTGGCTGGTTGTTGCACTGCTGGCCGGCGGGCTGCCCGTGGGTGTGGCCTTCGCGGAGGAAGTCGTCGTCAAGAACGACTCCCTGGTAGATGGTGGGCAAGCGATAATCGTCGGGAATTTCGTGCCAAACGAGCGCGCCGGCGTGGTACTGACCTCGCCTTGCAACGGCAATATCGTGGCGGTGCAGGTGCTCTGGCTCTCCGACCCGTTTCAGCCCCTGCCGATTGCCAGTCTCGAAGAGGACATCACGATCAACCAGTTCGTATCGGGGACTTTCCCGACTCCCGGAGCGGAGTTGGCCCTGCTGGAAGCCCCCCTCCTTTCGCCCGGTTTTCTGAACGAATTCCGATACCTCGACGAAAACAACACGCAGCCCATCCTCGTACCGATCACGCGTGATGAACGTTTCTACGTGATTCTCCGCTATGCAAACCCGACGGATATCACCGGCAACCCGCCCACGGCCAGCGTGGTGCGCGACCTGGACGGGTGCCAGAGCGGGCGCAATGTGCTCTTCGCGATCCCCGGCGGCTGGATCAACTTCTGCTTCTTCCTCGGAGGAGATCTCGTCATCCGCGCCGTGGTGGACTGCGAGGGCTTTCCCGGGGCGTGTTGCTTACCGAACGGGCAGTGCATCCAGACCACCTCACCTCAATGTGCCCAGCAGAATGGGGTGTGGCAGGGCAACAACTCGATGTGCGCCCTCGTGCAGTGTCCCCAGCCGACCGGGGCCTGCTGCTTCCAGGCGACCAGCGGCTGTCTGACGTTGACTCAAACGAACTGCAATCTGGCTGGGGGGGTGTGGGCCGGTGCGGGAACGAACTGCCAGACGTACGCGTGCTTCCCCATCGGTGCCTGCTGTCTACCGGACGGTACGTGTGTTGATAACATCAGCCCCGCGGGGTGCGCGAATCTTGGGGGTGCCTTTGCGGGCAACGGTACGGTCTGTTCCCAGTTGTTCTGTCCCGATCCGGAGGGTGCGTGCTGCCTGTCGAACGGCAACTGCCTGTCGTTCATTGAGAGCGACTGCGCCATCGTGGGGGGCACCTGGGCCGGACCTCTGACGACCTGCCCGGATGCCTGTACCGTGCTGCCGCCCACCTATTGCCCGGGCGATATGAATTGTGACACGCTGGTGAATTTCGGAGATATCTCCCGCTTCATTGAGGCCATTAAGAACGGCGGCCCCGATGGTTGGACGTACGATCCTGGTGCTGGCCGCTGCGCGTACCTGAATGGCGACATGAACGGAGACGAGATGGTGAACTTCGCAGACATCTCCGGGTTCATCGCCGCGATCAAGGACAACCCCCCGGCGTGCGTGACCCAGCCGTAACAGCGGAGGCTGGCAGCTTGGCAAAATACCGGCGTGGAGACCACGCGGCCTGCTGAGATAGGTCGCGGCGGGTGGCGGAGCGTCGTGTATACGCCCCTCCCCGGGGGGGATGTGGATCGGTTACACTCGGGCCCATGAAAGATCTGTACCCGACGTACGAGCGTTTCGAGGCCCTCGCGACGCGCTACACCAGCATTCCACTGGTCGCGACAATCGCGGGAGATGACCTCACTCCCTTGAGCGCCTTTGGCCGCCTGCAGGCCGACTCCGCGCACGCTTTCCTGTTAGAGAGTGTGGTTGGCGGTGAAAACGTAGCGCGGTATTCGTTCCTGGCGGCGGACCCGGCCCGGTCGTTCGAGACGGTGCGCGAGCGGGTCCGCATTGTCGACCACCGGACGGGTGCGGTCCGGGAACACGAGACGAGTGACCCACTGGCCGTGCTCGAGGGACTGCTCCAGCGGTATCGCACCCCCGTGCTGCCGTCGCTGCCGCGGTTCTCAGGCGGGGCGGTCGGTTACGCGGCGTACGATACCGTCCGCTACTACGAGCACCTGCCAAACGCGCCGGAAGACGACCGCGGATTGCCCGATCTGCTATTCGACATTTACGAGACAATGGTCATCTTCGACCATGTGCACAAACTTGTCATGATCATCGCGCACGCGGACGTCCCCGCGGATGCGGATCCCGCGCAGCGCCGCGCGGCCTATGAGCGCGCCGCGGGAGAGATTGACGGACTCATCGTGCGACTGAGCCGGCCGATGGTCTCGCCGGCGGTGCGTATCTCGCTCCCGGTGCCGCTGTGCGAGCGCTGGACAAGCAACCTCTCACGCGAAGCATTCGAGCGGACCGTCGAGAAGTGCAAGGAATACATCCGGGCCGGCGATATCTTCCAGGTCGTCCCTTCGCAGCGGCTGCTGGTCGAGACGCACGCAGATCCGCTCAATATCTACCGCGCCCTGCGCGTGATCAATCCCTCGCCGTTCATGTTCTACGTCAAGACCCCGCAGGTCATCCTGGTGGGCGCCAGCCCGGAGATCATGTGCCGGGTTGAAGATGGCGTGGTTACCAACCGGCCACTGGCCGGTACACGGCAGCGTGGTGCCACCGAGGATGAAGATCGCCGCCTGCGCGAAGAGTTGATCAACGATCCGAAAGAACGGGCGGAACACGTCATGCTCGTGGATCTGGGCCGCAACGACGTCGGCCGGGTGGCTAAACCAGGCACGGTTCAGATCAGTGACGTGATGATGATCGAGTACTACAGCCACGTGATGCACATCTCGACCAATGTGACGGCCGAGCTGGAGGAAGGCAAAACCGCATTTGATGCGCTGCGTGCGGCGCTCCCGGTCGGAACGGTATCCGGCGCGCCGAAGGTCCGGGCGTTGCAGATCATCGACGAGTGCGAGCCGACGCGCCGTGGTCCGTACGCCGGCGCGGTGGGCTATTTTGATTTCGCCGGAAACATGGATACCTGCATTGCTCTCCGTACGCTCGTGGCGCAGCCGCAACCGGGTGGGGGCTACAAGACCTACGTGCAGGTTGGGGCCGGTATCGTCGCTGACTCCATCGCGGCGCGTGAGTGGGAGGAGACCATGAACAAAGCAGGCAGTCTGCTCAGCGCGATCCGGCTTGCCGAGGAGCGGTTCGAGCCGGCGCAGGTGGCCCGCACGGGTACGGAGGTGGAAGTCCGTAGTCAGAAGTAAGCCGTCACAGCGAACGGCCTTAGTCATCTGGATCTTGAACGGCTTCCGCTCAGGGTGCAACTGCCGAGAAGGTCGCATTGAGCGTGGTCGGGACTGCGGGGTGCGTAAAACTGTAGCGCAGGATCTGGCCGCAGGTGAAGTCGGTATCGCGCCGTACAACACCGGTGGTTGTGCTGCGGGGAAACGTACCGGGGATGATCAACAGCGCTTCGTCGATCAGCATGCTGCCCAGTGCGTTGCAGGCCCTTTCGATCTTGGCCGTATCACCGGCCGGGATCGTGACCGCCACGCGCGTACCGCTCGCGCGCAGCTCGTTCGCTGTTGCCGAAGTGCTGCTGCCATAGATCAGTACGGCCTCCACAGTGAAGTCACCGTTGTTCCGCAATTCGATCGTGGTGTTCGTCGCGGGAACCTCCGGACCGAACAGCGGACAGCCGGCCAGCAGGAAGATGAACACGAACCCGGTCCACGGAAACGCGCGTTTCATGAAGAACTCCTAACCCCGCGGATCGGCGGGGGCCCGAATAGCAGCATCATTCTATGCTTGGCAATCGGCGGCGTGTAGGGGGCGCTTTGTCGTACCGGCTGGGGCTCAGGGCTGACCGCTTGCAGGCCCGGCCGGCGCCTCCGGTTGGGCCAGGTAGTAGTCGAATCCGCGGATGAGCCGTTCGGTGTCCGCGGCGGAGAGCCGGAAGATCCGGTTTTCCTCGACCAGGGCCGCTAGTCGGGGAAGCTCTCCCGGGCTCTCTGGCCGCAGGTGCAATTGAAAGTCGTGGCCGTCGGCTACCCGGATGCGTACCCGGAAGGGCGCAGCGTCCAGTTCCCAGGTGGCGAGATTGGCTTCGCGGTACACCAGGTAGTGCTCCACTCTGAGGCCGGCGAGCGTGTCAGCCAGTTCATGGAGGCGCTGCAGGTTCAGTTCGACATAGGGGTCGGGTCCGAACTCCCAGGTGTTATGGCGGCGTACGAAATCGATCGTGCCGGTGGGGGTCTGGATCTCGATCTGCGTGATTTCTCCGGCCGGCAGCGAGAATAGCCGGGTCTCGATCAACTCAGCGGTCAGCACCCGGTAGATCGTGGGATCAAGCTCGTAGATATGTGGATCGTCGTTGACTTGTGCATAGGCCATGCCATCGACCGTGGCCACCCGCAGTACGTGCTCGACATAGGGCGCTGGGGGGGGCGGGTCAGCCGATTCGTCTCCAGGAGCAGGTGAGACGGCCAGCCGCAGCCGCAGCGAAAGCGCAACTTGCTTGAAGCCATACGTATCCGTGGCGTCCCGCGCGACAACCCGCGCAGCCCGCAGACGCGACAGGTCATTGACCAGGGTGGTTACATGGGTGCGGTCCGGCGGGGCGCCGTCGGGTTCGAGGAATCGCCATTCCTCGTCCTGACTACGCTCCAGCTCATACACAATCCCTCCCCGTTCAACCGAGAGGTTCCGGAGCTGCCCCGGCAGAAACGTAAAGATTGTCCGTGAACGCAGCGCCAGGGGACCATTTGCCAGCGGCGCGGTCTGTGAATCGGTGACCACGGCAACCGCGGGGTTCCCGACCACCTGCACGTAGACATGTCGGCCGGCGGGTGTGGTCGCCCCGACATGCAGCGTCTCCGGGGTCGCCCGATCGTTGGAAAAGAGCCGCACCGTGGCACGGGGTGCGTCGAGGCCATAATCGGCGAGTGCGGCTGGCTCGTCCTCGAAGCTCGTAGCCCGTAGTTGCTCACATCCAGCGAGAAACGCCTGCACTGCGGCCGCGTCAAACTCGGCCAGTTCCCCGGTGCCGCTCCAGAGCCCGTCAGAGCCACGTTCGAGGCGGGCAGCGATACCACCCGCTTCGAGCTCGATGGCCCGCACATTCGCAGCCGCAGTCCGCAGCAGGCGAGACTCGCGCAGCGTGTCAACGTTGGGAATCAGGCCGACAAGCTGCGCTTGGTCGACCAGCGCGACCGTACCGCCGGCCGCGCGCACATAGCGCCGCCGGCCATCCAGGTCGGCCTTGCCGCCCGCAACCAACCGCACTACGCGCGCCTCAGGTGGCGGGGCAGCGTCTTCGTCGTCCGGGGAAGGATCTGGCGCAAGGGTCAACTCCACCAAGAGGTAGGGAGTGTGCAATTGATACCGCTCGGGCTCGGCAACGCTGTCGGTCACGAAGTCCACGGCCGTCAACTGGGTCAGCGGCGTCAGCAATTGGGTGCGCACGCGATCGGCTTGCGCATAGGTGGTCAGTGGACTGTTGAAACGCCATTCCCCTTCCGCGCGTGAGAGAGAGTAGTTGCGGCCCTCGTGCTCGATCCGCACGCCCACAATGTCCTCGGTGCGGACATCCAGCAGGCGGTTCGAGCGATAGTCCCGCAGTTCGGTGCGGATCTGGGGCGAAAGATCGCGCCGCACCACATGGATCGTGTCCGTGCCGACTACACGTACGTAAGTATCGTTGGTGAGCACCACCTGGCGACCGATCTCGAGTGCAATCTGGGTTCCCGTTTCAGACGTCAGCGTGATGGTGGCTTGCGGTGACGCTAGCCCGGCCTCTTCGGCAGTGACACCACCGGTGCTGCCTGGCCTGAGGACTTCGCGCGATTGCAGGCCGAGCAGTGTGTTGATCAGCCCGACCACCTTGGTTCCGTCGGCGTTCGCGCTGAGAGGGGTCACGATTCGCCAGGTGGACATACGGCCGGAATCGGCATCGGCCTTTGCGTCGCGTTCGAACACCAGCACCGGACGCTGGGGGCGTTCGACCTGAACACGCGTGATGTCGTCCGCTGCGGGCCGTGGATCCAGCACGTAGCGAGTGTCATCCTCGGGAGTCGTGGCTGTCGCGGGGGGCGTGTCCCCGTCCCCGCGCGGAAAGAACAACCAGGCAGCGCCGACTGCCAGCACGAGCAAAAGGAGAACCGCTGTCGTCCGGAAGTTCATCGGCCGTTACCTCCGCCGAACCAGCCACGCCCCCACACCAGCGAGCAGCGCGGTCGCCGGCCATACGACCACGAGGATCCAGGGCAGCACCCGCGTAGCAGTGTACTCGTCGAGCCGTTGAAGACGCGGTACGCTCGCAGAACGTGGTCCGACTGCGATGCGGTCGGCCTCACCGGCCAGCCAATGCAAGCTGTTGAGCAGGAAATCGACATTGCCCGAGAAGAGTGGCACCTGCACCAGCAGCGCCCCCACCTGCCGCAGGGCGGCCTGGTTGGCAAACTGATCGTCGAAGACCCGTTGCGCACTCAGCACCACAAGGCGCCGGTCCTGCGGTCCTTCCGCGGCCACGGCGAGTGGGAAGGGGGGCGGTATGAGGTCCGTCCCGCGCTCCAGGCCCTGTTCCAACCGACCAGGACTCGCCAGCAGCTCCTGCAACCGATTCAGGTCGGTTACAGCCCAGATGCTCTCGGTGTCCGGCACGGATAGCAGCGGCTCGATCCGCAGGTTTGCCGGACGAGACTCCGCCGGGAGGAGGCGTAACGGCGCGGCCAAGGCAACCGCAAATGTTTCTCCGGCAAGCGGTGCCATGATCGGATGGGTGCCGAGCGTGAGGTCCCGCGGGCTGGTCAACTGCAACCCCCGCCGGCGCGGCAGCCAGCGGCCTGGACGCTCCGGGTGCGGGTCAAAGCCCACCACACAGTTGGTATAGAGCGGTTCAATTCCCCAGCTTGTCCGCAGGTAATCCTCGTACTCGTACACCGCGGTCGCGAACGGCAGCGGCGACAACGATTGGATGTAGCCGGTGACGAACAGCGCGCGTCCGGACTCGGCCACCGCATCGAGCACCAGCGTGACATCTGCGGGCGTCATGGTCTGCGGAGCACCGGGTTGCAGCGGGTTCGGATCGCTTGGAGTCGGCGGAAACACGACGTAGATGGTGCGTGCGGCTTCCGCGATGTCGGGCGCTTGTTTCTCAGTGGCGACGTCCCACTCCGCGGTTAAAAAATTCGCCTGGGTCAGAGTCTGGTTCAGTTCCTGGAAAGGGGCCCGCGGCAGCGACTGCGGCATCATCGGATTGAACTGATTCATGTCCGGCTCAAGCAACGGGGGGCCGCCGAACCGTGTGAATACCACCGCCGTGCGTTCCTTTTGTGTGAGTCGCAGGACTGCGGAGGAAAGGGCGGCCTCACCTGCAAAGACGCGCCCACCGCCTCCGGCCTGCAAGCCGCGCTGGTCGAAGGGCCAGACCTCGTAGTGCGGGATGACAAACGCTTCCCGCGCGCTCTCTACGAGAATCGGCGGAGCACTGGGCCAGCGTTGCAGTTCCGCGTACAACGACTCAAGTGCCACCGGCCTGAGCCCCTGAGACTGTTGCAGCATCTCCCGGGCCTCACCCAGCAGCGGAGTGTAGTGCGAGCCAACGCTCAGAAAGTACGCTTCCGCCGCAGCGTTGCCCGCCGCCAGCACGTGTCCCTCACGCTGCAGGTAGCTCAGGGCCGGCTCCAGCGATGCAACGATTTCGGTCAGGCGCTCGCGCACAGCCACCGCTGCGCGGCCGTACTGCGGCAGGTCCGCCGCGGACCAGTCCACGAGTTGCTCGGCAAGCTCGGCCGCGGTCTGGGCGAGCGTCTCGAAGGTGTAGCGCAGGATGTTGAAGTTGTTCTGTTCCGCAAGCGTGGTGTCGGCCTGACCGAGCTGGGTGAGCGACTCCACATCGCCGGTGGTGAGGTCCTGAAAACGCCGGTTAAATTCCGCGAAGCGTTCGAGCAGTTCGCGGTGCGGGCGGGCCTCGTCCGCGTAGGCCGGCAAAGCCCGCAGATCCGCCAGCAGGTTGCGCGTCTCCTGTTTCTGGGTGCTGGGATCGAGCACGCGGGTTGTGACCCGCGCGCCACCAGCGGCATCATAGAGGTCGAGCAGGTCCTTGATCTGGCGGCGCTGCTTGAGGGCCTCCTCGTTGCGACGATCCGGCTCGGCAAAAATCGCCGTGATACGGATGTTCTGGTCCAGCCCGCGCAGGAGCTGGACCGTACGAGAGCTGAGACTGTTCTGCCCGGTGCGGGTCAGGTCGGCACGATACGAAAACCGGCTGCCCGCCCACAGGACAGCCGCAACCGCGAGCAGTGCGAGCGCGATCTGCAACGCGACGTTGAAACCGAACAGCACCCGCCGCTGGGGGGCGTCAAGCACTACCGCCATCGGCGCGACTCCACGACTTTTACGGTGAGAAACAGGAAAAGCAGGGCCAGGGCGAGGAAGAAGACCACGCCGTCGGTCGGCAACTGGCCACGCGCGAACAACGCAAAGCGACCCATGATATCGAGGTGCCGCAGGGCCTCACGCAGGTGGCCCTCCGTGGTGCTCACGAAATACTGGGCTCCAAAGACAATCAGCATCAGCGGAATCGCGCTGAGGATCCAGGCCACGGCCTGGTCGCGCGTCAGACTACTGGCAAACACGCTGCACGCCACGTACAGGCAGCCCAGCAGCAGAAGGCCGAGGTACAGCGCCAGGGTCTCGCCCCAATCAAGCTCACCGAAGACCTGCATCAGGATCGGCAGTGGCAAGGTTCCGGCGAGCATGAACAGGTAGAAGAGCAGAGCCGCAAAATACTTGCCGAAGACGACCTGCCCGTCGGTCACGGGCGCCGTCATCAGGGCTTCGAAAGTCCCGCTGCGATACTCCTCGGCGAGGGTTCGCATCGTCATTGCCGGGACAACGATCGCCAGGATGAAAGGCGACCAGATGAAGATGTCCCGCAACGTGGCCAGGGCCCCCGGCATAAACGTGCTCTGCATCAGCGCCATGACGCCGATCACAAGCCAGTAGCCCGCCACGACCACGTAGCCGATCGGCGAACAGAACAGCGCGAGCAGTTCCCTCTGTGTGATGGCCGCGGACACTCTCATGCCACCGCTCCTGACTTCGCCGCACGGGCGCCACCGCGCGCCGCGAGGATCGCGGACACGAAGTAATCCTCCAGCGAGGCGTGTTTCGCCCGGAGTTCTTCAACGGCGCCGGACGCAATGATGCGCCCCTCAAACAGGATCAGGATCCGGTGGCAAACGGCTTCGACTTCAGCCAACGTGTGGCTGGAGAAGAGGATCGCGCGGCCCGGCGCCAACCCTCGCAGTAACTCGCGCGTCTCGCGGACCTGCGTTGGATCGAGCCCCACAGTGGGTTCGTCAAGAATCAGCACCTTGGGATCATGCAGCAGGGCATCCGCAAGACCGACCCGCTGGCGAAAGCCCTTGGAAAGCTGGCCGATTGGCCGGTGCTCCACCTCTCGCAACCAGCAGCGCTCGATGACCCGCTGGATCGCGACCTCCCGGGCCGGAGCTGCCATGCCGCGCAACTTGCCGCGGAAGTGCAGGTACTCGCGCACGCGCATCTCCGGGTAAAGCGGCACGGACTCGGGCAGGTAGCCCACGGCACTGCGCACCGCCAGGGACTCCTGCACGACGTCGTGCCCGGCGACACGCGCGGCCCCCGAGGTCGGCGGCATGTAGCCCGCCAGGATTCGAATGGTCGTGGTCTTACCGGCTCCGTTCGGACCCAGAAAACCGAAGATCGTGCCCGCGGGTACATTGAACGAAATCCCGTTCACCGCACAGCGGTTGCCATACCATTTCGCGAGGTTGCGAACTTCGATCACCCGTCACTCCTCCCGCGGGGGCACGCGGCGCCCGCAACATGATTGGCAGGTGGTCCAGCACCTCCGCAGGCCGGCTTCATCCGCTGCGGGACAGCACCCGGGATGCCGGAGCAGGCCGGACTGCACTTCATCATCGCCCCGCCAGCCGGCCAGCGCGACGGATTCTACGTAGCAGGTTCCGGGAGTCAAGCCGCGCGGCAGCTACGTCAGCAGTGCCGCGAGCGCCGCGGGTGTCGTGACCGGCGGCGCGCAGGTGCCGCGGCGGCACACGTAGGCGGTCGGCTGCCCGTCCAGTGGCGGCCGATTTGCCAGCATGGGGAGGCGTGTGTTCGGCTGCGCCGGGTCGTGCCAGGCGAGCACGCGGTTGGGAAGGTAGCACGCATAGACGGTTCGGAGCAGGGCCTGAGTACGTTCATCCGCGCGGGGACCCACGACGGCAATTTCAACCGGTCCAGCCGTGGCGAATTCGACGCCGCACAGGAAACGCTCCGACGACCACGGGGATTGGCGCACCGCGCGTGCAAACGTGACCAGCATCTGTGCGGCGCACTTCTGCGCGGCGTGATCCCCGAGCAGCGCCCCCAGCCGCAGCAAGTTCAACAGATGCACCGAGTTGCCCGAAGGAACGGCTGCGTCACGCAAATCCTTGCTCCGCGCGATCAGTGCTTCATGATCGTCGGCCGTGAAGAAAAAGCCGCCCTCCCGCGCGTCCCCGTAGTGCTGCTGCGTAGCGGTGTGCAGCGTAGCGGCCATGTCGAGCCAACGGGGTTCGAAGGTGGCCTCGTACAGTTCGAGCAAACCATCGATGAAGCAGGCATAATCGCTCAGGAAGGCCACCGGCAGCGTGCGGCCATCATGGTAAGAGCGGTGCAAGCGGCCAGCGCACCATTGATGTTGCAGAATGAAGTCGGCGGCGCGCGTGGCGGCCGCTACATAGCGGGGTTCGTCAAGCACGGTACCCGCCCGGGCCAGAGTTGCGATCATCTGGCCGTTCCACTCGCAGAGAATCTTCTCGTCGCGGGCCGGTGCCACGCGGCCAGCGCGCAAGGTGAGCAGTTGCCGGCGTGCCCGGCCGAGACGCTCGCACAGTTCGGCCTTGTCGACGGAGAGCATCTTGGAGCAGCAATCAACATCGCGCAAGGCGCGCAGCACGTTCTTGGGCACCTGGGGGTGGTGCGGGTCGCGCCAGTTGCCCGAGTCGCGCACATCGTAATGCGCGCAGAACAGAACACCGTCTTCCTCGCCCAGGGCCGCCAGGACCTCGGCTCGTGTCCAGACGTAGTAACGGCCTTCCTCGCCTTCACTGTCGGCGTCACGTGTGCTGTAAAATCCGCCCTCCGGCGCTGTCAGGTCGTCCAGCACGTAGTCGCAGATCTCGCGCGCGATGCGGGCGTAGAGCGGTCTCGCGGTGTACTGGAACGCATCGAGATAGATACGGGTGACCAGCGCCTGGTCATAAAGCATCTTCTCAAAATGCGGTACATGCCACTCGACGTCGGTGCTGTAGCGGTGGATACCCCCCCCGAGTTGATCGTAAATGCCGCCAGCGGCCATGTGGTCGAGCGTCAGTGTCAGCATGTGCAGGTAACGCGCCCGGGCCTTGTCTTCAGCCGGACGGCGGTGGGCGGCCCGCAACAGAACTTCGAGCGCCATGCTCGGCGGGAACTTGTTCGTCGTGCCGCTGAGCATCCCGCCGCTGACGGTGTCGAATCCACTCGCGAGCGTCTCCGCGGCCTCGTCCACGGTGGCAAGTGTAAGCGCGGCGCCCGGCACGCCGCCGGGCTGCAGCCCTTCGCGGACGACTTCCGTGAGCCGCTCCGCCTGGGTGACGATATCCGTCCGATGCTCACGCCAGGCCTTCGCGACCGCCTCACACAACTCCACGAACCCGGGCCGACCATAGCGCGCGCGCGGCGGAAAGTACGTTCCGGCAAAAAAGGGCTTCAGGTCCGGCGTGAGCCACACGCTCATCGGCCAGCCGCCCTGCCCCTGGTTGAGGGCGAGCGTGGCTTGCATGTAGATCTCGTCGAGATCGGGCCGCTCTTCGCGATCGACCTTGATATTGATGAAGTGATCGTTGAGGATTGCGGCGATGGCGGGGTCTTCAAAGCTTTCGTGGGCCATCACGTGGCACCAGTGGCAGGCCGCATACCCGATGCTGAGGAAAATGGGCTTGTCACTCTTCCGGGCGGCAGCGAGCGCGGCCGGGCCCCATTCGTGCCAGGCAACCGGATTGTCGGCATGTTGGCGCAGGTAGGGGGAGGTCGC
Organism: Phycisphaerales bacterium; assembly: GCA_016716475.1. Taxonomy (NCBI): domain Bacteria; kingdom Pseudomonadati; phylum Planctomycetota; class Phycisphaerae; order Phycisphaerales; species Phycisphaerales bacterium. Next base: position 780,795 of record JADJWG010000002.1, read on the forward strand.
GGTACGTAGAAGATTGCCGGATGCGGTGGCGCTCGTCGACGTCATGGCGGTGCTTATCGCTCCATCGAAACTGCAGGGCCGCGCCACGGATAGTGCGCTGCGCGACTGCGCTGCGGATGCGGCGTCCTGCCGCCGCTGCGCCTTCGACCCTCTGAACGGGTGATTGTTTGCGCGCCGAGGGCCGAATTCAAACCGGCCCACAGAACAATGTGCGGCACGCAGGGCATTGCGCATGCAATACGCCCCGACGGGGAGACCATCGGGGCGCTAATGAATATCAACAGATTGCCGGACGAGAGTGCGGCTAGACGGCGCGGCGCTTCAGCGCACCAACCAACCCCAGCCCGAGCAAACCAAGCAGGGCGGCGCCGGGCGCCGGCACAATCTCGAAATTGTAGGTGGAGATGTTCTGGCCGAAGCCGATGGTTACATTGTCGACCGCACCACGGAAGTTCCCCGTCCAACCGGACCCCACACCCGCACTGATCCCCATGACGTGGAAGTTCCCATGGGTGCTGATCCAGTTGCTCAGCCGGATGTTCTCCGTGTAATACTGCCCGCCGTTGGGCAGCGTGTTTGTCGACCACATACGGTAATTGCCACCGAGGACGTCGTCCGTGATCCACGTATCCGTGGGTACACTGGCGGCGAAACCGTTGTAAACGCGCTCGAAGACGACGTAGCCCTGGTTGCCGGTGGACGAGTCCCACAGGTAAAGCCGTAGCACGGGATGCAGATGTCCGGCCACACTCGAAGCCCCATCACGATACCAGTCGTAGCTGAGGGCGCTGAGGTTCCCCAGCAGACCGAGACTGTTCGCGGTGTTCAATGCGGCCGAGCGATTGCCGGTGAGGCCATTGATGGTCGGGTTCAGATAGTACTCGACGTCGGCCTTACCGGAGTTTGTGCTTGTGTCAAAGAACGCAGACGCATTACCCGACCTCGGCAGGTTGTTGCGAATGCCGACCACCGTCGAATCGGTCCGAACATTGTTGTAGGACCAGCCCGTCGATCCGAGGCCGGTTCCACGACTCGTAGTTGCGAACGGGGCACCGTAGCCGCTAAAGCTGTCGCCGGCACCGGCGTTGTTCGCATACACCACGCCGGCCTGGGCCGCGGTGCCGAGCGCTCCAACCAGCACCATTCCGAGCGCAAACCCTCTCATACCACCCATTAACCTGACCTCCATTCGGTTTCCTGTGACCGTCCGGCAGGAGTCACTCCCTGCGACCCGCACCGGTACCGATCTCTATTTTCGGGGAAATGCACCCACCGTTCGGCGCCTTCACCCTCTCCACCGGGAGCGTAACCGAATGAAACCCGTTTGATCAAGTAGGCCAGGGGGTTGGGACGAATTTTCTTTCGCGGGGATGTACATTCCCACAGACTTGCGGTCGGGCGACAGGGGCCACAAAATGCACATGTGTATCCGAATTTCCGGTGCGCCACTGTGCCGGTTCGCGCTGTAAGGAGAGGTACTCATGCTGAATCGCTTCAGTCTCGCTGTTGCGACCCTGTTGATCGCTGTCGCGGTCGCCATGGCCCAAGCCCCCGAACCCCGCGGCCGCGTGGTCGTCATCGTCGACAACTCCGCGTATCCGGAATTGAAGGAGGGGCTTGATAAGTACGCTGCCCACGTGTTGGCGAGCCACCGCATCGTGGTCGAGCCCCGGCCGGACGACTACTACGAAATGCAGCCCCCCGCAATTCGCGACCGCTTGCGGAGCGAGTACCAGCAGCGGCGCCTGCCGCGGCTGGTGGGCGCCATCATGGTGGGCCCGATCCCGCACGCCTGCCGGAGTCACGATCCCAAGCAGATCATGGTCCCTTTGCCGCTTTACTACGAGGACTTCGATGCGGTGTACGAGGACCGCAACGGCGACGGCGTGTACAGCGATGACGAGATCACGAACGACCGGGTCCACAACCCGACCGAAATCTGGACGGCCTGGTGGGTGCCACCGGCACTGGAGCGCGAAGCGCAAGTCCGCCTGCTGAAGGGCTTTCTCGACAAGCTCGACCGCTATTACCGGGATGAAATCACCGGTCGCGACCAGATGCTCTGGACGGCCGGCAATGTCGTGAAAGTTGAGGACGTCGAGGGCTGGTCCGTGCTGCTGAAGGACACGATGAAACCGCTGGACCAGCAGCTCCGTACGTGGGCCAAGATCGGCCAGGACACGGGCACCTTCCGCCCGTTCAAAATGAAGGACGAACACGGCCCCACGGACTTTGTGAAGGCCTTCACACTTCAGCCGTGGCAGCATGCACACATCATCGCCCACGGGAATCAGCGCGGCTGGTATTGGGACAATACCGGTGTCTGCGTGGCGCGCGCCGCCGGTGACAAGCCCGAGTGGAGTCTGCTGATGGACGTGAGCACGTTCGGCGGTACGGCGGCGAACATCGTGACGACGTCGGGCTGCAGCAATGGCAACTTCCGTGGGGATTACGTCGGCGAGCACTATGATCGGGCGCTGGCGAATATCCTGTTGTTCTCACCGGAGACGATCACCATTGCGTACTACGGCGCAGCTTCACCGCAATCCACCAGCGGTTTTGCATCCTATTGCACGGAATTGATTGAGTCGCTACGCGCCGACGGTGACAGCTACCTTGCCGAGGGCTACTTCAAGAAACGCAACCACGACTATTCCTGGGGGACGCAGCACTTCTTCTTCCGCGGGGGCGATGAGAAGATCCTGTCCGGCGATCCGTTCGCGCGCTACCGCGATTCGAAGCCCTGGCCGGCGGACAAGCTGAAGGAGATCGAGGACAAGATCGCGGCGGCCAAGTGGATCATCACGCCGGAATGGTAGGCGAATCGGTTAGCCGACCGCGGCTATGCGGAACAGGGATGATGGAGGGCGGCGTACGGCACGACTCTGGGCGGGTGCGATCTGAATCGGGGGGGAATCGGGGGAATCAGCGCCGCACCGTATGCGGTTGCCACGCGGCATGCGTTGCCGACACGAAGGCCACAGGGCCCAGGGGAGTCGTGCATCAGCCCCCGACGATCAGGCGAAACACAAAGACGTACGCATTGCTGAACGGCTCGTCGCGAAAGAAGCTCGTGGGGGCGTCCGGCACACCCACGAACGGCCGCAGAATCCAACCCATCTGGATACCGACGAAGGCGTAGAGTGCGAGCCAGGAAGCCAGGGCGACGCGGTGAAGCGCGTTGCGGCGAATCAGCTCGCCGTAGTAGCGGCGGATGACGACCTGCCCGCCGAGCGTGGCAAGCGTGAAGATGCCGGTGTTGAACAACAGAGCGCTGCGATAACTGGTTTCGCACCAGTACCAGAAGTGTGTCAAGGGTGCGAGGCCGGCCAGCGTGATGCCAAGTGCGGCCTGGCCGGCGAGGATCGCCTGCACCGCGGGACGCAGGTCATCGCGCAGACCGAGGACGGTGTTGATGGCGAAGAACGCGGGCAGGCAGAGTGCGGTCGTCGCCAGCAGCAGCAGCGGGACCTTGGTCGCCGAATACAGGACCTGCAACCAGCGCTCCGGTGGATCGAGCGTGAAAGTGCCCATCGCAGCACCGTAGAAGGCGCCGAAAGCCAGGATCATGAGCACGAGCCACCGACCGCGGCGCTCATGGGGACGGGCCACATGGAAGGGGCCCGCCCCCCGCAGCAGTTGGTCCGTAAGCAGCAGTCCGGTCTGAAACATGCCGTCTTACTCGATGAGCTTCTGCAGGGCGGAGTACAGGCCCTGGAAGAAGTTGCCGCTGCGCGGGCGAAACCACATGAAGGGCAGGTCGGGATGGCCGATGAAGGGACGCAGCAACCAGCCCATCTGCGCCCCGACCAGGCCGTAGATGATGACCCAAAGCTAAAAGACAAAGCGCGCCTGGCCGACGGCTTCGTCCATATGTACCGGGGGAGTGTCTTTCATGGAGGTAGGTTCCCGCGCCGGGGACTCTGCCGGGGTGTCTTTCATCTGTCGAAGTGCGGCACTGCGGAGCACGTTGAGCGGGAAGCCGAGCGCGACGGCGCCGGCCAGACCGAGCAGAATCACGTTCAGCAGGACCATGAAGTGATAGCTTTCAGTGCTGAAAGTGAAAAAGCCCAGAATGGGGCCGAAGGATGCCGCCACGGCGAGGTTCACGACGATGGCACCGACGAGCAGGCGCAGGGTCGTGGGCAGTGTCAACCGGCAGCCGACGAGGGCGTTGAATACGTAAAGGGAGGGGAAGGTCACCACCAGCGTGAGCAGAAACAGGGCGGGCAACTTCAGCATGCTGGCAAGCAACTGCCAGTAGTTCGCGGGGTCGCGGCTGAAGATGGCGTACCAACCCATGAAGAAGCCGTACCCGGCGCCTAGGATTACGGCGAGAAACACGAAGAGCCGCAAGGACAGGCGCAGTCGTCCCTGAACGAGATCCTCCGCCTGGGTTGCCCGTCCGCGCAGCAGATCATCCAGTTCGCGCAGACAGGAGAGCATGGTGGCTCCTCGGTGTGTTTGTGTCGGTCACGGTACCTGCCGGGATGAATTGCTATCCTGATGCGCGCAGCATATCCCGTCGGAACGGGTGGTCTCAAGGGCAGGCGCGGCTCTCAAACCGGAAACAAGCACAAGTCCCCCGCGCCACTTCGTTGCAAGATCGAGAGAGGGGCCATGTTCAGCAGATTCTCGACCCTTCCCAATCCCTCCCGGCGAGCGAGGGGAGATGCCGGGATAGCTTCAGTACAGTTCGCAGTGCGCCAACTTCGGCCGTGATCAGCCCATCACGCGCGCAGGTTTCGGCTGACCACCACGGCTCGTGACCACGGCCCGGTGGCGGGAAGTCCAGTGAGCATCAAGCTCTGCGGTGGGCGGATTGCAGCCACCTCTCTACTCCCACTGCCACAGTGCGGCCCGCGTGGATAGCTTGTACGACAAGCGACGCCCCGAGTACGCAGTCGCCCGCGGCGAAAATGCCGGGCGCACTGGTCTGTCCGGTGGCGTCGGTCTCGAGCCGGCCCCGTGCATCGCGGGCGAGATCCCACTCGGCGACGGGGCCACCCGGTTCGGGGTGCTTGAAGCCACACGCGAGCAACACGAGGTCTACGGGCCAGATTTCGTCGGTGTTGGGGACGAGGCGCATCTGGCGCGCGCCGTTCTTGGGGTGGCCGTGGGCTTGGCCGGCGTGGGAACCTTCCAGTGGCTCATCCGCGCTTCCCGGGGTGCGCCACTCTGTCTGTGTGACGCGGAGGGCGGTGACCCAATCGTGCTTGAGAATGAACCCAGTCGTGTTCACGCTCCAGCGCCGCTCGCAACCCTCCTCGTGCGAGCTTGAAGTCTGCAAGGTGGGCGGCCAGGCCGGCCAAACCACTAGCGGATTACACGCGTCGGGCGGCTCCTCGTGGTAGTTGAGTTGCAGTACGCGCTGAGCACCCTGGCGAATCGCCGTCCCCACGCAGTCGCTACCGGTGTCGCCGCCGCCAATGACGGCGACAATCTTGCCGCGGGCATCGATGCGAGTTTCGGGATCGAGTGTCGCACCCGCATTTTCACGATTCTGTTGCGCCAGGTATTCCATGGCGAAGTGCACGTTGCGCGCGTGCTCGCGGCCGGGGGCGTCGAGATCGCGTGGCACGCTGGCACCAATCGCCAGCACAACCGCGTCAAACATCCGCCGGACATAGGCAGCCGAAAGGTCTCGGCCGATCATCGCACCGGTTTGGAACTCGATCCCTTCGGCGACGAGCTGCGCGAGGCGGCGGTCGATCGCGAGTTTGTCGAGCTTGAAGTCGGGGATGCCGTAACGCAGCAGACCGCCGATCCGATCGGACTGCTCGAAGACCACGACGGAATGTCCGGCACGACGGAGTTGCTGCGCGGCTGCGAGTCCCGCTGGTCCGGAACCGACGATGGCGACGCGTTGGCCGGTCTCACTCAAGGGCGGTTGGGGTACGATCCAGCCCTCCGCCCAGGCACGCTCGACGATTGCGTTCTCGATGTTCTTGATGGTGACCGCGTCGTCATTGATCGCCAGTGTACACGCCGGTTCGCAGGGCGCCGGGCACGTGCGGCCGGTGAATTCCGGAAAGTTGTTGGTCGAGTGCAGATTCTCGCTGGCCTCGCGCCAGCGGCCGAGGCGCACCAACTCGTTGAACTCAGGGATACGGTTCTGGACGGGGCAACCGTACGCATGGCAGAACGGAATGCCGCAATCCATGCAGCGGCGGGCCTGCTCCTGCGCCTGGGTGCCAAGAATCGGCAGCTCGACCTCGTGATAATCGCGGATGCGGTCCGGGGCCGGGCGATAGGGCGCCGCCGACCGTCGCACTTCCAGAAAGCCGGTCGGTTCAGCCACGGAACACCTCCTCGGTTGCGGGGAGTGCATCCGACGCCACGGCTTCCTCCTCGCTCTGACGCGCCAGTGCCCGCCGGTACTCGATCGGCACCACCTTGACGAAGCGGCCCACCATCTCCGGCCAGTCGTCCAGGATGCGCCGGGCACGTTCGCTGCCGGTCCAGCGTCGGTGGTGGTCAATCCAGCGGCGGAGTTGCACCTGCTCCGCCGGCAGATGCACGCTCTCGAGATCCACCATGTCGAGATTGCAGAGCGTATCAAAGAGCTGGTGTTCGTCCAGCACGTAGGCCGTTCCACCACTCATGCCCGCGGCAAAATTGCGGCCGGTGGGGCCGAGGACGACAACCGTGCCACCCGTCATGTATTCGCAGCCATGGTCGCCCACGGCCTCAACCACCGCCGTCGCACCGCTGTTGCGCACCGCGAAGCGTTCGCCCACCGCACCGTTGATGAGCACTTCACCGGACGTCGCGCCATAGAGCAGCGTATTGCCTGCAATCACGTTCTCGTGGGCTTCAAAGCCGGCGTCCTCGGGTGGTTGGACAATGATTCTCCCGCCCGAGAGCCCCTTACCGAGATAGTCATTCGCTTCGCCGATGAGTCGAAAGAGAATGCCCGGCGCGAGAAAGGCCCCGAAACTCTGGCCGGCGGACCCGCGGAACAGGCACTCGACGGAGTTCTCCGGCAGTCCGGCCGCACCGTGTCGCCGCACCAGGTGATGGCTGAGGGTGGCGCCGATCGTGCGATGAACGTTCCGAATGGTGAACTCGACCCGGACCGGCTCGCCGCGATCCAGCGCCGGCGCAGCCGCCGCCAGCAACTCGGCTTCCAGTGGGTCGGCCGCGTGGATGCGGCGTGGGCCGACCCGGCGAATCGGGCGATCCGCGGGGACGTCGGGACACACCAGCAGGGGGGTAAGGTCGAGGCCGCGGGTCTTCCAGAAATCGGCGGCGCGCGTCGCGACCAGGCGATCGACGCGACCCACCAGTTCGTCGATGCGGCGAAATCCGAGTTGCGCCATCCAGCGGCGCACATCCTCAGCCACGAAGCGGAGGTAGCGCTCGGCGTGTTCCGGCTGACCGGCAAAGCGCTCGCGCAACCGCGGATCCTGCGTGGCGATGCCGACGGGGCAGGTTCCGAGGTGGCATTTGCGCATCAGGATACAGCCCTGCGTAACGAGCGCCGCTGTCCCGAATCCGAAGCGCTCGGCCCCCAACAGTGCTGCGATGATGACATCACGCCCGGTGCGCAAACCGCCATCCACCTGCACACGAATCCGCCCGCGCAGATCGTTGAGTACGAGGGTTTGCTGCGTCTCGGCCAGGCCCAACTCCCAGGGGGTCCCGGCATACCGGATGGACGACAGCGGGCTGGCGCCCGTGCCGCCCTCATGACCACTGATGAGCACTTCATCGGCGGCGGCCTTGGCTACGCCGGCCGCGACCGTGCCCACGCCGGCCTCGGAGACGAGTTTCACCGAGATCTCCGCGATCGGGTTCGCGGCCCGCAGATCATGAATGAGCTGCGCGAGATCCTCGATCGAGTAGATGTCGTGGTGGGGTGGTGGTGAGATGAGAGTGACACCGGGCGTCGAGTGCCGCAGGCGCGCGATTTCGTCCGTGACTTTGAAGCCCGGGAGTTGGCCGCCCTCGCCGGGTTTGGCGCCCTGGGCAACCTTGATTTGCAACTCGCGCGCCGCGCTCAGGTACTCAATCGTTACGCCGAATCGGCCGCTGGCAACCTGCTTGATGGCGCTGTTCGCCGAAGCGTGTCCGGGTTGCGGGTAGTAGCGCCGGGGGTCCTCGCCGCCTTCCCCCGTATTGCTGGCAGCCCCGAGTCGATTCATGGCGATGGCGAGCGATTGGTGGACTTCGGCGCCGATCGAGCCGTGTGACATGGCCCCTGTACAGAAGCGCTGCATGATGGCCGCGGCGTTCTCCACCTCGTGCAATGGGACCGGTGTGGCGGGCACGAAATCGAGCAGCCCGCGCAACGCTTGCAGATTGCGTGTCTCGGTGTTCGCACGGTCGGCAAAACGCTCGTACAAACCGTAGTCGTCGCGCCGCACGGCGTGCTGCAGCAGGTGGACTGTCTGGGGATTCCACGCGTGCTGCTCGCCGTCGGCGCGGTAGTGGTACTCGCCCCCGAACTCCAATGGCAAAGTCCCGGGGCGCGGTGGTTCGAAGGCCGTCCGGTGCCGCGCGTGGTATTCCTCAGCCAGGGTGGCGAGGCCGATCCCGGAGACCCGCGACGGCGTCCCGGGGAAGTACTTCTGAGTAATCTCCGGCGCCAACCCAACGATCTCGAAGAGTTGCGCCCCGCGGTAGCTCTGCAGCGTCGAAATGCCCATCTTCGAGATGGTTTTGAGGATACCTTTCTTGATTGCCGTGATGGTGTGCGCAATATATTCGCCCGGCTCGCGCTCGGCGGGCAGGTCGCCCTGGCGCTGCAGCTCATACAGGGTCTCGAAGGCGAGGTACGGGTTGATCGCACTGGCCCCATAGCCGCACAACAGGCAGAAATGCATGACCTCGCGGGGTTCGCCGCTCTCGACGATCAGTCCCACGCGATCGCGCAGACCGCGTGCTAACAGACCATGATGAACAGCAGCAACCGCAAGCAGAATAGGCAGCGGCGCACGGTGCGCATCGGCCGCCCGGTCGCTGATGATCAGCAGGAAGAGGTCGCGCCGCACGGCCTCCTCCGCGGCGGAGACAAGCGCTGCCAAACCGCGTTCGAAGCTGCCGGCCAGGTCGCCGGCATCCGGCTGCCAGACCGCGTCGATCGTTGCCACGCGCAGGTCGGGCCGGTCGATGCCACGCAGCCGGTCGAGATCGTCGTTGGTCAGGATCGGGTGCGCCAGCCGCAGTTTGCGGCAGTGTTCCGGCGTCTCGTCGAGCAGGTTGCGGTCACGGCCTGCGAACGTCGTCAGCGACATGACGAGGCCCTCGCGCAGCGGATCGATCGCGGGATTCGTCACCTGGGCGAACTGTTGCCGGAAGTACTCGAACAGCAGCTTGGGACGTTGCGACAGGACCGCCAGCGGCGTGTCCGTCCCCATCGAGCCGACCGGCTCCTGTGCATGGCGGGCCATCGGCACCAGGATGAGCTGCAGTTCTTCGCGCGTGTACCCGAACATCCGCAGCCGCGGCATGATCGTGGTGGTGTCGTGGGCAACGGGCTGACCCGCGGCAAACAGTCCACGCAGTTCGAGTCGATTCTGCTCCAACCAGCGCCGGTAGGGCTGCTGTCGTGCGATGCGGCTCTTCAACTCGTTGTCGCCCACGATCCGCTCTTCCTGCAGGTCCACCAGAAACAGCCGTCCGGGTTGCAGGCGGCCCTTGCGCTGGATCCGCTCCGCCGGAAACTCCACGACGCCCGCCTCGCTCGCCAGCACCACCAGGCCGTCATTCGTCACCACATAACGCCCCGGCCGAAGTCCGTTCCGGTCCAGCAGGGCGCCCACGTAGCGGCCGTCGGCGAATACGACCGCAGCCGGCCCATCCCAGGGCTCCATGATGGCGGCGTGGTAGTCGTAGAACGCACGCTTGTCCGCGCTCATGTGATACTGCGGTCCGTAGGCCTCGGGGATCAGCATCATGGCCGCATGCGGCAGTGTGCGCCCGGCACGCACGAGCAGTTCGAGCACGTTGTCCAGCGCGCCGGAGTCGCTCGTCCCCGGCATCACCACCGGCCGGAGATCGGTCAAGTCCTCCCCCAGCAGCGAACTGGCCAGGTGCGGCTCGCGGGCCCGCATGCGGTTCAGGTTCCCGCGCAGGGTGTTGATCTCGCCATTGTGCGCAAGCAACCGGAACGGCTGGGCCAACGGCCAACTGGGAAAAGTATTGGTGCTGTAGCGCTGGTGGACGATCGCGTAAGCGGTACGGACAAGTTCGTCGCTCAGATCGGTGAAGTACTCGAAGAGCTGCGGGGCCATGAACAGCCCTTTGTAGACGATATTTCTGCAGCTCAGCGAGCAGATGTACATCGAACCGGGGCCCCCGTGCGCTTCGCGGTCGAGGCGCTCGATCCGGCGGCGAACCAGGTAAAGGCGCCGCTCGAGCTCCTCGCCGCGCAACCCGCCCCCGTCGAGAAAGAACTGCGCGATGAGCGGCTCGCTGGCCAGGGCGGTATCACCGAGCACTTCGGATTTCACTGGCACCGGTCGCCAGTGACGCAGGGGCAGACCGTGATGATCGGCTGCGGCCGCCACCAGCGTACGGACGCGAGTCAGATCGGCTGTGCGCTCGACGAAGAGCATCCCGACACCGTAGGTGGCCGGTGCGGGTAACGTGACACCGGCTTCGGCCACGGCGGCGGCGAGGCCATCATGGGGCATCTGGAGCAGAATACCGGCACCATCACCCGTACAGGCGTCCCCCCCGGTGGCCCCACGGTGCAACAGGTTGGTCAGGACCTGTCGCCCGAGTTCGACAACGGCATGCGAACGTCGGCCATGGAGATCCACAACCGCACCGACACCGCAGTTGTCGTGCTCGAATTGCGGGTCATAGAGCCCCTGGAGGGGCAGCGTAGTTTGCATGGGCGAATCCTTCGGGCGGCTTCGTTTCGGCCGCCACACATCCGAACAACAACGCGGCCCGCGGGAGGATGACCGCGGGCCGGAACACATCGCACGAAAACGGAGGTTACTGAGATTCAACCCGTCCAGCGTGTGCCCGGCTCATGCCCGGCCGGTACGTGGCCGGCTAGGCGAAGAGTGGTTAGAGGTACACGCTCACGCCTGCGGATCATGGGGCACCTGGAAGAGCCGACAAGTGGCACGGGGCCGAAACAAGACTGTAGTGTGCGAGCCACGGCCCCTCTATGTCAAGAGAAATTCGAGCGGTGCGCGTCGGTTCCCCGCCCCGCGACCGTTGCCTGCGGACGTCCCTTCCCGTTGCCGAGGGGCGGTTCGCAGGCCCCGCGCAACCAACTGCTCCAGCGCGCGCCGCATGGCCTCCAACCGTTTGACGCCGATGGGTCGTGCGGCGAGAATACCCCGTTTCATCAGGCACTTGGGAGAGCACGAGTATGACGACAGCGGTACGCAAAGGAGTGCGGTCGCGACTGTCGACCGGAAGCGTGTGGGTTGTGGGACTCTTCCTCACCGTGTGTGGTTGCCAGTCACCGATGAACGGAGCCGAGGATCCCGGACGGCAGGGTGGCCGGCCCCCCTCAGGCGCCATGCAGGACCCGCTCCTGCCAGGAATTCCATTGCCCAATGGGCTGCGTTTTGTGCCGGAGCGGAGTTCGGGGCGCACCAGTGGGCAATCACGCTTTGTGACGCACCATTACGTTGGCGGTTACACGGTGTCAGCGCTGGTGACCTGGTTCCGGGAAAATATGCCCACGGCGGGTTTTACGATTGTCACGGATTATTTCCACGGGCGGCAGCATACGCTGCGCTTCGTCAGCCGCGAGGAAGAATGTAACATTGAACTCGTTCGTGAGGGCGATCGGGTAGGCGTCACCGTGACGGTAGCGCCGGTTCCCAAGGGTTCCTCCGAACGTGACCTGCAAGCGCCTGCCCCACGCTGAGACCCCCCGGGCAGAACCAGAGGATCGTGAATGGATGCTGAAACGCGACATCAGTTGAAAACGAACGATCTCGCCGAAGCCCTGGCGCGCCTGCGGGATTTCCGCGACCCGCGCCTCACTTACGGGCTCGTCGCGATTTGTGCCATCATCATCGGCCTGGCGGCCTGGTACGCCTTCAATGCCTATCGTCGGCATACCCTGGAGGGGCAGTGGCAACGCCTGGGGGCACTCACGGAGCCCCTCGCAGCGCAAGATGCCGCCAAGCGACTCTCAGCCCGTGATGATCTGGAGGCGTTGATCAGCCAGGCATCCCATCCAACATTGCTCGGCTTTGCCCGGCTCAAACTCGCCGACGCCTTGGTGCGAGAGGCCGTCCAGGATGAGTCGCAGCGGCCGGGGAATTTCCCGCGGGCCGCGGAAATTCTGGAGGTGATTCGGCGTGATCCACGGACCCCTCGTGACCTGTACGCCGCCGCGACTTTCGGCCTTGCCTCCGTCAAGGAGTCGCTCCGCGACTTCGCCGGAGCACGGACGCTGTACGAGGAACTCACGCGCCCCGCGGCCTTCCCCGGTTCACCCTATGAAGAACTGGCCACCGCCCGCTTACAGGACCTCGACAAGCTGGAGGACCTGCCGGAACTCGTGGCGGGAGAGCGGCCACCGGTGACACCGCCGCAATTCACCCTCCAACCCCCCGTACTCACCCCGGCACCGCCAGTAACGCTGCCGCCGGTTGAAGCACCTCCGAGCGAGCCAGCCGCACCTGAGAACACACCACCCAGCGTCGACGAGCCCGCTTCTGAGCCCCCGGCAGAGGAGCCCGCCGAGCCCGCCACGGAACCGGGCGAGGTGCCGTGAGCGCCGAGTCCGAGGACATCCTTGAGCGCCCGGTCCCCATCGATGACGACTCGGCTGAGCGCGTGACCTTGCATGTGCGCCGCAAGCTTCCCGGCCGGCGGCTTGACAAGTATTTGCACGGGCGTTTTCCGCGGCTGTCCCGCACCACGATTCAGCGCCTGATCAAGCAGGGGGCGATCACCGTGAACGGCGCGCCGACCAAGGCGAGCTATGAGATGGCCGGCGGTGATGTCGTTGACCTCGTCATGCCCGCGCCCGAAGCCCGCGAGGTGATCCCCGAGGACATCCCGCTGGAGATCGTCTATGAGGACGAGCACCTCATCGCACTGAACAAACAGGCGGGCATCATCTGCCACCCGGCCCGGGCCGAGCAGACCGGCACGCTGGTCAACGCGCTGGCTTTCTACGCCCATACACTGAGCCACGGGGAGGATCCGTTCCGTCCGGGGATCGTCCATCGTCTCGACAAAAACACGACGGGTATCATGCTGGTTGCCAAGACGGATGAAGCCCACTGGCGGCTTGCGTTGCAATTCGAGCGTCGCACGACGCAAAAAACCTACGTTGCAATCGTGCATGGTGACCCGAATCTCGACAGTGACACGATCGACGCCCCCATTGGAGTCCACCAGGTCGTCCGCGAAAAGTTTGCCGTCTTCCTCCGCGAGAACAAGATCGACATCACCAAGGACGCCGTTACGACCTACGAGGTGCTGGAGCGTTTCGGCACTTATACGCTCATGAAGTTGATGCCAAAGACCGGCCGGACGCACCAGCTTCGCGTGCATATGTCACACCTCGGCCACCCCATCATCGGCGATACGCTTTACGGTGGCCGGGTTGTCAGCGCTTACGACCTATCCGGCGGAGCTGAGGCCGACCGGACCCCGCTGTTCATGCACCAGGCCCTGCACGCCTGGCGGATTGCATTTCGGCACCCGATCGAGGAAAACCCCATGGAACTGGAGGCGCCGTTCAGTGCGCCGCTGAAGCGCGCAGTGCAGCTCTTGCGGGCTGGGCGACCAGTATAAGAGTGGTGAATGAGTGTGCCGCGTGCGGCCGGAGGAAGAACCCATGGCAGGGAGGACTGGGGTGCGTGGGATAGTCTGGGGATTGACGCCGGCGCGTGCGGCGAGCGCCGCTACGCGGTGGGTGAGCCGTATAGCAGCGTGGTTGCTCCTCGCATTGCCAGGGGCGGCCGCGCTGTACGCGCAAGCTGCCTCACAGTCGGATGGACTCGATGCGGCATTGCAGCGCGCGCTCCGTCCACTGGTAGCGAGGGTTCCTGCGAATTCCCAACTGGGTCTGGTCATTGCCGATGCCGCAAGCAACGAGACGCTCTTCGTTCATCAGGGCGACACCCTGCTCAAGCCGGCGAGTGTTTTGAAGATCTTCGTGGCTGCCGCCGCGCTCGAACACTTCGGCCCTGAATTCGAGTACCGCACGGACGTCTACCTGCACGAACGGCAGCTTTGGGTGCGAGGCGGCGGTGACCCGGGCTTGGGGGATGGCCGGATTGCCCGCAAGTACGACCGTAATCTCAATCACCACTTCGATGAGTGGGCCGCGGCCTTGCGGGCCGCGGGTGTCACCGAACTGGAGCGCGTCGTTCTTGACGACTCGATCTTCGACGAGGAGTGGACCAACGCGGCCTGGCCGGTGTCCCAGGCGGACCGCTGGTACCAGGCCCCCGTGGGCGGCCTGAACCTCAACGATAACTGTCTCGACGTCGTGGTCGTAGTGCGCAACGGTCAAGTCGAGGTCCAGTTGCAGCCGGACCTGCCGGCAACGCTCCTTCGAAACGAACTCACGGCCGGCGGAAAACACGGCCCCACGATACGGCGGGCCGCGGATAGCGATGTGTTCGAGCTCCGCGGGGCGGTCACGCAACGTGGGGAACTGCGCGCCGTGGCTGTTCGCCAGCCGACCATCTTTTTCGCGCACGCCCTCAAGCAGGCGCTCGAAACCCGCGGCATTCGTGTCGCGGGGCCGGTGACGCGCAGGACCCTGACGGTGGCCGAATGTGCCGCGGCCCGGCCCCTGGCATCCAATCGTACACACCTGCGCGATGTGCTTTGGCGGGTGAACACCTTCAGCCAGAACATGTTTGCCGAAGCCCTCCTGAAGTCGCTTTCGGCCTACGCTCCGGACGGACGGCGAACCGGAACACCTGGAAGTTGGTCCGGCGGCGAACGCGAACTTCGCGCGCTGCTCGGGCGCATCCGCTTGAACGTTGATTCTGCGGTCTTCGTGGACGGCAGCGGCCTCAGCCATACCAACCGCGTGACTGCCGGGCAGATCGTAGAACTGCTGGTGCGTATGCACTCCCACCGGTACGCGAATGCATTCCGTGAGAGTCTTGCGCGGGCGGGGGAGGTTGGCTCGATGCGGACGCGCTATCGCGACCCGGCCCTCGTGGGGCGCATGATTGGAAAGACCGGCTCGCTGTCCGGTGTCGCCACGGTCGCCGGGTATCTCACCCGGGACGATGGCCGCGTGCTGGCGTTCGCTGCGCTCATCAATGGTCCCGCCCCGGACGACCTGCTGAGGAACATCGCCAGGGCGATTGTGACTGCCAGTCCATGATGACCGAGATCCGCCCCCTACCCCTTGTGAGGGGCCGTGGAGTGGGGACAATGCTGCGAAGTTGCAGCTTGATACGCCGGCTGGGATCCGGCCGGCTACGAATCCGCAGTTCTATCGCAGGAGTCGAAGGATGAATCGATCATGGTGGCTCGGCATCGTGACGGGAAGTGTCGTGGCCTTGGCGGTGCTGGCCGGCGCGCGGGAGTTAGGCGCTTACCAGGCGGCCGGCCCCAGCGGCCGGGTGGCGGTGGTTGACGTCATCCGCACGCTGAATGAATTCCAGAAACAGAAAGACCTCGTGCAGCAGGTCACCGCGCAGCAGCAGGCACTGGAGGCGGAGAATCGCACGCGTCGCGAAAAGATCGACCTCCTGCAAGCCGAAATTGAACGGCTTGACCCGCAGGACCCGACCTTGCCTCCGCGGATGCGGGAACTGCTGGCGATGCAGGTCGACTACAAGAACTGGGCCGAGCTTTCCCAGCTCAACCTGGCACGT
Source organism: Phycisphaerales bacterium (assembly GCA_016716475.1). Classification (NCBI taxonomy): domain Bacteria; kingdom Pseudomonadati; phylum Planctomycetota; class Phycisphaerae; order Phycisphaerales; species Phycisphaerales bacterium. Next base: position 796,577 of record JADJWG010000002.1, read on the forward strand.
GAGTTCGGCCTCTGGTCCATCCAGATGTACCGGGATCTGATCGCGGCGGTGAACGCGATCGCCCAGGCCGAGGGCTACGATCTCGTATTGTACCGCGGCGAATTTGAAGCGATCTCCATGGATCCCGAAGTCGTCCGGGACCAGATCCGCGGCAACCAGGTGCTCTACTCGGCCACCGGCATCAACATTACCCAGCAGGTGCTCGACCGTATGAACACGGACTACCGCGCCCAGGGCAAAGTGCAGATGGTTCCGAATCCATGACGATTACGGCCTCACTCCGCTGGACACCACCGCGGCTCTCGGCGGCCGAACTCGCCGAGCGGCTGGCGGGTACTCTGGTCGGCAACGGAACGGTCACGATCTGTTCCGTCGCGCCGCTGGCCGACGCCGGTCCTGATGCGCTGAGCTGGATTGGCGACCGCAAGTACGTCCCCAAGCTGGCAACCACGCGCGCGGGCATCGTGCTTGTCTCCGCGGAGATCGAGGTTCCGCCGGGGCTTACGGCGATACGTGTGGCCGACCCGGATCTCGCGCTCTGCGTCGTATTGGAAGCCCTGCGGCCACCTTTGCCGGTTGTGCCTGTGGGTATCGATCCGACCGCCACCGTTGCGGGCGATGCCGTAGTAACAGACGCCTGCATCGGCCCGCACGTCACCGTGAGCGCCGGTGCGGTGATCGGCGCGGGCACACAGTTGCATGCGGGTGTGTACATCGGGCCGGGGGTCACGGTTGGGTGTGCTTGTGTTCTCTGGCCGAACGTCGTCGTCCGAGAGTACGCCTCCTTGGGCGACCGGGTCGTGATCCACCCGAACGCGACGATCGGTGCGGACGGTTTCGGCTACCATCAGCGTGGCGGCGAGCACCGCAAGATTCCGCAGATCGGCCGGGTGGTCATCGAGGACGACGTGGAAATCGGCGCGGGCACCTGCATCGACCGTGCGCGCAGTGGTGAAACGCGGATCGGCCGCGGCAGCAAGATTGATAACCTTGTGCAGATTGGGCACAATTGCCAGATCGGAGCCCACTGTATCATCGTCAGCCAGTGTGGGTTGTCGGGCTCGACGGTCCTCGGCGATTACGCGCTGCTCGCCGGGCAGGCCGGGGTCGCCGACCATGTCCGCATCGGCAGCCGGGCCGTGATCACAGCCCGAGCGGGCGTGATGACCAACGTCCCCGACGGCGCGGTCTTTGGTGGCCAGCCGGCGCTAGATCACCGGGACGAGTTCCGGCAGTATGCCGCGGTGCGGCGGCTGCCCAAGCTCGTCGATCAGGTTCGTGAACTCACGAAACGCGTGCAACAGCTTGAATCGGCAAACAACCATCCAGCGTGAAGTCGAGCTGGCAGGCCGTGGCTTGTTCACCGGCTTCCCCGTGCATGTGCGCTTCCGACCGGCCAGCCCCGGAACGGGCGTTACGTTTGTGCGCACCGATCAGCCCCAGCCCGTGCGCATCGCAGCCCGGGTGGAGAATCTGGCCAAGCGGGCGCGCCGCACGACGCTACGGAATGGAACGGCTGCCATCGAGACAGTGGAACACTGCCTCGCGGCGGTGCGGGGACTCGGCATCGACAATGTCATCATCGAGATGAACAACGCCGAACTGCCCGCCGGTGACGGCAGTTCCATGCCTTTCGTGGTGGCCCTGCAGTCGGCTGGCCTGCAGGAGTTTGAGATCGAGCGGAATGTGCTGCACGTCACCGAGCCGGTACGCGTGCGGGAAGATGATGCCGAGCTGGTGGCGTGGCCCGGGGAGCCCAATCGCCTGGAGGTCATCTATGAGCTCGATTACGGCCCCCAGAGCCCCATCGGGCACCAGATTTTCAACTTTGGACTGGAGCCGGAGCGTTTCCTGGAGCAAATCGCACCAGCTCGGACTTTCGTGTTGGAGGAAGAAGCCCAGGCCCTCCGGGCCGCCGGCCTGGGCACGCACCTGACCTATGCGGATATCCTCGTCATCGGGCGTGAGGGGCCGATCGAGAACCAGTATCGCTACGAGAATGAATGCGTCCGCCACAAAATACTCGACTTGGTCGGCGACCTGATGCTGGCGGGCTGCTTCGTCTGTGGCAAGATCTACGCCCGCAAGTCAGGGCATCACCTGAATCACGAGCTGATTCGTAAACTGCTCGAAATCCGCACCCGGCAACAACTTCGCAAGCGACTGGTCGGCGCTCCCGAGTTGGATATTCGGGCGGTCTCCCGCATCCTGCCGCACCGCTTTCCGATGCTGTTGATCGATCGTGTGATCGAGATGGATGCGGATCGCCGCGCGGTCGGCATCAAAAACGTCACGATCAATGAACCCTTCTTCCAGGGACATTACCCGCGGCAGCCCATCATGCCCGGGGTGCTGATTATCGAGGCGATGGCACAGTTGGGCGGCATTCTGCTTTCGCAGAAGCTCGAGCACACCGGCAAGGTTGCCATCCTGCTAAGTCTCGATCGTGCCAAGTTCCGTCGCCCGGTGGGTCCGGGCGACCAGTTGGTGATTGAAGCACAATCAGTTCGCGTGAAAGCGCGTACCGGTCAATGCCAGTGTAGTGCCCATGTTGGTGGTGAGCTGGTGGCCGAGGCCATGATTCGTTTTATGCTGGTCGACGCCGATCCGACTTGAGAGGATGCCGCCCGAAGGATGGCGGCAGAATTTGGATGCCCATGATTCATCCCACCGCCTACGTTGATCCGCAGGCCGAACTCGGCCGCGATGTCGAGGTCGGGGCGTTCAGCTACGTCGGACCAGGCGTCGTGCTCGGCCCGGGATGCATCCTCAGTCCGCGTGTCACATTGCTGGGACCCGCCAGCTTCGGTTCCGGAAACGTGTTCTACAGCGGTGCCGTGCTCGGCGCTGCGCCTCAGGATCTCAAGTACAAGGGCGGCCCGACCGGCCTGGTCGTCGGCGACGACAACGTCTTCCGCGAGTTGGTGACCGTGCACCGCGGCACCGAGGTGGATCGGCTGAGCCGGGGCTTCACACGCATCGGGGACAAGAACCTGCTGATGGTGGGCGTGCATGTCGCTCACGACAGCGAGGTGGGCAGCCAGGTTCTGATTGCCAACGCGGTACAGATCGCCGGGCACGTTCGTATCGAGGATCGGGTCGTCATCGGCGGTGCGTCCGCGATGCACCACTTCGTCACGATCGGGCGTAACGCCTACGTCGGCGGGATGACCCGCATTACGCATGACGTCCCGCCGTACATGAAGGTTCTCGGTTACGATCAGGCGGTCCGTGGGGCCAATGTCGAGGGCCTCCGCCGCTGGCAGTTTCCACCAGAGTCAATCCAGTGTGTCAAGCGTGCGGCCCGCGTGCTGTACGCCCGGCGCGGCGAGCGGGCACCGCTCCGCACAGCCGATGCTTTGCAGGCCATCGAGTCCGACGGCCTGATGCAGGACGAACACGTGCGCTACCTGGTCGATTTTCTGCGTCGCAAAATGGCAGTCGGCATCTTCGGGCGCGTACGTGAGCACTATCGCAACGATTCGGACCAGGATCGCGCCGGCTACTACGGCGCTTCCGCGGATGGAGTATCCTCAGTTGGCTGAGCCCCTTCCAGTCGCCGTGATCGGCGCCGGTCACATGGGCCGTCACCATGTCCGCAAGTACGCCGAGATGCCTGAGGTCCGGCTGGTGGCCGTCATCGACTCCAATGAGCAGCGGGCCCGCGAAATGGCGGAGCCGCACGGCGCTCGCTGGGGGACGACGCTCACGCCCGCACTGGGCACGGTGGCCGCTGTCACCGTGGCTGTGCCGACCATTCACCACCTTGCCGTCAGCCGTCCGCTCATCGAGCGTGGCATCCACGTGCTGATCGAGAAACCGCTGGCACCCAGTGCGGCCGATGCCGAGGCCATCGCCCGGCTGGCGCGTGAGCACCGCGTGGTGGTCGCCGTCGGCCATACGGAGCGCTTCAACCCGGCCGTGCGGGCGGTGGCCCGGTTGGGCTTGCAACCGAAATTCGTCGAAACGCACCGGATCAGCCCGTTCACGTTCCGTTCGGCCGACGTGGGCGTGGTCTTTGACCTGATGATCCACGACATCGACATCATGCTCGACCTGGTGCGCGCGAATGCCCAGCACGTTGATGCGGTTGGGGTAAACGTGCTTGGTCCGCATGAAGACATCGCCAACGCGCGCGTGCGGTGCGCGAACGGGGCGGTCGCCAACCTGACGGCTTCGCGGCTAGCGCTGAAAACCGAGCGGAAGCTGCGGGTCTTCGCCGAGAACGCCTATGTCTCGCTCGACTACCAGAAGAAAGTCGGAATCGCGGTGACGCTCGATCGAAATCTCGACGTGCTGAAGTTCGCGCGCGAGCGGAACATTGAAGACCTGTCGCAAATGGCCGGACTCGATTTTGGCAAGATGGTGCAGGTCGAGCCCCTGGAAATTGACGACAAGGATCCACTGCGCACTGAATTGGAATCATTCATTGCGGCCGTGCGTACCGGCGGTCGCCCGCCGGTGAGTGCCGAGGATGGCGTAGCCGCGGTGCGCCTGGCGGAGCAGCTTGTGGCTTCCATCCAGGCCCACCGCTGGGACGGCGAGTCGGGCGAACGTGTCGGATTGAAAGCGGATATCTTCGGTCACGCCGCCCAGCGGTCCTGACGGCCGGTTCCGGGTATCACAGCACCCGGGGATAGCGCCATGATCTGGAACCGTGGCGGGGGGCCGCTCCGACCGGGCTAGTGGCGCCGCTGTGGCCCGGCCTCCAGTACCTCGCGCGGACAGCCCTCGGCATACAGCTTGAAGTTGTCGATGAAACGCGCTGCGAGTGCGTCGTACCGGTTCCAGTACTCATCGACACTGTTCCAACTACCGGCCGGGTCAAGAATCTCCGGCGGTACATCCGGGCAGCTCAGCGGCACCTCGAAGCCGAAGAGCTTGTCACGTCGATACTCCACCTCCGCGAGCTTACCGTCCAGCACGGCGTTCAACAGGTTACGCGTGTGCCGGATGCTGATGCGCTTGCCGACGCCGAACGCGCCCCCGGTCCACCCGGTATTCACCAACCAGCATGTTGCGCCGTGTTTGGCGAGTTTCTGCTTCAGCAGGGCTGCGTACACGGACGGGTGATGCACCATGAAAACCGCCCCGAAACAGGCGCTGAACGTAATCTGTGGCTCTTTGCCGAGCCCGATTTCCGTGCCGGCGACTTTTGACGTGTACCCGCTGATGAAATGGTACATGGCCTGCGCGGGGCTGAGTCGGGCGATGGGGGGCAACACACCGGAAGCATCACAGGTCAGGAAAATCACGTTCTTCGGGTGCGTGCGGACCATCTTCTCGGGTACGGTGTTCGGGATCATTTCGAGCGGGTACGAAGCTCTGGTGTTCTCCGTGATGCTGTCGTCATCGAGGTCGATGCGGCGCGAAGAGGGGTCGTAGGCGACGTTCTCGAGAATGGTGCCGAACTGCCGTGTGGCGGCATAAATCTGGGGCTCACTCTCGGCCGACAGGCGGATTACCTTGGCGTAGCAGCCGCCCTCGAAGTTGAACACGCCGTCGTCGCTCCAACCGTGCTCATCGTCGCCGATGAGGCGTCGTCGGGGATCGGCTGACAGCGTGGTCTTGCCGGTGCCGGAAAGGCCGAAGAACAGGGCCACATCACCCTGGTCGCCGACGTTCGCCGAGCAGTGCATGGCCAACACGCCCTGGTTGGGCAGCAGGAAGTTGAGCACGGTGAAGATGCTCTTCTTGATTTCGCCCGCGTAGGCCGAGTTCGCGATGATCGCGGTACGCTGACCGAAATTGAGCAGGATCGCCGTCTCGCTCCGCGTGCCGTCGATACGCGGGTCGCACGGAAAGGACGGTGCGGCGATGATCGTGAAGTCCGGCGTGTGTTCATGCGCGGCATCGCGCGTTGCAACGGGGATGAACATATTCCGCGCGAAGTGGCTGTGCCAGGCCTTGTCCGTGATGATCCGGATCGGCATGCGGTACTCGGGGTCGGCCCCGGCATAGCAATCCTGCACGAACAACTCTTCGCCCTGGAGGAATGCCAGCAGGCGGCCCTGCAACGCATTGAACTTGTCCAGCGCGAAAGGCCGGTTGTACTCCCCCCACCAGATCTTGTCCGCGGTCGAGGATTCGTGGACGATGAACTTGTCGGCCGCAGCTCGGGCGGTGTGCTTGCCGGTGTGCGCCACGAACGGGCCGCCCTCGACGAGGTGACCTTCCCCACGGAAAATCGCCTCCTCCACGAGTGCGGGCGTTGGCAGATTCCAGTAGACGCGCTTGAGGTGGCTGAGGCCATGATTGCTGAGGGTGTGGGCGCTGACCCATTCCCCGGCATGCGGGCTCGCGGGCGTCACGATCTCGACATACTTCATCGTCGCTCCCTTCGCAGATCTGAATAAGTCGCGGAGTTTACGACGCCCTCCGCAGGGCGGCAACGGCTCGCGCCCCGGGGCCGCGGGCAGGCCGCCGTGCCAGGCCCCGATTGTCTGCCCCCCCGGTCTCCCATCGCTCCCCCTGCAGTTGGCTCGCCACTTGCCGTAAATCTGGTATACTATTTGCATTCTCGCTGGCGGCCCGCCCGGCCGCGCGTGGGAGAGGTGGCCGAGCGGCTGAAGGCACCGGTTTGCTAAACCGGCGTACGGCGTAAAGCCGTACCGCGAGTTCGAATCTCGCCCTCTCCGTGCCCGGAGTGCGTATTCGCGGTGCTTTGGTGGGGGTGTTTTCTGTTGATGAATTGGGGGGGGGAACGGACGGCCCCGCCCGAGCTCTCCAACTCCGACCGCCTCCCCAACATTGAAAACACATCGGAACCGCTTGTGCGCGGCGTTGTGCAAAGGTTAGGATCGAGGCACGCACCGGACGGCGATTCTGCGGTGGCCGAGGGTCACTCGCGGGCCTGCGAACGTCGATCTGCACTTCTTACTCGGCCGGGGCGCACACATCAGGGAGGCGGCTGTGGATGCTCGACAAGGCCAGATCACGTCACTGTTGGCCGCGGTGCGTAACGGGAATTCCGCAGCACGGGAGGAGCTTTGGCACACCGTGTACGCGGAACTCCACCAGATCGCGCAGGCCCGCCTGTCACGGGAGGTTCGGCACCCCGATCTTCAGACGACGGTACTGGTTCAGGAGGCGTACCTGCGGTTGGCAGGTAGCAACGGAACCGTGCTCCCGGAGGACCGCCGGCAACTGCATGCTTTTGCGGCGAATGCAATGCGCCAATTTCTCATCGATCACGCACGTAAACGTAGAGCCCTGAAGCGCGGTGGAGGCCGCGTTGCCCTTGGCGCGATGGAGGCCGTTGAGGCCCCGGGTGATCCGGCCGACATTCTGGCCGTGGACGAGGTGCTGGAGCAGCTCCGGCGCAACGACCCGCGCAAAGCCGAGATTGTGCAACTCCGTTTCTACGGAGGGTTGCAGATCGACGAGATTGCGGAAATCGTCGGCCTCTCGCCGCGTACGGTTGACAACGAGTGGCGCTTCGCACGAGCGTGGATCTTCGGTCAACTGGCCGAGGAGGCACCCGCAGCTGGCCGCGCGGATCGGCAGGTAAAGTGAGTGTGCCGCGACTGCACCACTGCATCTTCTGCACCAGCGAGGAGCACCGGTGGTGGACACCCAATTCTGGCAGCGGGTACAGGAAGTCTTTGAACACGCCGTTGCAGCTTCCGGGCAGGAACGCGCTGCCATCCTCGATCAGGAGTGCGCTGGGGATCCGGAGTTGCGGACGCAGGTGTTGGCCCTCCTCGACTACGATGCACGTGCCGGCGCGGACTTTCTCGCGCCGCCACGGGTCGAGCTGCACGCCATTGCCGCGGACGCGACGAAACCGCTAGTTCGGGGCCGTACCTGCCAGGATCACGTGACTCGCATGGAAGATGCGGCAGCGTGGGTGGCCGAGCTCGTCGGTTGCAAGCTCGGCCGCTATACGTTGGTACGACTGATCGCTACCGGGGGGATGGGGGGTGTATTCGAGGCCCGGCAGGACCAGCCCGCGCGTGCGGTCGCGGTGAAAGTCCTGCGGCCGGGCCTCAGTGCCCCGTCCACGCTGGCCCGCTTTCGGCTGGAGCCCGAAGTGTTGGGTCGCCTGCGGCATCCGAACATTGCGCAGGTTTTCGAAGCCGGTGTGCATGCCGACGCGCAGGGGCCGGTGCCCTATTTCGCGATGGAACTGATTTCTGACGCGGAACCTCTGAACACGTTTGCGGATGCGCACCAGCTCTCGACAGCACAGCGGCTCGAGCTGTTCGCCAAGGTTTGTGACGCTGTCCATCATGGCCATCAGAAGGGGATCATCCACCGCGACATCAAACCGGCGAATATCCTGGTTGGTCGTGACGGGGAACCGAAGATCATTGATTTCGGGGTGGCCCGGGCGACGGACGCCGACATCGTCATGACCACGCTACAGACTCACGTGGGCGAGCTCGTGGGCACGGTGCACTACATGAGCCCGGAACAATGTGAAGGTGATCCGGCTGCGATCGACACGCGCACCGACATCTACTCCCTGGGCGTCGTGCTTTTCGAACTGCTTACCGGCCAGGCCCCCTACGACATGTCAGGAACCTCGGTCTATGGCGCCGTACGGATTATCCGCGAACAATCCCCGCGCCGCCCGAGCACTATTGACCGCGCCCTCCGTGGGGACCTTGAGAGTCTTTTGCTGCGCACGTTGGAGAAAGAGCCGGCGCGGCGGTACGCCTCGGCCGCCGACCTCGGCCGCGACATCCGGCACTTCCTTGCAGGGGAGCCCTTGGAGGCCCGGCGCGACAGCGGATGGTATGTACTTCGCAGCACGGTGCGGCGCTACCGGGGTATCGTCGCCACGGGAGTTTCCATCTTCTTGTTGCTTGCGATCTATGCCGTGTCCACGACAGCACTCTGGCGGAATGCTCAGCAGCAGGCCGACCATGCCGCCGCAGCCAGGGCCGAGACCCTGCGGACCTTGTACGCAGGCAGCATCTCGGGTGCGCTGGCAGCCACCGCGAATGGGGACCACCGGCGGGCCACCCAGTTGCTGGAAGAGGCGCCGCCGGAACACAGGGGGTGGGAGTGGCGATACCTGTGGGGACGGATCGGGCAAAGTCTGAAGGATTTACATCCAGCAGAATCAAGGGGTAAAGCCGCTGTGGTGGTATTGAGCGCGCGGCAGCAGGCATTGGCGTTGGCTCGTTCGCGGGCTGACCAGGCACTGGAGATCTACCGCACCACGCCCGGCGCAGAACCATTGGAAATCCCATGGGAACTGCTTGGTATTGACCAGGAGGAAGCACGGCACGGACACGTCGCCGTCAAAGCGATTGCCTTCCACCCCGACGCAGCTTTTCTCGCGATCGGGACGATGCACGAGCGGGAACCGCAGTTCAAACAATGGGTCCACCTGCTCGGGCAAGACGCGGATCAGTACTGGCTTCGAGTCGCATGGCCCGTACGAAGCAACACCGATCAACCGGTTCATCTCGCGTTCGATCCAAGCGGAGAAATGCTTGCTGTGACCTGCGAGAAGAACCGCGCAATCAACGTGTTTCGATTGTCAGACATTCTTGATCCCCAAGTCGCTTCGGAGGATCCCGTCCCGATTGCGACCGCGACGGGACTGGCTCAGTACAGCGGTGGGGTGCGGTGGTCGCCGAACGGCCGCTGGCTGGGATCCTGGGGTGCCGGGGCGGGCCGCCTGTGCGAGCTTTGGGATGTGGACGAACTACTTCGACACGGCTCCGGCGATCCCGTCGCGCGGCTGGCAGGGCATAACCACTGGGTCTGGGCGGCGGATTTCAGTCCCGATAGCACGAGACTGGCGACCGCATCTTCGGATGGAACGATCCGAGTGTGGGATCTCGCGGCGAGTGTCAGGGCGGCCGCGGCGCAGCGTTCCCGTCGGGTGCGTGGCAAGCCGGCCGAAATCGCTGTATTGACCGGCCACGACGGGCCCGTCTGTGCGGTGGCCTTTGACCCTTCCGGCCGCTTGCTGCTCTCTGGTGGGGTGGACAAAACACTGCGGGTCTGGTCGCTTGATGTAGGGCAGATCACACCCGATGGCGAGCAACAGCCACTTTTGGCGTGGTCTGAACGAGTCGTGCTGCGAGGTCACGATGCGGCGGTCTACGGAGTGGGGTTCGCGCCCAGCGCCCGGGCCGTGTCAGTCGATGAACTCGGGGAGATCAAGCTCTGGGACTGGCGCGAGAGCCAGCACGTACAACTGCGGGGACTGCGCGCCAGCATGCACGTCGCGTTGTTCGGCCCGGGTGGGAATTGGTGCCTGGCGGCAAGCGCATACGGCGAAATTTTCGGTTGGGAAATTTCGGATACTGCGCCGCGGTTGCATGCCAAACTGGAAGGTCGCACGGAAAAAAGCGTTCAAGTGCGCGACATGGTGATGTGGCGACAGGGCCACCGGGCGTGGCTCGCGGCGGCCCTGGAAGGCCCCGGCCCACCCATAGAGCCGTATGGTGAAGCCGTAATTTTCGAAGTGAATGCCCTGCGCAACACTTGGCATCATCATCAACTAGCGGATACCACCGGGGCAACTTGGCAGGAACGACCGACCAGGTTGGCCCTCAGTGCGGACGGCAGCCGCCTTGTAGTCATGGGGGAATCGGGTTGCGCCCGTGTCTGGGACCTGGCTTGGAATGCGGACAACAACACTTTGGAATCCAAGTGGCTGCGGAACCTGGAGACCGGGCAGGTCGGAAACAATCAACTGAAATTCGTGGGCGGTGGCGGGCGTTGGCTGGTGACGGCAAGGGATGCCGTGAATAAGCAGTACGACCGCACAACGCTGGTATACCTTTGGGACGTGGATCGCGGTGAACTTGAAAAGTGTTTCGAGACGGAAGGGTTGTTCGAGAGCGGAATCAATGACCTGGCGCTTTGCCCGCAGGGGTCTTGGTTGGCGGCCGCTGGTGCCGACGGCACGATAGCGCTATGGTCGATCCACTATGAGGAAGGGCGTGTACCGGAGCTACAATTTCGTGCGCGGCTGGTAGGGCATACCGACTGGGTCCAGGCGCTGGCGTTTCACCCCTCGGAACCACGGTTGGTTTCCGGCGGGGGTGACCGCTCCATTCGATTCTGGGATCTGACGTCGCTACAGCCGGTGTCAACGCTCCATGCTCCGCTCGGGGCGATCACCGATCTGGCCTTTGATCCCTCTGGCCGCATGCTGGCTGTGGGCAGCAGTGGCTACTTTGGCGTTGATAACGTGGTTTATCTCCTCGACGCGGACGTCACGCCGGCAGAACGGACGAGACGCGCGGTTACACGTGAAGTCTATCGACATTACGACCAGTGGCGGGATGATCAGATTGCAGCGGATGCCACCTCAGAGGAGCAGGTTGACCGCATACGAACGGCCGCCACGGCCGACCTCGCCGCGCTGATCGAGGCCCAGCAGTGGTCGGAGGAGGAGCGCGCCTGGGCGCTCGCCGTGCGCGAGCGGATCCTGCTCATGCGGGCGACGCGCTGACCTGCGCGCCGGGGTCTGTGTCCGGCCGGGGGACTGCGCCGCATGTTCAAGCAGACTACTTCAGGAGGTGCGCGTCGTCCGCTCGTTGCGGCCCTTCGTGACCGGTGTAGACTTGGACGTTCTCCAGGGTCCAGATGTTGTCACCGTGCAGTCCGGCGAAGGGCGTGCGACTCCAGATCACCTCGCCACGCAGCGTGAGAATATTCTGGCCGGCGCTGCGGTGGGCGCGGGAGTTCTGCGTTGCCGCGTCGCGTCCCGTGAAGCGCCGGGCATCGAAGAGTGGGACGCCATCAGCAAAGAGCGGATTCTCATCCGCCATGATGGGCAGGCGCGGATCATCGTTTGCGGAGGGCCGCACGCCAGCCATGTTCTGGTAGGCATAGCTGACGTTTCGCGCTTCGAGAAAGTCGTTGCTGCGCCGCACTTCTTCGAGCGACATGGGCATGTGCGGCTGTGACGGGCACACGAAGCGCTGCGGCTCGGTGACATAGGCCTGCACCAGCAGGGTGTATACATGTCGGCGGTTCGGAACATTCACCGCGCCCGGCTCGTCCGTCGGTTTCCAGGAGGCGCGTCCGGACCATCCCGCAAACGGTAAGCTCGAACCAAAGCTGGAAGCGTATTGCTGCATTCCGATCCCGAGTTGCGCCAAGTTGTACGAGCAGCCCACCCGCTGGGCCCGATCACGCATATGCAGCATGGTCGGCACGCCCACCCCGACTGCGAGCACGATCATCGCCGCCACTGCGACGATGTCACGCAGGTTCCCCAGGCGAATCACGCGTTCGCTGCGTCGCTCGACGGCCGCTGTCAGCGCGTCCGCGGGACGGACGATTCGCGGGACGGGGCCCGCCTGTCGCACGCGTGTCGTGGTGCGGGCGACGAGGTCTCGTGGCATCGGTACTTCGGCCGAGCGCTGGAGGGCATCGAAAACAGCCGTCAGGGCGCTGTGCTGCTCCGCAAGCCGCGGTTCGGACAGGAGTCGTGCTTGAAGGGCCGCCTGCTCGGTCTCGGACAGGTGGCCGAGATGCAGGTCGAGGAGCTGAACGTCGAACTCGGGCGTGGGCGCGTGGTTCATCAGGACAGGCCTCGTACACCTAGGAATCGGAGTCTGCGGCGCCGGTTCGTGCAAGCCAGAGCTTCGCGAAGTGGTTGACCGCGGCGTGCAGTCGGGATTTGACTGTGCCCACGGGTATTTGCAGAACTTCGGCGATTTCCGCGTAGGGCAGCTTTTGGAAGTATCCGAGGATCAGCACCGCCCGCTGGTGCTCCGGCATCTCTGCCACGAGTTCCCGCACTTGCTCCCGCTGTTCCTGCGAGGCCACGTGTTCGGCCGCGGTGGGCTGATCCGCTTCGAGCAGTACCCCGGGCACTGGTCCGTCGTGGTCGCCCGGCAGACCGTCCAGCGAGTGTGTTGCGCGCCGCCGCCGCGATCGCATGAAATCGCGGGCCTTGTTGGAGGCGATGGTGTATAGCCATGGTTTGAACTTCCGTTCCGGATCAAATGACCCGGCCGAGAGATGGACCTGCAGGAACGTTTCCTGGACCAAATCATCCGCCTGGGACGCGCTCCCGACAAATCGCTGAAAGAAGCCGAACAGGTCTTCGGCATAGCGCGCGACGAGCCGCTCAAAAGCGTCTGCCCGGCCGGCTACATGGTCGGCCAGCAGATCCTCGTCTCGCATCCCATCCACTCGTTTCGTCTCCCACCAGTACGCCCGGCTCGCGGAAAGGTTCGTTTGCCGGAGGGATCTTCCTCGGCGAGGGTCGACGACCGCGGAGCCGATAGCCCCGCCTCAGAGAACTCGCCGGCGCCCACGTTGATCAATCGCTGATACTATTGGAAAGTCCGAAAATGCGGCCGGCCGTACCGCTCGTGATCTGGTCTAACTCCTTCTCGGAAAGGAGGTTCTGCAGTTCAGAGAGAACGGCCTGGCAACGAGTTCCGTGCTCGCTTCCATAGGCCGGGGCATCACTCCCATAGACGAGTCGATCCGTCAGTCCGCTGCGCGCTGCGGCCACAATTTCCGCTTGGGAGGCATGGGCAGTGTCCACATAAATCTCAGCTACGCCCAGCCGTTGCGCCCGGCGGCTGGTCTCGAGGGCTGCGTCACGAAGTGCGGCCTCGTGTGCTCCGATACAAAGTACGAAAGTGATTTTCGGGTGTCGGCGGGCCAGCTCGAGTACACGCGGCGGCGCCGACCGGGCATCGTCACGCACGATAAACACCGCCGGACGCCCCACAGTGGCGAGTGCTGCCAGGAAGGGGTCAAGCTGGCGGGAATCGGCTTCGTACTCGTTGTCAGCCGGCGAAAACACCACTCCCCGGAACGGCTCGCTTTCGAGCGCACCGACGAGTGTGTGCGGATGGCTGTCGGGTGTCACCACGCGTGCCCAGTAAAGCGGTTCCAGCCATGGCCGCGTGCGGCAGAGAGCAAGACAGGCGGAATTCGCTTCAGTTTCATCGAGGGCACAGCCCGGCGGAAGGTTTGCGGCCGCACGGTTTGCGACGAGAATTCTGTCGATCGCCGCCGTATCCCGATGGGCCTCCAGCGCACCCAGGACTGGTGCTCCCGGATCCGGTGCGACGATCCATCCGTGTACGTCGATCCGCATGGCGGTCCATCCGTCGTGTAGCCCGGAGTCGAGCCCCAGTGTTGTGGGGCGATGCTAATCGTAGAATTGCGGTCCCGCAACGTAGGTGGTCGCTGGGTGGTGTGATGGGCTGGTACTCGAAGAGCAGGTCTGTTCCAGCATGTCAGCACACGGGCGGGTTCTAGTGCTTACGAACTGCGACGCGCGGCGGAACGGGCATGTGCCTCCAATCCTTCGAGTCGCGCCAATGCTTCAGCATCCCTGATCACTCCGCGCAGCTCCGCGCCATCCGGATCGGTCACTCCGAGTGTCCCGAGCCATGTGCGGACCCGCAGAAAGTGGAAGATGGATAGCCCACCCACAATTCGCGCGGCACCACCGGTCGGAAGGACATGGTTCGGGCCGATGCCGTAGTCGCCAAGAACCTCGGCCGCCGCCGCACCCTCGAAGAGTGCGCCATAGTGCCGTAACCGGCCACGCCAACCTTGCGGGTCCTGCACATGCAGGGCCAAGTGTTCCGGAGCGATCCGGTCGCTGATTTCGGTGGCCTCCTCGGCATCACTGACGATTACGGCGATCCCGTTCGTGAGCGCCTGCCGCGCCGTGTCGGCGGTCGGCAGGTCTGCCAGTTGCGCCGCCAATTCCACCTCGACCGCTGGAATCAGCGGCCGGTGCCACGTCACCAGCAGTGGCCGTGCATCGGGATCGTGCTCCGCCTGTGCAAGCAGGTCGGCGGCAATCATGGCTGGATCGGCACCGGCATCCGCGATGACCAGCAGTTCGGACGGGCCCGCCAGCATGTCGATAGCGACGGTGCCGGCAATCAGTTGCTTTGCGGCTGTGACCCAGCGATTGCCCGGACCGACGACCACGCTGCAGGGCGGCACCGGCGGGGCGCCGTAGGCGAGTGCCGCAATGGCCTGTGCGCCGCCCGCGGCCAGCAGCATGTCCGCGTCGGCCACGGCGGCGGCCGCGAGGGTAATATCGGTCGGACGCGGTGAGGCCACCACAACCTGCTCCACGCCGGCGACGCGCGCAGTTACGGCCGTCATCAGAACAGACGAGGGCAGCGGGAAGCGTCCACCAGGTGCATAGCACCCGGCACTTTCCATGGGTGCGACGGTGTGCCCAGCTCGTCCACCGGGAACCGCGACATCGAGGTCGCGGAGGCAGTGGCGCTGGGCCGCTGCGAAGTTGCGAATGCGGTCTGCGGTTCGTTCCAGCAGGCCACGCAGTTCCGCCGGTTGCCGAGCGAGCACGGCCGCCAGCATTGCACGGTCGTACACCAGTGGTGCCGCGGGTGCGAGGCCGTCATACTCCTCTGCCAAGCGGCGAAGTGCAGGCATACCGCCCTGGCGCACTGCAGCGATCAAGACACCGGCTGCACGCAGGGTCTCCTCGTCCAAAGCAGATTGCGTGGACGGCAAGACGTCCTGCGGCTGGACGAGTCTGAGCAGGCGATCGTCCATCTCACAACTCCCTGGGGGTGGGCTTGGCGTCCCCGCGACGCCGCGTGACCGTGCGGGCCCGCCGGTCCAGCTCGCGCTCAACATCCGCGAGTGACAAGCCGGACCGCGCGAGGGCGACCATTGTGAAGTACAGCACGTCGGCAGCTTCGGCACATACCTCCGCGGGCTGCTCTGCTGTGGCCAACTCGCCCGCTTCCTCAACCAGTTTACTGCGCAGCAGGGCGGCATCGTTGAACAGTCGCGCCGTGTACGAGCCCGGCGGTGCCTGCGTCCGCCGCGTCATAAGCGTTGCCGCCAACCCGCCGAGACCCGTGGCTGCGCCCCAACAGCTCTTGGTCCCCAGGTGACAGAAGCCCGTACCGCGTTGCCGCACCGTGAACCGGAGTGCGTCACGATCGCAGTCCAACGCAATGCGCAGCAGTTGCTGGGTCGCGCCGCTCGTGGCTCCCTTGTGCCACAGTCCGCGCGTTCGGGACTGATATACGCCCGTACGGGTCTGCACTGCCGCGCGCAGACTCGCCGCGCTTGACCACGCGAGCCCGAGCGCCACGCCGCACTCGTCCGTCACCACGGTCGGCCACAGATCGTCGGTCCGATCCGAGGTGAGCGGTGCGGCGATCGCATCAGCGAGTTCCAAGCGGCCTGTGTAGAGTGCCATGCCGACCTGGGCGTCGACGCCCAAGCGATCGAGTGTGGCGATCTCGTCCACCGTCGTCACACCGCCCGCGACAGTAAGTCGCGCAGTGCCGGCAGCCGACACGAGCTCGGCCGCCTGCTGGGGATCGGTGCCCTGCATGCGTCCCTCGCGCTCCACGAACGTCACGAGAAACCCGGCCACGTAATCGCGGAGTTCCTCCATGCGGCTGCGAACATCCCGACCGGTGCGCGTTTGCCACCCCTCGACCACCACTTCTCCCTCGACCGCGTCGAGTGCGGCAATCACGCGGTCCCTCGGCAATTCGCGCAGCACCTCGGGCGTGGCCGCGGTGCCCAGCACGACGTGGGCAGCGCCGGCATCAAGCCACTCGATTGCGCGTTCGACCGATCGAATGCCACCGCCGACCCGGCAGGGCGCGAGCTGCAGGAGTTCACGGATGAGTGCCGTGTTGTCACCTCGCCCGAGTGCGGCATCCAGGTCGACCACCGCAATATCGCCCGCGAGCGCGAAACGCTCGGCCAGCGGCCGGGGATCACCCGCATCCAGTGCGTGCTGCTTGCCACCGATGAGCTGTACGGCCTGCCCACCCATGAGATCAATCGAGGGAATGATCATCGGCTCGCTTTTCCTCCAGCCGTACCCGCATGCCATGGCGGGCCAGGTAACGCTTTACATCCCCGACCGTCAGATCGCCATCATGGAAAATCGACGCCGCCAGCACCGCATCCGCCCCTGCTCGAAGCGCGGCGAGTAGATGCTCCGGACCTGCCGCTCCGCCGGATGCGATCACCGGTACGCGCACCGCCGCCGCAATCGCAGCGCAGAGCTCCGTGTCGTAACCACTCCGCGTGCCGTCGCGATCCCAGCTTGTGAGCAGAATTTCACCCGCACCGCGGTCTGCCGCCTCGCGCGCCCATGCGACCGCGTCGCGGCTGGTCCGTTCCCGTCCGGACAACACCACCACTTCCCAGGTGCCGTCCGCGCGCCGTGCAGCATCCAACGCGAGAACCGTGCATTGACAGCCGAACTGTGTCGCCAGCGCGCTTAGTAACTCGGGTTCGCGGACCGCCGCCGTGTTGACCCCCACTTTGTCCGCGCCCGCTTCCAGCAGCCGTGCGGCGTCAGCCACCGATCGCACACCGCCTCCGACGGTCAACGGGATCGACAGGGCTGCCCGCACCGCCCGCACGGTATCGGCCGCATTCGCCCGCCCCTCGGGCGTGGCCGACACATCGAGCACGACTAGCTCATCTGCCCCCTGGGCTTCGTACTCGGCGGCCCGTTCCGCCGGTGTACCCGCGTCGCGCAGGTCCTGAAATCGCACCCCTTTCACAATGCGTCCGGCGCGAACATCGAGGCAGGGGATGACGCGGGCGGTCAACATGCGTTCCCCTCGGGCTCAGGCGCGTATTCCAGCCAGCGCCGCAGCCAGGACAACCCCCACGGACCCGAAAGCTCCGGGTGAAACTGGCAGGCCAAGACCGGACCGCGAGCCAATGCCGCGACAAACCGCCCACCGTAATCCGCAGTGGCGACGCTCCAGCCCGCCGGTGGTGCGTCGAGCTTGTACGAGTTCGCGAAATAGGCGTGGCCGCTCGCCAGCAGTGGGCTCACTCCCTCGGAAGTCACCAGATTCCAACCGAGTTGGGGCACACGCAGGGGGTCTGCAAAGCGCGTGATCCGCGCGGGTACGATCCCAAGGCCGTCGCTGCCCGGTGATTCTTCGCTCTCACGACACAGCAACTGCAACCCGAGACAGACTGCCAGCGTCGGCCGACCTGCGGCGATGCGAGCGCACAATGGCTCAACGAGATCGAGATTACGCAGGTGTGCCATCGTGGCGCCGAACGCACCCACCCCCGGCAAGACGAGGTACTCGGCCGCTTCCGCTTCGGCTGCGGTCTCCACCAGTAAGGGTGTCAGCCCCAGGCGGCCGAAACCAGCCAGAACCGAGGCGATGTTCGCCCGCCCCGTACGGACGATACGGACATCACGCAGCACGATGGCGGAGCTCACGCCAGCACCTCCTTCGTACTTGGGATGCGGTCGTCTCCGGTGCGAGTCACGGCGGCCCGCAGCGCGAGTGCACAGGCCTTGAACGCCGCCTCGGCCCGGTGGTGGTCGTTCTCGCCGCGCAACACGTCCACGTGCAGATTGCAGGCAGCGCTCATTGCCAGTGAGTGCAGCACGTGCAGAATGTTCTCGCACGCTAGTTCGCCGAGCATTTCGCGCCGGAGCCCCAGCTCAAGCGCGGCAAAAGGGCGGCCGGAGAGATCCACCACCGCTCGCGCCAGAGCTTCATCCAACGGGGCATAGGCCGATCCGAAGCGCGCAATGCCCCGGCGATCACCGACCGCCTGTCGCAGCGCTGCTCCCAGTACGAGCGCGCAGTCTTCAGCGGTGTGGTGATCATCCACGACCAGGTCACCGCTGCACACGAGATCAAGATCGAAACGCGCATGCCGCGCGAGCGCATGCAGCAGGTGGTCGAGGAAACCGATGCCGGTGCGCACCTGGACACTGCCACAGCCGTCCAGGTTCAGTGTGGCCGTGATTTCGGTTTCGCCAGTCTGGCGTGTAATCTGAGCCATTCGGGGTTTCATTGTTACACCTTCAGAAGTCCAGGCGGCGTACATGGAGCCCAGGCCATTCGGAGGACGGATCGTCCCGATGGCGTGCTGTGTGTATGATCAGTGCGTCGTCAGTCATACCATGCCTCCGGCCGTTGGTGGGTCTTCGTCTCCGGGCGAGAAGGCGGTCGCATGCTCCTGAAAGACCCGCCCCAAAGCAGCCCGAAGCCGCGCGAAAACCTGCGGAACTCCGGGACAGGTGATGCGCAGGGCATTCTCCAAGCCCGAACGCCCCGGGAACACACGCACCGAGATGCCCTGTACAGCCAGCGCCTCGCGGATCTGCAACGCATTGCCGAAGCGTGCGAAGACGAAGTTCGCTTGCGAATCCGGCACGCGCGCTCCCCAGCTTCGCAGCAGTGCCTGCAATTCCAGTCGTTCCGCGCGGACACGCGCCACAAACGATGCCAGATCAGACTGCCCGGTCGCCAGACGGTCTGCCGCCAGGGCGAGCGAAGGGCCGGCTGCGGCGTACGGATTTCCAGCTGCGCGCAGCCACCCGATCAACTCCGCCGGCCCCAGGGCGTACCCGATGCGCACCCCCGCGAAACCCCACGCCTTGGAGAATGTTCGCACGACCACCGCGTTCGGCAGGGCCAGCGCCGTCGCGGTTAAATCCTCATCCGCGAATTCAACATAGGCGAGATCCACCAGCAATAGTGCCTGCGGAGCGACAGTCGACAGTCGGCGCAGGTCAGCCGCGTGAATCACCGCCCCCGTCGGGTTGTTCGGCGATACAACCGCGATCAGGCGCGTACGCTCGGTCAATACGGACTCGACAGCCGCCGTGGGATACGGACCATCGGGCCACCCCACGCGCTCAAGCTCGGCGTGAATCAGGCGACCATAGCGCTCCAGCATTTCAAAAGTCGGCACCGGCAGGACCATGGCCCGCCCCGGGCCGAGCATCGCCCGGCAGGCCCGGTCGAGCGCATCGTCGCCCCCACCGGTCACGACCACCTGCTCGGGCCGCAATCCATAGTGAGCGGCGAGACTGGCCTCGAGAGCTGCGCTGCTGGGGTAGCGTCGCAGGACCTCCGGCCCCTGGCGGGTCAGCCGTTGGAGCAACTCGGCCGGAGGTGCTTCCCCCTCGTTCCCGTCGAGGTAGAGGTCGATCGGCGCGCATGGCCGCGGCACGTGGTACGCGACCATGCCGTTGAGTGCCGGCGAGGGTTCGAGTCCGGTCGCGCCGGGGCGGGCAGTCGTACGCATGTGCGGACTCCTCTACGGCACGATGTTCGACAGATTCGACACCACGATGTCCGAGCCGCCCTGCGCCTTGAGACGCGGCACGATGGTCGCAAGCTGCTCACGGGGAATCGCCGCCTTGACGGCGTACCCGGCGTCCCCGTGGAGCGGGGCGATGGTCGGTTCGCGCATGCACGGCAGGATCGACACCACGGCTTCCAGGCGGTCCCGCGGTACGTTCACCTCGATCATCACGCGCCGCCGCGCATCCAACACCGATCGCAGCAGCAGGATCAGGGAATCGACCGCCGCGCGCCGCTCACGATCCTCCAGGACGGCGGGGTGAGCGTAGAGTCGCGTCGAGGACCGCATGACATCGTCCACGATCTCGAGGCCATTCGCGCGTAGTGTGGAACCGGTGGCCGTGTTGTCGATGATCAGGTCGGCATCTTCCGGGGGGAACACCTCCGTTGCGCCGAACGATCGGATAAAACGCGCGTCGATGCCGCGGCGGGCGATCCAGTCGCGACTCAGGCGCTCGTACTCAGAGGTGAGCACCAGCGGGCGATCCGGCAGTTGCCCGTCGAGCAGCAGTTCGGCCGGGGCGGCCGCGACAAGTCGCACCGGGTCGAGACCGGTGTCGAGCAGTTCGACGACTTCGCAGCCAAGTTCGGCCACCCAGTCAGCGCCTGCGAAGCCGATGTCGCGTGAGCCCGCATGCAGCATTTCGAGAATGTTCTGCGGCTTGAGGATTTTGGCGGTGTAGCCGGGGAGCGAGACCGTCGGCCGATAGTCGCGCTCACCGAAACGCAAATGAACGCCGGCATCTGCGAGCAGCGTAACGACCGCGGAGTGCATTCGGCCCTTGGGGATCGCAAGGCGGAGCGTGGGTGCGTCGGATTCGGGGGACATCGGGCATCCTTGTGAACATCACCGCCCCGACCGGCCTGCCTTGTCCCGAAACAAAGCGACGCCGACCGAGGCCGGCGTCGATGGTGTCATCTCAAACGGACGCGCACACACCATCAGCCAGCCACGCACTCCGCGTGGTGATGATGATGGCGATGCTGTGCCGGGAACCGTTTCATTGATCACAGTATAGCCGGGTGGGCCGTGAATGCAACGGGCTACCGGAGTGTGGGGCGCGGATCGACCCGCCAATGGGCACTAACTTTCCCCGGAAGGTTGGTAAGGTCCGAATCCCGTGATACCCCCTCACTGCCATTGCGGTAGGGGGGTGCGCCGTCGACCGGTCTTGAGCCCACGCACCGCTTCGGCTACACAGGAGGGCTCACGACGGTAAGGAGAGCCCACGATGGAACTGAGTGAGCAGCAGGTCGCCGTACTGCGTCAGCTTGCGGAGCGTGGCAGTGCCGTCACGTTGCTCGAACTCGCCGCAGCACTCGGCGTCGACCAGTCACCGGTCACGGCGGCCTGCGGGGGGCTACGGGAAGGCGGGCTCGTGGACATCACCGAGCAGCCCTATGAGGAACTCCGGCTCGGCCCAGAGGGCACAGTGCACGCCACGAAACCTTTGCCGGAACGCACCGTCGTCGGCGTCCTGGCCGCGCAGCAGGGACGTTGCCGGTTGACTGAGATTCCCAATCACTGCCCTCTTTCGGCGGCGGAGGTGGGGGGCACGCTTCGGCTTCTCGGGCAGCGGGGCTGGGCGCGCAAGGACGGCGAGGTGCTTGTGCTGGCAGATGGTGTCGGGGCCGACCCACCGCTCCAGCCGGATGAACTCCTGCTCCGGGCGCTGGCGAACGGACGCGTGGCGAGCCGCAGCGAACTGGAAGGGGAGGGTGTCGCAGTGGCGGAGGCCCTGGCACTGATCGGCAAACGCAAGGGGTTCGTAGTGACCAGGGAGCGCACCACCCGCTTTGTGGCGCTCACCGCGGCCGGACAGCAGCGGCTGGCGCATGGTGTACAGGCCCAGCGGCGCGTTACGCAACTTACACCTGAATTGCTGGCCGACGGTGGCTGGCGTGACGTGGAACTCCAGCCCTACGACGTCACGCTCGCTGCGAAGAAGCTGCACCCCGGCAAGGAACACCCATTCCAGCGGACGCTCGACCAGGTGCGACGGGTATTTCTCGAACTCGGCTTCACCGAGATTGTCAGTCCGTGGGTGGAGAGCAGTTTCTGGGACTTCGACGCCCTGTTTCAACCGCAGGATCACCCCGCGCGCGACATGCAGGACACGTTCTACGTCGCCCGACCGGATCGCTGTCGAATCCCGGAGGATGCGCTCGTCGACCGGATCCGCGCAACACACGAGCACGGCGGCGACACAGGTTCAACCGGCTGGCAGTACCGCTGGAGCCGGGAACTGGCGCACAAGCCGGTGCTCCGCACGCACACGACCGCGGCGACAATTCGTGCCTTGGCGCAGCACGCCGCCGGCCGGCCCGGTAAGTACTTCGTCATCGGCCCCGTCTTTCGTCGGGAGACGGTAGACTACAAGCACCTGCCGGTCTTTCACCAGGTGGATGGCATCATCGTCGATTCGCAAGCGAGTCTCGCGAATCTCGTGGGGACGCTGAGTGCCTTCTATGGAAAAATGGGCTTCCCGAAGGTGCGCGTCGTGCCGAGCTTCTTCCCATATACGGAGCCGTCGGCCGAAGTGCATCTGTACATGGAACGCCGCCAGGACTGGGTGGAAATGGGCGGCTCGGGCATCTTCCGGCCGGAGGTCACGCTGCCGCTGGGTATCACGGAGCGTGTCTTGGCGTGGGGCTTGGGACTCGAGCGGCTGGCGATGTTCGTACACGACGTGAAGGCCATCGGGGACTTGTTTTTTGCCACGATGCCGTGGCTGCGAGAGGAGCCGCTGTGCCGACGATAGATATGCCCGCCGGGCTGCTGCTCAGCCGGATCGCGGCCGGGGAGGAGGGTGCGAAGCTTTCTGTGGCAGAGCTCACGCAGCTCCTGCCGAAGCTGGGCTGCGAAGTCGGTGAAGTCGCCGAGATGCGCGAGTATGCGTGCGGTGTTTGTGGCAAGCCATACGATCGGACGGAGGCGCAGGGACCGCCGTTGCACTGCGCGAGCTGCGGCACGGATTTTCGCGCCCGGCCCGAGCAGCTCCAGGTGCTCGGCACGAACCAGGTGCTGCGGCTCGACATGCTGGCCGTGCGGCCGGACCTGTTCGATCCCGGCGGGATGGCGCGCTACATCCGTGGCTATCTCGGTGTACAGACGGGCCTGCCGGAATATACGCTGGCGGCTCCGCGACTGCGTGTTCAGGTGGACCCGCGGCTGAACGATGAACACAGCTACCGGCCCTTCATCGCATGTGCGGTGGTGCGTGGCGTGCGGCTCGATCATGCGCTGATCAAGATGCTGATGAACCTGCAGGAGGACTTGCACTGGGCCCTGGGGCGCGACCGGAAGCTGGCTTCGATCGGAGTGTACGACCTCGCTACGCTGTCAGGCGAGGTGTTTCACTATGATGCAATCGATCCGGAGGAGCTGCGCTTTGTCCCGCTGGGTTTTGATCCGCGCGATCCGGCCAGCCGACTCACACCGCGTGAGATCCTTGAACGCCATAAGACCGGGCAGGCCTATCTGCATCTGCTGAAACCGCTGGAGCGCTACCCACTGCTTCGCGATGGGGCGGGCACCGTGCTCTCGATGCCACCGATCATCAATAGCGAGGCCACCCGCGTCACGATGCAGACGCAGCAGATGTTCGTGGATGTCACCGGCATCTCGCAACGCTCTGTCGATCGAGCGCTGAATATCGTGGTGACGAGTCTGGCGGAGTTGCTCCCGGGCATCACGGTGGAACAGGTCGTTATCGAGCACGGTGCCTCCACGCACGTGACGCCGGACCTGGCGCCCGTCGAAATGCGGCTGAGTGTCCGCCAGGCCGCCGAGACGATCGGGGCCGATTTCAACACGGCGCAGCTCGCCGAACTGCTGGAGTCGATGGGGCATGGCGTGGAGGAGGACGGCCGCGCCGATACCCTGCGCGTGCTTGTGCCGGCTTATCGCAATGATGTGATGCACCCGGTGGACCTGATTGAAGATGCAGCCGTGGCGTATGGTTACGACAGTCTGAGCCCGACCCTGGTGCCCACCTTCACGGTGGGGACGCCACGCCTGATCGAAGAGCAGTCGGCTACGGCGCGCCGTGTGCTGACAGGGCTTGGATTTCACCAGGTGATGACGCTGGTGCTCACAAGCCCGGCTGCGGCGTTCGAGCGCTGGCGGAGCGCGCCGGATCCGCGGGCCGTACTGATCGATAACCCGATCAGCAGCGAGCAGACGATGTGCCGTGTCGCCCTGCTGCCCGGGCTGTTGGAGACGTTGGCGATCAACAAGCAGTACGACCTCCCGCAGTCGTTGTTCGAGGTCGGTGATTGCTGCTTCGTGGACCCGGCCGCGGAGACCGGCGCGCGTGAGGAGCGCTTCGTGGCGGTGGCGCTGATCGGCACGCACGTGGGCTATGCCGACATTCGCGCCGTGGCGGACGCTTTCATCCATGAGTTGGGGGCAACCTACCTCGTAGCGGCACACGAGGATGACGCCCTGATCACCGGAAGAGCTGCCCAACTGCGGCTTGCGGAAGGCACCGTCTTCGGCCGGATGGGCGAACTCCATCCGGAAGTCATTGCGGCTTATGGTCTCCGACACCCGGTGGCGGTGCTGGAACTCAGTCTGGCCGCGCTGCTCGCAGCAATGACCTGATCGGCCGGGCGCCGCGGTGCGGCACGCATAGCATGGATGCCGCCGCAGCGGGGGTGACTGGTCCGCGGCCGGTGCGAAAGGCCACCGCCAACCAGCGCGTTGTCGATGCTCACCGGTACTTGGGATGCGGCTCTCACGAGTCGATGCGCTAAGTCCGCGTGAAACTGTCGATGCGGGCTTCCTCCGCGCGCCGGCGGCGTGTGGCGGCCTCGAGTGCATGCCGTTCCGCCGTCGTCAAGCTGTCGAGCCCCTCGGCCTGTACCTTGGCGAGCAGGCGGTCGATTAACTCCTCATCCGCCTGCCTTTGCGCCATGCGTCGCTGCCAGGTCCCAGGGGCCGCAGCCCGTGGCCGGACGGAGAACAAATCGCGCAGGGCTCCGAGCTGCGCCCGGACGTGATGCCGGCCGGAAAGGGAGATTCCGCCCGTATAGGCCCAGGCAAGCCCGACGAGCAGGCCGCCGACGTGGCAGATGTCACCCCCATAGTTTCGACCTTGCGTAAAAATGTTGATGACGAACCAAAGGCCGTAGAGTAGCACAAACGTGCGGATCTGGATCGGGAAGAGGAAGTAGAGGTAGATTTCCGCCCTGGGGAACAGCACGGCACAGGCACCCAGCAGGGATAGCACGCTGCCCGAGGCACCCAGTCCGGGAACCTGGGGCGGGATGAAGTGCACCAGGCCTGCCAGTGTCAGCAGCACGTTGCCCGCCACTCCCCCGAGCGTATAGACGAAGAGAAACTGTCGCGCACCCCACACTCGTTCCAGTGCCGGCCCGAAAAAGTAAAGGCCGAGCATATTCACGAAGAGGTGAAACAGGTTGGCATGCAGGTAAGTCGCGGTCAGCAGGCGCCAGACCTGCCCGTACAGAACCGCCTCGGCCTGCATCAAGCCGACGCCCAAGATTAGATCGCCGAGGGGCTTCATTGCCGAGAGGAAAAAAATGGCCGTGTTTGCGATGAGCAGCAAGCCGCACACACTGCGCCAATTCCAGCCACCCTGGCCGCCGCCCCCCGTCGCGTATTGGGCGGTTGGGGATTCGTAGTAGGTCCGATCGTAGATTCCCATGTGCTCTCCGGGCGGGCCGTGCCTTGGGCAGCGTAGCGTCCGAGACGCCCGTCCCATAGTTACTGTAGCCGCGAAACCCTGTGCGGTGACATTGTATGGCTACCCGCTACACCATCGGACGAGCGGCGTGGAGGGACAACTAGCCGACACCGAGTCTCGCGGGTTCGTGTCCGCAACCGAGATCCGTACGTCGGTGCTCCGGGCAGGATCACACGCCACGATTCCCGACAACCCCGTCGCCAGCGGCGCCGGATGCGTTAGCATACCGGGACTCGGCTTCTGCGGTGCACGCGGACGAGAACCCGGTGACGAAGATACGTGGTGTGCCGTGTGGCCACGTTCCCGCAGAATTTGACGTATCCACATGCCCGACTTCCCGCCATCTGATTCCCGCACCGGCACGTTCACCGGCACCCCTGGTGACGGAAGCACTCCCGCCGCGGACCGCCCACTGCATGAGCCCCTGCCAGCCACTGTAGTGAAGGTGCTACGCGACCGAGGAGTGGCGCCCGAAACGCTCGTAGCGAGCACCTGTACGGATATTGATCTGGTCGGCCGATACCGCGAGCTTTGGCTCGTCGTGACGGCGGATCGGCTGCTGGTCGTATCACACGACGAGGCGACCGCGGTTGACCTCGACATGGCGATTCGTGCTGCCGAGGAGTACCGCACTCAGGGGGGTGTCGGCGCGGGCTTGTTACAGGCGCGCGTCAATGGTTCCTGGGTAGATGTCTTGCGGTATAGCAACCGGCGGGCCTACCGGTTCGAAAAACTTGCCCGCCGGCTCGATCGCCATGCACAAGGCGAACCGCTGGAAGTACTTCCGGACGACGGTGTCGATCCGCGGCGCTGCCCGCGCTGCGGGTTGCTGCGAGAGGGGGGCGGTGGAGGGTGTCCGCGGTGCGTGAACCGCGGTGCGGTGCTGCTGCGCATGTGGGGATTGATGGGACCGTACCGCGGCGCGGCGACCGGCATGATGCTGCTGCTCGTCGTGGGCATCGCCCTGGACCTGGTCTCTCCGCAGCTCACCCGTTTCCTTGTAGATAACGTGCTGCCAGGCAGCCCCGCGGAAGCCGCCGCGCTCCAGGCGGCGCCGGGGCAGGCGGCTGCGAACATCCAGTTGCTGCTGCAGGTTGTGCTGATTCTGGCGACGGTGCAAGTTCTTCGGATGGGGGTGAACCTGATCAATGGGCGCCTCAGCAGCCGTATCGGCACGGCGATCACCTTTGATATGCGCGGGCGACTGGTTGGCCACCTGCAGCGGCTCTCCGTGGGCTACTACGACCGGCAGCAGGTGGGCTCGCTGGTCGGGCGGGTGGCGTATGACACGGAATCTCTGCACGGCTTCGTCCACCAGTTGACGGGCGGGTTCCTGCTGCAAGTTCTGATGCTGATCGGTGTCGGCATCATGATGTTTGTCACCGACTGGCGCCTGGCACTCTTCACCCTGATTCCGGCGCCCTTTGTCGTGACAGGTACGGTGATCTTTTGGCGACACATTTATCCGCGGAACTACCGGGCCTGGGATTCTTCGAGCAAGCAGGCGGGACTGCTGGCGGGTCTGCTGAGCGGGATTCGCGTGGTGAAAGCTTTTGGGCAGGAGGATCGCGAGTTCGAGCGCTTCGGGCGGGCCAGCCAGCGGTTGCGCGATACGCGCATGGGAGTCGAACTTGCCAGCGCCACCTTCAACCCGTCGATGGGAGTGATCTTCCAGTTGGGTGGCTGGATCGTGTGGTACGTCGGCGGGCGCGATGTGATCGGCGGACGGCTGACACTGGGCGAACTGATGGCGTTCTTCGGGTACTTGTGGATGTTTTACGGCCCGCTGGCGACGCTGCCGCAGTTCACGAACTGGCTGACCACGTTCGTCACGCAAGCGCACCGCGTTTTCGAAATCCTCGACACCCCGGCACAGATTCGCGAAGCGGAGCGGCCGATTCATCTCGCGGAGATGCGCGGCGAGATCGAATTCGACCGTGTTTCCTTCGGCTACCAGCGGCATACACCGGTGCTGCGCGACCTCAGTCTGACGATTCGCCCGGGTGAATTGCTGGGGGTGGTCGGGCACAGCGGCTCCGGTAAAACAACGCTGGTGAACCTGCTCTGCCGCTTCTACGACGTGGACGAGGGCTGCATCCGCATCGACGGCGTGGACGTACGCGAATTGGCTCGTGAGGACCTGCACGGCCGGGTTGGGGTCGTGTTGCAGGAACCGTTTCTCTTTCGCGGCAGTGTCTGGGACAATCTGGCTTACGGCCGGCCCGGCGCCACACCCGAGGAAGTCATTGCCGCGACACGGGCCGCGAACGCCCACGACTTCATCCTCCGTCAGGCCCATGCCTACGACACATGGGTCGGCGAGCGCGGGGCGGGCCTGAGCGGCGGCGAGCGCCAGCGCGTCGGCATTGCCCGTGTGCTGCTGATCGACCCGCGTATTCTTGTCCTGGATGAGGCCACCAGCAGTGTGGATACGGAGAGTGAAGCCGCGATTCAGGCCGCCCTGGCCGAGGTCGTGCGCGGCCGAACCACGATTGCCATCGCGCATCGTCTGAGCACACTGCGGCATGCACACCGAATCATCGTGATGGATGCCGGCCGCATTCTGGAGAGCGGCACGCACGCCGAGCTGCTGGCCCAGGACGGCACCTATGCCCGGATGGTTCGGATGCAACAGGGGGTTTCGACCGGTGGCAGCGTGGATGCGCTGCATGTTCAGTTACAGGCCGAGCGCGCCGCGCAGCAGGCCGCGGAGGAAATCACGCGGGGCTCATTGCCACCGCTCCGCGGCCATGAGCCGCGCTGGCTCACGCCCGACGTGGCCCGCGTTCATCTCGGCACCTACGAAACGCTGCATGTTACAATCCGCGACGAGCGCATCTATGGCGGGGTGTTTGCACTGCGCTGCCTGCCGGTACGCTACCCAGCGGAGTTCATCTCCCTGCGGTATCCGCAACCTGACGGCCACGATGTCGAAGTCGGCCTGATCCGACGGCTGGAGGATTGGCCGGTAGACGCCCAGCGCTTGATCCGGGCCTCGCTGACGCGGCGTTACTTCGTGCACACCATCGAGGCCCTGCACCGCATCGAGCTTGCGAACAATTACCTCACATTCGATGTGGACACCGACCTCGGACCCCAGCGTTTTACGATGCGCTGGCAGACTGACCGCGCGCTGGAGTATGGCTCTAACGGTCGCATGCTCTTGGATACGGACGAGAATCGCTACCTGATCCCCGATGTCATGAAACTCCCGACACACGAGCGGCATCTGTTCCAGCGCTACATCTACTGGTAGGGGGGCGCAAGCGACGCGTTCAGAGAAAAGCGGCCATGATCCGATCGCCGACCAGTCGGCCACGGCGGGTTAAGCGGAAGCCGCGCTCATCGGCTTCGAGCAGTCCATCATCCAGCAGGGGGGCCATTTCGGCGGCGAACCACGCCTGGGGATCGCGTCCGAACCGCTCCATGAACAGGGCCTGATCCACACCGGCCACAAGGCGCAGTCCAAGCATGATCGTCTCACGGGCCCGCTGCTCCGTCGACAAAGTCTCTTCCGACTCCCGAACGGTGGTTCCCGCCTGAATGGCGGCCACGTAGCGCGCTGTGTCGGGCACGTTCTTGTAGCGTACGTCGTCGAGGTATCCGGCGGCTGACGGACCCAGGCCGAGGTACGGCTGATTGCGCCAGTACCGTAGGTTGTGGCGACACTCGGCCCCGGGCCGGGCGAAATTGCTGATTTCATACTGGGGCAGGCCGGCCAGCGCCAGCGCATCCATGGTGTACTCGTACAGGTCGGCTTCGAGATCCTCGTCCATCCGCTGAATGCGGCCGAGTTCGAGTCGCGCGCGGAGCGGCGTCTGGGGCTCGTAGGTCAGGCCATAGCAGGAGAGGTGTTCCGGGCCAAGGTCCAGGGCGGCCGCCAGACTTCCTTGCCAAGCGGCGAGTGTTTGGCCGGGCACGCCGAAGATGAGGTCGAGACTGAGGTGCGGCAGGCCGGCGGCCCGGCAGATCTCGAGGGTACGGGGTACGTCGTCGGGGTTATGACGCCGGTCCAGAATCCGCAAGTCGCCCGGGTCGAAGGACTGTGCGCCGAGAGAGACGCGGTTCACACCCGCAGCGCGCAAGGCGGCGGCTTTCTCAGGGGTCACTGTGGCGGGGTTCGCCTCGACAGTGAACTCGAGTTCATCTTCGGTACCGGCATGACGACGCAAGGCGACCAGCAGACGGTACAGGTCAGTGGTGGCGAGAATCGTCGGGGTGCCTCCGCCGACAAAGATTGTGTCGAACCGCCATGCGCGGCCGCGACCGGCGGACTCCAGTTCGCACAAAAGGGCGTCGACGAGCGGGCCCCCCTGCTGGGGGTCGTAGACGTCTCGGTAGAAGTCACAGTAGCCGCAAATGGTGCGGCAAAAGGGGACGTGGACATAGAGGGAGTGGCAAGCGGTGGTCGTTGTCATGCTTGAAGCTTTCGCGTAGCATACTTGGCACCAATCGTGCCTCGGGATGATAGGCGACAGTTTCCTCAGCGGATGGCGTGACCGGGGATCCTGGCACGCCGGCCTATCCGAGTCGTGGGAGCGTAGAGGGCGTCGGTGATGAAGGTCGTCTTGGTCATGTTCAAGGGTACGGAGCGCCGTGAGTTTCCGATTACGGCGCTGGAAACCGTACTGGGACGGCGGCAGGATTGCGGTCTCCGGATCCCCACCAAAGACGTCTCGCGGCAACACTGTGCACTGGTCGTGGATGGACAAAAGATCTCCATCAAAGACCTCGGCAGTTCCAACGGCACGTATGTCAATGGAAAACGCGTGGCGGAGCACGATCTTGCGGCGGGAGATCGGCTTCGGCTCGGACCTGTGACGTTCATGCTCCAGGTGGACGGGAAGCCCGCGAACATCAAGCCGAGTGATCTGAAGGCGGCGGCGGCACCACCAGACACGGAACCGTCCCTGGGCGGCGATGACGAAGAAACCTTCGAGATTTCCGATGCCGATTTCGATATCGACGCCGTCTTTGACGATCTCGATGACGAGAAGGACATGCCCTGAGCGGGTTCTGTGAGGTTTGCGGCCAAGAGTGGCAGGGCCGTTGAGGGTCAGCATGGTCGCGGCCGGCAGTCCCGGAAAGGGTAGGCGCAGGGGGTGGCGTGCGGCCCTCACGGCAGGGGGGCTCATACTGCTGAGTGGCCCTCTTGTCCTGTTGCTGGGTGCGACATGGCGGCCGAGCTGGTATCGCCCCGCCTCAGTGGACCATGTGCTGCTGCGCACCGACAAAGCTGCCCTCTTTCAGGTACAGGATGAGATCAGCGCGCACCTCAATGCCGAAGAGCCGTTAGTGGTCGAACTGCATGCGGCACAACTCAACCGGTGGCTGGCCGCAGAAGGCGTCTGGCGGGAACTGGGTGCGCCGGCCGGTCCGCTTGAGCAGCCCTTCGTCGAACTGGATTCAGCCGGTGTTCGGATCGGTGGGCTCGTACGCTGGGGCTCTGTGGCCGCCGTTGTAAGCGTACGCGCCACCCTTCGGGCCGAGGGTGATGAACTCCGCTGCGGCATCGACGAGGTCCGGCTGGGGGCGTGGCCGGTTGCCAGGAGTTGGTGGCAAGGGTGGGCGGAGCGGGCCACCCGGCGCCTGGCGGGCCATTGGGAGGGTGTGGATTTCGTGCACGACAACCGGTTTCTCTGGGAGAATGGTCGCCGGCCTTACCAAATAGAACACGTCGAGTTTGGCGACGGAGTTGTGCGTGCGAGGATCACGCCGGTGCGGCTCGGGTTCGTACCACGCGCGCATGAGGCCGGTACCCCATGAGACAGAGGTACCATTCGAAACCGATTCGTCAGGACACCTTGAGTGCTGTGGGGACGTGCAATCGGCGGGTATCACCCGCGTGAGGCGACCGGCGTGGCGATCAGATATACAGAAACTGCTGCGCATATCAGCCCGGCGGGTATTGCACGGGGGGTGGCGCGGTTACCAGGATCGAAAAGTCTTACGAATCGCCTGTTGGCCTGCACAGCGCTGGCGAACGGTACCAGTAACCTAATCGGTGTATCGCTCTCCGATGATGCGTGGGCCATGATTCGCGGCCTCGCCGCGCTAGGTGTACGTGTTTCGGTGGACGATGGGGCTGGCGTGCTGCATGTGGCCGGCACCGGGGGGGTGCTGGTATCGGACGATGTCGAAATCGACGTCGGGCACGCCGGAACCGCGATGCGTTTCCTGACAGCGGTGGCGTGCCTCGGATACGGGCAACGGCACCTCGACGGCTCGCCGCGCATGCGGCAGCGACCGATCGGTGCTCTCGTGGAGGCCTTGCAAAAGATCGGGGCACGGATTGGCTATGCGGGCGAAGAGGGCTACCCACCACTGGACCTCTACGCGCAGGGACTGAGCGGGGGGGAGGTGCTATTCACCGCGCCCCCCTCGAGCCAGTTCCTGAGCGCCATGCTCATGGTGGCACCTTGTGCCGCAGGGGATGTGCTGCTTGCGGTTGACGGTGTGCTGCCGAGCCGACCCTACGCGGAGATGACACTCGCCATAATGCGGGACCTCGGGGTCGAGGTGCTGGCTGGTGAAGAGCCACGTTTTATCGTACCAGCCCCGCAAAGCTACCGGCCTGGGACTTACAACGTCGAGCCGGATGCCAGTGCGGCCACGTACATGTGGGCAGCCGCGGCCCTGACAGGCGGCCGCGTGCTCGTGCGCGGGTTGACCCGCGCAAGTCGACAAGGCGACGTGGGTTTTGTGGATGTGCTTGCGGCGATGGGCTGCGAGGTTACAGAAGTGCCTGAGGGCATTGAGGTCGCGGCACCGGCGGATGGGCGGCTGCAGGGCGTGCGGGTGGATCTGAACCTGATGCCGGACACGGTACAGACGCTCGCGGTAATGGCCCTGTTCGCCGAGGGGGCGACGGAAGTACACAACGTCGCGAACCTGCGGGTGAAAGAAACGGATCGCCTGGCCGCCTTGGCGACAGAGCTCGGCAAGCTTGGTGCCCGTGTGGAGGTACGGGCGGACGGCCTGACGATCCATCCGCCGTCCGCGGTCCGCGCGTCCGAGATTTCAACGTATGACGATCATCGTATGGCCATGAGTTTCGCGCTAGCTGGTCTGCGCGTGGAAGGCGTTGTGATACACGACCCGGGTTGTGTGTCGAAGAGCTTTCCAGGGTATTTTGAAGCATTGGAGGGTTTGTTTGTGGCGCGGTAGCCAAGCCCCCTCCACGCGTCGGAGTAGCGCGATACCCCTCCGTCGTGCAGGCGCACGGATCGGCCGGGGGGTTTACAGGCGCCGCCGGCCGTAGGTATACTCACCGATCCTGTGCTTCAGGCGGCTCCGGATGGCCCGGGGCGAGGCGCAAGTGTGCCCTTACCGTTCCCCCCCTCTATCTAGAAATGCCGCCTCGCACACCGGGCACGGTGCGCCGCGGACCCGAGGACGCGTCTGATGCTGGATCCCGCTCTGTGGAAAGAGATTGACGTTTCGGAGGCCGACCTGGATGCCGAGTTTCAGAAGGCGTTCGGCCAATCATTGAATGAAGAACTGCTCGAGAATGCCGTCGGCAACCAGTCTGGTGTGGGGCTCGACTTCAACTCGATCCTGAAGGCGCGGATCGTCGCCCTGTCGGGGAATGAGGCCGTGCTTGACATCGGCCTCAAGAGTGAAGGCATTGTCGGAATCGACGAGTGGGACAATCCCGCGGAAGTCCAGATTGGGGCCGAGGTCGAGGTGCTCGTCGAGGATATCGACGAAACCGGCATGATCATCGTCTCCAAGCGGCGCGCGGACCGAATCCTCAACTGGCGCCGCATCGTCGAGACGACCCACGAAGGTGACGTCGTCAAGGGACGTGTATTGAAGAAGATCAAGGGCGGATTGCTGGTTGATATCGGCGTACCTGTTTTCCTTCCGGCATCGCAGGTCGACATCCGTCGGCCGGCGGACGTCGGGGAGTACCTCGGCCAGGAGATTGAGGCCAAGATCCTCAAGATCGACACCGAACGGCGGAACATCGTCATCTCGCGCCGCAAGCTGATCGAGGAGGAGCGCACCAAGGCCAAGTCGAAGCTGCTTGAAGAAATCGCGATCGGCCAACTGCGCACCGGTGTCGTGAAAAACATCGCTGACTTCGGCGCGTTTGTCGACCTCGGCGGCATCGACGGCCTGCTGCACATCACCGACATGTCGTGGGATCGGATTGACCATCCCAGCCACATGGTCAAGGTGGACGAAGAGATCGAGGTCAAGATCCTCTCGATCGACCGAGACAAAGAAAAGATCGCGCTGGGGCTGAAGCAGAAACAGGAGAATCCGTGGGAGAAGGTCGCCGAGCGGTACCCGGTCGGCGTGCATATCTCGGGTGAAGTCGTCAACATCATGAACTACGGCGCCTTCGTGAAGCTCGAGCCGGGCATCGAGGGGCTGGTCCATATCTCCGAGATGAGCTGGACACGGCGCATCAACCATCCGTCCGAGGTTGTGAATGTCGGCGACAAGGTCGAGGTGGTGGTCCTCGAGGTCGACAAGGACAAGCAGGAGATCTCGCTCGGCATGAAGCAGACCGAGATCAATCCCTGGACGACCGTGGCGCAGAAGTACCCGACGGGTACCGTGGTCGAGGGCATGGTGCGCAATCTCACCAACTACGGTGCTTTCGTCGAGATCGAGGAAGGCATCGACGGCCTGCTGCATGTTTCTGACATGAGCTGGACGAAGAAGGTCAGCCACCCGTCCGAGGTTGTGAAGAAGAGTGACCGGGTGCGCTGCGTGGTGCTGAGTGTGGACCAGGAGAAAATGCGGATCGGGCTCGGCCTCAAGCAGATGACCGAAGATCCGTGGCTGCGGGCCGTCCCTGATCGCTATCAGCCGGGCATGGTCGTTCGTGGAAAGGTCACCAAGATCACGAATTTCGGTGTATTCGTCGAGCTGGAGCCGGAGCTCGAGGGGCTGCTGCACGTCTCCGAGCTGGCCGACCACAAGGTCGAGAACCCGCAGGACGAGGTGCAGATCGGCGACGAGGTCGATGTGAAGATCCTGCGCGTCGATACGCTCGAGCGGAAGATCGGCCTTTCGAAGAAGCGCGCCGAATGGGCCACCGACGATACCACCGCCACCGCGGACGACCAGCGGCGCGACCGAAAGGAGCGGCGCGGCGGTCTTGGTGACGAGTTCGGCGGCGGTTTTGGAGATCTGCTCGGCCGACGCGAGTAGTCACCAGCCACGAGGATCCGACTGAATTCCGGCCGCGCCTTTTACGCAAGTGAAAGGTGCGGCCGTCTTGTTTGAACATCCGCCGCACGGAGCGGCGCCTAGCGCAACCCCGTTATGACCGGAGTCGCCGCGCCGCGCTCGCCGTCCGCCGGCAATGTGACCGCGCGCGGTCGTCATCATGTTGCATGCGCGCGGCGGGGCGTTATCGTACCGGCGTCACTGGCTACTCTGCGCTGCCCCCATGCACATCAAGGAGATTCACCATGTGCCCTACACGTTTCGCCGGGCTCTTGCTCATCCTCCTGACCCTCGCCCCCTCTGCACGCTCCCAACCCGCGCCCACCCCTGCCGACCGCACGGCGTCCCGTCCGAACATCCTGTTCGTCTTCACGGATGACCACACCGCCCAGGCGATTGGGGCCTACGGCTCCCGGCTCAACCGGACACCGCGCATCGATCAACTTGCCATCGAGGGAGTGCGTTTTGACAATTGCTATGTCACCAATTCGATCTGTGGACCGTGCCGGGCCGTGGTTCAGACCGGCACTTACAGCCATGTGAACGGCGTCTACCACAACCGCAACGCGCTCCATCCATCACAAGCGGTCATGCCGCGCTTGTTGCAGCAAGCCGGCTACCAGACGGCACTGATCGGCAAGTGGCACCTTCAGAACGATCCGGCGGGCTATGACCACTGGGAAGTGCTCATAGGGCAGGGGCCGTACTACAACCCCCCCATGATCCGCAACGGCCAGCGCGTCCAGCACATCGGCTATACGACCGATGTGATCACCGACCTCGCTCTCGCGTGGTTGCGCGACCAGCGTGATCCCGAGAAGCCCTTCCTGCTGATGTATCAGCACAAGGCGCCGCATCGCCCGTGGGACCCCAGTCCGCGCCACCTGCACCTGTACGAGGATGAGACAATCCCGGAGCCACCGACGCTCCTCACACATTACGGACGCCGCGGGACGGCGGCGCGCCAGCAGGACATGACGATCGCAGAAACACTTGACGAGCGCGACCTGAAGCTGGTGGCTCCGACCGAGTTAAACGACGAACAGCGCGCGGCCTGGAACGCGGCTTATGAGCCGCGCAACATTCGCTTCCGCGAGCATCCGCCGACGGGCGTTGACCTGGTGCGCTGGAAGTACCAGCGCTACATCAAGGACTACCTGCGGTGCGTCGCAGCACTCGATGAGAACCTGGGGCGCCTGTTGGATTACCTTGATGAGGCCGGGCTGGCGGAAAACACGATCGTCATCTACACGTCCGATCAGGGCTTCTACCTGGGTGAGCAGGGCTGGTTTGACAAGCGCTGGATGTACGACATCTCGCTGCGCATGCCGCTGCTCGTACGATGGCCGGGTGTGGTCGCACCGGGTACTTTCCAGGATGCGATCGTCTCGGTCCTCGACTTCATGCCGACCTTCCTGGAAGTGGCCGGGGCGGAGATCCCCACGCACCTGCACGGTCGTTCGCTGGTGCCACTGCTGCGAGGTGAGCGTCCGGCTGACTGGCGCACGACCTTTTATTACCACTATTACGAGTACCCCGGTTGGCACTATGTGCGCAAGCACTACGGCGTCACGGACAGCCGCTTCAAACTGATGCACTTCTATGAGGCCGATGTGAACGAGTGGGAGCTTTACGACCTGAAATTCGATCCCGACGAAACACACAACCTCTATGGGCACCCGGTCTATGGTCCTGTACAGGAACGGCTGCTCGCGGCGTTGAAAGAGTGGCGCACCAAGCTGGCGGTACCGGAGAGCGACCCGCCGGAGTCCGAACTGCGCGACTTCCCGCACCGCACGCGGATACGCACGACGATGCCTTGAAGCAGCCGTGACATTTGCTGCGGCGGCCCGTGGTCGTGGTTGCCGGACCTGCCCCGCGGACCGCTACTCCTGGGGCCATTCCAGACGACGAGGCCACTGGTCATCGAACTCTGGGAGCGTGCGCTCGCCCTGTGGCCGGATGTGGGCAAACAGAGTCTCGTCGGCCTTACGGTAGGCGACGCGGCCATGGACCACGGCGATGTGGACCTGTGTCATGTAATGCAGGATGTCGCCGTCGGTGATGATCAGGTCGGCATCCTTACCGACTTCGAGCGACCCGAGGCGATCATCGACGCCCAGGATGCGGGCGGCGTCGATCGTCAGGGACCGCAGTGCATCCTCGTTTGGCAGGCCGCCGCGGACAGCGAAAGCGGCCTCCATGTTGAGATGCAGTAAGTCCCTGCCGGCGAGCCCCCACAGCGTAATCGTGGAGGTGCCGGGCAGAATGCCGAAAAGCACGCCGTGGTCGCTGAGAATGCGGGCGTTCTCAATCGTGGAACCGGTCGGGCGGTTGAAACGCAGGTCCGGCGGGCGGTCGTCGCGCGGCGTGAGTATCACACGGGCGCCGGCGCGGCTGAGCTCTGGTGCGACGAGCCAACCCTCGGCGGCACCACGAATCACCAGCGCGAAGTCGTACTGCCGCGCCAGCGTGGCCAGGTCTCGCAGCGCCTGGGAGTCGTTCGCAGTGGCCACGGCAATGGTTTCGCGTGCGAGCAGGCGGCGATACTGCTCAAACTCGCCCCGCAGCCAGGTCCGATCTGGGGCTTTCACCTCCGGATTACGCTCCTTCTCACGCTCGTGGCGCTGCACCTCGCGGAGGTAGTTGCGAACGCGCTCGAGACCCGCACGCAGTTCGGCACGTTGAATGGGGTTCCGGGTGGAGTAGTTGAGGTTCCAGTAGACGTTGCGCTTGACGAGCAGTCCATCGGTCGTGCCAAAGGTAAGCTTCGCGACATCGTTGCCGGAAAGGACTGCGGTGATACCGCCGGCAAGGGCGATGGTCATGTTGAGACCGAACAAATCGGTCGTATCGCGCGGGTCGCCGGATCCGAAGATCCCAGACGTACCGGGCGCAATCAGGCCGGGGTATACGAAGCGTCCCGCCGCATCGACCACCTCGCAATCCGGTGGTAGCGGCACGTGGGTTCCGATCGCGCTGATCACGCCATTCTTGGCAAGCACCGTAGCCCGTTCCAGGACGGGACCAGTGACGGTATGCACGCGTCCGTGGAGCACTGCCAGATAGCGGTCCGGCTGCGTGGTAGCGGCCGACGTGACGGTGGTTGTGGTGGGAGCTGAAGCCGGGGCGGTGTCAGTGGCCGGTCCGCGCCGGGGACGTGTAGTCGGCTGCGTTTCAGCGGGCCGGGTTTGGGCAGGTTGAGTTTCGGTGGGCTGGGTTTCGGCCGGCTGAGTCTCGGCGGGCTGGCTCTCGGAAATGGGGGCATCGGCCACCATTGCGATTGCAATGCACGGACCCAGGACAAGCGTAAACAGGAGGAGGCCGCATAGTGGTGATGGGTGGAGCTTCAACGCACGTCCTCCGAAGTTGCGCGGTGCACGATCTCCCCGGCAATCATAACTTCACGAACACGGGCACCGGGCGTGAACGGGTCCACATCCAGGAAGATGAGATCGGCATCCTTGCCCTCTGCGAGAGTGCCGAGGCGGCTGCCAAGACCGAGGAGCTCGGCCGGAAGGAGCGTGATACTCTTGAGTGCCATCTCGCGTGGCCAACCCTCCGCGACCAATTCGGCCACGCGCGCGAGGTATTGAACGTGTTCCTCCGCGGAATCATTCAGCGGAAGAAGTGTTACGGCACAACCGGCATCGGTGAGCATGCGGGGCAAATGCAGTCGCTCGGCAGAACCGGCGCGGCGTGTGATACGGGCCTGCAGCGCAATGCGCGGCTTGACCTCCGCAAACTGAGCGAGGACGAACTCGAAATCCGTGTCAAAGAGGAATCGGGCGATGAAATCGTGCGCGATGTCGTATTCTTTGACGACATCGCGCATGTGAACGAACGACGCTGCGCCGTCGAGTTCGATCAGGGCCCGCACGCCCTCCTTCTTCTGAAGCAAATCGACCAGTGGTTGAAGGGTGGGGTCGACGGGGGGGGGCTGAAACTGGGCCGCGGGCTGGGTTGCGGGTTGTGTCGCGGGTTGTGTGGCAGGACTAGCCGCGGCTCTCTGTTTCTCTTCCTCCTGCTTTTTCTCAAACTCCTCGCGGGCCTTGTCGACCTTCTCGATTTCCTTTTTCGCGCGTTCAAGAGCCCCGCGGAATGCTGCCTTGTCGCTGGGGACTCGAATGTACGATGGGCTGACCAGGATTTGCTGCTCGGCGGGACCACCGGTGCGCACCACGGCCGCACGGCCAGGCAGGCCGACTCCGGTGGGCGCCAGCGCCACGGCCGTGAAGCCCGCTGCCCGCAGCTCCGCGAGCGGATCAGCGGCCGGGATGAACTCCTCGACCGTGTTCCAGTTCGTTTGCACGCCCGACCGGCGAAAGCCGGTGAGGCCGTGACGCGTCTGAATGTTGATCAGGCCGGGCATGACGACACGATCGCGGGCGTCAATCACGCTGGCGTTGAGCGGGTACTCAAGGCGGCGTCCGATCTTCTCGATCTTGCCGCCCGCGATGACGATGACGGCGTCGCGGATGTCGTCGCCGGTGTTCGTAATGGCGCGACCGGCGCGGATGACGGTGTAGCGCTCACTCGCCGGTACCGGCGGCGGGGGAGTAATGGCGGTGCTGGGGGGCTCCGGGGGTGCCGGCGCCGTCGTCGTCTCTTGGGCGACGGCGGCGAGCGCAGTGACTAGCATGAGGGTGAGCCCAAGTCGCCGGTTGCGCACCTGCCGGGAGGAACAATGATGCCGGGGGACCGCATGGTGATCCACGGCCGTTGACCATGAGGTTGCGTTCATACGCTGATATTCCGTGCTGTCGGGCGCTGGCTGGGTGATGGCCTTAGAAGCGCCGCGCGGTTTCGGTTGTGCCGTCGTAGATAATGCGGCCCTTGACCATGGTGAGTAGGCAGGCCGAGCGTGGATCGAGCGGATCGCCGGACCAGATGGTCAAATCGGCCTGTTTGCGCGGCTCGATCGAGCCATGGGTTGCGCCCAGGCCAAGCGCTTCGGCATTGATGCGGGTGATGCCGCGCAGCGCGTGGTAAGGTAGCCAGCCGTACCAGCAAGCCATGGCGGCCTGGTAGCTGAGTTCCTCCTGCGGGATCACGGGGGCATCGGTATTGATTCCGAGGCGCCGTACGCCGTTCTTCCACCAGCCGCTGGCATTGCCGATCATGCGGCGAGCCGTGCGGTCGTAGTGGTACTGCCGCGGACCGTTGATGGCCCACGCATCACTCTGCGCCACGACCGGGCCAAGCTTCCACGCGTCGAACGTGCAGTGGTCAAGGACCGTCCAGAAGTCGAATCGGTCGTACATGGTGTCCATGGTCGCCAGCAGCACCTGGTACATTTGCGTGTGCATGGTGACCGGCATCTCGCGGGTGAAGAGTTCCCGGAAACCAGCCCAGGTGGGATCGAACGCGGGTTGCGGCCCCGCGCCCTGCTCGAAGCGGCTCCAACTTTCGTGATAGAGGCGGGCCTTCTGCAAAGTCTGCCGCGTATTCCAGTTCATGAACATCCGGCCATTGCCCCCGAAGTACCACTCGGGATTGCCGGCCTGCGCGATCTTGAGGGATCCGGGGGAACGGATGAGCATTTCGTTGGGGTCGCGGCCGGCGGTGTCCACGAGGGTGCCGAAGCCGGACATGTTGGTGCCGCTGCCGGGGATCATGATGACGGTTGTGACGCCACCGGTGCGGGCCTGCAGGATCCAGGGGTTGTCGGCGCGGGGCACGGAGCGCGTGTCGAGGCCGGGATTCGCCTGGTAGACCATGTCGTTGAGGTCAAACCAGCCGCCGGCAGCACTGTGGTTGTGGGGGTCGGTCAGGCCGGGGACCAACCAGTACTGCGGGAATTCGCGGACGACATAATCCGCGGGAAT
This sequence comes from Phycisphaerales bacterium, assembly GCA_016716475.1. Classification (NCBI taxonomy): domain Bacteria; kingdom Pseudomonadati; phylum Planctomycetota; class Phycisphaerae; order Phycisphaerales; species Phycisphaerales bacterium. The sequence goes on from JADJWG010000002.1 coordinate 837,350, forward strand.
TTCAACTTCGTCGACCGGGCCGACCGCTTCAATGGCTGTGCCGCGCACCAGCACGACCGCGTTATTGATGACACGCTCGGCATCATCAAATGAGACCACCTTCGCGACGCGGAGCGCATAGCCCGGCGGGGTATTCTCCTGTTGGGCACCGGCGGGCATTGCCAGCAACCCTACCGCGAGGACAAGCGCGACGGTAGCCGAAAGGCGCATTCCAGACCGCTTAATCATCATGCGGTACCTCCTGCCCCCGGACGAAGACGTGCGCCAGTCGACTGGGGCCGTCAAACGGGTGGCCGGTAAAGACCAGCAGGTCCCCATCGCGGCCCGGTTGCAGCGATCCGATGCGGTCATCGAGCTTGTGCATACGGGCGGCATCAAGAGTCAGCGCTCGCAGCGCGGCATCGCCGCCGAGACCCTGCTGCACGGCAAAGAGGGCCATACGCGGCAGGTCACGGGCGGCGTCCTCGGCGGCGCTCTGGAGCGCGATTCCAAAGCCGTTACGACTCAGATCAACCGCTGGGAAGTACGGCTGGCGCGCTCGCTGCTGAATCATTTGAGGCGAAACGATCACACCGATGCGATCCTGGTGCGCGCGGAGTTCATCCATAATGTCAGCCGCATCGTCGGCGCCACGAAGCACGAGTGCGAGCTTGAATTCCTCGACAAAGAGCTTCACGGCAGCGCGAATCTCGAGTGCGGTGCGGACATCAACGACGGCGGCGATTTCACCGGCGAGCAGTGTGCGAATGGGCTCGAGCCGCTCGTCAACCTTGGGCGGGGTGGGGCGGCCGTCCTTGGCCTGACTGCGGCGGCGGGTGACACGGAACTCCACAGCGGACTTGTCGACGCGCGTCGCCTCGAATTGAACCGCGAAACCGGCCATTTCGATCTTGCCGACCATGTAGTCTTCGCGCGACAGCGTGGCGCGGATGATGGGCTTGCCGACGGGAGTCTCGAGGTCGATTTCCAGCAAGACCTGGTTACCGTCAAGGGTGCCGGTCACGCGGACCTCTTCGCCGCTCAGCGGGTCGCTCAGGCGGGCTTCGATGCGGTTGCCGGAAAGGCGCGCCATGATGGTGCCGCTGACGGGTTCAGGCAGCGGGTCGCCGCTGACGGTGTACTCCCACTTGCCCGTAATGGGGTCCGGCTGGCCGTCTTCGATCACCTGATCCGTAGTCGCTGGCCGGGCGTCCGCCCCTTCACCCTGGCGCCACTTCTCGAGGTCGGCGGCGTACTTCTGCCACTGCTCGGCATACTTCTTTCCGGCCTCAAGCTGCTGACGGATGGGCTGTACGCCGGTCAGTGGGTCGCTCCCAAGCAGCGAGAAGCGCACGCCCGAAAGTTCGCGTGTGACCAATTCGGCGCGCGTAGCGCCCCAGGTCTTGATCGCAGCCAGGCGCGCGCCGCGCTCAGACAACCGATACGGCGCGAGCAAAACGGTGGTGACGCCTGCTTGTGCAACCCGGCGGAATTCCAGCCCGGCAACGGCGACGGTGCGATGGATAGGCAGTTCGGGGCCCACGGTGGTGGCATCACCGGCGAGGCCGAGGTGTCCGTGGGCATCGATGAACCCCGGCGTGACGAACGCCGTGGGACCGGCATCAACAATGCGGCTGCGCGGGGGAACGGGCACCCGCTGCCCGATGGCCTGTACGCGACCGTCCTCGATGAGCACACTGCCGTTGTGAATGACTTCCCCGTTTCCTACCCAGATGGTGCCAGCGCGGACGACGATACTACGAGGCACCGGCGCGCGATAGACCTCAACTCCGCCGATATAGGCGCGCAGTACGTGGCTATTGATGTCGAGCGGCGGTCCGCTGAGCACGAGCAGGTCGGCGTCCGTCCCCGGAGCGAGTGAACCGACGCGATCCGCTATCCCGGCAATTTCGGCCGGCACGCGTGTGATGGCTGCAAGCGCCCGCTGCTCGGAGACTCCGGCCCGCACGGCGGCGATCGCCGCCAGGCGGAGATCCTCAATCCGGTCACCGGCTGCGCCGGCGAGCGCGAAACGCAAGGTGGGGTGGAGCGCAAGTGCTTGCAGGGCGGCCTGGGCATCGCCGTCCACTTCCGGATCGAATCCCAGGTTGCCACCGGGCGCGAAGAAGCCACCGGGAGCGCGGACCACGAGCGGCACCGCAGCGTCGGCGACGAACGACGCGACGGTGTACCAACCCGCCGCGTCTACCAGGTACCCCGAGCGGCCAGTGGTGGCCAGTAGTTCCAGCGCGGCAGAGACGTCGGCGGCTTCACGCGCTCGGATGCGCAGCGGCAACGCGGCATGCCAGGCCGCGGCAAAGCCGGCGGCGTGGGCGTCGAGGGTGCCGTCGGCCCGACGCGGGCGCCCGCCTGCGGCAGCGTCCGCTATCCGTTCGCGCAGCTCGAGCATCGTGCCGAGTCGCGTTTGCGTCCGCTGGACAAGCGCGGGTTCGATCTCCACATCGGAGGATGCGTAGAATGGCGGGCGGATGAGCAGCGGTGGGTCAAATACGCCCAGATTGATGCATAAATCCTGTGCGGCGCGCAGCAGGCGCTGGTCTGGTGGTCCGGCGACTTTGGCGAGTGCTCCAACTCCGCTGACGAGGCGATGCTCACCGGCCGAAAGGTGGCTCGTTGTGGTGCCGCGCGCCAGAAGTTCCTCATTGCGGGCGTAGCGGTCGAGTGTGTCGGCGGCCTGGTATAGGCCACTGACACTCTCGGGGCCACGATGCGCGTTGCCGAGGGCGCCACCGAGCGAGACGAAGCCGGGACACACCACCGTGTCCGGCAGGTGAATCTCGGGCAATTCGTGCCGTGGCGGTTCGCCGAAGCCGAATTCGTGAATGCGACCGCTGCGTACGACCACGTAGGCGGGCCCGGCTGGAGTGGGGCTCCGGTTGGCCGCTAGCAAGTTGGCATCCATCAAGCCACCCGTGCGAAGCACGAATGATGGTGCGGTGGCGCTGGGTTTCGCTTCTGCGCGTGGTGATACTTCCGCGGGGCTGGCGGTAGCCGGAGCACGAGCAGTCTGCACGACCGCGCCCGCCTCGGTGACAGCCGCGAAATCAGCGGTGTTGATGATGTCAGGCGCACCGAGAGCTGCCGTAGCCGGGAACTGCAACCTGTCCGGGCTGAGCGGCACAAGCAGCAGCGCACCGGCAAGCAGCACCCCCACGGGTATACGCCGCAGGATGACAACCGCGTGCCGGGTACGGGGAGGGCGGGAACCGGTCACTCGCTTCCCTCCTGGGGCGCCGGTGTGGGTTGCGTTTCTTCGACTGGCCTGGTCGTGCGAGCGGTCTGTGGGCCGGTAGGTGCGGACGTCTGGGGTGCCTCCACCGTGGCCGGGCGCGGGGCGATCAGGCGTTGCAGTCGCACATCCTTGGCGCGGTCGTAGGCAGGAATACCCTGGATAAAGACCTGCTCGACGACACTGTCGAAATCGAGCGGATCGCCGCTGAAGACCACGAGATGGGCATCCTTGCCCGGTTCGATGGAGCCGAAGCGCTGGCCAAGCCCCAGGACCTCGGCGGGATGTAGCGTGATGGCGCGCAGGGCGACATCCCGCGGGATGCCATGACGCACACACTGCGCCGCCCGGTACACGAGCATCCGCTCGGGGAAGGAGTCGTCCTGTCCCGGGACCAGCGCGAATTTCAGGCCGGCATCAAAGAAGACTCTGGGTACGAAGGTTTCGCTGATGTGGCCAGTCAGGGGGTCGACTTCGCGGTACGTCAACTCCTCGGGCATCACGAGGTCGCACCCGGAGTTGCGGACATCTGCGATGGCTTTGAAAGTTTCACCGCCGAGTACAAGGACGGTACGCTCGAGAAAGCCGTGCTTCCTTGCGAACTCAACGGCCGGAGCCACATCCATCGCATCGCCGCAATACATGAAGGCGCCCAGCGGCGGCAGAAGGGTGGCGCTCTCCTGCTCGTCCACCCGCACCCGACCACCGCGCAGGCGTACGAGATTGCGGTATCTATCCTCAAGGTCTTCGGCGCGGATCAGAGGCAGGCCGCGACGACGGGCCTCGGCTGGACCGACCTCGATCTCCTTCTCCTCTTCCTTGAGTTGTTCCTCGTAACGACGCTCGGCAAGCTGTGCCAGGGCGTCGTCGAGTTCGAGAAAAGTTTCGCGCAGCAGGGCCATCTGCATCATGCGGTCAAAGCCCGGTCGCGGAGTCACGGACATCTTGAGGAACTGACCGTCGTCGAGCGTCATCTCAGGAACCGTCAGGCCGATCGGGCGGACGACCTGTCCCATGCCGCCGATGACTGTGTTGTTTGCCGGAATGACATGTACCACGGTGTGGCCGAGTCGGAGACAGTCCTCGAAAAAAAGCTGCGAAGGGTCGAGCGCGTCGTACGCATCGAGCTGCGGCACCACCGGGCGTTGCTCGTTGGGAATGTCGAGGCCGCGCCAGGTGTGTGCGTTGATCATGCCGGGGAGGACGACTTTCCCACGGAGGTCGAACACCCGTGCGTCGTAAGGAATCTCGACTTCCGCACCCACTGCGACGATGCGGCCATGCTCGATCAGCACGGTGCCGCGCTCGATGGGCACGCCGACGATGGGGATAATCTTTCCACCGGTAAGGGCGACACGCTCCGGCGGCGGGGGCGGCGGACCGCCAGGTCGCGGGCCGGGTTGGCCGAGAACTGCGCCGCTCACCCCCAGCCATACGGCGACCACCCAGCATGCGCGGCAGCCGCCAGGGACAGAGGGGCGCGGGGTCCGGTGCTCATGATTCCACATGACGCTCGATCCTTCCACTAGGTCCGCAACGGGGCACGCTGAGGCCATGGGCTGGGGCATCGGCCCCTGTTGGGGCTAGCGAAGCCGCGCGAACTATTCCTGATACACAATGCGGCCGCCGACCAGCACGAGAATCGGTCGACTGGTGGCGGAGAACGGTTCTTCCGACCAGACGACCACATCGGCGCGGGCACCGTGGGTGAGCACACCCACTTCACCTGCCAAGCCAAGTAACTTCGCCGGTGTAGCCGTGATGGCCCGCAAGGCGTCCGTGGGACTGAGACCCTGCTGAATGGCGACCATGGCCTGCCGCACGAGACCCTCCTCCTCCCGCAGTTCCTGTGCGGTCAGCGCGAAGGTGATACCTGCTTCCGCGAGCAGAGCGGGGGTGTTCAGACGGGGCTCGCTGACCTCGTCGGTATTGGCGCGCCAACCCTTGGCCGTCATGTACAGTGGCCCAAAGATGACGGGGATGCCCTCTTGCTTCAACAACGGCAGGCAGCGGTAGGCCTCCGTCGCCTCCTCCAGCGTGAAACGCAGGCCGAACTCCTGTGCGAGTCGTACGGCGGTAAAGATGTCGTTCTGCATGCGGGCCTGGATACGCACGGGAATGTCGCCCGCGAGGATCTGCTGCAGCGCGGGCAGCGCTTCGGCGGAGGGCGTATCCGCTCCCCCGATCGGCAGCCCCTCTGCCGCACGGCGCGCATCGTAGAAGGCCTTGCGGAAGACCCAGTCGACACCCATACGCGTTGTCGGACGCCGGGTCAGGAGAGTTGGTTGAGGTCCACGGAAGGGCGGCAGGTAATTCGGCTGGCCGCGCCGACTCGGGTCCATGCCGAGGGAGACTTTGACGTCGGCAGCGGGACGCACCATGCGTTCGGTGATCGGACCGGCAGTGCGCACGATGGTGCCGCGCGGACCGATTACGTTCGTGGAATCCGGCGATACATAAACAAGCGTGACACCACTGCGGGCCAGGTGACGAAAGTCACTGGCGAAGAGGTTCACGGAGTCGTTCATCGAGCGGTGCGGCGTGACCTCGGAGGACTGTTCTGACCAGGTGCGATCCGGCGGGACGGCCGCAGAGAGTGTATCCGTGCGCGACCATGGCGCGCCCATGGCACACATCGGGCAGCACATGTGCCCACTGTTTCCGTGCAGGGGGTTGTCGATCGTCCCGCCGCATTGGGGGCCGCACGTGTGCTCCAGGGCTCCCGGTGTAAAGGCGGTGACGGTGGTCATCGCGGCGACGCGCTGGAAAAAGCCCTCGTCAGGGGCTTGGCTGGCCCAGCGACGGGTGGTTTGTGGCGACTCGGTGTCCACCGTGCAGCAAGCATCGATCAGGCCGGGTGTAGCCACGCCATTGCGCAGGTCGAGCACCCGCGCACCGCTTGGAATCTCGAGGTCCGCCCCAACTGCGAGAATGCGCCCCGCCTGAATCAGAAGGATGCCACCGTCGATCGGCGGCTCGTCGACGGGATAGATGCGGGCCACACGCAATGCTAACACTTCCGCTTCCTGGCCGGCGGCAGACGGAAGAATCAGGCCGAGCAAGCCAGAGGCGGTGGCGAGCACCACTCGCGCGACGATGGGTCGGTGATCAGAGCACAAAGTAAGCATCCAAATGGCCTCTATCTTGGGGTGACCGCATGCTCGGCCGCGGGAGGCGCCGTGTAGACGCGTTGTCCTTCCACATAAACCGCGAGCACACGGGATCGCAGGTCGAGCGGGTCTCCGGAAAAAACGACGAGATCGGCGTCCCGACCAGGGACCAGAGCGCCAACCCGGTCCGCGATGCCCAGCAGAGTGGCCGGCGTCGCAGTGATCGCGCGGCGCGCCGCCGCCGGGGTGAGTCCGTATCGGGCCGCCTGGGCGGCTGCCAGTCGCAATGCATCGGGCGCGGCGCGCGGCAGATCAGCCGTCAGCGCCACCGGCACACCAGCGCGCTCAAAATGAGCAGCGGCTCCGGCAGCACGTGGACCGGCTTCCGCGAGTGGACCGACCAGGACGCCGGCGATTCCCGCGGCGAGTTCCGCGGCATCGCGGGCTTCCTCCTGGTGGATCAGCACGAGTCGAAACGAGTGTGCCGCGGAGAGTTGAGTGAGCGTAAGCACGTCGTTCGCGGTCGGTGCAATGGCAAAGGCGGGGGCACGCCCGGCGAGCAGGTCGGCCAGTGCCCCAGTAGCGGGTTCCTTCGCGGCCTCTGTTAGCGTATCGCGCAACAGGCCAACGGCCCCAAGGCGCGAGGTCGGCTCGCGATCCACACGGAATACCGCCGGCGCGAGAGAGAACTTGTAGGGCCCCGCTCCACGGAGTAGGTGCGGACCGGAGACGCCGCCGGTGCGTACGATTGCGAAACGCCCCGCGATGAGATTCTGATCATCGGGTGCGAGCGCGACGGTGGTGATGCCGCCGCGCAGAGCGGCAGCGAGTTGCGATGTATGCTGGTTGAATGCGTCGCTGGCGCGCAGCGCGGGTTGCACGGCGGAATGAAGCTCTGCCCGGCCGCCGAGCAGGGCGAGTGCCGCGTGACCATCGATCAGCCCAGGCGAGAGAACGGCGCCGGCGGGAAAGCGATCGATCGGAATCTGCACCTGATCAGGCCGTACACCGTCCGTATCACTGTCGAGTGCGGCGATCTGGGCGCCTGCCATACGGAGTACGGCGCCCTGGGTGAGGGTCCCATCCGGAGCGACGAACGCATCCGCGATGATGATACGAGTGACCGCGACCGGATCCTGTGCGTCCGCCGACGCTATCAGGGTCACCACACCGACGGTGAGCGTGATGAACCGGCAACCGATCCGCCGCCAGAGATGCGCCCTGTCACAGCGATGTGTGCTCATCGCGTGTTTCACTCCTTACCGCTCAAGGCCGGATCGCGGCCCACCCGGTACACTTCGAGGCCACCGACGTAAACGCGTTCGACGCGGCTGCCGGGGAGCAGGGGGTGTCCGCTCCAGACGACCAGATCGGCCCGGAAGCCGGGGGCGATCTGGCCGGTGTCCTGCTCCAATCCGAGCAGTGCCGCTGGTCGCGATGTCAACGTCGCGATCGGATCAGCCGGCGTATATCCGTGTTGCATGGCACGTGCCACGGTGAACAGCAGTTCTGGTGCGCTGGCGGGTGTCACGGAGCCACTTCCCCAGTACACCTCAACACCGGCATCCTGAAGTACACGGGCGAGATCGGTCCGGGCGAAGCGTTTTTGCACATCACCCGCCGCTGCGAGCGTCGGTGGCTCACCGGTAAGGATGACAGGGATGCGCCGTTCTGCCAGCAACGGCGCGAAGTAGTGTGCTGCGGTCGCACCCTCGAGCATCAAAGCCACGTTGTACTCGTGGGCTGCATCCAGTACGTTTTGAATGTCCGCCGGATCGTGGGCTTCGACGCGGAGGTGCAGTTCGCCGTCGAGCACGCGCAGCAACACTTCCGCGTCGCGGTTGGGAGTCGGGGGCTGCGGTTTCTTGATTTCATCGGCCTGGGGACCACGGGCAGCGGGAGGGCGCTGCGGGCCGCCGACAGGTGGCCGGGGCGGAGCGGTGGCCGGTCGACCGCCGGTCGCGGGCCGCGCCGTACGCGGCGCGGGCTGGGTCTGGGGGGTACCTTCGGCCGTTTTCTTCGCACGTTCTTCGAGCTTCTGCTCGTACTCTTTCAATTCCTCTGCGTACGTTTCGAGTGCCTCGCGAAAATCAAGCGCGGCGCGGAAGCGTGCCCGCAGATCCTCGGCTGTGCGAACGCGTTCGAGCGGGCCTTGGCGACCGGCGCCAACGGCGGCAGAGAGGGCCGCGGCGCGTTGGACAACAATGGTTTCAGAGGGTGCGCCGGGATGGAGGCGCACAATACTCCCCAGCCCGCCGATGCCGCCGCTGGTGCGGGCAGGCAGGTAGACGGTGGTGATACCGTGCCGGAGTGCGCTGGTGAGTTCGGGTTCCGCAAAACGGTCAAAGGCATCGACTGCAATGGCCGAGGGCCCGGCGGCGTTAGCGCCGGCCCGCAGGGCGAGAGTCCCACAGGCGTCGATGAAACCGGGTGTGACAAACTGGCCACGGGCGTCAAGAGTCATGTCGAGAAAGGACGACCCGCTGCGGGTGCCGACGCCGGTGATCTTGCCATTGTGGAAGGTAACGGCGCTGTCGGTCAGCGTTTGTCCATTGCCCGTAAGTACCGTCACATTCTGCAGCGTGATCGGGCGGGCCTGGGCCCAGGCGGAGCTTGGCAGCAGGGCGATGACCCCGATGGCGATCCAGAAACAACGCCTTTCCGAACCAATGCGAAAGCGATGGACGAATGCGGTGAAAACGGGCATAGGGCATCTGCTTCAAGATTGGACCGCAAGCGGCGCGGCACCGGCCAGCACTCCCCGTGCCAGTATTGATGCAGCAGCCCCCCCGTGTCAACGATGATCCCGCGACATCTCCATGGGTGTCACGAGTTGACAATTCCCGACGACTCCAATTTCTGAATGTTGGGGTACTCGGACGCGACGCTTCAAGGCCGGACCGGTCCACGGTAGCTTCACGGTGCGCCAGGCCGCCGGTGGTTGTGGCGGTGGTATGTCCGGGCGCAGCCAGTCGGAGTGAACATGCAGTCTATTATGCCGGTGCCGGCGCAATCCCATGAAGGATGGACTGGACCGTGGATCGAATCCGTCGCACTATTCGTCTTCGGCATCGTGCTGATGAGTTACATCTATGCGGCGTCGGCGCCATCCGCGGGGTTGGAAATCGGCGCCCCGGGTCATGACTCGTTCTATCACATCCGCATGGCGGCGCTGCTGCCTGAAGTGGGGCTGGTGCGCGAGTTCCCCTGGCTCCGCTTCGCATATTTCACACGCACCGGTTCCGAATTTGTCAGTCACCATGTCGGTTTTCATGTTCTGCTGCTCCCCTTCGTGCGGTTGGCCGAGCTGCTGGGAGCGGACGAGTTGGCGGGCGGACGCTGGGCGACGAGCGCATTCTTCGGTGGGAACCTGGTGCTGTTCAACCTGCTGTTGCGGGCGGGCAGGGTGCGGTACCGTTGGTTCTGGCTCGCGCTACTGCTGCTGCTTCCGGTACACTTCTATACGCGGCATGCGTTTGTCCGCGCGATTGGACCTTCGCTGTTACTGATGCAGGTGCTGTTGCTGTTGCTCGTGCAGCAGCGCTACTTGTGGGCGGGTGCCGCGTGTGTGCTGTACGTACATCTTTATCTCGGTGCAGTGACGTACATTCCGGTTCTCGTCGCGCTGTTTGCCGTGGCCGAACTGGCGGCGCCGCGCGATGAAAGACGCTGGCCGTGGCGGCTGGTATGGTCGTGTGCCGGGGGGTGGCTGATCGGCGTCTGCACATACCCCTATGCGCGCGGGATGGCCGAGTTCCTCGTTCTGCAGGTTACGGGTACGGGACTGACACCCGACATCGAGGTGGGGACCGAGTGGCGGCCGTACAGCAGCATCGTGGCGTTTGCGACCATCGCGCGGGTAGCGCTGGGGGTGTGGGGGATCGCGCTGGTAGGGCGATTGAGCACCGGGCCGCGGCTGCGTTCCGGAGAGCTGGGGTTGTTATTGGTGGCGATCGCGTTCCTGCTGCTGACGCTGAAGGCCCGGCGCTTCATCGAGTACTGGCCGCTGCTGGCGGTCCTGAGTGCGGCCTATCTGTCGCGGCCGTTGCAGGAATATGTCGAAGCCGGGTGGGCGCGAATCCTGGCGCAGGGGGGCCGAGGACCGTGGCCGGCGGCAACGCTGGTGGCAGTTGCGGGCGTGTGCGGTGCAGTGATTCTTATGTGGGCGGCGCGCGTGGACATGCTGCGGCCAGTGCTGGTGGAGTGGCGTGTGTGGATTCCGGTGCTACTGCTGCTGATTCTGCCAGCATTGTGCCGTGCCTGGCGCGGAGCAGGGTATGCGGTCTGCGGGCGCTGGGGACAGGGCGGTGGCGTCTTCGTGAGCGGCGTAGTTGGGGGTGCCTGGCTCTATGCCACGGCGTGGTTGGGTGGCGTCACGGGGGAGAGTGGGCGCCTGCAGGGAGCGGTATTTCTGTGGAGTATGACAACCGCGTTCTACGCGCTTACGCCGGCTGTCATGTCGGCGCGTCGCAGCGCTGCGCGCCTGACTCAAAGCGTCGCCCAAACCACCGGCGCATTCGCGGCAGTCTTGGCACTGGCGGGCGGGATTGTCCTGTGCGGAGGAGCCGACCTCGCCACGGTTGCGCGACAAACCACCTGCCGCTACGACCTCGCGGCCATCCGTGCACTGATGGCATTCCTGGAACACGATTCTCAGCCAGGGGATGTCATCTTCACGGACGACTGGGATGTGTTTCCGGTGTTATTCTTCCACAACACCCGCAATCATTACATCGTCGGGCTCGATCCGAAGTTCACGCACGAACGGCGGCCCGACTTGTGGGAACGCTTTGTCCGTATCACCCGGGGGCAGACACCCTACCGTGCCGTGGTGCCGATGCCCACCCCCGACGGTGGGCGTGAGAAAGTGACGATCGACATCGCACTGGAGGACATACGCGATCATTTCGGTGCCCGCTATGTCATCACGGATCGCGACCACCACCGCCTGGCGCAGCAGTTGCGCGCGACCCCGCAGTTCGCGGAGCTCGTCTTCCCAAGTCGCTCATTCGAGCGGGTATCGGAGGCCCCGTATCTCCTGTTCCGCGTGCGTACCGCCACCGGTGAGCAGCCAGCCAGCGATTTGTGAACCGCATCCGGTCGCGTGATAATACCCCCATGCTGCCGGAACCCCCACCCTTGCATGCAGCGCGCGTGGTCTTCACCGGGCGCCTCGCTACGATCGCTCCGCGCATCGCCCGGCAACTCGTCGTGGCCGCCGGCGGTCGGGTGCAGGAGAGCGTCTCCCGCCGCACGTCCTGTGTCGTCGTGGGCATGGGGGGCTGGCCGTTGCGTCCTGACGGTCACGTCAGCGTGCGCTTGCAGCGCGCGGAGACGCTGATCGCTGCTGGGGCCCGCATTCGGATTGTGAGTGAAGCGGAATTCCTGGAGCTGGTTGGCCGTCGGCCGGCGACCGCGCGCGGGAAGGCGCGGTATACCGCTGAAGAGATTGCGGCGCAGGTGGGTGTGCCAGAGGAGACGTTGCGCCGCTGGGCGCAACTCAGTCTGCTGCGCGCGATCGACGGCGGCTATGACTTCCGCGACCTGGTTTCACTGCGGGCGATCGCTGAACTGGTGGGACGCGGTGTGCGGCCGGAAGTGATCGCACGGAGTCTTGTGGGACTGGCGCGGGTCCTGCCGGAGGTTGAGCGGCCCCTGGCGCAATTGCGAATCGTAATGGATCATCCCGGGCGCCTGCTTGCGGAGCTGGACGCCCGCCTTGTTGCCGCAGATGGTCAGTTGTTCCTCAACTTCGATGCCTTGGAAGAAAGTCCACGTCAGATCGCCTTTGATGCCGTCGCGGCTAACGCGACGGCCTGGTGTGCCCGGGGGGCCTGGTTGGCGGAGCAGGAGCGCTGGGCCGAGTCGGCCGCGGCCTACGACCAGGCCCGGGCGCTCGATCGACGCAGCGCTGCGGCCCATTGCGGACTCGGGTTGGCGCGGCGGGAACTGGGACAGCGGGCTGCGGCCGCGGAGGCCTACCGCATGGCGGCGGCCCACGATGCGGAATGTGTGGAAGCATGGCGGGGATTGGCCGAGATTCGGGCAGAGCAAGGACGCTTGCGCGAGGCGGTGGATGCGTGGTGGCAGGTTCTGCGCTGCGCTTCGCAAGATGCGGACGCTCATTTCGACATGGCCGTGTGCCTCGAACAACTCGGCGAACGCGATGCCGCGGCCGAGCACTGGCGCCGCTTCGTGGAGTTGGACCCCGATGCCCCGGCTGCGGAGCTGGCGCGCACGTTTTTTCTGAGTTTACCGGTCGATCCTGCCGAGTCCGACAAGCCAGTGGTGTGCCAGCCGAGTGACGCTGATCCCGTCTGACCGGTGCGTGTTCACTCGCATACCGTGTTCGTACTCACGGCGGGAGTTCCAGTTGGCCTGGGCTAGTGAAGGGGGGGCGCCGGCACGCACCGGCGCCCACTGGAGATCGAACTACATTCCGCCCTTCAGAATCGCGATGAACGGGCTGATGTCTGCGAAGTTGACAGTACCGTCACCGTTGGTATCGGCATTGAGATACTGGCAGTTCGGATAGGCGGCTTCGTACGCGGCCTGGCTCTTGAGCGCCGCGATGAAGGGCGAAATATCGGCGAAGTTCACCAGGCCATCACAATTCATGTCACCGGGGAAGAGCAGGTTCGGATTGATCGCGGTGAGTCGAAGTCCGTTCGGTGAGTAACCCACGATCCACACGAGACCGCTTGGCAGCGTTGGCAAGAGTAGGGGGCTGAACTGGCCGGTGTGCGTCCCGTAGGTCACGATGTCGAAGCTGTCCCCGTGTGCCGGCATGAAGCCGAAGGCCAGACGCACATCGAGTTTGCCAGCCAGGTTGGCATGGCCCTGCACCGTCAGGCGATCGTAGGAATCTGGGCTGGTGCCCCAGATGCGGATGCGCAGCTCGGCGGTGGGGGTGGAGGTGAAGTCGCCATTCACGTGCAACCGACCCGCTGCTAGCGTACTCAGGCACGGCAGCAGGTAAGAATTGTTCTCCAGGTTGCCATGGATGCGGACGTGATCGGTGCCGGGCGCGCCCGCGTACAACACGCCGTTGTTGACGAGCTTATTGCTGCCAAGCTGGAGCTGGCTGCGCTGTGCCATGGAGAGTGTGCCGCTGTTCTCGACGCCGTTGGCATATCCGGCGCCCGGAGCGGTCACCGTGCGGTCCGCCGGGATTGCAAGAGTGGCTTGATTGAGGATGCGGCCACACGAGAAGTCGCCGTAGAGGTTGACGGTCCCCTGGTTGGTGAGCGTGCTGTTGCCCAGGGTCCCGCGGTAGTAGTTGAACGTGCCGTTGTTTGTCAGGTGTCCGCCGAACGTTCCGCCCTCAGCCGCGGGGGAGCCCATCTGGAACGTGGCGTTATTCGCGAAATTGCATGCGAAAAAGGTACTGGGTGGGAACGCGAGGCGGCCGCGCAGGCGGGAAGTGTTAAACATCTGGAAAGTGCCGGCGTTGTGGGTGAGTGTGTTGGTACGAATCTCACCGGTATTGGCGAGGTATATGCCCTGTGGGGAATCGTTCGTCAAGCTCCCGGCGGTCATCAAGCCGCCACGCTGGCTGTAGTAACCGGTGTGATTGAGGACCTGGCCGAGTACCGTCAGGGTGCCGGCGTTCGTGCCGAGATTGACGGCGCTGCTACCCGTATCGCTGCCTTTCCAGATTTCGAGGTTGCCCGTGACCGTGCAGGTGCCGCCATCCTGCTCGTACTTACCGAGCGTCTGCGGACCGACGTAGAGGTTTCCGCCGACATTGAGCACGGCGGGGCCGTCTGCTTCGCTGAGCTTGTACCAGGTCTGCATCGGGTGCGTACCCTGGCAGCCGATGTTGATCGAGCCCACCGTGTTCACGGTGCCGCCGGTCTGGGTGAAGTAGGCGTCGCCGTTCCAGGCGAGTGAGATGTGGTGGATGTTCAGCGTGCCCCCCTTCATCAGGTAGGTGCCGACGCCGCCGGTATTCAGGCCCATGATCAGGCCGTTCGTCCCGACCTGGTTAATTTCGCCGCCCAGGTGTTCAAAGTTGCCCACGTTGCCGTTGCCCAGCACGAATTGGGTGGCAAGCTCAATCCAACCATTACGCAAGTAGTAGTTGCCGAGGGCACTCTGGCCGACATACAAGCGCTGCAGCTCGGCGCCGCCGCCGTGATGGTCAAAGGTACCGGGCGCTCCATAGCCGACATAGCACAGGTCCCCGACCCAGACCCCGCTGATCGTAGTGTAGATGGTATTCAGATAGAACAGCCCCGGACCGTTCCCCTGATATCCGATGTAGAGGATGTCGGAAACCCACAGAAACCCTGTGCCTTCAAGCCAGTACCACGCCGGGCCCACATTCCCGAGACGCACGGTGTCGGCCTCGAGGATGTTCGCCTGCTGGAAAATTCTGCCGTAGTAGCCGGCGCCGCTGCCGTCGATCGTCACGACCGGATACTCGCTGCTGCCGGTCCAGTTGTACGTAACAATCTTGTTGGCGTTACTGCTGACGGCGATGCGGGGAGATTCGGTGTTTGTGGGGCAGTGGCCGAGACTCCAGTTGCCCGAGGTGCTCCAGTTGCCGCCGGTGTGAGGTACGTAGGAGTTGTCGGTGGCGTACGCGGAGTCCACGGACAGAACTGCGAGTGCGGCGACGAGTAGGGAAACATTCAATCGCTGCGTAGACATGGTGCTTCTCCAGGCCCCGATTCCAATTTGGATTGCTGAAAAGGTGGTTGTGGGTTCGTGGTAAGAAGAGCGGCATAATCGTGCGCTGCGTGGAGAGCGAGCGAAGTTATGGTGGAAAGCCCACGGTTGGTTCGGACCGGTCATTTTCGCTCAGCCCCGTTCAAGCAGAAATTGGTTGAGAACGACGTGGTCCGCGCCGCGGCGGGACCGCACACGGTCATTGTACCTGGAGACCGCGATGATTACGACGCGCCTTACAGTTTCCATTGCAGTTTCCAGAGCGAAACACTGTGTTGCGGTTACTGAATTAGCGGAGAGAGCGGTGTTGGTAGTGCCGTGAATTGTGCTATTTGATGGAACTATTCTCATCATCGTCCCGGTGGCCAAACACTCGTATGTCATGCTCGCCAGCGTTAGCAGTGAAAGCAGAACGGCATGTGGGCGGAGTCGCTGGACATGGGCAACGGTCCGCAGCGGGGCTTGGTTGTGGGGTCGGAGTGAGTCGAGGACACTCGTTAGTACTGCTTGCGTGAATCCCCGTGGCCCGAGCGGTAGGGGGGCTGTTCTTCCGCAGGATTGCTGTCGGTCAGCTCTGCCGCTCGAAATGGCACCACCTCACCCAGAAGTGGAAGCGAGCGGGGCGGTTGTCGGGAGCGGCGCCGGGCGGGGCTGACAGCCAAACGACCGCCGAATATAGTACGCGGCGCCTCTTCGGCAGGCCCGATTAGCTCCGGCGGTATTGGAGTGATTCGTAAATGAACCGCATTCAACAGATCTCGCTGCTAGGCCAGGCCATTTGGCTCGACTTCATCAGCCGCGATTTGCTGCGTTCCGGGCAGCTTGCGGATCTGGTGCAGGAGGGTCTTACGGGTGTCACGTCGAATCCCACGATCTTTCAGAAAGCGATTTCGTCCGGCGTGCTGTATGACGACGACATCCGGGCGCTCGCAGCGACCGGTCGGAAACCGCTCGAAATCTACGAGCACCTCGCTATTGAGGATGTGGGGGGGGCCGCCGATGTGTTGCGGCCGGTATACGAGCGCACGCAGGGACGTGACGGCTTTGTGAGCATCGAGGTGAACCCGCACAAAGCCCACGATACGGCGGCGACAATCGAGGAAGCGCGGCGGCTGCACGCGGCGCTGGGCCGGCCGAACGTGATGATCAAGGTGCCGGCGACGCCGGCGGGCCTGCCGGCGATCGAGGCCCTGATCGCCGACGGCATTCACGTCAACGTCACATTGATTTTTGCGCTCGCACGGTACGAGGAGGTAATGGACGCGTATATCCGGGGGCTGCTCGCACGGCGGGCAGCAGGACTGCCGGTGGACCGGGTGGCGTCGGTGGCGTCGTTCTTTGTGAGTCGGGTGGACACCCTGACGGACAAGGTGCTTGAACACCGGATGCAGCACGGTGAGCCGCACCTGGAGCCGTTGCTGGGTCTGGCAGCGGTGGCGAACGCGAAGTTGGCCTACGCCCGCTATAAGGCGGTCTTCGGGGGGTTGCGTTTTGAGCCGCTGCGGGCGGCAGGCGCGCGGCCCCAGCGCCCGCTGTGGGCGAGCACGAGTTCCAAGAACCCGCGCTACGCGGATACCAAGTACGTGGATCCGCTGATCGGCGTGAATACGGTGAACACGGTGCCGCCGCAGACACTCGATGCGATCCGTGACCACGCGGTGACAGCGCAGACGATCGAGTATGAACTCGACCAGGCGCAACGCGTGATGCAGGAGCTGGCCGGAATCAAGTGCGACATGGAATGGGTGACGGCCTGCCTGCTGGAGGAGGGGTTAAAGGCGTTTGTAGACTCCTTCGACCAGTTGCTGGCGGACATCAGCACCAAGCGCGACCGGCTGCAGGCGGTCGTGTAAAACGACCTGCGGCGCTACGGCGCTGCAGACCGGGTCGTTTCCAGCTCATCCAGCAGGCGTTCGAACCGGCGGAGCGCTGCCGTGATGTAGGCAGGGGTTGTCAGATCCACACCCGCGCTACGCATGATCTCAAGTGGATACGCCGATGAACCGGCCCGCAGGAATGCGAGGTAGTCCTCGCGCGCGCCGGGCTCCTCCCGCAGGACGCGCTCCGCGAGCGCGGCGGCTGCACAGTAGGAGGTGGCATACTTGTACACGTAGTGGTTCATGTAGAAGTGCGGGATCCACGTCCAGTAGTCCGTGACTTCCGCGTCGCGAGCCAGCTCCGGACCCCAGTAGCGATAGTGGGTTTCGGTGAACAGGGCGCCGATCCGATCGGCCGTCAGCGGCTCATCGGCGAGGCCGGCCTGGTGCAGGGCATGCTCGAACTCAGCGAACATCACCTGTCGGAACAGCGTGATGCGGGCGTGATCGATCTGCTCGTCGAGCAGCGCGAGACGATCTGCCTGCGACGTGGCACGGGCAAGCTGGTACTCCTGAAGCAGTAGCTCGTTGAAAATCGCCGCCACCTCGGCCACGAACAGACTGTAGTCGCCGTTCACGCGCGGCTGGGTCGTGTGGGTGTAGTAGCTGTGCAGCGAGTGGCCCAATTCGTGCATCAGGATGGACACGTCACGGGCCGTTCCGTTGTAGTTCACGAGGATATAAGGCGGTGTGTCGTACGACCCCCAGGAGTAGCCGCCCGGGCGTTTGCCCTGCGACTCAAGGGCATCCACCCAACGCTCGTCAAACGCGCGGCGGGCGAGTGCGACGTACTCTTCGCCCAGCGGTGCCAGCGCTGCCACGATCATCACGACCGCTTCATCGTAGGGAACCAGGCGCGCGCCACGCTCGAAGAGCGGCTGGTACAGGTCGTAGCTGTGAATCGCGTCGAGTCCCAGGATCTCCCGGCGCAGACGTGTCCAGCGATGCAGCAGGGGCAGATGTGCGCTGACGGTCTCGACCAGGTGACGATACACCGACTCGGGTAACTGATCGGGAAATTGCGTGGCTGCCAGCGGGGTTGTGAAGCCGCGGGCCCGGGCGTGGAAGATGTTCGCCTGCACCCCGGCACTCAGGGCGGCGGCAAAGGTGTTCCGCATCGCGCCATAGGTTGCCATCGTCGCCCGAAAGGCCGCCTCCCGCTCGGTACGGTCGCTGGACCGCATGGCCTGATCGAAGCGGCCGTGGCTGAGTGGTCGCATGCTGCCGTCGGGCAGCGTCATGCTGCGCCACACCAGGTCGGCACCGCGGAGCGTGCTGTAGAAATTATAGGGTGCGGCGGTCACACGGCTGGCCATTGCAAGCAATTCTTCCTCGCGTGTAGACAGCTTGTGCGGGCGCTGCCGTTCGAGATTGTTGAAATAGTGCCGGTACACGGCCAGACCGGCATGCTGCTCAGACCAGCGAACGAGTTCGCCGGCCGGCAGGCGGAGCAGCGTGGGCTCGATCCAGGCGGTGGCCTCGGCATACGCGACTTGCAGTGCAGCCGCCCGTTGCTTCATGGCCTGGGCGGCCTGGTCGCGCGTGTCCTGATCGGAGAGCTGGTGGGAATAGACGACCAGCTTGTCGACACGCCAGCGGACCCCCTCGCGCAGTTCGAGCAGGGTGTGCCACTTGTCGAGTTCCGCGACGTTAGTGACAGGAGTGGCGGCCGAATCCGCAACCGCCGCACGCAGCGCCGCGATCTGCTCTGTGGCGTGACGAAAATCGGTTTCCCACGCGTGCTCATCTGCATAGGTGAGGGTCAGGTCCCACGTATAACGCGTTGGAATCTCGCTGCGCATCGGTACGCGGTCCTCCGTCGCGCTGACCAGCGCAGTCGGCATCAGCAGGTTCAGCACGGTGATTGCCAGTAAGCGCATCTGAAGTGTCCTCGCACAGATCGGCCCGATCGTGACGGATGCAGTCTCGCGTGGACACTGTGCAGCGCGCCAGTGCGGAGGTCAAGTGACGCGTGACGTCAGTGGGTGGCAGTTTCGCTCCGCACCGCTGGTCCGTCGCGGGTTGTGCCCTACAATAGAGACCTGCGAGTGGTGTCCCGTCAGCGGGCGCCCAACGCCAAGTTCCGTTCGGGCCGCTAATGAAGGAGATTCACGCGTGCTTGGAAACAGAACCACGTTCGGCATATGCGCGGCCATGGCCGGGCTTGGGCTGGTGAACGTCGCGGTTAGGGCCGCAGACGAACCTGGGCGGCGCGTGCCTGAGGGCGTCTGGGTGCGACCGGGATATACGCTGAGCGTGGCGGAAGCGACGATTCGCGCACCACGATTCATGGCCTTCGGAAACGACGGCACGCTGTACGTATCACTGCCGAACGCCGGCGAGATCAAGGCGTGCCGGGACACGACCGGCGATGGTTACTTGGATTGGGTGACGACCTTCGTGCAGGGGCATCGGTCCGTGCATGGACTTTGCTGGCACGAGGGCTGGCTCTGGTTCAGCGAGAGCGGGGCGATCTTCCGCGCGCAGGATCGTGACGATGACGGCACCGCGGATGTGACAGAACCGATGATTCCGGCCGGGCGCCTGCCGAGCGGTGGCGGACACTGGTGGCGATCTCTGCTGATTCATGGCGACCGTCTCTACACCAGTATCGGCGACAGCGGGAACATCAATGATGAGACCGACACGCCGCGGCAGAAGATTTGGACCTACGCGCTCGACGGCACCGACGAGCGGCTCTTCTGTTCCGGGCTGCGGAATACGGAAAAGCTGGTGGTGCGCCCAGGCACTGATGAGATTTGGGGCATGGACCACGGCAGCGATTGGTTCGGTGGTGTGCTGGAGCGCAGAGCGCAGGCCGGCCAGCCCATCACGGATCTGAATCCGCCTGACGAGATGAACCGGTACGAGCAGGGGGGGTTCTATGGTCACCCGTTCATCGTCGGGAAACGCATCCCGCGCTACGAATTCATGGACCGGAAAGACATCGTCGAACTGGCCGCTCGGTCGATTTCGCCGCAGTGGCTGACCGGTGCGCACTGGGCACCCAACGCGATGGTGTTCTACGACGCGGAGCAGTTTCCCGGCGTCCGGGGCAGTGCGTTCGTCGCTTACCACGGCTCGTGGAATCGCACCGATCCGGCGGGCTACTGTGTCACGCGGGTTCTGTTCGAGGATGGCAAACCCTACGGCGAACAGGTCTATGTGCGTTTCCTCTCGGCCGAACCGAAGGTGCTCGGCCGGCCTGTGGACTGTGTGGTGGCCCCGGATGGCTCCCTGCTGATCAGCGATGATGGCGGGCACCGCATCTACCGGTTGCGCTACACGGGGACCCCATGATGAAGCGGCTGTACCTCCGGCAACCCCGCTGCGGAGTTCCGTTAGGCGCGCTGCTCACCATCGTTGTACTGGTGGCCTGCGCGGGTTGCGGCGACTCCGGGGCGCGCTCGGACGGCTCGTCCCAGGACGCGATCGGGAAGCCGCCGGCCGTAGCGCGACCGAAGCTCGCCCCCGAGGGATTCCCTGACCTGACGCTGACTCCGATCAACACCTTCGAGCAACGCTGTGCGGGTTGTCATGGTCCGGAGGGACTCATGTTCACGCCTGCGTTTCGAGAACGCAGCGCGGGAGAGTTGCGGACATTTGTTCGTGAGATGATGACGCAGAATGCCCGGTTGCGGCCCGGTCGCACGGAGGAAAACGCGATGGTCGCTTTCCACCGGGCATTGCAGCAGGAGTTACCCTTCGCGGTTTTGACGAATGCGGAGTCCTTCGGGCTTGGGCTGGCGACTTCGCTGCGAGGGGAGGTCACGGCAGGTACCACGGTGTTGTTGCGGGTGGGGGACGAAGAGCGAACGGTGGACGTGGTCGGATCGGCTTTTGAACTGCATGATCTGCCGGAGACGCGCTTCGAACTTGTGCTGCAACGGGGGGCCGCTTCGGCCCTGCTACGCTACCCCGATGCGTTGTGGTCGGACGTACCCTGACGAACGGCACATGCGAGTTGCGCCGGGAGGTTTCGACGGCAGCGACGGCACGCTACACTGTCGGGCACGCGGCCCGCAGCCGGTGGCGCCGCAGTTCGTGAGCAGCCGTGATGCACCCAGCCGTTCGAAACTTGCCGACCCCGGATCCGGATTTCACGACGTTTCTTCGTGTACTGCGCCGAGAGCCGACCGACCGTGTACCCCTGATTGAACTCGCGATTCATCCGCAGATGGTCGCAGCGCTCCTGGGCGAACCGCTACCCGCAGCGGGAACCGTGGACGGTGCCGCCGCGCTCGTGCGACAGAACGTGCGGCTGCACCATCGGCTTGGGTTCGACGCGGTGAAGGTATCAGCTCCCATTCCCTGGGGGATCACGCGGCTGCATGCGACCGATCCGGAGCCGCCCAGCGGGCGCTTGGCCTGGGCCGACGAGCACGCGGGTCCGATCGCAACCCAGGCGGACCTGGACGTTTTTCACTGGCCGGATCTGGCGGAGGTTGACTTTGCGCCGGTGCATACGGCCATTGATGCTTTGCCGGCCGGGATGAAGCTGCTGGGCTTCTGCGGCGGAGTACTCGAATTCGCGATGGACTTGATGGGGATGCAGAACTTTCTCGTGGCAACTCGTAAACAGCCGGAATTGGTACGGGCGGTCGTCGACGGGGTCGGTGGACTGCTTGAGCAGGTGTTGGAGGCGTATTGCCAGTTCGATGCGATCGGTGCGCTGTGGCTGGGTGACGATCTAGGTCACAAGCATGGTCCGTTGCTGGCCCCACGCTGGGTACGCGAGTACCTGGTGCCGTGGTATCGGCGCTTCGCCGATGTCGCTCATCGGCACGACCGGCCTTTCCTGCTGCATACCTGCGGCCATACCGCCGGGTTGATGCCGGACCTGGTAGGTGCGGGAATCGACGCGAAACACAGCTTTGAAGACGTGATCGAACCGGTGGAACAATTCTACGATCACTGGCACGCGCGTATCGCGGTGCTTGGGGGCATCGACGTCCATCTGCTCTCGGTTGGTACGCCGGAGGAAGTGCGTGCGCGGGTTGAAGCCGTACTTGCCCAGACGGTGGCCGGTGGCTACATGTGCGGCTCGGGCAACAGCATCCCGAACTATGTTCCACCTGAGAACTTCCTCGCTCTGGTTGCCACGGTGCATGCGCACAACGCGTGATTCCCATTTCGCACAGAATGGCCCCCGAGTGGTCATGACGGTATGGAACTTCACCGACCCACAAGGTGAGTGCCGGCGCCGCTGGGCGGACTGACATCCGATGATGCCGCGTGCCGCATCCGCGCGGGGCAACAGACAACGGGAGCCGATGCCCCAGCACCAACCCCATAGGCCCCGTGTGCGGTTTGCGTCGATGCCCCGGCCACTACGGCTGGGCGACGGGCTCCAGCCGCAGGTAGTCCAGCCCAAACATGTACTGCTCCGCGGCGGCCTCATTCCGGCCGACGATTTGCGTCGAGAAGCGGTTCTCCCCGGCACGAAGTGAGAACGCGCCCAGCAAGCGCTCCTCCGAGGCCACTACCGTTGGGTTGTACAAATCAACCGTGTCGGCCACATCCTCACCGTTGATCGCCAGCCGGAACACCCCGTAGTCATTCGCCTTGACGAACCGGCCAAAGACCTTGTAGCGGCCAGGGGCCGGTGGTTCGAACGCAAGCTCGAGAACATCACCCGCGCGGCCGCCGCGCCACCAGAGGTGCCGATTGCCACTACACCCGGGGACGTCCTGCGGGAACAGTGTTCCGGTGTGGGATCGCACCGCGAGGCGCTCGCCTTCCAAGGCCCCGGTGACGGTAGCCACGGGCAGTGAACGGGTGTGCAACTCGCCGCTGGCAAGCGGGGCGTGATTACTGGTGGCGCCCGGCCGGGCGTACCAATACGTAGCGACGGCCAATTCCTCGATCACGATGTTGTCGCGCGCGTGCCAGATCTCCATATCGAAGCGGAAACTGCGTGTGAACGGAATCTTGTCGAGCAGGTGCCAGCGATTCACGGCGCTGGTGTCCTTGTTGCCCGGTGCGTCGGCCCGCGGTTGCGCGTGGTACGCATGCTCGAACGGCTCGTTGCTGCACCAGGCGTATCCAAAATAGTCCTCGGTGCCCGTGCCGAAGTGGCTCGGGAACTCCTCGTCGTCGACGTAGATCTTCTCGTCGCCCTCACCCCACCACTGCACCACGGGATTCACGACCGAGAACGCCGCACCGACAAACACGCCCTGGCCGCGGATGCCGACGTAATTCCAGTCGATGAAGGGACGCGCCGGCACATCGCGCGTAACGCGCCAGCCCGCATTGAAGTACAGTGAACGATTCGTCCACGGACGCTCGATCGGGCGTGCCCGCACACCCAGCCGCACCGTTTGCCGGCCGAAATTCTGAAATTCGAAGATCGCTGAGTTGCGGAACGGCATCGGCCAGCGTGACCAGAAGATTCCGTCGGATGTGACGCCCAGCGGCAGACTGTCGTAGGGGTTGATGCCGGGGCCCGCGCCGAAGAAGTCCCCAACCGGCACGGCGACCGTGGTGTGGCCGTCGAAAGTCATGGTCAGCAGCGTCTCGCGCAGGGCGGCGATGCGGTCCTCCGCCTCGACGACCAACTCGAAGGACTCGACCGCAGCCGGAAAGGAAGTGCTCAACTCATGCCTTTCGCGATGGCCGGGCAGCAGTTCAATGGCGACCTGCGGTGGGGGTTCGGTGGTCCGGCCGACGTTGGCGAGTGCCGCGCACACGGCCGCGATCAAGGATGCTTCCCGGTCAAGATCAGCCACGGTGAAGGTGCGCACGGCTGTTCCGGGGGGATAGGTACGATAGTTCACATGGTAGTAGAACCCACCGGCGTCGCTGGTGATCTTGCAATGGCGGGCATAAGGCAGCGGAAAGTGCAGGTTGAAGCCGCGCGCACGCACGCCGGCCAGCGGTTCCGGGAAGCGCGGATCGCGGCCGCTCAGCAATACGTCCATCGGCCCTTCGAGGGCCGGCGTCGGGTTGTGGTCAAGGTAGACACGCAACGTGCCCTTCGGGTTGGCCGACCAGATACGGACGACCGTCCCAGGACCGGCGACGTCCACCAGCACATGCTCCGTGCGGCCGTCGCGTTCCTCGGTGGCGACGAACTGGCCGTAGTCGGCATTGGCAAACCAGCCCTCGTAATCGTCCGGGGTCGTCGACTTACGGTCGTAACTGGAGGCCTGATGGCAAGTGAAGGCCGGGTTAGGCAACTGGGTGAGTTGGGTGAGATCCGTCATCTCGCGGAGCAGCGTGCCGGTGTGCACAGCGGTGAGCGAGCAGCCCGGGGCAGTAAACAGCAATGCGGCAATGGAAAGCAAGGAGATGGCATGGAGCGCGCGTTTCATCGGGGCCTCCTCACGGCGCACGGATGCGAGCGAGAGCGTTCCGGCCTACGCACCGCCGCCGCGTGGTAGGGTATCGTCCCGCGTGCACAGTGACCAGTGTGTGGACAACCTAGCGAAGGTGCGTGGAACCTCGTGGCGATTGGGCCCCAAGGCGGGCCGACCACCGCTGTGATGGGCTTTCAGGGCCGTGCGTCGGTGTCGTCGGCGAGCGTGACGCGTGGCATTCGCCGGTCGTCGCGGTCCGGCCGTGTGGCCAGCCACAGGCAGGCGCCCCACACCACAAGGATGCCGGCAAGCGGCGCGCCCGCCGCCCGTGCGGCTGGAATGGCGAGCGACACGATCGCCCCGCCCCACAGCAAGAGCGCCCCCAGCGGTACTACAGCGATCCGGTGTGTAGCGCGCCGCACACGCTCAACCCGGTCGGCCAGCAGGGCCAGCACCCAGTAAACGAGCGGCAGGTAATGTGTCCAGACCAGCGGTGCGGCCAGCAGCAGCACCGCGCACCAGGCGCCGAACACCGCTCGCAGGCGCCGCACCTCGGCTTCGGAATCCGGCGGCCAGCGCAGCGGCCCACGAAACGTCACGGCCAGTGTCGCCCCGCCGATCAGCGCTGCAATCAGGATGTACACGCCAACCCGCACGGGTGGCGGGACATCCATGATGTTCACCAGGAGCGGTGGATTCTCCGCGCCCTTCTTCGAGTCCGTCGGAGTCAACAGTCGCCGCACCACCATCGGAAGGGAGGTGTTGCTGTACAGGGTCTTGAGCGGCTCGGCCGCGGTGAGCGTTTCCACCGCGGAGTGTTCGTGCAGCGCGGATCGCAGGAAGGCCGCGTGGCCGTCGGCGGTCTGCCGCCAACTGAGCGCGATCGTTGGCAACACAATCCCGAGCAGCAGCAGCGTCGCGAGCGCCCCGCCCCCGACGCGCCAGCGCCGCCGAAACAGCAGGAAGAGCACGATTGCCAGTGGCAGCAGTTTGATGAGCGCACCCAGCCCCAGCAACGCACCGGCCTCCCACTCGCGTTCGTGTTCAATGAGGTACCACGCCGCCACCACCAGGAACAACAGCAGCAGGCCGAGATTGCCCACCACGAGGCAGGCATGCACATACGGCAGCGCCAGCAGCACGGCCGCCCAGGTAGCCGGGCGCGGTCGACCGAGCCCATTGCCGAGGAGGGCTTCGACCAGCACGACCGTCAGCGCAAAGAGACCCAGCGACATCAGGGTGAATAGTCCGGCCGCCAGCGGCAGCGGCAGGAAGCTCCACGGCAACATGAAAAGCGTGAAGAAAGGCAGATAGTTGTGCACGCCGAATTCGTCGGTGAGCAGCCCGTAGTTCCGCAAGTGCCTTGCGGTGAACCAGAAGTCACGGAAGTCGCTCGTGCTGGCGGCCTTGACGTCTTCGTAGTCGGTTAGGTGGCTGATGCCGGAGGTGCGTTTCGCAGCCACACCCGCCAGGAGTGTGCCGTAGAGGATTGCAATGGTGATCAGCGGCCCCCAGCCGCGCCACCAGCGTGCTGACCATGGCGTGTCAGCACGCATGGCGGTCCCGCCGTCGCTGCCGCAGTACGAAGACGTAAAGCCGCGCCAGGTGCTGCAGGTAACGCCACTGCTCGGCGAAGTTCAGCTTGGTCTGGCCGGCAGCCCGGTCCGCGAACGCAATCGGAACTTCCACCACGCGCTTCCAACCATGCCGCACAATCAGTTCGAGCGCAATCTTGTAACCGATCGGGTGCAGGGTGTTCAGGTTCAAGTCGTCGCGCCGCACAGCGAAAAAACCTGACATCGTGTCGCGTACAGGCGTGAGCGGCCGCGCCAGCAGCCGCCCGCCCCAACTGTTGAGCCGGCGATACCAAGGCCATTCGAGGTCAACCCGCCCGCCCGGCGTGAAGCGGCTGCCGATGACCATGTCGGCATGGCCGGCGCGGAGCGGAGCGACCAGGGCAGGGATGGACTCCGGTGGATGCGAGAGGTCGGCATCCATGGACACGAGATAGCGCCCACGGGCGGCACGCAATCCGGCGATTACGGCTGTCGCAAGACCCCGCTCACGCATGCGTACCAGGCAGCGGACGGGCAGACGCTCGGCCAGTCGTTCGGCCTCACCACCGGTGTCGTCGGGTGAATTGTCGTCGACAATCAGCAGTTCGCTGTCGCGCGCGTCGAGTGTGGCGAAGATGCGTTCCGCCAGCGGCGCAAGATTCTCACGCTCGTTGTAGGTCGGCACGATCACCGAGATGTTCACGGGCGTGTCGATCATGACCAGGCCGCGTACGGCGGTTCGGTGCACGCCTTCCCGCGGAAGGCGAATCAGTCGGCGAAGGCGTACCGGAAGATGGTGTACACGGCTTGTACACCGTCGCGCCAGGTAATCTTTTTACCCTCGGCGTACGAGCGGAAATTGTAGCTGATCGCTACTTCGTACACACGCCAGCCACCGCGCGCAATCTTCGCGGTCAATTCGGGTTCGATCCCAAAGCGGTTCGAGCGCAGTTTCAGGCCGTGCAGCACCTCGGCCCGAAACGTCTTGTAGCAGGTCTCCATGTCTGTCAGGTTCAGGTTCGTGCACATGTTCGACAGCGTCGTCAGAAAGCCGTTCACCCGGGTGTGCCAGTATGCGAGGACACGGTTCTCCGTCCCGCGCAGGTAGCGCGAGCCATACACGACATCGGCCTGACCGGAAAGGATCGGGCGAAGCAGCTTTGGATAGTCGGCGGGGTCATATTCGAGGTCGGCATCCTGAACGAGCAGGATATCACCGCGGGCCTCCGAAAAACCGCGCCGAATCGCTGCACCCTTGCCCTGGTTCACCGGTTGGCGGAATACGCGGATGTTCGCCCCGGGAAACTCGCGCTCCAGCAGCGGGTACAGGTCGGGGGTGCCGTCGCGGGAGGCATCATCGACCAGCACCAGTTCCCGTTCGATCTCGAGCGGCACCGCCAGCACCCGGCGGATGATCTCGAACAGCGTCCGCTCTTCGTTGTACACCGGCATCACGACCGAAAGCAGCATTTTACCCTCGCACCCCGCCGCGCGACTCCGTCATCGAGTTCTGTCAAACCGTCGCCGCCAGCAACGGGAACATCTCCACGTCGCGCGTGTCAAGAGCCGCGCGCAATTGCGCGCGCAGCGTCGCCAGCGGCAATCGCCAGAGCCGTCGCGCTAATGCGGGCAGATCGTCCCGGGTGGAGCCCTGGTCCGCGAACGCGTCCAGCAGCCGGCGCTCGAGCGGGTAGCGGTCGAAGAGGGGCCGGCGAAACTCCTCCCACGTCTCCAACACCACGCGCAGGAGCGGTGATCCGGGTTGGCTGGTCCAGTTGAGACCCGCGAACGCCAGTAAAGCCGCTGACTCCAGGTGCGGGTCGGCGTGGTGCGCGATCATCATATGACGTACCGCGGTGGCCGGCCGGCCGTGATCAAAGCCGCTGCAACCGGCCAGGTAGCGTGTCAGCGCACAGCGCGGGAAGTGCGCCAGCCGTTCCTCGAGCAGCCGGAGACGCTCCTCCGGAGCGCTGTGAGCGTAGCTGTGGATCAGTTCCGCCGCACGGCGCGCCATGCTGAATCTCGTGCGAAGTAGGGGCTCCGGCGCTTGCGAGCGCACACCAATGGACACGCTAATGGTGGTCGCGACCGGAGTCAATCGGCGGCCCACGCTGTGCTTGCGAGGGTTCCTTCTGCGGCCGGCCTGCACCTCCGGTGCCCGTAGTTCCGCGGGCTGCCCGGAAGCACCGCCCGCGGTAGAATCCAACCTGCGCCTTCGTCCGCGCCCGGTGGTTCCGCGCGTGGGACGACGTGCGACGCGTGAAGGGAACGCATGCTCATCCCGATCGGAACCGAATACCGGCCGCGCCAGGTACCATTCGCCAACTACGCGCTGATCGCTCTCAACGTGCTGGTTTTCCTTGCAACGCACGTATTCGGGGGGCGCCTCGGGGAGCAACTCGTCGGCATTTTCGCACTCGACGGTGCCCGCCCCAACCTGTACCAGTACGTCACCTACCAGTTCCTCCACGGTGATCTTTGGCACCTGTTGGGAAACATGCTGTTCCTGTGGATCTTCGGCAACGCGGTCTGCGACCGCATGGGTTGGCTGGGCTACCTGCTTTTTTATCTCGGCGGCGGCGTCTTCGCGGGCGTGGCGTTCACCTGGGAGGCGGACAATCCGATGGTCGGTGCTTCCGGTGCGATTGCGGCCGTAACGACCGCGTTCCTGGCGCTCTTTCCGCGCGTCCACATCACGATGCTGGTCTGGATGTTCTTCATCTTCACATTCCAGTTGCCGGCCATGCTGCTGATTACATTCAAGCTGATCCTGTGGGACAATGTGCTCGCATACATGCTTACCCAGCAGGCGGGCGTCATGTCCCAGGTGGCTTTCTCGGCCCATCTCGGCGGCTACGCATTCGGCTTCGTCGTCGCCTTTGTACTGCTTGCAGCGCGCATTCTCCCACGGAACCAGTTTGACCTTGTCGCGCTCTGGGATCGCTGGCGCCGCCGCCAGGGATTGAAAGTCACCGGTGGCAATCCAACCGCAGTCCTCGCTCGTCCGATCGTGATGCAGGAGATCGGCTCGCGCCCACTGGAGCAGGTGCCGCTGACACCGATCGAGCGCCTGCGCGAAGAAGTCGCCACCGCGTTGGGAAAACGGGATACAGCCGCGGCCGTCACGGCTTACCTGCGGCTGTTGGAACTCGATGAACGGCAGACTCTGGCTCGCCCGCAGCAGCTCGAAATCGCGAATTATCTGGCCCAGGCGGAGCGTTATCGGGAGGCCGCCGGTGCTTACGAAGCATTCCTCTCCGCCTATCCGGGCTCGTCGGACGCAGGGCCGGTGCTGCTGTTTCTCGGACTGCTCTACAGCCGTTATCTCGGTGAAACGGAGACGGCGACGGAGCGCCTCCAGCACGCCCTGGGCGTGCTGCAAAGCGCGCCCCAGCGAGCACTGGCGGAGCAGGAACTGGCCGCGCTGGGTGCGCACCGTGCGGGCAACTGAATGGGGGGCACCTGGGGGTCGATACCCATTGTGATGCGCAGCCCTGCAGCCGGAGCGTGCCGGGCTGGGCAAAGTGCAGGGTATCGGACCCAACATGGATATCGCGACCACCGTCGGCATTCTGGCGTGCCTGCTGCTGCTGTTCGTGTCCATCTCGCTGAACGGCAGTGTGCTCACGTTCGTGGATCCGGCCTCGATGATTCTCGTGTTCGGCGGGGCCGTGGCGGCGACGCTGATGTGTTTCCCCCTGCGCAACATGCTGCGCATCCTGGCGGTGGTGAAGAAGGTCGTCCTAACTCGAGAGCAAGACCCGGTCGAGCATGTGGCGACCCTCGTGCGGTTGGCCGAGGTGGCCCGTCGGGACGGCATTCTGAGTCTGGAGAATCATCTGAACGACGGGGCCTACGACGATTTCATGGTGCGTGGCTTGCGAATGGCGATTGACGGCCAGGATCCATCCGTCATCCAGGCCGCCATGGAGCAGGAAGTCGAGACCCTGATCGAGCGGCACGGCAACGGCAAGGCCCTGTTCGAAACGCTCGGCAAGTACGCCCCCGCCTTCGGCATGATCGGAACGATCGTCGGCCTGATTCTCATGCTGCGCAACATGGATGATCCGGCCAAGCTGGGGCCCGGCATGGCTCTCGCCCTGATCACGACCTTCTACGGCTCGTTTCTCTCGAACGTGTTCTTCCTACCGGTTGCCGACAAGCTCGGCGTTCGCAGTTCAGAGGAGGTCAGCACGCGCCTGCTGATCATCCGTGGTGTGATGAGTATCCAGAGCGGTGATAACCCCCGCATCGTTCAGCAGAAACTGATGGCCTTCCTCGACTCCCGCCAGCGCCAGCGCCTGGCGAGCGAAGAGCGGTGAGCGGGAGCGGTCCATGGCGCTCAAAAAACGCATTCGCAAGGAGCTGAGCTGCCCACTCTGGCTAGCCACGTACGGTGATCTTGTCACCAATGTGCTCGTCTTCTTCGTGCTATTGCTCTCGATGAGCGAGATCAAGAAGGATGATCGCTTCATCGACTTCATGCAGGCGATCCGCGAAGCGTTCGGTTACGTCGGGGGGCTCGAATCCGTCCCCTACGAACAGGTGCTCAGCCCCAAGAACGTCGAACTGGCCAAGATCCTGATCGTCCCGGTGCAGCCGAAAGAGTGGGCGAAGGCCCCTGACCCCGGGATCCGCAATAAAGAACAGCGCGTTACTTACATCCGCCGAGAGGACAAATTCGCGATCGGCGGCAAGTTCCGTTTTGAGGAACTTTCAGCCACCCTTGGTCCCGACAATCAGGCCCTGCTCGCCGAGTATATTGAGAAGCTGCGCGGGTACGAGACGCAGATCGAACTGCGCGGGCACTCCAGCCGCTTCCCGGTGGCAGGCAGCCCGTTTCGCGATCACTTCGATCTGTCACTGGCACGGGCCAGGGCGGTGGCGGAGGCCCTCATGGCCCAAGGCGTGGCGCCCGAACGCATCGTAGTGGTTGGGGTCGGGACGAATGAACCCGTCCGGCCTTACGCATATAGCGCGGCCGAACGCAGTGAGAACGACCGCGTCGAAGTGCTGCAGGTGCATCGCACGCTCACGGAGCTGGCTCCAGGCGAGGGGGAGCCGACCGGCATAGAGTAGGAGGTGCAGGCGCCGGGCAGACGGCGGAGCGCTCAGACCGAAGGGGATTCGCTCCGCGGCTCAGGTTCCTCCTCATCGCCGACGGCTGCCGGTGCACTGGTGTCAGAGTCGGCCGCGGAGCGGGGTTCCTCGGTCGCACCGTCACCAGCTTCATCCCAGCCCCGTTCTGCCTGGGCGGGCGGCGTGGTGTCCGTCGTCAGCGCCTCTATGGAAGAACCATTTGGACTGTCGGTGTGTGCCTCCCACGGGTTGCCCACGGTGTCGTTCAACGTCGTGGGCTCCAGAAACGGCTCAAAGTGCGACTCTGCGGCGCTCGCGGGCTTGCCATCGTCACCCGCAGCAGGGGGGTGGTGCGGGATCCCGAGTTTGTCAGCGAGGGCCTTCGCCTTGGCGGCCGCTTCCTTCTCCTCTTCCTGGCGTATGCACTCTTCTCCGGCTTCTTCGATGATGCGCTCGGCCAGCGCCGCGTCGAACGACAGACCGTTCACCAACGGCTCCGGGCCGATTTCGTCGAGATCCTGCACCGAGATGCAGCCGAACGCCACGAGTTTCTCGATCACGACATCGTCCACGCCGTCCACGGTTTTCAGGACACGCTCCATCGTCTCGACATGCTTGGTGTATTCCGCCGGCGTGAGAATGTCGATATCCCAACCCGTGAGACGCCACGCCAGACGCACGTTCTGCCCACGTTTGCCGATGGCGAGCGAAAGCTGGTCTTCGGCCACGACCACGGTGGCCTTTGCAAGCTCGAAGCACAAAGCGATTTCCTGCACCTCGGCCGGCTTGAGCGCATTCTGAATCAGGATCTGACTGGATTCATTCCAGCGAACGATGTCGATCTTCTCCCCGCCCAGTTCCTCGACGATGCTCTTGATGCGGCTGCCGCGCACGCCTACGCAAGCGCCCACCGCGTCGACTTTGGAGTCGATGCTGCTGACGGCGACCTTGGTGCGGTATCCGGCCTCGCGGGCCAAGGCCCGGATCTCGATGATCTGTTCGGCCACTTCGGGCACTTCCAGCTCGAAGAGGCGCATGATGAAGTCGGGTGCGGCCCTGGATAGGATGATCTTGACCTGGTTGGGCTGTTCCCGGACTTCGAGGATCAGGACACGGATGCGGTCACCCGGCTGGTGCGTCTCGCCCGGAATCTGCTCGCTGCGCGGCAGGAAGCCCTCCGTGCGTCCGATATTGACCAGCAGGTTGCCGCCCTCGCTCCGCACCACGCTGCCCGTGACAATCGTGCCGGTTCGGTCTGTGAAATCCTCGAAAATACTGGAGCGCTCACGCTCACGGGTCTTCTGGATGATCATCTGCTTGGCCGACTGTGCGGCGATGCGTCCCAGCAGGTGCACATCCACCGGAGCGCCGTCAACGGTGGCGTGGAACTTCCCGCTGAGCAGGTCGAGTTGCACGACAACGTCGGATTCTTCACCGTAGTGTTTGCGGATGGCACCGATCATCGCCGCTTCGATGTCGGCGATCAGCGAATCCCGATCGATGTTCTTATCGCGGGAAATACTGTCGATAATCCGGATGAGATCGGGGTTCATGCCTTCATCCTCGCGAACACGGCAGCACAACGTGCCACCCAAGGTACTTCGTCATGGCCGCGCTCCACCCGCGGGCGCGCAGCCAACAAAAAAGGGCCGCCTCAGCGACCCTCGGCCCGCGGACGGGCGTAGATCGGAATGTACCTCGGGCCGCAAGACCCGGAAGCCCGACGCGGACACGGTGCCGCGGATAAACCACGACACCAGCTCGCTTCAGCTTGGATTATAGTCTGCTGCCGCGACCCTGCCTAGGGAGTCCGGCCAAGAGTTCCGGAGATCGCATGGCGAGCT
This sequence comes from Phycisphaerales bacterium, assembly GCA_016716475.1. Classification (NCBI taxonomy): domain Bacteria; kingdom Pseudomonadati; phylum Planctomycetota; class Phycisphaerae; order Phycisphaerales; species Phycisphaerales bacterium. The sequence goes on from JADJWG010000002.1 coordinate 870,019, forward strand.
GTAGTCCACCCTGCCGTCCGTGCTAAGCAAGCTTTCCGAAAGCGGTTGCGGTCGCGAATCGGACTATTCTTCTTCTTCTCCCGGCTCATCGTCGTCCGCGTCGTTCGGCAGAGCTTCGTGCTCCGCCAAATCGGGCGCCGTGTCCTCCGCACGGCCGACGGCCTCGGCCGCCTCTTCCCGGGCAATCTGCTGAGCCCGCTCGGTCGCGCGCACCACCGTTTCGAGCGGCAGGATCAAGCCGCCCCCCCGGGCCATCAGATTGGAGGCGCTGCCGCTCGTCTCCTCCTCGTCGGGACGCTGGATCGTCACGACACCGAGCACGCGACCATCGGCCAGAAAGACCGGAAGTCCATAATCGGTGTCCGGACCGCCACGGACCACATACAGCTTTCGCGGCCGGTCTGTTACGCCGACGATCCGTCCACCTGAAACGAGCACGTGCTGGCCGAAGAACTTGCCCATCACGCCCAATCCGATCACCGGGTCGCCGAGCCGTGGTTCGATGTGTGCGGCCGCCGCGGTCGCGAAGTCCACGTGTGCAAACTGTTCACCGTCGGCGTCCTTGATCTGGAGCCAGGCCAGGTCAAGCTCAGAATCGCGTGCGATGAAGCTCGCCGGTCGCCCCTCGGTGTCATCACCGATCAGCACTTTGATGTCAGTCGGCACCGTGCGACCGCGGAACCGGCCCCCCCAGCCCAAGTGCGGCATTTGAACACAGCACCAGACCGTTTGGCGAAATGACCACCGCGTTAATCTCATTCTCACCGTCGAAGCTGCCGAAACGGCCCTGCGTACGCTGCACGTACTTCACCGTGACGAATGCCGGCCGGTACTTCGCGAGCAGTGCGGTGTAGACTTCTGCGGTATCCTGTGAGGGGGGGGCCTGCGCTGCCTGCAAGGCCGCAAGCTGAGATTGCTGCTGCGTCACGACCTCCAGCAGAGCAAGGCGGGCCTTCTCCATCTCGTCCAATTGCTGCTTCAGGCGAGCTAACTCCGTTTCCGCGGAGGCCAGCGCCGCGCGCAGGGCGGATTCCATTCTATCCAAGGCCGTCTGCAGCGACGCCACGGTGCCCGGTGTTGTATCATCTGTCGCGGGGGCGGGTTGAGCGCGGACGACCGGCACGGCAAGCAGCGTAGCCAAACCCGTCAACGCGAGGCGTGCAACCAGGTTTCTCATCAGTCGGTCTCCTTGCTCGTCTCGCTTTCGGTAACGGTGGGCAGCCACTCGGGTTCTACGAAATGGAAATGGGTGCGTACGCCGCGCAACACGACAAACACCACGCGCACCGGCTCGTTGGCCGTCACCTCAGCCATGATCTTGCGGTAGGTGGGCAGGCCACGCACCGGCTTGCCGTCGATGCGAAGGATGAGATCCCCGGTCTGAATCCCGGCCAGTCCCGCCCAGCCCGCGGCTTCCACCTGCTCGACGATGACGCCCTCGATCTCCTCGGTCCAGCGGTTCTCATCGCGGTCGAAGAAGGTCACCTCGCGGACGGTCAGTTCGAAGTCGCGATTACGATCACGCCGGGCTTCCTCGCGTGGCAGGCGAGTGGGTTCGAGCTTGACGGAGACATCCAGCACGCTGCGATCCCGCAGTACCTGCAAAGTTGCGGCGTCGCCGATCTCCATGCGGCGCAACTCTCGCGACAAGAGGGCGCCGTCCTCGAGGCCGCGCAGGCGGAACGGAGTGCCGTTGAGTCCGACGATCACATCACCGACCTGCAATTCCGAGCCGGCCGCCACGGTTCCCGGATAGACCCGCGTAATGCGGAAGCCGGTCTGCTCAGGATGTCCTAGCTGGGCGGCGAGATCGCGCAGCAGCGGCTGAGTCGCGATGCCGATCCACGCCTTGGGCACTTCACGCGGCAAATCGGGGTCGTCCTCCGGCTTGGGCTTGAGCAGGGTGACGTGGTTGCGGCCTTGGTGGTCAAATTCAACGAGCACGAATTCGGGCAGCGGCTCCTGCTGCATGATTTCACGGTAGCGCGTGGTGAACTGTTCGAGATCCTGCACCGGTTGTCCGTCAAGCGCCCGGATCACGGCCCCGCTCCACGGCAGGGGGGGCTCTGCCGTCGCGGCCGGCCCGCCGGAACGAATGCTGCTCACCAATACCCCGGCAGTACCGTCGAGGCGCCGATCGCGCGCCATCTTCGGCGTGATTTCCATGGCCGTCAGCCCCCACGCGCGGAAAGCCGCTTCATCGCCGCGGTCACGCTGCATGGGCTGCGTGACGATCGTGGTCTCGTGAGCTTCGCCCTCGCGTTCGTAGCGGACGCGCAGCTCGGTGCCCACCGGAACCTGGGCGATTCGCTTCATCAAAGGCGGAACCTGTTCGAGGAAGCGGACTGCGAGTTCCTCTCCTTCCACGGCGACGAGGATATCCCCCGCCTGTAACCCGGCGCGGTCGGCCGGCCCACCGGCGACCACCGAATTCAGCAGCACACCACGCTCGCGACCGGCGCGCTGCAATGCTTTGAAGCTCACACCGATCTCGCTGCGCGGGACCGCGCCGTGGGCGATGAGGTCCGCCACGACCCGCTGTGCAAGGTTGCTCGGGATCGCAAAGCCCATGTTCGAACCACCCAGCGCATTCACGCCGATGACCTCGCCGCGGAGGTTCACCAGCGGTCCGCCGCTATTGCCGGGGTTGATCGCCGCATCGTGCTGAATCCAGTTCGTGAACAGCCCGGTGCGCTGGCCCGATTCAAACTCCAGCTCCTCGACTTCGTCGCCGCCGAATTCCCCGCCGAAGACCCGCTCCGTGTTCGAAACGATGCCCAGTGTGACCGAGCGCGACAGCGAAAAAGGCGAGCCCATGGCCATGACGTAATCCCCGACCTCCAGCACATCCGAGTCGCCGAAATCGGCCACCGGTGCATCGGGGCCGAACTCGGCCGGGTCGACCTGTAGCACCGCCAGGTCCGTCAGCGGATCCTCGCCGATCAGCCGCGCATCCAATTCCCGCCGGTCCGTCAGCGTGACGCGAAACCGCCGGCCGTTGCTGGTCACATGCTGATTGGTGACGATATGACCATCGCGCGAGATAAGCGTCCCGCTGCCGACGCTCGCCCCCTTCTCCTCTTTGCCGCCCCAGTAGTTCACCGTTACGACGTGAATGTGGACGAGCGCAGGGAACACGCGCTCCCGGGCCTCCGCGAACATCACGCGGGCCTCGTCGCGCAGCGCATCGGCGCGGCGCTCGGTTTCGGGTGCAAGCGACCGGTCGCTTCGGCCCGTTCCGCACCCGGGCAGACCGAGTGCGAGGCCCCCGGCCATGCTGCACAACAGGGCGCCGACGATGCGGAGACGGATGCGAACTGTGCGTGGGGTCACCATGTTACCTCCCGAGCGGGGTTTCGCGCGTCCAATGCTTCACCCTGCGTTTGCGGGACGCGTTGGGGCGTCACCTGACCCCCAAGCAGTGTGCGTGCGTGATACCTAAAGTTGTGCAGCCCGGCAAGTCGCCGCCGTGTCGAAAGGTGTGCGAAGCCGGTTACGTTACAGCGAACGCCGACGGGTGTTGTGCGCGGCAACGCCCGCAGCGTCAATCCACACTTCGCGACCGCGCGTCCGCAGTGTCACCGGGCGATTCAGCAGCACCGGTACGAGGGGCCAGACGTGCCCGACATTGCGAGTTGTCACCACGGGCAGTTTCCGCGCCTTTGGGAGGTGGTATTTCAGCAGTTCAAGCACGGCCGGCTGCGTATCCTCGTGCAGCATGTGGAAATCCCCGATGATCAGCCCGGCGCAGCGGTCGAACCAACCCGCCAGCTTGAGGGCCGCGAGATGCCGGTCGATGCGGTAGGGAGATTCCTTCACGTCTTCCAGCAGCAGCCATTTCCCGTCAGGTTTCAGCCGCTTTCCGACCGTTCCACCCACCGCCGCCGCCAGGACCGCGAGACATCCGCCGGCGATTCGGATGCGCCCGGCCAGTGCCCGGCCGCTCTGCACCGTCCCCGTGATCGGGCCAAACGGTACATGCTGTGTCTCCGTCGGAACACGCCCGGCGAAGAGCTCTGGCAGGACCCGCCAGAATTCCGCCAGCGCCGCCCGGGCGGCTTCCGGCGGCGTCAGGCGCCAACCCATCCAGTTGGGACACAGCCAATACATCCCGTGGCCGCATCGGTAACTTGCCACCAGGTTCACCAGCGTCGACATCTCACTGAAACCGAGGGCCCACAAGGGCGCCGTCCGCTTGGCCAAGACATCGAATCGCAGGTGCGGCAGCAGGCGCGAAAAGTAGGCGCCGCCATTCGCTGCCACGAGCGCCACCGTCCGCTTGTCCCCGAGGGCCCTCTGAAGATCGCGGACGCGGGCGTCATCGTCATTACGGCCACCGTGCCAGGGTTCCTCGACGGCCTTCAGCACCTTCAAATCGTAGGTCAGCGAGTACGGTGCGGGGAGGTGCTGGGCGACGAAGGTGACGTAGTCCTCGACATCCTCGAAGCCGAAACGCACAACCTCGGGCCCGAGCGGATTCCCGTGGGACAGCAGGTGGATGCGCAGCGATGCCATGGAGATGCCGTGCCTCCAGAAGTGTACGCAGGACGCGGGCCGGACAGCCACTCGCTGCAGACTCGCGAATGTGCCGGAAGGTAGCGTCTCCGGCACGGATTTGCACGGGGGTCGGCAAACTTCAGAAAGCACCGCGGCCGCTTACGAGCGGAACTGACGCGCCGGCTTCGCTACAATCGCAACATGCTGCGCATTGGACCTTTCAGCTTTGAGTTTCCCGTAGTGCAGGCGGCGCTATCGGGCTACAGCGACCTGCCGATGCGGCTGCTGGCGCGGCGCTTTGGTGCGCCGTACTGCCTGCACGAGGTCGTTCTCGATAAGTCCGTCGTGTTTTCAGCCAAGGTGCGCAGCAAGATCCTGGGGCCCATGCACCCCGATGATCACCCGGTAGCGGGGCAGCTCATGGGAGCCGAGCCGGAGGTCTTTGCCGCCGGTGCGGTACACCTGGTCGAGGCCGGCTTCGATGTCGTGGACATCAACTTCGGCTGTCCGGTGCGTAAAGTCCTCGGCCGCTGTCGCGGCGGATACCTGCTTTCGACCCCTGACACTGCCGTCGAAATCGTGCGGGCCGTGCGGGCCGCGGTGCCGCCCACGGTCCCCGTCACGCTCAAGATGCGGCGCGGCATGGACCATACGGCCGAGAGCGAGCGGAACTTCTTTCGCATTTTCGATGCCGCCTTTGAAGCGGGTGTGGCAGCGATCACGGTCCACGGCCGCACCGTGCAACAGAAGTACGTAGGTCCGAGCAACTGGGACTTCCTCGCCGCAGTTAAACGGCACGCGGGAGACCGGGTCGTGCTCGGCAGCGGTGACCTTTTCACGGCGCGCGACATTCAACGGATGCTGGAACACACCGGTGTCGACGGTGTGACCGTGGCACGGGGCTGTATCGGGAATCCGTGGATCTTTGCCGAGTCCCAAGCGCTGCTCAGCGGCCGCCCGCTGCCGGAACCGCCGTCGGTCATGGAGCAGGGGGCCATCATCCGCACGCACTTCGACCTGACCGTCGCGGTTTACGGCGAGCGGACCGCGGCCCTCATCCTCCGGAAGTTCGGCATCAAGTATGCGGAGCTGCATCCGCACACCAAGGCCGTGCGCATGGCCTTCGCGGCGGCCCGGAATTGTGAAGAGTGGCGCGCTGTACTGGCGGAGTGGTATGACCCCGCACGGGCGTGGCCGACAGTCGTTCGCAAGGAGGGCCCCGGCCTGCTGGTGGCTGCCGGGGCGTGCGAATGAACCGTTCGCACGCCTGCCCCCCCCCCGGCTTCAACGCACGCGATAGAAACGTGTCTCGCCGGTTTCCAGCTCCACTTCCAGCGCTGCGGTCGGGGCTTCCTCACTCCAGCCATCCGCCTGCTCGCTTAGCGGTGCGAGCTTCTCTCCCGCCGGTGGCCTGACGGCAAAGCGGCCGGCGCGCGTCGCTGTAAGAGCGACGAGCTGCCCGCGCTGCACCACGGTGGCACCATCGTCGGACCACGCATGCACGCCGTTCGCCAGCGCCAGATGGCGCAGCAGTGCACCGGGCAGCAGGGGGGCGCCACAGTACACACTGTGCCAGCCGTCGCGGCCGACTCGGGCCAGGCCCACCCCCCCGCCGGTCACGTAGTGCCCCATGGGTTCAGCTTCCGGATCCACCACTTCGAACAGGGGTGTGGCCCGCGTTTCCCAGCCCCGCGGATTCACGGCGTTCAGGGCCTGCTGCCGCTCCAGCGAAAGCGGCGGGCCGAACCGTTGCGGAACACCTGCTTCCGCGGCGAGGTGCGGCAAAAGATCGATCTGGGGCACGAGAGGATCATGGTGCACCCGTACAGTGACGCCGGTCACTGCAGATACACCGGCATCGTCAACGCCATCCATGCCGACGAACCCCGCACCGTAGAACCACACGCTCAGCACGCCCGGCTGTCGGACCCGCGCGTGCAGGGCTGCGCGCCGTGCCGCGTCGGCATACCACGCGTTCAGGAACACATAGACCCGGTAGGGGCGTACTTCCGACACCTCGTCTAGCATGAGCGTGTCGACCGGGAACCCCAGCGCGCTCCACTCGAACTGCCGCCCCAGCGAAGTGAAGTAGGCATTGAGGTCACTGCGCAAGTCACAGTATGCGTAACTGCGATCATCGATGACCCAGGCGACTTCGGCGCGCGAGGAGCACGGCCAATCCGCTATATGTCGCGCCAGCGCCTGCATGCTGCGTAACGTGGACTGAATCGCCGGGTCGTCGTACCAGCGTGCGTGGATCAGGTCCATCCACCACGCGGCGCCGGTGCCAAGGGCGTAAGCGCCGTCACGCTGTAGCATCCGACAGCTTTCCGTCGCCGTGGGCGGTATGCGTGACCACAAGCCGGCCGTCTCGCGCAATTGGACGAGGTGTGTGAGTGTGTCGATCTCGTCGACGTGCAGCTTGCCCGCTCGTTCAATCGTAGCGGGCACGGTCTCCGCGTGATGTACACCGTCCACGTAGCGATTGTCGTAAGCGTAGGGGGAGCTGATGTAGTCGATCTCCGAGGACGCCAGGACGCGCCGTAATGCCAGGTGCCCGCTGCGGGCTGGGTTCTGCGTGTTCCAGTGCGGCCAGAAGTATCCAAAGAAGGAGCCCACGAGCTTTTTCCCCCCACAGGCACGTTTGGCAGCGGCACAGAGCGCCAGCAACTGGTCGGCACTTGCCTGGTTCAGGAATGTGAGCCAGTCCACGATGTCGCGTTCTGTTGCAGGATTGCGGAAGAAGCCGGCAGTGGGGGTATGCAGGCGGGCCGGATGTGGAACCTTTGCCGTATCGAGGGTGACATCGCACCGCCCCCACGCGGCTTGAAGCGTTTCAGTGTTACCGTAAATGCTGGCCAAATAGGACCGGAAACCCCGCTCCGCCACCGGTGAGGCATCCTCGTACACCTCTTCGATGAAATTCCACCAGCGGAACCATTCCGCCGAGATTCCCGCCCCCACCTGGTATCCCGCGATCTGATTCCCGTTTCGTTGCTCGAAATGGCGCACGAAATCCGCCATGGCCTGCGATGCATCGCGCGTCCAGACCGTAGACGCGGCCGAGTGCCAACAGTCGATCGGCTGCACCCGGACGGCACGGAAGTCGACAGGCCGGCCGTCAAGCCCGTGCCCAACCGCGAGTTCATCCGGATGCTGGTCGGCCCACCAGCCCTCACCCGCGTAACCAAAATTCACGCGCGGAATCAACAACCAGTCTGGCGCGCGTGCCAGAAACTCATCAATCAGGCGCTCGATCGGGCTGAAGTTGTACTGCCCGGAACCCACCCACCAATGCTCGCCATTCTGATAGGGCACATGGAACTGGCAGATGCGGCAATCACCCGCCACAAAATCCGGCACCGCATTCGGCAGCCCGTAGCACCAGAATTCGTTCGTCGGCACGCCATTCAGAACGAGCATGGGACGCCCGTTCACCTGTTTCACCGCGGCGGTCAAACCCATCGTTACATCCTCACGAAAACGCGAGAGACTACCCGCCCCACGCCACCCGGGAAAGCGGTGGCCCGTCCAGAATCACCTGAAACAGCGGTACCTTTCCACCGGTCGGCTGCCCGGTTAGCTTGGCATCACTCAGAAGAAGAGCACCCACCATGTACGACCTGCGCCGCGACCATCCCGAGCCCACCACCACCATACTTTCTCCGCTGGCGCTGGATCGGCAGCGGATTGTCCACTCGGCCGCCTTCCGGCGGTTGCAGCACAAGACCCAGGTCTTCGTTGCTCCGGAGAGTGATCATTTTCGGACGCGCCTTACGCATACGCTCGAAGTGGCGCATCAGGCGCGCTGCCTCGCGCATACGGTCGGACTCTCGGCCGACCTGGCCGAGGTGGTAGCGCTTGCCCACGATCTCGGGCATCCACCCTTTGGGCATGCGGGCGAGGTCGCACTGGCAGCTTGTCTCCAGGCGTGCGGGGGCTTCGAGCACAACCGCCACACGCTCAGGATTGTAGAGGAGTTGGAGCACCCTTATCCGGCCTTCCGAGGCCTGAATCTCACCCGGGCTGTGCGTGCTTGCCTGGCGGGTCACGGGACCCCGTTCGACCACCCCGATACACACCTGCTCCACGCTGTGGGTCCGCCGCCGCCTGAGTCGCGCGTGGTGGACCTGGCCGACCGCCTCACCTTTGCGCTGCACGATTTGCAGGATGCGCTTTACGCCGGTTTGCTCCAGCCGTCGGATCTGCGTGGGCTGGTGCTCTGGCAGACCCATTTCGCCGGTTCCGCCGGAGACGCACCATCCGTCTGGCGTAGCTGCCTGCGCTCTCTGGTGGACGGGATCCAGGCGCAGGTGTTGCAGGAGGTCGGCAGCCGATCCGTCGCCGTACGCGCCGGGAATTCAGGCCTGTCGGCCGGGCTTGAGGCGGACCTTGCAGCATTGGAGCAGCTTTTGTTGACCCGCGTCTACCGAGGGGAACTGTTGACGAGCGCCGATGCCCATGCCCAACTCATTCTGCGCGACGTCTTCGTCGCCCTCGTTGCGGAGCCACACCGCATGCCGCCGCGCTTCTCACAACGCATTGCATCCGCCGGCACGGAGCGCGTCGTCGCGGACTATGTCGCCGGTATGACAGACCGCTTCTGCATCGAGGAGCACGCCCGGCTGTACGGCGACGGAATGGCCCGCGCGGCCGGTGAGCAATAGTTCGTACGTGACGCAACGGCCGGCACTCCCGCTGTCGCGCAAGCACCGGCCGTCGAATGTCATGGTAAGCAAACGGGGTCTGGACTCAGCTCGACTGCGCGTCGTGCGTATCGTGATCGTGGTCGTGCGGACAGGCATTGACTTCGGCCTTTTGCACGCCTGCAACCTCAATCGCCGGGCAATCGATGGTCACGCGCTTCTTCGAGCCCTTGATCAGCGCGATTTCATCGGCCGATTTTCCGTCGACCTCGGCGTAGTGCTTGCGCTCATCTTCGGTGATCACACGGAACTTCACCTTGCCTTGAAGAATGGCGCGCTGCCCCTTGGCTTCGCCGGGGACACGGCCGTGCGTCGCTTGGTCATAGATGAACATCGCGACGATCTGGTCCTCTTCCGGATCATCGGGGTTCTGGGCGACCTGCACCCAGCATCCGCTGCCGGTGCACATTGCGGTGATGGTCCCTTTGACGAGAACCGTCTGACCTTCGTACTTCTCCGCGTTGGCGATCAGCTCGCCGACGGTGATCGGTGTTTCGGTGGCGGCAACCTGCATCGGTTCGCCAAAATGGGTCATGGACTGGTTCGAGGCACAACCCGTCCACAGCGCTGCTGAGGCGAAGATCACAAGCAGGGGAATCATGCGTGGCATGTCGGTGTTCTCCTTGTATCACAGGGAATAGCACAGCAGCGCCGCACCCGGCGCTGTGCATCGTCACATTATCCAGTGTGGGACAGCCCCACGCAACCACTGGGCCACATCCGCTCCGTTGAAGTGACACGTTGTCGTGGTCCGCTTCACTCCGCTACAATGCTCACAAGGTGCAGGCGCGCGGCGGTGACGCCGCCGCAAGGGTCGACTTTCCATGGAAGCTGCTCCTATGGCCGTTTCTCGCCGTGATTTTCTTTGGGCCGCCAGCAGCATCACCCTGGGTTTCAGTGGCCTCGCGCGACTCGCGCTCGCTTTCCGTTCAGACGATGTGCCGCCCGGTTCCGGTACAGTCCCGGGCTATGGGCCGCTACGGCCCGACCCGGAAGGCCTCTTTGATCTGCCTGCGGGATTCTCCTATCGCGTGATCTCCCGGGTAGGCGACGAAATGGTCGATGGCTTACGCGTTCCGGGGTTGCCGGACGCGATGGCCACTTTTCCAGGGCCCGGTGGGCAGGTCATTCTCCTGTGCAATCATGAACTTGACGCGGCGGACCATCGCCGCGGCCCATTTGGCCCGCAGAATCACCTTTTTAAGCGTGTTGATGCGGCCCTGCTTTTCGACGCGGGGCGTGGCAGGCAACCCTGCCTGGGCGGCACTACTACACTGGTGTGGGATTCGGCCCAGCAGCGGGTCATTCGGCAGTACCTCAGTCTCGCGGGTACCGAGCGGAACTGCGCCGGTGGGCCGACGCCGTGGGGCACGTGGATCACCTGCGAAGAGACGGTTCGCCTGGCGGACGATAATTACGAGCACAACCACGGCTACAACTTCGAAGTCCCTGCACGAGCCGAGGTGGGCCTGGCGCGCGCGACGCCCCTGCGCGCCATGGGACGCTTCAATCATGAGGCCGTCGCGGTTTCACCGGAGACTGGCATCGTCTACCAAACCGAAGACCGCAGCGATGGCTTGCTCTACCGCTTCCTGCCACGCGAGCGCGGTCGGTTGAACGCAGGGGGGATCTTGCAGGTGCTGGCCGTTCGTGACCGTGCGGGGCTCGATACGCGCAACTGGGAGGAGGCCACGATCCACAGCGGTACGCCGCTGGCGGTACGTTGGCTTGCGATCGACGAGATCGAGGCGCCGCGCGACGACCTGCGTCTTCGCGGGCATGCGGCCGGTGCGGCGCGGTTTGCCCGTGGTGAAGGGATGTGGTGGGGCGAGCGCGAGTTCTATTTCGCCTGCACGAACGGTGGCCAGGCGAAAGCGGGACAGCTCTGGCGTTACCGCCCAAGTGCGGCTGAGGGCACGCCCGAAGAGGATGCTGCACCACCCACGGTCGAATTGTTCTGCGAGCCGAACGACCGTGGACTGATCGATAACGCGGATAATCTTACAATCGCACCGTGGGGTGATGTGATTCTCTGCGAGGACGGGCAGCGGCCCGCGCACCTGGTCGGCGTTACGCCTGCGGGGGGTATCTACACCCTGGGGCGCAATGCCCTGAGCAATTCGGAACTCGCGGGTGCCACGTTCAGCCCTGATGGGGCGACTCTCTTCCTGAACATCCAACACGATGGCCTGACACTGGCCATCACCGGGCCCTGGGCAAAGCGGGGTTGATGCTGTCGGCGGGCTGCCGGTGTCAATCGGCGGCCAATGTGGCTGGTCAGGGTGATCTTTTTCGCTCCCCTGATGGTTCAGGCCTGAAGACGCCTCGGTCCAGGCCCTACGCTGGTGTTACTGTCGCCGGGCCAGCACGAATCCCGCCATGGCTGACAGACTATTCCGTGCCGGAGAAGGTGGTAATACTTCAAGTGCCTGCTGGGCCAGCTCGATTTGCTCGCCGGCGGCGGCTTGCGCGTAGGCGATGCTGCCAGCGGCATGCAGCCGCGCACCGATCTCGCGCTGCGCGGTGGCCCCGTCACTTTGCAGCAAATCCAGCATGGCCGCCCGATCCGTGGGGCCAACCTCGCGCAGATAGTGAATCACGGGCAAAGTCACCTCGCCTTGATGCACATCCCGGCCAAGGGACTTGCCAACCTCCGCCTCATCGCCCGTCAGGTCAAGCAGATCGTCCACGATCTGAAACGCCACGCCGATCGCATTCCCGAATGTCCGCAGTCGCCGCACCCAATCTTCGTCCGCCTCGGCGTACACGGCGCCAAGGTGGCAACACGCCTCCACCAGGGACGCCGTCTTTCGCGTGATGATGTCAAGGTACTCCGCTTCGGTCAGCTCCAGATTGCCCCGGCTTGCTACCTGCATCATCTCGCCTTCACAGACCGTCACCGCGGTCTGGCCGATGACGCGGCTTGCATATTGCGAGTCCAGACTGCTGCACAGGTGGAAAGCATGGCTGTACAGGAAGTCGCCCATCAGTACGGCCCGCTCATTGCCCCAAAGGCGGTTCACGGTCGCTGCGCGCCGGCGGATGTCAGAGCCGTCCAGCACATCGTCATGGACCAGGGTGGAAATGTGAACGAGCTCGACGACGGCCCCCAGCACATGGTGCGACGGCCGGACGTCGCCGATCGCGCGAGCTGTGAGCAGCAGGAGGGCGGGGCGCAGCAGCTTCCCATGAAACTGGCGCACATGCTGGCATAGATCGCTGATAAAGGGCTGATCGCAGATCAACTCGTCCGCAAGGACCCGTTGCGTGGCGCCCAGATCGGCCTGGATCGGGGCGTAAAGGTCTGCCAGCCGCAGGGTTCCAATTTCGCCGTTGGTTCGCACACGCAGTCTCCGACGGTGCCTTGACACCATGGGATAGTCAGGGGCGACCGGGCGGGTGTCCAGTCTTACCAGAACCTTTCACACGAATTGAAACGCTTGCAGGATAGCGCCGGTGACCCGTTGGAAGGTTCAGCGCGTGCCGAAGAGACCGTCGAGGATCGAGAGTGTTTCACCCTTCTTCTTCACGACCAGTACTGGCAGACCGGCCGCATGCACCAGCCTCTCCACAGTCGACCCGATGAGAACGAGTGAGCCGGTTCCACGGCTGCCGGCCATGATCAGGTCCATTTTGCGGCTCATGGCCGCATCGAGCAAAGCGCGCTCGTTGTGTGGTCCCGTCGTGACGAGGGTCTCGATGGACAGTCCGCTGAGGTCGACATCTTCCATGAAGTTCCGTAACTGTTCGCCGATGACGCGTTTGCGATCCTCGATGGCCTGCTCAAGGGTCATTCCGAGCTTGGCGTAGCCGTAACCGATTTGAGAATTTGAGACCAGCAGGAGTTGCCCCGGGCGGCCGGTCTTGTCAGCGGCGGCACGCGACAAAGCCGCCGCCTCCTCCAGCGCGAGCAGCGAATGCGGGGAAAAGTCCACCCCTACGACTATACGGCTGAGGTGAGTCCGGCCGCCTTCCGGCACGACCAGTACGTCACACGGCGATTTTCGCACCAGGCGCGCGAAGGGCATCGCCACGGTGGGCTCATCCGAAGGCATGCGCCGTCCGACTGCGACCAGGTCGAGTTCCAGGTGGCGTGCCGCGGTCAGGATGTCCTGGATGCCACCCCCGGGGTGGATGTCGAATTCGAGCATGCTATGCACATCCGGTGGCAATTGCTGCCGCACGCTCTCACGAAAGGCCTCGACTGCGCCGGGGCCGCCGTCGACTTCCTCCGGCGTCTGGGGATGCACGCAGTAAATCATCTGGCTGCCGGCAAGCTGCGCAATTCGCCCTGCCGCGGCCAGTGCACCCGCGAAGTGCTGTGGATGAAAGAGGAACACGCCGATCTTCTGGAACCGCTTCATGGGTTACCTCGCGCCACGGCATGGGGGCCGCCCGTGCCGCCACGCTGCGCCACGACTCACTCCTCCGGCCGATACAGCAGCACAACCCGGCCAATCCTGCGTACGACTTCGCACGGAACACGCCCTGCGAGATCCCGAGCGGCCTCGTCACACGCTGCCGCGCACTCGGCATGCACCCGCACTTTGAGCAGCGCGCGCCCGGTAAAGCACTGTCGGACCTGCGCCACAACCGCGTCCGTCACGCGGCCTGCAACCAGGGTGGTGACGGGCTTCAGCGGGTGACTGCTTGCCACGAATTGGCGCCTTTGGTCCGAATTCAAGGCCATGCTGCGTGCTCCCGGAGCTACAACTACTGTACACAACTGAGCGATCTGCTACCATGCCTTGGGTTGGCAGGATCGGCGTGGGCCGCGTGCCCGGACCACCGTCCGCAGACTGCCCCCTACCGGGAGCCACGGATGGCCGCACGACAGTCTCGCCGAACGGGCGCCACCGAGCCACCGACGTTATTCGACGTACCCCCCGCGCGGGTCATTCCTGTCGGGAAAGTGACCTTGGCGGAATACACGCCCGACTATGACCTCGAAACCGACCACCGGTCGTCGGTAGACGAGCCAGACATGCCCCCAAGCGCGCCCGTTCCCGCAACAAAGCCCACCGCTGTGAACGGAAGTGACCCCAAGCCCATGAAGACGCCCGGACGTCCAAGCCCCCCCGCCCGCGCTTCCCGCGCCGTTGCCAATCCGGAGGAACACCCATCCTCTCCCCAAGCACGGCGCGGCGGTAAACCGCGCGTCGTGACGGCCGAGGAACTCGCTACGCGTCAACGCGACATCTCGGTCTCCGAATTCTTCGCGAAAAACCGGCACCTGCTCGGGTTTGATAACAAGCGCAAGGCCCTCCTCACGACCGTGAAGGAGGCCGTCGACAACAGCTTGGATGCCTGCGAGGAGGCCGGCATCCTGCCAGAGTTGCACCTCGCCATCACGCAGCTTGCGGAAGAGCGGTTTCGCGTCACGGTGCGCGACAACGGACCCGGCATCGTCCGCGCGCAGATCCCCAACATCTTTGGCAAGCTGCTCTACGGCTCGAAGTTCCATCGCCTGAAAATGTCCCGCGGTCAGCAGGGTATCGGTATCTCGGCAGCCGGCATGTACGGCTTGCTCACCACGGGCAAGAGCGTACATGTCACCTCACGGACCAGCCCGAAAAAGGAAGCCCACCACTTCCAGATCGCCATTGACACGACCAAGAACCGCCCCGACATCATCAAGGAGGAACCGGTCGAAGTAGCGTGGGACCGCGGCACCGAAGTGAGCATCGAGCTGCTCGCCAGCTACAGCAAGGGCCGGCAGTCCGTGGACGAGTACATCGAGCAGACGGCCATCGCCAATCCGCACGCGCTCATCAATTACACAGCCCCGACTGGCGAGCACCGCGAATTCCCGCGCGGCAGCGATGAACTGCCGGCGGAGACCCGCGAGATCAAGCCGCATCCGCATGGCATCGAACTCGGCGTGCTGATGAAACTGCTGAAAGAGGCCAAGGGCGTAAAGCTCGCCGGTTTCCTGCAGGAGTCCTTTTCGCGTGTTTCCGGCTCAGTCGCGCAGCGCATCTGCGACGCCGCCAAGCTCAGCACCCGCGCCGCGCCGGGGACGATCAGCAACCCCGACATCGAACGCCTCTACCAGGCCATGCAGGCCGCCAAGGTGATGGCCCCACCGACCGATTGCCTCGCACCGATCGGAATCCGCGCCCTGCTTGCCGGCTTACTCAAGGAGGTCAAGGCCGAGTTCTTCACCGCTACCACGCGGAGTCCAACCGTCTACCGCGGGAACCCGTTCCAGATCGAGATCGCACTCGCCTACGGCGGAAACCTCCCGGGTGACCAGCCGGCCCGCATCATCCGCTTCGCCAATCGCGTGCCATTGCTCTACCAGCAGTCCGCCTGTGCCGCTTTCAAAAGCGTGCTCGAAGTCGACTGGCGCAACTATTCGCTCAGCCAGCCCGCCGGGGGCCTGCCGGTCGGTCCGCTGGTTGTCATGATCCACCTGGCCAGCGTCTGGGTGCCCTTCACCAGCGAGAGCAAGGAGGCCATCGCCGACTACGACGAGATTCGCCGCGAGATGAAGTTCGCACTGCAGGAGTGTGGCCGCAAGCTCGCCAGCTACGTCCGCCGCCGTCGAAAGCAAAAGTTGGAGAGCGAGCGCCGCAACATTTTCGAGCGCTACATTCCCGACGTCGCACTGGCGCTCACGAGCTTGGCCGGCGGCGATACACAGCGCCTGATGGAGGACCTGCACGCCATCGCACGCGTTCGTACGGCCGACGCCGATGTCGAGTTGGACGAGGACGGCAAGCCGATCGAGAAGGATGAGCACGGTGAACTCGAAGCGGCCTTCGAGCACGACGAAAGCACGGTGGTGATTCCCGAGAACGAGACGAGCACCACGGTTGACAACCTGTTCGAAGCCCCGGCCGGCGGCGGCAGTGGTCCCGCCGGGAAGAAACGCCGTCGCAGGACGCGCTGAAAACGGGCGCGGCGCTGCTCGTGCCAAGTCCGGGCTTGCAGGTCCGTGCACTCCGGGAACTTCGGCCACGGAGGGCTAATCCCGGTAACGCACTGTGACGGCCTTTCCGCTTTCCAACAGGACCTGTTTCCCGGCCACGACGATCGGCAGCTCCAGCTTTGGCTCCGCCGCAGCCGTCAGTGTGACCTGCTGCCGATCGATCGCCACATGCACCGGTGTGTCGTGCAGAACGAGGTGGAAACGCAGGGCCGTCCATGGCTGCGGCAGGTTCGGCGTGATGCGCAGACCCTGGGCCGAGTGACACACGCCGCCGAAACCGAACACCGCCGCCATCCACGCCCCGCCGGCCGCCGTACCATGCAGTCCGGCGTAGGTGTCTTTCCGCCCGGTGAGGTTCTCATCCAGATCCATCCCGGCTGAGATCACGAAATCACGATAGGCCGATTCCAGATCACCGACGTCAGCCGCCATGATCGCGTTGAGCACGAAGCTCATCGATGAGAAGTTCATGCTCTTGTCTTTGTAGAACTGCCAGTTCGCCCGGTGCACCTCCGCCGGGAAGTCGTCGCGCAGCATGACCAGCGCCATCACCACGTCCGGCTGGTTCAGCGCCTGGTAGGGGAAGACCGTTACAAACCACACTTTGCGGTCTTCCAGCAGGTCCGGTGGGATCGGCTTGAGCTGGTAGAAGCCCTCGCACTGCTCATACACGTGTGTTCGCGGATCGAACAGCAGCGTCAGGCCCTCGGCGACGGTGCGCCACTTCTCCGGTTCCGCCGCGCCGACTGCCAGCCGCCGGAGCGCCGCCGCATGCGCGGCCGGATCGATCGTCTGCAGGTGCTCGAGCATGTCCGCGGCGGCCCGCAGGTTCCGGATGGCGAGCACATTCGTGTAGAAGTTGTTCGTGCTTTCGCAGTGCCCCTCGTCGGGGCCGGCGACATCGTGCAGGTCATACCGACCGGTCGTGGCGTTAGGCACGGCACGCGCGGCGAAAAAACGGGCGGTTTCTACGAGCAGGTCGATTCCGCGCTCGGCGAGATAGCGCTGGTCACCGGTAACGCGGAGATACTGCATCAGCGTATAGGCCGCATCACAGTTGATGTGGATATTCGTGTGCGTGAAGCGCCACCACGGGCCCAGGCACTCCTCGCCATGGGGTCCGGCCTGCCAGGCGAGCTTCGCTCCTTCGTAACCCAGCGCGCGCGCGATCTCCCGACCGTGGCGCAGCCCCTCGTACCGGAAATTCAGGCAGGTCCGGGCGATCTCGGGCAGCGTGTAGGTGTAAAACGGCACGATGTACACGTCCGTGTCGTAGAAGGTGGTGCCCTGATAATACTCCCCGGTCAGCAATTTGACGGGCACGCTCAGCCGATCCGTGAAACGCGGTGCGGCCTGGAGCAAGTGAAACAGGCAGAAGCGCAATCCGAGCTGTGCCGGATCGTCGCCTTCAATCTCCACGTCGCACCGCCGCCACAGTTCCTCCCACGCCAGGCGCTGCTCCGCGAGCGCCAGATCGTAACCTTCGGCGGCCGCACAGCGCAGCTCGTGGTCCACATCCGCGACGATCCCGTGCCGTAGGTCCTCGCTGCACGCGAGGATTACCTGCCGCTCCAGAGTGATGGGCTGTCCGCGCTCGGAATTGCAGATGAAGTAGCTGTAGACCGTGTCGTGCTCGATGATTCCCACGGCTGGCTCCACCAGCGTACCGGCCCGCAGGACGTGGGCAACCGCCATCTTCACTTCGTGTTCACGGGCGGGAGTCTGTGCAACAAGGCGGCAGGTCTCGGCCGGGCTGGTCCACACCTCGCGCACCTTGAACTGCCGCTCACCGGTCGTGTTGGAATGCGTTCGCCCGGTGATCCCGGAGCGGATCCGGATCGGCGCCGCGTGGTCGAGAGGGGTAACCGTATGCCGCACAAACACACGGTGGGCGTGCCGCAGACAGGCGAAGCGTTCCATCGCAATGCGCGTCGTCCGTCCGTGGCCATCGCGGAAGTCGTAACCGTACCGGTATACCCCGGTACGCAGGTCCAGCGACTGCTCGAAATTCAGTACCTCGCCACGGCCGAACGACACCTCCCGCTCGCCGACGAAGATCTGTACGAACAGTGGATTGGGCAGGTTGGCGACGGCCGGGCTCTTGCCCGCGGTATCGAAGTAGCGGGCGTCGAGATAGCGCCGCTCCTGGTTGGACGCCCGGATCTGGCTGAACATGTCCAACTCGTCGAAAACGCCGTGGATCAGGGTTACGGCGCTGTAGCCGTCCCGCTGCTCACCGACGTTGCCCTTGAGCCCCAGGTAGCCGTTCGAAATCGTCGCGACGCTGTTCCACTGTCCGAGGGTGTGCGGTTGAGCACTGGTATTGACGACTTTCCATGTGTCATAGGCCATCGGTTGCATCCTGCTGTGTGATCAGGGTGGGGGGGGAACAGAAGTCTCCATAGGCCGGCGCGCGGTGCGGGCCACCTCCGACCGGGGCGAGCGGGCGGCATGAGAGCACCGCGCGCTACCAGGTTGTGCCATGGGGACCGTCTTTCAACTCGACATCCAGGGTCCGCAGGCGATCGCGGATCAGGTCGGACAGCGCGAAATTTTTCGCCGTGCGGGCCTCCTTCCGAACCTCGACCAGAAGTTGGATCAAGGCGTCCCGCTCTCCGGATGTGCCGGCTTCGGTCGCGTGCCAACGCAGGCCGAGCACGTTGCCCGTCAGCGTGTGCAGGAGCGCCTCCGCTGCGAGCAGGTCTTCGCGCCCGGCCCCCTCTCGTGCCCAGCCGCCCACTTGCCGTGCCAGTTCGAACACGCCGGCCAGGGCGGCGGCCGTGTTGAAATCATCGTTCATGGCCTCGGCGAAGCGCGTGCGCGTCTGATCCAGTGCGGTGCGAATTGTCGCGCGCGGCGTGGCTGAGGCGGCGCGGGCGGCCGCCCGTGTCAACTCGGCCAGCGTGTCGCGCAGTTTGTATGACCCGGTTTCGGTCGCCCGCAGCGCCTCGTTCGAGAAATCGAGCGGCGCGCGATAGTGGCTGGTCAGAACGAAATGACGCACCACCGCCGGCTCAAGGGTCTGCTCCAGCAACGGATGCCCTTCGGCGAAGATCTGTTTCAACGAAATCGCGTTGCCGAGACTCTTGCCCATCTTCTGGCCGTTGAGGGTGCACATGTTGTTGTGCAGCCAGTAGCGCACGAAGCACTGTCCCGTCGCCGCTTCGGCCTGGGCGATTTCGCATTCGTGATGCGGGAACTGGTTCTCAAGACCACCGCCGTGGATGTCCAGCGTCGTCCCGATGTACTTCTGGCTCATGACCGAGCACTCGAGGTGCCATCCGGGATACCCCTCTCCCCAGGGGCTTGGCCAGCGCATGATGTGCCCGGGTTCGGCGCGTTTCCACAGTGCGAAATCCGCCGGGTGCCGTTTGTCGTCGTGTACCGCCACGCGCGCGCCGGCCTCCAACTCCGCCACGGTCCGTCCGCTCAGCTTGCCGTAGTCCGGCTTCGACGCTACCGAGAAATAAACCGATCCGTTCGCCTCGTAGGCATGCCCGCGCGCCAGTAGCGCCTGCGCGCATGCAATCTGCTCCGGAATGTGCGCAGCCGCACGCGGCATGATGTCCGGACGGGCGATATTCAGGGCGTCCATGTCCTCGAGATAGCTGCGCAAGTAGAGCTCAACGACCGCCATCGGGTGCAGGCCGCGGCGGCGGGACTCGGCCACCACCTTGTCCTCGCCGGCGTCCGCATCATCGGTGAGGTGGCCGACATCGGTGATGTTCTGCACATAGTTGACCAGGTAGCCGGAGTGCCGCAGCCACCGCACGATGACGTCGAAGCTGATGTAGCTCTTGGCGTGTCCGAGGTGACTATGGCCCCAGACGGTCGGGCCGCATACGTACATACCGACGCGGGGGGGCTCGAGGGGCTCGAAAGCCTCCATCCGCCGGCCGAGCGTGTTGAAGACGCGTAGTCCCATGGTGCCGCGATCCTCGTGAAGCTGGAACAAGCCCCGCATTCTAACAGACATCGCCGGAACTGGGGAACTGTGCGCGCATGCAGATCCGCGGGTTTGAGGGGCGCAGTGACGGCGGGTACGAGCCGGCTTGCTCGCACCCGCCGTCGCGCGTTTTCTACTACTTGCAGGGGGACGGCAAAAATTGTTTCCGCCAGCCCCGTTCCGATGCTGTGGGCCTACGGGCAGTGCGGCCACGCCTTCAATGCGGCGATGAACGGTGCAATGTCACTGAAGTTCACCACGCCGTCGGCGTTCAAATCACCACTGGCATACGGGCACGGCCCTGGCCAGTGATCCGGCCCACCCGCTTTGATCGCCGCGATGAACGGCGAGATATCCCCAAAGTTAACCGCTCCATCACAGTTCACATCGCCGGGTATCACCACTGGCAGGCCGAGGGTCCCGTCGGCGTTCACGTTCTGTACGAGGATATCACCGGCGCCGCTGCGGCTGTCAGACCACGCCAGCAGGGTGGTGCCGCCGCGGGTCCGCGCGGCCTGGAGGCGTGACTTGCCGCTGAGTGTGGACGACACCACCAACGGCGCACCCGTCGGCGCGCCGTTCCCATCCACCCGGATCCCGACGAGTTGGGCAGCGCCCGAACGGTCAGAGTAGACCACCATGGCGCCGTCACCAGCCAGCACCACCTGCAGGTTGCTCGGCTGGTTCGCGCTGAAGGGAACGTACTCCACGCCCGTGTCGCCCCACGCCCGGGTACCATCCGCCAGCAGTTTCTGGCCGTACACGGCCCATTGGCTCTGGTTCGAGTTGGCCATCGGCCAGAAGAGGAAGGTTTCCCCCGTGGCTGCGTTGTACGCTGCCGCCGAACCAATCGCGATCTTTCCGGGGTCGGGGACTGCGCCCGACACGCCCCCATGCGGCCAGAGCTCGATCCCGTCGGTGTCAACGCGTTGCGCGTAGGCGAGGCGGCTGCCGCCGGTTTCGTACCAACTGAAAACCGCGCCACCTTCGCTGTCACTCGACCCCGTCGGAAAGTAACCGTTCTGCACGCTGTTGGCGTCGAACACGACTGTCGGGCCGGCGCCTTGCAGCGTTCCGTCCGACAGGATCTTCTGCGCGTACAGATGCTTGTTGCTGAAAATCTGCGTGCCTGTCCAGCGGACCCAGTAGGCGATCACGCTGCCGTCTTCGGCGGGAATGAGATCACTGAGCACGTAGCGGCCAGAGGGCGCCCGGCAGGAGGAGGCCGCCCGCAGGCCATTGCGGAACGCCGGCCGGATTGAGCTTCTGGAGGGCGATGTCGTTGTTCTGGCTCCAGCCGACAATCGCATCGCCGGTCGTCGTCGCGGCGACGTAAATGTTGCCGATGAACTGCGCCGTGTTGGTCAGCACGACACCGCCAGCGCCCCAGACGAGCGTACCGTCCGGCGCAACCCGGTTGGCGCCTACCTGTACGCCTCCCAGGCGGTCGTCGCGGTATACGATCACCGCGTAGCCCGCGCTGTCCACGGTCAGATCATAATCCTGGGTCGAACTGAATGATCGATCGGCGATGAGCACCCCGTTGTGGGGCCACGCCTCGAAGCCGTGTCCGTCGAGCCGCTGCAGGTAGACGTCGTACCCGCCGGTGGCGTTGTCGAACCAGCTTACGTACGCACCGCCGTCGCACGTCGCGACGATCTTCGGCTGTACCTGCTCGCCCGTCCGGTCCGCGAGGACAAAGTTGCTGGCGGCATCATCCGACCACTGCCCGAGCGCCCCTGTGCTGAGAGCCAGTGCAAAGCTCAGCGCGAGCGCCGCAAGCATGGTTACTCCCGGTGTTCGTTTCTCTACCATCGCAACCACTCCTTCATTCCCCGTGGGCCCGCGGCATGTTGGAGCGCGACGCACCGCAACAGCGCGGTCGCCGGCCGCGGGCTCGGCCTGCTGCGGAAGTTGGCAAATCATCTGGAACTCGGCGTGGCCGCACCCATACCGCCGGACTCGTTCCGCCTCCGGTGATCAGGTATACCACGTCAGAGGCGGTGAAGAAAGTGAAATCTTGCGGACGGTTGTAGGGGCGCGCGTCATCGAACGCCTATCCGTCCTCGTCATCCTCGAACTCGACTCCGATGGATACGGCGGTGCGCTCGAGAATCTTGTCGAGCTGCTTGCGGATCAGCGGCAGAAACATCACATGCGGAATCCGGCGGAGTTCACGCGTGCCGCTTGCATTGAAGACAATCAGGGTTCCGGCGAGCCCCAGCAGCAGCTCGAAAACATCGGGGTAGTCGGTGCGGATCGTCTTGGCACCACGGCCGAGCGAGTCATTCATCTTCCCGAAGGAGTAGTGCTCGAATTCGTTGTGCGTGATACGCCAGTAGTCGTTCAGTCGCGCCCACAACAGCATGACGGTGTAGGGCACCAGCAGTATCACGCTCAAGGCAAAGCCGAAGGTGCGGTTGTACTGCACGTCGAGCGCGGCGAACCAGGTGTACAACTGGCCAAAGAACGTAAACCCCTGCACATCGCGCAACCACAGCCCGAGCACATAGCTGCCGCCGAGCAGCACGATGAAGAAGGCGGCCCGGTTGCGATCCACATCAATCCCCAGTGTGAGAACGACTAACACGATCGTCCAGAGGTACAGCCAGCCAATCCACTCAAGCCGTGGATTGATGCGTGCCGGCTGCGGTGCGCTCGTCGAGCCGCCGACAACCGGGTCTTGGGGTACACCGGTGCCCGTGTCCACAGCGGTTGCGGCGGCCTGTTCCGCAGCGGTGGCGGTGGGGACTACCCGCGGTGGTGCGGAGAAGGGGTAAAGCACAAACCCCAACAGGATCAGCGGCCATACGAAAAGCAACTTAGGGTAGGCGACGAAACGCACTTCTCGGACCGACGGGCGTGTCGCACTCCGCCGGCTGTCTGTGGGTGCCTGCGAGGCAGTGGGTGCCTGGGAGGGTTGTGCAGGTGTGTCCGGCACCGGTGGTTGCGGGGAATCGGCCATGGTTACCTCCTGATGGCCGGGGCGGGTGCGGCGGCCCCACCGCCGAACGTTCCGCCATCGGGCAGGGGCATACTGTAGCCGATCCCCTTCCGAGGTTCACCTGCCAGGTCGGTGTCCTGCGCGGGACGCGGGATACTGACCTGGCTGTTTACGGTTCCCTGCGCCGTTCTACAGCTCGTACAACTGCTGGAAGAGCGCCGCGTCGGCGAGGTCGACAGCCCCGTCCCAGCTCAGGTCGCTGGCGAGAGACCGGGCCGGATCGCACGCGCCCGGTGCATCGGGGCCGCCGAGGCAATCGAAGAAGAAGAGCGCATCAGCACCTTCCACTTTGCCGTTAGCGTCCAGGTCG
The DNA here is from genome assembly GCA_016716475.1 of Phycisphaerales bacterium. Classification (NCBI taxonomy): domain Bacteria; kingdom Pseudomonadati; phylum Planctomycetota; class Phycisphaerae; order Phycisphaerales; species Phycisphaerales bacterium. The sequence goes on from JADJWG010000002.1 coordinate 893,416, forward strand.
GCCGGCAGGGGGTAGATCGCGATCTGTCGGATGTCTGTGACCAAGCCAAGCGTGTTCGCGAAGAAGGTGGTGCGCTCGCCAGGCCCCGTGAAGTTGCCGTCGCCATCCAGGTCGGTCAGGCGGATGACGACTTTGCCGCTGTTGTCCGTCATGAGCACGGAACCGTCGTAGAGACTCACAATGTCGATGGCTGTGAAGTTGGCTTCCGCAGTTGCGAAGACGAGCGCGGCTTCGCCGACATCCTGCGCATTGCCATTCCCGTTCAGGTCCTGAACTCGCAGCAGTTGATCGACACCGCCCGTTGCCACCTGCAACGTGTACATGGCGTTCGGACGCACACGGTCGGGCTCCAGCGCGAAGCCCGCGAGCAGGGGGACACCGGACGCGTTAGTTCCGTCGAAGAAGAGGGTGAATTCACCGGGGCCATCTGCGCGGCCGTCGCTGTTGAGATCCTCAAAGCGATAGATGCCCCGAGTGTTGGTCGCGGAATCGCGCAGGAAACCGACCCCGTTCGCGTCGAAGAACAACTCCTGCGGGCTGAAGGGGCCGTTTCCGGGACCAAAGGCGAACTCGCCCACGTACTCCGTGATCTCGCCGGGGCTCTGTACCCGCCAATCACCATCCAAGTCCTCAAGCCGGTAGATCATGTCGGGGCCAAAGGCATTACCCGCGTTAGTCACGTAGGGTACACCGCGGGGATCGAACTCGACGCCGGTCGGGAACGCAAAGCTTGCCCCGGAACCATTGCTCGCATCGGCAGCAACGATGCTCTCACCGATGCCCTGCGCGTTGCCGTCGAAGTCGTGGTCGCGCAGAAAATACACGGCACGGTTCAACTGATCGCCGAACACCACCCAGCCGCCAGGTCCCACCGCCAGGGAGGTGGGATTCTGAGGTCCGAGTGTCCCATTAGAATTGGCCCCGCTGAAGAAGGTCCGGACCTCCTCGGGCTCGTCGATGACGCCGTTGCCATTGACGTCGTAGAGCACATGCAGGGCGTCCTGGTTACGGTCTGCGATGATGAATCGTGATTGCGCCGATGCGGGTGCGATGGCGGCGAGGAGCACGACTCCAAGCGAAATGCGTACAGCTAACACGGCTCTCTCCTCCTGAACTATCCTGGAATGTGACGGTTCCTTGCGCTGCGCAGGTCGTCGACACACTGTCGTCGATGGGAGCAGCTTCTCACCCGGGCCCGAACACGCTGAATGGCCGCCCGCCACTTGCCCGCGCGATGCCGTCCGAATCAGCGGGAATGAAACGTATCAGTCGATCAGGTCTTTGTCAATAACGGGGGCGAGATTTATTATTGCTTCTTTAGTATTATTACTAATACATTTCTCCGTCAAGTCCGCCAGATCAGGCGCAAGCGGGTAAACATTGCCACAAGAGCCGCAAGGAAGAGGGTCTTCAGGATCCCGCGCAACGCCCCCAGCCACGGTGTCCGCGTCCAGCTCACGAGCCACCCTTCCAGGCCGCTGAGGTGCAACAACGGGGGGGCGAGGTTGCGGATTCCGAGGTAGGCGAGCATCGGGTTCTGTCCATTGGCAATGAGCAGAACGCACGGTCGGCGCAGTCCGCCGTGGTCGATCAGCACGAAGAAGAAGGCCAGCGCGTAGGTGGCCAACCCCGCGGTGACGTAAAAGTAGCTGATCGTGGCGCGGTCCTTACGTATCCCACCTTCGTACGGTTCAAAGATGAGACCGACTACCAGCCAGAGGGTCGCCCAGCCGCAGAGACTTCTCAGGAGCCGGCTGGTGCTATCTGTCGGCCGGGCAAACAGGGTGATGGCACCTGCACAAAGGGCCAGTGTGAGTACAACGGTCAGTGTGACTTGTCGACTTTGCAGACCGCCTAGCAGTACGCCGTGCAGTGCCAGGATCAGGAGCGCAAGCACACCAGGTCGGCCCAATAAAGCGCGGGGTGTTGGTGTCTGGGGTCTAGCCGGCGGCTGTGCCGGACGTAGCCACTCACGGAGCACATCACCGGCGAGCGTTCCGGGGATCACGACCGCCAGGTATTGCAGAAAGTAGAACTGGTACTGGCTCGGCAGGGGGGACCAGTTCCACACGGCCCGCGACCAGCCGTCAGAACCGGCGGCGAGCCGAAATCCGAGCAACGCGACCAGTAGCCCCACCCGCAGTCCGACATGATTTCTGGTAATCGCCCACAGCAAACCGCCCGCGACTGCCACGTTACTCAGCACCGCCAGGATGGGATCGGTCCGCTTCAGATCAAAGGTCGTACCGTCCGGTGGGTGCGGCAGCATTGCCAGCAGCGTGATGGCGGCCGCCCAGCCGGCAGCGCGGCAGCCGCCGCGAAGGTGCAGCGACCAGCGTGCTGGCAGCTCCACAAGGATTGCGAATGGAATTGCGAAAGCAAGCAGGACAACGAGCCACGTCTGTGTGGTCGGGGGGTTGCTCAGTTTCCACGGCTGGACATGCTCGGCGTACAAGGCGAAGAGGGCAATCAGAGCACCCCGCGACAGGAGGTACGCGGGCAGGCGCCACCAACCGCCGGGGACTTCGAGGCGGCGACTGAGCGCGAGGGGCATCGCAGCCCCCATCGTGAACAGGAAAAACGGGAAGACGAGGTCCACCCAAGTCAGCCCGGCAAGCGTGCCATCAAAGAGGTGTGCCGGCGGGGGCGTCTGGGCGTGGTACATCCACGTCGGGAGGGTGCCGCCGTCAGGCAGCGTTCCGAACGGCAGCATGCCCGAGAGCGCCATGCCAAGGATGGCAAGGCCGCGCAGGGCGTCGAGGGCATCGGCTCGGCGGACGGGCGTCGGGGCGGACATGGTGGGCGGTATCCTACGCGACCACTGAAGCTCGCGGAAAGGAAGTGGGCCACCGGGTGTTGTCGTGCCCGCGTTGCTTGACACCGGCATCTGCCGCGGGATGATCCCCGGACCGCGCTCGCCGCACGGCGCACATCCTGGGCCGGGCAGAGGCCCGGCGACCGCGAGGTCACGGGCATGCACTGGATCGATCTCAGCATCCTTGCTGCGTACTTCGTCGGAGTGTTTGCACTGGCCATCGGTCTCTCGCGACGGGCCGGGCGCAACATCGACAGCTACTTCCTGGGCGACCGGAAGATGCGCTGGTGGCTGTTGGGTGCCTCGGGAATGGCTTCGAACATCGATGTGGCCGGTACGCTGCTGATCGTCTCCCTGATTTACACCTTCGGGCTCCAGGGGTTTCTCATCGAGCTGCGCGGTGGAATCGTGCTGACGATGGCGTTCTTTCTCGCTTTCATGGGCAAGTGGACGCGTCGCTCCGGCTGCATGACCGTCGCGGATTGGATGACCTTCCGGTTTGGGCCGGGGACCCAGGGTGCCGTCGCACGGCTGGTTGCAGCCGGGTTCAACCTGGTCTTCTTCGTGTGGGCGCTGGCGTACTTCCTGAAAGGTACGAGCGAGTTTCTCTCGGTCTACCTGCCCGTGGAGTGGGGGGGCAGTCCCGAAGGCGCCGCGATACTGCTGATGCTCTCGGTCATGGTGTACACGTCTCTTGCGGGCCTGCACGGCGTCGTGTGGACCGATGTGGTGCAGGGCGTGCTGATTTTGCTGCTTGCGCTGGTGGTGACCTGGAAGGCGGCCGTAGCAGTCGATCCTGGCACCCTCGGCGACGTGATCGATGCCGACTGGCTGCGACTCCTGCCGCCCGCGCGGATCGAACCGCCAGCGGGGTACGAAAGCTTCTCCCTGCTCGCGCTGAGCATCGGCTTCTACTTCTTCAAGACCGTGATTGACGGGTTCTCGGGCGCGGGCGGCTACATGGCACAGCGCTTCTTCGCCGCCCGTGACGAACGCGAGGCCGGGCTCATCTCACTCATCTGGATCGTGCTGATGAGTGTGCGCTGGCCCCTGATCATGGGCCTCGTGCTGCTGGGACTCACCATACCCGATCGAATCTCCAGCCCGGAGGCGGTCCTGCCGATCGTGATCCAGGAGATGATGCCCGTCGGCTTGCGCGGTCTGTTGCTTGTGGCACTACTGGGGGCTGCGATGTCGACGTACAGCTCGTTCATGAATGCCGGTTCGGCCTTCTTTGTGCGTGACATCTACCAGGCGCATCTGCGCCCGCAGGCCGGCCAGCGTGAACTCGTGGTGGCGGGATACGTGGCAACCATCGCGTTGGTGCTGTGCGGAGTCTGGTTGGCACTCGGCGCGGATCGCGTCAATGATCTTTGGAGCGTTCTCACCATGGGTGTCGGGGCAGGCCTGATCGTGCCCAACTGCATGCGCTGGTACTGGTACCGGATGAACGGCTACGGCTACGCGGCCGGGGCGGGCACCGCGATGATTGTGGCGCTCGCGATCGAGGGGCGAAACCGGGTACTGGGGGCCGCTGGGCTCACGAAGTTCTCGGAGTGGCAGACCTTCGGACTGCTGTGCGCTGCCGCGGTGCTGGCGATCATCGTTGTGTCCTTGCTCACCCGCCCGGTGGACCGTGTCGTGCTTGCGAACTTTTTCCGCACAACGCGCCCGTTCGGCTGGTGGAATCCGCAGCGCGCTGACCTGCCGCGGGACGAGGTCGCAGGGATCCAGCGCGAGAACCGGCGGGATCTCCTGGCGTTACTGCTGGCCGTGCCCTGGCAACTCGTGCTTTTCCTGCTGCCCATGGTGGCGTTGTTACGGCAGTGGCCACTCACAGCGGGTTTGGCGGCGGCACTGCTGCTCCTGAGCATCGGCCTGTACATCGTGTGGTACCGGCCATTACGGGCGTTGGCTTGACGTCTGCACAGTCGCCCCCGATGCTGCGCCCCATGTCGACGACGCCGACCTACCGCCGCAGCGCGCCTGCCAAGCTCAATCTCACGCTGCGAATCCTGGGTACGCGCCCGGACGGCTTCCACGAGCTGGAGTCGCTCGTCACCCGGATCGACCTGTGCGACACCCTCGAAGTCGTTCCGCAGGAAGACGGCCGTTACCAGTTTGAATGCGACGATCCGACCCTGCCGGCCGACGGTACAAACCTCGTATTGCGGGCGGCAAGAGCCCTCGCGCGCCACGGCGCGACGAATCATGGAGCGGACTTTCGGCTGTACAAACGCATCCCGGCCGGTGCTGGACTGGGCGGCGGGAGCTCAGATGCAGCCGCGACGCTGCTGCTGCTCAACGAGGCCTGGGGCCTGGAGTGTCTCCAGGCGGACCTGATCGAACTTGGTGCGAAGCTGGGGTCCGATGTTCCGCTCTTTTTTCACGGGCCGCGGTGCCTGGTGCGTGGACGTGGTGAGATCATTGACGAAGTGGCGGTGCCGTTGTGCGGCTGGGTAACGCTGCTGTTGCCGCCCTTGTGCTGTGCAACCCCAACGGTCTACCGCGCTTGGGATTCGCTTGCGACGAGCACCGCGCACCCGGCCGCCGACAGGGTCCTCGCGGCTTTACAGACCGCCGGGGGATCTGCGGCTGCCCTGATGCCGCTGTTGTTTAACGACCTCACGCCAGCAGCTTATGCGGCCTTCCCGGAACTGGAGCAGTGGGCAGTACGCGCCGCCGACACCGCGGGCGGCCCGGTTGGCATGAGCGGCTCGGGGGCCGCACTGTTTCGTCTATACGACACCGAGCACGAAGCGCGGGAATTCGCGGAGCGCGCGGCAGCCAACCTGGGTGTGCGCACGGAGACCGCGGCCCTGGCCATGATCTGAGCGCTGGATAGCGTGACTTTTTATACCGGGATGAACCGGTATAATGCCCGGCCCAAGAGACTTGCGTCGCCCGCAGCACCCGGTCGCACGGCTGCCCAAGCGCCGGACATCGTCGTCCGGCCCGGCCCACCACCGGCGTCTCCGGGGGATCCCCAACGAGGTTCCGCATGAGCACCCGCTTGCAGATCGGCGCCTACGCCCTCGATCTATCCGTGTACACCTGTGAGGGCACATTCTACCAGCCACACTGCTGGGAGGCCGAGGGTGACTGGCACGTCTGTCGGACGCTGGTGAATGGTGAAGACGGTGAAGCGCGGGAGGCGTCGCACGGCGAATTGCGGGTGCGGGTACTGGCGGACGAAGGGGAACGCATCCGGATTCGCCTGGCTGCGCGGCATGAACATGCCATCAAGGGCATCAAAATCGCGCTCGATCTACCCTATCTGCCGATGCTCGCGCCGGAGGAGATCACGCTCGACGACGCCACCTGGCGCGAGTGGCACTTTCCTCGTGATTGGCGCACGGGTTTCGCCGTGTGGCAGGCACAGCAGCGGTTCTTCACGGTAGTAACCCACGAGAATCCGTGGCGGTTCAAGCGACTCCGCGCCCTGCGCACCGGTGGTCGCATGCGCCTGGAAATACTCCAGGATGCCTCTTTGCGCGAGCGTACGCACCGGTTCGAGTCGAGCGAATGGGAGATCGGCTACCGGTCCGAAATCGACACCCTGCTCGACGACTACGCGCGCTTCGTCGGCCAGGCCTTCGGCGCAACCGCCTTCGACCGCCGGACGGACATGCCGGATTGGACCCGCGGGCTCGGACTGGTCGTGAATCTGCACAACACAGATTGGAACGGTCGCGTACACCTTGACTTCGCCGGCATGACGCGGGCCGTTGAAGCGCTCGCTCAGCAGTTCCCCGCCGAGCGCACGCTGCTGTATCCAATCGGATGGGACGGGCGGTACATGCGCGACTATCCGACGTACGAGCCCTCCCCCGGTTTGGGCGGCGCGGAGGGCTTCAAGGCCTTCTGCGCGCGAGCCCGTCAACTCGGCTTCCACATTATGCCGCATCTCAACGCCATGGCCGTGAACATGTGTCATCCGCAGTACCTGCGGCACTTGAAGGATTACGTAATCCGGGATTGGAACGGACTCTACCGGCACAGCTATCACATCGACTGGGATCACGACGGCCTGGGGGATGCGGCCCACGCCTACATCGCGCTCGAGCCGCCGGCGCTGCGGGAGATCTTGTGTGAGGCGACCGATCGCCTCGTGCGCACCTACGGGCTCGACGGCATCTTTCTCGACGAGACCTGCAACGTCTTCTATAACGACCCGGCGTGGGACCAGGTCCAGGGCGTCCGCCGGCTGATCTACGACCTGCACGAATGCCAACCCGACATTCTGATCGCCGGCGAGGAGTGGAACGAGATGCTGCTCGGTCTCACGCCCGTGGTACAGATTTGGGAGGAGACACAGGACGGGCGCGCCGGATTCGGCCGCGTCAAGTCGCCGCTGGTGCGTAAATGGGCGGGACGCTTCGTGCGGGCTTGTGGCTATCTCGCCCTGGCATCGCCCGACGGCGAGACCGGTGTGCATGAGTGGCCGGATAAGCCCTGGATCGACGAGCAGGAGAACGAGGCCTTCTACCTGCCGACGCTGTCATTGACACGGCACAGTATCGAGCGCGGTCAGGTCGGCATCGCGGCAACCGTGAAAAGGGCGCGGGACTATGTCGCCCGCTTCGTGCGGTGATGTCCGGTGCCCACGGTGGTCCGCAGCCGAAGATCATGGCGCGTCCGCTCCTGTGACGGACGCAGGGATCCAAAGACGGACTTGGCCTGCGACGTCGGACGCGGGGGGCCGCTGTTGCTGCTGTGGTCGGCTAAGCGCGCTCGACGAGCCGGTCGATGAGAAAATCGCTCTGCTCGAGGGCGCGTGTGCGGAAGTCGCCGAAGAACGCACCCACTTCGGCGAACATGCGACCGAAGGCGTCGCGATCACCACGGGCCGCGATGTCACGCAACTCCTCAGCCGCCTGCGCAAACGCATTCGCGACCGTGGTGGTCCCGGGGTTTGCCATCTGGATCGAGGCGTAAAGGTCGGGCGACTGGGCGAAGTGTCGTCCGGTGAGCAACAACTGCATCAGGTAAATCGGCGAGGTGTATGCCAGCGTGTGTGCCAACGGCACACCGAGCGCGGCCAGTGTACGGCCCATGACCTCCGTCGCGAAATGGACGAACACCTGCACAATGCTCATCGTTTCATCGTGCGCGATTGGCGTGGTTTCCACGATCGCAAGCCCGCGGGCCCGCAGCATCTGCCGCACCCATTCGAGCCAGGCCTCGCCCCGGCCGGGCGTCACGACGACGCGCTGACCTTGCAGCGAATGCACCGACGGGCCGAAGAGCGGGTGTGTACCGACCACGCTGGCCGTGGAGTACTGCAACATGGCCGCGACCGGCGCGGCCTTGATCGAGGTCACATCCATGAGCAGCGCATCGTCCCGGACGCGCGGCCCGAGTTCGGCGATGACCTGCTCGGTGACGTTGATCGGCACGCTGATGACCACCACGTCGGCGCAGGCGGCCGCCTCGGCCGGTGTGAGGCGCGTGTCCAGGTCCGCCGCCAGCACGGCATGGCCAAGGTCCCCGAAGAGTTGCAGCAGGCACCGCCCCATGCCACCCGACGCGCCGATGACCGCCACGGTACGCGGTTCAATTGTGGGGGGGACTTCGGCCTTCAGGGCGGCCTGGCGGTCCCGGCTGGCCCACATGATCAGCCGCCACAGCGACTCCACGAGTTCGGCATTCAGGCCGAGGGCCTGCCCGCGCGAACGGCGATCGGTGATAATCTCGTGCTCGCGCTCGGCGTCGCGGATCGGTAGACGGTGCTCGCGTTTATGCTCGGCGATGTCGGCAATCAGCCCGTTGCGGCGGGCCAGCAGTTGCAGAATTTCGCGATCAATCGCGTCAACCATCGCCCGTAGCACGGGTAACGGGCGAATGGCAGGATTCCCGGATGTCGGTGGCGTGGTACTCATATGATCACGTCATCGGTCCAGTAGCGCGCCGCGGCGCTGCCGGGTTGGCCGTGCGGCCCCCGGGAACATTGTGCGAGCCCCCGGCGGGACCCGCAAGCAGCGCTGGGTTTGGGTCGATGAGGATGCGCAGCCGAGGCCGCTGGCCGTACGGCTGTTGCTGGGAGCACGTATGGCAGCGTTGAGTTACCGGACGGCGGGTGAGTCTCACGGGCGCGCGCTGACGATCTTCGTCGAGGGCCTGCCGGCTGGTCTGTCGGTGGATACCGCGCTGATCGACGGGGAACTGCGCCGCCGACAGGGGGGATATGGCCGTGGGGGACGGATGAAAATTGAGAAGGACGCGGTGGCGGTGCTGAGCGGTGTCCGCCAGGGCCGGACCATCGGTGCGCCGCTCGTCATGCAGATCCCCAATCGCGATTTTCGCATTGACGATGCGCCTGCGATTCACCGCCCACGGCCCGGGCACGCGGATTTTGCGGGTGCTTTGAAATGGCTCACGCCCGATTGCCGGGAAACGCTTGAGCGCGCCTCGGCCCGCGAAACGGCGAGCCGCGTCGCGGCCGGCGCCCTGGCGAAGTGCCTGTTACGCGAATTCGGGATTGCGTGCGTTGGTTTCGTCGCCGAGCTCGGGCCGGTGCGGGCGGTTGTGCCGGATACCTTGTCGCCGGTGGAACTGCTGGCAGCGCGCGATGCGAATGAGGTGTACACGCCGGACGCCGCGGTGGTGGATGCGATGATCGGCGTGATCCATCGTGCCAAGGTCGAGAAGGACACCGCCGGCGGCATCGTCGAGGTGCGTGCGTTCGGACTCCCGCCGGGGATCGGCTCCTGTTTCAGTTGGCATGAGCGGCTGGACGGCCGCCTCATGCAGGCGGTGGGCTCCATCCAGGCGTTCAAAGGCGCGGAAATCGGCCTTGGATTCGAGGCCGCACGCCGGCCGGGCAGCCAGGTGCATGATGCGATCTATTTCGACCCAGCGCAGCGTTCCGCACACAACTTCGGCTTCGTGCGACACACCAACCGCGCCGGCGGGCTCGAAGGCGGCATCACGAACGGACAGCCACTCATCGTGCGCGGCGCGATGAAGCCGATTTCTACCCTCCTCCAGGGCATGGACAGCATCAACCTCAAGACACTGCAACCCGAGCGCAGCGACTACGAGCGCAGCGACGTCTGTGCGGTGCCCGCAGCCAGCGTGGTGGCCGAGAATGCGGTGGCGTTCGAACTGGCGCGGGCGTGGCTGGAGAAGTTCGCGGGCGACACGCTGCGCGAGGTACACGCTGCGTACGAGTTCTACTGCCACGCGGTGCGAACCCTAGGAAACGAGTAACCTCCCGGTTGCAGGGGACATCGCGCCGAGGCCCCCCCCCCGCCAGGAGCAGCGCTGCCCTAGGGTAGCGCAACGCTGGTCAGGTCGATCGGCAGGCGGATTTCTTCCACCTTCGGATGCACTTCGAACACGAGCTGGATCTCATTGTTGATCTGGCCCACGTCAAAGTAGAACATCGTCGCGTTCTGCTCATCCCGCGTTTGCACAACGGTGTCACGCGCCGGAAGCTGCCGCATCCAGCCATCGTAGAACAGCGCGCTCTTCACCTGTTCCGGCCGGGATTTGTACTGAAGCACAATTGTCCGGTTGGCTGGTGGCGTGGATTGGAGGCGCTCCGGTGCGACGACTTCAATCTCGATTCCGAGCTCTGCCAGGCGCGGGTGCTCCACAATCCGTCCGACATATTGAAACGGGTTGACGATCGTCACCGTCTCCGCCTCGTCTGCGAGGAAAAGCTGCACCTCGCCGCGTAGCCGTCGCAGTTCTTTCGCCCCGCGCTGACTGACTTCGCAGCGCGTCGCCAGCAACAGCCCCTCCGACTGCAACCGCGCCAGCGGAATCGCCTGTGGACGGGTCGTCGTGCGATCGGCCTCGGAATAGGTTTCGTCCGTCACCAGTGCGTGGCCCGTGTCGTCCACGACTTCGGTCAGCAGCAGGTTGCCGTGCCGCACGATGCGCGGAAGGGGGGTGCCGGCCACACGGACCTGGAGCGCCAGTTCGGAGCGGAAGCGTCCCGCCATGGCCGGATCATCAATGCTGAAGCGCATCTCCCGCATCGCTGTGATTTCAGCCCGCAGCTCACCCTGGGTGTAATCGACGGCGGGGGCGGCCGGTTGTGCACCCTGCTGCGCAGGGATGGTCTGGATTTCCTGTGCGAACAGAAACAGCACTGGGAGTACGATGGAGAGCATTTCCGCCTTCCTTGCATGCGTGGAACATGACGATGCCGAACAAGGGGTCGTCCGGTGCGTAGTTCTCTCAACTGCGCGATGGAGCGCCCGCTCATAAACCGGCGATATATTCTCGGCCACGGCGCAGGGCGTCAACAGCGCGCGCGCTGTCCGCGCGAATCACCAACCCTGGCGCAGCTTCCGCCCCCGCCAGTTGGGCCAGCCAGGTACGGAAGTCCACATCTCCCTCGCCAAAAGCCGTTTCTTCGAACCCGTCGCCGTGCCGGCGCACATCACGCAGATGCACCGCCCCGGTCAGACCCAGCGTGGCCACCTCGGCCGGGGGGGTTACATCGCGCGCCGTATCGACTGCCAGCAGCATCGTCGGGCAACGCAGCGCACGGATGCGGCCGGCGGTCTGGTCGAGGTTGGCCGCCGGATCATGCACGGCCACCGGCATCGCGAACCGATCAGACCACTCCGCAAGCGTGGCCAGCAACTCGGCCGCGAGCCCGTCGTGCCGCGGATCGTCGAAGCCGGAAAGGTTAACGGTCAGGCGCGGTACCCCCAGCGCCACCCCCAGTGTGAGCGTCGCCCGCAGGTGTTCCATCCGCTCGGTGGCGTAGCGCGGGTCGGCGAGGCCCGCGCCAGGTGTCAGCAAAGCGAGTCCGTCGAGTTGCAGCCCCAGGTCGCGCAACGTCTTGCGTAGATGTCGCTGCGCACTGGCTCCGAAGTCCGATGGATCGAGGAATTCGCGCGCTACGGCCGCATCCACCGCGTGGAAACCGTCGTCGGCCGCCTGTGCGAGAGCACTGCGCAGGTCCCGGCGGTAGGCGTTGAGCCAGGCAGATGGGGCGATCGGCGCCATGAGTCTGCGTATTCCCCTTGGAGCACGGGACTACCCAGCAGGGCAGGGGGCGTCAGTCCTGCAACAGCTTGTGGGTAACTTCCAGCAACCGGTCCATTCGGAATGGCTTGTTGATGTACTCGTCCACGCCGAGCGACTGCGCGTACTGCTTGTGACGCTGACCCTGGTTCCCGGTGATCATGACCACCTTGGGGCCTTCTTTACGCGGGGTTTTCTTCCGCAGGCGCTCCAGCACGAGAAAGCCGCTCTGCTTCGGAAGCATGATATCCAGGATCACCAGGTCCGGCTTGAGCTGCTCGGCTGTTTGCACGGCGGCGTTGCCGTCGGCGGCGGTATGCACCGTGGCGCCGGTGTCGGCCAGTCCCGTCGTAATGGCGGTCAGAATATCGGGATCGTCGTCGACCACGAGGATCGTTTTCCCGGCCAGTTCGTCTGCCATGGGATTCTCCTTGCGCGTCCCGCAGTGTACTATCCGACGGGTCGCCCGACAATGCGGCCGCCTGCCGGCAACAACGACCACGAAGGGCCGCGGTTCACGCCGGTAGCGCCAGCGGGAGCGCTGCGTATGAACGAAACTCGCCGTAATGTGCTGGTTGGCGTTTTTGTCCTCGTTGGCATCGGGGCCCTGGGTGCCCTGATTGTCCTTTTTGGCCGTATGCCGGTCTTTTTTCAGACCGGAACGTATGCGCTCGAGGTTGAGTTCGACGGTGTGACCGGCGTCCGCGCCGGAAACCAGGTCATCTTCAAGGGCCTGGAGATCGGCCGAGTTGAGGGGGTGAGTTTCGCCGAACCCGGCGCTCCGGTTCCCGAGCTGGACAGTGAAGGCAAATTGAAGAAGTCCACCGGCCCGGCACAAGTCCTGGGAGAGCGTACCGCCGTGGTGGTGCGCCTTTCGATCGACCAGAAGTATCGCGTGCCGGTCGGCAGTACAGCCCGCACGATGACGCCCATGCTGGGACAAGGGCGGCCGCCGATCGAGATAGTGCCAGGACCACCGGGTACGGGAGTTCTTGAACCGGGTGTGCCGATTCCACGGATCAGTGGCCGCGTGCAGGGGGCGCTCGATTCCCTGATTCCGGAGGCCATGGTCACCACGTTTGAGACCACGGCCCGGAACATCGGGGATGCGGCCGAAGCACTGACCCCGGTACTGGACGAACTTCGGCTGCTGCTCAAGCAAACTTCGCCGGAACTGGTGGATGCACCAGGTGGCCCACAGGGCAACATCTCGAGTGCCGTGGCACGGCTCGACGCGGCCGTCAAGCACTTCAACGAGGTGCTCGGGGACCCGAACGTGAAGAGTCGCCTGCGCGAAATCGTGGACAACGCGCACCAGATCAGCGTCGAAGGCAAGGCCATGGTTGGCGATCTCAAAGGGGCGGCCGAAGAGGCACGTGCGCTGATTGCCGATGCACGTGAGTTTGCCCAGAAAGCCGACGGCACGCTCGAGAACGTTGACCAGCGTGTGACCGAGGTGGGCCGTGCCCTGGTCAATACGCTCGACCAGGCCGACCAGTTGTTGACGTCGCTGCATGGCATAAGCGCAACTGTAGCGCGTGGCGAGGGCAGCGTTGGGCGTTTCCTCATGGAGGACAAGTTCTACGAATCGCTGCTGATCACGACGGAGCGCCTGACGATGCTGCTGGACGAGTTCCGCGCGCTGGTTGAGGAGTGGCGGAAGGGCAAGATTCGCGTGGCCCTCTAGGTTGGCACGTCCCAAGGCGTGCCTGGCCCAGCCCGCCGCTGTCCCCGCGCCCTCGGCCGTTCGCGCGCTGGTTTCAACGACAGGGGACCCACGTGCCTGCGCCTGCCGCTGACAACGCGCCTCTATCCGGCGTGCCATCAGAACTCGATTCACGGCGTTGCCGCGCGTGTAACTACCCTCTCATCGGCCTGTCCGAGCCGCGCTGCCCGGAGTGCGGCACCCGCTTCGACCCAAACAAGCCGTATTTTCCCGAAACTCCTCTGTTCCTCCTGCCCGACGGCCGCCCCGCCGGCTTATTCCACTTGCTGTGGATGAGCTACTTTCAGCCCGCACGGCTCGGACGCGGCCTGCGGCCCGATCGCATCCGGGCGCGGACCTTCGTATGGCTGTCCGCCCTGTGGGTTGCCATTCCAGCGACACTCTTGGGCTTTACCTCGGATGGCGGAGTGTTCGCGGCCGGCGGGGCCGCTCTGCATCGGCATTGCGGCCCTGGTCGGTGCGCGGTGTTGCGAGTGGAGCTGGTCAAGCGCCCTCATCACCTCTGCCCCGCCACCGCGCCACGACGAGCCGAAGGGGCGGCCCGCCATTTGGCCGGTGTTGCTCAAGATGGGGGCCGGGCACCAGGCGGTGACGCTCACCGCGGCTACCCTGATCGGGGTCGGGGTACCCGTGTTTGACACTTCGTGGGTGGACCGATTCCGGCCACAGGGCTTCTGGCTGTGCTTGGCTGTGGGCTATGTGTGGTGGGCGGCTGCGGTCCTTCGCATGATCGCGGGGCGCTTCCCCGCCGAGGGCTCGTGGGGCGGCGCAATTTCGGGATTGCTGCTGGGCACGATTGCTGGCATTGCAGTTGCGGTGTTCGCGATGCTGCTCATCGCGTATGTGGTGCTCATGCCGCTTTACATGTGAGCTGCTGCCCCCCCGATTCGCGACTCTCCCGCTAGACCGAGTCCGCCGCGGGCTGCGCGGCCACCGCCGGATGGGCGGCGACACTGTGACGAGCGTGCACGTGGCCCGCCGTCACGCCGGAAGCGGCCATTGGGGCATGTTTCGGACTGAAGAGCCGCTGCTTCATCAGCCGGCCGACCTTGAACTTCACGGTGCGCTTTTCGGGGACAGGGACTTTCTCCATTGTCTTCGGGTTCTGAGCAATTCGGGCGGCGCGCCGCCGGATCTCAAACACACCGAAATCCCGAAATTCCAGGCGGTTCCCTTCGCCGAGTTCCCGGACGATCTCATCGAGAAACTGCTGAATGACGCGCTTTACAAGCACACGCTTGTTGCCCGTCTTCTCGGAAATTCGGTCGACCAGGTCTTTCTTCGTTATCGTTGTCTGCATCGCCTTCCCCAGCTCACCGTCCAATCGGGGGACGGGCCAGTCATTGCATTCGATAGTGCGTAGAGATTCACGCCGCGATTGATGCGTATTTCGAGAGTCCCATGACCGACGGCCATGATACGGCATGCCCCGCCCATCTTCAAGCGGAATTGTTTTGTGGACAACGGGTTAAGTCGGCGCCCGCATCTCCGAATCGGGGACTTTTCCCCACCGGCAGGGGGACGCCCACCGGATGCGGGGTTCGCCCCGGTGGGCACAACGGGTGCGCTCAGCGCGTCCGGGCAGCCGCGGCCGAACGTGTTGTGGACCGCCGGTCGCCATTGGCACGCCGGCCACCGCCCCCGTTCTTCGGTTTCGACGGTGCCAAGGATTGGCGCGGTTTCTTGCCCGTCCGTGCGGGGGATTTTCCGCCCGGAGGGGAAACGGGCTTGCGGGGCGGGCGCTTTTGCTTGAGATCCGGAATGGCGGCCGCAAGCACATCCTCTACACGGCGCGCGAATATGAACTGCATTTCTTTGCGGACATCCGTAGGGACATCCACGAGGTCGGGCTCGTTGCGCTGGGGTAGGATCACGGCCCGCGCACCGGCCCGATGCGCCGCGAGGACTTTTTCTTTTACCCCTCCGATCGGGAGCACCTGGCCGCGCAGCGTGATTTCACCGGTCATGGCGACACGAGCATCAGCGGGGTACCCGGAGAGCAGTGATACCAACGCCGCGAGCATCGCCACGCCGGCCGAAGGGCCGTCCTTGGGAATGCCACCGGCGGGCACGTGAATGTGAATGTCCGTCTCCCGCAGATTGAAGGACTCAAGTCCCCAATCGGAGGCGCGCGCGCGTACGAGCGACAAGGCGGCCTGGGCGGATTCGCGCATCACGCTGCCGATCTGGCCGGTCAGCGTGAAGTTGCCGCTGCCGGGCATGCGCGCTGCCTCGACAAAAATGACCTGTCCCCCGACCGGGGTATACGCCAGGCCGGCGACGATGCCAACGAGGCCATCGGCGAGCTCGGTTTCCGGATCGAAACGGGCAACGCCGAGGTACTCCTCCAGATCCGCAACACGCACAGTGCGGCGTACCTTCTCGTCGCGGGCTACCTTGGCAGCCACTCCGCGGCAGACGGTGCCGATCGTACGTTCGAGATTGCGCACCCCGGACTCGCGCGTATGTGATTCGATGATGAATTTGAGCGCATCGTCAGTCAAAGTGAGCTGGCGCGACGCCAGCCCGTTCTCCGAAAGCTGCCGCGGTACAAGATAGCGCCGTGCGATTTCAAGCTTCTCGGCAGTCGTGTAGCCGCCGAGTTCGATCACTTCCATCCGGTCGCGTAGTGGCGCAGGCACCGGCTCCATCTGGTTGGCCGTCGCGATGAAGAGCACCTTCGAAAGATCAAAAGGGACGCCGAGATAATGGTCGGTGAAGGCGTGATTCTGCTGCGGGTCGAGTACTTCGAGCAGGGCGGCGGCGGGATCACCGCGAAAGTCGGACCCGAGCTTGTCGAGTTCGTCCAGCATGAAGACCGGGTTTCGGGTGCCCGCTTTGCGGATTTCCTGCACGATACGGCCGGGAATGGAACCGATGTAGGTGCGGCGGTGTCCGCGAATGTCAGCTTCGTCGCGCACGCCGCCGAGCGAGATTCGGATGAATTCGCGTCCCAGGGCGCGCGCGATGCTCTGTCCGAGGGAGGTCTTGCCGACACCCGGGGGGCCGACGAAGCAGAGGATCGGGCCTTTGCCCGAGGGTTTCAACTTCCGGACGGCGAGGTACTCTAGAATGCGCCGCTTGATCTTTTGCAGTCCGTAGTGGTCGGTATCGAGGACCTCCGAGGCACGATTCAGGTCGAGGTTGTCAGCGGTTTCACGCTCCCATGGCATCTGGCAGAGCCACTCGAGATAGTCGCGGATGACACCCGTCTCTGGCGAACTGGCACTGAGTCGCTGGAGGCGGCCGAGTTCACGCTCCGCTTCGTGCCGCACGTGCTCCGGCATGCCCGCTTCATCGACCTTGCGGCGCAGGTCCTCCAGCTCGGAGGCGCGGCTGTCCCCTTCACCAAGCTCCTTCTGAATCGCCTTGAGCTGCTGCTGGAGGTAGTACTCGCGCTGGGATTGGTCCATCTGTTCACGGACCTGCGACTGGATCTTGCGTGAAAGCTGCAGCACTTCGAGCTGGTTGTTGAGCGTCGCGGTAACCTTGCGCAGACGGTCGGCGACGTCGAAAGTTTCGAGCAGCTCCTGCTTCTGCGCGAGGCCCAGCGAGAGATTGGCCGACAGGTAATCGGCAAGGGCGCCGGGCTTCTCGATGTTGTCGAGCACCACGCGGGCCTCTTCGGGGACGTTCGGGCTGAGCTCGATGACCTGTAGCGCCGTCTGGCGCGCCGTGAAAGCCAGCGCGTCCAGCTCCAGCGACTTTTCCGGGGTGTCGTCCTCGTGGGGATTGATCACCGCCTGCCAATACGGATCGCTGGAAACCCACTCGACCAGTCCGACGCGCACGAGGCCGTGGACGAGCAGACTGTTGGTCCCGTCCGGCATCCGCAGCAGCTTGAGGACTGTGGCCGCGGTGCCGATGCGGTACACGTCGTTGAGGTTGGGATCCTCGATGTCCGGGCGGCGCTGCGTACACGTCACCAGCAGCTTGTTCCCCGCCAGAACAGCATCGATCAGGCGGCGTGACTTCTCACGTCCGACGGTCAGCGGAACCACCGTACCGGGAAAGACGACCATGTCACGGACCGGCAGCACGGGCAGGCGTTCGGGCAGTGGCGGATCACCCCCGGGGGAACGGCCCGCGGATGGTGCGGCATTGTTCGAGGTGGGCGTGGCATTGACTTTGGAGGCATCCGGGTCGGGGGTCGTCATGGTGTTGCGATTTTCTTCAGGGTGATCCACAGGTAGCCGCGGTCGTAGGCCATTTCGACGGTCTGGGCATCGACAGGCAGAGCGAACTCGACTTCTCGCACAAAGGGGCCCTCGTCGATCTCCATCATCTCGATGCTGTGCGGTTGCTGTAAATCGCGGTTGATGGGGCGGGTGCGCTGACCGGCCAGTGTGAGTGTGTGTGGCTCCGTCTGCTCGACGGTGATGGACTCATGATCCAAGCCCGCGAGCTCGACGCAAATCAGGTAGCCGGTCGGCAACTCATACACATTGATAGCGGGGGACCATGTGCCACTAGGGCGGTAGGAGCAGAAATTCCGGTTGAGCATTTCGTCCATGATGCTGCGGACGCGCTGCGTCCACCGCTGCATGTCGTCATCCGGTCCGAATCGGTTGGCATTCATGCGGTGCAGTTCCATGATGAGCTTGTCTGCACGCCGCCGCGCCTACCCTCCAGCGTCGGCACACCGGCTGCAAGTATAGCATCCCCCGGTAGTTTCGGCGATCGGGCGCACTTTACAGCGCGCCACCTGCGGATATAGTGCGTCCCTGCGGCACATGGAGGTGCCGGGAGGTAGTCGCCATGCAACGGATTGCGGCCGTCTGCGCCGGGGTGTTCTCGTTGTTGCTGCTGGGCTGCGCCACGCCCGTCCCGCAACATACGCTCGGTCCGCCGCCTCAGCCGACCTGGGAGACCCGCGCTCCGGCCACCATAACGCCGCTCGTGCCACCCTCGGCCCCGCCACCACAGGCGCACCCTCCCGGCAGCACGATTGCTACGACCATTCGGGCGGTGCCCGGTGGTATCCAGCACAGTCGTTGGCAGGCCATCGTGGTGCATCATTCCGCCGTCGCGGAGGTCTCGCCCCAGAGCATGGATAGTGCGCACCGCCAGCGCGGCTGGGACGAACTCGGTTACCACTTCGTTATCGGCAACGGGATCGGCTATCCCGATGGCCGGCTCTACATCGGCGGGCGCTGGCTCCGGCAGAAGCACGGCGCGCACTGCAAGGTTGGGCCCGGCCGGTATTTTGGTGTGCAGCGCCCGGACAATTATTTCAACGAACATGGGATCGGGATTTGCCTGATCGGGAACCTGGATCGGACACATCCCACGGCCCGGCAGATGCAGACTTTGCGCGAACTGCTGGCGGCTCTGTGCCGCGAGGGTGCGGTACCGGCGTCCGCCATTTATGGCCACGGTGAGGTAACGGGTCGCACCGCGTGTCCCGGACGTCACCTGAGCATCCCGCAGGTGCGGCAAGCCGTTGCGGCGGTGCTCGACTCCAGCGGTGCTGTCCCCCTTGCGGACCGGCACTCGGCATCATCGGCCGACGGCGCAGCACATGTACCGGCGGTTGTCGTACCGGTCTCGACTGAATATGCCATCGTGCCGCGTGCCGCGCGTCTGCGCCGTGTCCGTGGGGCCGTGCTCCCGCCCGCCCCTTCGGCGGGAAGCTGGGTCGCCGCCTAAACTCATCCCGGGTCGCGGAAGGCGCTCTCGGAGAAGCACGTGCTACAGCCAGCGGGTTCACACCGGATCGTGTCCGTACTGCTTGTCTGTATTCCTGTGCTGCTGGGCGGTTGCCACGCCACCTTGCCCACCACTAGCGAAGCGCAGCTCGAGCGCTGGATCATGGGCGAGACGCTGCTGGGATCAACCTTTGCAACCGACTTGCGCGCCCTCGCGATGACCGGTGGCCGGCTGAGTGGTACGCCCAACGGTCGTCGGGGCGAGGAATACGTCGCCGCCCGTGCGCGGGGCTATGGTCTGGAGCGCGTCTGGTATGAGCCCTTCGAACTGGACTGCTGGACTTCCGGCGCAACCACCGTCACGCTGCTCGACGCGGAACCGCGCGTATTGCCGGGGGCTCTTGCCCTCGGACGCACCATCACCACGCCGCCGGGGGGCATCGAGGCGGAAGTAGTCGCGGCGGGCGGCGGTACGGCCGAGGATTTCGCGGCCGCTGCAGAGGCGCTGCCCGGGCGTTTCGTACTCGTTCGCGACGGCGGTCCCTCCCGTAGCGCAAAGACACGCTTGGCTCTGCAGTACGGCGCGGCGGGGCTCCTGATCATGCGACCGGAAGGCCGTGTGCCCATCATCGGCAACGCCCATGACATGGCGCGGCCGGAGCCCGTCGTGAATGTCGCACACGATTCCGACCTCCTGGCGCGACTGGCGGCCGGCGAGCGTCCGCGGATACGGATCGAGCTGACAGCCGAGAATTGGCGCGGCACGGCGCGCAACGTGGTCGCAGAGATTCCTGGGAACGGTCCACAGGCGGAGGAGATCGTCATCCTCTGCGCTCATCTTGATAGCTGGCATCTCGCCGAGGGCGCGCTCGACAACGGTGCGGGTTCAGCGGTCGTGCTCGAAGCAGCACGCGTGCTGGCCGCCGCCGACTGGCGCCCGCAACGCACCGTTCGCTTCCTCTGGTTCATGGGCGAGGAACTGGGGCTGCTCGGCAGTACGGCCTACGTGGCGGCGCATTCCGAGGAATTGCCGCGCATCGTGGCGGTGATCAACACCGACATGCCGGGTGCGCCGCAGTACTTCGGCCAGTTCACTTGTCCGGAAATTGAGCCGGTGCTTGCGGACCTCATCGCCGACCTGCCTGGCCTCGCAATTCGCCCCGAGATCCGGGCATGGTCGGGGGCCTGGAGCGATCATGCCCCATTCGTGGAGCGCGGAGTGTGCGCCTTGTCACTCGGCGGCGACCAGGGGCCGGGCGCCATGTACTACCACACAGCCGCCGATACTTTCGAAACAGTGGATGTACAGCGCACCGTGCCCACCGCGGGAGTGCTTGCCCTGCTGGTGCGGCGCCTGGCCGATCTCCCGGAACGGCCAACAGGGCACCGGGCGACAGGCACCGAGAGCACGGAATAGCCCACGGGACAGATGGGGGTGCTTACGATGGTACACGATGCGCGTGCGGCATCCCGCGAGGAGCAGACGGTGGCAAGAAAATGGATACGGGTGGCGGCCTGGAGCCGTGCGTTGTCCTTCGGGGTGATGTGGTGCTGCCTGGCGGGTTGTGATGGCGTGGAGTATGTACTGCATGTGGCCGACGGCCACTTCGGGGCACAGGGGGCAGCCGAACCGATTGTGGATGTCCTCGCAGCGGGACGGTTGTCAGAGAAGGATGCCGAGCAATTGCGCCTGGCCGTGCGTGCCCGTACGTTCGCGGTCGAGCAGATGGGTCTGAGCGCCGGCGCGTCGTACACCACCTTCTTTGATACCTCCGGTGCGCCCCTGGCATGGAACCTGTCTGCGGCGCGCCAGGACGCCCTGGTTCCGTATACATGGGCATTCCCCATCGTCGGCACGGTTCCTTATCTCGCGTTCTACGACGATGGCTACCTGCGGCGCATCGAGCATCAGATGCAGGCGCAGGGCTATGACACGTACACTTACGAACTGGACGCTTACAGCACGCTCGGCCTGTTCGATGACCCGGTACGGTCGCCGATGCTGCGCCGTGGCACGCTCTCGCTCACGGAAACGATCATCCACGAATTGCTGCACAACACCATCTGGCGCGCGAACGACACCACCTTTAACGAGTCGCTCGCCACGTTTGTGGGACGCCAGGGTGCGATCGAGTTTCTCGCGGTCGAATTCGGCGAGGCGTCCGGCTGGCCGGATGTGGCGCGGCAGTTCTACGCCGACTCCGACGCCATCAACGGCCTGCTCGTCGATCTATACAATGCCCTTGCCGTGCATTATGCACAACCCCTTTCGCGCGCGGAGAAGATCGCAGGACGCGAGGCAATCTACGCTGCCGCACGCGAGCAGTTCATTCAGCACGTGCAACCGGCCCTGCATTTTCCCGATTCGTTTGCCTTTTATGCCGCATTACCTGCCAACAACGCCTGGCTGCTGGGCAACCAGCGCTACAACTATGACCTGACCGTGTTTGCCGAGGTATATGCGGCTGTCGGGCAAAACTGGGCCGCCGCACTGGACGTGTATCGTACGGCCGCGCTGGCCGCGGGCGATCCGTTTGAGCACCTGCGGCAATGGCTCGCGGATTCTCAGGCCGGCAACCCGGGCTCCTGATACGTGACGCAGCCCAGCGACCCATCCACGGGCATCATTGCGATCGTGCGGCTGTCCACGTGCCGGAGCACCTCGGGCATGTCATCGAAAAGCACATCGATCTCAAACTGCTTGCACAACGCACCTTTCCACCGATAGTAGCCGTGCTCGTGGATCAACCGCGCTGTGGCGACGTGCAGCTCGTCATACGGAATGCCCCATTCCGCCAGTTCGCTGCGCGTTTCGTCCACATCCGTGCGAAATGACATGATGTAGACACGATGACCCGCGGCGCGCAGCGCAGCCGCCAGGAAGCCGAAGAATTCAGGGGCACGGGTGATGGTCCCATCGATGTCGATTGCAATACGCATGCCGGTTCATTCTCCCATGTCCGGGCCGCGGCTCAACATGCGGTCCGTGCCCACCAGTATAAACTGGCGCGCGTGGTGCGCGTTGCCACGATGTAGCAGGCGCGTCCGGTTGCGCTGCGGTGCTCCCGGACCGGCGTTTAGAATGACAGACCCGAAAATGAGGAGAGTGCCTTGGCTGTGCGATTCGTCCAGATTTCGGATCTGCATCTTGGCCGCAACTGGGGAGCCGGGCGCCTGCCAGCCGACTTGCAAGCGGCGCTCGCGGCAGCGGCACTGGGGGCCCTGCACAACGCCTGTGACCTGGTGGCAGAAGTCGACGCGGCCGCGCTGCTGATCGCCGGTGACCTCTTCGATCGACCGGAAGTCGAGGAAGAGCTGCTTGTTGCCGTCCAGCAGGCGCTGGCGCACGTCGCCCGGCCGGTGCTGGTTGTACCGGGGAACCACGACGCCCTCGGACCAACCAGCGTCTGGAACGCGGCACTGCTGGGTGAACTCGATCTGCCACCATGGCCGGCCAACGTGCACATCTTCACGAGTCGTGCATTCACACCCGTGTCCGTTGCCGACGGGGCGGCGCAGGTCTTCGGCCACTGCGTGGCGGGCTACGATAGTGCGACCGACTCTCCGCTGGCCGCTCTGCAATTACCAGCGCGGCCGCCGCTGCGTATCCTGTTGTTCCATGGGGCGCTGCTGGCACGTGCGGAGCAGCGCTCCACGCTGCCGTTCACGCTGCCGCAGTTGAAGGATCTCGATGCCGATTATGCGGCCGTCGGGCATTACCACCGGGGCCGCGCGCTCGAGGTGCCTGGGCGAATACTCGGCGCGTATGCGGGCACACCCGTTCCCGGTGACGTGGGTGAGGATCCCCACGGTGGAGTGCTGGTCGCGGAGGTCGCGGAGGGCCGTGTCGCGTTGCATTGGCATCTTCCCCATCCCGGGCGCTTCGTACGCCTTGACGTCGTGCCGAACGAACCGATCGACTCGCCGGAACAGGCCCTGGCAGCGGTGCGCACGGCGGCCGCGCATGCCGCGCTCGGCCCGGAGGACATCGTTTTCGTGCGAATGGGGGGAGCAAGCACCATACCGCTCGACACGACAGCTCTCACCAGCGCACTTGCGGCTGACTTTCGCTTCGTTGAAATGATTGACGAGTCGGAGCCGTTGCAGGTCCGGCCGGGGGGGCGCGACACGATCGAACGGCGTTTCTTGGAACAGCTTGAAGCTCGACTGCAGCAGACCGACCAAGCCGCGGAGCAGGAGCTCCTGCGAGCGGCGCGACACTACGGGCTACTGGCACTGCGCGGCCGCGATGTGCGTCCGTTCGCGGCGCAGCGCTCCGCAGAGGAGTCTGAGCACCACAGGGGGTACGTTGACGATGCGCATTGAGTCTCTTGAGATCAGTGGGTTCGGCACGCTCGACCGGGTGCAAATGGCGCTGCCGACGGATCGGCTGGCAGTGCTGGTGGCGCGCAACGAAACAGGGAAATCGACACTGCTTGCGGCGCTCGAAGCGGCGCTTTACGGCTGGCCGGAGGCCCAGCGTGCAGAGGGGCGTGAACTTCGCCAGCGTTTCCGACCCTGGCGTGGCGGCGCGTCGCAGGTGGCGCTTACGCTACACACCGGCAGTGCACGCCTGCGGATCGTCTTCGATAATCTTGACTCGGCCGGTACCCGTATCGAACGCACCACGGTCTACCGCGACGGGCAAGACGTTACGGATGAACTGCGCAGCCGTGCAGGTTCGCCTGGCGAGTGGCTACTCGGCCTCTCGCGCGACGACTTCGCCCGGGTCGCATTGGTGCGGCAGGGGGATGTCGCGGCCGTGGCCTTGAACCGCGCCACGCTCGTGCAGCAGCTTGAGGCCGTCGCCACGTCGGCGGTCGCTGGCGCATCGGCAGCCGGGGCGGTACAACGTCTACGGCAAGCCATCGAGGAATACCGAGACCGGGCCGGCCTGCTGCACTGGTCTGACGGCGTGCTTCGCAACGCGAAGCAGTGGCCACGCGTGGAACGGAGCTTGCAGGCGGCGTCCGATGTACGGCGGCAGGAGCAGGACGACCTCGAGGTCGAGCGTGTGCGCCTGGCGGCGGATCTGGTCGAGCTTGGTGCGCAGGAAGAGGAAGACGACGCCTGGCGCGCCGTCCGGGTGGCGGCGGAACGCCTGGCGCAAGCGGCCGCCGAACGCACGGTGTCCGCCCAGCTCGCCGAAGATGACCGGCGCCGGGCCGAGCTCGCCCAGCAGCGCAGCCAGGCCGCCACCTACGCGGACGTCGCGAACTATGACGCTGCCGCCGTGACGGAGATTCATCGTCTGTTCGAACGGGAGGCGCAACAGCGGCGCGAGCTGGCGCTGGCCGCGGAGGAGTTGCGCGACGCCGAACGACACCTGGCGGAGTGCGAAGCGCAACGCGCCGCCGTACAGGCCGTGCGTCCACTGGTCCCGCTGCTGGCTGACCTGCGCCGCGCACTGACGCTCTTGGAAGAAGATGAACTGGCGTGGCGCGAGAATGCGGATCGCCGGGCCGCCACGGAGGCAGCCCTCGAACGGAACGGGCTGGCACGGGCGACCCTTGCGGCGTTGCACGCGGTTCTGCAGGCCGAGACGCTGCCCGCCGGTGGTGGCGAGGATGCGTCGATCGTGGAGGTGTGGTTGCGCGGCACCGCGGGTGAACGGGCGGCGCAGCGCATGGCGAGTCTCGACGCTGACCTGCAACGGGTGCAGCGCGCGCACATCCGCGGTGTACGTCGTGCCCTGGTCGTCGCGGTGAGCGGAACACTTGGCGCGGCCGTGCTTGCGGCAGCACTCGCGTGGCATGGCAACGTTGCGGGTGCGCTGTCTGCGGGGGGGCTCGTGGCGCTGCTGGTCGTGTGCGTCACCGGAGCGTTGTGGTGGCGAACCGCGCGTTGTACGAAGGGGAACTTATCCACCTTGCAACGGGAGAGGAACAGCGCGGCTCAGCAAGCCGAGACTTACGCGGCCGAACGCGCCCAGATCCGACGCGAATTGCTGCCGTTGCTACGGGCCTGTGGTGATTCCGACGCGGTGTCCGAGGGGGTCTGGACAGAGGATGTCGAGACCCTGCGGCGCCTCGCCGCATGGCGCACGGCCGCGCTCGCGGAGCACGCGGCCGCCCGGCGGCTGGCGGAGCGTCAACGACCGTGGGAGTCATGGCTGGAACAGATCGGCGCCGCGCCGGCCGAAGGCACAGTGAGCGGTCGTATGGCGCGACATGAGGTGGCGCGCATCGAACAGGCCGCCTTGCTTGACGAGTCTCTGGCCGGCGCCACGCGCGCGACGGCGGCCCAACGGGCACGCAGCAGGCAGCGCCGCGATGATGTACGCACGGTACAGTTGGCCGTAATCGCACGTTTGGCCGCCGTGGGCATCCCGGTGGCTGCGCCCGTGGGTCCGGACGCCTTGGTTCCGCCGGAGGAATTTGTGGTTGCGCGGCAGGCGCTTGCTGCCCGGCACGCGCGCTGGACCGAGCGGCAGAAGGTGCTCGCAGCGTGTGATGTGGCCGCGGCCCGGTTGCTGTCTGACGAGGCGCGGAACACCCTGGAAGCACAGCGGGCGCGCCTCGCTGCAACCGTTAGATTCACCGCAAGTCCTGACCCCGATGACACTCCCACGCTGCGGGCTGCGCTACAAGCGGCTCGCAACCACGCTGCGTTGAGCGCGACACTCGACCGGCTTTTGGGCAGCCAGTCGTGGCATACGGACAGTGCGGCACAACTGGCCGCCATTCCGTCCGATCGTTGGGAGGCAGTCACTCGGGAGCTGCGCGAGCAACTGGAGCAACGGGTCGTGGAACGCGCGCGACGGCGCAGCAGCGCGCGTGAGTTCCGCCAGCGCTACGCGGCCCGGATCCCTGTACTCACCGCCGAGCTCGAAACGTTCCAGGCCGAACTACTGCGCGGGCAGAGGTTCTCCCAGGCGATTGACATCACCGTAGACGTACTCACCGCTGTGCAGGCGGACAGCTATGGTCTGTGGGCCCCGGTGTTGCACACGGCCCTCGCGTCTCTGCTCGCACGCTGGCTCCCCGATTATGATCTGGCTGAAATCGGTCGCGGGCTGGAGCCGCTGCTCGTACACCGTCCGACGGGCACAACACTTGATCTGGGAACGCAACAGCGCCACCTGTCGCGCGGGGCACTCGACCGGCTGTATCTCGCGCTGCGGCTGGCCCTCGTCGAAGTGTTGGAGTCGCCGCGCGGTGCGATGCTGCCGCTCTGGTTGGATGATACGCTCGCGAATTGGGATGATGTCGCCCTGGTGGAGGGTCTGCGCCTGCTCATGGAGCGAGCGCGACGCAGAGCGACAGTACTGCTGCTGACCTGTCAGGGGTCGCGGATCGATGCGGCGCGGGCGGCACTTGGCGCGGAAGCGGGGGCATTGGAAGTAGTGCCTTTCGAGTAGGGTCATCCTCAAGGTGCGGTCGTGCTTCCCGGGGTCTGGACCGGCGTGTGTGTCTCCGGTTTCTGTCTCTCCACCCCAAGGAAGCCCGCCGCCCCGAGTTCGGCGCGCAGCGCTTCCTCGAATGAAATTCCCCCGCTTCCCGCCGCCCCTTGCAGTGTCTGCCTCACGATTTCCAGCCAGTGGGCCTGCCGGGTGAGTTGCCCCTCCGCCTCCTGTAGAGCTGCCCGCAGCGCAGCGATCTGCTCCGCATCATGGGCCCGGGCCTGCCGGCCGCTCAGCCACAACGCGAAGATCAAGCCGA
Organism: Phycisphaerales bacterium; assembly: GCA_016716475.1. Classification (NCBI taxonomy): domain Bacteria; kingdom Pseudomonadati; phylum Planctomycetota; class Phycisphaerae; order Phycisphaerales; species Phycisphaerales bacterium. The sequence goes on from JADJWG010000002.1 coordinate 920,254, forward strand.
TGGTCGTGGTGGCAAGCATCAGCACGAGCACCGCCGCCCAGGCCGCTGCCCGATAGCGCCGCAGATTTTTGCGCAGCGTGTAAAGCAGACTATCACGCTTTGCGTCGATGGGCTCGCCCGCGAGGTAATGGCGAATATCGCGCCCCAACTCTCCGGCCGTCTGGTAGCGCCGTTCGGGTTCCTTGGCCAGGCATTTCAACACGATCGTGTCGAGTTCGTCGTTCAGGTCCCGCCGGAACGTGCTTGGGCGGTGCGGCGGCGTCTGCTGGATATGATCCAACACGGTGCGCAGTGGGCCCATGATGGGGTAGGGGAACCTCCCGGTGAGCAACTGGAAGAGGAGCACCCCGAGCGAATACACATCCGACCGTACATCGGCCAGTTGTGGATCTCCGGCAATGGCTTCCGGGCTGGCCCAGGGCAACGACCCCATAAACTCGCCGGTGCGGCTACGCAAGCCGGAGGCGTCCGGCGGTGCTTCGCCCGCCACCTTGGCCAGGCCGAAATCCAGTACGTGCGGCTCGCCGTCCGCATCTACCCGGACATTGCTCGGTTTCAGGTCGCGGTGGATGATGCCGCGCTGGTGCGCATAGTGCACGGCCGCGCACACTTTTGCGAAGAGTGCGAGCGCATCCGGCAGCGGCAGCAGGGGGGCGAAGTGCTCGTCAATCGGCGCGGGGACGGCCGCCGTTTCACTGTTGGGGTCGAGGAGGCCATCGGTTGCCCACGCGCCGCTGCCGACCAGCTTATCGAGCCCGATGCCGTCGACGAATTCCATCACATAGTATGGATGGCCGGTCGGTGTCACACCGCTGTCGTACAACCGTACGACATTGGGATGGTCGAGTGCGGCGATCAGTTCGATTTCACGCTCAAACCGCCGCCGTTGGACGGGTGCCGCCCAGGCCCCATGCTGCAGAATCTTGATCGCGACGTTGCGCCGGGTGGACTGCTGAATCGCGTTGAAAACCACCCCCTGACCACCGCGTGAGATCTCGCGTAATTCCGTGTAGCCCGGTATCACCGGGACGGAGGGCAGCTCTCGGTTCCCCGCACGCAGGGCCGCGAGCAATCCTTCCTGATCCTCGTACCAGACTGTTTCCTTGGGCATGGTATTGCGCGCCGGGCGCCTGGGCGGGTCCCGCTAACGGCCGGGATCAGCCCTCTTCGCGGGCCTGGTCCGCGATCAATTCGGATAGTCGCTTGAGGATTCGGGACTTGGCCCGGTAAACCTGATCCACACTGATCTGCAGCGCTTCCGCGGTCTCCCGCGCATCGCCACCTTCGATCGCATAGCGCTGAAACGCTTGGCGGTCGAGCGTATTGAACTCGACCGCGATGGTCCGCATGGCCTGGCGCAGGTGGTAATCGCGCCACTCTACTTCCCAGGCCTGCTCCGTGGCCTGATCGCTGCACGCGGCCTTCGACGCCTCCTCAATGTGCTCGAGATTGACCTCGCCGCGTTGGCGCGCCAGCCGCTTGCAAATCGCGCGGACCGTCACCGTCATCAGGTACGAACGGAACTTACCCTTGGATGGATCGTACTGGAAGCCGGGCAGCCGCCGGGTCAGCGACATCAGCACTTCCTGCAAGATGTCATCACAGTCCGCGGGTTGCAGCCCCTTGCGTCGCACAAATCCGGTCACGAGCTGGGCGTAGCGGTCATGGAACTCCTGCCATGCCGCCGGATCGTCACCCGCACTCACGCGCCGGAGCAAGTCGGTATGGGTGGTTTGTCCAAACACGCCCAAAGTATAGCGAATAGCCCGGGTTGCGCGTCCAGCCCGGCGGTACGAATCTGTGCCTTTGACAGGGATTTCGCCCGCAGAACACCCCCTCCCGGCGCAGCGCAAGCGCCTCAGGCAACCCCAACACGCCCATCCTCGGCTATCATGGTCCCCGATGTGGGCAATCCAGCCCGCATCGCGCGGGCCCACGCGACCGTCACGCTCGCCACGGTCCCCGCAACTCAATCCGGAAGGAGATTGACGATGCGTTTGCGATGGGCGGCTTTGCTGCTGGCAGTGGGCACGGGGAGTTGGACATGGGCAGCCGACGAGATCATCCCAATCGGCAAGGATAAGCTCTGGAACGCCCCCCGGCCCGACAAGGCCGACCTATCGGTGCAGTACATCTCTCGCACACCTCGTTTCCCGGGCTTGCAGCCGAAGTACGTCAATATCAACGACCCCGTCCTGGGAGTCGGCGAAACGGGCCCGGTCCAGATCCTCAACGACGGTGCCCAGCGCTGGCCGCGGGCCGGCCAGACCGTGCGCTTCACGGCCGTCCTGCGGAATGCGGGCACGCAACCGATCGCGCGGTTCGACTGGCACTGGCTTTTCGACGGGAAGGACATCGCGTCCGGCTGGCACGAGCAGCCGCTCGCACCCAATGAAACCGTCGAGTTCATGCTGGAGCGGCCTTGGGAGGACGGTCGCCACTTCATCGCCTTCGAAGTCGATCGCCATCGGCTGCTTGACGAGATCACCCGCGAAAACAATTGGGTCATCGACCGGACCGACGCCCTGTCGTACGCATTCTTCGTCGAGGAGAGTGTGCATGCGGCCTTCAAACAATACCGCAACGGCCTGGGCAGCTACGACTGGGCGGATTGGGCGCAGTTTCAGGTGCGCCAGTCGAACAAGGAGTTCCGCGACACGATCTACCCTTCGACTCCGGATGGGATTGAGGAGCGTGTGCGGCTCGACCGCGTCTACATAATCCCCGATGGTTGGGGCCATACCGGTGGCATGCACACCCCCGGTGTGCATGTGCCTGTCGATCTCGACAACCCGCAGTTCTATAACGCGAACGAGCCCCCCGAGGGTCTCGCTGAGACCGAGGTGTTCAACAATGTCAACGGCGGTGTGGACGGCGTCTGGGGCTTCACCGTCGATCTCCTGAAGCCCGACGAGAACAAGGGTGGGAAAAATTTCTACGAGTTCGCCCCCCGCTGGCTGACCAGTTCGGAATGGCCCCTGCACCACGAGCTCGGTCACCAACTCGGACGAAATGACCACTACCTGATTGTCGCCGAAGGGCGCGCGAACCTGGCGATTCCTGGGCTCGGCTATCGGCCTCCGGCGGACTACCGCGACGGCATGATGTTCCACGGCAACTACTCGCACGATCGCGCGATCGGCATGAATCACGAGCGCTGGGACTCCACCTACCGCTTCTACTGTGAACATAGTGCGCGGTCACTCAATCGAGACAAGGGCGTCCGACGCGGCCTCTTTGGGGAGTATCTCTTCGACGTGCCCCGAACCAACATGTTCACCTTCGTCGGTGCCGATCGCCGCCCCGTCGCCGAAGCCGAAATTGAGCTGTTCGTCGGTAAGGGCCGGGGCTACACCGGCGGCGGATTCAACGCGGAGCCGAATTACCGCGGCCGCACGGATGCCCGTGGCGTGTACACCCTCAATCGCAGCCCCTGGCCGCACGTCTTCATCTGGGGAAACAATGGCGTGCTGATGTTTCGCGTCACGCCGTCCGAGGGTGCGGCCCAGGTCGGCTTCCTTGATATCAGTCACTTCAACCTGGCGTACTGGCGCGGGCACGAAGAACGCGCTGAGCACGTTGTGCGCTTGGAGACGATTCCCGGTGCTGCGGCAGGGGAGTAGCACCGCACACCGTTCGGGTGTACCCCCTCGGCCGGGGTCGGCGGTGCGGACTCAGTTCCGCGCCGCCGTGTGTACTACGTCCCGCGTCGCCAGCAGGTAGAAGAAAAACGCCGCACCGAGCACGTTCGTCACAACACCGACGGGCAGGTCCGCCTGCGGCAGCAGCCGCGCCAGCCCGTCACACAGGGAAAGGAAAGCCGCTCCCAACAGGGCACCCCCCAAAAGCAGGGGCAGTGTCCGCACCCCGAACAATGCCCGGGAGATATGCGGGATCATCAGGCCCACAAACCCGATCGGGCCGCAGTTCGCCACAATGACGGCCGTCAGTGTCCCCACCAGCACGTAACTACCCCACATCACCCGGCCAACTGAGACGCCGCGGGTGGCCGCCACATCATCCGACAATGCCAGCAGATCCAGCGCCCGGTGTTTCCACGCCACGAAGACCAGCGTCGGCACGAGCACCAGCAGGATCTCGAAAATGGCCTGCGGCCGCTGCCGTCCCAGGGCACCCATCATCCAGAAGACCGTGTCGAGTGTGACCGCTCGGTCGGAGAAGAAGAAGATGAGCAGCACGCCGGCGGCGCACAGGTACGCGACACACACACCGGCGAGCAACAGGCGGTCGGTATCGCGTCCGGCCCGAACGCGGCTCAATCCGTAAACCAGGGCCATGGCTCCGGCTGCGCCCAGGAAAGCGCATAGCACGAGCGTGGGAATGCCCGCAAAGTTGCCCCGCACCCCATCGGGAAGGAACAGGAACCCGCACGCGGCCGCCAGCGAGGCACCGCTCGCCAGGCCGAGCGTGTAGGGCTCCGCCAAGGGATTCCGGAACAGCGCCTGCAGCACGACACCGCCGATCGCAAGGCCGGCACCGGCGACGGCACCAAGCAACGTCCGCGGCACACGAATGTGCCAGAACACCTGAGTGGGGGCCTCACCTGTGAACCAAGGGCGGACAGAGACTTGACGAATATCCTCCCAGCTTAGCGGGGTAGGCCCTAACAGCGTCGCGGCAACTACAACTGTGGCAGCACCGGACGCGAGCAGCGCGAAGCGCGCCAGGGAGCGCGGCGGCATGACGTTACATTTCCCGCGGGGGCATTTCTTCCCGATCGAAATCGTAGAACGGCAGCGCCGCCCACCAGGCGGTTGTACGGGCGAGCTTCCGTAGTTCCGAGTCCAGTACGCTTGAACTGGTGGCTTCGATATGGTGGCGCCCCACTCGCAGCTCGTGGCCCCGGCGTTTCTCCATGGGTGGCCAGACCCGAGGATCGCTGCTCGGCTTCAGCGGGCTGATGACGGTCAGGTGCATTTGAACCTGCGGTTGCAGCAGCGGTGAACCGGGTGATTCGTACAGCACAAGCTGGTCGATGAACACGTACAGCACTTCGTCGGCCTTCAGGGCGCGCCCGACTTCCTGTACACCCCATTGGCGGAAGTCCGGATGCTCACGGCGCAACTTGGTGATTTCCTCCTGCGCAATCACCGTGGCGCGCAGATTCGCACGTTCCTTCAGGTACTTGACCAGTTGCTCATGAAACGCGTTCACGAACACCGCATTTTCATCCTGCGGCCGGCCGGATTCGATGAGGATGGCGAGTCGCCCCGTGGTGAGCCGGTGCTCGGCCGGTGTGATCTGGGGCGGTTGGGCGAAGAACAGCAGCGCGCCAACAAACTTGCAGCCGAACAACGGCACACAGAGCATGGCGAGGAGGGACAGGAACAGCCGGCAGGGGGGCCGGGTGGCCGGCGTGTTGCATACGGACACGAGCATCAGCGCTCCTCGATTGTCCGGTCATAAAACAGACCGGCGACATCCAGCCCAAACGTTTCCATGGTGGCTGCGCGGATTTCCCGGTCGGTGGTACCCCACGCACCGGGACCGTCGGGCGGATGAATCGTACGTACTTCCTTGCGGAATGCCGGCTGTGCCCGGAGGTACGCCACGTTGTAGACGCGCAGGGCCGCGGTAATGTGCCCGCGGTACATATAGGGGCTCTCCGGTTCGCGCGTCGTGTACTCGGTAAGTTGCACCTCGATCAGGCGATCAACCCCGAGGTCTTGTCCAACCCGGGCCGGGTCCCGGCTGGCCCAATCGGTATTCTGCCGCTGGTATTGGGCGACCTCTTCCGGATCGATAACCGTGATGCCACGCACGTTGGCCTGCAAAGCAGTCCGGACGTGATCTGCGATTTCCCATTGCACATGGGGGTAGACCGCCAGCGTCTCCTGCTCGGTGTGTACGACGACCGCGACTTTCTTGTTGTATAAGTAGGGATACTCAGCCGGTACGTCCTTCACGATCGGGGGCAGGATCAGCGCGAACATGCGGCAACCAGTCAGGAAGATCAGCACGCACAACACGATCGAGCTTAGCAGGCGCTTCATGCGAACTCCTGAGGGTGGCGTCCGTTCCTTTCTGTCGGCAGGCCATGGCCACACCGACCGAAAGTGACGCCGGGAAGGATAGCAGGATCAGTGTTGATTGGGTAGCAGGGGAGGGTGCACGAAGGTGCAGCGTATGCGTGCTGGGGCTATAAAAACGAAGGTCCCGCGGCGCGCTCGGGCCACAGGGGTCCGGGCGGCCGGGGACCGGCGGCGTCAAGGTTGGTTGGCGTCGTCGAACACTTGCTGCACAGCGCCGAACATCGATTGAAGCCGGGCCGTCAGTTGTGTGATCGCTGCGATCGCACCAACCACAATCAGTGCAAGCATCACCGCGTACTCGGTCGCGGTTGGACCATCCTCCTCATGGCACAGGCGTAAGAGCCCGCGTAACCAGGCGGGCTTGGTGTTTGACATCGCTTCTCTCCCACCGGAACCTCACTGTTCCTGACCGGCGGTGCTATCTTCTCTCGCAACTTCAAGCATTCGATATCTTTGCGCCCAGCGGCAACCGCGCACGGTTTGAAATTTGGTGCCTGCACACACAAGTGGAATAAAACAGGGAGTCCTACAGCGACCGCATGGTGATCGGGTTGCTTCCGTGGCAGGCAACTTTTTTCCGGCCGTGACTATCATTCCAGCGTTCGACCGCACCTGCGAACGCCAAGCGGTACGCAGTGCGCTCTCGAGACGTCCGGATGATCGCCGACCGGGAGCTGTTGCCTGGCCAGCAGGTACTGGCGGCACCTTGGACGGAGCCGTGCCAGAACGGATGAGGGGGGCTCAGGCGTGCCAGCGGGAATGATCATCCGAGACACACAACGTCCTATAACATGTATTATGTTTACTATTATACCATGGCCCGGTTACGGGAAGACCTCTCAATGTTCGCGCTACGACGGCTCTCGTTCCACCCGTGTCCCACCTCGGCGGCGGCGACAGACAACCACCGCCACCAAGCTGGCCAACACAACCCACCAGATCAGCCCGCCCACCGCCACTTGTACAACGACGGCCACGCTGTCGACCAGCCAGTACAACCCCGTTCGCCACGCATCTGCGAGCCGGGACGCCAATCGCTCGCCCAGCTTCCATGTCACCGGCGCCGGAGTCTCCGGGCGGACGATGACGTGGACCTTGGCCAACCGAACTTCGTTGGTCAGCCGGGACTGCTGCGCATCCAGGCGCTCGATCTGCTCACGAACGCGGTCGATCTCGGCCTGAACCCTGAGAACATCGGTCAACGGCGAGTTCGGTCGAACGTCGAGCAGCTCGATGAGCTCCGCCTCAACGCGGCGCGAGTTTCGGATGCGGGCATCGAGATCTACGACCTGGTCCGTCACATCGAGGCCTTCAATCCGCTCATCGACCACACTCCCCAGTTCACGCAGCGTATTCAGGACTTCCGGCAGTCGCTCTGCTCGAACCCGCAACGTGAGGTTGGCGCTCGCACTCGTTCCGGAACCGAGGAGGTGGGAGTTCTCCGTGTACTCCCCGAGAACCTCCCTCAGCAGCATCCCAACCTGCAAGAACGTCGCACGTACGTCGTCGGCCGCCAGCGTGACCGTGGCCGTCTGGATGACCTGCCGACCCGTAGTCTCCCCCGCAGCGTGCAGGCCTCCGGCGATCGGGATGGGCGGTGATGTGGACGCGGTTGTTTCGACCCTGTTGGCCAGCGCAGCAGCAAGTGCCTGCGGTCCGTGTGAGGGTCGCAGTGTCCGTGCCCGCGACAACGTCGGGCTTGTGATCGAAAGAAGCAGCAGCACCGCGGCAACGCCGACGCTGCCCACGAGCGCCATACGCAGCCAAGCCCGCCGCCTTGCCGGCGCCGGCGTCGCCAGTCCGCTCGCAGATTGCGCGCCAGTCTGCGCTGCAAGCACCCGCTCCCATGTGTTGGGTACGGGAGCCGTCCAATCGGTGAGCCGCGCGAGTTCGCGCGCCAAATGCTGTTCTGAGTAGCTCATCAAGATTGCACCTCCGCAGCCAATAGGGCCCGGAGCCGTCCGAGCGCAGCATGCAGCCGCGACTTGAGCGTACCGAGAGGAATCTCGAGGATGACCGCCGCCTCGGAGTGAGTCAGGTCCGCGTGGTAGCACAACAGCACGACGTCGCGTTGCTCAGCCGTGAGTGCCGCCACCGCACTCCACACCGTGGTCGCCTGCTCAGTCGCAAGCAAGCAGCCATCGACCGGCCGCGCCCCACTCTCTGCAGTCGTGGGTGCAATTTCCTCCGGCGCGCTGAGTTTTTGCAGGCCGCGCAGGTTGTAGCATTGGTTGACCGCAATGCGGTAAATCCACGTCTTGAAGCTGCTATCGCCTGCAAAGCCAGGCGCGAACCGGATGACCCGCACCCAGGTCTCCTGGACTGCGTCGCACGCCAGTGCTGCATCGCCCAGCAAGCCCTTTGCCAGCCCCAGGAGCCGGCGCTCGTAGCGCTGCGCCAATGCTCCGAGCGAGAACCGGTCGCCGTTGACAAATCGCCGGAGCAGCGCTTCGTCCGAAAGAGTTTCATGTGCTGACATGGTTGTGCATCCGGGAGATTGGACCGCCCTGCCCGCGCTTTGGTTCGCGCAGCGCGGAAAAAAACCGGAATGCATGCGACCGGTCGACCCCCCCCCACTCCTAGTTCCTGCGCCGTGGGGCTTCGTCCCGCACCGGCGGCTTCGGCAGATCGGCGAGCGGATAGAGGTTCGGCGGTACGATCATCTCCATATTCCGCCGGTTGAAGTCGAACTCGTACACGATCATGCGTCGCGCCGCGCCATCGATCACGACCAGCACTTCCTTGGTCGTCGAAACCTGCATCGTCAGCATGATGTAGTCGCCGGCGCGGTCGTGCTGGAACGCCGCCCGGGCGGGCTGCGGCCCCACCATCAGCAGGCCCACGAACAGCACGCACGCCGTCACACTGAGCACGCCGATCGCGAAGGTTCGGTGGTCGATGGTCTGTGAGTGTGAGCTTGTCATGACTGCTCCATTCCGCGCTTACGGCAAGTTGTGGCGGAAGTCCCGCTCGAGACTGCGATAGCCGGCGTATTGCAGATTCGCGCGCCCCCGCTCGAAGTAGAACACATGCAGCGTGCGCTCCCGTGTGTCAATCATGTAGAGCACATCGAAGTTGGCCTGCACCTGTCCGGTGACCACCATGTAGTTGCCGGCCAGGCCGGTGGCCGCCCCCTGCGCGTGCGCCGTGCGGGGCGGAGCGCCGAAAATCACCAGTGCGGTCACCAGGAACAGGTTCACGCAGACGAGCAGTGACAACAGTGTGTTGCGCTTCATCGGGCACTCCTGGGCCGGTGCGCAGACCACCGCCCCCACCCTGCCGCGTCACACCGTCAATCAAGGTGCGTGCGGTGCGGATTCTTGAACGCAATCGCGAGCACACCCGCGATGATCAGTGTGCCGGCCAGCCACTGGATGTACTGGCTCTGGGTGGGGAGAAAGGTCACGTTCGGCTCGCGGAACTTCGGCTTCTCATCACTCTGCGCGTAAACCGGTGTTGCGAAAGCGCTTAACGCTGTCAGCAAACACAGGGCTGCACGCAATACCCACCTTGGTTCGGCGTGTTTCATAAGGGGACGCTCCCGGCGTACCAATCTGGTCGCGGGCGAATCGTAACACCCCCCTACTGCCCCAGCAAGGCCACTAACCCTCCTCAAAAATTGAATAATGCACTAATTTATGCTATGTTTCTGGTACGAGTCGTAGGAGGTTCGGCCAAGAGCTTCCCGACGCGCTTGCCGATCGTTTCGGCCGGCCGCCAGTGCCGGCAATCATCTCACAAACCCCGGAGGCACATCGATGGCCACACCGGTGCAACGCGTCATCATTCTCGGGGCGGCGGGGCGGGACTTCCACGACTTCAACGTGTACTGGCGCCAACGTCCGGATGTCGCGGTGGTCGCCTTCACCGCCGCGCAGATTCCCGACATTGACGGGCGTGTGTATCCGGCAGCGTTGGCGGGCCCGCGTTACCCGCAGGGTATCCCCATCCATGCGGAAGAGGAACTCTCTGCGCTGATACGTCGTTATGACGCGGACCTTGTTGCGCTGGCGTACTCAGACCTCCCCTACGAGGCGGTCATGCAAAAGGTCGCGCTCATCAAGGCCGCCGGCGCTGCGTTCACGATCCTCGGCCATCGCCAGACGACGCTGCGCAGCGTGCGCCCGGTGATTGCCGTGTGCGCCGCACGCACCGGCTGCGGCAAAAGTCAGACGACGCGCGCCGTAACCCGTATCCTGACCGCGGCGGGCTGTCGCGTGGCCGTTGTGCGTCACCCGATGCCGTACGGCGATCTCGCGGCTCAGGCGTGCCAGCGTTTCGCCGACTTTGCCGACCTCGACCGGCACCAATGCACGATCGAAGAACGCGAGGAGTATGAACCGCATCTCGCCGCGGGCACGGTAGTTTTTGCCGGTGTTGATTATGCGCGGATCCTCGCTGCGGCCGAGGCCGAGGCGGATGTCATTCTCTGGGACGGTGGCAATAATGACACCGCGTTCTACGACGCGGATCTGTACATTACCGTGCTCGATCCACTGCGGCCCGGTCACGAACGGAGGTACTACCCAGGCGAAACGAACCTATACCTCGCCGACGTGCTGGTATTGAACAAGCTCGACAGTGCGAGCCCTGCCGACGTCACCATCGTGCGCGCCAACATCACCGCCTGCAATCCGCGGGCCACCGTGATCGACGCCCGCTCGCCTGTACAACTCGACCATCCGGAAATCGTGCGGGGCGCCCGCGTGCTGGTTGTGGAGGACGGACCCACCCTGACGCACGGCGAGATGCAGATCGGCGCCGGCTACGTCGCTGCCCAACGGGCCGGTGCGCGTGAGATCGTCGACCCGCGGCCGTATGCGATCGGCAGTCTGCGTTCGACTTTCGAGCGTTATCCGCACGTGCAGAAGGTGCTGCCCGCCATGGGCTACGGCACAGACCAGATCCGCGACCTTGCCGCAACGATCGCGGCTGTGCCCTGCGATGCGGTCGTAATCGGCACGCCCATCGACCTGGGACGGCTGATGCGCATTGCGCAACCGGTGACGCGGGCTACGTATGAACTGGAGGAGTGCCGGGCGGGACAGTTGCAGGAGGCCGTGGAGCAGGTGCTCGCAACGACACTGCGCTCGGGATAGTCTTATACGACGTCATTGGGAGGCGCTCTGCCGACATCTTTTTACAGGGCCCGGCTTCGCGGACTCTCGGGGCCACGGTATCCTTGACCGTGGCCGAAGGAAATCCACCCCCTTTTTGCTGAAGCAGCGCGTCGCGCACGCGGCCGGCGTCGCGCGCCCACGAGGAGCCCAACATGACCGTCAAGCCCATCCCCGAAGGCACACACACCCTGACTCCACATCTGATCGTAAACGGCGCCGACCAGGCGATCGCGTTCTACAAGTCCGCACTCGGCGCTGAGGAAGTCATGCGCATCGCCGCGCCGGACGGCAAGGTCATGCATGCTGAACTGAAGATTGGCGACTCGCTGCTGTACCTGTGCGACGAGTTCCCGCAGTGGGGAGCGCTCTCGCCGAAATCCATCGGCGGCACACCCGTCTCCGTGCATGTGTACTCCGCGGATGTCGACAAGCTCTTCGCGCGTGCGACCGCCGCTGGGGCGGAACCGCAGATGCCGCCTACAAACATGTTCTGGGGCGACCGCTACGCGAAGATCCAGGACCCCTTCGGACACTCCTGGGGCCTCGCCACACATGTCGAGGATGTGAGCCCGGAAGAATGTGAACGTCGCATGTTGCAGCAGTTCGCACCATAACGCGCCCCCACGGTGTGAGTCACGCTGCGCGACCCGCCCGCCCGTCGACGGGGCGCACCAGGAGGATCATCGTCGAGCAGGCCCGCGCGCCCCGGTCCCGACCGATCCTTCGTGTTTGCTCGCAGGGTGAGCCGTTCGGGCACATCCTGCCGGAAGCATGCACCGTGATCAACATGGCAGGCAACCGGGGGGGGTTCTTCCCGCGTTCCCCCACGCCAGCCCGCCCGCGTATCATGCCGACATGCCGAAGACCCTCTACCTCATCGATGGCCACGCGCAGATCTACCGCGCATACTACGCCCCCTTTCACAACCTCACCTCGCCGACCGGTGAACCCACACGTGCCACCCATGTTTTCTTCCAGATGCTGCTCAATCTGCTGCGCGACCGACGGCCCGACTACCTTGCCATGGTACTCGACGCCGACGAGACCAAGCTTCAGCGCCGCGCGCTGTACCCGGCTTACAAGGCCCAGCGCGAGCCCTCCCCTGAGGATCTGCACCCGCAAGTTGCCCGCATCATCGAGATTCTGACCGCCGCCCGCGTGCCGCTGCTCCAACACGAGGGTTTCGAGGCGGATGACCTCATCGCCACACTCGTCGAACGTCTGGCCCACCCGGACCTCGAGATCGTAATCGTCAGCCGCGACAAGGATCTCGACCAGCTCCTGCGCCCCGGCGTTTGCCTCTATGACCCCATGAGTGACAAGACACTCACGGCCGAATCTCTCTTCGCCGAGAAGGGCTGGCATCCCCACCAGGCCATCGACGCTCAGACGCTGACCGGCGACACCACCGACAACGTGCCCGGTGTACGCGGCATCGGCCCCAAGAAAGCGGCTGCCCTGCTACAGAAGTATGGCACCGCCGCGGCGGTCATGGCACACGCCGATGAGTTGACACCCAAGCAGCGTGAAAACGTGCTCGCGTTCGCCCCACTCCTGGAGCGTACGCGCCAGCTTGTAACCCTCGTGCGCGACGTGCCGTTGGAGTTCGAATTGACGACTGCGGCGACCGCCTGCTTCGCGTGGAGTGCGGTGGCCACTCTCTTCTCCGAGCTCGGCTTTCGTCGCTTGCGGGAGCAGCTCCCGCACTCCTCTGATCCAGTCACTAGCCCCGCAGCCCAGTGCTTACCTGACGCTGCGAATACGCCTGAGACCATCGCGGACGCGACACCTGCTACCGAGCTGCGGCTGCCCGATGGCGGCGAGTACGTGCTGGTGAATACGCCGGAGCGTTTCGCGGGGTTGGTTGCCGCGCTGCGCGCCCAGCCGGAATTCGCCTTTGATACCGAGACAACGAGCATTCAACCCGTGGACTGCGACCTCGTCGGGCTGTCGTTCTCCTGGGAAGTCGGCCGTGGCTACTACGTCCCGGTGCGCAGCGTATACGGACCAGTCCTGCCGCAAGGCGAAGTCCTCGCGGCCCTGGCGCCGCTTTTTGCCGACGTACGGGTGCGGAAGGTCGGGCAGAACCTCAAGTACGACCTCAATGTACTGCGTGGTGCCGGTCTGTGCGTCGCCGGGCCACTTTTTGACACGATGATTGCCGCGTTCCTCTGCGATCCCGGCCGCCTGTCCTTCGGGATGGATCGGCTCGCCTTCGACCTGTTCGGCCATGCGATGATTCCGATCTCGGACTTGATCGGCAAGGGCCGTCAGCAGTTGCGAATGGATCAGGTGCCGCTCGAGCACATTGCTGAGTATGCCGCCGAAGATGCCGACTACACCTGGCGACTGCGCCAGCACTATGCTCCGCGCCTCGCGGTCGCCGGGGTAGCAGAGCTCTTTATCGACACCGAGATGCCACTTGTCCGTGTGCTGGCGGATATGGAGTGGGAAGGTGTCGCGCTGGACGTCCCCTTTCTGGAGGAACTCGCGCGTCGGTTGGCCGCCCGTGTCGAGGAGCTGGGCGACGAGGTGCATGCAGCCGCCGGACAAACGTTTAACCTCGACTCACCCAAGCAACTCGCAGAGGTGTTGTTCGACAAGCTGGGCTACCGCGTTGTGCGCATGACCAAGACTTCACGCTCGACCGATGCCGATACCCTTGAAATCCTGGGGCGCGAGAATCCCCAGGCGTCCATTTTCCCCTTGCTGCTGGAGTATCGCGAACTTCAGAAGCTGCGCGGAACCTATGTCGATGCCCTGCCGCGCTCCCGTGCCCAGCGAACCGGCCGTGTTCACACCAGCTATCACCAGACCGGGGCGGTGACAGGGCGCCTGAGCAGCAGCGAACCGAATCTTCAAAACATCCCGATCCGGACACCGCTGGGGCGCGAGGTGCGGCGCGCCTTCGTGCCGCGCACGCCGGAAGAACGGCTGATCGTCGCAGATTACTCGCAAGTTGAGCTACGCGTACTCGCCCATTTCAGCGGTGACGAGGCCTTGCGACAGGCGTTTGTGGAGGACCGCGACATCCACGCCGTTGTCGCCGCACAAGTGAACCACATCGCTCTGGAGGAGGTTACATCCGAACAGCGCAGCCGCGCGAAAGCCGTAAACTTCGGAATCGTATACGGCCAAACCGCCTTCGGACTGGCCCAGACAACCGGGATGGAACGAGGTGCGGCGCAGGCGTTCATCGATGCCTATTTCGCCCGCTATCCGCGCATCCGCGCCTTCATGGACGCGTGCATTGCCGATGCGAAGCGGGCCGGTGGTGTCCGGACACTGCTTGGACGCTGGCGGCCAATCGAAAACCTCGACTCGCGCAATCCGACCATCCGCGGGCAGGCCGAGCGTTTCGCTGTGAATACCGTGATACAGGGCTCCGCCGCCGACCTGATCAAGACGGCGATGTTGCGTTTGCACGAACGTATCGCGCGCGATGCGCTGCCCCTGCGCATGATGTTGCAGGTCCACGACGAACTGGTATGCGAAGCGTCCGCCGCCGCCGCCGAGCGGCTCGCCGGCGTGGTGCGTGAGGTCATGTCGGGGGCCCTGCCACTGAACGTCCCGCTGAAGGTGGATGTCGCATGCGGCAAGAACTGGCTCGAGGCGAAGTAGAGCACTGAGCGCGCGTCCCGCCTGTATTAGTGCAGGGCTGGACGTATGCGCCTCTGGCCTGAGTCCGCCGGTGCGGTTGAGGCGGCGCTTCAGGCGGGTGAAACAACGTCGAGGTGGAAGGCCGCGAAGTCGCGCAAGTCGATATCTTGGTCGAAATCGTAGTCGAAGGGGGCGCAAGGGTCTGGGTGCGGTCCGACGTCGGGTCCCGTCATGCAATCGCTCCAATGGGCGAAGTCGGCGGGGTTGACGGATTGATTGCAGTCGAAATCGCCAAGGCCGAATTCGAAAGCGCCCATGTCGATGCGGTTGCAGAGGATGCGGGCGTGGCCGTCGAAATCGGGCTCGTTGAAAGCGGGGACAGCGGCGGGATCGCCGGTATTGATGCAGGGCGAACCTGGTCGCAGTCGGAGATTGTCGAGCATGGGGTCGGCGCCCGTGTTGCCCGTGCCGGGCCATGAGTGGGTGATCGCAGAGTATGAAAGGGTGACCGATGCCGAGCCCGTGGTGACGATTTCGTTGCCACCGTTGGCGAGGATGGAGCTTATGAGCGTGGTGGTGCCGCTGCCGCTGTGGTGGAGGGCTCTGCCGACGTTAGCGTGCTGGCCGACGAATGTGCAGTTTTCGAGGGTGATGAGAGTGTCATCGGCCTGGGCGATGGCGCCGCCGTAACTGATGCCGGGGAGAGTGGCGTTGGCGACGTTGAGGTGGAAAACGCAGGATCGGAGGGTGAGTTGGGTAACGTCCTCGCAAAAGATCGCGCCGCCCAGGGCATCAAACCGGGAAAAGAGGGTATCAGCGCGATTCTGGCTGAAGAGGCAGCGGGCGAGGTTGACCTGGGTCCAGCCCCCGTTGGCTAGGGCGCCCCCCGCAGAAAGGGCGAGGTTGGCCGTAAACGAGCAGTCCATGATGTCAACGAAGCTTCCATAGTTCCGCATGGCGCCGGCGTAGCCCTGGGCGGAGTTGTTGCTGAAAGTGCAGTTGGCGAAGGTTGGCGGCGGGTCCCAGGTGGCGTTGTAGTTGTAGACGCCGCCACCGGAGCCGGAGGCGACATTCTGGGTGAAGGTGGTGCCGACGAAGCGAGGGAAGCCCTCGCCATTGAAGACGCCGGCGCCAAACACGGCATGGTTGTCGCGAAAGATGCAGCTTCGGATGGTCGGTGCGGCGGTGAAGAGAAGCATGCCGCCACCCTGGCGGTTGGCGCCAGATCCGTTGGCGTTGCCGCCGGTGATGGTGACAGACTGGATGACGGTGCTGCTGCTGACACCGCTGCCCACAAAGACGTGGTAACAGTTGTCGGAATCGAGGTTGGGGGTGCCGATGTCACCGGAGAGCGTGGTTGTGTGGATGGCCGCGTCGTTGAAGTCGGGGTTGGGAGCGCCGCAACCGGCGAATCCACCGGTGATGGTGACGCTGGGGAGGAGTGTGAAGGTGGCTTGGCGAGGGTCACCGAGCCCGGTGGGGTCGGGTCGGTAGACACCTGCGGCGATGCGGATTTCGGTCCCCGGGGTTGCGACGGCCAACGCCTGGTGGAGTTCGGTGAAGGCGTGGCACCAGTCGGACCCGTCGTGGGGTGCGTCGGTGGCGTGGGCGTCGACGTAGAGGATGTTGGGCACAGCGGCGGCGGGGACGGAAATAGCGAGCAGGTTTAGCAGCAGTGCCAGGAGGAATCGGGATTGGGGGCGATGGGTCGAGTGGGTTACGATCGAGGAGGGGTGCATGTCGGATCTTCTCGTCGACGATGGCGACGGCGGCCGGGATTGACCGTGCGCGCTCATGATCTCAGTGTAGCGTCACCGGGGAGTGTTCCCCAAATGGGAGTGGCGATGAGCGCGGCGGCGTCATCAGTGTTGGAAGGGAAACGTTCCCGGCGGGATTCGAACCCACAACCTTCGGCTCCGGAGGCCGACGCTCTATCCAGTTGAGCTACAGGAACTTCGCTCGCTCGGGGCGGCCTCCGCCGCACCGCGGAGAATCAGTCTACGCTCCCCTGCCGCTACGTCAAGCTGGAACCCCCGGAGACCCAACGCCAAGCCCCCCGGTATGCACGCCCCCGGCCGCGCAAATTTCAATTCGTCCGCCAACCGAACCTGCCAAGCCGAATGTGACACCACTGAAGGGGTATCGAAAAGACGGTCCGACCTGTGCAATGCGACCATCGTAATCGACAGCTATCTCTCGCCGGTCCACATCTCCGAGACACTCTG
Source organism: Phycisphaerales bacterium (assembly GCA_016716475.1). Lineage (NCBI taxonomy): Bacteria > Pseudomonadati > Planctomycetota > Phycisphaerae > Phycisphaerales > Phycisphaerales bacterium. The sequence goes on from JADJWG010000002.1 coordinate 937,252, forward strand.
CATCAACTCCTCGATCGTGGTCAGGCCCCGCAACGCCGCCAACTTCCCCGCCTGAGCGATCGTCAGTAATTCGTTGGCCGCCGCCCAGTCATAGATCGTCCGCGCCGTGGCCCCCTGGCTGATCATCCGCCGGACATCGTCATCGGCCACCAGCACCTCGAAGATACCCGTGCGTCCCCGATACCCTGAGAAGCGGCAGTCTGCACACCCGCGCCCAAACGACAGCATCGGCCGCTCTCCGGGCTCCAGGTGCCGCAGCACATCGTCGAGCAGCGTAACGTCGGCCGTCTCTTCCAGCGTCACGGTACAACTTGGACAAAGCTTCCGCAGCAACGTCTGCGCCACGGCGCCACGGAACGACCGTGCCACGAAGTGCGGATGTGCCCCCAGTGCAATCAGACTCTCCAGCGCGGCCGCACAGTGAATCGCGTGTGTGGTCGCAAAGACCAGTCGCCCGCTGTTGGCGGCCCGCACTACTGCGTCCGCCGTCTCTGCGTCGCGCACCTCACCGATCATGATCACGTTAGGGTCCTGGCGCAGTACGCTCCGCACCAGCGTCGGGAAGTCCAGCCCGATCTTGCGGTTCACCTGCGCCTGATCCACGTGTGGCAGGTCGTACTCAACCGGGTTCTCCACGGTCACGATCTTGCGATGCTCCCCGGATAGCGCATTCAGCATCGCATACAGCGTCGTCGTCTTTCCCGCCCCGGTGGCACCCGTCACCAGGATCAAACCACTCGGCGACTGGATCAGGTCGTGCACCGCCCGCAGTTGCTCACCACTCAAACCGAGCTGTTCCAACTGTAGCCGCCCCGCGTCCCGATCCAGCAGCCGGATCGCCACCGCCTCGCCGTGGTTCGTCGGCAGTACTGAAACACGCAGGTCGATCGGCCGTCCGTCGATTCCGAGCGTGGCGTGGCCATCCTGCGGGCGCCGGCGATCGGCGACATCCAGCAGCGCCATGATCTTCACGTGATTCGTCAACCGCTGACCGAGTTCCGTCGGCAGCACCCCCTGCCGCCACAACCGCCCATCGATGCGCACCGCGATGTGCAGCCCGTCGGCCTGATTTGTCAGGTGGATGTCGCTCGCCTGCTCCCGCACGGCCGCCGTCCCCAGCCGGTCCCAAATGTCCGGACCGTCCAAGCCACGCATCATCAGCAAGGGGATATCGATCAAGCGTCCCGGCGAGGCCGGACGCCCATTCGCCGTTGGGGCGAGCGCCGGCACCAAGGATGACTGCGGGGTGGCAGTTGCGGTCATCGTCGTCATCGCACACCTACTCCCATGGGCGACCACATTGGTAGCACCGGGCGCAAACATGAACAGGCCGAAGTTGGTTACGGCAGCCGTGCCGCCAAGCGTGGCCGCGGCGATGGATTCGTGGACTCCCAGTTCGGCCCACGCCCCCGGAGTGTGGGCGCAGCGGCATCCTTTCCGGTTTCCGGCGGCGTACCTGCCAGCTCCGCACACGCACCAAGCACGGTTGGCCCGAGCAGCGCCAACCGGTCGAGTCCGACGGCTTCGAAAATACGTACGATTCGCGTCGGAACCTGTGCGAACGCAACAGCCAATCCCCGTGCCCGAGCCGTCTGGATCAGCAGGAACAGGGCTCCCACACCCGCCGAGCTGACAAAGTTCACCGCACCGAGATCCAAGATGATGCCCGCCGGCGTCGGTCGTTCCTGGAGCTGTCGTTCGACCTCCGGCACCAGCGTGGGCGCGGTCCTCCCAGCACAATTCACCCCGGCACACGATCAGGAAATAGCCGTCGGCCACATCCTGGAACTCGAATTTGGGGAGCCGCCTGCTGCATATCGCCTCCAGATCACCATGGGCACCCCCGCCGGCATGCTCGCGTTGGTGCTTCTACACTCAGCGGTACGCGACCGCGGTACTACCAGTATCGGTCGAGAGTGGGTGTTGCTGCGGCTGGGCGGCGGAATCGCGCCCGGTTACCGATAACGTTGCGTAAAAAGGGAATGTTGCACCGGCACAGCCCCGGTGCGAAAGTCCTCTGCTAGGCCCGCTCCGGCGCACTCCTGGGAACGGCCGCGGTCGAGCCATCTTCCATGACAGGTTCATCTGTAAGGCGGACAAGCGCAAGCACGGCTGTAAGGCCGGAACTGATCGAGAGGAGCAGTGGGAAGAGCGACACCGACCCCACGTCGAGCATGGCCACAGTTAAAATCGCCACCAGCAGAGTTAACGATAACCACAGCGAGCCGCGCAGCCCCCAGGCAACCCGCCGCCAGATCAGCATCGCCAAGCCGATATACACCAGTCCCGACAGCACTGTGAAACTGCTTACGGCAAAGAGCTCAATTCGCGGGGCTGATTACTTGTAAGGCGGTGCAAAATAACGGGCGCAAAGCCCCACGCCAGCAATGACACGCCGAAAACCAGCGCAGACATGTGGGCCAGAAAGATCGCATGGGCCAGTGGCAGCAAGGCTCGCGTGGGATCGCGCATCGCACCATACCTCCCACATCGTTTATCGAGCGCTCCGGTCGCGAACTTACGCCGCCTGCACGAATTCCGGACAATCCGCACATCGAAAGCGGGTACGGACGCAGTGCGTTCATGCTCCGTCTACACCCTTCGTAGCGTGTTCCTGCACCGTGGAGAGCAAGTCCGGTACTTACATTCACCTGGTTCGATTTCTTGGGGGTGTGGTGCCACCAGTCCCCCAAAACGCAATCTCACTCAAACGACCTGGTGCCCCCGCAGGAATCACCATGCAGTGGTGATCGACCCTGGCTGTGTACTTCAACACCGCTGGTACCGATAACCAGATCCGTTCCCAACACCGACCGGCGGCGCCTCCTCGGGGTCAGATCGGTGTGCACCCCTGCGCCGTGCTACCGTCCACCACCCCGTAGAAGCTCGCCTTCGCCGACGCACACAGCTCACGCTGTTGCCGCACCTCGCTCTCCAGAAAGTAGATCGGGGCACGACCGTCACATACCCACGCACGCACTTCCGCGCACTGATGAAGCAGCACCGGCCGGTGATACCGGATTTGCAGGCGTGCTGTGAATCCCCGCACACCCCGCGCGAAGAGGCAATGAGTCATCGCGGCGTCGAGTAGCGTTGCCACAATGCCACCGTGCAACCGATCAGGGTAACCTTGGTAGGCGGCGTCGCAGGCGAACTCTGCGACCACGAAACCGGCATCCTCAGCGACAAAGCGCAAACCCAATCCACCCGCCTCGATGTCTTTGCATGCGACACACGCCGGGTGACAACTCGCACTCGCGGCTGCCAGGATGTCCGACCCGGCCTGGTACGAAACTGGTTCTGAACTCATCATTACCGCCCGCTCATCCACTGTGCCGCCCGCAACCACTCCCACACGCCTTCGGCAAAGCGCCGGCTGCGTAAAGCTGCGCCGCCTCTTCGACCCCATCCACTCCGCAGACGTACGCATCAATATCGCGACCGGCCAAATCCACCACGAGCCGGGGTCCAAGCCCCCGCGTCACGAGTACGCGGCAGTCGCCCAGCGCAGTCAGCAGCGGTCCATGGGCATGATGCTCACCGGATCCGCCATGTTCATGCTCACCATGACACTCCCCCCGCGCGTGCGCCGTGAATGTGTTTTGCCGATACCCAATGCGTATCGCTGTGTTACCCATCAACTCGTAGACCACGAACCCAGCACACCTTCCCGTATGTTGTGCCACCCGCAATCCGTCGTCTGAGGCCACCGCGATTCTCATCCCTTTGTCTCCTGCACCACCCCGTCCGTAACCTCCCGACTTGTGCGCCCAACCGCGCGCGCCGTCGGCAGCGCCGGCCGTCGCCACCGCGGTGCGGTTCACGACCCGCATCCACGCGATGAATCTGGCTACTCTTGCAATGTGGACACTCGCCTGGCCACCCGGTCCCGAACGGAACCTCGAACCGGCCAGTACACGCCGCGCACTCGAACGTGCGCTCGGAGGCCGTCATCACAGCACCTCCTTGAATTACTAGCATCTTCGTCTCGCACAGCGCCGCAGCAACCTTGTGCCGCGCACGCTCCAGCACCCGCCCGAAGGTCGGACGCGAAATCCCCATCCGATCGGCCGCTGCTTCGTGATAGAGCCCCTCGAAATCCGCAAGTCGCAGCGCTTCCAGCTCGTCCAGCGCCAACTCGACCGTGTCCAGTTGGCGGCCTGGCACACCCGCCGGCTTGAACCGGCAGATGCTCGGCTGTTGTCCAATCAGTCGACATTTGTGGGGTCGCGACATGACCTGCATTCCTCATCCCTAATTATGGACATATGCTCATAATAAGTCAAGGTCGATTCCGGGCTGTCCTGATGCCCATCGCGGTGGGCAACTCTTCGCAGGCGCTCGCCGCTCTCGAACCGGCCCGCGCAGACCGCCTCCCAACCCCTCCGCTACAATGTCTGCCTGACTGAAGTCGCAATCCATCTGATTGGCTCACCTGCGGAGCACTGCATGTCTCGACAACCCGGCACGCATCCCGGGCGCGTATTCCACCCTGCCGCCGGCCTCCTGCTGGCGCTCCTGCCCGTCGCCTGTCACCAGCCGCGCCTGGAGCCCGCCATGCAGACCGTTGACGGCCACAGTTCCCAGCACTTCGAGCGCACCATCCAGAAAACGCTCGCGATGCAGTACCTGCTGTATTTCCCTCCCGACTACACCGCCGACGCAGGCCGCCGCTGGCCCCTGCTCGTCTTCCTGCATGGCTCAGGCGAGCGCGGCAACGACCTGCGACGAGCTGCTATCCACGGCCCGCCGAAACACATCGCCGCCGGCCGGCATTTCCCCTTCATCGTCGCCACCCCCCAGTGCCCTGCCGACCGCTGGTGGGACCACGAAGTCGTTTTTGCGCTCATCGACGAGTTGGTTCTGCGCCACCGCATCGATCCCGACCGCATTTATCTCACCGGCCTGAGTATGGGCGGCTTCGCCACCTGGGGAATGGCCATGGAGCGGCCGGATTACTTCGCGGCCATTGCCCCCGTCTGCGGCGGCGGGAACCGCCACCAGGCCACCCGCCTGAAGGACCTCCCCGTCTGGGCTTTCCACGGAGCAGAAGACATGGTGGTACCGCCGGAGCGCTCCCAGGAACTCGTCGAAGCCATCCGCGCCGCCGGCGGGCAGCCCCGCCTTACGATCTACCCCGGCGTCGGTCACAACAGTTGGGAGCCCGCCTACGACGACCCCACGCTCTACACGTGGCTACGTGCCCAGCGCCGCGGCCAGCCCCTGCCCCGGAGACTCACACACCATGACCCGCAGCCCCTCAAACCTCATGTGCACCTGGTTCGCGGCGAGTTGTGTTCTCGCTACGCTCATCGGCTGCGCGCCACGTACCCAACCCGGTCTGAACATCAATCAATTCACGGGCACATACACTCGTAAGGTCACGCTCGACTACCTGCTGTACCTGCCGAGCGACTATGTCGCCGACTGCTGCACCTATCGCCCGGTCATTGTGTTCCTGCACGGCGCCGGTGAGCGCGGCCACGATCTCGAACTCCTCAAGCAGACCGGCTTGCCCAAGCAGCTCGCCGCCGGCCGGGAGTTTCCATTCATCATCATCGCGCCGCAATGTCCGCCAGGTCAGTGGTGGCGGCCCGACGAGGTAATCGCCCTCCTCGACCACGTCCTGAACTGGGTGAATGGCGACCCTGACCGCATCTACCTCACTGGGCTCAGCATGGGGGGTACGGGGACATGGCTCACCGCGGCCGAGTACCCGGACCGCTTTGCGGCGATTGCCCCGATCTGCGGCCGCTCGCTGCCGATCCGGGCACCGGCCGTGAAGAACCTGCCGATCTGGGTCTTCCACGGTGATGCTGACACGGTGGTACCACTCGATCATTCACAGCAGCATGTGGAGCGCCTGCGTGCCGCCGGTGCAGAACAGGTCCGGTTCACGATCATCCCGGGAGGCCCCCACAACGTGTGGGACGATGTCTACGCGGGAGAAGATCTCTACGCATGGTTCCTGCAGCACCGCCGGAGCCCCTAGCTCTGCGCGACATCGCATTCAAACCGTTCGAGCAGGTGTTGGCACCCGCTTTCTAGGGCTGCGGGGAAGGTCGTGGCCAGAAACGCAGATTGCCCTTGCCGCTCGGGTCATGCTCTCCGCCGTGGTCAACGCCACTCTCGCCCAGGGCATACAGCTCGAAGCCGTTCTCCGTCAGCCGATAGCGAAAGGGCTGCTCCGTGAACGGATCCACTGCGAACCGCCCAACCTCGAGTGCTTCGAGCGAGTCCGGATAGACCCCGTAACGCTGTCGGTACGCTTGCACCTGCGAGATCAGGACCGTGGCGCGTCGTGGCCTCGCTCCGTGTGCGGATGGCATGCACACGGCCAATCGCCGGAATCAACGCGCAGCATCGGGTTGGTGCTGGTCTGGTGCGCCTCCACCTCGGCGATCAGCCCCGACCCCACCGGAAACGACTGGTCCAGCCCGGACTCGAGCGCTTCGTAGAAGCTCTCCGCCTCGCGCACCATGGCCTCATACTCCTCCGGCACCATCTCCTCCAGGAGTGCGGAACGCGTGGACAAGGCCGTGTCATCGTCAACCAGCGGTACGATGGCATCAATCACCTGGTAATCGGGAATGAATGCATCGCGCCCGACATCGTACTTCCACACCCGCTGGATCGTGTCGCGAAAGAACGCGCTCTCCCAGCAGCGCTAGTTGCCCCTGGCCCGCCCGCTCGGCCGTCGATACGAGTCGCTCCGCAACCGCCGTGTAATCGAAGGCGTCGCCGGTGTGCTCGTACAGGTCCAGGATGCTGCCATGAGCCAGCGACTGCATGGCCAATCCCACGAGGTCCTCGATCAACGTCGCACCGCCGCGCAGGTGCCCCCCTGCCGCCGCCGTGTCGATCAGTAACTCAGCGGCCTCGCCCGGGCGGCCTTCTGCCGCGAGTCGACGACTCTCGAAAACTGACAACCGGGCGAGTTGCCGCATGGGTGCCAGTTCCGGCAAAAGCACGCTGATAAGCATGCCGTCCTCGCTCTGACGCTGCCAACTCCGGCGGGTAACTGCGCGCCGGCCCGGAACATTTCCAGTGCCGCCGTGTTGGCATCCAGAAAGGACTGCATTTCCGGCAGAAAGAGCGCCTCATCCTCGCGCGCCGCGCGCTCGTAAAGCTCTGGATCGCCATTGTAGTCCTGATACGCGGCAATGGCCGCATTGTACAAGGGAGCGGCATCGGGCCCCGCGACCTGCCCGAGCTCGTTCATCCATGACACGTAGTCCACACGCTCGACAGGGTTCGGCCATGGCAGGGCCACACCATGGTGATAGGTCACAAGGGGTAGTTCTGCCTCCTGCGGTTCCACCGCGCTGCCGCTCTCCGTCACCACCGTATCCTCTTGTGCCAGTGGCTTGGACTCCAGGGTCGAAGCATCAGCGCCCACCGAATCGTCGACATCCTGCGTTTCGGTCTCTTCGCTTTCGGCAGACGCTTCCGCCAGCATGGCGGGATCCAACTCCGCTGTTTCCTGCACATCCGGACTCAGCGCCTGCTGAACTGCGGCAAGATCCTCCAGTGCCGGCGGCGCCAGGTCGGCCAGCCGCTCCCCGATGACGCCGTCGCCACCTCCCTCATCACCCCACGCTTGCGCATGCACGGCGGTCCCTGCTTCAACCGGCACGCCCCCGGCTGGCCGGTGGGCCAGCGACAAGGTCTCCAGTTCGATCCGAATCGTCCGCCCCCACTTCAGTCGAATCTCAAACACGCGCCCTTCGTCCACAAATCCGCAAGCCGCCCCGTCCAGCCACCGTAAGCCGTCTCCCTCTTTTCGCACGTGCTTCCAGTCCCCCTCTGCGAGCACGTCAGCTAGCAGGAAGTGCCGCAGCAGCGTCCCCCGCGGCCCGTAGATCACGATCGTGTGCCTTGCACCACCGGCCCCGTAGTCATCCAGCGTCACGATACAACGCCCGTCATCCCGCACGTACACGTGCTGCGGCGACACCACGTTGACCAACTCGCGCTCCCACACGCGCCGCCCCTGCCGGCTGCCTTCCCGCGTTTGCAGAAGCATCGCCCGACACGCCCGGCCATAGGTTCCCTCCCGGCCGGCATCCAGCCGCAACTGGAACTCCCCGTTCGTGCTCACCGCCTCGCGCGGCGGTCGTACTCGCTGTGCCTCCGCCACCCCGTTCACCAGCAGCGCCAGCAGAAGCGCTGCGACTCCAGTCCACGTTCGCATGCGCACTTCCTCACACCTCCCCGTAAGCACCGATCTCCGCTTTCAGATCAAGCCCGTGTATGGTACTACGGCAGGCGTTCGACAAAGTCGCATTCCCTTGCCACCGGGCGCCTCAGCGGAGTTTCCCTCATGAACGAGAGATGGCTCATTACCGGTGCCTCCGGGCAACTCGGCGGCCATGTGATCCTGCGCTGCCAAGCGCGATCGGCCACGGCTATTTGTACCATCGCTACCAGGGCCGTGACCGCTCCCGGAGATCTTGAAACTGAATCTGTGGATCTCGCAAACGAGTCCGAACTCGTGTCCTGTGTTCGCCGGTTCCATCCCAACTACCTCATTCATCTCGGGGCCATGACCAGCGTCGCTGACTGCCACACGCAACCTGTCCGAGCAGCGGTCATCAACACTTACGCAACCGCGATCCTCGCCGACATCACCGCGGAAATTGGTGCCCGGCTGGTATTCGCTTCGACCGACATGGTCTTCGACGGTGAGCACGCCCCTTACGACGAGGTCGCCACCCCCGCTCCGCTCAGCCACTACGGCCGCACCAAGGCCGCCGCCGAAACTGCACTATACGGAAGGCGGCATGTTGTAATCGTTCGTCTGCCGCTCATGTATGGCTGGCCCGCGACACCGCGCCGAACCACTTTCGTGCAGCAAATGGAGGCGCTCCGTGCCACTCAGCCCGTGCAACTTTTTGCGGACGAGTTCCGCACGCCCATCTGGCTGGGCGATGCCGCTACTGCACTGGTCGCGCTGGCCCGATCCGACTTCTCCGGCGTGATCCATTTACCCGGCCCGGAACGCCTGTCACGTTTCGAACTTGTTGCGCGCTGCGCCGCCATCCTCGGGCTTCACAACAAACAACTCATTCCTTGCTCGCGTCATGATGTCGCGAGCTCTGAGCCGCGCCCGGCGGACCTGTCGCTGCACAGCAACCTGCTCGCCAAGCATTTTCCGCAAGTGCTGCCCGGCCCCATTCGTCCGGTCGCTCTCGCGTCCTGACCAGCGATGCCACCGCTTGACCGCCCAGCTCGGCGCACTTGTCGGTTACGTCAGGTCGCGACGGGGGCGCGTGCTGTGACCCCGGGGTGGGAGCCGGTTGTGTTACAGGCGCCTGGGTCGGCGGTCCGCTCCGCTGGCGGTCGATCGTCTCCGTCGCCGCTGCCAGCGCTGGTCCGGTGCCGTCATCCCGCACACAAACCATGTGGCCGGAGATGAGATAACGATTGGGCCGCCCCCAGCCGCCAAGCAACTGCGCCCCCTCGCGCGCTCCTTCCATTCGGAAATGCACCCGCAGATGATCGCTGCCGTCCTGATACACTGCCGCGATTCCGCGCAGGGAATGGTAACGGGCACCGAAGCCACTGAGATCGGCCACTGCCCGCCAACTGTCGGCATGCAGCACATACTCACGTGCGCGGCCCGCCGGCAGGCCCTCCAGTCGCAGTGAGGCCAGCCACACGAACTTCAAGTCGGGGAAGAGAGGCACGGATTGTCGCCGTTCGGCCACGATCCACAGCCGCTCATGTTCATCAACCCACCAGGTCGCCCGATCCAGATCGAGACCCTGCGAGCGCGGTCCTGGGGGATCGATGGTGCGAAAATCGAGCGAGGCAAACTCAATCCGGCCGGAACCGCGACAGCCCAACAGCCCGACCAGCACCCAACCCACTACCAGCAGCCCTTGCCATCGGCCCACAATATCACGCGTGTGGCAGGGGGAAATGGGCGCACAGCGCCCGCACCTCTGCGGCCACGCGCGCTCGAATCTGCGCATCCTCGCCTGCGGACAGCACACGGTGCATGAAGTCCGCGACACAGCGCATCTCGGCCTCCTTCATGCCGCGCGTGGTCAGTGCGGGCGTGCCCAGGCGCAGCCCGCTGGTCTGCGTCGGCTTGCGCTCGTCAAAAGGCACCATGTTCTTGTTGCAGATGATGCCGGCCTCCTCCAGCCATGTTTCTGCCTGCTGCCCCGTGAGATCGGGATGGACAGCCCGCAAATCCACCAGCATCAGGTGATTGTCGGTACCGCCCGAGACCAGGCGATAGCCCCGCGCCCGCAGGGACTCTGCCAGGGCCTGCGCATTCGCCAGGATCTGCTGCTGATACTCCTTGAAATCCGGCCGCAACGCCTCTCCGAAGGCCACCGCCTTGGCGGTGATTGTGTGCATCAAGGGTCCGCCCTGGGTCCCGGGGAAAATCCACTTGTCCACCAGTTTCGCATCGGCCGCACTGCACAGGATCAGTCCCCCGCGCGGACCACGCAGCGTTTTATGCGTCGTTGTTGTCACAAAATCCGCGTGCGGCAGCGGTGAGGGGTGCAGCCCGGTCGCAACGAGCCCTGCAATGTGTGCAATATCTGCCATGAGCCGGGCACCCACTTCACGCGCCACTTCACCAAAGCCGGCGAAGTCGACTATGCGCGGGTAAGCCGAGGCGCCACAGATCATCAGCTTCGGCTTGTGCTCGTGCGCCAGCCGTCGAACCGTATCGATGCTCACACGCTCAGTCTCACGTTCGACTCCATATGACACGATGTGATAGAGCGCGCCGCTCAGGTTCACTTTCAGCCCGTGCGACAGGTGCCCGCCGTGCGAGAGGTCCAGCGAAAGCACGGTGTCCCCCGGTTGGAGCACGGCCATATACACAGCCGTGTTCGCCTGGGCCCCCGAGTGCGGTTGCACGTTCGCATGCTCAGCACCGAAGAGCTGACAAGCCCGTTGCCGGGCCAGTTCCTCGACGGCATCCATGTTGACGCAACCGCCGTAGTAGCGTTTACCCGGGTAACCCTCGGCGTACTTGTTGGTGAAGACCGAACCGTTCGCCTGACGTACTGCCACCGAGACGTGATTCTCGGACGCGATCAGCTCCAGGGTGTGTTGCTGACGCTCTTCCTCTTGGTGAATGATCTCGGCGATCCGCGGATCCACCTCGGCCAGCGGCTGTGACAAGTGTGTTTGCATGCGGGATCCTTCTTCAGGCACGGCGCCGGGGAGCACCCCCGGAAGTCACTACTCCACCCCGGGCACTTCCGTCCCGGTTTCAACCCCAGTCTCAACCACCGGCGCAAAGTACGTGCGCAACTCATCGAGCAGCGCTCGTTCGAGTTCGGCATCCCGCCGAACGAATGTCCACACCGCGTTTTGGCTGACTGTGGTCGCGGCATCGTCGTCGATCGGTGTGAGTTGCCCGGGAGAATCGCCCAGGCGATGCGCCCGTGGCTGCATGGCAGCTTGTCGTTCCGTGTCTCGCCGCTCGACGTCGATACGCAGCCAGGCCACTGTCTGCCCCGCGCTGCGCCCCACGACGCACGTGGCACGCCGCCGCATGACCGAACGCCCGCGATACAGATCCCGGGCGGTGCCACTCTCGCGGGCCGTGACATACTCCACCGGCGCGGTTTCCACCCGCCCGCGTTCCCGATCCACGGCGACGCGCCCGAACTCCCGCTTCAGCAGCAGGCCCACGGCTTCGACGACTTCACTCGGGGTGGCCTCGGGAATGGTCCGCTGTCGCATCTCAGCGACGCGGTCACCTCCGGCGCAGCCAGATAGACAACTGAGCACCAGACACGAACAGCACCATCCGAAACGGGTCATGCTCTATCCTTCGCAGAAGCTCGTACCGGACAGCCGCTCACAGCACCAGATGCGGTACACCCGCGGGCCCCCGAATCCACACGTGCCACCGCTGCACTCAATTTACTCGTCGCTGGGTGGCACATCGACGGCCTCCACCGGCGTGTATACCGAGGTTTCGGGTTGCGACTCGGCGGGGAGCGCACTGCGCGGCAAAGGCACAGTCGCACCACGCTCCAGCAGACCGGGGTACCGCGCGATCACGGCACTCGCCCGTGGATGGCGCGCCGCTTGCCGCAGGTTCTCAAGCCCGCGCGCCCCATCACCGGAATGATACTCCAGGTAGCCCAGCAGGAAACGGAGCTCCGGATCTTCGCGCGCTTCAAGCGAGTTCATCAGCGCCGCCCGCCGGATGTCCACGATCTCACCACCTCCCATGAGCGCCTTCAGGTCCAACCGGCTCAGCAACAATCCCGCCACGCCGCCCGGATACCGGTCTGCCAGGTCGATCGCCCGTACCAGTGTCGTGGCTGCCGACCAGTAGTGTCCTTGTGCCAGGTATGCGTGCCCTTGCCCAAGCAGCGGCAGCGGATTCCCTGGATCGAGCACGGCGGCCGCTCCGAAACGCTCGGCCGCCTCCACATAGCGACCCAGTTCCATCGATGCTTCCGCACGGAGCAGTTCGTCATTCACCTGTGAGGCCCCACGCCCGGTCATCGTGCGAACCGGCTGTGCCAGGATCTGAGTCGCGAACTCACCGCCGTTAAGTGTGGCCGCTTCACCCGCCACTTCCTGTAACACCGGATCATCACGGACAGCCGCCTGAATCTGGTCGAACCAGGTCGCCTGTGGATCGACCGCAAGCGCCGAGGCCATCCGCAGATCGTTGAACACATCGAAGCCCGGCACGATTCGTGGGTCGATCTGCGGCGCGGCTGGCAGCAACCCAGCCAAAGCCGGCGACGGCTGCATTCCAGCCGGTGCCTCCGTCAGCAGGCCTGCACCTGCGACGTCACTGGCCGGTGCCCATACGACACCAGGCAATCCCGTCCCCACCCCGGAAGCATCGGCCGCGCTGTAGAGATTGGAGCGTAACAGCGTTCCGACCGGTTGCGCGAGCGTATCGAGTGCGGAGAGTCCGTAGCCCGTTCCAACCGTGTCACGGCCCGTTAGGCGCGCCAGTTCAGCGGCCCGGTCCACATTGACCTGGGGCCCGGCGATGTCAAATTGAGGGGGCGGTGGGATCGGCGTCTGTAGACTCATCCCAGACAGCGGGCCCCGCCGGTCATAGGGCGTGGCCCCGGTTGCCGGGCCGGTCGGTCCGGCCGGGGCTCGCAATCCGATTGCAGCAGACTCTCCCAGGCCTGGCAACCGCGCGCGCAGATCGGCGCGATCACGCGATCCGCCGACAAGGCCGGCTCCACTCACGTACCCGCTTTGGAGCAGACCCACACTCGGAACCGTGCCACTGGCATCGAAGTATGGCTGGCTGTACGTGCCTACGCCGAGTGGAGTGGACAGTGGACTTACCGAGTCACGCCGGAAGTTGGAGAGCGCGCTACTCCCCAGAGGCGCGCGAAATGCCGTCGGCGACGAGATGCCCGAAGGGGAACGCAGCGACATCCCGCGCCCCGCGAGGCCGCTTGCGTACAGGTTTCCACCCATCAATGACGCGCCTGGCCGCGCCATGTTGTAGCCGCTGCCACCCAGCGCCGGGTTGGCATCGAACATGCGGCCGGTCTGGCCCGTGCCGAAGTTCGCCCGCATGTCCACCGGCCCCTGGGCACGGGCCGTCGGCGTCGCCCACCCGAGCGCGAGCACCGTGGTACACCAGGCGAAAGTGAGCACCGGACGCAGATGCGGTTGCACAGAACTGCACACGGGTTTGTCATACCACATGATGGCACCTCATCAACCGGCCGTGTCGCCGGTAACGGCTCCGGTCGGGAAAAGGATCGGGTCGTGTTTCCCGTCCTCGACGGCCCGTCCGAAGCGACCTACGGATTATATCGGATGCCGTCTCCTCATGACCCCTGCCGGTCATGAGCATGGAATCTCTGACTGTCCGTACCCCCGTGCCGTACATCAGCGAATGTGCCGCCCCCCGTCCACCGGCAGAATTGCGCCCGTGATGTAATCGCCATCCGCCAGCAGAAAATGAACCGCCGCCGCGATGTCGGCTGGCGACCCCGCGCGGCCCAAAGGCACCCGCCGCAGGAGGCGGGCCCGCAGCGCCTCGTCATAGTGCTCAGGCCACTCCGCCACGCCCGGCGCCACCCCCACCACGTTGACCTCAGGTGCAAAGGAGCGTGCCAGCACCTGGGTCAGCGTATCCAGACCACCCTTGGATACGATATATGCGAGATAATCCGGCCATGGCCGTTGAGTAGCGACGTCACACAAATTCACGATGCGCCCCTGCGCTGCTCGTAACGCTGCCCGAGCAGCAAACGCCAGCGCCATCGGCGCGGTCAGGTTCACACGCATCGTCCGCTCCCACGCATCCCACCGGAACTCGTCGAGCGTCATCTTTTCGAAACTGGATGCGTTATTTACCAGCACATCCAAGCGCTGAAACCTTGCCAGTACCGTGCCCACCAGGTCTTCCGGCCCGCTCACTGTGGCCAGGTCGGCCTCAAACGCTTCCGCCAGTACCCCCTGTGCGCGACAGGCCGCGACGACCTCCAGTGCGGCATCGGCCGATCTGTGGTAATGCACCGCGACGTGACACCCGGCCGTGGCCAGCCGCTCGGCGATTGCCCGGCCGACCCGGCGCGCGGCCCCCGTGACAAGCACAACCCGCTCACGCAGTTCCATCATCGCACTCCCATGGCAGGGCACACCGAATCCATTGCAGACACAACCCGTGCGCCGGAGCCGTCGGCCCGGCCAGTGCCCGGTCGCGCCGTGCGAAGATCTCCGCCACACGCTCGACAGGCCAGTGCCCGCGCCCGATCTCGATCAAGGTCCCCACCATGTTGCGCACCTGGTTGTAGAGGAAGCCATCACCTTCGACGTCACAATGCAGTTCACTGCCTACCCGCTGGATTCTAAAACGCCACACCGTGCGAACAGTAGTCGCCCGTGGCGCCCCCGCGGAGGCAAAACCCGCAAAGTCATGCGTACCCTCGCAGGCCCGCGCTGCGGCTCGCAAACGCTCCTCGTCGAGAGGAACCCACACATGCCAGGTATGCCCTTGGACGAGATCTTCCACGGGCCGCCGTGCTCCGTGAAACACGCGGTAGCGGTAGAGCTTGTGCCGCGCGCACAGCGACAGGTTGAATGCCTCGGGTACCGTGCGAACCGCGACCAGCGCCACGTCCGTCGGCAGGTGGTGCCCGATCGCTGCGGCCAGACGTTCCACGGGGATCGGTGTCGAAGTGCGCACCGTGGCCAGTTGGCCACGGGCATGCACCCCCGCATCGGTTCGGCTCGCCCCGCGCACATCCACCGGATGTCGCAGCACGCGGCGCAGCACGTCCTCCACCGCGCCCTGCACCGTACGCTGTCCGGGCTGACGCTGCCAGCCGTGGAAACCTGTGCCATCGTAGGCCAACCGCAGGAGTAAATGCCGATCCATCGGAGCGATGGTAGCGGCCGGCGGCGCAGCGCAGCAAACAGGGCGGCCAACCAGACCGCCCTGTCACCCTCTCCGTGCCTGGAACTGGAGGCAGTTTACTCGGGCTTGCCGCCCTCGATCTCCCGCTTCTCACCAGGCAGTGCCTGCGGCACGACCTCATCGCTGGTGTAATCGTAGAACTCGCGGTACTGCTGCCGGAAGTACCCACCCGGCCGCGCCCGCACACCGTTCAGCACTCCGCCGATGACACGGGCACCGATCCGCTGGAACTGGTCCCGCGCCCGGCGCAAGGCGCCGCGCGAGCCGCCCCCGGCCCGCGCCACGATAATGACGGCATCCGCCTGTGCCGCCAGCAGCAGCGCATCGCTGATCAGCAGGCACGGCGGACCATCCAGCAGGATGCGGTCATAAGTCTTCTTGGCGTTCGCCAGCAACTCGCGCATCGCTGCGGATCCGAGCAACTCGGCCGGGTTCGGGGGCATCGGCCCCGGCGAGAGCACGTCGAGGTTGGCGAGACTTGTCCGGGAAATGACCTCGGCCGGCGTATTGCGCCCGACCAGGATGTTGCTCAATCCGTCGCCGCGCATGTTCTCAAAGGCATTCCGCAAGCCGGGACGCCGGAAATTGCAGTCGATTAACAGGACCCGCTGGTTACCCTGTGCGAAGGTAACCGCGAGGTTGGCCGCCACGGCCGTCTTGCCTTCTTCCGGCCGCGCGCTGGTGATGAGCAGGACCCGCTGCGAATCGAGCGGACCGCTGAAGACCAGGTGCGCGCGAATCTGGCGGAAGCTTTCCGCAACCAGCGACTGCGGCGCCTTGCGGGTCGCCTGCTCAATTGCGTCCACGACGGTGTCGCTTTCGTCATCATCCAGCAGCGGTACGCTCCCGAGCACGGAAATGTGCCCGTACCGCGCGATGTCCACCGGGGTGCGGATCGACTGGTCCGTCAGTTCACGCAGGAATGCCAAGCCCACCGAAATCAGCAGCGCCAGCACAAAGCCGCCGCCGAGGAAAACCAGGTAGTTCGGTCGCGACGGGCGCAACGGTGCCCGCGGTGCCAGAACCGACTCCAGCAACCCACGGCTGCGGTCCGCCTCGAGCGTACTGGATGCGTCCGTCACTTGCCGCTGCACCGCCTCGAGCTGGTTCGAAAGGCGCTGCTCCTCATTCTTGAGATTGTCGAATTCGCGAATCGCGGCATCCAGTTCCCGCAATGTGGATTCGGCTTCGGCGAGCTGATCCGTCAGTGAAAGAAACATGTTCTGCACACGGGCCAGCTCGGTCTCCATCGACTCGACCTGCCGCGTCTGGTAATCGTCCACCAGCTCCTGTCGGCGCGCGGTCTCCTTGGAGAAGAACTCGTCGCGCTGCGTCTTGAGCCGCAGCATGTCGCGGTGCTCCTCGCCGATCGAATGCTGCCGCAGGACTTCGATCTGGATGTCCAGGGCCTCGACCTGCTGCCGGTAGTAGCGCAACGTCGGGTCAGCTTCGATGAACAGCCGCACCTCGGCGGACATGAGGTTGCGCGGCGTCACGCTGCGGTAATACTCGAGTTGTGCCTCGACATCCGCACGCCGGGCCCGCAGCTCGGCCATGGTGTTGTTGAGCACCGCGATGGTCTGCGTCGTGGTGGTACTCTGCGATTCCAGTGCGGGCATGTCCTGTCGATCGCGCACTTCCGCCTGCCGCTGGCGCAAACTCCGCAGTTGTGTCTCCAGAGCCACTTCCTGGGCCCGCAGGGCCTGCAGGCGGCCCTGCCCGCTGACGCCTTCCTCCGACTGTCGACGGCTCACATATTCGCGCACGATCGTGTTCGCGATATCGCGCGCTTCGCGCGGACTCGACACGGTGACTGCGACGCGCACCAGCATGGTGTCACGCAGCGGGGCCGCCGACAGGGCCTTCTGCAGCCCGAGCAGCGCCTCGTCGAACTTCTCCTCCCCGTACCACTTGAAGAACTCCGTCTCGCGAATCTCCGGCATGGTGAGCACCTGCTGCAGCAGCACCGGGCTGCGCAGGTCCGCCGCGATCGTGGCGAGCTGCGCCTGCACGTAATCGCGCGGCAACTGCTCATCCCGGATCGATCCCTGCCGTCCCGGCGGCACCAGGCGAATGCCCGCGTCACTGGTGTAGGCCGGCGCAAACCGCGCGATGGCGAACGTCGCCCCCACCGCCAGCCCGTACAGTACGACGAAGAGCAGCACGATCATCAGGCGCCGCTGCTTCAGGATGCGCAGCACATCACGCCCGGTGATGCCGCTCGTCGGTTCGCCGACCGCGACACTCACCGGACCCGGCAACGCTGCCATACCCGCACTGCCCGGCAATACGCCCGCCGCCTGCGGTTGTTCCGCCATGCTCATCACGCACCTCTTACTCAGAGTCGCGGACCCGGGGCCCGCGCCAACGACTGCCCGATCCGGTTCGGACCTAGGGCAGTTTCTGAATCAGGTCTTCCAGCTCACGCACCTTCGCGGCGTCGTTCGACGCCCGGGCCCGTTCGACCGCTTCGCTCCACACCCGCCGCGCATCCACCGGCCGCCGCAGGGCTTCGTAGACGTACCCCAGACGCCGGTTCACGTCCACACTTACCCCCCCCAGTCGCCGCGCATCCTCCAGCAGCGTCAGCGCCTCCTGCATCCGGTTGTTCTTGAAGTACACCCAGCCGATCGTGTCGAGCATCGTCGCCGTCGCCGCCGAGGCCCCTACGCGCGTGCGCAGCCGTTCCGCATACTCCAGAGCTTCGGCCAGCGCCTGGTTCGGCGGCTCGGCTGTCACCAGCAGAAAAGCCAGATTGTTCAAGGCGACGGGGTGATTCGCATTCTGCGCCAGCACCTGCTCGTAAGCCGCGCGCGTCGCGGCCACATCCCCCAGCCGCTCGTAGGCCAGCGCTGCCGTGAGTAACGCCGCCTGGTGCTCGGCCGAGTCCGGTGGCAGTTTCTCCAGCACCGGCCGGAGCAGCCCAAGCGCTTCCTCGGGCTCACCGCGATCCAGTGCGAACTGCCCCCGCATGGTCTGCACGCGATCCACCCCGATCGGGGCAAGTCCATCCATCTGCGCCGCCGCCGCCAGCACACCATCCACTTCCGAAGCCGGAAGTGCCTCCTTGACGGCACTGATCACCTCGCCCAGGAGGCCCAATTCAAGTCGCCCGGCTGTCGCTACGGCCGCCGCCCAAGCCCGCCGCGCGCCGTCCGCATTGCCGAGTGTACCTTCTGCCTTGGCGCGCTCCACCAGCAGTCGTGCGCTCCAGTCGACCGCAACCTGTGCCCGCATATTCGTCGAGATCTGTGCCCGCAGGGAGGCCGGCAACCGCTGGAGCAGTGCATCCAACTCGAATAACAGTGAATCCGGCTTGTCTCCACGCAGCCCCTCGGCTTCAGCCGCCAGCACCTGCAACTGCGCCAACGTATCACGTGGCCGGCCCGCCCGTGTCAGCGCATTCATCTGCGCCAGCATCGCACTCGCCGCCAGTTGCAGCGAAGCTCCCCGCGCGCCCGCGATCCGCGCTTCCTCCATGGCCAATTCGGCCGGCATGGTGAAGATCCGGTCGGCCGCCTGCCGGTAGTACCCGGCCGCGCTGTTGTAGTCTTCCGTGGCGCGCGCTGCCGGAGTATTTGCAGAACGCGCCCGCTCCTCGAAGAGTCGCCCAAGTTCGAACGGCCACAAGGCATCGTTGGGGTTCCGGGCCATGGCCTCGCTAATCAGCCGCTGTGCACGCTCAAAATCGCGCCGCGTCTGATACAGGAAACGTACGATCCGCTGCACCGCGGCCTGTCGCATGAGGGTGGTCGCTGTTGGCAGCTTTTCGATGGCATCCAGCATCGCCATCCACTGCGACTCGGCGCGATCGTGCTCCACCGCCCGTTCATACAGTTCCGCGAGGGTCTCGTGCACCACCGGCGCTAGTTCCGGTGTACGTACCGCCAACTCCGCGGCGCGCTCCAGTTCGCGGCGGGCTTCGTCAAACTGTGCCAGGTCCCGGAATAACCGGCCGCGCGTAAAGAACGCCCAGCCATTCTGCGAATCAATTTCCAGAATCCGCCCCAGGGTGGCCAGCGCCGCATCGCGCGCCCCACGCTGAATCTCGATCTGCGCCTTGAATCCCAGGCCCGCAAGATTGTCCGGTGACTCACGCAGCAGATCCGCGAGATCCTGCTCGGCCTCGGCCAACCGCCCGTCCCGCAGCAATGCATCCACGAGTCGACCGCGCACCGTCGCGAGTTCGTTCGGATTGACACCGCGACCGGAGGTCCGCTCGAGTACCCAGCGGCAGGCGTCAATCACTTTGTTCAAGCGGCCGATGTTGCGATAGTGCTCGATCAGCTCACGTCCGACGAACAGCTCCAACTGCCCCGCCTCGTTCGGATCACTCGCGTGTGTCGCAATGGCCTGCTGCGCCGCAAGGTACTCGCGCTCGGCGGCGGCCTCGTTGTCCTGCAGGGCATAAAGTTTGGCAAGCAACACCTGCATTTGCAGGACCGCCACGCCGTGCTGCTCAGTCATCAACCGTCTCAGCAGCGCCTCGGCCTGCGGTGCTTGGCCGGTCACAAAGTGGAAATTCACCGCCTCCTGCACCAGCGGCACGAGCCCTTCGGCCGGTACCCGCGCCAATTCGGTTGCGAAGAACGCTTCGCCACGCGCACGCAGTTCCGCGGCCGCCGGTGGCAGTGTGTCCAACCGCGCGTACAACTGGTCCCACGCCGTGGAGTACAGCGCAGCCACGCGCAGGAGATCTCCCAGGTTGCCCGGGTCCTGTGCCAGCCGCCGTTCGCGTTCTGCAAGTGCGGCCAGCGGATCGCTCAGCTCGCGCTCCCGCTGTGCCCATCCGAGCACCCGCGGATGGTTCGGATTGATCCGCCGCACCTGCGTCCGAATTTCGCGCGCCCGACGCTCGTACTGCGTTTTGTCCGCCCCCAGGGCCGCCCCGGCCATGCTGTCGTACGCCCGCTGCAACAGGTCGGCTATGTCCACATTCTGCGGACTCGCCGCCAGCGCCCCTTCGAGCGTTTCCGTGGCCTCTCGGGCCCGGTTGGCACCCAGGAGCGCACGCGACAACAGCAGTGCCAACTCGTCAGAGGCCGGCAGTGCCCGCTGCGCCTGCCGGAACTCGCGAATCGCGTCGTCAAACTTCCCGCGCGCCAGCGCCAACTGCCCACGGTAGGTCGCGCCACCGGCCTGATCCCAGCCACGGCGATCACCATGCGTCGCAAGCTGCGCCGCGAGCGCTTCGGCGCGCTGCTCATCCGCGACCCGCCCGTGCCGCTCAAACAGCGTCAAGCGCAACCGGAACTCCTGGTCGAGCAAGCCCATATCAACCGTCCCGGCCTGCTGCTGCAACCGCCCCAGGATTTCAAGAGCACGTTCCGCATCGAACTGGCGGTATACGTTGTAGGCCGTCTGCTCCCGCCGAAGCGGATCTTCGATCAGCGCCAGTACGTCGTTCAGTTCGGCCTCGGCGGCCGCCAGCTCGGCCCCCTGCAGACGACCCGGCTCGCGGTGCCGCAAACCCCATCGCAATAGCGCCAGACTCGGCCGGACCGCCGGCCGCTCGTCCTTCGCCAGCAACTCGTCCGCCAGTCGGAGCGCCTCATCGGCATTCGTCAGGAGCGCTGTCGCCTGCTGTGCTGCGACTACGAACTCCTCATCGGAGCTGTTCCCGTCATTGAGCACGTGCTGGTACAGCTTGAGCGCCTGATCCACCTGGTTCGAACGCGCCGCCACCTGGGCCATGTACAACCGCATCGACGGCGTGTCGGCTTCGCCCTCCCGCGGCGCAGCCGTACCGAGCGCCGTACGGGCCAGCAGGGCTAGCCGCTCCCAACCCTCGCGCTGCCCACCCCGCTCCGCCGCCGCCTGCACCACCCGCAGCAGTTGAAGCGCTTCTTCGGGCTGATTGAGTTGGAGGCGCGCCTGCGCCAGCATCAACATGAACGGCACCGGGGGTTCGAGACGCGCCTGTTCATACTGCTGGCGCGCCTGCTGACCAAACTCGACGACCTTCCCGAGCTGCCCCTCCTCGTAGTAGCGTGACGCCAACTCCTCGCTTGGCAAGCGCGGCACACCCGCCGTTTCCAGCCAGAAGCCCGCGTTGTCGATGTTTGCCGCCGACGCAGTCTGCCGCGCCTCCTCGAACGCCAGGATCGCGGCCTTGTTGTTCCGCTCGAATGTCAGGTATTGCCCGCGCATGTAGTGTGTCAGTGGATGCTGCGGGTACTTGACCGCCGCGTCATCCAGGAAGTTCTTGGCCTCCCGCATCGCCGTGGCTCGAGCGGCCTCCTCCGTCTGCACCTCACGCCTCTGCAGCGCCAACTCGAAAGCCCGCCGCAGCAGCCGCAGCCGCTGGTCCGCCTGGATGACCGCCCGCAAGGTGCGCAGCGTCTCGGTCGTGCGCTGGGCCTCGCGATACACCCCCAGCATTGCTTCGGCGACCGCATCCGGCGACACGCGCGTTCCATCCGCGTTGAAGCGGAACCGGGTCATCTCCGCGCGCAGGTTCCACGCATCGTAAAAGGCCGGAGCCAGCGCGATGGCGCGCTGCAGCAGTTGATCGATGACACCTACCTCGGACTGCACGGCCGTCATTTCTTCCGGCGTCAGTGCCGGCCCCTCCATGATGCGATCCGCCCACCGCTGCAAGAGGGCGTCGCGGGACACGACCGCCATAGAAAACGCAAGCTCCGGGCTGGTGAGCTGCCCGTCCGCGTCCGTGTGCGCGGTACGCGCCGCTTCCAGCCGTGCGACCGCTGCCTTCAAGTGTGCATCGGCTTCTTCAGTGGCGCCGGCTTCACGCGCCTGGTTCCGCAGGAATCGCAACAGGTCCACATAGGTTGCGACGATCTGGACGTCATCCGGATGCGCCGTCACCGCCGGTTCGAGTGCGACAAGAACCCTGGCCAGGGCCTCAGGTCCCAACATTTGCCCGGCCGGGGCCTGTCGCTGCAGATACCGCAGGTAGGTCTGCGCCACGCGCGGGTCCTGTGGCGCGAGCTCGTACGCTTCGCGAGCGAGTTCGTCCCCCTCGCTGTGCCGGCTCGGGTCGGGGTCTTGCCAGAGACCTTGCGCCATCGCGGCCGCGGCTTGCCCATCCTGCGGATCAAGACGGCGCAGTTTCTCACCCACCTCGCGCCACTTCGCGGGATACCACACCTGCCGGCTGATCCATTGTAACCGCAACAAACCGGCCAGGTGTATCCGCAGGATGTTCGGATCGTTCGGCCGTTGGGCGTTCGCCGTGGTCAGTTCACCGTTCCAGACACCCAACTCCCCGAGTTCCAGCAGGCAATCGGCCTGCTTGGCAAGGTACGCTACGTCGGCCTCACCCGCGCGGGCGCTGACCCGGTATGCTTCCTTGTAGAAGCGACTGGCTTGCAGCAGATCGCCGGCGGCCGCACGGCGCGCCGCCATCTCAGCCAATGTCGCCGCGTCACGCTGGGTCTGTTGCTGCAGGATCAGTGCGAAGACGGATAGCACGAGCAGCATGCCCATCACGGTCAGGAAGGCCACCAGGTTCTTGTTGAGCCGCTTTTGCTTGGCCATGGGGCCACATCCTTATGAGTCTCGGGGGCGAACGCCGCTGCGGTCAGTGATCGGCCGCCGAATCAAACTTGCTCAGGTCCAGGTGGTCCTCCAGCAGCACGGGCAGCAACCGTTCGAGCAGGGGCTGCACTGCCGCGATGGACTCGTCCCGGGAACCGCCGCCCCTTCCATCCGAGAAGAAAATCTCAATTTTGGCATAGTAGGCGTAGCGCTGCCCCAAGTTGGCCGACGAGAGCCGCACCTGGTCCCGCGTCGTGGCATACCGTCCATTGGCATGGAAGAAATACATCACCGCACGGGTGTCCTTGTCCATGGACAGGCCATCCCGGCGGGCCACAGCGAACTCGAGCACGCGCACCGGTACTTCGTCCTGGGGGGCACCCACACCACGTACCGGAACCCGCACGGTATCGCGCCGTAACAAGTCGTAGCCACCCGCCAGGTAGCACTCATCGGGCACGTGCGGCACCTTGCTCTCACCCGTGTAGTACGTGATGAACACGTTAGCCATGCGGGTCCTGCTGCTCGGGGGCTGGGTCGTGTCCGTCACGAAAAACTGCGTGAACTCACGTGTCCCAAGACTCTGGATCATGTCCTCCGACATGGCCGGAATCGCGTCCGTCAACGGGTCCCGCACATACCGCGGGCCGAGCCGCGTGGTATCAAAGTTCAGCAATGGCGACAGCAGTTCCACCGGTTCCTTGCGAAAATACCAGCCGAACCAGTTCTTCGCCGCCGAAAGTCCCAGCGCCGCGCTCAGCAGGAATACCACGCAGATCCAGTAACGGACGCTCGAGCGGCGGACCACGTCGGCGAACAAGTTGCCCACCGGGGCCGCCAAGGCGCGTTCCTGTTTTGCGGGCGTCGTCGCCATATCGCTGCCGTTTCCTCGCATTACGATTGTGTCTTGGCGGGGGTCGCATCATCGTCCACTTCTTCTTCCACGAAGAGGACGTCGAGCAGGCGACCCAGCCCGGCGAAGATCGCAAAAGCCAACCCAATGACAAGGAGCCCCAGCATCGTGTGATAGGTGCCAGAGGCATATTTCGGATCCACGAACACATGCAGCCAACACGTGACGGTTACGCGGATGAAGTTGCAGAAGGTCGCAATCGGCACGCAGGCAGCCACCAGGACCAGGCGGTGCCACATGGGCCGTTCCGACATGAACGCCACCGCGACCCCCAGCGCGCACAGCGTCACCGTGCTGCGCATCCCGCTGCACGCATCCGCGACGCCGATGACCCCATCGTGCTGCAGTCCCGGTCGCAACGGTGTCGGTGGGTGATAGGAATATTCGAGATTCGATCCCAGCCGCCACACGTCGAGGTGCGGCGAGAGGTTCAACACCGCCGCGGCCACTGTCGCAGCCATGCGGCGCAGTGGATCAGTCAACTCAAAGTACAGCCGTTGCGGCATCGGAATCGCAAAGAACAGGAACATCCACGGCACCCCGAGATAGCGCAGGTTCGGCACGCCGCACAGGAAGATGATCGTGCCCAGTAGCGTGATCATCAGCCCCAGCGGCTGCGCGTAACCGAAGGCCAGCAGGCCGCTCAACGACCACACATACAGCAGAAATCCGCCCACCATGATCGGCAGTCCCACCCAGGCCTGCCGCACAGGCGTCTTCCGAATCTCGTCCCACCGCTGGTACACCAGGTACGCGCTGAAGAGCGGAATCAGCGGGCCGTGCGACCAGTCGGGCTCGTGCAGCCAGGCATGCACAAGCTGTCCCCAACGCGGCGCCACGAAATCGAGCAGTTCCCAGAACACCCCGATGAACAGTACCAGCAGCAGGCCGAACTTGAGCTGCGCCAGCCGGTCAAATTCCGGCCGCCCGCCGTCCCGCATGGATGCCTGCCACGTACCCGCCGCCACATTCGTCTCCACTGTGACCCGTAACCGTGGACCCCGCGGCCCGCGCGCCGCCTAGAACAACAACCCGCGCGACGATCGCTGTTGCAACCGCACCGCCTCCGGATTGGGCCGGCCGCCGTACGCATCCTGATCCGCGAAATTCCGGTCGTAGACGAACCCGAACCCGTATGTGAATCGGAACGAATTGCGGATGACGAACAGGAACGGCGCCACAATACTCGTGCCGACGTTCAGGATGTCCTCATCCCGCATAAAGAAGTCCTCCTGTAACCCGGCGAAAATCGCATCGAGGTTCACCGGAATCGTCGTCTGCTTATCGGTCCCGGGCTCGCGTCGAATCACCTCGGCCCGCATTGGCCAGGCCAGCGGCGACATGCCACCGGCGATCGCAATCGCTTGTTTGACCGTGATTTGCCGGCCGCCGAACGCGTACACCCCCGGCCGGACTACCTCGCCCATAATGTAGAATACGCCTACGTCGACCGGAACGTTCACCGTGTCCCGGTTTTGCAGGACGATGTTGAAGCGCTCCGCCCCCGCCTTGAGTTGTGACAAGTCGATCTCGATCACCCGCTGACGAAAACCGATGTCCGTGATGGCGTCCCAGTCGAACGGCTGTTCGTAATTCTCCTCGGTGATCAGGGCAGGCAGGGCCGGGGCCAGCGCATCCTCGCGCCGCATCGTCGGTGCCGAGAGAACTTCCCCTGTAGCCGGGTCAAATACGAATGGCGTGATTCCTGGTTCGGGAGCGGTACCAGTGGGCTGGGTATCCGTCCGCACCCGCGGCTGGACCATCAAATCTTCCAATTCCTCGCGCCGGGGCGGAGCGGGCTCGGTCGGCGGCGGCTGTCCCGCACCCTCCTGGCTCGCCAGTGACACAGGCGCAAAAATATCCTCGTCCGGTGGTTCAACAAGCAGGCCGCCGTCGTTCCGGATGGGAGCCGCGGGCTCCGTGCGCGGTGCGGCTGCGTTGGAGGTCTCACGCCGAATGACGTAGGCCCGGCGGGCCGATGGATCCACATCTCCCGCCATACCCAGCAGATCCAGCATCCGCATGTTCGGATCCGTGATGGGGTACGGACCCGACTGTCGGAATGCTCCAATGGCCATGACGACCCGGCCACGTCGCACCTGGGAAAACACCGTTACGACCGGACGCGGCAGGATGCGTGCCTCCACGAGCCGTGCCCGCAACTCCTGCTCCACCTCCCGTTCTGTCAGTCCTTCGACGCGTACAGCACCGACCTCGGGAAGTCGAATCTCCCCGAGTGGACTCACCTCGTAGACTGCTTCGTACGGCACACCGGCTGTCAATAAGTCCAGGATGCTGATCTGCAGTGTGTCGCCCGGCGACAGCCGGTACTCGTCGTACCGTGCCACCAGGTCCTCCGGCCGGGGCTCGTTCGCTCCGACAATGCCAGGCGGCGTTTCGAGGGGGCTCAGGACCCGGAGAATCTCCGTCTCATGCGGTTCCAGCCAGAACCGACCAACCTTGGTCGGGTCCAGAAAACTCTTCGGCGGCACCATCGCACAGCCACCCAAGCCCGCCAGTGCGATTACCCCCAGGGCAACCGCTGACGTGACCCGCAGCGTCCGACCGTCTGCCATACTCAGTACTCCTTCGCGCCCCACGGCCACGGGGTGCCCGGTTCGGCTGGACCGGTGGGGATTTGCGGCGCGGAACACGCCGGGCTTTCTCCCGAAACTACAGCGCGGCCGAGACTGTAACTGGCGCGCGGAACCACTGTCAAACTCACTCCGGCTCAGCAGTTATTCGTCACTGCCATGCCGCCTCGGCCTGATGGGCAGGACCAGCACCCGCTCAGGCACTTCCGACGTGACATTTATCGGCGCATTCACGCGCACGGCTTGGGGCCACTTTCTTCGGCCGCCCTGACTACACCGCTCCGTGCAGCCCAATTCCAACGCGCACCGTCACCGTCTCACAGTCCGAAAACGCTGCCTGCGGTGGCAACCCGTGCGCTTCCTTCGCCCTATCGACCGAATGCCAGAGCGAAACACCCCCACAGACCCGATAGTACGCGGGGAAGTCGGCTCCGCGCCGATCTGCCTCAGGGTCCGTGGCCCCGGATGGACAATATGCTCCCTGCTCCACACGCCGATTCCCGCCGGACCCCGCCACTGCGAGTCTTCATTCTCGGCGCCGGCGGCCACGGCCGCGTGGTGCTCGATATTCTGCTCCAAGCCGGTCGGTACGAAGTCGCTGGACTGTTGGATAACAACGCGGACATTCATGGCCGGAGGATCGACGGCTTCCCCGTCCTGGGCGCCATCGACGATCTCGTTCCGCTGGCGGAGGCCCACGGTGCTGCCGGAGTCCTCGTCGCAATCGGCGACAACGGCGTCCGTCGCGGGCTGGCACGCCGGATCGAGGCCGCCGGGCTTGACCTGATCTCCGCAATTCACCCCGCCGCAACGATTGCAAGGAATGCGACGATCGGGCGAAACGTGGTGATCGCGGCCGGCGCGGTCGTTTGTGCACACTGCCAAGTGGGAGACTCCGTGATCCTCAACACCGGCTGTATCGTGGATCATCAGACCATGATCGGCGAGGGCGTCCACATTTGCCCCGGTGTGCGCATCGCCGGGCGGGTGAAAATCGAATCCGGCGTGTTCGTCGGAATCGGAGCGACCATCGTGCCCAAGGTCACACTGGGGTGCGAATCCATCGTCGGCGCCGGCACCGTCGTCATTGAGGATGTGCCCGCGCTTGCGACCGTCGTCGGCGTGCCGGCACGCCGTGTGAAGCTCGCCGCCGCGAGTGAAGATATCGCTGCCATGCTGTTACCTGCTCACACCTGACGCCGGCTGTTCCACCCCATCGGATACAACACACGTCTCTCACCCGCGCGCATCATGGGGACTGCTGCGCGCTCCACCGGTTGCAGCGACACACCGCGAGCAAAGGGGTGGGACGGTGCATGGCACGAAGCTCCCCGCATTGGACAGTGGGAAGGTACGAAGAATGTGTGCAGTCATAGCCAGGGCGTATGTCCGGTAACAGGAGTTACCGTTTTTTCTGTTCTGAAGCGAGAGCTGGGCCATTCAAGGGGGCTATTGTTTAGCAGGGTGTTCTTTCGTACCGCGCCAACTGCGGCGCTATTGTCCCGGGCCCGGGTGCCTCGCCGCCCTCCATTTCACACTCGGAGCATGCCATGTCTCGACTTCGCATCCGCGTCTGTGCGGCCACACTTGGTGGCGGGCTGCTGTTGGTACTGGTGCTCGGTGGCTGTCCGGGCCCGGGTGAAACTGCGATGACTGCAGCGAATAACGAGGGATCGAGCAACGACAGCTCAGCCGTTGGAGGGGTCGGAAATGCCGATGGCGGCAACGCGGGAAACTCGGGGGGCGCAGGCGGAGCAGGCACCGACAACGCGGGTGATGCCGGCAACTCGGGCTCGGCTGGCGCCGGGGGTGCTGGTGGCGGACCCACCGGGGCACTGGTCGGGGTCTGGCGCGCACAATTTGTGGATCCACTGTTCGGACCGGGGCAGGTTGAGCTGGTACTGATGGCGAACGGCACTTTCTCGCAGCAGACGATTTACCAGGCCGGCTCCCTGGTCACCATCTTCGGTACTTTCCGCGTGTTTCCAACGGAGGCGCTGCTGCGGCTGGACATTCAACGCGGAGAACCGGCGGAGACTTGCGGTCCGCTCGGTTGCACACCGATCCTGTACCCGGCCGGGGAGAGCTACGGTTTCACCCTGCTGAACAATGGCCAGCTTGTGCTCCAGAACATCAACTGCAATCCTGCGGCGGGGTTGGTGTGTGTGTTCAACTTCGTGCGCGTGGTCTGAGTACCGGCGGCAAGTAGCGGCAAGGATACCGAAGCGGCTCACGGATTGCGAGCCGTCCCGCGACACCGTTCAGACCGCATCAGTCAAACACGACCGTCTTGTTCTGACTGACCAGGATGCGATCGTCGATATGCAGTCGCACCGCGCGCGACAGCACCATCCGCTCCAGGTCGCGTCCCTTGCGAATCAGGTCCGTCACCGTGTCACGATGCCCCGTTGCAGTTGTATCCTGCACGATGATCGGTCCGCCATCCAACACTTCCGTGGCGTAGTGGCTCGTTGCCCCGATCATTTTTACCCCGCGTGCATACGCTTGTTGGTAGGGGGCTCCGCCCGCGAACGCCGGCAGAAAGCTGTGGTGAATGTTGATGATCCGCTGCGGCCAGCATCGCACGAACTCCGGTGATAGCACCTGCATATAGCGCGCCAGCACGACAAAGTCGGCCCGCGCATCGGTGAGCAGCTCCTGTAATTCCGCCTCCTGGGCCACGCGTGTTTCCGGTGTCACGGCGCACACGGCAAAGTTGACCCGCGCATCATGCACGAGGTCGCCGGCGTCCGGATGGTTACTGATCACCAGCGGCAACTCGACATCCAGTTCGCCCGCCTTCCAGCGGTATAACAGGTCCGACAGGCAGTGCGTCTGCCTTCCCACCAGGATCGCCATGCGCTTCCGCGGCAGGCCCCAGTGAGCGCGCCACTGCATGCGAAAACGCTCCGCCAACGGCTTCCACGCGGCGGCAAACGTGTCCGGTCCTAATCCAAAACCCTCCCGCTCCACCTCACAGCGCATGAAGAACTCACCGTGCTCCTTATCCGTGTGTTGATCAGAATCGAGCAGGTTGCCACCATGCTCCGCAAGAAAGGTCGCCACTGCGGCGACGATCCCGCGAGCATCCGGACAGGCGATCAGCAGACGGGCGGTGTTGCGCATGGCTGCGGAGAATACTCCCCGACCGGCCAATCGCAAGCCGGTCTGCGCGTATACTCCGTGACGACGACAGACTTTCACCGGCCTGGCCGCGGGAGACCCCGGCGATGTATGCAACCCCTGCGCTTGAACCCAACCATGGCGCGCCGCGCCTGCGGACAGCGCGGCTCGATCTGATCGCGGGCACTGCGGCGATGAACTGCGCCGATGCCGCACCGGATCGGCCTCAGCTTGGGGACCTCCTCGATGCCGATATTGCCGAAGACTGGCCGCCGGAACTCATGCGTGACGTGCTGTCCACCTGGGCCAATATCGCAACCGAGCGTCCCGCCGAAATCGGCTGGTGGAACTGGTACATCATCCGCGATGAAGCCGGCCCGCACGACCGCATCCTTGTCGGGGGGGCCGGTTTCAAGGGACCGCCCGATGAAGACGGATGGATCGAGGTGGGCTACAGCATCCTGCCGTCGTGGCAGTGCAAGGGCTTCGCCACGGAAGCTGTTGCCGCCCTGCTGGCCTGGGCTTGGCAGCATCCGCAGGTCACGTACATTGCGGCGGAAACGCTCCCGTACCTCTCGGCAGCGCTACGCGTTCTTAGCAAGCTTGGTTTCGAGTACGCCGGTGACGGCTCAGAGCCCGGCGCGGTGCGCTTCAAGCTCGCACGGCCTCGGTAACACCGCAATTCAGCGTGGCGTACTTCACAGAAACAAGCTGGCATCCCCTGCCGACACGTTGGTATACTCGTATTCGGGAATATCTGTAGCGTGTCCCAGCCGTCGGATCGAAGCTCCCGGCGGCCCCCTTTCGCCGGAACCGAACATAACCCTTGCGGGGAGAGGTACGTGGCCTTGTGGCACACACGATCGCTGTACAGTCTGATTTTGCTGGGGGTGTTACATTCCGGAGTGGTCAGGGGCTGGGTGGCGGAGCCACCCACACCGCGGACATCGCAGCACGGGCCACTCCCGGCCTTCCTCACCAAAGAAGAAGCTCTGTTGCCGCTTCCGGCGGTAACCGGCGAACGACTCGTTCCGACGGGCTATGTTCGCACCCCGGCCGAATACGAGCCCAACGAGGGGCTCTTGTTCAGTTGGGTCTCCACCTTCGACACCGTACTCACGAACATCATCGTCTATACCACCACCGGTAACCCCGGCGGACACGCCTGGGTCCTCGTACCCAGTGCGGCCACGCAACTCACGGCGACGAACAAACTCAGCGCGGCCGGCGCGAACATGGCGCGCGTCGAGTTCATCATCCGCAGTCAGAACAGCGTGTGGATTCGGGACTATGGCCCCCGTTTCATCCAACAGGAAGGCACGCGCGCCATCGTGGACCACACCTACAATCGCCCTCGCCCGCTGGACAACGGCCTTCCCACGTACCTTGCAGCCGCCTGGGGCGAAATGCGCTACGCACTACCCCTCGTGCACGGCGGCGGCAACTTCCATCTCTTTTCGAATGGGGACGCTTACCTCACTGGTCTTATTCTCAACGAAAACAGCGGCGTTAGCTCGAACGAAGTGCTCACCTACTTTGGCGACTACGAAGGACTGGATGTCACCATCGTAGAGCCCTTCCCCAGCAGCGTGGACGCCACGCAGCACATCGACATGTGGTTCCTGCCGATCGGTGACAATCGTGTCATCATCAATGAGTATGCCGGCGCGGATACCTACGCACCGCGCCGCATCACGAACGAAACTGCGAACACACTCGCGAGCCACGGCTACGAGGTTCACCGCGTCCCCGCGTGGAACAGCGGCAACGGCGGTGTCGGCGGCACGCACTACACCTACACCAATGCCATCATCATCAATGACCAGGTGCTGATTCCCTGGTACAACGATCCGCGCGACGCCCAGGCCCTCGCCGTTTTCGAGGCCGCCCTGCCCGACAAGACCATCCGACAGATCGACTGTCGGCAGATGATCAACTATGCGGGTGCGTTGCATTGCGTCGTCATGCACGTGCCCGAGCTGATACTGCCCGCGGCACCCCAGGTGCGGATAACTTCCCCGCGCCCCGGCGATCTCCTTCTCGGTGGCGAGACCCGCGTCATCACATGGACCGCCTACGACCAGAACACCGTCAGCCACGTGGACATCTGGCTTTCCACCGACGGCGGCGCGACGTTCCCTTACGTGGTGGCCGAGCAACTCCCCGATACCGGTTGGTTTGCCTGGATTGTGCCCAGGGTTGCGGCTGAGGATTGCCGACTGCTGATCGCGGCGCATGATCCCCTCGGAAATGTGGGTACGAACGTCACCCGTCGGGGCTTCCGCATCGCACCACGTACTCCTGAACAGGTGTACGCCTTCTGGCTCGACATGGATCCGGGCTGGGCCCGCACCGGGCAGTGGCAGTTCGGCACGCCGCTGGGCCAGGGTGGCAGCTCGAATGGTTTCCCTGATCCGACTTCCGGTTTCAGTGGCAATAAGGTCTTTGGCGTCAACCTCGCTGGCGACTATGCAACAACTCCCGGCGGGCCTTATTACCTTACGACCGAGCCACTCGACCTGCGCGGCATCATCAACCCAACCCTCCGCTTCCAGCGCTGGCTCAACACCGACCAGCGGCCCTACGTGGAAGCGACGGTCGAACTCTCCATCGACTATACGAACTGGACCATCCTCTGGTCGAACGGCACTTCCGCGGTGACCGCTAATCAGTGGGCGAGCGTCACCTATGCCCTGCCCGACTGGGCCGCCCAGCAGCCCACCGTCTATCTCCGCTGGAGCTACCGCGTGAACTCCAGCGCCTGGGCCTTCAGCGGTTGGAATATCGATGACATCGAGGTGTGGGGGATTCCGGCCATGACGCCCTTCCGCTGCCATGGCGACATGAACTGCGACGGTTTCGTGACCTTTGCCGACATCGGTCTCTTCATTGCCGCGCTCAAGGCCGGCGGCCCAGGCAACTGGCCCGCCCCCGATCCACCCAACGGCATTTGCCCCTATGAGAACGGTGACTTCACCGGCGACGAACAGGTCACATTCGCCGACATTTCCGGTTTCATTGCCGCGCTCAAGATCGCTGACCCGGTGCCCTGCGTGACGACACCTTGACCGTACCGCGCGGTATCACTCAACCTCCGTACTGGAGCCCGGCACCGTCCGCGGCCATGATCTCGTAATGCACTATTCATCCACCGCCGATACGATCGTGGCGGTCTCCTCCGGCTGGACGCCGGCGCCACTTGGTATCGTTCGCCTAAGCGGGCCCGAAAGCCACGCACTCGCGCTCGGGCTTGGTGCCGCGCCGCCCAAAGCGCTGTCGCCGGCGCCGGCGTGGTCGCATGCATGTCTCGGCCCCATCCCGGATGTTCCCGACGTGGTGTGGCCCGCTACCGTCTACTGGTTTCGAGCCCCACGCAGCTATACAGCGCAAGATATCGTCGAGTTACACATGCCCGGTGCGCTGCCACTGCTCCGCGTGGTTGCCGACACACTGCTTGCACGAGGGGCACGCCGTGCCCTCCCCGGGGAGTTCACCGCACGGGCATTTCTCGCCGGCCGAATCGACCCCGGCACGGTCGAAGCCGTTCTGGCATTACTCCAAGCCCGGCAGGACGGTGATCTTCTGCGCGCCTCCCGTTTGCTCGGCCTGCGGGCGGCCACCGATCACGAAGCACTCCGTGCCCGTGTCCTCGCGCTACTGGCACGGATCGAAGCCGGCATTGATTTCTCCGACGAGGACGATGTGCAGTTCATCACGCCGGTCGATCTGCAATCGGAACTCGCTGTGCTACGGCAAATGGTCGGGGCTGCCCGAAATAAGACCGAGTGTGGTGTGCAGACGCGCCCACACGTCGCGTTGGTCGGAAGACCGAACGCCGGCAAAAGCACGCTCTTCAACGCGCTACTGGGCACCCAGCGGGCCATGGTCTCCCCCGTCCTCGGTACTACGCGTGACGTGCTTGCGAGCACGGTCGAGTTCGCGGGGATACAAGCGATCTTACAGGACTGTGCCGGTCTGGGGGACACCACCGATGCGCTCGAGCTGGCCACACATCGCGCCACGGAGCGGACTGCCGCACAGGCCGACCTCGTCATCTGGGTCCACGCGCTCGACACTACGTGGACGACAGCCGAGCACACCCTGCTGGAACGCCTGCCCCCCACACGCCGGCTCATGGTGTTCAGCAAAGGAGACCTGATCCCCGCATCTGCTCCTCCCCCCCCCGACGTACCAGTTCCTGAAGTCATCGTGTCGGCCGAGTCCGGTAGAGGTCTGTCCGAATTGCGAGCAGCGGTTGCAGCACGACTCGCCCGGAGTGCCGGCGGGGAGTCTACGGCGGGGACGGTGCCCTGGCCCGCAGTGGAAAGTGCCCTGGAACGTGCGATCGCCTTGGTGCCACCCAGCGCAATCGAGGTTCCGTCGCTGGAGTTGGTTGCCTTGGAATTGCGGATTGTGGCTGAATGGTTATCAGACTCTCAATCGCCACCCACCGATGAAGCGGTCCTCGACCGCATTTACTCCCAATTCTGTCTCGGTAAATAGACCGAGTGATCAGATTCAAACCCAGCGCCCCAGGTAGTCAGAAATTTCTCGTCTAAATGACAAAAGATGGTCCTATAATAACATTATTAAATAACATCATGCCACAGAATCACGCGTATGAACCGTGACCAAGGTATTTTTCCCCCCCAACTCCTAATCTTTCTCTCGAAAGTAGCCGATCTCTCTCTCAGCCGCGCATGGTGGCCTCTCGTAACCGCTGGTAAATAAAGGCGTTACTTGACCCACAGCGATTATCGGCGCTATACTTCAGGAGGCAGTCCTAGCGGATTCCTGCTTGCAGGAGTCCATGAAGTACCTGGCTTCTTTCCCCTCCGGAGAGCACCGGGACGCCCGTAGGGCCCCTGGTGCCCTCTTTTTTTACGGGCCTGCACCCACCACTACGCTTATGGGTCCGTTACAGAAACGTATCCTTACGAACGGTTGTCACCTTGTCGCTTACTTCCGCTTGCTCCGACGCGCAGGAGCGCCCGGCTGTGGTGACCGCCCAACAGTCGCAACTCCCAATACAACCCCTGGGACTGCTGCCAGGCGGGCTTCCTGCCGACGCATATCGACCTCAGCAAGCTGCACCTGCACCGGTAGTCCCAGGTGAATGACGCGGCCCCCGCGCGCCGCGGTAAAGGTGGCCGTTCGCCGGTCATACCACCAATCGTCCGGTCCGAACTCCCCGCGCGGCAGAAATGCGTCTGCGAGTGTAGGTTGAAGTTGCACGAAGACCCCATTCGGCACCGCGCCGCTCACGATACCAGCGAGTGTGCTACCCACCTGCGGCCGCAGCGCCAGGAGTTGCAGCGCCTGACGTGCTTCGCGCTCGGCTTGCTGGGCCTTGCGTTCCGCCCGGCTGGTCTCTGATCCCAACTCCGCCAGTTCCGCATCACTTAGGGCCGCCGCCGGCGAGCGCTTCCTCTTTCCTGCCGGCTTGCGTCGGAGCAACAGGTCGAAGAGGCGGTGAACGGTCAAGTCAGGATAACGACGGATCGGCGATGTGAAGTGGCAGTAATCGTCGCTGGCGAGGGCAAAATGCCCGGTCGTCTCGGGCCCGTAGTACGCTTGCGAAAGCATGCGCAACAGCAACAGGTTCACGGCTGTGGCGCCGGGGCGGCCGCGCACCTCATCGAGCAGTTTGCGAAGCGTGGTGCGTGAAATGTGCGTCGGTATCCGCGTACCCAGGAGCGGTGCGAGTTGCTGAAGCGTCTCGCCCGAAGTGTCATCCGGGGGCGGATGCACCCGTCGGAGATGTGGGAGGTCCGCGGCGCGCAGCGCACGCGAGACCGCCTCATTCGCCTCTACCATGAACATCTCGATCAGCGTGTGCGAGAAGCTGGTATCCGCCGGACGCACTGCCGCCACACGATCCCGCTCGATCACGATGTCCGTCTCCGGCAAGGCGAGCACCAGCATGCCGTCGGCTATGCGGCGCTGGTGGATGCGGCGCGCCAGCGCCTCCGCCCGGCTCAGGAGAGTACGAATGGCCGACGGCAATGTTGTGGGCTCACCCGCGAGCACCGCCGAGGCCTCTTCATACGTCAGCCGTGCCGCCGAGCAGATCGCGCTCTTCGCGAAGCGGGTCGCCACCACGTGGGCACCGCGATCGTACGTGACAAAGACGCTGCGGGTATACCGCACCACGCCTGGTTGCAGACTGCACACACCGTTCGAGAGCCCCTCGGGCAGCATCGGCACAACCCGCCCTGGAAAGTAAACGCTCGTGCCGCGCCCGCGCGCCTCTCGGTCAAGGGGACCGCCGACAGGCACGAAATGGGCAACATCGGCGATGTGCACACCCAGCCGCACGTGCCCTTCCGCGAGGGACTCCAAGCTGATTGCGTCGTCGAAATCACGCGCGTCCGGCGGATCAATCGTGATCGTCAGGAGCTTGCTCAGGTCTTCGCGGTCGCTGAGATCGGCAGGGTCGAATCGGGTCGCGGCCCGCTTGGCGGCTTGTTGTACACCGGGCGGAAAGCGTTCGGGCAAGTCGAAGCGCCGGATGGCTGCGAGCACCCAACTGCTCGCCTGTTCGCTACTGCCCAGCACCTCGCGGATCGTGCCACGCAACCGCCCGCTGCGCAACGTCTGCTCCGAAATCTCCACCATGACCAGTTCGCCGACCTCCGCGGGATGTTGACCGTCGACTGGAACGATCTCAACCCACGGACCCGCCTCTTCGGTGTAACTGCCCCCAACCACCCGCCGCGGCCGCACTGGCAGTTCGTCGCGCAGGTGCCGCTCCAGTGGCAGGACTACCAGTGACCCGGCGACCCGCTCGACCAGTCCGATCCAGTGCAGCGGAGCACGCTCGATGATTTTGACCACTTCGGCCGCAGGACCGCGGTCATCTCTCGGGCGCACGCGACGTGGCCGAAACGCCACCCGGTCTCCGTCGCGAGCCCCAGCGCGCTGGTGACGCGCCACGAACCAGCGCGGTTCGCCCGGTTGCTCGATGAAGCCGATACCGTTCCGACCAGAGCGGAATGTACCAATCTTCGTTCCAGATTCTTCGGGGATGCGCAGGGTACGACCGGCACCGAGCAGCAGCACCCCCTCCTCCAGGAGACCCGCTATGAAAGCGCGGAAATCCGGATAGTCCTCCTCGCCCACGGCGAGGGTCCGGGCCAAAGCCCGAATTTTGAGCGGCCGGTCGCGAAACCTTCGTACGGTATCAAGAACGGCTCGCTGCCAGTCCGGCCGGCCGGTTGATCCGGAACGGGCCGCCACGAACGGAGTATGCCGAGGTTTAGAACGCTTGGTTCGGGTTTCGTTCTTGCGAGTGCGCACGGAAGATGATAAACCTAGTTCAGCGACACTTCCATAACTGATCGACGCGATCCGGTCGGGCCGGGATCGTCGCGTCTTTTCGGACAGGCGGAACCCGGCCCGTGCGCCGCTGGAAGAAGGAGCCCCTCATGAAGGCGGTTACCAACGGGACGACGAAGACAGACACGCAGTTTTCCGTGTTCCTCGCCAACAAGCCCAAGATTCTGGCGCAGGTATGCCAACAACTCGCGGATGACAAGGTCAACATCCTCGCCCTGAGCATGATGGATGCGAGCGAGCACGGTGTGCTCCGCATTGTCGTCGCGGACCCGGTCCGTGCTCGGCAGAGTCTCGCGTCACTGAACGTTCCCACAACCGAGACTGTCGTCATCACAGCCACTTTGCCGAACCGCCCCGGTGCCATGGCGGACGTCGTCGAGCGTCTCTCGACCGCTAACGTCGCTGTGAACTATGCCTATTGCACAACCGGCGCTCCCGGTGGCCAGTCGCTGGGCA
This sequence comes from Phycisphaerales bacterium, assembly GCA_016716475.1. Taxonomy (NCBI): domain Bacteria; kingdom Pseudomonadati; phylum Planctomycetota; class Phycisphaerae; order Phycisphaerales; species Phycisphaerales bacterium. The sequence continues at coordinate 974,573 of JADJWG010000002.1, forward strand.
TCTTCCGCGTCTCTGATCTCAAGAAGGCCATGAAGGTCCTGGAGGAGCGCAAGCCACAGCGAAAAAAAGAAACCACCGCGCGGAAGGTCAACCGCCCGACGCGTTAAACTTCCGCTGTGGACCATTCCGAGCTTGACAACCCGGCGCAGTCTTCGGGAAGACCCGTGCAGGAGTCGCACGCAGCGGCCCGGCCGTCGGACCTGCCACCTCTGGCACCGACGCCACCGGCAACCGTACGGCTGTGGTCCGCCGGGGTCCTGCTCGTTTGCCTGGCACTGCTCGGCATCGCCGTGTGGCTGCAACCCGATGCACGTGGCTATGGTACACACGAACAACTCGGGGCCGCCCGCTGCGGATCTTTCAAGCTCACCGGTTACCCCTGCCCGACCTGCGGCATGACGACCGCGTATGCCTACACTGTTCGCGGGCAGTTGATTGCTGCTTTTTGGGCACAGCCGGCCGGCCTCCTCATGGCGCTCGGTACCATCATGCTGGCACTCACATCCGCTGGGGCGATCCTGCGTGGCCGGTGGCCGGAGCCGCGCTGGCTGTGGTACTTCACACCGTATCGCCTGCTGCTGGCCTTTCTCGTGTTCTTCGTGGCCGGCTGGGCATTCAAAATCATTGTCGGCGTGCTACGGGGCGATTTCCCTGTTCCTGCGGAGTAACGTGCCGCCGACAGCTTGTCGGAAATCTGGCAGAGGGATACACTTCGGCGAGATTGGGTTCCTCCGTCGGCCCGGCACGCTTCCGTGTGCGGCGATGCTGTTACCCCGGCGGATCGACACACAAGGAAGTTGGTATGAAGCACGTTCTGTGCGTTGCGCGGGTACTGCGAATTGCAGTCGGGGTGTCTTTGGGCCTGTGCCTGCTGCCGGCTATGACCGGTTGCACAAGTGGCGGAGCGAACACGCTCGACATCTTCAGTCCCCTCTTTCCGCCCGCGAGCGGCGGTGTAATCGTCGGCCCCGTCGGTACCGGGCGCACTCCCGGTTCCAGTGTGGGTACCCCGTCCTCCGGCTTTGTGGACCCCTGTGACGAGACACAGCAGCGGAAGTTCGTCCGCATCACGATGCGGAACAGCAGTGCTGACTTCGTCCACTACTTCCTTGCTTTCGTGGCCTTCGTCAATAGCGAAGAATACCCCGATGGCGCCGTCTGCCCCACCGACATCGCTCTTTACACCTCTTTCGGCTATCAATCGATACCAGCGGGTGCGGTGCGCGAGTTCGGCAACTACTGCATCGTGGGCCCCGCTTTGCTCTATTTTCACCGCAGCGGCCAGTTCCGCGGCGCCGGTGCCGGATCCACGAGCGGCCTCGGCTCGGCCATCGCGCCCGCACAAGGGGCCACATCAACCTTTGACACTTTTTTCAATAGCGCGGGCGCTACAGTTCCCGTCCCGGACCTGATCTTGTTCCACAATCCAGGCACCACCGCGGGCGGGCAGGCCCTGAAAGTCAGCCGCAGTCTCACTTCCCCCTGCAGCGAGGCGGTGGTGGTCGCAGCCGACCCGGTATGCCAACAGGACGCTTTTTATTACGTTGACGATACCGATCGCGTCACGGGTTCAACAGCGCTGGGGGTCGGTTCCGGCCGCCGTGTTCCTTCGGAGATCCAGGGGACCGGCTGCGAGTGCCTCGGGCTCAGTGTGCCGGCTCAAGTTCTGGCCCCGTCAGGCCGCACCGCAATCACGGCCCAGTGCAATGAGTTTTTCCGCGGTGGCCGCATCGAGTACGTGTTCTTGCGCGAAGATCTCGACCCCCCCTATCCCCAACTCGTGTGGCGCGTCACCGACTCCTCCGGCGCCCGTGCACATGACTTCGATCCGCGCTCCGGCGTTCGCTGAACGTCAACCGGTTTTGAAATTATGGATTGTCGGTGTGGGCCGTCCACTGCAGGGCGGCCCACTTTGCCTAGTTGAAGTCCAATACTTCTTACTCCCCCAAGTCCGCCTCAGCGTTCCGCATCCAGTTCTGCCAGGACACATGTCGCCTCGGTGTCATCCGGTGCCAACACGAGCAACCGCTGGCAAGCCACCCGCAGTTCGCTACCCAACCGGTCGCACCGGTCGCTCCCCTTTGCGCACGCACCCCAGAGCCGTAGGCCCATGCGCAGCATGCGCCGCCACGCGAGCTCAAGCTGGGGATAGTCTGCGCAAATCTCACGCAGCCGGGTATAAGCCGCCTCTACCGCGCCACTCTCCGCAAGCGCATGAGCCAGGTTCAGTTCGGCCTCGACCGTAGCCGGCTCCCGGGCTAACACCGCCTCAAAATCGGCCACCGCCTGTTCCCACAAACCCAGGTCACTCAACAGTTCCCCGCGGCGAGCCAACGCCTCCGCCGTAGGTGCAAGCTGAATGGTCGCATCCCATGCGGCACGCGCGGCTTGCAAGTGTCCGACCTCCTGCCGCGCGATCGCCAAGTTGAACCACACCCTGGCATCCTGTGGGCGCCGGGTGGTCAGCTCATCGAATACTTCTGTAGCCGCCAGCCAACGCTTGCTCCGCACCAGAGCCGCTCCAAGATCAAATCGTACCTCGTCATCTTCGGGCAATACGTACCGAAGGCGCTCCAGGGCCTGTACCGCGACGCTCCAATGCCCGGCCGCCGCACTCGCGTTCGCAAGTTCACGCAGCGCCCCTGCACTGAACGGGTCCGACTGGAGCGCCGCGCGGGCATCACGCAGGCGACGGCGCAGCTCGGAGGCCTCATCGCGGGCCCATACCACCGGCCCGAAACCTTCCTGCGCAGCAGGAAGTTCACTTTCTGGGGCTGCGATCGGCTCAGGCGGCCACGGGGCCTCAGAGGAAGCAACCTCCAGGCCGACTTCCGCAGGGGCCTGCGGCTCGGAGTCTACGCCCCCCGCCCCCCCCTCCTGCGAACGAAGCTTGGGGGTGGCTGGCGGTTGGGCGTGTAATCCTTCGGGCTGCAGGCCGCGCCAGGTTGACCACGCAAAGATTGCCAGCATGAACAGCGCGAGACCGAGCACGAGAAAGAGCACCCGCATGGCTGCAAGGATATCGCGGCGGCAACGGGCTGGCACCTGCATAGGCCGCCACCGAGTTCCTGGGTTGATTGCTCCGCCAGCCGCTGGATGTCGGAATACGTCGATTCCAACCACATTGTCGATTTATAATATCTCTTAAATAACTATGTGATACTATATTTATATCACGCGAGGCGCGTGCCACAGAGAAGGAGACCGGCATGACGCAGGAACACGAATTTCGCACGTTCAGTGGTTGGCCCATTCTGCTACTGATGATCGCGTCTACTCTACTGGTGGGATACGGCTACTACTACTTCGGGCGGGCGTTGAGCGAACACACCCTCGACACGTTCATGCATCCGGCCTACGGCATGGTCGCCAATATCTTCTGCTCTCTCATCCTGTTACTGCTCTGGTGCGGCTTCTTCACCCTCCAGCCCAACGAGGCCGCCGTGCTGCTGCTGTTCGGTGCCTACAAGGGCACCGTCCGGCAGCCCGGGTTCCACTACGCCAATCCGCTTATGACCAAGCAGAAGCTCTCGCTCCGTACTCGCAACTTCAACACCGAACGCCTCAAGGTCAACGATCAGCGCGGCAACCCGACGGAGATCGCAGCCGTGGTGGTATGGCGTGTACACAACACGGCACAAGCCACCTTCGATGTGGATGATTACAAGGACTACGTCCACATCCAGAGCGAATCGGCCTTGCGTCACCTCGCCAGCCGCTACCCCTACGACAGCGGGGCAGAGAACGAACTGTCGTTACGGGGCAGTATGGACGAAGTGTCAGGCGACTTGCAGCGTGAATTGCAGGAGCGTCTCGACAAGGCCGGAGTGGTGGTGGAGGAAGCCCGGTTGAGCCACCTCGCCTATGCCCCCGAAATCGCCGGTGCGATGCTGCGACGCCAGCAAGCGGAGGCGATCGTGGCAGCCCGCCTGCGTATCGTCGAGGGGGCCGTCGGCATGGTTGAGACGGCCCTCGAGCAGCTTGAGAAGAAGCGTACCGTGCAACTCGACGATGAGCGCAAGGCCGCCATGGTCAGCAACCTTCTGGTCGTGCTGTGCGGCGAGCAGGCCGCCCAGCCGGTCGTCAACACCGGCACTTTGTACAGCTAGGCGCCCCGTGTCCTGGAGGGCCGAATCCCCTGCCGACGGACAGTGGGGTTCGGCCTGGGACCACCCGCGACAAAGGTAGCCGAGGACGGTCGAAAGGTTTCGATGGCCGACAAGAAGAAAGCTCTCTTGCTGCGGATTCCCGCCGATCTCGCCGACGCACTGCAGCGCTGGGCTGCCGACGATCTGCGCAGCGTCAATGCCCAGATCGAATACCTCTTGCGAGAGGCGGTCCGGCGACGCGGACAGCGGCTGGAACAGGATCCCCCCAAGCGTCCCACCCTAGATTCCTAATGCACCGCGGTGCCCCATCACTTGCGCCAATTCCTACAGCCGCGGATCTCCCGCCCCCTATTTTCGCAGCGAAATCAGCCCGTCCCGAATCTCGACAATTCGCTGACACCGCTCGGCCACATGGAGGTCGTGTGTCACGATGATGATGGTCCGCCCCTCGGCGTGCAGTTCATCGAGCATGGAAAGGATGATCTGTCCCGTGCGGCTGTCGAGGTTCCCGGTCGGCTCATCCGCCAGCACGATAGCCGGGTCGTTCACGAGCGACCGAGCGATCGCCACGCGCTGCTGCTGCCCGCCCGACAGCTCATGCGGACGGTGATGAATGCGATCGGCGAGACCCACCTTGTCGAGCAGGGCGAGCGCCAGATCGCGGCGCTCTCGTGGCGGGCGCCCCTGGTAGAACAGTGGCGTCTCCAGATTCTCCAGCACCGTCTGTGTCGTGATCAGGTTGAAGCTCTGAAAGATGAACCCGATCCGCTGCCCCCGCACGTCCGAGAGCGCATCGTCGTCCATCTGCGAGACATCACGCCCGTCGAGCCAGTAGGTCCCCGAAGTCGGCCGGTCGAGACAACCCAGGATGTTCAGGAGCGTAGATTTGCCGCTCCCCGACGGCCCCACGATGGCCGCGTACTCCCCGCGTTGAAAGGAGAACGAGACTCCCCGGAGTGCGGGGACCTCGACCCCAATGGCGGGACGGTACACTTTCACGACGTTGTCCAGGTGGACGATCTCCTGCGCGGACGGGGGCATAGCGCTTCCTGCGGCCGGGGCCGAGCCGGGGTGGAACGAGTCACCTCCCGGACCAGGCGCGCGGGCCATTGCCAAACTTTCCCCGCGGGAGGATCATAGGAGCATGGGGACAGGCACGGAAGCCCCCCGGTTGCATGAACCAGACTAGGATTGCACGCTCGTGAACCCGCTTCGTCATCCACCCCATCGTTAGTCGGCCCCACGTTCAGGCAGTACGTCCGCGACCTTCTGTCCGCGCGGCCGCAACCGTATTCCGGTTCCACACGTTGGGAGACCCGACATGTCCGTCAAGCAGGTGCAGGAGCCCGCATGGCTCAAGCGCGTTGAAGAACTCGTGGCACGCAGCGATGAAATTTCCGCTGAGATGAACACCCCGGCAGTCGCCGCCCATGGTGCCATGATGACGCGCCTCGCCCGCGAGCACGGCGAGCTTGAGAAGATTGCCCGGCATTTCCGCGAGTATCGCCGTACGACCGAGCAGCTGAACGAATCACTCGAGCTCATGGCCGACGAGTCCGAACCCGAGCTGCGCCAGCTTGCCGAAGCCGAAATTCCCGGGCTCGAGGCGAAGCGCGAGCGGCTCCTGAAAACCATGCAGGAGCGCCTTGTCACCGGCAACGAAGCCGCGATCAGCTCCATCATCCTTGAGATCCGCGCCGGCACCGGGGGCGATGAAGCCGCGCTCTTCGCGGGGGATCTGTTCGGCATGTATACCGCCTATGCGCAGCGCCAAGGTTACAAGGTGGAAGTCCTTTCGCTCAGCGAAGGCGAACAGGGCGGTCTCCGCGAAGCCATCCTCAACATCACCGGAGAAGAAGTTTACCTGCACTACCGCTTCGAGGCCGGTGGGCACCGGGTACAGCGCGTCCCCAAGACCGAGGCCCAGGGCCGCATCCACACTTCCGCCGCCACCGTCGCCGTCCTCCCCGAACCCGAGGAAATCCAGGTCGAGATCAACTGGGAAAAAGACGTCATCGAACACGTCAGCCGTGCGGGTGGCCCCGGCGGCCAGAACGTCAACAAGGTTTCCAGCGCCATCAAACTGGAGCATGTTCCGACCGGCATCACCGTCTCCATGCGGGACGACAAGAGCCAGCACAAGAACCGCGCTAAAGCGCGCCGCATCATGCTCTCGCGCGTCTACGAGCACTTTCAGTCGCAGCAGCAGAGCAAGCTCGCCAGCGAACGCAAGACGATGGTCGGCTCCGGCGACCGCAGCGAACGCATCCGGACCTACAACTTCCCGCAGAACCGCTGCACCGATCACCGCATCAACAAGGACGTCTACGATCTTGAGCGTATCCTGGTCGCCGGCGAGCTCGATGAATTCCTGCGCGACCTGCATGACCGCGACTTGCGGCTGCGACTCGAAGCCCTCTGACCCCCCCGGCACCACGGGCGCGCCCCGTCCAGCAGAGCGCCGCAAAACGGTTGCCGGGCCCGAGAGTTTGTGCAGTCCAGTGCCAGTGTTGCGCGAGGGGTCGTACGGTGTACAGCACGTCGGTCCGCTACCCGGCCACGGGCGCCGGCTGCGTCGACAGGGGTGTCTCGTGGAAGTACAGGTACTTCGACCGGGCATCTTCCCCGTGGCAAGCCGTGCAGGCGTTCGGCGCTACAAACGGCCGCACCTGCGCCCGTACCGCCTCGCGCTGCTCCAGCGTAAGCTGATCCATCTGTGCGAGCAGGTCGAAACGCCCATGCGAAAGATGGCACGTGCGACACACGACCTGCCCCTGCGCATCCTCGTGCCCGTCCGCATCGAAGAGCGGCAGGTAGCCCGGATCCGTCGGCTGGTTGATGTTCATCATGATCACGGGGGGGTGTTCGGAGTAGCGCCGCACGGGTGCCGGACCCTCCGCATGGTGGCAGGCCAGGCACGGTAGCCACCGGCTGGTAGCCATGGGCAGGTCTACCGGCGGTGCCGGCAGGAAGCGCGGTGACAACGCCGTGCCCCAACTTTCGCCCGGCCGTGCATGCATCGCATGACAGGGCTTGCATGACTCGGTCTCGAACCCGGCCGTGGTGAGCCGTTCCGCTGAGTGGCCTGTATAGCGCATCAGCTCCTTGTCGACATGGCACCGAAGGCAGAGGGCCTCGGAGTGCTCACCCGGTTCCACGCGCGCCAGGTGCGGGGGGCTCGCCGCCCCGTGCGGATCGTGGCACGTACGGCAACCCATGCGCTTCTCGCCATGCTCATCCGTAGGAACCAGCGCTACATTGATGCGTAGATGTTCCGCGGTGACGCGCTGCGGGTGGAGTGCCGCCACGCCTGAGTCCGCCTGCCACGTCGCATCGGCATGGCACACCAAACACACATCATCGTGGTTGCTGCTCGGCACCGGCCCGCCGAACCGGAACAGGTCGGTGCGCTTGCCTCCGTGCGGTACGTGGCACGGCAGGCACGCCCCGGCATGGTTCAGCGCCTCCGCCGGCCACCTTTGTGATGGGTTCGACCGCCGGTCATGCGGGCCACCCGCCAGGCGCGCGTAGTCGCTGTGGCACGACTTGCACAACCCGTCTGCCGCCATGGTGAGGAACTGACCGTGCATGGGTCGGTGCGGATCGTGACAGTCTGTGCACGTAGTGCCCGGATGATCCGGCGTCCCCGCCAGGTGCGCCGCCGCCAGGCCGTCCGCCCGGTGACAAGTCACGCACTGCCCCAACGCGTCCCCCGCGGTGATGACGCGCTCGCGCGGATAGCCATGCGCCAGGTGGCATGCACTGCACGCTCCATGAGCTGCCGGCGAGTGGCCGCGGGCATTCGGGTCGTTCGGGAAGTTCGTGCGCAGGTCGTGGCCTGTGCCGTACAACGCGGCCGACTGCGGATGGCACGCGACGCACGTTTCGCCGTAGTTGGGCGCTGCGGCCAGCAATTGGGCCGCCGGCACCGCGCCATGTACCCGGTGACAGGATAAGCACAACAACTCGCCGTTCGGCCCAGCCCGCGTACCCCACTGCGCCACCACGTCGCGCTGGGTCGCAGCCATGGGCGGGCTCTGACCGTGCCGCGGCAGATCACCGTGCAGCGTACCTGCCGCCAGATCGGTGGCGTGACACCCCAGGCAAAGGTCGTTCGCATCCGGACGCAGCCGCAGCAGTCCTGCGGCCGGTGCCTGGTGTACTGCGTGGCATGTCAAGCACGTAATCTCGTTCGCCGTCGCCCCCTCGGCGGCCGACGCCACAACGAACTGCGGCGGCAGCGGATGTTCCACCGGGCCCAGCGGATGCATACCGGCCGCAACCCCTCCACCGAAGCCGCCGTGGCAATCGAGGCACAGGGTCGACGCCCGTGCGCGCAAGAAACTGCCGTACTCTGCATTGTGTGGGTTGTGGCAGGCGAGACAGTGTGACTCCGGGTGCTCCATCGTGTCGCGCGCATGCGCGGCGGCCACCCGATAGTCGGCGTGGCAGCTTACACAGTATCCGTCGGGGTCGAGCGGAGACGGCACGATCTCCCGCGCGAAACTGTGCGCGAGATGGCACGCGCTGCACGGACCACCCTGCACCGCGGTGATCCCGAGACGGTTCGGCTCGTCCGGCGCGGTCAGGCGCAGATCGTGGGCCGTGCCCTGGGCATAGTGCCCAGGGTGGCAGCGCTGGCACAACGCGCTGTCGACCAGCGAATCGGCCAGCATGTAGGCCCCGGCCGCGCCTTCCAGCTTGTGGCAACTCATGCAAATCAACGTATGGCCCGGGCCGGTGACCGTTCCCAGGTCTGCGACGGCTTGCGTCTGGACCGGGTTGAGCGCCACGTTCTGCGAGTGCCCGCGCGTGACGTCCAGGCCAGCCATGGCCGGTGCCACCTGCCGGTGGCACGCGATGCAGTAGATGCTGCTTTCAGGTGCATGCCAATCGACCGCCTCCATCGTCGGCGGCAGCACCGAAGGTTCGAACTCCCGCGCCGCGCGGTACCACGGGACAATCAGGGCGACCAACGTCACCCCGGCGACCACCAGCAGGATCCCCTGCAGCGTCATCGCAGCGTAGCGGAGCAGTGTCGCCGGCCCACTGGCATGGGCGGCCTGTTCAGAGACGGGGCGGCTCATTCGACGGCCTCCGGCGGCAGCGGAATGGGGGGGATCGGCGCAGGTTCCGAACGGGGTTTCATCCCGGTGGTCTGCGTGTGCCCCGGCGGCATCGGCACGTAGGGCGCCATGCGCCGATGATCGGTGTCACGGAACTCCCGATGACATACGTCGCAGCGGTCGAAATGCTCATATCGCACCGGTTCGCGCGCCGCGATCTGGCTGTGACACCGGATGCACAACCCATGCATCGCCTCGTAGTAGCTCGGGGCATATCCGACTAGCAGTTCCTCGTGTGGGGGCACGATCGAGCCACTGACCACCATGTCGCCGTGACATTGCCAGCAGGCCAGCGCATTCGAACGCGACTTTCGTCCGCTCTCCTGTCCATGGCACACCGCACAACTCCGGTTTGCCCCCAGGCGATACACATGCAGCCCGTGATCGAACGTATCGGTGCGCTCGTACATGTCGCGATGACAACTCGCACACGACGACTGCTGGTCAAAGCTCAGGTTCTGATGATGACACAGCCGGCAGGAATCGGCGCCGCCCAGCACCGTGATATGGTCGTCATGTGGAAACGGCACAAACCGCCAGTCGCGGTTGCCGTCGATGATCATCAAACGTACGGCCGCTGGCTCGGCTGCCGCGGGGACATTGCCCGCCAGCCCGGCCACGTGAAAGTCGCGCCTTAACGGCGCGGTTCCGGCCGTTGCCAACGCTTCAACATTCCGCGATGCCGTGACAGGTACCGGCCGCGGGGACGGTCCGAAGACGGCATCCTCGGGCAGACAACCGATCGCCACCGCACCAGCTATCACAAACACCAGCGAATGCCGGCGTAGCGCCGGGCTGAACGTGCCCGCCAAGCCCGCCGCCGCCGCTGACCGAACCTTCTCCGCCACTTCCGCGGCATGGGCCTCGGCTGGCGCAGTACCCGGATCAGCACCGTGACCGTCGGCATGGTCCTCCACGATGCGCAGGTTCTCGTTCAGGAAGATGAACACCAGCGCCGCGGCGGCCACGATACCGGCCGAGACACCCAGTTCCGTCCAGGTGGGCCAGTACGCCATGCCCTCGGGGCGCTCGAACGCGACGATGCACACGTTGAAGCGGTAACCGATCACGCCCAGCACCACCATGACGGAGCATGTTGCGAGCCCGGGGATGCTGCGCCGGACACGCGGGAGCGCCAGCAGGATGGCCGGCAGAATCGCGCTCACGAGCAGCTCGAACAGGAACAGCCCCGCCTGCCACGATCCGTCCAGCGCGCCGGGCAGAATGCCGCGCGCCCAAAGGTCGTAGATGCGCAGCAGCGCGTAGCCGGGCAATATGATCGAGGCGAGGAAGCCCAGCCCCGCCAGCAGGTCCGTTCGCACCCGGTGTCCGAACAGCCACGCGGACACCAGCGCCTCGAGCGTGACCATCATCAGTCCCAGCGCCATCGCCGAGATGAAGAACAACACGTACATGATCGGGCTGTACCACAGCGGATGAACACGGAACGGCTGGATCAGAAACAGCGAGCCCAGCGACGACTGATGCAGCGTCGACAACACGATTCCGAAGATCACCAGCGGAATCGTCAGCTTCTTGATCAGCACCAGCAGCTTCTGGAAGAACGGCCGGTGAAACAACGGGTGTTCCAGCACTACCGGCGAGAACTCCAGCGACAGCACCGTCAGGTAGAGCATCACGCACATGGCAACTTCGAACAGCACCGAATGGTGTTGCGGAAAGATCATCGGGTGCCAGATGTGCCACGGGATGCCCAGGTCGTACAACAGGCCGACTGCCACCGCGATGTAGCCGAGCAATGCGGTCAGAATGGCCGGGCGCGCCAGCGAATGGTATTTCTCCATCCCGAAGATGTAGACCGCTGCCGCGATGACAAAGCCACCGGCCGCCAGCGCCACCCCGGCCATCACGTCGAATGCGATCCAGAAACCCCAGGGGGCCACGTCTGTCAGCCCCGTCGTGGCCCCCATCCCGTGCGCGAAACGCGCCACCGTCACGACCACCCAGACGCCCATGATCGCCCACAGGATGGTTTTCACCCGCTCCAGATTGGTGCGGCCGATCACTCTGTGCATGGCGGCTCCACGTCATGCTTGACCGCCCCCGCCGCGTGCGCGGCTTGGGCCTCGGCCTGCAGCTTCATGCGCCGGCCAATGATCCAGTACACGGCCCCCATGGCCACTGCGACCCCGCCAGCGATGGGCGGAACCTTTGACAGCGCCGCCCACGTCAGCGTGGGTAGCGGTTCGTTGCCGAGATTCGGCCGCCACGGCAACACCTGTCCGAGGTCGATATCAGAAAGGTAGAACACCGCCGTTCCACCGACCTCGTGCTCGCCGAAGATGGTGGGATCGTCCTTGGGGAAATAGCGCCCCGGCTCGGCCGCGATCCTCCGCCGGGCTTCCGCCAGCATATCGGCCCGCGTACCGAAGACCGTCGCGTTGTACGGGCAGGCGTCCGTACAGGCCGGTCGCAGACCCTCCTTCAACCGGTCGTAGCACAGAATGCACTTGCGGACCAGGGGAACCTGCTCCTCCCACGAGTACCGCGGGATGCCGTACGGGCACGCCATCATGCAGTAGCGGCAGCCCATGCACTTCCGCGCGTCGTAGATCACGGGGCCAAGCTCGGTTTTCTCCAGCGCCCCCACGATGCAGGCCGATGCACACGCCGGCGATACGCAGTGCCGGCACTGCTGCCGCACGTAGCGCCCCCCCGGCCGGCGGATGATAGTAGTGAAGCGCGACGAAGACAGGTCGTCGATGCGCTCCTTCCACCGCCAGGCCCGGTCGTTCCCAAGCTGGTACGTCTGCACGCAGGCCCCGACGCACGCCTCGCAGCCCACACAACGGGTCGTATCGGTCAGGATCGCATACGTTTTGTGATCGTCCAGAAGCGGCAGCATCAGGTTTCTCCCGTCAGGCGGTGGCGGTCACGGGGGGCGCCGGCTCCGGCTGCCAAGCGACATCAGGCACCACGCGCACCAGCGGGGTGTGCACCGTCGCCAGCGGGCGGATAAATGGCAGCAGCGCCAGGATGAACGCCGCGCTATAGGTATGCAGCACCATCATGACGTAGTAGTCGACCGGGCACCAGGCGGGATGCCGCGCGAGCACACCCGTACCGAACGGAATCAGTACCAGGAGCGGGTTCAGAAACGACCACGGCGATTCGATCCCCCGCAGCACCGGCGAATACAACCGTCCCAGGAACAGCACGAACCCGCTGACCAGGACCACGATCGAGAGTCGATCGGCCAGCCGGACCGGCAGCGTCGGCCAGGCCAGTCCCAGCCCCCGCTCCCACAACGTCACGTGCGCCACCATGAACACCGGCACGAGCACCGCTGTCACGCGGAACACGATCCCCACGAGCATCAGCAAGGCGTGGTAGCTCCGGCTGGCAACCGTCGGCAGGTGCCCGGCGCGTGCCAGGATCGTCGTCGGTGCCAGCCACCACACCCACCGCAGCCGCAAACGGCGACGGAACTCGGACCGGTCGGGCATCGAGACCCAAGCGCCGACCGCGTCCGACAACCGCAGCAACAACGCGCGCGCCAGCCCGAACAATGCCAGGGCAATCGCGAAGCGAAAAAGCGGCCCCTGCCCGACCCATAACGCGATCTCGATCGTCGGATCCATCGCACGTACTCCGCTGCGCCGGTGAGCCCTCGGTACGCGGCCCTGTGGATGTCATCGGCCAGTCCGCAAAGACCCGGCAAGGGTCTCCGAGCCGCGCCCGAACAGTGCGCGGCCCGCCAGTGCGAACGGTCAAGAATATAATGGGATATCAAAATCCAGACAAGCGTTATTCTGCAGAAATGGGACGTACCTGCGGACGCAGTTCTTGCGCCTGGGCCGTCAAATGGGACTACATAATTTCAGATTGGCCGTGCAACCCAATGGGGGAGCCGTGGAGCCGGCGACACCGCGGCGTACACCCCGCAAGCGCCCGAGCATACCGGTCGAAACTACCCGTGACCGCGGGTGACCTCAACCAATCCACAATCCCTCCAGCCGCACCTGAAGTCCATCGGCGGTGCGGTTGATGTAATTCACCAGCCCGCTGTGGCGCCACTGCAGCATGCACATGCGCGGTTGGAAGTAGTAGCGCATGCCGATCCGTACGTCGGCCCGCGTCTTGCGGATCAACCCGTCGTAGGCCTCGGCAATATAGTAGCCAAGATCCTTGAAGCCCTGCTCGCGCGTCCGCAACGGCCCCGTGACGCACCAGTTGATCAGTCCCGTCCGCTGGTCGACATCCATCGCAACCCCGCAATGCGTAATCGGGCAGCCGCAGGACATCCCGAGCGGCCGACCAATCAACAGGTCGCCGGCTCGAATATCCATTTCTCGCGTGATCATCGGGTTGTGCGGCAGGATCGCCTCGCGTGGCCCCGGCTCCTCGGGAAAATGCTCGAGGTAGAAGTCAAAGTCCCGCCCCAAACTGTCCTGCCAGGTGGGCTCGGACTCAGCAGGGTCAAGTACTGGCAGCGGTCGTGAAGCCACGACGGGGCGCCCGGATCCCGTACCCGCCGCGAGTTCCGCCGGCTTGCCGACCGGGCTGAGGTGGACACAGCGCTCCAACCAATCGGGGGTGGTTTCCAGACGTTTTGCGAAGTCGTCGCAGCGGCGGAAACCGCACAGCCCACAATCAAGGCCCGGCAGAGTCGTTCCGGTCGTCATGCCATCACTCCCATCGGTCGCATTGTGCGTTGTGTGATCGGGCGCAGGCGCTTCACAATCGCCGGCAAGGTCTCAAGCAGCCGCTCCACCTCCGCAGCCGTGTTGTAGCGTCCAAGCGTAATGCGCAGAGCCCCGCGAGCCCGAAACGCGTCGAAGCCCATCGCCTGCAGGACGTAGGAGGGTTCACTGGCCCGGTGTGCACTGCACGCGCTTCCCGTGGAGACCGCGAAACCGGCTTCATCCAGGGCCAGCAGCAGCGTGATGCTCTCGCCCTCCAGACCGGCAAAACCCATGCAGAGATGCCCAGGCAACCGGCGAAAGGGGTGGCCGATGAGGTACGCCTCGGGGAGCACGCGCCGGATCCCGTCGGCCAAGTGATCCCGCATGGCGATGAGCCGGACGGATTCGTCACTACGCTCGCGGAGGACGATCTCGGCAGCGGCACCGAAACCCACGATCCCGGCAACGTTTTCGGTTCCTGAACGCAGGCCGCGTTCCTGACCCCCGCCGTGGAGCACCGGACCCAGGCCGATATCTGCGCGCGCGATCAGCGCGCCCACCCCCTGCGGACCATGGAGCTTGTGCGCCGAAACCGATAGCAAGTCGAAACCATCGCGCTCACAGTTCAACGGCAGCTTGCCGACCGCCTGCACAGCATCGGTGTGAAAGAGCGCACCGTGTGCATGGGCGACCGCTGCGATTTCGGCGACTGGCTGCAACACCCCCGTGACGTTGTTGGCAGCCATGACGGAAACGAGCCGCGTCTCGGGTAGCAGCGCAGCGCGCAGCGCCTCCACCTCAACCACCCCGTCCGCATTCACCCCTGCCGTCATCACTTGGGCAGCGCCCCGTCGCACGAGTGCCCGCGTCGTTGCGAGCACGGCGGGATGCTCGATAGTGCTCGTGACCATTCTGAACGGCCGGCCGGCCGCACCCGTCAATACCCCTGTCAGCGCCAGGTTGTTGGCCTCCGTGCCGCCGCTGGTGAAGACCACCTGGTCCGGCGATGCACCGACCAGCGCCGCAACCTGGGCGCGGGCGCGCTCCACAGCGGCCCGCGCCGTGCGCCCTTCTGTGTGCAGACTGGAAGGGTTCCCACAGCCGTCGCCCAGGAATGGCTCCATGGCCGTCCGGACGCGCGGATCGAGCGGGGTGGTTGCGGCGTGGTCGCAGTAGACGCGCACAGCGGACACGTTTATTCCCCCCGGTAGAACGTCTGCGCTTCGAGCGGGCGTACGACGCCGAAGTGCGCCTGCCAACCGATGTTCCGTTTGCCAACGCAGATGGTGCAGGTGCCGACCGGGGGGCTGCCACGGAGCAGAAGGTCCCCGGACACATCCGCCGTCTGCAACACGTAACCGACAAGCGGATCGATGCCGATGCCATGCAAAGCATTTACTTCGCGCACCCGCACACCGGGCGCGGCATCGAGAATCCGGGCCCGGAACACTTCCCGCTCGGCCTGAGAGACGCGATCGATCTTCGTCACGATGGCCACGTCCGCCAGACTCAGCATCGGACCTATCTTACGCGGCAGATTCATCCCGCTCGTCGCCTCCAGCACCACCACGCCAAGGCCGCCGTCGACGTAGGGTGCACAGCGCAGACACAAGCCCGCCGTCTCTACCAGCAGAATTTCTGCCCCCTGCTTCTCAGCCCAGGTCAACGCCTCACCCAGGACCATCACACTGCAGTGGTCGGGACAAAGCTCCCCGGAATAGACCTTCTTGGTCGGGATGCCAAACTCCCGCGCCAGCTCCGTATCCTCGTCCGCGTATTGCACGTCAATCTTCAGGAAAGCCACCGCGTGATCCTGCGCGCGCAGTTTGCGGATGATGTGTCGCAACACCGCCGTCTTGCCGCAAGTTGCCGGTCCCGCACAGATCGCGAGCTTCATGCCACCTCCTCCAGCTCTTTTAGGGTAAATTCACCGCCGCTCCGGATGCGCTCCCTGAAGCCCGCGATCACATCGTCCGCCGCGCGCACCCGCTCGGCCAGACCCCGCTCGGCCGCACCGCTGTGGATGACTTTGGTCATGGCACCACCAGCCATCACGATGCGATAGTCCGAAAGCAGCGGAATATAAGGATCGTGGGTGACAAATACGAAGATTTTCCGGTAGCGCCGGAGCAACTCCAGGGCCCGCATGCGATGAATCCCCGCGTTCTCGATCTCATCCAGCAACACGATGGGGGCGTTTCCGATAATGACGGCATCGGCGATGAGCAGCGCACGCGTCTGGCCACCGGAGAGTTCCGTCATACCCACATCGCGACGTACCGGTTCGCCCGTGAGCTCATTGGCAAATGCCAGCGTCTCGTCGATCACGGCTGTCGCCGCACCGTTTCCGGTGTGGCGAATCTCAGCGTGAATGCGGAGAAAGTCAGCCACCGGCAGGTCCGACAGGAAACTCGTATGCTGGGTGATCAGTGCGATCGGGTGCCGCGCCGGATCTTCACGGAACACTGGATCGGGTGGCGCTCCGTTCACAAACACCCGCCGGCCGGAGGGTGTCGAGCCGTCCGCGAACAGCTCCAGATCGTTGATTAACGTCGTCTTGCCGGATCCCGTCGGGCCAACGATGCTGACGACATCGCCCATCCGCAGCGAGACCGCCGTAACTGCCTCCGGTGACCCGTTCTTGCCCCGCCCGCCCAACAGGTGCAGTGACTCGATCATAAGGGCTCCTGAAAGCCAACCTCCGCAGGACGCTCGGCTGAATGCCTCCAGGGCTTAACCGATCCGACGGCGGCTGCCGAATCACACCTAGCATTTTCTGCGCCTGTTCAATAACAGGCCAGTTATTTCGATATAAGCCAATCCCTTTTAGTAAGTTATGATCTTCACCCGTGCTCTGCTAACTGTCGGAGCAACTCAGCTAAGCTGTAACTTGTGACTGAATTTCTGTTGCATTTGTCAGATTATCCGTGATTGCGACCTCTCTCCCGCTCAAGTGTGCCCCTCCTCGGTGGATGATCTGTATGCCCGAACCGCGCGCCGCACCGCTGGCAGCGGTCAACCGGATCTGACTGTGAGGCCCCCCGCGGCTACCCCAACTGGCTCTTCGCGCGTCGCGACAGCTCCGCCATGAACCGGTCGACCGACGCATGCACCTCCGCGCTCGCCGCGGCGGCGTTGTCCCAGCCGAACGTCTCGGTCGTGATGCCCTCGAGCAGCTTGTACGTCGCGAAGAAGTGCTCCACCTCTCGCAGGAAGTGCTTCGGAACATCCCCCAAGTCGCGGAACTCCGCAAACAGCGGGTCCGAGTTCGGCACCGCCAGAACCTTGTAGTCGTTCTGGCCGCGGTCGGCCATCCGGAACAGTCCTACGACGCGCGCCTGGATCAGGCACCCGCTGAACGTCGGCTCGTTCACCATGACAAGAATGTCGAGGTTGTCGCCGTCCTCCGCCAGCGTCTGCGGGATGAACCCGTAATCGCCAGGGTAGTGGCTCGACGAGTACAGATAGCGGTCGAGGCGCATCAGCCCGGTACGCAGGTCCACTTCGAACTTGCTGCGCCGCCCCTTTGGAATCTCCACGATTGCATTCACCGCTGCAGGCAACTCCGTCCCAGCCGGCACCTGCGCATACACGCCACGGTCAATCATGGCGATTACTCCTTCGCCACGCGCGGAGGCAGCGTGAGCAGCACGGTAGCAATCTTCCGGGGTCCCACCGTGACCCGCACTTCACCAGACGCACCGATCGGCAGCGCTTCGACCTCCTGGCCGTCCAGCCGCGTCCGAATGGCCGCCACGGGCCGCTCTGCCAACCGTACCTCCTCAGTCACGGTCTCAGCCGCCACGTTCGACAGCCGCAGCTCAAGCTGGTCGGTCTCCGGGCGTCGACGAAATGAAGTCACAATCAGTTTTCCCGGCGTCAGCTTCAACTCCCCGTGGGTCCGCGGAAGTGTCCGCTCCGCGGCGGGCGGTTGCTGCTTGCCCAGTACCTGGGAAGTCCGCAGACCACCGGCGACCCGCTGCGCGTGGATCGCCAGGGCCGTCCGGTCCGGCGCCCCGGCCAGCGGCACAAGCCGATACCTGAACTCGTGCGGACCGTAGCTTTGTGCGCCCGTCTCTTCGCAATCCGTGAAGATGGCGCGCCGGAAACCGCGCAGCAGTGTAAGTGCCAGGGTGCGCTGCGGCTCATCACGGACGCCCGTTTCAAAGAGACCCGGCGCCACGATCGCCAGCCCGCGCTGCCGGTCATGCACGGCCGTCCAACTCTGCTGCGGCCGTGTCTCGGTCGCGAGTTCCCGATACACATGGTTGTCCGCCGGCAGTGCGATCGCCCGCTCCACCACGTCAAACGGTGAATCCGCCAGGTACGTATCCGTCTGGGCACCGCTCTCGAACAGCACCCGAATACGGTGGTCCCGCACCTGGTTGTCGATCAGGGTCCGCAGTTCGACGTAATCAGCACCGGCGCGCAGCGTCACGTCCGTCTCGATCACCAGTTCGCGCGTCTCCGGGCTGCGCCGCATCTTCGTGTCAAACTCGAACCGCGCAGGCACCCGCATCCGGTTCGTGATCCGCAGGGTAGCTTTGAGCGCCCCCTGCTCCACAACCGCCACTTCGGCGTGCGCTCCCGCTGACGAAATGATCTGGTCGTTGACCGCTACCCCGTGGTACCAACCGTCACCGATATCCGCCCGCTCCTCGAACACCAGCAGCCGGTCGTAGGTCTGGCCCGTACGCTTGTCATACAGCGCCAGCACACCGCACGCCCCGGCTGTCACCCGCAGGTGCTCGTTCTCCAGCATACGATCCCCCCGGATGAGCGTCCCCACTGGGTGCCGAGTCGGCGCCGCCACCGGCTTGCACGTCAACGTGGTGTAGCCGAAGGCCGGGATCTTCAACGGCACCGCCACCGTCACCACGATGCACTCCTGCCCGATCGGAATCCGCCTCCAGGGCCGGTAGAAGCGCCGCCGCTGCGGCCGGTAGGTCAGGTAGTCAAACGGCAGCTCGACCCCCTCCGCGTCGTACAGGCGGAACCCCACTTTTGCCTCGTATCCGAAAAATTCCATGAACCGGCTTGGGGTTTTCTCATCAAACCACAACTCCAGGTCCACCGGTCCGTTGATCTCCGCCTGAGTCGGGTTGCACACCAGCAGCGCGAATTGCTCGCCTTCCTGGTCCGGCAGATCGACGCGCGTGGCAACCGCGTCGAGTGCATGCCGCAGTACGTTGTCATTGATCAGCCGCGCCTGGTCGAACCGGAACTCCATATCCTTGTGGATCTGGTCCGGGCTGCAGCCACAGATCGAGTCGTGTGCGTGGTTTTCCAACACGTAGCGCCACGCGCGCCGGATGTAACTGTGTGGATATGCGTATCCTGTCAGCCGTTCCGCCATGTGCGAGAACGGCTCGACCCACGCGCACAGCTCCGTCTCCCGCGCCCGGTTGTCCTGCTTCAGCCGCACCCGGCTGCTCAACACACCCGGAATCACCCAGTTCCCATCCGTCAACTCGAGCCCGGCATTCCGCAGTTCACCTTCGAACACCTGCGGGAGGTCAGCGCTGCGGACCGCCAGCGCCGCTGCAAATTCCTCCAAACCCGTGTGCTGCATGTCGATGTGCGGTGCGAGTGCCCGCACCTTCGCCAGCAGGTCGCCGGTCTGCGGCTCGATCGGCATGTGGTCGCCGCCGTCAAACAGCAGCGCCAGGTCCAGCCCGGTGCGGTCGCGTTGCATCGCCGTGTAGGCGACGAGTTCCTGTGCGGCCGTGTCGAGGTCGAACGGCACATCGTGCTTGAACGCCTTTCGGATGTTTGCACCGTAGTCGAAGTACCCCTCGCGCGGACCGAAACGGTACGTTGCCAGTTCGGTGCCGTCGGCACCACGCCAGCGAAACGCCCCCCCGTGCGTCACATCGTTCACCCCGCGGAAAATGAAGGCGCAATCAAACCCGAACTCGCGGAAAAGCTGCGGCACCTGCGACACATGGCCGAACATGTCGCAGATAAAGCCCACCCGCGACATGTTGCCGTAGTCCGCCGCAACCCGCAGCCCCTCCTCCAGGTTTCGAACAAAGGATTCACCGCTGACCAGATTTTCGTCCGGCATGGTGTACCACGGGCCAACCCGCAGCCGCCCCTCGGACGTGAACCGCCGCACCTGCGCCGTCCGCTCCGGACGGATCTCCAAGTAGTCTTCGAGGATGATCGACTGCCCGTCGGTCTGAAAACACCGAAACCGCGGATCACGCTCCATCGTGTCCAGCAACTCGTCCATCAGCCGTACCAACTGGTAACGAAACCCCTGGAACGGCTCGTACCACTCCCGGTCCCAATGTGTGCTGGCTACGTAGTACGCCTTGATCTTCTCGGTCGCCAAGACCGCCTCCTTCGAATCGCATGACGCCGGCCACCCGGCCGACACCTGACACCGCTCCAGTTGGCCACAGGGCGCCTACGCGGCTCCCCCGGCGCTGCCCGCGGCGGGAAAGCGGGCAGTGTAACCGCCCGCGCCCGGAGCGTCGTCCCCCCGGCTTGCGGGCGTATCGTCACTCGCTCCCCAACTCCGAACTGCACCTGCAAGCCCGGTGGGAACGCAGTACCGCAGGGGTTCGGCCGGCCCGTACTTTGCCCCCCCCCGGCAACTCGCCTCAATCCTGCATGGTTCCCCGCCCGACTTCGTTCGGGGGCGCGCGCCCGCTGAGCACAGCCAGCACGTTCTCCGCCACCATCCGCGACATCCGCTCCCGCGTCGCCGTCGTCGCGCTCCCCAAATGTGGCAACAGAACCACGTTTTCCAACCCCGTCAGCCCCGCTGTCAGACGTGGCTCCTGCTCGAACACGTCCAACCCTGCGGCCGCAATTTGTCCGGTCTGCAGCGCCGTAACCAATGCCACCTCGTCCACCACCGCTCCGCGTGCCGTATTGACCAGGATCGCGGTGCGCTTCATTTGCCTGAACTCAGCCGCCCCGAGCAGATGCCGGTTCTCCGGTCGCATCGGGATGTGCAAGGACAGCACGTCCGCTTCCGGCAACAACTCCGCCAGTGTGCACCGCAGCGCCCCGGCCGCATCCAGTTCAGCATTCGGTCGCGGATGCACGTAACGGATCCGCAGACCAAAGGCGAACCCGCGCCGCGCCACCGCCGTGCCGATGCGACCGGCCCCGATCAACCCGAGCGTAGCCCCCTGCAACGACAACCCCAGGTATTGCGTGGGAGACCAGCCGCTCCACCGCCCGGAACGTACGAAACGATCCCCTGCCACCACGCGGCGCGCCGCCCCGAGCAGCAGCGCCCACGTCAGATCCGCGGTGGCATCGGTCAGTACGCCGGGCGTATTCGTCACGCGGACCCCGCGTGCCGCACAAGCCGCCAGGTCCACGTTGTCGATCCCGACCGCGAAATTCGCGACCACCCGCAGAGCGGGCCCGGCTGCGTCCAGCAGTTCCGCTTCAATCCGTTCGCTCAGCATCGCGATCATGGCATGGACACCGGCAACTTGTCGCAGGATTTCCGCGCGCGTCGGTGGCTCTTCCTGTTCAAACGATTCCACCGAACACCCCGCCGACTGCAGTAGTTCAACCGCCGGCGGCGGCACACGCCGGGTGATCAGAACGCGCAGTGGAGCCATCAGATGATCCCTCGCGCCCGTTCCTGCCACGCAGGCGAACTCCGCGCTGCACTGTCACGAGCTTACGCCGTGCCGTCACGACCCGCGTCCCCCCCGTATGCCCCCCGCGCGGTGCCGGGTTTTTAGTCGCAGCGGGCTACTTCGTCTCGAAATAGATCTGCGCAGTCTCGCTCTTGTCTGCTTTGACCGTCAGGACCAGCATGTATTTCTTCCCGGGTTCAAGCTGCACTCCGCTGACCTGTTCGTTGCGGTAGTTGATGACTTGCAGCGGCGCTTCCGGCGCTCCCAGGGCATACGGTGTCTTCGGCTTCATCTGTGCCTCGGGGCTCTGGTCGCTTGAGTACACTACAAACTCGGCTTGGTGCGAGTAGTCGGCCTCGAATTTCTGATGAATCTGGATCGTCACCATGGTGATCCGCCCGAAGCGATCCGGTTCGTCGATCTCGAACTCCAGCGTCGGCGAGGTGCTGACGCCATCCTTCACTTCAAAGCGCGAATAACCCGTCGCGGCCTTCTGCGCCGTGTTCTGCTTTGCCGCGTGGCCATCCAGCATGATTTTCAGGTAGCTGTCCTTCTCCGAGGCATTCTTCCCCAGTCGCAGCGCGGTCATGGCACCGCTCGTAGCACTGCACCCCACCACCACCACCAGGAACCCTGCGGCCAACGCCGCGATCGCCAAACGAGTCTTCACGCGCGGTCTCCCTTCGTATGCCCGCTGGCCGCCGACGGGCGCACTGCGCAACCCACCACTCGGCAGCCGTGTAATGGCTGCTCACTCTATCGGTATTGGCTGGGCTCGCAACCCGTTCTTCAATGCACCGCGTCCCAACCGAAGCGTTCGACATGCCGGGCCTCCGAGGCCACCCTTTTCAGCAGTCCCGCCTCGACCACGTCCAGCTCCACCTGCCGGCGCCCCATCACCGTTCGTGCCACCTCCACGGCCTTGTCCACGCGATAAGGCATCAGACCCTCGTCTGTCAGCCACGCGAATGACGGCACGAACTTTGGAACGCGTCCCGCGGTAAACACGTTCGCAGCAACCCCCACCACGCAGCCCGTTGGCAACAGCGTGCCGATGCCGGTTTTGCTGTGGTCACCGATCGTCGAGCCGATGAAACGCTGCCCGCTTTCAACTCCCTGGCCGTTCAGGAATACGCGAATTGTGCCGTAGGTGTTCTTCAGATCACTTGTCACGGTATCCGCACCGAGATTGACCCACTGCGCCACGTAGCTGTGACCCAGGAATCCGTCGTGCTGCTTATTGCTGTAGCCCAGTAGGATGCTGCCTTCAACCTCGCCCCCGACCCGACAAACCGGCCCCAGCGACGTACCACCCCGCAGCACCGCCCCCGGCCGCACGATCGTCCGTGGGCCAATGAAGCACGGCCCCTGCACCACGGCGAGCGATTCGATCAGCGCACCCTCACCCACGATGATCGGGCCGTCCTCCGCATCGAGCACGGCTCCCGGCTTGATGCGTGCGGTGGGGGCAAGCCGTATTTCGGCGGGGTTCACCAAGTGCACCCCGTTGGGGACGGAAGTCGCTACCGCGAATTGGGCCGCCTGCCGGCGCAACTCGGTCGCGTTTGCCTGCACAAGTTCCCATGGGTATCGCAACAGCGCGACCCCGGCGGGCGGCGCCTCCGGCCTCAAAGTCTCACACCATGCGGCCAGCCGGTCCGGTCGCGTGAAGACCTCGCCGTCAAGCTGCGATATAGCCGCGCCAGCGACCCCCGCCGCAACCACTTCCCCTTGTGCAACCCACACGACACCTGGCGCCGGCACAGCTACCGGCGCCGACACCAGCGCCCGGGCATTCCACAGGCACCACGGGGCGGACGCATCCGGGGGCTCCATGGGCAACCGCCGCGCGACCACGGGCGCGAGGTCTGGCCGTACCCACAGGCGCGCCAGCGGGCCGGGGACTGCCGCGCGCAGCTTTTCCAGCAGTGTATCGCAACCGCAGAGCAGCTCGCAGCTTGCCCGCAGCCACGTCAGGGGCAAGAGTTGTGCGTAACCCGCATCCTCAAACACACCTAGATTACAGTGCACCGTTCATTACTCCTGTGCGCGGCCGCCTGCACTTGCGAGGTGGTAGCATCCATTCACTCACCCCAGCCGAAACTCAGCGCACCACAACCAACCTGCCAGCCCGCGGCACTCTCGCCGCCATGGTAGCCCCGTAGTACACTGGCCACCATGGCCAAGGCCCGTACCGCGCCCTCCGTACTACTCACCGTTGCCCTGCTCGGTGCCGACGAGGATCTGATGCGCCGAGCGCGGCAACTGCTTGTCCGCCGCTACGGTGCGCTGGCCGATGAATTGGCACCCTTCGACTCGGCCGATGGCACACTTTACGAGCACCAGATGGGAGCCCCCCTGCGACGTTGTTTCCTGCTCTTTGCCCACCCGCTCCGCCCGGGCCGACTCGCGGATGTCAAGATCGAGACCAACGCCCTCGAAGTTCAGATTACCGAGGATTCGCTGCTGACAGACTACGTGCGGGCGCTCAACATCGATCCGAGCTACGTGACGCCGCATAAGCTCGTACGGGCGACGACTCGCGACACCCCGACCGCCGTATACCTCGATGGCGGTGTGTACGGCGAGGTGTTGCTCGTGCACAGCACAAGTGGCTGGGAAGCACTGCCCCACGCACCCGCTGATTACGCGACACCAGCGAGCTGCGCGCTGTGGAACCACGCCGGGAAGCTCGCAGAGCGCGCCGTGGCCGATGCGACGGTGGATGCTTCGGAGCCGCAGGACCCATGAGCACGCTCGCGAACGTGTCCACATCGTTGCCGGCGTACCTGCCGGGGCTCTTTGTTCTGGCCGCGGCAGGGGTCTTTCTTGTCGCGGCCGTCATGACACCACTCGCGCGCCGCGCGGCGTTGTGGCTCGACTTCGTAGACCATCCGGGCGGGCGGAAAACGCATGCTCGCGTGATGCCCTACGGCGGCGGGACGGCCATCCTGCTCGCCGCCTGGCCGGCGCTGGCCGGTCTGCTGGTGCTGGCATGGACCCTCCCCGATGACTGGCTCGTCGCCCGTTTCGGCGAGACGCTGCGGGACTACGTGGGCGGCGCCCGCGACAACACACGCATGCTGCTGACCATTCTCGGCGGTGGACTCGCGCTGCACCTGCTCGGACTGCTGGACGATCGCCGGCCACAACCACCGCTGCTGAAGCTGGGAGTTATTGTCGCAGTCGCGCTGCTGGTCGGAGTGGCGGGCAACGTGCGACTCGGCTTGTTCCTGGGCGAAATTGGGGCACTGCTGGCGACAACGGCGTGGTTCATCATCATCGTGAATGCCTTCAACTTTCTCGACAACATGGACGGCCTGAGCGCAGGCGTGGCGGCCCTGTGCCTTGCCGCCCTGGCCGTCTGCGGCGCGCTGGCCGGGCAGGTGCTGGTGCCGCTGCTGGCGTGCATCTTTTTCGGCGCGGTGACGGGCTTCCTGTGGTTCAACTTTCCGCCGGCACGAATCTTCATGGGCGATGCCGGCAGTCTGCTGGTCGGTTACATGCTCGCGGTTGTTTCCACGATGACAACGTACTATGACAGCACGACCGGCATGCCGCCCTACACGCTCGCGATGCCGTTCGTGATTCTCGCGATCCCCCTCTATGATTTCATCAGTGTCGTCGTGATTCGCCTGCTGGAGGGGCGCAACCCGATGGTCGGTGACCAGCGCCACTTCTCCCACCGGCTGGTGGAGCGCGGACTCACCCGCCGCTTCGCCGTCTTGACGATTTACCTCGCCACGGCCACCACCGGCCTAGGCGCCACGCTGCTCCCGGGTGCGGACCTGCTTCGCACAGTGACGATCGTCGTCATGGTGCTCATGGTGCTGGGCATCATCGCGATTCTGGAAGCACCGCTCCGCCCGAACACCTGATGCGCGCGACGCCTGCAACTCCGGCCCCCCAACCGACGCCACACGGCGACATGTTTGACCTCGCCGCGTGTCTGGTACTGATGGCTGTGCTCGCGGGGCGCATCCTGCTCGCGGAGTTGTTCGAGCCACTCACGCTTTCGCTGTTGCGCGGCACCGGTGATCTGCCCGGACCCACACCCGCAGCTACCGCGTGGCTCGACGCCTGGCTGCTCGCGGGCGCGGTCGCCATTCTCGCACGCTACCAACGCTGGCGCGGCCCTCCGTGGGTCATTGCGGGTGTCGCGCTCCTGTCCGCCGGTGTGCTCGTATCGAGCTGGGTGGCCGAACAACCACGCCTCGCGCTGCTGGCGGGCGGTAACCTCGTGATCAGCGTACTTGCGGCCCTCGCCCTGGCCGTCGCGGTCCGTACGCCGTGGTTGCTGCGCGCGCTGCTTACGATCTGGCTCGCGGTCGGTACGTTGACGGCCGTGAAGTGCATCTATCAAGTGGCGTATGAGCTGCCTGAGACGCGTACCCATTGGGAGCGCGAGATCCGCCCCCGGCTGCTGGCCGAGGGTCGCGCCGCCGATGACCCGCTGCTGGTGAACTATGAGCGCCGCATGCAGTCGGGTGAGGCAACGGGCTTCCTCGCGCATGCCAATATTACAGCATCCGTGCTGGCGGCCTGGCTCGCCTGTGTGGCCGGTCTCTTTGTCGGGGTTCTCCGTGGTCTGTTCGTCCAAACCACGGCCACACCGCGCGGCCCACCGGTTGCCGCCCTGCTGCTGGTCACCGCGATCCTCGGCCTGCTCGGTACTGGGCTCGCCTTGACCGGCAGCTTGGGGGCGCAGGTGGCTGTCGTGGCCGGCATCCTCACCACTGCGGCCGCCGGGGTGCTGACAATGTTCTTGCGGCGCCGTCCCGCGCTGGTCGTAGCCGCGATCGGCGCTGTCACATTCGTCGGCATCCTCGTGACCGCCACCTATGGCATGCAGCGTGGCACCTTGCCGCACGTGTCGCTCGCCTTCCGTTGGTGGTACTGGGACGCTGCCGCGCGGGCCTACGCCGCAGCGCCGTGGACGGGCATCGGCCGTGAGAACTTTCAGGCGCCTTACATACGGCTCAAAGCCGCCGAGAGCACCGAGGAAGTCCGGAACCCCCACAATCTGTGGGTCAGTCTCCTCGTCGAGACGGGGCCACTGGGGCTGCTGGGCGGCTCGGTGCTCTGGATCATTGTGCTCCTCGCAGCGGTGCGTAATTGGGGTTGCCGCCTGCTGTGGCAGGCCCGGCCGCCGCCCGCGCGCTTCACCCTGACGCTGACCTTCCTGGTCGCGATTGGCGCACTCGTCGTGCAGGCCGCATGTGGTGGTCTGCCGCTGGGAAATCCGCACGTCCTGATCATCTGGCTCATCGACGTGGGTGCGATTTTCCTGGTCGCGACCTTGGCCGTCGGCTGGGTGCTGGATCGCGTGCTCGGGACGGACCCGAACTGGGTGACCGCCGGTCTGCTTGGGGCGCTGCTGGTGACCTGGGTTCACGCCCTGGTCGACTTCGGACTGACGACACCGGGCGGGCTTGCCGCCTTCGCACTCGCAGCGGCAGCCGTCGGCGCCTGGCGCAATGTGGCCGCCGCTGACGAGTGTGCGGCTGTCGCGGCCAGCCCGACTAGCGCCCCCCAACCCTGCGCGGGTACGCGGGCTCTGCTTACCCGCTGGGTCGCACCCCTGGGCGGCATCGCCCTGGTGGGCATCTACATCTACGGCGTGGCACAGCCGGCCGGCCGCGATGCCCAATTACGGGCCGACCTGCAGCGCGCCGAGCATGGGGCTGTACACAGAGGTGATCTGCCCAATCTTTGGCGTGCGGCCAGATTACTCGCCGAACACGGCCCCTCGGCCACCGCACCCCGCGATGCCGCCAACAGCGTCTTCGGCGCTTCGAGCGCGCCGGGACTGCTCCGTGCGGAGCGCATCCAGCGCCTTGAGGAGGCACTTGCCTACGCACAACGCGGTGTCGAACGCCTGCCGGGGCACAGCGAGAGTTACGCCACACTGGCCCGCATCGAGGAGGAACTCGCCCGCCGCTATCGGGCGGAGAACAACCCCGCGTCTGCCAGCGCCATGCAGTTGCGCGCCGCCCGTTCCTGGGATGAGGCCCTGCGGCGCCACCCCACCAGTCCGCGTTATGCGGCTGCCGCCGGTGCGGCTTGGCTTGAGGTTTGGCGCGCATCCCGCGACCCAGCGGCTGCGGCCCGGGCGACGGCGCACTTCCAGGCCGCCCTCGCGATCGATGCCGTACGCCCCGCAGAGAGCCCCGTTCGCTTACAGCCGACCGAACTGGCCACGATCACAGCCGCCCTGGCGGAACTGGCCCCGGCGAGGAATTGAACATCCATGCCAGCACCCTGGAAGTTCTTCCGGTGCTTGCTATCACAGTATTACGGTACTCGTAGTTCATGGCCCCGAGATTCGACGATTGCCGCTCCCGCCGTGCGGAAGTACGCCGAACCGATAAACCGCTCCCGCCAGGAACACGCAACCTCACGTGACTCTGCGACCGTGGTTGCTCACGTTTCCTGTTCATAACCCCGGCTTCACAAATCCCCAACGCAGTGTGATGACGGAGTGCGTTCCATGCTCACAGCCAAGTACCGCTTTCTTGTCCCCGCTGCCGGGGCTGGCCGGTGCGACCTCGACCAGCCGGTTCTCGGCGTCGTACACCAGTGTCAGGTCGCCGTCTCCGGTCATGTTCCCGTCCGCGTCGTAGCCCAGCGACTTGTTCGGGCTTCCCGGAGGACAAGTGTCGGCGTCATCGATCGTTAGGATCTGGTTGAGCGCGTTGGTGCAGTAGTACTCCGGCGAGAAGCCCGCCAAGGCCTGCGTCGCCTGGCGGCGATTCCCGATCGGGTCGTAGTCGAAGCCGTGGTCGCTCGCGCTCACGTGGTTCGTCGCCGGGTACACGGCCGCGTGGTACTCCGCACTCGTCAGTTCCCCGCGGTCATTATACCCGTAGGCCTCGTAGAAGGAAGGGGAATAGCCTTCGCCGCTGCGCTGGGCGCGCGCTATCCCGCGATTACGCATCCACACTCTGGGCACCGTCCGCTGACGTTCCCTGTGAGGTCGTATCCGCACTTGCGACACTTCGTTGGATCAACTCGCCGGCCTACGTACCTATGTCCTGCAATGCACCCAAGCACGGCTACACCCGCGCACACCGTGAGGCACGGATCAGGCTGCCATTGTGCACCACCTCCATACCGATCAAAAACTACACTGTTGCCGGTCCACAGCGCCACGGTGACATACGCAATGGTCCGAAGCCCTAGCCGATTGAGACTGGTCATGTCCAACACTCGGCCCACCGCTTAGAGGTAGCCTGAAATCTTGTGGAAATTGAGAACGTGGGGCATCCTGCTGGTGCGTTTGAAACGAGAGTCGTTTCCCAGGAGGAGCCCGATGGCTACTACAACCGGACGAGGATCGAGCGTCAAGCGGCGGGACGAGGCGGGGGCGGACGAGGCCGTGCAGGTGGTTCGGGACCAGGTCGAGGAACTGGCCCGGCTGGGGCCCGGCAGATGCTGCTGGCGGCGTTGGAGGACGAGGTGAACGTCTACCTCCAGCGCGACCGGTATCAGCGACAGGGCGAGTTCCGCGGCTACCGCAACGGGACCACGCCGCGGCGGCTGACGCTGGGCAGCGGCACGGTGCCGCTGGAGGTCCCGCAGGTGCGCGACATCCCGCCGGGCCAGGAGCCGTTCGAATCGAAGATCGTGCGCAAGTACCAGCGTCGCAGCGACACGATCGAGGAGACGTTCATGCGGCTGTTCATCGAAGGCCTGGCGACGCGGGACTTCGAGCCGGCCTTGCGGCTGCTGGCGGGGAACGACGCGCCGCTGTCGCCCAGCACGATCAGTCGGCTGACACAGCGGTTCCGCGTCGAGTACGCGGCGTTCGACCGGCAGGATCCGAGGCGGCCGGAAGTTCGTCTATATCTGGGCGGACGGGATTTACCTGAAGGCCGGGCTGGGTACGGAGAAAGCCTGCCTGATGGTGCTGATCGGGGCGGATACGGAGGGGCAGAAGCACTTGCTCGCGCTGCGGGAGGGGTATCGCGAGAGCGCCCGAGAGCTGGGGCGAGTTGCTGAAGGACTGCCGGCAGCGGGGTCTGAACGGGCCGGGCTGCTGGATCGCGGACGGGGCGTTGGGGCTGTGGGCGGCGGTGAACGAGCAGAGTCGAACTCGGCCCAGCAGCGCTGCACGAATCACAAGACGATGAACGTGCTCGACAAGCTGCCGAAGGCCGAGCAGCCGAGGCGACCCCGCGACTGCGGGCGATCTGGCAGGCGGAAAGTGAGGTGGCGGCGGAAGCTGGCGGCCGGTGTGATCGCGGACTTCCGTCGGGCGGGCTACGACCGGGCGGCGGACTGTCTGGGGGACGATCTGGATCGCTGCCTGACGTTCTACGCGTTTCCGGAGCCGCACTGGTCGCACCTGCGGACGACGAACGTGATCGAGTCGCCGTTTGCGGGCGTACGGCTGCGGACGAACGCGGCCAAGCGGTTCAAGAAGACCAAGAGCGGCGTGTACCTGGTGCATCAGGTGCTGATGCGGCTGTCGCAGAACTGGCGGCACTTGAAGGCGCGCACCTGTGTGCCCAGATACCGCTGCCGGAAGGAAAGAACCGCCGGGTGAAGACGAAGGTGAAGGCGAAGGCGAAGACCCATGCGGCGTGAACGAACGTGACGGATGCCCCAGATTCAATTTACACAGGACTTGACACTACCTCACCGCTTACGATTGCGGCGCCCTCTAGACGAGACAACCGGTAGCGCGCCTAAGCGAACGTATTTCGCAGCACATTCTGAGCTGTGTCGTCCCAAGACTCAGATTGCACCACAGGTTGCCACTCCTCGACAGCTACAAGCTCCAGCACCTGGCGCTTAGCGCTTAGCCACCCGGTGGCGATGGGAATGTGGGAGTCGGTGCCGTTGGCCGTGGCGTAGACTGGTATTTCGGACAGGCCTCCTTAAGCGTATTGATCCACATCTCGTCGTCAAATGCCGCGAGCACAGCCGGATCATTAATGTCGCAGTTGTGCGATAGGCACGTCGTTATCATCGTCTTGAGAAGATTCTGGCGAGCGTACATCGCATCGAGTCCGTCCACCTCGCCAGCGACAATCGCTGCTGCAATGCATCGCGCCTCCCTAGTATAGGCATGAGGCTATCTCAAAACCTCTGAAAGCAAGAGAAGCGTACAGGTCATATGCAAGAAGCCGCTGAACAGGCAGCTCGACTTCTCCCAACGGATGCAGAGCCGACGGTAGTTCTGGATCCAGGAGATCGTCCGCTCCACCGTCCAGCGCCGCTTGGCGCGCTGCAGCGGCCGGCGGTCCTGTGTCACATTCTCCGGCTTGCGGTTGCCGCGATGCGGCGCGATCATTTCCATGCCGCGCTGTGCGAGCTCTTCGTCGAGCTTGTCGCTGTCGTACGCCTTGTCGCCGATCACGCGCGGCGGCGTCTCGCGCGTCAGCACGAAGTCGAACAGCGCCTGCACGCAGCGGCTCTCGTGGGCGTCCGCCGGCGCGGTATCGATCGCCACCGGCAACCCGCGAGCATCGACCAGAACCATGATTTTCACGCCTTTTCCGAGGTGGCCGCGCCGATCCCATCACCGCCGCCCCGGGCCTTGGCGAAGGTGCCGTCGATGAAGCATTCGTACACGCGGTACGCGCCGCGCCGTTCGACCAGGCGTCCGGCGGCCCGCATGGCCTGCTCAAAGAGCCCTTCGCGCGTCCAGCGCTGGAACCAACGGTGCACCGTGGCCCGCGCCGAACTCGCGCGGCAGGTCCTTCCACTTCGCGCCGTTGTCCAGCATCCAGAAGATGCCGCGCAGCGTCCGCCGCTTGTCCGCGACGGGCCGTCCGCCCTTCGGACTCTTCGGCCGATCCGGAATCCTGTCCGCCAGCCAATCCAATTGCTCATTCGTGAGTGTCAACATGCATCATTGTACAAAGTCAACAGGTGTCCCGGTTTTGAGATAGCCTCATCACACTCGGACTTCTTCCGATACCCCTCACCACAAAGGAAGCCGCCTCGATAGCCAAGGACGCGCACGCCATGCGCGTTCGGAGGTAAGCACGTCGAGCAGAAATCGGACCTGTCCTGCTGCACATGCACCTCTTCGTGCTCCAGCAGGCATCGAAGTTGAACGTTGTCCGCTGTGCCGGGCGGTCCGCCGGGCACCTTCGGCGAATTCGCGCATGCACACCGACACTTGCCCTCACAGATCACCATACCCAAATGGATCTTGTCTTCGAATGTCCGAGCCACTTCGACAGACGAACAAACGCGCGGGCAGATGGTACTACAGTCCTCGTCCTCTTCGTCGTCGTACGCGGCCGGGCACGCCATCAGGCCGATACGATCGATGCGGAGAGTCGCGGCGTTCGCGACATACCCGTAAAGATTGCTGCCGCCACGTTCCCCAATCGGATCCCGATTCACCCAGCGTCCGTACTCGGGGTGGTAGAAGCGCTCGCCCCAGTAGCCCAGCCCGCTCTCGGCCTCGAACTGCTTCGTGCTGAACCGGAAGCGGTTGCGCTCGGCGTAGCCTCCGCCCGCGGCCGTCACGTTGCCGTACGGGTCGTACTCGTACCGCGCCGCCAGGATGTTCACCGGCTGCCACGTCGTCAGGTACAGGTCGACGAGCTGCCCCACGTTGCCCAGGGCGTCGTACGCGAAGATCCACTTGCGGCCGGTGAGCTCCTCTTCAAGCAGCCCCTCGGTTTCGGGCTCCTCCTCGTAATCCTCCGTGGCCGTGCGGTCCCACACCGCCAGCAGCCCGCCGATACCCCCGGCCGCATCGCCCGGCCGGCCGCCGCGCTGGCCCGCGAGGTCCAGCCCCCACCAGAACGTCCGCAGGGGCGCATTGCTGTCCAGCCCGTCGAGCTCGGCGATCAGCAGCCAGCCGTCCCACACGTAGCGCGTACGCGCGACCGGCGACCCGCCCCACGCCGACCCGTTGTGCTCGTAGACTGTCCTTTGCACCCGCCGGTTGCGGTAGTCGTAGACGAAGACCGCCTTCTTGTCGCCGCTGCCGGGGCTGGCCGGCGCGACCTCGACCAGGCGGTTCTCGCCGTCGTACACCAGCACCAGGTCGCCGTCGCCGGTCATGTTCCCGTCCGCATCGTACGTGAATTCCCGCGTGAACGGGGTTTCGCACCCGGCCGCATCGTCGAGCGCTTACTCCCGCTCCTGCACTTCATCTGCGCCTCTACAGGTGTGCTCTACTCCTGAACAGCGGAAAAGCTGTCCTGTCGTGTGGCACCGCCAGTCAATAGCAATCACATCACTGAAGACGAACGCCACAGCCACCGCGGCGGGAAGGCGCCACACGTTGCCGGACGTTCTCGCAAGATGGACGGCTGCGCTCGAGCCGCAGCACGGACAGGTCGGCGGATTGAAGGCTTTCATCACAAATCCTCTGTGTCGTGGCCTAACGCATCCCTTGTATGTCACGAGAAGCGCTTCGCCACTGTCAATGCTTATGCCACAGTAGCGGGCTGCCACCGACTGGGCCCGTGGGCCCCCACGCACTGTGCATGTTGGTAGGTGGGCAACCAATATAATCCTGCGCCCATTGCACTGGATCGCCAACAAGAAACGCACAAGCTCTGCACAGCCAGCGGGTTGCGGAGGATGACGCCAATTGCTCGCAGACGCACGCGGCCCATGTCTCATCGTCTTCTGCATAGAGCGAGCATGTTGCAATATGAATGTCAATAGCGGCAAGGCAACCTGCACATCGTACAAGGGCAATGAACCCACCGGTCTTAATGAGTTTCGACCAGTTGATCTTCCGCTTGAGGCCGAGGGCGTCGATGCTGCGGGCCGCTTGATTCTCCACATAGCTGTACAGATTCGTTCCCCCCGCCTCCCCAATCGGATCCCGATTCACCCAGCGTCCGTACTCGGGGTGGTAGAACCGCTCGCCCCAGTAGCCCAGGCCGCTCTCGGCCTCGAACTGCTTCGTGCTGAACCGGAAGCGGTTGCGCTCGGCGTAGCCTCCGCCCGCGGCCGTCACGTTGCCGTACGGGTCGTACTCGTACCGCGCCGCCAGGATGTTCACCGGCTGCCACGTCGTCAGGTACAGGTCGACGAGCTGCCCCACGTTGCCCAGGGCGTCGTACGCGAAGATCCACTTGCGGCCGGTGAGCTCCTCTTCAAGCAGCCCCTCGGTTTCGGGCTCCTCCTCGTAATCCTCCGTGGCCGTGCGGTCCCACACCGCCAGCAGCCCGCCGATACCCCCGGCCGCATCGCCCGGCCGGCCGCCGCGCTGGCCCGCGAGGTCCAGCCCCCACCAGAACGTCCGCAGGGGCGCATTGCTGTCCAGCCCGTCGAGCTCGGCGATCAGCAGCCAGCCGTCCCACACGTACCGCGTCCGCGCCGCCGGCGACCCGCCCCACGCCGACCCGTTGTGCTCGTACACGGATTTCTGCACCCGCCGGTTGCGGTAGTCGTAGACGAACACCGCCTTCTTGTCGCCGCTGCCGGGATTGGCCGGCGCGACCTCGACCAGCCGGTTCTCGCCGTCGTACACCAGCACCAGGTCGCCGTCGGCGGTCATGTTCCCGTCGGCGTCATACGTGAACTCCCGCGTGAACGGCGTCTCGCACCCGGCCGCATCGTCGAGCGCTTCGTACTGGTTCAACTCGTTCGCGCAGTAGTACACGGCCGCACTCGTCCCCGTGGTGCTCTCCGTCCGGTTGCCGATCGGGTCGGCATCGTCAGTGCTCGTCGATTCCAAGCATTGTCATCAAGGCGACAACATCCACAGAACGACAGGAGTCTTTCAGTGGTGCTCCGAGTAACACGGCGCGATCGTCCTCGAACAGTACTATTCGATGCATCTGTCCAGTCTTTAGCTGAACAGACAACCTCGCGACTATAGCCCCATCATTCCACGACCAACCCTCCGCGCACGGTCGCGCGCCGTGAAGCATGGTCGCGACCACGGCCAGCGTCTCAGCATCCTGAGTTCGAGCGATCTCGACGCCACTCTCGCCGTAGAGGACAGCCTCGGAATAGGGACCATCGCCTGCGGCGTATTGCACTCCTTGACTACGTGCACACGTCAGAGATAACAGGCCAACAGCCGCGATGGATAGTACTATTATGAGCGCAGTCAATGTCCTCATTGCACCGCCTGGATCATCAGTATGGAATGGGCGTCCAGCTACAGCATGCGCCACCTGCATTACAGGCCACGTATGACATCGTGCATGCCGCCGAACATGCGGTATTCCCATTCGGCCAATACTTGTCTTCGCACGCGGCCATACAGCAGTTCAGGCAGTTGTGGCAGTAGTGTCTCAAGCACGTGAGAGGTGCGAAAGCGCAGAGACACCGCCCCCAAGCTGTGCTCGCTGGATTCAAGGACGCTGGGCAAGAGAATTGATTGGTTCCCGGTGCCAGGCCCGGAGAAATGTCGCTCGCCGAGCAGGCGCGCAAACCAGCTTGAAGGATGGTGCCGCCTCGCACCTGCCGCGCACGACCCTTCGGTGAGTCCGATGGCAAAGCATCGTCGCTTTCCGCAGGCCGCTCGTCCGGCTGCGTCTCGAGCTCGGTGAGTGCGCACTGGAGTGCGACCAGTCCACGTGCGTCGATCAAATGGCTGGGCCGGTTCTTCACATAGCTATACAGATTCGTTCCACCTTCCTCCCCAATCGGATCCCGATTCACCCACCGCCCGTGCTCGGGGTGGTAGAACCGCTCGCCCCAGTAGCCCAGCCCGCTCTCGGCCTCGAACTGCTTCGTGCTGAACCGGAAGCGGTTGCGGTCGGCGTAGCCTCCGCCCGCGGCCGTCACGTTCCCGTACGGGTCGTACTCGTACCGCGCCGCCAGGATGACCTCCGGCTGCCACCGCTCTGGGAACAGGTCCACCATTTGGCCGACGTTGCCCAGGGCATCGTACGCGAAGACCCACTTGCGGCCATCTTCCAGACCTCCCCCCATCTCATCGTAATCCTCCGTGGCCGTGCGGTCCCACACCGCCAGCAGGCCGCCGATGCCGCCGGCCGCATCGCCCGGCCGGCCGCCGCGCTGGCCGGCAAGGTCCAGCCCCCACCAGAACGTCCGCAGGGGAGCATTGCTCGCCAGCCCATCGAGCTCGGCGATCAGCAGCCAGCCGTCCCACACGTACCGCGTACGCGCCACCGGCGACCCGCCCCACGCCGACCCGTTGTGCTCGTAGACTGTCCTTTGCACCCGCCGGTTGCGGTAGTCGTAGACGAACACCGCCTTCTTGTCGCCATTGCCGGGGCTGGCCGGCGCGACCTCGACCAGCCGATTCTCGCCGTCGTAGACCAGCACCAGGTCGGCGTCGGCGGTCATGTTCCCGTCCGCATCGTACGTGAATTCCCGCGTGAACGGGGTTTCGCACCCGGCCGAATCGTCGAGCGCTTCGTACTGGTTCAATTCGTTCGCGCAGTAGTACACGGCCGCACTCGTCCCCGTCGTGCTCTCCGTCCGGTTGCCGATCGGGTCATAGGCATACGCCCGGTCGCCGGCAGCCGCGCTCGTCCCGGCGCTGCGCGTGCCGAGGAAGAACTCCGACCCGGCCAACTCGTTGCGGTCATTGTACCCGTACGACTCGAAGAAGTCGCCCGAAAACGGCGCCGAAGCGAACAAATGGGGCTCCTCGCTGTTTTGTGTGGGTAAGACCGTGAGCTTGGTGACGTAAGTTGTGCGGGGTCTGGCGCTTTTCGATCGGGCGGCGGTCGGAGAGGATGCGGCGGATCAGGCGGCCGCAGCGGCATCCGATGGGGCTCCGCCCCAAACCCCGCCAGGGGCTCTGCCCCCTGAACCCCGGCTTCTTTCCCTCCGGTGAGAAGGAAGCCGCCGGAGAGTTCGCGGCCAGACTGCAAGGAAGCCGAGTGATGCGCGATCAGATGCAGGAGCTGTTCCGGGTGGCATTGGGGCTGGCCGAGCCGTGGGTCGTCAGCAAGATCGAGTTTTCCGGGGACCGGCAGCAGCTGGAACTCTGGCTGGACTTCCCTTCCGGCAGCCGCTTCGCTTGCCCGGAGTGCGGACGCGCCGGTTGCGGGGCCTACGACAGCACGGAGCGGACCTGGCGGCACCTGAACTTCTTTCAGCACAAGACGCTATTGCACGCCCGGCAACCGCGGGTCGAGTGTCCGGACCACGGGGTCAAGACGGTTGAAGTGCCGTGGTCGCGGCCGGGTTCGGGTTTTACGCTGCTGATGGAGGCGTTCATCCTGATGTTGGTGCAGGGCGGCATGACGCCGGCGCAGGTGGCCGTTCTGATCGGTGAGCACGACACGCGGGTGTGGCGGGTCTTGCAGCACTATGTCGAGCGGGCCCGCGCGCGGCGGACTTCTCGCCGGTGACCGCCATCGGCGTGGACGAGACTTCCCGCGGCGCGGCCACAACTACATCAGCGTGTTCATGGATTTGGGCAACGAGCCAAGCCGGGTGCTGTTCGCCACCGAAGGCAAGGATGCCCGGACCGTCGCGGCGTTCAAGCGCGACCTGGAGGCTCACGGCGGGCGGGCCGAGCAGATTGAGGGGCTATGCCTGGACATGTCGGCGGCGTTCATCAACGGTCTGCGCGAGCAGTTCCCGGAGCCCAACTGACCTTCGACAACTTCCACCTGATGAAGCTGCTGGGGGCTGCGGTCGATCAGGTCCGGCGTGAGGAACAGCGGACACCCGGAACTCAAGGGCACGCGTTACGTCTGGTTGAAGAACGACTGGAACCGCACCGAGAAGCAGGCCCGCGTCTTTGACGAGTTGCGCTCCAGCAAGCTGGCGACCGTGCGGGCCACGCACATGAAGAGTGTCTTCCAGGATCTCTTCGCCTGCGACACCGTGGAAGAGGCTGAACCGCTGCTCAAGCAGTGGTACTTCTGGAGCCACCCACAGCCGGATTCCGGCCATGATCAAGGCGGCCAAGACGATCAAGAAGCACTGGGCGGCGTGCTGCGGCTGGTTCACTTCGCGAATCAGTAACGGACCGCTGGAGGCGATCAACAGCCTGATCCAGTCGGCCAAGAGAAAAGCCCGCGGCTTCCGCTCGACCCACTACCTGATCACCATGGTCTACCTGATCGCCGGAAAACTCGACTTCAAGCTGCCGGCCATCGCTCAGGTTACCCACACAAAATAGCGAGGAGGCACAAATGGCCCCGTTGTTGCACCCAAAGCTGTCCTGACCCGCGGATTGCACTGGGTACGTGAAGGTCGAGCTAACCTCTGCGTAGGACGAACTCGGCAATCCCAGCGACCATTCCGGAGCCGCATATGAAACCACCCGCGAATGTAGCCAACAACTTCACGAACTCCACGCTCGGCTGTTGCGATAGGTGAACAGCGAAACCTATGATGGTCCCGAGCGAGCACACCAAGAGCCATAGGCCGAGGGCGCGGATCACCGGCCGGTGTCTATCATGCATTGCGTCAACTCCGTTCGCGCGCAATCTCATGGCGCGAAGTTGCTAAGTTGTTCCGCCTTGTGGACGGGTTGCAGTTGCATCGTATGGCACCAACTTAGTTGGTCACACGTGCCCGTCGATAGGACCATCCCAGTTGCGCAGCTCTCTGAAGCTGGATGACGCTCTGCCAGAACTCGCCCGGTCGAACCCTGCCAGTATGTCACTCCAAGCGGTGCATGTACTATACGCACGCGACATCCACAAGAAACTAACGCTCGCGAGGTGTACGTCATTTCAGGAGTCCGGTCGGGGTACACCTTTAGAAATAAAGGCTCAGGCAATAACTCCATGTCGCACAGGCGGCTGCGCACGGTGTCAGCTGAAACGCGAGCGCGCAGCCCGGCGCCGCCAAGCCGCCGGATCCGGTCAAAGCTAGTCCTATTGCGGCGAGGCATCCCCCGCAACTCGCTGCTGCACTAACTTCCACCCATCCGGGGCACAAGACACGTGGGGGTGGCGGCGGAGGGCCCAAGGGCGAACGGTAGTTCGACCCATGCTGGCATCCACTCAAACAGGGGTCCCAATCGGCCGAGTTCATGCTCCAGCAGTTTCCGACACAGTCTTCCCACCCTTGCGTCGCAGCATTGACGCATGCCTTTCGGCATGTATAATAGGAATCTCCGGGCTGGTCACAGCCCTGTGCGCAGTATACTAACATATCTGGAGTCACAGTAGGGGATTGTGCAGGAACTGGCGGCGGGGGTTCCGGCATGGGTCGGACCGGCACGGGTCGGTCCGGCGGAAGCGGACTGTGTCGCAACGGATCGATCTTCGGGATGGGGCTGCAACCCTGCATGGACCAGCCATAGGCGTCGAAACCGATCGTCGTGCGATTCGAAACGTGCGAATAGAGATTTGTCCCGCCCGCTTCCCCAATCGGATCGCGATTCGCCCAGCGCCCGTACTCGGGGTGGTAGAACCGCTCGCCCCAGTAGCCCAGCCCGCTTTCGGCCTCGAACTGCTTCGTGCTGAACCGGAAGCGGTTGCGCTCGGCGTAGTCCCCGCCCGCGGCCGTCACGTTCCCGTACGGGTCGTACTCGTACCGCGCCGCCAGGATATTCACCGGCTGCCAGGTCGCGGGATACAGGTCGACGAGCTGGCCCACGTTGCCCAGGGCGTCGTACGCGAAGACCCACTTGCGGCCGATTTCCTCAGGCTCCGCCTCGCTCTCCTCGTAATCCTCCGTGGCCGTCCGGTCCCACACCGCCAGCAGCCCGCCGATGCCCCCGGCCGCATCGCCCGGCCGGCCGCCGCGCTGGCCCGCCAGGTCCAGCCCCCACCAGAACGTCCGCAGGGGAGCATTGCTCGCCAGCCCATCGAGCTCGGCGATCAGCAGCCAGCCGTCCCACACGTACCGCGTACGCGCCACCGGCGACCCGCCCCACGCCGACCCGTTGTGCTCGTAAACCGACTTCTGTACCCGCCGGTTGCGGTAGTCGTAGACGAACACCGCCTTCTTGTCGCCGCTGCCGGGGCTGGCCGGCGCGACCTCGACCAGCCGGTTCTCCGCGTCGTAAACCAGCGCAAGATCGCCGTCGCCGGTCATGTTCCCGTCGGCGTCGTGGGTGAACTCGCGCGTGAACGGGGGCTCGCACCCGGCCGCATCGTCGAGCGCTTCGTACTGGTTCAACTCGTTCGCGCAGTAGTACACGGCCGCACTCGTCCCACACGCGAGGCCGACCCAGCGACCCCGGCGCCTCCAACCTTACCCCGCAGCGGCCGCTATCTCCAGTACAATCCGCCCACCTGCCGCGGAAAACCACCCGGTTCCGATCGCTCGTGGATCACCTTCATGTTCTCACCCTCCCCCTGCCCCTTCCCTGAGAAGGAGGGGAGTAAGTGCCACACCGCTGCCTGCCCCGGCCGGTGCGATGCACACACCCGCCCCCTCCCTGAGCGGAAGGGGAGTGAGCGCCACCGGGGGCGCGGGGGCGGCGAAAACCGGCCGTTGACAGGCCGGGCCGCCGTCTACTATGCTGCTGAACTCCCGGCGTCGTCGCAGCCGGGGTCAGGTAGATTGCCCGCACGCAAGGGGCGAGTGACGGTCGCGGTGCGACCGGTCACGGTGGGCCACCCGGTCACGGCTGGTGGTTCAGGCCTCCGCGCGGGTCCGCAACCGTGCTTTCATGGTTTCTCGCGACGAGCGTAGGTCGGCGAAGCGCCGGTCGGCGTGCCGTTACCCGGTGGTGTAATTGGCAGCACACAAGGTTTTGGTCCTTGCAGTCCTGGTTCGAGTCCAGGCCGGGTAGTGACCTGCCCGGCGAGCGTCCGACGGTGCAGGGCGTGACCGGCTTCCGAACGGAGTTTTCCGCATGGCTCAACCGCGCATCGGCGCCGTCGTTCTCGCGGCCGGAAAGGGCACGCGCCTCAAGAGCGAACTGCCCAAGGTGCTGCACGAGGTCTGCGGTCGGCCGATGCTGGCGTTCGTGCTCGACGCCTGCCGGGCAGCGGGCGTGGAGGAAGCGGTGGCGGTGGTAGGACACGGGCAGGAACTGGTGCGGGCGGCCTTTGCACACGACGCGGGTCTGCACTGGGTGGAGCAGTCGCCGCAGCGTGGCACGGGGCATGCGGTCATGGTATGCCGGGAGGAAATGGCCCGCTTCGAACATGTGCTCGTGCTGTGCGGGGATGGGCCGCTGATCCGGTCGGCGACCCTGAGCGAGCTGCTCGAACGGCATCTGGCCGAAGGCAACGCGGCGACGCTGGCGACGGCTGTGCTGGACGATCCGGCGGGCTACGGACGAATCTGGCGCGACGGTGAGGGGCGTTTCCTGGGCATCGTCGAGCAACTTGACTGCACACCGGAGCAGCGTGCCATCCGCGAGGTGAACCCGAGCTACTACTGCTTCCGGGTGGCCGATCTACTGATCGCGCTGGACCAGCTTCAGCCGAACAACGCCAAGAACGAGTATTACATCACCGACACCTTTGCGCTGTTTCGCGCGGCGGGGCGCCCGGTGGGCGCGGTGACGTCGGTGCCGCCCGCGGATATCTACAGCATCAATTCGCGCCATGATCTGGCGATGGTCAACGCCGTCATGCGAGACCGCATTCTGCGGCGGCTGATGGACGAAGGCGTGACGATCGTCGACCCCGCCACCACGTGGATCGACGCCCGGGCTCAACTCGGGCGCGACACGGTGGTGTATCCCTTCGTGGCGCTGACCGGACCGGTGCAGATCGGCGCCAACTGCCGCATCGGGCCGTTCGTGCATCTCGCCGGAGGCACGTCGATCGGGGACGGCACGGTACTGAGCGGCGCGCTGTCGGGAGGGGCGTGATGACCGGTTTCCGCATCTTCTCCGGGCGCAGCAACCGCATCGTGGCCGACCAGATTGCGCACTACCTCGGCTATCCGCTGGGGCGTGTGGCGCTGGATACTTTTCCGGACGGGGAAATCTCCCTGAAGCTGTTTGAAGACGTGCGCGGCCGCGACGCGTACATCGTGCAGTCCACCTGCCCGCCGGGCAATGAGCATCTAATGGAGCTGCTCATCTTCATGGACTGCCTGAAGCGGGCGTCGGCCAAGCGGATTACCGCGGTGATTCCGTACTTCGGCTACGCGCGACAGGATCGCAAGGACGAGGGCCGCGTCCCGATCACCGCCAAGCTGGTCGCGAACCTGCTGACGACGGCAGGCGCCGATCGGGTGCTGACGCTCGATCTGCACGCGGCCCAGATCCAGGGGTTCTTCGACATTCCCGTCGACAACCTGTCAGCGGAGCCGGTGTTCTCGGCGTACATCGCGTCGTTGCAGGTGGGGCCGGTGGTGCTCGTGAGCCCGGATGTCGGCAACGTGAAGCGGGCCCGCGTGTACGCGGAGCGGCTGGGCGGCGATCTGGCGATCATCGACAAGCGCCGCGTCAGCGGTACGGAAATCCTGACGCAGGCGATCATCGGCGATGTGCGCGACAAGACCGTCGTGATGGTGGACGACATCATCGCCACGGCGGGCACGGTCGCGCGGGCCAGTGAGCTCGTGCGCGAGCAGGGCGCGAAGCGCGTCATTGTGGCCGCTACGCACGGGGTGCTGTGCGGGCCGGCCGTGGAGCGGCTGATGGCAGCGCCGATTGACCACCTGGCGGTGACCGACACGATTCCGTTGCCGCCTTCCGTACGGGAGCGCTTACCGAATCTGACGGTGCTGTCCGTCAGTGAGCTGCTGGGCGAGGCGATTCGGCGCATTCATCGAAACGAGTCGGTGAGCAGTCTGTTCATGAAATAGGTTGCCGGGGTATCCGGCCACGCCGGCCGGCATCCCGCGCTGACCACGGAGTGCAGGTATGGAGATTACGACAATCAAGGGTGAAACGCGGCAGCCCGGCAGCCGCAATGCAAATGCGCGGTTGCGCAAGAGCGGGCTGCTGCCGGCGGTGATCTACGGTCACCAGTTGCCGCCAGAAACGGTCGCGGTGTCCCAGCACGACCTGGAGTTGGCGCTGCAGCACAACCAGCAGGTGGTGAAGTTGCTGGTCGACGGCAAGGAGACACAGTATCTCATCAAGGAAGTGCAGTACGACCACCTCGATGAGAAGCCGCTCCATGTCGACCTAGTGCGGGTCAACGCTGACGAACGCGTGCGGGTCACCGTCGCGATCGAGTTCCGCGGCGACCCGGTGGGCCTGCAGGCCGGCGGCACGCTGACCCAGGTGCAGAGCGAAGTCGAGGTGGAATGCTCGTTGCTCAACATTCCCGAGCGTCTGCGGGTCCGGGTCCAGCACCTGAACCTCAACGAGAGCGTCTTCGTACGCGATCTCGAGGTGCCGGAAGGTGTGCAGGTGCTCGACGAACCCACCACACTGCTCGCGATCGTACATCCGCCGCGCGGCACGACCGAAGAGGAAATTGCCGCAGCGGTCGAGGGTGAAGGTTCTGCCGAGCCCGAAGTGATCAAGAAGGGCAAGGAAGAGGATGCGGACGCGGGAGCGTGAGGGTGAAGCTGATCGCCGGCCTGGGCAATCCGGGACCGCGTTACGCGGAAACGCGTCACAACGTCGGCTACGACGTGGCCGACGAATTGGCGCGCCGCTGGCGTTGCGACCTGAGCCGCTTCGACCGGGACTTCGAGGGCCTGGTGGGCGAAGCCCAGGTGGGTACCGAGCGGGTGCTCCTGCTCAAGCCGCTGACCTTCATGAACCTCAGCGGGCGCAGCGTCGCGGCCGTATGCCGGTTCTACCGGCTGCCGCCCACGGAGGTGTTGGTGGTACACGATGACCTCGACCTGCCGGTCGGGCAGCTCCGCCTGCGAGCGAGCGGCAGCGCCGGCGGGCAGAAAGGCCTCGCTGACATCCTGCGGCACTTCGGTACGCAGGAGGTCGCGCGGCTGCGCATCGGCATCGGCAAGGCCCTGCGCGCCCCTGCAAGCGACTTCGTGTTATCCCGCTTTCTGCCGGACGAACGACCGGTGATCGACGCGACCGTGGCGCTGGCGGCCGAAGCGGCCGAGGCGTGGGTACGGCGTGGCATCGCGACGGCTATGAACGAGTTCAATCGCAGACGCGACGAAGAGCGCGGCAGCAGCCCCGCCGGTGGCGCGTCGGAAGGAGAATCATCTTGAAACGCTACGAAGGCCTGTTCCTGTTCGATACCGCCGTCGTGCGCGACTGGGCGGCGATTGAGGAGGAGATCAAGCGGCTGCTGGAGCGCATCGGCGCGACGCTGCTGGTGTGCGTGAAATTCGACGAGCGCAAACTGGCGTACGAGATCAAGAAGCGCAAGCGCGGCACGTACGTGCTGACGTACTTCGATGCCCCCACCGACCGAATCGCCGATCTGGAGCGCGACGTGCGGCTGAGCGAGGTTCTGCTCCGCGCGCTGCTCCTGCGAGCGGAGAACCTGACGGCCGAACGCCTGGCCGAGTTGCAGGCCCATCCCGCCGAGACGCCCCTGGCCCCGCTCCAGGGTGAAGGCCGTCGTCACGATGACGACCGCCGCGACCGGGGCGAGCGCGGTGACCGGGGTGAGCGCGGTGACGGGCGGCGTGGACGCGACTGGGATCGGCCTCGTGGTGATGACCGCGAGCATGGTGGCCGCGGACCGGGCGATGCCGGTCATGAGCACATGGACGAAATCGCCGAGGAGACCGTCTAGCAAACCCCCGGGGGCCGTGGTGCCGGGATGTCCGG
Organism: Phycisphaerales bacterium; assembly: GCA_016716475.1. Lineage (NCBI taxonomy): Bacteria > Pseudomonadati > Planctomycetota > Phycisphaerae > Phycisphaerales > Phycisphaerales bacterium. Next base: position 1,018,559 of record JADJWG010000002.1, read on the forward strand.
GCCACGATCCCGTGGGTGTCGGCACGGGTTGAAGGGAGAGACCATGGCGAGCTTCAACAAGGTGATCCTGCTCGGCAATCTCACGCGCGACCCGCAGTTGCGCTACCTGCCCAGCAACGTCGCGGTCTGCGACTTCGGGTTGGCGGTCAACCGGCACTGGCGCGATCGTGACGGCAACCAGAAGGAGGAGACCTGCTTCGTGGATGTCTCAGCTTTCGGCAAGCAGGGTGAGACGATCAACCAGTACATGACCAAGGGCCGGCCGCTGTTGGTCGAAGGCCACCTGAAGTTCGACACGTGGACCGGCCAGGACGGACAGAAGCGCTCCAAGCTCAGCGTCATTGTCGACGGCTTCCAGTTCGTCGGCGGACGCGAAGGCGGCGGTAGCGCGCCGGCCGATCGCGGCCATGCGGCGCGCGACGACCAGGGCGACCGATCCGGTGGCCGCGGCGAACGCGCGGCGCCGCCCGATCACTACCCCCCCGACCGAGCGGAGGATTTGCCACCCCCAGCCGGAGATGACATTCCGTTCTGACCTGCCCCGCCGCGGGTCGTGACCGGACAAGGGACCGAAACAGACTCCATTCTCAGGAGAGTGCAACGATGGCGAAGTCGATGTTGAAGCAGGCCCGGGCGAAGCGACGGAAGGCCCGTCGCGCGGCCGAAACCCCGCGTTTCCGCGGTGCGAAGCTGAACGCGGAGCAATTTGATTACAAAGATGTGGCAACCTTGCAGCGGCTCACGACCGCGCAGGGGAAACTGTTCTCACGGAAGCGCACCGGACTCGACGCCGAGGCGCAGCGGCGGGTCGCGCTCGAGCTCAAGCGGGCGCGTTTCATGGCCCTGATGCCCTACGTAACGTGAGTCGAGCGGCGGGCGCGCGGCTGTGGCCGGGTGCCCTCCCCATAGAATGGAGAGTGTACACATGCGCTTGCTGTTGCTTGAAGATGTGCGCAAACTCGGTCACGTGGGTGACGTGGTCGACGTGAAAGCGGGTTACGCCCGGAACTACCTTCTGCCCCAGCGGCTCGCCACCGAGCCGACCGAAGCGAATCTGCGCGCGATTGAAGATCGGAAGCGGCAGGCCGCGGCCGAGCGGGCCGCCCGCCTGAAGCAGTACCAGGATCTCGTGGACCAGATGGTCGATGTCTCGATCACGATCGAGGCGGCCGCAAACCCCGAAGGCACCCTTTACGGCTCCGTGAGCGCCCGCGATATCGCGCACGCCTTGCAGGAGCTGGGCTACCCGGTGCAGCCCGACCACATCGCACTGGACGCACCGATCCGCAATCTTGATAATCGCATGGTGCGCGTGGAGTTCACTGACGAGGTCGCCACCGAGGTCAAGGTCTGGGTGGTGCGTGAGGGAGGCGCCGCGGATGTCAACGACACCGGAGCCGAAGACAACGCGGCTGAAGACGGAGATTTCGACTCCGACAGCGATACCTAGCGGCCGGTCGGGGCCGGGGCTCGAGCGCCTGCTGCCCCAGGACATCGACGCCGAGCGCGCGGTGCTCGGCGCGATGCTGCTGGAGCGGGAAGCGATTGCAGAAGTGATCAGCGTCCTGCGCGACGCCGGGGCGGCGGCTTTCCGGCTGGAGCGGCACCAGGCGCTCTACGACGTCCTCCTGCACCTGCACCAGCAGGATGCGCCGATGGATGAGCTCGTCCTGCGGGAGGAGCTCCAGCGACGTAACCTGTGGGAGTCGCTGGGCAAGTTCGAGTATCTGGGCCAGTTGCTGAGCACTGTGCCATCGGCCGCACGGGCGGCCCACTACGCCCGCATCGTCTATGACAAGTATCTCCTGCGGCAGCTTGTCAACGCCACGTACCGGGTCGCGGATCGCGCGATCGACGAAGAACTACCGGCGCGCGAGGTGCTCGACTACGCGGAGAAGGAGATCTTTGACGTCACGGAGCGGCGCGTCTCCGGGGAAGCACAGTTTCTGACGGTCTTGATCGAAGAGGCCTTCCGGACCCTCGAGAAACGCGGCAAGGATGCGCTCACCGGCGTGCCAACCGGGTTCCCCCTGCTCGACGCCCTCACCTGCGGCTTCCAACCGGGCGAACTCATCATCGTCGCCGGGCGCCCGTCCATGGGGAAAACCGCCCTGGGGCTCAACATGGCAGAGCACGTCGCGATCGTCGAGCGCGCGCCGTGCCTGTTCTTCTCGCTCGAAATGAGCCGGCAGCAACTCGCCCAGCGCATTCTGTGCAGCCGAGCGCGGGTCGATTCTCACCGGCTACGCAGTGGCCGGCACTCCAACCAGGACATGGCTCGCTTGCAGAGCATCGCTGCCGACCTCGCGGACGCACCGCTGCTGGTGGATGACACCTCCGACCTGACGATTACCGAGCTGCGCGCCCGGGCCCGCATGGCCTGGCGACGGCATGCGGTGAAAGCCATTTTCGTCGACTACCTCCAGTTGCTGCGGGTGCCCAAGAGTGAGAATCGACAGGTCGAGGTCGCCGCGATCTCCCGCGGCCTCAAGGCGCTCGCCAAGGACCTGCACGTCCCGGTCATCGCGATGGCTCAGCTGAATCGCGCCACGGAGGACCGTTCGCGCAAAGGCAATCGGCCGCGCATGAGTGACCTGCGTGAGTCCGGCGCCATCGAGCAGGACGCCGACGTGATCGCACTGCTCCACCGTGAGGCGTACTACCGTTCGCGGGAGGCCCGTGGTGACGAGGACGAACCCGTCGCGGTGGGCGATGATCCGGAAGAGAACGTCGCCGAGTTGATTATCGCCAAGCAGCGCAATGGCCCGGTGGATACCTTGAAACTGCACTTCAATAAGCAGTACACACGCTTCGATAGCCACCGTCCGGGGGGCTACGACGGGTATGTGCCGCCGGGCGACGCCGACGCCCCGTTCTGACTTCCGCACAGGTGCGCGGCTCGTCGTTTCCGCCAGTTGCAGCTACAGCGCTACTGGCCCGGTTGGGTACGGAGGTGCTCGCGCAGCGCCCGGTAGTCCGTTTTCCCTGTTCCCAGCACGGGTATCGTTTCAACCCATTCGACCCGGTTCACGTTGTGCAACGCCGAAAGTCCCGCCGTGCGGATGCGCTGGTTCACTTCCGCCCGGTCGAGCGGCTGCGTCGTGAAGAGCACGATTTCCGCGTGTTCTTCAGACGGTGTGGCCTCCACGGCGAGCGTTGGCCCCTCATCACTCTCGCGACCATACTGCTCCAACAGCACCGATTCGATGGCTGGCAGCGAAACCATCTCGCCACCGAGCTTCACAAAGCGCTTGAGGCGCCCGCGGAAAGTCAGCACACCATCCTCAGCAGCGCTGACCAGGTCGCCGGTGCGATACCATGATCGGCCCTCAAACTCGACGAAAGGGGACGCTACCTCGTCGCCAAGATATCCGCCGAAGATGCTCGGCCCGCGCACCAGCAACAGGCCGGTGGTTCCGGCCGGCACGCGCTGCTGCTCGTTGTCGGGATCGACGAGCACCCATTCCACCGACGGCAGCGGCAGGCCGATCGTGCCATGCCGCGGATCCTCGACGCGGTTCACGGACACTACCGGCGAGCACTCACTGATGCCATAGCCCTCGCAGATAACTGCCTGCGGGCAGCGCTCGGCCAGAGCCGCGTAGACGCGCTCCGGGCACTTCTCAGCACCCGTCACGCAAAGCCGCAGCGTGGCCAATTGTTCCGCGCGCGACGCTCGGACAATGCCATTGAGGAAAGTCGGTGTTCCGCAGAGCAGCGTCGCGCCGTAAAGCGAAGTTAGCTGAGCCAGGGCCCACGCCTCCGTGGGACTCGGGTGATAGACCGCCCGGGCGCCGGCCACGAGCGGTAGAATCGTCGTGATGGACAGGCCGAACGAGTGGAACGGCGGCAGGAAGCCCAGCAAACAGTCTGAATTGTACAGTTCGACAACCTGCAGCAGATCGCGCAGGTTCGTCAGGATGTTGCCGTGGGTGAGCGGTACCGCCTTCGGCAGCGACTCCGAACCGCTCGTCAGCAGCACGACGGCCGTATCCGGAACCCGCGCGCGGTCAAGTTCGCCCCACCAACACCACGCCTTCACGAGTGCCGCCAGTTTTTCCCACTTCGACAAGCCGGCCGCGAGGTCTTCGAGATAAACCAAGCGCGGGTGCAGAGCCGCAAGATCGGTCCCTTGCGATTCGATACGTTGCACCAGCGCGCGGGCCGTCAGGATGCGCTCGACGCCGCAGAGCTCAAGCGCGTGCTGTACATTGCGCGCCCCCGTGGTCCAGTTCACCATCACTGGAGTCTTACCCGCGAAGAGTGCTGCAAAATACGTGACGGCGGCCCCCGTTGCCGCCGGCAACATGATGCCGATGCGCTCGCCCGGCAAAGCGGCGAGGCGCGGCCGCAGCGCGAGGATGCCCGTCAGCAGGTTGCGGTAACGGAGAGCGCCGCGCACCTGGTCCGCAACGACATAACGTGCGGGTCCGCGCCGCGCTTGTGCGAGGAATACGGCCGTCAACGTGTTACCCGCGGGCAGCGTCGCGCGTGTGTTCCCGCCAGCGCCGTGCCAGCCGGCGGGCGGCGGCCGCAATTCCACCGGCCGCGTGACCACGGACTCCCCGCGAGCCGCGAGCAGCACATCGCCAACCGTCTGAAGGGCGTCGACATCACCCTCGCCAAAACCGAATTCCCGGCCGAGCCACAGCATCAACTCCGCCTTGGCGAGACTGTCGAGGCCGAGATCGTGGGCAAGGGTGGCATCGTCATCGAACTGCTCCACGCCTGAAAGCTCCCGCAGGTAGTCACAAACCCGCGCCCGGGTGCTCTCAGGCAGTCCGGCGAGTGACCCGCTAAGTCGGTTCCAGGTCGGTTCGGGCAGTTCGCGGGGACCGCCGCGCTCCCACCAGCCGTAGGGCACATGGCGCGCAGCCGGCGCTTCGGCGTTGTAGAAATCCTGCAGAAAGCTGTTGAGAGCCGTGCGCCCGCCCTCGCGCGGCAGGTCTTCCGGCTCGACGAAAGTCAGCTTGACCGTGCGTCGTGGCAAGCCCACGACGAAATTGGCGAGCAACAGCCCGGCGTACTTCCGCAACAGGTGGCCGACATCGGGTACCGCACCCCGCGCCATGCCGAAGCTGCTGCCCCAGAGGCCGGTAGTGCGTACCAGGACGACACGTGTCTCGGGCGCCGCGCGCAGAATCTGCTCCACCGAGCTCGTGCTGCCGATCACCTCGTACCGGCTGCGCATGATCTGTCCGGCCGGATAAAGCAGGATGTTGTCACCGGCTTGCAGCGCGGCCGTACAGACAGATACGACTTGCTGGACTTCCTCCTTGGCACCGGGACCGTAGCGCCGAATGTCGGGCAACCGGATCACGCGAACTCGCTGCGCAAGCCAGCGAATGAAAAAGCGGTCGATCTGGTCCTGATCCGCGAGCGGGCGTACCGCGAAACGGTGCTGCAGTGTCGCGGTCATGATGATCGGGTCCATCAGGGCGGGATGGTTTGGCAGGAACAGGATGCCACGTGTTCCGCGCGCCGCAACTGCATCCAGTCCGCACACCTGAATGCGGTAGCGCAGCCGCAAAAGTGCTTGGACAAACCACCCGAGCAACGTGTTCAGGAACAAGGGACACCTCCGAACAGCCAGCCACGTACCCGCACCCAGGGCGCGCCGGATCATAGTGGAACCGGAAGGGCGAGACGAAGGGTCCCCGTGGTACCCGCGTGGCATCGCCGGCCGGTCACCCTACAATGCCCACGCGGCGTATGTAGCGGCAGGTGGCGCCTCTGAGCTGGAGCTTATGTCCGAACCGTCAACCAAGCCGGCCATTCCACGGCACCCCGCCGCGCCGGCCCTGCGTCCGCTCGCGGACCAGGTGCGTGATCTCACCAACGAGTTGCGTTACCTGAAAGCCCGGGCGACCTACCGGTGGGCCGAGCGGCTGCGTCGCAGTCGTGCCTGGGCTGCCCTGCGGATGCTCCACGGCGGCTCGCAGGATCTCGTTGTCGTCGAGGCGCTGGGTGAACGTCACGCCGACGCGCTCGGCCAGGAAGTGTGGCTGCTGGAAGCACGCCCCCAACCCGACGCCGACCCCCTGCCCTGGACGCTTGTGGATCGCCGTGGAACCTGGCACGAAAGCCCCGCCGCCGATCGTCCCTGCGGCTATTGCCTGGTCTCGGAGCATGGCCGAGCCGAAGTTCCGTTCGCGAGCGAGCCGGTCCTGACTTTCTTGTCTCACGCCTGGAGCGGTCGAGCGGCCATCACTTATCGTGGGCGCCGCGAAATCATCGATCTGTATGCTCCTGAAGGCGGCACGCTGACGGTTTATCCAGCCCAAGCGCCGATGCTTCCTCCCGGTTCCAGGCGCGGGCCGTTAACAGGCCCCCCGGCGCGCGGCGCAGCGGGCGGATTCAGTGCGGGCGAAGAGCAGTTCATCCAGCGTGTGCGGGCGGCACAGGGGCGGGCCGTCGCCGTACATGTGCCACGCTGGCTTGGGGTGTCCAACTCCACCCGCGCGCTGTTCCCCCACACGTACGCCCTCCCCCCGAGCCCCGCGGTGGAACCTGCAATCATCGATCCAGCCGAACTACCCCACCATGCGGACGTGCTGCTCGCAACTGGTGCGCAGCACTTCATCTTCTCCGGCGGTGACGAGTTGCACTTTCTGCTCATGCAGGAGCTGCATTGTCGCGATGCCGGTTTGCGACTCGACCTGCTCTGGCATGGCGGCTATGTCTTTTTTGCGAAAGACTACGACTGGCGTGTCCTGCGACTCTGGATCGATGCCGCCCGCGCCGGACAGGTTCACACGATTGGTACGGTGAAAGCCGGGATGGAGTCCTTCTTCCAGGCGGCGGGCGTGCGGTCGCACCTGCTGCTCAACTACATCGCAGGCACACCGGAGCAGGCGCCGGACGTACCGACGGACCACTGGGAAATCGGCATGTGGATGTCGGATAACCAGTGGAAATCACCACATGCCATGCTCGCCGCCCTGCGGATGATCCCACGCGCCCGGCTGCACGCGGCCGGGTTGGGTCCACGGGCGCGCGAAGTGGTGGATTACTTCGGTATCCCGGTCGCGGAGTTCCACGAGCGTACCATCCCGGCGGCTGACCTCGCCGCGGGACTGCGCCGGACACACCTGACGCTCTATGTGACTTTCTTTGAATGTTGCCCGATGCTGCCTCTGGAGAGTTTCCAGGCCGGCATACCTTGCCTGATCGGCCCCAGCAGCCACCTGTTTGAGGACGATCCCTATCTCGCCGAGCGGCTGGTGGTGCGATATCCCGATCGGGCCGAAGTGATCGCCCGCTATGCGCAGCGCGCCCTGGAGGAGCGCCACGACTTGCTGGCTGCGTACCGCGCGTATGTCCCACGCTACAATGCCGCGGCGCAGCGCTCGCTCGCGGAATTCCTGGCCCAGTAGAGGCAGTGCCGCGGCGACAGGCGCGTGACGATCCAGGTACCGAGAGGACCGCGTGGCAACGATCTGCTTCGTAAGTTACGAGATCTACCCGACTACACCGGGCGGCTGCGGTGTACTGTTGCGCAACGCCGCCGAACTGCTCTTGGCTCGCGGGCACCGCATCGTCTTCCTGTTGGACGTACCGCACTCTGATTTCAAGCGTTTCCAGGAGCACGACCGCCTCCAGATGCCCAACGCGGAGCACTGCTGGGCCTACGAGGTGCAGGCGCTGGTCGGTGAGCGGGCCGGGTCCGAGCACGACGTCACCAGCACCTTCGCGCACCGCAGCCTGCGCTTCGCGCTCGCACTGCGGCGCGTGCAGGAGCACGAGTCCCTCGATTATGTGGAGTTTTTCGACTACTGCGGTCCGGCCTATTACGCCTTGGCCACGCGACTGTTCGAACCCAGCGGAGTCCCGACGGCGGCGCCGGTGATCGGCATCCGGCTGCACGGCTCGATCGAGCTCATCGACGAGGTCGGAGCAACCCATGATGTGAACCGTGACCGTTACCGGCTCTATGCCTTGGAACGCGGCGCCTTTCGGCTTGCGGATGCTATCCTTGCCCCGTCCCGGTCGTACTACGAAGCCACGGCTGCCCAGCGCTATGGCCTGCCGGCTGAGCGTGTCGCCGTCTCCCAATCCCCACGCCAGGATTTTCCACGCGTGACGCAGCGCCCTGCGCTCGACCGACACTTCCGGATCCTGTTCCTCGGCCGCATCTACCATCTCAAGGGGGTCGACCAGCTCGTACACGCCGCCTTGCTGCTGCTCCGGCGGCGCCCGCAATTGCGCTGCACTTTCGATCTCATCGGCCTTGACAGTGCGGAGAGTCCGTTCGGCACAAGCAGCATCGCGTATCTCCGCGCGCAGATTCCCCCGGCTCTGCGCCCGCGATTTGAGTTCCCCGGCCACGTCGAACGGGCTGCCATCGTGCGCCGCCTGGACGAAACCCTCTTTGCCGTGTTTCCCAACCGGTTCGAGTCCTTTTGCTACGCGTTGCACGAAGTCTACGACGCAGGTGTGCCGGTCATCATCAACAACTTGCCCGCCTTCCGCGCATTCTTCGAGCATGAGCGCAACGCCCTATTCTACGACGGGACGACCGAGGGCCTGCTGGCAGCGATGGAATGCCTGCTCGACGATGATGCCCTCCGTGAGCGCATCACCCGGCCTTACGCGGTCGCGACCGAACCGCTTGGCGTGTTCTATGACCATCCGCGACCGCTGGGCGCACCCGCGCCGGACGTCACTACTCCCACCGTGCTGGTGGTCGTGCTCGCACCCAAGGGTCTGGAATCCGCTGCAGAGACCCTCGGTGACTTGGCGGCACAGACCGCCCCCCCGGCAAAGATCGTGTGCCTTTTGCCGGCTGGCGACGAGGCAGACACCATCGTCCCGTGGTTGGGCCGACCATGGCGAGTTGTAGACCCACACGGTACCCCACAGGCAACTGTGGATTTCCTGACGCGTGATGCGCTGGTGACGCTTTGGGCAGGAGATCGCGCCGCGCCGGACTGGTTGGCGCGCTGTACCGCGGCTCTTCAACGGTGGCCGGCGGCAGCGTTTACCGGCACTTGGGCGCAGCGCGGTGGTCAGCTTGTGCCTTCGTTCCTCGACGTAGCGCCCGATCTGCACCCCTTCGACCACGGGGGCGAACTGACCCGCGTCCTGCTGCGCACACAACCGGGTCGGTTGGCCGTGGACCTGCTGGATGCGAATCTGGGTGCGCTCGGGGAACTTGGCGCGCTCTGGCGCGCCATCGGCCGGTGGGGCCCGGGTGTACTGCTGCCTGAACCACTGCTCGAACTCATCGACGATCGCCAGCCACTCGACCCGGTCTTGTTCCATTACCTACTTCTGAGTGCCGGCCGGGCGCTGCCGGATGGCTGGCAACGGGCCGCGGGCTTGCTCGCCACGCGTGTCACCGGGCACGACAGCACGAACACTGCCGCTTATGCAGAGCTGCTCGAGTTACGTCGCAATCTGCGCCGGCCGGGCTTCTACATGCGTAAAGCCGCTCAGAAACTGTTGGGGCGACTCCGCGGGAATCGCGGTTGATCCCATCTGAAACGCGTTCTACGAATCGTATAAACTGCACAACCCACGCGTCACCACGGCTTCTCCACAAACGAGTCGGCATCGAGTATCCTGCCTTGTTTCACCGGCTGGCTCGCCGGTGCCCAGGGATAAAAATCATGCTCCAGACACCGCTGCTTGACCTGCATCGCGATCACAACGCCCGTCTTGTCGATTTCGCCGGCTGGGAAATGCCCATCATGTACACGGGCATCGTCGAGGAGCACCAATATACGCGCCAGCACTGCACCATGTTCGACGTGTCGCACATGGGACGCGTCGAATTCCGCGGCCCGGACGCGGAGCGTTTCCTTGAATGGCTTAACACCCGCAACATCGGCACCAGCCAACCCGGTATGTGCCGCTACAGCCACATGTGCCGGGAGGACGGCGGCATCCTGGACGACGTGATCGTCTCGCGGGCTGCCGACCACTTCCTCGTGGTCTGCAATGCGTCGAACCGCACCAAGTTGCTCGCCTGGTGGGAACAGCATCGCAGCGGCTTCAACGTCGACATTACGGACCGCACGTTTGAAACCGCGATGGTTGCTCTCCAGGGGCCGGAGGCCCTCAGCACCCTTTCGCGCGTGTTGCCCCTGCCGCTCGATCTCGCCGGTTTACGCAACTACCGCTTCCTCGCCGGTAATGCCTTTGGGCTGGAGTACTTCATCGCCCGCAGCGGCTACACCGGCGAGGACGGCTTCGAAATCATCCTGCCGGTCAAACTGGCGCTCTCCGCAGCGCGCTTGGTCCTCAGCCAGTCGGCCGAAATCGGCGCCCCCATCCGGCTTGCCGGCCTCGGTGCCCGCGACACACTCCGGCTTGAGGCGGGCATGCCGCTCTATGGTCACGAACTGAGCGAAGACTGGGACTCCCTCTCCGCCGGCCAGGGCTGGGCCGTCGATCTCTCCAAGGATTTCATCGGCCGCGACACGCTTGCCCGTCTCAAGGAACAGGGGCCCGCCCGGCTCATTGCCGGCCTCGAACTCTCCGGCAAACGCATTGCCCGCCAGGGCGCGGCGGTACTCAGCGACGGTGAAGTCGTCGGCACCATTACCAGCGGCACGCAAAGCCCAACACTCGGCCGCAACATCGCGCTGACGCTCATCCGCAGCGATCTCGCGGTCCCTGGCACAGCCGTCGAGGTTGACATCCGCGGCCGGAACGAGGCAGCGGCGGTTGTGCCGCTACCGTTCTACAAGCGGCCGCGCTGAGCACAACACCGCGCACACGTTCACGGCCCCCGTTCCTCCGAGCGGTCGTTACACGCCTTTTACAGCACTCCGTCGCATTCTCGTGCATGCTAGTACCTATCCGGTCCGTGGTGGTAGCGTCGTCACGCTGTCGGCTGGCCGGACAGTACGAAGGAGCTCCGCATGTCCCGGATTGCAGTGCTGACAGGATGGATGATGTTGTGCACGGTCGGCAGCGCCGCCGGGCAGATCAAGGGTTCCGGCCACGGGGCGATTGAGCGGCTCCCGATCGCGGCGGCGGCGCTCACCTCGATGCCAATCAAGGAGTTGACCGTCTTCAAGGATGGTCATGCCATGATTGTGCATGAGGCAGAGATGCCGACGGAGGCCACGGGCGACGTCGTGCTCGATACGCTCCCCGCGCCGGTGCTCGGAACCTTCTGGCCCTACCTCCCGGATGACCGCGCACAACTCCGGGCGGTTGTAGCCGGCACACGGACTGTGACAACGGAGCACCGTGCAGGCCACCTGCGGGCACTTCTGACAGCCAACCCCGGGGCGCACGTCAGGATCACGGAAGTCACGGGCGACAGTTATTCCGCGATTGTCCTCGGTACAGATGCATCTTGCACACCGGATGCGGCCACCCCGCACACGGCTCCCCCCGCACCGGAAATGGAAGTGCTATTGCTAGAAGTGCAAGAGGGCGTCCGGGCCCTGCCCTTTGCGCATCTCCGTGACGTGACGTTTCGAGAACCTCCGCATCGCTCGATTGAAGTGCAGGAGGAACGGACACTGCTGACCTACAAGCTGGATTGGGGTACGGGCGCTCCCTTCCCGGAAGCAAAAATTGGTCTGACCTACGTCCAGCGCGGGGTGCGCTGGATTCCCAGCTACCGTGTATCCATTGATGGAAAGGGGCAGGCGCTCATCCGACTGCAGGCCACCCTCATCAATGACTTGGCGGACTTTGAGAACGCCGTGGTGAACCTCGTGGTGGGTGTCCCTTCGATTGGCTTCGCGAACACGACCGACCCGATGTCGCTGCAGGAGACCCTCGTGCAGGTCGTGCAGCACACCCGCGCCCGGCAACAGCAGGCCGACTACTTCAGCAACGCGATCATGTCTCAAACCGTGGCTTCCTACGGCTTCGCCGAGGCCGTGCCGGGCGGAACTTCCGATGGGCTGGACGCACTGGCCACCGACGCAGCGCGGTACGAAGACCTGTTCGTATTCACGCTGCCCGCCCTGTCGCTGCGGAAGGGTGAACGCATGGTCGTGCCTGTGGCCGAATACCGGCTTGAATATACCGATGTGTACACACTTGACGTCCCTGCCACACCACCCCTGGAGTGGATTTGCCAGGTCGACGAAGGCGCCAGCGCGGCGGTCCTGCAGGCCCTGCGGACGCCCAAAGTCATGCACCGCATTCGCCTGAAGAACAGCGGGCCCTATCCACTCACCACCGCTCCGGCCGTGGTACTGTGGGGTGATCGCCTGCTTTCGCAGGGGCTCATGACATATGCCCCCGTCGGCGGCACGGCCGATGTTGAAGTGACAACGGCCGTGGACATCCTCGTATCCAAGAGCGAGACCGAATCACAGCGCACGCCGAACGCGCTTAACTTGAATGGCACGCAGTACTCCCTGATTGAACTCGACGGAACAATCCTGCTTACGAACCGCCGGGGCACCCCGATCGAGGTTGAAGTGCAGCGCCACGTGCTCGGAAAAGTGACCGCCGCGGACCGCGAAGGCACTTCAGTGCAGACGAACTGGCTTGAGTATGACGGACCGGCCAGCACCTGGCGCGGTTGGTGGCGGGCCTGGGCCGCGCGTTATGGCGGGTACGGACCGCTCCACCTCAACGGCCTGGGGCGCGTGTCCTGGCGTGTGGCACTCGCCGCGGAGGAACAGGCCACCCTGACTTACGCCTGGTCCTACTACTGGCGCTGAGTGCTTCAGATGCGCGGGCGGTGGCGACACGGGGGACTCCGGGGCCGCCGCCCGCGCGCTTCTGCGCACCCGGACCGCCGGCACTTTGCCATTCCGGGGCACATTGCGGCGCACCCGCATGGCCCGCAGAATGGCTGCCATGCCGAAGGAACCTACAACCAAAACTGCGCGTTTCTTCCTCCTGGGTTCTTGGGCCGTGCTCGCGGCCGTAGTGCTGCCCGGCTGCGTGCCGCTCCCTGCCAGCGAACTCCGCACTACGGGAGACGTGCTCGCCGAGCAGCGCGCCGCCGCTACACCGCCTGACCCGGCGCGCGCCGATGTCGGCCTCACAAGTCTCGCTGACCCCACCCCCCTGCCCACCTTCGGTCCATGGCAGTACGAGCAGTTCGCCAGCCACAATCGCAAGCCCGACCGCGGCCTCTGGAATCCCGGCGGCAAGGACTTCAATAACTTCATCGCTCGTTACGGGGGGGGGCGTCTCCTGCTCTTCGAAGATCTCGACGGACCACCCCCGGATACCGTCAACCTCGGCGGCTACTTGCTCGCCGCCGTCGATGATGGTCCTGGCTTTGTCGGCCGAATGTGGTTCACACGCTTTACCCTCGCCGACGTGTTCAGTCCACGACTTCTGACCGGCGAGGGTCTCGGCCGTTTTGAGCAGGAGCGGCTGCGCATCTATGTCGACGACCTTCGTGCACCGGCCGTCGACGTACCCCTCGCGGCGTTCGGACAGACGGCCCCATTCAACATGCCACTGGCGGGCCCGAACTCCTCCGCCGTACTCAGCTATGTGCCAATCAGCTTCGAGCGCCGCCTGCGCATCGTTCTCGCCGACGCCCAGCCGCTCGCGGGTTACTTCTATCACGTAAACGTCCAGCGAACCGCGACACCCACGCGTCCGTTCTCGGTGCGGTTGGCCGACGATTCCACCTATGACCGCGCCGTTGCGACGTTGACCGCCCGCACCCTGCCCGAGATTGGCCGGCCGCGCGTGGTGGTCGATCATCTCCCGGTTACCCTCATGCCGCAGATCTCAACGACACTGTTCGATCATCTCGGTGCCGGCACCGTGACCACCCTGCGGCTGCGTTCCACGGTCAGTGCCGCCGCGGCGTGGCGCGACGTGCGCCTCCGGATCACCTACGATGAAGCGATCGACGCCGCCATCGACGTTCCGCTGTCCGCGTTCTTCGGCCTGCACGAGGCCGTGGCCCCCTTCGAGACGCTGCCGCTTGCCGTTACGATCCAGAACGACGAACTCGTAGCCACTTGCCGCCTGCCGATGCCATTTCGCCGCAACGTACATATCACGCTGCATCACGACGGCCCGAGCCCCGTGCCCCTCGTGGTGGATGTCGCCCTGGCAGATCTACTACCGCCTGAACCGTTCGGGTACCTCCACGCGCGCTTCCACGAGGTCGCTGGCCCACAGCCACGCGGCAGTCGACACGAGGTTGTCACGCTCGTTGGCCGTGGGCGGTACGTCGGAACCTTCGCCTTCGGAGTTGGCCGCCCGGACGAGCGGGTAACGGAAATCTCGGGCGCCCTGAATCTCCTCGAAGGAAACGAATCCGGTACGATCGACGGCCGGCGCCGAATCCCCGGAACCGGTACCGAAGACTATTACAACGGCGGGTTCTACTTCGGGACGGGCCCCTTCGATCATCCCCTTGCGGCGTGCAACCATGTGGCCGGCGGCCCTGCCGATGCGCGCGGATCGTTCTCAGCGGTGCGTTGGCACCTCCTCACCGACACCATCGACTTTACAGATTCGTTCGCGCTCAACTTCGAATACGGTGCCAATCATCCGCGCCTGGTCGAGCGCTACGCGACGGTCGGGTATTATTATCTGGACCGGCCGTAGGCGTGGTCCGGCCTGCCGCCACCCGTTTGGTGGTCGCCGCGGCGCACCCGCCGGTACGATGGCGAGCGGACTAACCCCCGGGCAGGCCCGCTGTCTAAGCCAAGCGCTACTCGGCGGAAGGCCCGGCCGAGCGGCGCTGCGGTGCCGAGAGAGCTATTCACCCGGGAAGAAAGGGAACAGAGCGATGCGCAGACTCAACGCGGTGACGCTGGTAGTCATGCTCCTGAGCGGGGTCCTGTCCGCCGGAGCGCAGGGGGTTTCACCGGAGCAGAACAAGCTCCTTTCGAAGCGCGCAGCCGAAGCTGATGCGTATCGTAAACTCGCGGAAGCGGTCTACGGTTTGCAGATTAACTCGACCACCTACGTGCGCGACTTCGTAACGGAATCGGATGACATCCGAACCAGCGTGGACGCCTTCATCAAGGGTATCCGGCTGGGCGAGCCACGCTGGTACGAGGACCTTTCCTGCGAAGTACCCGCCGAGGTCACAGTTGCAAGCGTGATCGAGACGCTGCGCTCCAGCCATGAACGGCACTACAAGGGCAACAGCATCCGGACGGAAGACTTCGTCAGCATGACCCAGCGCATCGAGAAGAAAATCATCAAGGTGACTGGCATGGGGGCGCCACGCCCGGACTTGCCGCCGGATCTCCCGATCGGAGTCGAGGAATATCTCACGCCCCCACCGCCGGAACTTCCGCCCGCCCCGATACCCGACATCTGGCGCCAGGTCGGTCCCCAGGCCCGGCTCATGGCGATCCGCGCCGCGCGCGTCGATGCGATTCGGAAACTCGCGGAGCGCATCCGCGGGCTGCGCCTGACCTCGACTACGCAGGTGCGCGATTTCGTCACCGAGAGCGACGAGATTCTCACCGAGCTCAACACAGTCATGGCCACGTCCGGCGAGGAAATCCGCACCTACCTGCATCACAATGAGCTGATCGCGGAAGTTACCATCCGCATTCCGACTGAGCAGGTCATCACCACAATCAAGAAGCTGCACAGCCGGCACTACAAGGGCGGCGAGGTGCGCGGCCACGATGTCGAGAACATCGTCAAGACGGTCGTCAAGCGCGACTTCGAGGCCACCGGCATGGGCGTACCACCGGCCCAATACGTCCAGCGCGCCAACCAGAGCGCAACGTTCCCGGCACCCGACTGGTCACTGCGGCCGCTGCAGGCCACCGGCCAAGGCACCGACCCCGAGATTGAGACACCGCAGGGGCGGCTCAAGGCCGTTCGGGCAGCCGAGCTCGATGCGAAGCGCAAGCTCGCCGAGCAGGTCGTGGGGCTTCAGATTCGTGGCACGACCTATGTCCGGGACTTCGTCACCGAATCCGATGAGGTGCAGACGCTGGTAGATGCGATCATTGTCGGTGCGGTCATCACCCGCACGGAGATTGCCGACGGCGTCGCGAACGTGACGGTCGCCGTACCCGGCATGGAGCTCTGGGCCATCCTGCACCGGCAATTGATTCGCAGCAGCCGTTAGCCCGGAACTGCAGCCACGCTTGGTTTTTGGCCGCTGTGCTGTCGTGCCGTGGGTAGCATGACGCCAGCGGCCCTTCGATCCGCAGATTCGTGGAGAGGTACACATGTCCAACAAGTTCGTGCATCGACTGGGATGGATCGCCGGCACGCTGGCGGCTTTGTTCATCGTGTTTGGCAGCACCGGCTGCGCGAAGAAGGAGCGGCGTACGGTCGTGGTCGAGGAGCGTGAGCACCACGGCGAAGTGCGCGAGGTGCCGCCCGGCGACGAGATGATCGTCGAGTAACTCCCGTTCGGCTGGACGGACGCGATGCTGCCACCCCCTTGTCATCTCCCGGGCTGCCCTCGCCGGTTTCGCCCGGCGAACGCGTCGCGCTGCGCGGGCCGGCCATCCTGCCCTGGGGCTGCGCTCGTCATGGCACTGGCCGGCACGTGCCTCGTGCTCGCCGGTCCGCCCGCCAATCCGGCTGAGCGCACGGCGCTCGAGCAGGTTGCGTTGGCCCGGGCCCGCACGGCCATGCTTGCGCAGTTGGGCCCGTTACCCATGGGACAGGGGTCACTGCAGGAATGGCTGCGTGAAGACGTGGACCTCGACCGCGCCGTACGTTTCTGGGCGCGCACCTGGCCGCAGCAGGGCCGCTTCCGTTGGTACAGTGATGGCGTCTGCGAAGTCGATGTTCGCGTCACGCCAGAAGACTTGCGGGCAGGTCTGCAACCGCTCTTGAGTGAGTATCCCTTGGCCTCGGAGCGCCGTGGAGTCGACGAAGAACGGCTTCGCTCGATAGCTCGGGCCTGGCCGGTACTTTGGGCGACCGGCGCAGCCGGAGAAAGTGGACCGCTGCGGAGCCCGAATCCGTCGGGTTGGGAAGATGTAACGCGTGACGGTCTCGAGTTGGCCCGCGCCGCTGCGACAGCCGACGCCGTGTACGCCCTGCTGGACGAAGTCAGCCGTCTCAAGATTTCGAACGCGCGCCGCCTGCGGGACTTTCTGGCCAGCGGTTCGAATGTGCGCGAGGCGACGCGTGCCGCCTTGGCGCGTTCGGCGAGCGTCCGCGTGCGGTTCGAGCCCGACCAGGTCGCCGTAGCCGAGGCCAGCATCGACATGCGGACGCTGCTGGGGATACTCACGGAAGTGTGTGCAGCACACCCGGAACGCGGGGAGTACCAGGCCGCTGACTTCCGCGAAATGGCCTTGTTGGCGGAGCGCGAGACCCTGACCGCCCGCGGCCTGGCGCCGCCTCCACAGGCGGAAACGCTCCGCACCCGCTATCGACTGATCGAGTATGACGCGCCGGCCTGGAGCCACACCACGGCGCGGGCGGTGGGCCGGGCCGAGGTCACCTTGGCCGAGGCGGAGGAAGACGTACGGCTCGAGGCCGCGCGACTGGATGGGATTGACCAGTTGCGCCGGGCGCTTGATGCACTGGAGGTTCGTCCGAATGTCACGCTCCGGTCGATCCTGGGCTATCACACCGAACTGAAGGGGGACTTGGCGCTGCTGTTGGGTAGCGCCAGGGTCATGGGTACGCCTGTCCGCCGTGCGGACGGTGTGCTTGAAGTGCGTGTGGAACTGCCCTTGCGGCGCGCCTGGGAAATCGTGCGGCGGGTGATGGAGATCGAGGAAGTGGAGCCGTCGGCTGGAACTGGAACGACAGGCGCCTGAGACGCGGCGGACCGCGGCAGCGATTGTTCCGCGAGGATACGAAGATCGTCGTCCCGGGTTCAACAGGGCACTGCGGTGCCCGCTGTGAAAGGAACGAAGTACCCATGCGAGCATTCACGCTGATCGGAATTCTGCTGGGCGGGAGCCTGCTGGTTGCACCGCGCAGCTTGGCACAGGAAGCCGCCTCGCCGGGAGACGACGAACGCCGCACCGTGACCGTCGAGGCCGAAGGTTACAACAAGGACGATGCCGTGCGGCAGGCGCTGCGCAAGGCGCTTGAGCAGGGTGCCGGCGTCTGGATCAGCAGCCAGTCGGAGGTGCGCAACTTCGAACTGCTGCGCGACACGATTTACAGCATGGCGAATGGCATCGTGACCGACTACCAGATTCTCGACCAGCGCGAGGTTGCCGGTGGCACCTGGAAAGCCCGCATCCGTGCCACCGTGAGCCGCAGCACGGTCGTGCAGCAATGGGGCGAAATACGAGCGACGCTCGAGCAGATGGGGAATCCTCGCATCATGATTCTGATCGACGAGCGCATCGACGAGCGTCCGCAGCCCGCGTCCATCGTGGAACGCCGCATCGCCGAGATGTTCACGAAGGCCGGTTTCAACGTCATGTCACGCACCGGCTTCAACGACCAGCAGCGTCGTGAGGCGGATGCCGCGCTCATCAAGGGCGACGACGCCAAGCTTCAGCAACTCGCCAAGGACATCGGTGCCCATGTCTACATTCGCGGCTACGCGCGCGCCGATTGGGCCGGCCTGCGCGAAGTCTTCGGCAACCCGGTCGCCTTCTACAACTGCACGGTGATGGCCGAGGCCTATCGCACGGACACGAACACCATGCTCGCGAGCGAGTCGATTCCCGCCCGCGAGCGCGGCGTGCGCGGCACACGCACCAACAGCCCTCAGGCCGCCATGCAGGCGCTCGTCGCGGCGACCTTCCCCGACACCGATCGCCGCGAGCCGGTGCTGGCCATCAAGCTCTTTGAATCCGTTATGGAGAAGTGGGCTCGCGAAATCGGCGGCGGCGGCGAGATCGTCTTCGAGGTCGAGCGGATGGATTTCGCCAACTATGTCCGCCTGCGCCGGGCGCTCGAGCAACTCCGGGGCATTCAGAGCGTCCATGGTGACTTCAGCGACGGCTACGCCACCTATCGCCTGACGGCCGACATCAACGCCCAGACGTTCGCGGAATTGCTGCTGGATCCGCCCCTCAGCGAGCTGGTCGAAGTGCGTGACGTGAAGCCGAACCGCGTCCGGGCTGCGGCAGTGCGGGCCAACTGAGTGCCCTGTGCGCTATGCGGTCAGATCTATGGCGCCCCCGGCCGGCTCAGCGCCGCGCGTTTCGTCCGCGGCGCGCGGCGTATGCTCCTCGGCCTCGTCGTCGGCGGGCCGGCCCTGGCTGCCGCTGCCTTCGGCATCTGCGAAAACCTGGGCGTCGCGGTCACTCGCTTCAATGATGTCTTGTAATTTATCGGCGAAACTACCCCCGCTCACCCGATCGGCCTGGGCGGCATCCGTCCGACTCTTGTCCGCCGCGGCCCGCTGCTGGGCGCCTTGGATCTGCGCAATCGAGCCGAGCCAGCCGGGGGGAATCGCGGACATGGCAGTCTGTCCTCACGAGGCGTCGGCCGGTTGCGGAGCGGCGGCCTCGGCGCGGGCCTGAAGCTGCGCGCGCAGGTTGGCGAGGATCGCAGAATGCATCTGGCTGACGCGGGACTCGGATAGATCGAGCGTCTGCCCGATCTGCTTCATGGTCATCTGCTCGTAATAGTACAGCACGACGATGAGCTGCTCGGCACGGCTTAAGCTGCGCGTGAGCAGTTCCTTCAGGTCCTGCTTCTGGGCTTCGGTCACGGGATCAGTGCCACGCTCGTCGGGCAGGACGTCAATCTCGAAGATGTCCCTCTGAGAATCGGGATCGGTGAACTTGCGCGAAAGTGACACCAGTGAGACCGCGCTGGCGTCACGGAGCAGCTTCTGAAACTGGCCGCGCGACATGTTCAGCCGACGGGCCAGTTCATCGTCGCTTGGAATCCGACCCAGTTCGACCTCCAGTGCACGTGTCGCACTGGCGAGCTTCTGCGCCCGGTGTCGCACCAGCCGCGGCACCCAATCCATGCTGCGCAGCTCGTCGAGGATCGCGCCGCGAATCCGCGGGGCGCAATAGGTCTCGAACTTGACTCCGCGCTCCAGGTCAAAGGCGTCGATCGCATCGACCAGCCCGAAAATCCCCGAGCTCATCAGGTCATCGACATCAACCTCATCCGGCAGCTTCGCACCAATCCGTTCCGCGTTGTATCGCACGAGGTAGAGATAGTGCTCGATCAGCTTGTTGCGGAGCGTATCGCCCCCCGTCGCTTTGAATTCCTGCCAGACCTGCAGAACCGCGGCCGCATCCGGTAGCGACTGAACGCGGTGTTCACGACTGACGCGGCGCAGCCGGCCGCGGGGATTACGTCCGCGTGTCATGCGACAGCCCCCTCGTCCTGTGCCCCGGTCTCGTGTTCCTCAACCTCGTCCGACACATCTCCGGGTGTCAGGATGGCCTGCACGGCCGCTTTGTGCTCCTGGTCGATCAGCAATTTGCGGCGTTGCAGGTAATCTCGCAGCACCGTCTTTGCGGTCCACGCCGCGGCCTGCCCCACCCCGGCTCCCACCAGGAGCGCGACGATGGCGCGCAGCAAAATGACCGTTGCCGAGTTACCCGCCAGGAGGCCCGCCACAACGGCGACCGCGAAAGCGAGCAGCCCGATCTGTGCTCCGGTTGTACCGACCAAATCGACACCTTCCTTGGTGGTTCCTATCGGTTGCGTGGTACGCGGTCTTGCAGCGCGGTCCATTCAGAAACATGCCCGCCAACCGCTTGCAGACCGCACCGCCGCTAGCCGGGACAGCGGCGGCTGAATGGGCAACGCTGAGCACCTCCCCGACCACATGCAGAGAACGTCCTGGAAACTCGTGCATTGCACAGCGCTTACCGTGGATCGCCAACAATCCCATGGGTCCGGTAACCAGCAGATCCTCCCCGGGCTGGCATCGCGATACCAAGATCACGTGCGGGTATTATCCAGCCCTCGCCCCTTTTCGTACTGACGACACCGCTGCCCCCCCGGAGCCGGGTAAAATCCACCGGGCGGCGGGTGCTGGGCTCCAGGCGACGCACCATGGCGTCGTCCGACCCACTGACACCCTAGGGTCGCGAATCGTCTGATAACAACAAAAGCTCGGCCACACGTCGCCCGCAGGCCTCCTCAATGTCATCCGGAACGCTGTCCCCATGGGTCAGGTAGGACAGCCGCAGGTTCAGCCGTTTGACAGCATTGAGGATTACCCCAAGACCGACGGCATCGTCGAGGCGGGTGAGAACGACACGGTCGATACCCAGCGGAGCGAAACTCCCGGCGGTCCGCGCTTGCACCGAGGGCAGCAGCGTCGCGGGAAGGACGAGGTGCTGTTCGTCCGGGCGGGCGGCCCGCAGCAGGGCCGCGAGCCGCGCAAACTTGCCCTGCTCGCGCGGACCGAGACCCACCGTATCGATCAGCAGTAAATCCACGTCAGCCGTGGCGCGTAGAGCGTCCTTGACCTCGGAGATGTGCTGGGCCGTATGCAACGGCACATCGAGTACATCCGCATAACGGCGCAACTGATCTGAGCCGCCGATCCGGTGGGTATCAAGCGAAAGCAGTGCCACGCTCCGCCCCTGCCGGAGTTTGAAGTGTGCGGCGAGCTTCGCAAGCGTGGTGGTCTTGCCGCTACCGCTCGGGCCTACCAGCGCCACGCGTCGGGTACAGCCAGCATTCAACTTGACACCGCCGGCCTCGGGCAGGGTGTGGGCGATGTAGGCCCTTAATGCGGCCCGCAGGGCGCGATCCGGATGGTCGCCCTGTGGAAGCCGACGGGCGGCATCCTGCAGCAAGGTCGCAGCGAGTTCCTCGGCCACCTCGGCCTGCACAAGCTCGACATAGTAGGGATAGAGGTATGCCGGGACCGACGCCCCGGACGACTCTTTGACAGGTGGACTTGTCGCACTACTGACCGCAGGTGGCGATTGTGCTCCGACCGTGAAACCGGATTGCGCGGTGTTCGCACGGGCGGGACGCGGTCCCCTGCCAGAAACAGTCGATTCGGCGCTTGCGCTACCCGGCCCGGCAGCCGTAATCGCGACGCAACGGCGCGTCGGGTCATCGCCCGCGAGGGTCCGCGTCTGCAGAATCACCGCGTCGGGGCCCAGGGCGCTCTTCACGAGCGCCAGGGCTTCACGCGTGGACGGGGCTCGAAAGGTCCCGCGTTGGATGTCAAGACTGATTACTCCGTGGGCCTGGACGTCGATGCCGCGCACCACTTCGTTGAGTGCGAGGACCGGTGTCTGGGGCAGAATCGGTTCAATGATGCGACGCACCCAGAGGCGTACCTGCGGGGAAGTCAACACGACCAGTGTGGCGCCCCCGGCAGCGCCAGCGGCATTTTCGACCTGCCGACGTGTGCGCAGGGCGAGCTCGGACTGGCGCTCGGGCGGCAGCGTGAGCGTCGATCCCAGCTCGAGACGCTGGACGTTGGCCTGCACGTAATCCTCGGTGGCTGGGTCGAGAGATACGACGTGGATGGTGCCGGCGGGGTCCTTGTACTGGCCGCAAATCACCCGTGCGAGACTATTGCGGACATACTCGGTGAGTACTTCGAGGTCTTTCGTGCGCGGGCCATAGTCGCCGAGGGTCTCCAGGATGATCTCGAGATCGCGGATGGGCACACGCTCGCGCAGCAGGTTTTGCAACACTTTTTGGACATCACCGACCTTCAGGACGTTGGGGACGACTTCGTCCACAAGACCGGCGTTGCGTTCCTTGACGTTGTCCAGCAATTTCTGCGTGTCGGCCCGACTGAGCAGGTCGGCGGCGCTGCGGCGAATCAGTTCCGTGATGTGCGTGGCCAATACGCCGGAGGGCTCGACGACCGTGTACTGGAGCCGCTCGGCCTGGTCGCGTATTTCCGGCGAGATCCACCAGGCCCGCAGGCCAAAGGCCGGTTCGCGGATTTCGAATCCGTTCAGGGGCTGACTCGCAACACCCGAGTCGATCGCCAGCAGCCGGTCGGGGTGGAGCTCACCCCGGGCAATTTCCTGGCCGCGGAGCAGCACGGCATACTGGGTCGGCTGAAGTTCGACATTGTCCCGTATGCGGACGGGCGGCACGATCAGGCCCAGGTCGATCGCGGTCTGCTTCCGGATGGACTGGATGCGGTCAAGCATGTCGCCCCCGCGACTGCGGTCGATGAGGCGCACGAGGGCATAGCCGACCTGGAGCTCGAGCGGGTCGACCGAGAGGTGCGACTCGATCCGCTCGGGCTTCGCCCGGTCCTGCTGCTGAGCGGCAACCACTTGTTCGCGCGTGGTGTCGCGTTGTGCCCGGTTCAGGAAGTAGGCAATCGTGGCACAGCCGAGGGCCAGCGAGAGCAGCGGCACTTTCGGCAGCGGCGTCAGCATGAGCACCGCGAGGAAGGCCCCGGCGATTGCAATGGCAATGGGCTTGGAGAAGAGCTGGCCAAGGACCTCCTCGCCGAGGTTGGTCTTGCCCGTGCTGCGCGTGACCAGCATGCCGGCGCCGACCGACAGGACGAAGGCCGGAATCTGGCTGGCGAGACCGTCTCCGATGGTGAGCTTGGTGTAAAGGGCGAGCGAGGCCATGAGCGTCAATCCGCCTTCCACCATGCCGACGTAGAGCCCGCCGAGGATGTTCACAATCGTGATCAGGATGCCGGCGACCGCATCGCCGCGAACGAACTTGCTGGCACCGTCCATCGCCCCGTAGAAGTCGGACTCGCGGGAAATTTCCTGGCGACGACGCTTGGCCTCGGCCTCGTCGATGATGCCGGCGTTGAGATCGGCGTCGATGGCCATCTGCTTGCCGGGCATGCCGTCCAGGGTGAACCGCGCGGCAACTTCCGCGATGCGCGTGGCACCTTTCGTAATGACCACAAACTGAATCACCGTGATGATCAGGAAGATGATCACGCCGACGGCCAGCGAGTTGGCTGCGACGAAGATGCCGAAGGCCTCGATCACATGGCCGGCCGCATCGGTCCCCTGCGCCCCGTTCGCGAGAATCAGGCGGGTAGTGGCCGTATTCAGCACCAGCCGGAAGAGCGTCAGGGCGAGCAGCAGTGAGGGAAAACTGGAGAACTCCAGCGGCCCACGGATGTACATCACCGTCATCAGGACGATGGTCGTGGTGAGAATGTTGATCAGCAGGAGAAAGTCGAGGAACTGGGTCGGGAGCGGGATCAGGATGACGAAGATCAGCGCGGCGGCGCACGCGGGAAAGAGCAGCCCGCGGTGTTCCGCGAGGAAGCGCAGCGGCGGCCACTTGTCGAGCGTCCCTGCCAAACGGATTCTCCCGGGCACCCGTGGAAACACCGGTGCAACCGCAGGGCGGTGGACCGGAACACATTCCCAGGGCGAGCCGGCTCCGCCGGCTGATCTTTCTTTCGATCGGACACGGGGCCGACCTGAAGCGGGAACGGGTGTCACGGGCGAATCGTGCGGGGCGCTGACGACGGGCTGGATGAATCAGGGTGCCGCGGTCGGACAGGTCCCCGCGCAGCAGGACATGCCGCGCGCCCTGCGGATGCCCCACGGGGTAGTCGTTCCGGCTGTTGCCGTCGGTCGTTGCGCCGTCTCCCAGACGCTTATCCCGCTGCCCGGCCGGCGAGGCGGTACACATACGCGAGCACTTCGGCCACCGCCCGGTAAAACGCCGGCGGCACGTCCTGCCCCACTTCCACACCCGCGTAGAGCGCCCGCGCAAGTGGCGGTCGCTCGACAATGGGTACCTGGTGCTGCTGCGCCAGCAGGCGAATGCGCTGCGCCAGCAGATCCTTGCCCTTGGCCACGACGCGCGGAGCCCGCATGGTGCGTTCGTCATAACGGATGGCGATGGCATAGTGCGTCGGGTTGGTGACAACCACGTCGGCGCGTGGCACCTCGGCCTGCACACGCTGCATCGCCAGGCGCGCCTGCATCTGCCGGCGGCGCTGCTTGAGCAACGGATCGCCCTCCATTTTCTTCAGTTCGTCGCGCACCTGCTGCTTGGTCATCATGAGCTGTTGCTCGAGCCGCCAGCGCTGAAAGGCGTAATCGAGCAGCGCCAGCACCAGCAGTGCGAAACCCAGTCGTAGCGCAAGGTCGAATACCACACCCGCGCCCCGCCCCAGGAAGCCGGCCGGGTGCAGTCCACCGGTGGCAAGCAATGCCACGATCTGGCTCGAAATGAAAAAGTATGCGAGGGCTCCGACAATCAGCACCTTGAAAAGGCCCATGCCGAAGCGCACGAGCGCTTCGCTCGAAAAGACCCGCTGCAACCCCTTCACCGGGTTGATGTGCTCTGGTTTGAAGCCGAGTTTCTTCGGCGTCAGCATCAACCCCGCCTGTGCCATCCCGGCTCCGGCCGTGCAGACCACCAGCAGTGCCAGCAGCGGCAGACAGGCGGCAGCCACCCCCATGCTGACCCGGCGAATCCACGGCGCAAGTGCGTCGGCCGTCAATTCGGGGGGTTCGCCCAGTGCGGTCAACATGTCGAGGAAGCTGTCGAGCAGACCCGGTCCGAAGAACCGCAGCAACACCAGGGCGGCGAGCAGCGAGGCCGCGGCCGTCAGGTCCTGACTGCGGGCGACCTGGCCCTCCTCGCGCGCTTCCTCGCGTCGACGCGCGGTCGGCTGCTCAGTCCGATCGCCACCATCATCCTGCTGGGCCATCGTCTCTGCTCCACCAACCACTCAGGACTGCGGCACCGCCGCAAGCAGGGTGTCGATCCAGCCATAGGCCTCCTGCACGGCCGCGGAGAAGGCATCGATCGCGGCCGGTAAACCGACCGCCATGAGCAAGAACGCCAGCCCGGCCTTCAGGGGAAAGCCCAGCAGCAGGACGTTGAGTGCCGGCATGCTGCGCGAGACGAAGCCCAGCGCGGCATTCACCAGAAAGAGCGTCAGCAGCACGGGGCCGGCGACTTGGATCGCGAGACTCGTACTCAGCACCAGCGCACTGACCAGCAGGTCTCCACCGAGCAGCGCTGCCGGTGTGGCCGCGAGTAACGGCACGTCGCCGAAGGTGTCGAGGCAGGCACTCAGCAGAGCGCGGTGCCCACCGAGGATCAGGTAGACGACCAGTGCCAACTGCAGATAGAACACGCCGACCACGGTGTCCTGCTCCTCGTTCGTGGGGTCAACGATCTGGCCGTAGGCGAGCCCGGACTCCTGCGCGATGAGCAGGCCGCCGAACTGCATCCCGAGGAAGCAGAGCGAAGTCACCAGGCCGAGCAGCAGGCCGAGCAGCAGCTCACCGAAAATCGCCAGCAGGACCCCCAGCGGCGTGTCGGGCGCATCCGCCGGCAGCGGCACGAGCGGTGTGATGAGCGCCGCGAGCGCCAGCACGAACAGAACCCGCAGCCGAATGGGCACGGAAAGCGCCCCGAACACGGGCTGGAACATCAGCAGTCCGCCCAGGCGGCCGGCTACCAGCGCAAAGATGGGCAGCCGGAGCAGGACGCCCAGCAGTTCGGTCGGCAGTGCATCGGCCGCGGGGAGTGGCACGGGTCAGGATTTCCTGTGGTTACTGCAGCGCAAAAAGGGCTTGCGAGAACTCAAGCAGATGCTGTGCCAGCCAGGGCACGAAGAAGATGGTTGCCCCCACCATCGCCACAATCTTGGGAACAATACTGAGCGTCTGGTCCTGGATTTGGGTCAGCGTCTGCAGCAGCGAGATCACGAATCCTACCAGTACACCGACACCCAGTACCGGCCCGCTCAGCAGCAGAACCGTCAACAGGGCGTGGCGTCCAAGATCGGTGGCCGCAGCAACATCCATGCGCAGCTCCTTGACAGGCCCGCGCTCAGGCCACGCTCGCCATCAGCGCCCCGGCCACGAGGTGCCAGCCGTCGGCCAGCACAAAGAGCAGAAGCTTGAACGGCAGCGAGATCAGCACGGGGGGCAACATCATCATGCCCATGGAAACCAGTACGGTCGCAATGACCATGTCGATGACCAGGAACGGCAGGTAGATCTTGAAGCCGATGATGAACGCCACTTTCAGCTCACTGAGCAGAAAGGCCGGGATCAGCGCCGTCATCGGCACATCGCGCTCCACGAGAAGCTCGTCACCCGTCAGCGGGCGGCGCTGGGAGTACTCGTACATCAGGTAGACGTCCTGCTCGTTGCCGGCGTGGCGAATCTGGTCGAACATGAACGCCCGCAACTCCCCGCCGGCCCGTTCGATGGCCTGCACCTGGCCGAGTTCCTCGTTCAGGTAGGGCTGCACCGCCCCGTGGTGAATGCGTTCACCGGTCGGCGCCATCACAAGAAAGGTCAGGAACAGGGCCAGGCCGACCAGCACCTGCGACGGCGGCAACTGCTGCGTGCCGAGCGCCTGTCGCAGCAGCACGAGCACGACCAGCATGCGCACAAAGCAGGTCATCATGAGCAGGATGCTCGGCGCCACCGTCAGGAGCGTAAGCATGATGAGGATCTGGAGCGAATTGCTGAGCGCCTCGCGGCTGTTGGCCTTCGGGACGAGGTCGCTGAGCGCCGGCACGTAGAACGGGTCGCTGCTGCGCGCAGTTTCCTCCCCACCGGTGGCCGCTGCCACGGGCGTGGCCGACGCAGCGGGAGGTTCCTGCGCCAGCGTGGCAGTGGGCAGCACCCACAGCGCGGCAAAAAGTCCCCACCAGGCAAGGATCGGCAAGCGCATCACGCCTCCCCGAAACGTGTGCGCAGGCGCCCGAGTGCGGCCTGCAACTGGCCTCGCACACCTTCCAGCCGCTGTCCGTCGGGTACCGGCGGCTCCGCACCTTCCTCCGGTGCGGCTTCATTCCGAGCCGCTTCCTCGAGCCAGCGCTGAAACGCGGCCGTCTCGCTCTCCGTGCGGCCGGACACCGCCTGGCCCAGCAGTTGTGCGCAGAGGTCGGCATCCTCGATGGCATGCAGTGGGCGCAGGGCTTCCCCGCTCGCCCCGATGAGCACCAGTCTTGGACCCACCCGCACGAGGTAGAGCACCTGGCGCGCAGTAAGTGTCGTGCGCGTCACAACCTCGAGCAACCCCGGGTGTCGTGGACGCGCTACCAAGGGGAGTCCGCGCTGCCCGAGCGCGGCACGATACCCCCAGGCGAGCAGCAGGATCAGGGCGACCACGGCGACGAGCGCCGTGGTGGTGCGAAACCACGATCCCAGATTGCCGGAAGCGGTTGGCACTGCCCCCGCACTGCGGACGCCACGCTCCCGCGTCACCAGACGCTCGCCGCGCTCGTCCAACACGGTCGGTTGCGCAGCCGCGCTCTCAGCTCCCGGCCCTGCCAGCAGGTCCGTTGTCTGCCAAAGCTCATCCGCCAGCAGTACGCCGCCAGTGGGTTGGGCTAGTACATTGTCGCCAGCCGCAACCGCGGGAACGCCACACCACAGCGCAACGACACACAGAGCAGCCATCCTTGGCACTGGGCACTCCCTTGCGAATACCGCATGGCCTCCAGGCCATGGTCCGTCAGTCGCAGCACTACGCCTGCCCGAGCTCCGGGACCGGGCATTGAATGTCGTTGATACGCACACAGAAGTTGTCGTTCAGCACAAGAACCTCGCCGTGTGCAATCAGCTTGCCGTTGACGAAGATGTCCACCGGGTCACCGGCCAGCTTGTCGAGTTCGACGACCGAGCCGACCCCCAGCTTGAGCACATCCTCGATGTACATGTGGGCCCGCCCCAGCTCGATCTGCACATCGAGCTGCACATCGTCCAACAAATCAATCGGCGCCTCCTCAGCCGGCACGGTATCACCCAGTTCCGGGGCTTCAAAGGCCTGTGCTTCGTCCGCTGACACACGCACCGTCGTCGCCCCCACGACCACGGGAGCGGTGCGAACCTGCGCGGCAGCGACCGCGGCCTCTTCTGCAATGGCGGCAGCCATGGCCTGGGCGATCGGATCATCTTCGGGCGCCGCGCTTCCAACCTGTGTTCCAGCAGTCAAGGCCGCGAGTTCAGCCTGGCTGAGCTGCTTGACAGGTTCGACGGGCTTGGCCGCACGCGGTTGGTAGGCGGCGCCGAGTTGGTCCGCGAGCGCGTCGAGTTCGGCTTGAACCAGTGTATTGCTGTGAACGGGGGGCGGTTCCACCGGCGGTGTTTCAGCGGCGGCCACAGAAGGCCGCTCGGCGTCTGCGAACACAGCGTCGCCCGGATCCCGGGCGGCTGGCTCGGCCGCCGGCACCGCTTCCGCTTCTCCAGCGAGTTGGCTACTGAGCGTGGCGAGGTCTTCCGCCGAAAGCTGACCACTGTCGACCGGGACCTGCGGGTCCAGCGGCGGCTCCGTGGCCGACGAATCAGACGGCTGTTCTGCGGTGGGTGGCTGGTTTTGTGGATCGTCGGTCATGGCCTGCTCAACATCCTTGTCGTCGGGCGCGGCGCCTTGCACATCAATCGGTCCGCATCGGTACGAAACGCGGGATCAGCACGCGCAGAATCAGCCGGTCGTCGCGGGCAATCTCCGCCAGACCGAGTGCCACCTGTTGCCGCAGCGCCCGCAAGTCATCTTCGCGGAGCATGCGGTCGTGTGCCCCTCGGAGTATCTGCGCGAGGCGGTCACCGATCTCTGCCCCGCGCTCGGCCACCAGTCCTTCCATCCGGGCCTGGTCCGCCCGCGGCACCAGCACGCTGATGTCCATGTCGTACAGGAACAGGATGCCGCTCTTGTCGTTCGGGACACGGAAGCCGCGCACCACCTGCACCTCGACGGTACCGGCCGGCTGCGAAGCCGCATCGCCCTGCAGCGCCGGATTGTGCTCCCCGTGCGCCGGCTGCGGCCCCCCCGCGAACATCTTGAAGATGATCAGGAACGCCGCCGCTTCCGCCACGGTCACACCGAGCACCAGCAGCAGCGTCTTCGGCACCTTGCGGGGCGGCTTCTGGCCGGCTTCGTTCTCGTTCTGTGCGATGTCCTTGGGCATACCACTCCATCCGCCTGCAGGGCGCCGCAGCACCGATTCAGGTGCAAGCGCTGGCTCTGCTCTTATCGACCCGGCAGACGGCGGCCTTCATCGGCGGCGCCGGAACGGCGAGTCTTCAGGCCTTTTATCAGCCGCTCCGGCCGGCAACGGCGGTTTGTGCGCCACCGCGCAAAGCGTGCCGCGCTGCTCACGTGACCGGTATTGGGAAGGCCCGCACGAGGCGGCCATACTCAATCGCCCGTCGGACGACTTCCTCCAGCGACTCGCGTACCACGTACTGCTCCCCATTGAGCAGGTGTACCATCGTGTCGGGCGTCTGCTCGATGGCCTTGATCTGTTCGCTGTTGAGTACGAATGGCCGACCGTTGAGGCGCGTCAGTTGGATCATGGACATCACCTTGAAGCAGGCCGGTATCAAAGGCACTGCCGTTCGCGCAAGGTTTACCGCAGCGCGACGAGCAGACTGTCGAGCATCTCATTCGAGACGCTGATCACGCGACTGTTGGCCTGAAAGGCGGTACTCGACGTGATCAGCCCAATAAACTCGCGGGAGAGGTCGACGTTGGAGCCCTCCAGGGCTCCGCCACGCACCAGTCCGGCGCCCAGTGTGCCCGCCGTCACGAGGGCCGGCGGACCCGAGTTGGGGCCGACGGAGAACAGGTTGTCGGCCTCGGCGACGAGCCCTGCATTGTTCGCGAACCGCGCCAGCACCACCTGTCCGAGGGGGCGCGTGAGCCCGTTGCTGAAGATGCCACTGAGCGTGCCGTCGACGCCGACCGCATAGCTGGTCAGCGTGCCCGCCGGATAACCATCCTGGTCCGCAAGAACCACATTGGAAGTGCTGGTCGCCTGCCCGTTAATGCCGGCGAGATTGAGCCGGAACGTAATCGGAGTCGCGGCTCCGGTCATGTCACGAGGCAGCGTGAACTCGTTCCCGGACGCATCGACGAACGTGCCATCGGTGTTGAACCGGGCAATACCGGAGCCCAGCACACGCGTGCCGCCGGTCGCTCCGGGCGAATCGAGCAGGTACCGCCAGACCGGTCCGGTGTTGGGCGTGCTCTCAAGTGTGAAAGTCGCGTTCACCTGGACGGGGTTGCCAAGCGAATCGTACACCGTGAAGGAGGTATACACGCCGGTTCCCTGTGCTGTAGCCGTCTGCGAAAGCGTAAACGGCAGCGCCCGGGAGGCGTTGGAGCTGGTCAAGTGGTTGCTGGCGATCTGGATCGCGTTGGGCTCGCCGGCGTTACTGCGGATGACCAGGGCACCGTTATCCACGAAGACACCCGGGGCACCCTGGAGGCCCGTGCCCGTCTGAATGCCGAGCTGGGTCTCGAGCCAGCGGGCAAAGTCGCCCAGCGTCGAGCCGTTCGTGCCGACGATGAATTCCGCCGTGGGTACGACTCGTTCTCCCCGCGCTGCCCCCGCAAGGCGAATCACGTCACCCTCCGCAAACTGCACTCCGCCCGGATCGGTGCTGCTGCGCAGATCCGTCAACAGTGTGCCCGCCGTCGCCGCGCCGCCGCCGCCATCTACCAGCAACTGGGATGTTTGGATTGATCCACTGAGCGCGCGCTGCTCCGCCGCACTGAGATCACCATCGAGCGCCACGTTCTGCGTCGCACTGGTGATGTTGAGTCGCCCAAGCGGTACCTCCAGTGGCCGGAGCGCGCCAGGGGTGACGTTGAACTGCTGATCCACTCCGTAGCCCATCAGGTGATAGCCGTCGGCCGTCACGAGCTGGTTGGTTGCGTTCAGCGCAAAGGCACCATCACGGGTGTAAAACGTCTGGCCGCCCGCGGTCCGCACGACGAACAGGCCATCGCCCTCAATCGCCAGGTCGCTTGGTTGCCCGGTCGTCTCAACCGATCCGCCACCGAAGAGGCGCTGCGTCGTGCCGATGGCCACGCCGCGACCAATCTGCATCGGGTTGGTTCCACCGCTCGCTTCGCCCGGCGGCGTACCCATCGACAACAGCTCGGAGAACTGCGTCTGGAACAGGGTGCGCGAACCTTTGAATGCAGTCGTGTTCACGTTCGCAATGTTGTGACCGATGGTCTCAACCCGCGTGCGGTTCGCGTGCAAGCCGCTCAGGGCGGTATACATCGCCGACGTCAGTGCCATGCGTGTGCCTCGTACGTATCAGGCGACCAGTTCGGGGCTACAGCCGGAAGCTGCCTTCCAGGGAAAGCCACGGGAGCAGATCGATGGGCTGCGGTGCACGTGCAGTCTGCGACTGCTTGTCCGCCGCAACCGGGTTCGCCGCCCCGACCGCATCTCCTGCCGCTGTCTCAGTGGATGATTGCGGCGCGACGGGTTGACCGGCTCCGACGGCCTCGGGGGTGGTGATGTGGGTCACCGCATCGGCAGCAACAGTTCCACCCGTATCGAGTTCAAGGACGGCTTTGCCATCCGAGCCGATGCGTACGCCGGTCACGATGCCCTGTACATCCTGGGGGGCGCCCTCGGCCGTTGCGGTGCGGGCCGTGATGAATTTGCCGATGAGCTCGCTCACGCCGCTGGTGCGCTGTTGCTGGCTCATCTGGGTCAGGGCGCTTGTGAGTTGCTGCGAGAGCTCAATGCTGCGGATCTGTGAAATCTGGTTGACCATGTCGGCAGTCTTGGCCGGCTCAAGCGGATCCTGCTGCTGCATCTCCGTGATGAGGAGCTTGAAGAACTCCTCGGACTGCATGGTCCCGAAACCACTCGCTCGTGCGGTGCTGCCGGTCGTGCCGACACCGATCGCGCTGGTCTGCATGACAAACGCCCTGTCTGTCGCAGGCGATCGCGGCTTCAGCCCGACCACCTGCCTGGCATTTGCGAACGGGACGCTCCGCGTCACGCTACGCGAGTACGTTCACCAGCGACTCCGCCGCCGGTTCCGGGAAGGCCGTCGCCGCTGGCTCCGCCATCGTCAACTCGGGAACATCCTCGTCTTCGACCCAGCCACGCTCCGCGGACCAGGCCATCCGGCGGTCGGCCGCTTCCTGCTGCGCCGCACCGCCACCATCCTGCATCTGCGACTGCCCCTCCTGGGCCGCACGCTCCGTGGCCGCCGGTGCTCGCACTTCCATGCGCTCGAGCTGGATACCGGCGGCTTCCAGCCGCTGCCGCAGATGCTCCACCTGCTCCGTAAGCAATCGCTGTGCCACACTCGTTTGTGTTTCCACTTCGAGGATCAAGTGCGACTGGTTCATATCCATGCGGACACGCATCGTCCCAAGTTCCGGTGGATCCAGCCGCATAGTCGCGATGGAGCGGTCGTGGCCGAGTCGTGTTTGCACAAGACGCACCAGCCGGGTGACATTCACATCCTCCTCGGCCGGTTCAAGCGTGAGCTGCGCACTTGGCGCAGGATTCGCGCCGCGCAGACCCGCCCGCAGTGCGCCTTGAGGCCCCACACCGACAGTTGCCGTACTACTTGCCGCCCCACTGGGCTGTCCACTTCCTGCTCCACCAGTGCCACTGGCGGCAACCACGGCCGTCACTCCGCTCGTCGTTGATCTTGCGGAGCCCGGGGTGCTCGTCACTCCGGATCCACCGGCAACCATCGCCGGCGTGTGCACTGCTCCAGCTACTGGCACTGCCTGTGCGGGAATCACTGGCGTGGCGACCGCATGTGCAACCGGGTGGGAGCGGGGGTTGGCAACCGCTTCAGCGCCGGGGACGTGCATGGTTGCCACCGCGACACTCCCCGTGCCGGCTTGAGTGCCGTTCGATACCGCCGAGGAGGGAGAGACCCCGGCGGGCGGACGGCCTTGGGCCTCGGCCAGGGCCTGCCGGAACGCACCACCTTCTTGGCGCTCACCCGAGCGAACCGCATTCTGTGGTGGCTGCTGTAGTGCGTGGGCACGGGACGTCGCGCGGCCGGTACCTGTTTTTGCTTCCTGACGTTGGACATCGACGGGGCGCATACCCTCGGCGTGCGCCGCGGTGAGCTCGGCACCATGTTCCTCACGGCGCCGCTGGCGGGCGTCACGCGCTTCCGACAGCAAAGTACGGCGCTGGAGCGCCGCGGTGTCATGCGTAAACGCGCTCAGTAGCTCGGGGAGCAGCAGCAGCCGCGCCGCATTCGTCGCGCGCTGCGCGGTGGGGGCGGCGGGCACGACCGTCGGTACCGACATCGCACAACCTGCACAGGCACCGGGCGCGGCACAACGCCACGAACCCGGTGCTACTGGGGTGCGGCGGCGCCGGCGGTCGTCCCTGACACGTTGGCGGAGCCGGGGGTTCCTTGAAGGCGGACCCGCTCCAGCAGGTCCGTTAGGGCCGCAACTTCTTCCGGTGTGCGAAACTGTGTGAAGATGCGCTTGCGGGCAGTTTCGTCGAGTGCGCTCAGCAGACGTACCGCATCGGCCGGCTGCTTCTGCCAGACGCGCAGCAAATGCTCCTTCGCAAGCCGCGGTTGCAGTGCCAGCACCATCTCCAGCTCTTCCTGGAAGCCGGTGTCGAGGGCGGCCGTTTGCTCCGCGGCCATCTGTTCGCGGAACTCGGCCTGGCGGCGGTCGAGCCGTTCCTGCTGCGTCACCACGTCCGCGAGGGCCTGGTGCAGGAGCTGCCGCTGGTAGCCGTAGTCGCGCGCGGCGCGCTCAGTGGCGAGCGTCGCGAGATAGGCCTGCTCCTTCATGGCGCGCACTTCTTCAACAGTCGAAGCTCGCGGCGGCTCCGGTGCCGGGGGGGGCGGGGGTGGGGCCGGCGGTGGCTCGGCGGCGGTGTCGTATTCACCGCGCAGCACAGCCGCAAACTGGTCCATGCGCGCGCTGTTCAGCCGCCCGACGGCAAACAGGTAGCCGGAGAAGCTCCCGGCCGCGAGTAAGGCGGCCAGGGCAAGTCCGGCCATGCCATGATACAACTTCCAGAACACCTGTGCTCACATCCCTTGCTACCCAGGCGTGCTCCACGGGGAGTCACCCCTGCGGGCATTCATCCTGGCGAAACCGTTGCAACTGCTGTGCCAATTCGTCCGCGGTGGCCTCGGCAGCGCGGTCCTCGGCCTGCCGGTGGGCGTTGAAGCGGCGTTCACGCAACTTCTCAAGCACGCGCGTTTCGCGCCGCGCTTCACGGAGCACGTCCAGTAATGTGCGCAACTCACGCTCGAGCTCGCCGCGTCGTTGCTGTTGTGTACCGGTCTGACGCCGAAGATGCGCGACCCAAGCGCGGCCCCGCTGGAGCGAAAGCGGGTCGAGATCACCCTGGGACTGCAAATCGCGCAGCAACACCTGTTGCCGCTGGATCTCGTCTGCGAGTTGGTGTTGAAGCTGCTCCACACGGGCAATCTCTGCGCGTTTTGCACCGACGTTGCGCTCAGCAGTGCGCGCGCGCAGCGCACGCACACGCAGTAGTGTCTCAAGCCGAAATGTGAAGCGTTGTGCCATGACTGTGCTGCGGTCTTGTCCACTAGCGACTTATGGTCGTGCGACTACCCGGCAGAGATGGCAAGAACGACAAGCAGCCAATCCGAGGCCACTTATTTCCGCATACCCGCCGTGCCTTTACCGAGTCTTTGCCGCGTCTGCTCTAGCAGTTCACCGACCTGGCACAACGCAGCGATGTTCTGTTCATAAGGCGTGTCATCCTGCAGCGTCTGTGTAAGGAATCCGGTCAGCACTTCGCGGGTCTGCACTGCGATGTCATAATCGACATTCGCCCCGGGCACGTACGCCCCAATGCTGACAAGATCCTCGATGTCGCGCCATGTCGCGAGCGTTCGGCGCACAGCGCGGGACGCCTGCTGTTGCTCAGGGGCAGTGACATCCGGTGCTACTCGGCTGATACTGTTCAGCACATCCACGGCCGGAAAGTGCCCTCGATTTGCCAGGTCGCGCGAGAGCCAGACATGGCCGTCGAGAATCCCCCGCACCGCGTCCGCCAGCGGCTCGTCAATATCGCTGCCTTCGACCAGCACGGTGTAGATGCCGGTGATGCTGCCATACGCCGTGCGCCCGGCTCGCTCCAGCAAGCGCGGTAATAACGCGTAGACACTCGGCGGATACCCTTTCGCAGTGGGTGGCTCGCCGGCGGCAAGGCCGATCTGCCGCTGAGCCATCGCCATGCGCGTCAGCGAGTCCATCATCAGGAGGACGTCGAGTCCCTGATCGCGGAAATACTCCGCGATGGCCGTAGCGTGCAGGCAGACGCGCACACGCAGGGCGGCCGCTTCATCGGAGGTACATACGACAACCACGCTGCGCGCCCGGCCTTCAACCCCTAGATGGCGGTCGAGGAAATCCCCGACCTCGCGTCCGCGCTCGCCCACCAGGACGACGACATTCACATCGGCTTGCGTTCGGCGGCAGATCATGCCCATCAAGACGCTCTTGCCGACCCCGGTGCCGGCAAAGATGCCGAGGCGTTGTCCGCGACCGGCCGTGAGCAGACCGTCGATCGCGCGAATACCGAGCCCGAGCGGTGCATCGACCGGGCGACGCTCGAGCGCCGGCGGCGCAGGAGCGTAGAGCGGGTAACGGACATTAAGCCGCGGTGGCGGTCCGCCGTCCAACGGGCGGCCATATGCATCAATGACCCGGCCGAGGAGGTCGTACCCGACGGGGACTCGCGGTGGACCGGACGTGCATTCGACACGATCATCCGGCGCAATCCCGGTGGCCTCGCCGAATACGGACAATAGGGCGAGCCCGTCACGCAGGCCGACCACTTCGGCTTCCACCGGTCCGTGACGCCGTGTATGGACCCGGCAGCGCGCCCCCACCGGCACAGGCAATCCGGTCGCGTGAATCAGCAGCCCGTTGACGGCCCGCACACGGCCTTCGAGCCGCTCGGTCAGCAACGTGGCAACCTCCTCGGTCGCCGCCGCAAAAACATTGGCGCGCGGCGCGGGCTGGTTCACGCGGACGACTCCCCACGGTCAGCCACGGATCCGGTCGCCAGTGTCTCCTGACCGTCAGTGACCAGACTCTCGGCGACCTGGCGAAGTTGTGTCTCGAGCGTGGCATCTACCGCGCCAGCACGCGAGTGCAGCACACAACCACCGCGACCGATGGCCGTGTCGGGCACGATTCGCACATGGTCCGCCCCGGCGATCTGCTGAGCCAGTTGCGGCAGCTCGTCGCGCAGCAGCGCAGCTTCTTCGGGGTGCAAGTGAAACTCAAGATCATGCTGGTGACGGACAAGTTCCAGCAGCGCCCGCACATTCGCCCGAGCCACCGTGCCGCTGTGTAACGCGGCGGTCTTGCAAACACGCTCCGCAATGGCCACCGCAACCGCCAGCAGACCGGTCTCCGCCTCGGCCAGCAGCGTGTGGCGACGCTGCTCATAGTCCTGTAACGCACCGCCGAGGGCCGCGGTCAGTTGTTGCAGATCGGCTGCCGCCGCCGTGCGAGCGGCCTGCCGACCCTCCTCCAGCGCCGCGGCTCGTCCGGCCGCCTGCCCGGCGCGGAAACCCTCCTCATATCCGTTGCGACGCTGCGATTCGCGCTCGGCTGCAAGGTGCTTTTCCGTGGCTGCCCGCAGTCCCTCGGCCTCGCGCTGCGCGCGTGCCAGGATGCGGGCCGCCTCCGCCTCGACATCCGGGAACCGAAAAACGGTTGGACGCGGCCCCGCTTCGCGGCGAATGATGTTGCTCGGCACCACCCACGTCCTCCAGCGGCTGGTCAGACGACCAGCTCGCCCTCACCGCCGCGACCGGCAATGATGACCTCGCCGGCATCTTCGAGCCGGCGCACAATGTCGACGATCTTCTGCTGCGCCGCTTCGACGTCCGATACGCGCACCGGGCCCATGAACTCCATCTCCTCGCGGATGAGCTGCGCCGCACGCTCCGACATATTGTTGAAGATCTTGTCCTTGAGCTCGTCGCTGGCCGTCCGCATGGCCATCGCGAGTTCCTCGTTCTCGACCTCCTTGAGAACCGACTGAATGCCCTTGTCGTTGACCCGAATGATGTCCTCGAAGACAAACATGAGCCGCCGGATCTCTTCGACCAGTTGCGGGTGATCGTCCTCCAGGCCTTCGAGAATCGCCTTCTCGACTGCACGCCCCGACATGTTGAGAATCTCGGCTACCGCTTCGACGCCACCAACACGCTCGAAGCGCTCCGACACCAATCCGGCCAGTCGCTTCTCTAGTCCACGCTCCACTTCCTTGATCACGTCGGGGCTGGTTTGGTCCATGTTGGCGATGCGAGCAACGACCTCGATCTGGCGCTCGGTGGGCAGGGCGGAAAGAATGTCCACGGCCATGCCGGCCGGCACGTGCGAGAGCACCAACGCGATGGTCTGCGGGTGCTCCTCCTGGAGGAACGTGACGAGGTTCTCCTTCTCGGTTTTCTGGAGGAAGCTGAAGGGTTGTTCGTGGACCTGGTGCTCGATGACCGACATGATCCGCCGCGCTTCTTCGGGTGGCAGCGTCTTCATCAGCAGGGTGCGCGCCCACGACATACCGCCTGCGTCCATGTATTGTCGCGCCATCAGCAGGTTATAGAACTCGCGGATGACCTGCTCACGCACTTCCGGTGCAATCGCGTCAATCGCGGCAATCTCGCGCGAGACCTCTTCGACCCGCTCGCGGTCGAGCGCCCGCATGATGCGGGCTGCGGTGTCGTGCCGCAGCGCCACCATCAGCACGGCCGCCTTGCGCACACCGGTGACGTCCTCGATACTGCGGATTTCGGAGCGGTAGGTGCTGCGCGGCATGGGCGACGGTCCTCAATTCTCTTCGCGGTATTGCTCATTCCGCTGGATCCACTGCTCGATCAGGGCGGCCACCGTCTCCGCGTCCTCGTCTACCATCGTGGCGACCTGCTCCAGCATCTTGCGCGTCTGCACCGTGCCGGCGTCGACCTCCTGTGCCACCAGCACCCCCTCGCTCAGCGCCGCTTGCTCAATGAAGTTGGCGGGCTCTGCGTCGAGATACGTGTCCTCCGTTGCGCCCGGTGCCCGCGGCCCTACCCTTCGCACGGCCGGCCGGTTGCCTGCCCGCTGCATCGCCGCGGACGCCAGGGAGACGTCCGCCGCCGCCGCCTTGGCGGCCTCGATCGCTTCGCGCGGCAGCCCCAGCTCGAGTCCAAACGCCTCTCCGCCGTCGGCGCGCCGTGCCATGCGAAGCATGAGCCCCAGTGCCATCAACGCAAGCAGCGCGAGCCCCGACTGCGGGCCGTAACGCTGCACCAGGTCCACACCAAGCTCCAGCGGCGCCGCGGCCGCCGTAACCGGCGCGTCCAGCGGCTCGTCGTAATAGCGCGATACCGCCACATTTTCTTCGCTCTGCGGCCGCAGGAGCTGGGCCACCTGTGGCAACAGGCGGGTGCGTTCCTCGCGAAAGATCTCCTCGATCTGTTCATCCGTCGGCGCGCCCTCCGCCTCGGGATGGCGTCGCCGGTAGACATTTTCAAGGTAGCTGTGCGACAATGAGATGGCCGCTGTGACCTTGACCACGTCACCGGGCGGCGTGCTGCGCGTCTGTTTCGCGTACCCGACGCGCGATTCCGTCTCGCTGGTCTCCTGCCGCTGGCTCTCGCTGATACCACTCCCCCCGCGGGTCATCGCCGTATTCGGCCGCACGCCGGGATCACCGGCCGAACGGTCCCGCACCGTCTCCTGGACCATGGTGCGTTCCGTGGCGGGTACGGCTTTCGTGGGGGTGTCGGTCTCGATGTGATCCGCGGTGCTGTTGAGCTCGACCTGTACGCCTACGATGGCGCGTGGGTCAAAAGGCAGGATGATCTGCTGGAGGTTGGCGAGGAAGCGCTGCTCTTCCGCGAGCACCTTGCGATCGAGTTGCGTGCTGAGATCTCCCTCGGCATCCCAGTCCAGTGCCCGGCGGCCGTTCGCATCGACGACTTCGACGTTCCTCACGGACAGCCCATCCACGGCTCCCGCCACGAGCCGCGCCGCGGCAATTGCCAGGGAGCGCGGCACCTGGTCGCCCCCCCGCATGGTCAGCCGCGACGCTGGCGGAGCTGGGAGGTGCGGTCCGCGCGAAGACCCGCTTCTGAGTGCCATAATTGAGCAGGACGCGCGCGTTGCGCACGCCGTTGAGTTCGCGGAGGACGCGCTCGAGTTCCCCCTGGAGGGCGAAAGTCCAGCGCCGCCGGCTCTCCTCACTCGAGATCCAGGGGTCGGATTCCTTGATGAGTGCGGCGAACCCGACGCTCGTGTCGGAGGGCAGTTTCTCTTGCTGCTGTAATTGCGCGTAGAGTGCAGCGCGATTGCGCGCCGCGCGCACCAGGATGCGATCCCCGCGAATCTCGTAGTGCTCTCCCAGCGCATCAAGACCACTGCGCACCAGCGCCAGGTCCTCTGCCGCCAACCCCTGGTCGATCAGTGGCACCATCTCGGGCGCGGCGGCCCACTGCACCATCCAGATCAGGGCCACCGCGACCAGCAGACCGCCGAGGAAGAGCGCCACCTTCTGCGATGTGTTCACATCGCGCAGGCGCGTCAGGATCTCGCTCAGCCGCTTTTGCAGTGCCGCCATCCTGGCTGCTCCGGGCGGCCTCCGCCGCCGCTTCCATGCCCCCACGTATTCCGGTCAGGCCGCGACTCCACCGCCTCCCGACCGGCGCTGTCCTAGACGCGCAACTGCTTCAGCTCGTCATAGGCATTCACCAGCTTGTTGCGAATTTCCATCAGCAGACTGAAGGCAACTTCCGCTTTGCGGGCTGCCGTGAATACCTCGGTAATGTTGTCGCTGCGCCCCGTGACGAGACTCTCGATACCTTCGTCGGCCTCGGCTTGCATGCGACTGACCTCGGCCAATTGGCTGCGCAGCAGGTCGGCGAAGTCTCGCCCTTCCGCGAAACCCGGGCGCCCAGCCGGGGCGGTGGGCCGGGCGGGCCCGAGCGGAGTCAAGCCGGCGGCGGCGATCGGTTCAGGCATGCATTCCTCCAGGGGCAGGCCGCAAGCCCGACTCAGGCGAAGAGTCGGATGGCCTGTTGTACCATGCCGCGCGTCACATTCAGCATTGCGGCGTTGGCTTCGTACGCACGGCTGGCCGCCAGCGCATCCACATACTCCATCGTGATACTGACGTTCGGCAGTTGAACGTACCCACGCTGGTCGGCGTCGGCGTGGCCAGGATCGTACTTCTCGCGAAACGGAGATGGGTCCGGCCGTATCTCGTCAACGCGAACTCCGGGACCGCCGTGGGCGTCGCCGGTCATGAATGTGACGTACCGGCGGCGGTACGGCGCAGGTGTCCCATCCTCCTGCCGAGTCACCTCGGCATTCGCGATATTGCCTGCGATCACGTCCAGCCGCGTGCGCTGGGCGACGAGAGCGGAGGTGCTGATGTCAAAAGCACGAATCATTCCACGCGTCCCCGAATGGCCCGCAGCAGGTTGGTGAACCGACCGCGCAGCAGACTGGTCGCGAGTTCGTACGTCATCTGGTTCTGGGCCGCATCGGCGAGCAACTGCTCCAGTTTCACGTTCGTACCGTCGTGAAAAAGCACATTTTGCGCCGGCTCGACTTCGGGCTGTACGGCCAGTCGCCCCTGCGTATCCGTACTGAACTGGCGGCTACCCCGCAGTTCCAGCGTGGAACGGCGGTTGGCTCGGGCATCATCCAGTGCCGTTCGCAACGACCGGGCAAAGGTCTCGTGATCCAGCAGCTTGGCCTGGAAGCCCGGTGTATCCACATTAGCGAGGTTCTCACTCAGCACCTTGTGACGCTGTTCGGCATATTGCGCCGCGAGCGCCACCGCGTGGGTCGTACGCGAAGCTGTCAGTCGGTCGATCCACATGGCAATCTCTACTCCGACCTGTTACTGAGCAAGTTGCGCGCCGCACACGTGCCCCGCCCGGACATCAACAGGGCGCTCGTTAGGCCTTGGCCGGAACGGCCGCCGCCGCGCAAGGGCTGCCACATCCGGATGCTGCTTGCGCTTACTGGGATTTACACCAGGACCGCGGAGCGCCGCTGCCGTTCCTCCTGGAAGCTGCCTTCTTCGCGCCACTTTTTCAGCTTGAGCCCAAGCGTGCGCAGACCGATGCCGAGTGCCCGCGCCGTCCGCTCGCGATGGCCCCCGAAGCGCTCCAGCGTCCGCAGGATCAGATCACGCTCAGCGTCATCGAGAATCTGCCCATCGCGGTAGCGCAGCCCCTCGGCTGCGGCCGTGGCGGTCTTGATCGGACCATTCAGCAACGGAGCAATGCTTGCCGGTGTCACCTCGCGGCCCGCCTCCAGTACGCAGACGCGCTCGCAGAGGTTCTCCAGCTCGCGGACGTTCCCCGGCCAGCCGTACTCCGCCAGCACCTTCAGAGTCTCCGCGGTGAAACGTGGTCGCTCGCGCCCATCGCGGGCGGCACAGGTTCCGAGGAAGTGGTCCATCAACAACGGGATGTCCTCGCGACGCTCCCGGAGCGGCGGGACTTCGATCGGCAATACGCTGAGACGATAATACAAATCCTCACGGAAGCGCGCCTTGGCGGCCCAGTCGCGCAAATTGCGGTTCGTAGTCGCGATGACGCGTACATCGACGCGCCGTGTCACCGAGCTGCCGACGCGCTCGAATTCACGCTCCTGGAGGACGCGCAGCAGCTTTGCCTGCAACGCCGGGGCGATCTCGGACACCTCGTCGAGCAGCAGCGTACCTCCATCCGCCAACTCGAAACGTCCTTTACGCATGCGGTCCGCACCGGTGAAAGCGCCTTTCTCGTGGCCGAAGAGTTCGCTTTCGAGCAGGGTCGGCGAGAGGGCCGCACAGTTCACGCACAGCATCGGTTGGTCCGCCCGTGGTGAGGCGGCATGCACGGCCCGGGCGATCAGCTCCTTCCCGGTCCCGCTTTCACCCGTGATCAATACGGTCGCCGCGCTCTGTGCGACGCGCTGCACCTTCTCGAGCACGGGGCGCATGGTGGGTGCCTGCCCGATGAGATGACGGTCGCGACGCAGATCCTCGATGGTGCGCCGCATGATTTCGTTGTCACGCAGCAGGGTCCGCTCCCGCAAGGCCCGTTCGAGCAGAATTTCGATCTCTTCGCCGTTGAACGGCTTCTGGAGATAGTCAAACGCCCCCAGCTTCATCGCTTCGACCGCGTTCTGGATCGAGCCATGCGCCGTCATCAGGATCACGGGCGTGTCGATCCCCAACCGCCGCATCTCGCGCAACAGGCCGACCCCGTCCAGGCCCGGCATGCGCAGATCGGTCAGTATGGCGTCGAACGACTGCTGCTTGATTCTCGTCAGGGCCTCCTGGGCGTTGTCGAATGCGCAGACCTGGTGGTCTTGCGCAGTCAGAGTCGCCAACAGGGAATCACGCATCATTGCCTGATCGTCTACTACGCAGATCCGTGCCATGGGGTCTCCTTGGCGCTAGGCCACGCCAATCCGACGTACCTTTGTGACAACCGGGTCCACCGTGGCCTCGGCACACGGCAGGGAAATTACGAACTCAGCGCCCCCTTGCGATTGGTTCCCCGCCCGCAGTTCACCGCCGTACGCCTCGATCAGGCGGTGTGCAATCGTCAGGCCCAGCCCTGTACCATGTTCCTTCGTCGTGAAGAACGGGTCGAAAATGCGGTGCCGAACTTCGTCCGGAAGGCCCGGTCCCTCGTCGCGCACACACACTTCGACACGTCCCGCACGGACGGTCTTCACCGCCACCTCCACCGTGCCGCCGCGTGGCGACGCCTCGGCCGCGTTAACCACCAGATTCACGAGGACGCGCTGCA
Source organism: Phycisphaerales bacterium (assembly GCA_016716475.1). Lineage (NCBI taxonomy): Bacteria > Pseudomonadati > Planctomycetota > Phycisphaerae > Phycisphaerales > Phycisphaerales bacterium. The sequence continues at coordinate 1,061,827 of JADJWG010000002.1, forward strand.
GACCTTCGCGCTCTGCTCGTACGGCCGGCAACGGCTCCGGACCTCGCACGAGGAGCGTGACGGCACAATCAACCAGCTTCCGCAGGGTGGCATCGCGCACGCGGTCGAGCAGTTCCCCCAGGGGACAGTTCGTGAACTGACGGTCCCGTGGTGCGAGGGCCAGCGTGTCCTGGACGACCGCTTCGATGGCGTGGATGCCCGCTTCGATTTTCCCGATCAGGTCGAGCGCGGGCTCCATCTGCTGCTGCCGACATTGTGTCCTCAGCAGGTCGCTGTAGAGCTGAATCGCACCCAACGGATTGCGGACTTCGTGGGCGACCCCGGCAGCCATTTCACCCAGTGCCGCCAAGCGGCGGCGCAGCTCCAGTTCACGGTCCTTACTCGCCAGTTCTTCGCGCAGCCGTACGACTTCCTGCTGGAGCACCTGGTGCGTCTCCTGCAGGCGCGCGGTGACATTGAGATATTCGCGCAAGACATTGGAGAGTTCCGCTTCCGGCGGTGCGGCGGGTGCAGGCATCGCGTCGACACTCCTCGCAGTGCGGGTCCACACTCTCGGCCAGACCTAACCGGAGACGTCCGCCGACGCATTTGCGCCGGCCGATGACGTCTGGCGAGCGTATGCGGCGTTCGCCGTGCGGCCCCCGGCCAGACCCGTCAGCTCGTTCGCAACACCCTGCTTGCGGGCCGACAGCAGCGCCGTGTCCTCCTGGTCCGTACGCAGGATCACGCGCAGAAGCCCATTGATATCCTGCAACAGGCCCGAGGCGGTGATGCGGCGCGACTCCGGCAATCCCGCGTACATCTCGTCCCAGTTGCGTCGATAGGGCGCGAGCTGGTCGTTCAGCCGCGCGAGTGCCGCGACGAGGTCTTGGCGATCGCGCAGGATGGTGAGCAGCATCTCCGGCCGATCGCCGGAAATCAGGGCGCGCTGCCGGTCGCTGAGCTCGCGCAGCTTGCGATAGAGGTCGCGCTGCTGTTCGAGCAGCCGGATCAGTTCCGCCGGGTCGAGAGTGCCTGGCGTGGGCGTCATGTCCGAGACTCCTCTGTCAGATGGCCGCTACGGCGCGGCGGCGAACACGTCCTCAAAAAGCCGGGATTGGGAGACCACGTCGAGAAATCGCTCCCACTCGTCACGATCGAGACCGGCGAGTGAGGACTGGGTAAGCGTCGGCATACTGCGGAGCAACCAGCGGGCCCGTTCGATCGCGCGCCCCGCCTCGGTCACATCACCCAACCGCAGATGCACGTTGGCGATCTGAAGGTGCGCCATCAGCGCCGCGGGCTGGTTGTTGTAGCGCGCCGTGACCTGGCGGTAGATCCGCAGCGCCGTGTCCAGGGCGGCGGGTTCATTCAATTCGTAGTAACAGTCCGCGCGGTATTGGAGGGATAGCCGCGTCAGCAGCGCCGTCGCCGGTGTCACGGCCTGGACAGACTGGGCATCCAGGTCCGTCAGCAGGGCAGCGTACAGGTCGGCCGCACGTCGGAAGCGCACCGCACTTTCGGACAACGCCGCTTCGGGCGCTACGCCGGGCCCGGCCCCCGTCCGCAATTGGTACGCGCTGCGGCGATACGCATCCGCCAGCATGAATCGCGCCCGCAGGTGATCAGAGCTTTCGGGATACAGCCGGAGGTAGTCTTCCAGCCGCCCGATCTCATCGGCATAACGCTGCTGGTAGTCGTAGAGTTCGCACAGTGTCAGCAGGGCTTCACGGTACACCGCCGCATCGGGCGCCACGGTGCCGTCGGTCAAGAGGGTCACGAGGCGCAGTTCGGCCTCGTCGAAGTGCTCCGACCCCAGCCCGACCAGCGCCGCCGCACTCATCAACCGCGCCCGGGCAGCTTCTTCCAGCTTGGGATACTCCGCCGCGACGCGCTGGTACCAGGCGAGCGCATCCTGTGGCCGGCGGTGGGCCTCCGAAACACGCCCCAGTTGCAGCAGCGCCGCCGGCATGCGCGGATGATCGCTCCGGCCGTCCACGAATGCCTGGAGCACCCGCTGCAGCGCTCCCAGTCGTCCGGCACGGTCGTACGCCTCCGCCGCAGTCCAGAGCAGATCGGCCAAGCGCGGCTCGTCGAATCGTGCATACACAGCGGCGTGTTCCAGCGCGATCCCTCCGCGCTCATCGAAGTCTCGCGCGGTTTCACCCGCCGAGGCCGCCGCCGCAGTCAGGCAAGCCCTTCCCAGACGCTCATACCAATCCAGCCGGGCGGCCTCCTGGCTGGTCGGAGTCAGTTCTGCCGCGAGCGCCAGGTAATCCAAGGCCGCCCCGTAAGAACCCAGTTCCCAGGATGTCTGGAAAAGTCGCGCCAGTGCCGCCTGCAATTCACCGACGGCGTGCACTCGCCGGGCGTTGTGCAATCCCGGCACTTCGAGCGCAGCGCGAAAAGCCGCCATCGCCGCTGCCTCGTGGCCGAGAGTCCCCAGCGCCAACCCCCGTCCGATTTCGGCCGCCACGTGCAACCCGGGTTCCGGCTGATACGCGAGTGCGGCTTCGAAGCTCGCCAGGGCATCTTCCGGCCGCATCAGTTCCAGGTCGATACGCCCCAGCAGCCAGCGGTTCAAGCTCGGCAAGTGACCGAACTCGTCCAGCCCCAGCGGTACCCGCGGGGCATCGGTCAGCCAGTCATCGACCCACCGTGCCACGGGTGCAGCGGCGTCCGGTTGCCCTTCGTACAAGGTCACGAGGGCATCGAGATGCTCGCGATAGCCGCGCAGATCGGACGTGGCGAGCGTCCCGCCGTGCGCATCGAGCAACTCGCGCGCCCGCAGAGTATCGCGCTCGTCGAGTGCGTCTGTGACGGCATACCGAAGTGCCCACCATAAGAAGGGCGCGGTCGCCCCCGGGTCATGCAGCACATGATCGAGGATGCGGCGACGTTCGAAACGTGCTTCCGGCCGTTCGGCCAGGAGATCCACGACAGCCCGCAAGGCGGTGCGCCGATCGTCCGTGGGAAGCCCCGCATCCAACGCCGCCCGGAAACTGCCAAGAGCCGCTTCCTCGTGCCCCAGCCACAAGCGCGCAAACGCCACCCGGAGGAACATCTCGGCTGTATCCGGCCGCCCCAGTTCTTGCGCCTGCCGCGCGTGTTCCATCAGATTTTGCAGGTTGAGCGGCTCGTGCCGGTGCGCGCGTTGCTCCGCACGGTACAGCACGCCCGTCATGCGCTCGTGGAGCATGCCGCGTTCGCCGGGCGGCAGCGGTGGTTCCAGCGCCAGCAGGTTACCGATGGCATCGGCCGCGGCAGCGAAATCCTCGGCTTCCTCCAGCAGTGCCAGGTCCGCCAGAGCGACAGCGAAATCCACCTGCGGTGGCGGCGGCACCATACGGTACAGGGCCACGCCGACCGCGGTCGCCGCGATCAGCGCCACCGGCACCTGCCACCGGCCGACGAACATCTCTCGTGCTGTGCGGGGAATGCCGCGAACGCTCATCCTGAGCCCTGGAGATCGCTTCCAGCGAATCACCGCGACCGGACCACCGTCGGCCCGCCGCGGTCACCTTGTCTATCGGTCGGTTTCCTGGCACGGCTGCATCGAAACTGCGCGTCGAAGTTGCGCGAAGTCGCGGGATCACACCTACAGTTAGAATGGACTCCGCCCCGATAGACTGGCGCAGCCCAGGACCCGTCGCCTGCGGACAGCGCCTGCTCGACAGGTCCGGTATACAAGCGAACCGCCCCATGGCCGCGGTCCGAACACAAGTTGTTCTCGTTACGGAAGATGCCGACCTCCGCCGTGCGGCGGAACGGACGCGCCCGGGGAGTGCCGATCTCCATCTCGTGGCCCCCGCAAACTGGCCCTCAGCCGGTGTCGGCCTGGTGGGTGAACGCTGGCTGGATCTCGAAACTGTCGCCGCGGTCCCCCCCTGCAGTGGTCGCCGTGTGTATTTCTATACCGATCCCGCGGCCACAAGTGTGGAGCGGCCACCGGGAATCTACATCCGCAAACCGTGCAATGAAACCACCTGCGCGGTGCTTTGGACCGGAGCGGACCTCGCCGAACGCCCGGCGGGCGCGCCGTTCTTGGGCTCCGGCAGCGACCTTCCGCCGGCTTCACTGGTTGACCTGCCCGGCTGGGTAACGGCCTTCCACGACCTCGATCTCAAACGCCTCTGCCGCCGTTGTGTGGTTGAACTGCCAGGGCGACTCGGGTTCTCCGCTGCTTCGTTGTACCTGCATGACTCCGACCGTGGGTTGCTGACCCTGGCAGAAACAACGCATGTCCGGCCCATCGACCTCGCGGTGCGCGTCGCGCCAGGCGACCGGCTCATGACCCAGGTGGCCCGCGACGGCCACCCGCTTTGGACACGTTCTGCCACTCAGGAGCGCGCCCTGCGGGGACTGCCGGTACCGGCCGCAGAACTCTACCCGGATGATGCCTGCCTCGTGGCACCGCTCGGCTGTGACGGCCAACTCACAGCGATACTGAATTGTTCGCAACCGGTCGCGACGGACCCGCCACTGGAAACGAGCGAGGTGCACGCGGCCCTTGATTTCGTCGGGCGCTGTCTCCAGCATGCCCGGATGCATGATCAGGCCCGCATCGAAGCCCGTGTCGATGGGCTCACCGGCCTGTTCAACCAACGCTGGATGTACGAGGCCCTGGCGCGCGAAATCAGGCGCGCCCACCGCTTCAATGCCACGCTCTCGGTGCTGCTCATCGACCTCGATGACCTGAAGCATGTCAACGACCAAGCCGGACACGCTGCCGGTGACACCCTTCTGCGTCATGTGGCCGGTCGCATCACTTCAGTCTTGCGCCAATTCGACTGCGCCGCGCGCGTCGGCGGTGATGAGTTCATCGTCATGCTGCCCGCTACGGATCTGCGCGGCGCGCGGCACGTCGGCAAGCGTCTGCTCGACGCCATTCGTGCACAGCCGGCGTATTTTCGCGACACCCCCCTACCAACGACCGCGAGCATCGGGGCCGCTGAGTGGGAGCCGAGCTGGTCCGCGGCGATGCTGCTTGAAGCGGCCGACTACGCCATGTACCGCGCCAAGTCACGCGGGCGTGATCGGCTCGTGTGCCGGGCGCGCGGGCTGCCGTTGCCCGAGGCCCCCCCCACAACGACCATCGCGGGCTCGGAGTCCCGCTTTGCCGCCGAAATCTCCGACCTGATCCTGGCGCCCCGCCCGACACCCGACAGTTCAGTTCCGCCGATAGCACGATAGACACAACGCTGCGCGTCAGTGTCCTCTAGGACACTCGCAGCGGTTTGGCCCCAGCGCAGGGCCACGCCCGCATGATCATCGCGTTTCTCAACAGCAAGGGCGGTGTGGGCAAGTCCACTCTCGCGGTTCATGCCGCGACCTGGCTGGCCACACACACGCCCGGAGTGGTAGTGGTCGACGCGGACGCCCAGGCCACGAGCGCCGGCTGGCTCGCGCGCGCCGCGCCGGAACTGCGCGTCGAGCGCTGCAATACGGCCGAGCGGCTGCGGAACGAGCTCCCCCTTCTGGCGGAGCACTGCCCGCTGGTTGTCTGCGATGCGCCGGCCACGCTGAATGCCGAAACCGTACTGCTCGCGGCGCTGGCCGACCTGGTGGTGCTGCCGATCGGACCCTCGCATGTGGACATCGAGGCGTCGTACCGCACTGCCCGTTTGCTGTACCAGGTTCGCCTGCGCGGCGGGCGCGCCGGCCAGCCGGACGTAATCACGGTGCTCAACCGGGTGCAACCGCGGATGCGGCTGGCGCAGGTCGCGCTGCAAGCCGTGCGGATGTACGGTTTCCCCGTCGCGCAACAAGTGGTGAATGCCCGGGCGGCCTATGCCGAAGCCGCCGGTGCCGGCACGGTCGTGAGCCGCCTCGGCCCGCGCGGGCGACCCGCGGCGGAAGAACTGGAACGCTTATGGCACGAGGTACTCGGCCCGTTCGTACCACAAGCCCTGGTCATCGCGCAACGCACCTGCCCGGCCACCGATCTGGTTATGCCCACACCGCTGTCCGCACCGGCGCAGAACGCTCACAAGCCCGCGCTGACTACGCGGCCCATTCCGCTAAAGTCGCACTCCCCGTAGAGGGGCCGCATCCGCTGCCGCAACGCAGTGGTGTTGAGCAGCTCCCAGAAAGGATCCCCGGTGTCCCAATCCTCAACGGAGAATGCGCCGAGGAATCCGCCCCCCCAACACTTCGTCCTCGAAGACATTTGACAACCGCTTCCGAGTACAATTCGATATTGTCGGTCAGAAACTGCCGGGCCCATAGCTCAGTCGGTTAGAGCAGCGGACTCATAATCCGAGTGTCGCAGGTTCGAGTCCTGCTGGGCCCATCATCGAAATGATGCGCAGTAGCGTGCAATTCAGCGCGACGTACTAGGCGATTTTCGCGATTGTCACCCGCGCTACCTTTCTTTCCCGTCGTGCAATTGTGTGCAGTGTTGCGCGACGAAATGCGCTCCAACCGTCGGGGGTACCGTCGGGGGTCCGAATGGGCCGCGGGCGGGATTGTCGGCGTTGTGTCGTCCGTGCCGGTCGCCCGTAACCGTTCAGATTCCGGCTTGTCCGGTCTGCCGAGTTTGGGCAGTACGTCGAGTCCGGCCGCGAGGTCCGTCACGCCCAACCGCGAGTAGACGTTCAGCGTGAGCTTGGGATCGGAGTGCCGCGCGAGGGTTTGCGCCGTCCGCACGTTCACGCCGCCGCGCACCAGCTCCGTGATAAACGTCACCCGCAGTCCGTGAAAATCGGCCAGTCGGCCCGCGGCGTCCTGATCGGCCAGGAAGCCCGCTTGCCACGCCTCGCGCGTCGCCTTGCCGCCGCCCGTCTCGCGAAACCACGCCCACCGCGCCCGGCGCAGGTCCAGCCGCAGCATGTGTGCGGAGCGTTGCGACCAGGTGCCCGGGAATGCTGCGGCGCCCGCTGGCTTGCCTTTGAGCCACGTCCGCAGCACGTCGGCCAGGTCGTGCCGGATCGGTTGCGTCGTTGCGGTGCGGTTCTTCGCCGACCCGGCCGCCAGCAGCACGGCGGGCCGGTCGCAATCAAGTTTGAAGTCTGCAACTTTCAGCCGCGCCAACTCGCCCGCGCGGAAACCCGTGCCCAGCGCCGCCTGATACACCACAGCGCGCCCGGGTCCGCTCAGCCCCCGGAAGTCCCGGCCCACCTTCGCAGCGTCCACGAGCCGCGCTACTTCGTCGGCGGAGAACGCACGCCGCTCATATCGCTTGTCGGCGTCGAATCGCAAGCCGCGCAGGTGCGCGAGCGGATTCTCCGGCGCGAGCTTCTCACGCCAGAGCCAGCGTCCGAACGCCTTGCAGTCGCGCAGGTAGTAATGCGCTGTTCGCAGTGCCACGCCCTCGGCCACCAGCTCACCCGCGGCCGCCTGTACGCGCGCCGCCGTGACTTCGGCGAGCTTCGTCGCCCCAAGCCGGGTGAGAAGTATTTCGCTCACATGCTTCCGCAGTGAGAGCGTGTGCCTCTTTGTCGCCCCGGTCGCCGCCACGGACGCAATCCATGCGTCAATGTGTTTTGTGAGCAGAACGCGCGCCGCGTCGGCGTAGCGCTCTTCGTTCAGCTTCACGATGCCCGCCTTGCGCAGCGCCTCGGCCGAAATCCATCCTTGCAGAATCCGCTCAGCGTCCTTGCGGTCGCGCGTGCCGGTTGAGCGCTCCGGACGGCCACCGTCGGCCGCAGTCCACTTGGCGTACCAGCATCCGCCCGCGGTTCGCTTGAAGAGCGAGCCGTGATTCTTGCCGCGTTGCCGCTCTCGCGCTTGCCGCGCCATGTTCAAGCCCCTTTCTCGTAGCGCCCGGCTTTGCGCCGCGGCGCTTGTTGCGTTCTACGGGTCCGCCCCATATCAACCCCCTCGCGCGGGGTCCGCGTCGCGTGGCGCGGCGTTTCTGGCCGTTCCATGAGCACAAGATTGAGCTCGGCCGCGAGCTTGTCAACGGCCGGAAGTGTGAGCGTGCGAAGCTCGCGGGCGAATCGCGAAATCTGCGCCACGTCCACGCCCGAAGCAGCGGACAACGCAAGGTAGGTGCGCCCGTCCGCCGCAATTGCCGCTCTAAGTGTCTCTGATATGTTCATGTGTTTACGATACGTCTGCCACCACATTTTGTCAACGGGCATTCTCACCCGTCCCCTGCACCTTGCGGAGCAGTCGGCCGAGTTCAGCCACGCTCGCGCCAGCCCGTGGGCTAACTCCGAGCTTGCGTAATGCCTCCAGTAGTTTGAGCCGGAGTTTGTCAACGTCCATGCCCGCGGCCGGGTTTGCGCTATTACGTTTCATCATTGCACGCCCTCACATGTATGTTCTTCAATTCTCGCCAGCACCACGCCGCGCTCTCAAAAGCGGCGGGGTGCGCTCTTCTCTGTAAGAGAAGTCTTGGGGCGCGTACTGCCCCTTACGCAAACTGCCCGTAGAGGGCGCGTACTGCCCCTATGTGATTCGCCCCGTAGAGGGCGCGTACTGCCCCTTACGCAAAACACGGATGCGCAACAGTGTTGCGGCCCTCTTTGTGCCCACCGTCACCGGGACATGGGATCGCCGAATCCAGCCAGCCGATTCGAGCACGGTGAGCGCAGCCGACACAGTTTTCAGTCGCCGTATGCCCGTTGCGTCGCAGAGCGTTGCGCGCGTCGGCGTACAGGTAGATGCACCAGCAGCCGCTTCTAGCAGTGCCAGGTAGACCGTCGGCGCGGCCCAGCACGCTTCCGATACCCGCCGCAGCGTCCACGGCTCCGGCTTCCGCCCGCGCCGCTTAGGTCCTCCCGCTGGCGCCCCATCCGTTTTAGGCGGCTTGGGAGCCCGCTTGCCGGGCACCATGCCCAGGTAGCGCGCCTCAATCTCGGCCGCAGTCTCGCCCACGGTCAACCACCTTTCGTCATCGCCCGCGCGCCGGGCACGAGCCGCAGCAGGCCGAGTCCGCCTAACAATTGCGCACCTTGCTCCACGTAGGCCCGCCCATGGCGCCGCTTGAGCAGCCGGAGCAAAAGTGCCGGGTCCACAGTCTCGGGCGATTCGTTTTCGTCGCGCACCAGTGCCAGCAGCGCACCCGCCAAGCTTGCGAACCGGGCCGAGCCGCGCGGCGCAGCAATATCAAGCGCGCCCGGCTTGAGCGCCGTCTTGTTGAGCTCGGCCACCAGCACCGCCGCCGTCCCTGTTTCGCGAAGTGCGGTTTGAATCTGCCCAAGAGCGGTATCAAGCGCACTTACAGGGTTCTCGCCCGCGAGCTCCAGCAGCCCTACATGGTCCACGACTAGAAGCGCTGGCCGAGTCGCCAGCACTGCGGCCGCGATTGCGGACCCACTGGTAAGGTCCGCGCGGAACGTCCAGCGGCCGCCTATTTCGTGATGCAGCCGCGCCCCCGTCTCTTGCGTCCTCGTGAGCGCGGTAGGCGATATGCCGCCGCGCAGCAGCCCCCCACCGCCGTTGCATCAGCGTCGGCCCGAAGTACGCCCAGCGTCAGCGCGTCGGCCAGCAGCGTTTTTCCTACGCCCGGTGAGCCCACCAGGCCCAGATATTCGCCGCACGCAAGCCCGCCGGATTCGTCAAGTAATTCGCAGCCAGTAGCCAGCGTTTTCACCACTGGCCGTCCAGCTTCGGCCGCGTTGAGCAGTTCGCCCAGCACGTCGGCGAAGCTCGAACCAGCCCTGCGCGGCGCGGCGTCCGCGAGCAGCCGTTGCAGCTCCGCGGCTTGCTCGGCGCACGCCGCAAGTGCATCGCCCGATTTCGCGCTCGAGTCCGCCGCCGCCCGATGCGCGTGCCAGGCCAAGTTTGCAGCTTGGCGCTGCAGCCAGAGCAGGCGGACGCGCTCGGCGTACACCGGCGCACGCCGCCAGTCAGCGCAGCAGGTTGTCAGTCCGCCTAGTCCAACGTATCCTTTGATTTCATCCCATAGACCCGCCGCGGTGAGCCACTCTTTGATCGTGATTTCATCCCACGCGGCGCTCTGGTCGCGCAGCTCGGCGAGCGCGTTCCACAACTTGCCATGCAGATCACGATAAAACGTGCGCCCACCTTCCGGCAGCGCCGCCCGGCCAGCATCCAGGCCAGCCGGGTCGAGCACAGCCGCGCCGAGCAGGGCCCGCTCGGCGTCAAGATCGTGCGGGAGGGTCCGCGCGGTCACGGCCGCGCGCCCTCGTCGTCGGCGCCCACGCCGGGCAACGGGGGCAGGCCGTCCAACCACCTCTTCAAGTCCTCGACAAGGACCAGCACGCGCCGTCTGCCGGTTGGGCGGACCACGCGCAGCCGCCCACCCGCAATTTCCGCCCACAGCGTCCTAGTGCTCACCCCTGTCGCGCGTGCCGCGTCCGCAAGTCCCAGTGCAATCCTATCCGTTGCCATAGTGTGCTCCATGCAGCCGCACTATTGCGACTGTCATAGAGCACCGGAACCGGACAATCGGACACCCCGCCCGGGGGGTGAAAATGCAGTTTCTTGCGCGCTAAGCGTGTTTCGGAATCCGAAAAAATCCGCTTTTGTGTCCGGTTTATAGCTCGCCGAAGGCCACGGCCGACCGGAGCGGACCGCGAACGGCGCCGCCGCGCCGCTTGATGCCCGCAGCGCGGCAGTAGCGAGCAAAAGTTTGAGGCGAGTCCGGCACGCCGTCTGCGTGTTCCGCGCAATGGGGCAGGTTGCGAACCGCCAACAGAGCCCGATGCACACTTTTGAAGTCGCCAGCGCGGGCAGCGGGCAGATTCTCAACCGCCCACCTGTAAGCGGCCGCGGCCGCTTCAGCGGCGGGTCGTTTTGGTGGGTGAGTTATATCTGGCGTTGGTGCAATTTCAATTTCTGCCGCTTCAAGGTTCAGCAATGGCAACAGGGCGTTCACTGCCTCAAAAGTGCGGTCAAGCTCGCGCCTAAAGTTCCACCCACGCAGCCCAGCCGCCGCGCTGGCCAGGCCAGAAATGGCACGCTCGACACTGGCAAGCGCTGGCAGCACCACGCTTCCCGCTGGCGAGTCTACAAACATCGCGACCACTGGACGGACGGCGCGAGTAAAATTAGCGCTCACCGCGAGCGCGGCACCCATTACCGCGGTGGGCACGTCTGCAACATCGTCAGCCCGAAACACCAGCGCTGGTTCCACCCCAGCTTCGGTGGCGAAATCGTGCCTTATTTTGCACAACGTGTTGAGGGCGTCCAGCGCCGCGCCCCGGATTGCTCTAATTGTTTTCATTGGTGTGAACCTCAAAGCCACACCGCGAGGCGCCGGGTTCACAGTCGGCGCCAGCGCGGTTGGCGTGGTGGGCGGGAGCTACCCGCCGCACAAAAATATAGCATTCTGGCGACAGACTGCCAGCACAAAAAAACGCGCCCGCGGTGATGGACACACACGCGGGCGCGCCAGGGCAACAGCCCGAGCCAATGCTGTTTAGTTGGTCGGCTGGTCGGCGAGCGCCGCGGCAAGCTGCGGGTGACGCGCAGGCCATTTATCGAGTTCGTCCCGGGCGGCTACCGCCGTTTGCTTGCGCGCGCTTGCTACAACAGACTCCTTCTTCAGTCTGGCCATTTCAAGCGCGGCAGTTCTGTTGAAATTCACCACGGCCGCCGCAGCAGCAGCCCGCGCGTGTTCGAGCGCGTCAACCTCGCCGGCAATCTTGGCCAGCCGCTCGCGTTCGCGCAAGGCATCTGCCGCGGAAGCAAGGGCAGCATCGTCTAGTGAGAGGTGGGCAATCGCATCGGCCGCGGCCGCAGAATCAGCAGTTTTGCCAGTGAGAAAGGCCACTACAGCGTGCCACGCATCGCGCGCCGCAGCGCGTTCTAACTCCGCGTCGATTCGCGCGCACTCGCGTTCGTGCGCCGCGTGCGCTCGCAGCGCCTCCAGCGGGTCGATCGCCACGGGCGCCATGGTGGCAGGTGCCGCCGACGCGCGCCGTTTCGTGGGGGCAATAATGTTGGTCATTAGGCACCCCGCTCGAAGTACCGCAGCGCCGCCTTGATTCGCCCGTCGCCACCGTTTTTGTTCAGTGTTCGGCGTTGCTTGTCGGTCAATGCGCGCATTGCAGTGCGTGCCGAAGCGCCATGGGCTGCTTCGCGCGCGAGGAAGTCTGCTAGCACTGCAATCGGGTCAACTGGTTGCTTTGTCATGACACTTCCCTTCTCTGCCCCAACTGGCTTTACTGCGCGCTCTGAAAATAGCGCGCCAGTAGTGGCATGAACCACGTCGCCGTCAGCGTTCAGCTTGTACTTTTCTCTCACTTGTTACCTTTCTCTGCCGCCCCACTTTTGCCAAAATATGCCAACAGTTTTTCACCGGTTGCGACTGAACATCCCCGGCCCTCTAGCAGGCGTCGCAGCGTAGTACGCGAAACCACAGCACCACGGGCCACCCGGGCGAGGGGTTGCCCCTTGATTCGCCGCACTAGCCATTCTGTAATAAGCGTTGCCATGGCCAATAATGTACACCCCGCAAGGTGTACCGTCAACTACCGTATGTACCAGACGCTACTACCCCCTGATTCTGCCGCTCGCGGTCGAAAATGATAACGGAAGTGTAGCTCGCGCTACCAATGTCTAGACGAATCCGCGTTTTCAGGCCACCAGGGCCGATTATTATTTCGGACATTGCGCCCCCTTTTTTGTGTGCAAGTTTGCACCACTTGTTCGCAACACCCGGGGGGGGCTCTGGAAGAACCTAAGCGCCGGAAATTTTGCCCCAGCGCGCTTCGCCCTGTATGCGCGCGAGCCGTTCTTCCTCCGACCAGGACGCTTGAATCAGCAAGCAGGCCGCGGCAATTTCCATAGGCGTCGGGTCGCGGTGGGCTGGCTTCCTGGCAGTCCAGCCAGTAACTTTCTCCCGCCTGAGCTTGCCCGCGCAGTCGGGGGAGCACGTTGCCCGCGGGTTCTGGCAGGGTTGTACAAAAAAATTGCCGCAGACCGAACATCGCCGCGGTGGGGTCGTGGTTGTCACCGGCCGTCCCCCGTTCGTACCGACCGCACCAGGCCCAGCACCGCCCGCCGGATCGGTTCGGCCAAGCTCGGCCACGCGGTGAGCACTTCGGCAAGCTCGGGGTCGGCAACCGTCGGCATACCGTCGGGAGTACCGTCGGGCCGCCGCTCGGCCAGTTCCGTGGAACGCTCATAAGTGCTGTCCCCGTCAGCACTAACGCCAACTTCGGCGGAGCCCGACAGCGGACTCATAATCTGCCGGTCGTTGGTTCGAATCCAACTGGGCCCATGAGGAATTGCGTCTCAGCGGCGGGTGTATTCACGCGACGTGCTAGGCGTTTTTCGCGATTGTCACCCGTGCTACCACACTCCCCTTGTCGTGCACGCGCGCGCAACGCCGGGCGCTGAAAAGCGCCCCTACCAGCTACAGTACTGGCTATAGCCCCCGCGGCGTTATTCGGGATTGCGTCGTACGTCCCGGTCGCCCCAAGTCGATCAGCACGATCTCCTTTGCGATGGTCACTCCCGCAATCACAACGCGCCACTGCGATACCCCTTGCGCACTCGTCCAAGCGCCGCCCGTGATACCGCACTCAGCTCTGAACCTGCGCGGCACCCCCCTGACCACTTCGCGGCTCGGCAACGATCGTTCCGAGCGTCCCGACGGCTGCTACTGCTGCCCGATACGAACCACCCCCGCAAGCGGCGCCCGCAGCCGCACACGCTGATTCAACACACCGGTCCAGACTGTCGTACCCGGCTTGATGTTCAGCGTGGCCTCGGGGGGACTCGCGGCCAGTGCGGAGGACATTGCACCAAAAGGGATTTCAAACGAGCCCTCGCCCGGGAACGCTCCAGCAAAATCGACCCACTGCCCATCGACTCCCTGGGTTGGCCAGGTGAAGCCACCGGCGTTGATCTGCGCGTCCATCAACGCCTGGATCGCGAAGTGATAGCTGACGGGGTTCGATGGATCAGGGCTATTCACATCCGTACCGTTCTTATTGAATACCGCGAGGTAGTTCACGCCGTCCGGGCGCTGCACGAGCATCGACATCGTTCCCCCGGGCATGGACCCGTTGTGCCAGCGATACTGGCGGTTACCGTTCACCAGCGTGCCGTAGGTCGTGTTGCCGTTTTGTTGATCACTGATGTAGTACAGCTCGGCGAGGTGCAGCATCGCGGTCGTGCTGGCTACGAAGCCGCCCTGACCGACCCGGGACTCGTGATCCCAGCCACCATCTGGTCGCCGCACCGGGTCGCCGTCCGGATCGAACACGTTGGTTACCAGCGTATCGTCGTCGTACCACGGCTCACGTGGATCACGGTTCACAGGAAATGTGCGGCCACGCACCACTTCGGTCACCGGTAGCCACTCGGCCGGTCCAAAGACATTCTGCCGGACATAATCGAGATGGCTCTGGCCGGTGACCTGCTCCACCAACAGGCCCGCCGCGAGGAAGCCCACATTCGAGTAGCTGCGCTGCACCCCCGGATTACTGCTCAGGGCGCGGTTGCCCATGATCCAGCGCATCGTGTTCACCCGGCCGGGTGGACTCGCAATTCCCAGATCATCCGCAATCATGACTTCCTGATAGGTCGGATCCGGCGGCTGATTACTCGGTAGCCCGCTGGTGTGCACGAGCAGGTGCAGCACCTGGATCTGGTTGTAGCGGGCATCCGCGAGCGGCCCAATAGGGGGCAACGGCAGAATCCCACCGCCCGGCTGACCCAGGTCGAAGACATTGTCCGTGCCGGCAATCGCGTTCGAAGCGATCAGCCGCTGAACGGCTGCGGCTGTAATCGGTTTGCTGCAACTCGCAAGCCGCATCAGGGCGTCGTGGCGCAATGGAACTGTGTTGTCCTGATCCTGCCATCCAAAGCCGCGCTGGTAAACAATGACACCGTTCCGCATGATGCCCAGCAGACCGGCCTGAATATCATTGGCGGCCATGAAGTTGGACATGAGCTGGTCGAAGATCGCCAGTTCGGGGACCGGCATCCCCTGGATGGGTTGTGCGCCAGCCGGGACAGTGGCTGCAACCGGCAGCAGTGCGACCATGACACCGGCCAGAGCGGTTCGAGTTTTCATCCGGGCATACACAGAGAGCTCCTCGTGTCTCGGAAATGATTGGTTCTACTGCTGTCCGATGCGCGCCACACCGTTCTGCGGGTTGCGCAGCCGCACCCGCTGATTGATGACGCCGGTCCAGTCGGAGACGCTGGCTCTGAGATTGAGGGTGGCCTTCGCAGGGCTGCTCCCAAGCGCGACCCCCAAATCCGCCCAGGGAAACTCGTACGATCCGTCGCCCATCCCGGCGGAGAAATCCACCCACTGCCCATCCACGCCCTGGTCCGGCCAGGTGAAGCCACCCCCGTCGAGCACACCGTCCAGCAGATCGCGCATCTGCCCCCCGAAATTGGTCCCCGGCCCGCCAGCGTTGAAAATCACCGCGAAATTTACTCCGTCCGAGCGTTGGCGTAGCGACGTGTCGGTGCCCCACAACAGTCCGCCGTGTGAACGCGTGGAGCGGACACCATTCGTAAGAGCGCCGTAGGTCAACGCGCTCCCACCCCCGAAATTCTCCGCCTGCACATAATAGTTCTCGGCCAGGTGCAGCAGTGCCGTCGTGCTCGTGGCGAACGCACCACTCGCGAAATGCAGCTCGTGGTGATAGCCGCCGTGTGCCCGGCGCACCTGGGGACCATTCGGATCGAACACGTTGGTGGCCATCTGCGTGTTCGCGTAGTACGGTTCGCGCGGATCCAGTTCGACCTCGAAGGTCCGGCCGGCCACGACTTCCGTGATGGGTAACCAGGCGATCCCACCGAGCACGTTGTTGCGCACGTACGTAAGGTGATTCGTTCCACTAACGGCCTCGATCACCTGTCCGAGCACCATGAAGCCAAAGTTTGAGTACGCGACCGTGCCACCCGGGTCACTCGCCAGCGTCAGTCCCAGCACCCATTGGGTATGTCGCGTGCGTCCGGGCGGGTTCCCGGTCGGCAGGTCGGCATCATTGAAAGCGTTGGCGATGGTGATCTCCTGGAACATCGGGTCGGCCACCGCGTTCGAGGGCAATCCGCTGGTGTGAGAGAGTATCTGTTGCACGGTAATGTCCTGCATGCGGCTGTCCGGAATATTCGGGAACTGCACGAGTCCGTTACCATCGAACGCGGCGTACGACAGCAGGCCGCCACCGGGCTGGCCAAGGTTGAATACGATGTCGTCGGGATCGAGGTGGCCGGTGCTATACAGGCGCTGGATGGCCGCCGCCGTGAATGGCTTTGTAATGCTCGCGATACGGGCCACCGCGTCATGTCGCAGCGGGATCGTCTTGTCCGCATCCTTCCAGCCGAAGCCACGCTGGTACACAATGACGCCATCGCGCATCACCGCCAGCAGGCCGGAATGAATGTCATTGTCTTCCATGAACTGCACCATCAGGTTGTCGAACAGAGCCAACTCGGGCACGGGCATGCCCGTGACGGGGGTATCGGCCTGGGCCATGAACAGGCCGCCGCAGGTCACCCACAGGCCGCACAACAGGGCACGGGAAGCACGCATCTTTGATCTCCTCGCATGCAGGCCGGCGCGCCCAGCGCGCCGGCCGCACGTCGCGTTTGTCGTCTACTGCAGGTTCACGAGCACCAGCACGAGCCCGTCTTCACCCTGGGGCAGCCGACTCATGGCCTTGCCGATGATCGCCCCGTCGGCCTGAGCCCGGTTCCCAACCGGCTTGGCGAAACCCGCCAGGTCGGAGGTCGTCAACAGGTCGCCGGGCTCGACACCTTGCATACGAGTGTCACACCGGACCCAGACACGCCCGGACATGGCCACCGGTCGATGACGCTCGCCGGCCGGACCGTCACCGAGCACGATGCCGGCCTGAAGGTCGTTGGCGCCGCTGATGACACCAGCGACTCGCTTGTTGTACGCCGTGCGTGAGACTCGCAGCTTGCCGGGCTGATCGGGATCGATCTCGACGACCATGCCGGCCTCGGCCTCCTCATCGAACTCGAAGCGCTCCGCAAGGTCGGCGCCACCCATGATCTCCAGTACGTTGACAGACAGCGTCCCATCGACCTCTGCCCGGCCGTCAACATGCAAGGCGGTTCCACCGCCGGGATTCGCGAAAGTGCCACCCACGCCCGTCGGGCTCCAGGTGATGCCTCGAACACCGAATTCGGTACCTTCACCCTCAATCGCGCGCCCGCCGATTGCATAGACGGCCGGACCGTTGCCGCCATCGGCTCGCAATGCCGGCTGGTTCAGCCGCCCGCCCGCTCCGATAGCCCACACGCCATAAGTCGAACCGTTTCCGGCTTCCCCTACCACACCCGCACCACCGTCATTGCCCAGACCCCAGACGCCATAGGTTGCCTCAGCACGCACACCATGGCCGCCCGTGTTGCTGGCCGTGGCGAAAACACCCCGGTTTTGCCCAATGCCCTCGACACCTGTGCGGCCCTGACCTCGCACTCCGACACCCATAAATGCGGCACTCGTACCGAGCACTCCGTAGGTCCGGGTGCCAGCCGTATGATCTGAAGTGGCCCGGCCACGGACACCGGCGGCACCGTCCGAGGCGGAATTGGTGACGCCATCGACACCCGGAGCATCACCGACGAGGGCGGGGTGAATTCCATACACACCGATACCCATCAGGCCACCGCCACTACCGTAGACACCAAATCCGAAATCACTGAGGGTTTCGCCGAACACCGCCCGGCCGCTGAGACTTTGGCCGTGCACGCCGGTACCGCTGCCTGCACTGGTCGCCCACACGCCGGTCGTGCCCGGCTGGAGCGAGAGGTTCAGGGCTCGCACCGCCGTCGCCGGCGCCGGGGCCGCGGCCGAAAGGATGCGTGCATACACCGCCCGACCACTGAATGACTCGGCACTCACCGCATCGGCGGTTCCGATCGCGGTTGCGCTCAGTGCCAGACCGCCGCCATCGTTGAGGAACTGCCCGGCCGGCCCCCCCATGGACGTAACGTTCAACGTCGCGTCGGTATTGGCCGGGTTGTTATTGCGGAACACGCCCGCCCAGCCCAGATCGTTGTTGACGATCTCAAACACGCTGCCGAGATTGTCGTCGGAAACGCCAAGGAACGGGAGACTCAACCCACTGGCATAGGGCGCGGGGGTCAACTCCTGGCGCGGGGACAGTGTCGTGAACACACCCGCGCCCGATGGCGATCGCACGGCAATCTCCAGGAAACGCGCCTTCCCATCAAACGGCGACGCACCGAACTGGTCGGCATCGTTGAGAAGCACCGTCACGCGCCCGCTCACAACCGCCACGTTGTCGAGCGCGTGCATCGCGCCGACCTGCAGTCCGCCAACCGCGGCATCCCACAACCTGAACTGAAAATCGCAGTTGCCGTGGACCGGCACACCACCCTGTGCCAATTCTCCCTGGTAGGTAAACGCGCGGCCGACAGGGCTGTCCGCCTGTGCCGCGATCGTGAGCGCGCTCACGGCACACAGGGCCACCGCCGCTTGCATTCTTCGCATCCGCATCATCTGCTGCTCCTTGGGTTGCACCATTCATTTAGGGCCCGAACATGCCCCCGGAGGCCTGGTCTCCAGCACCCGGCCCACTCCTGAAACGTGAACCACGAGCAACCCTTTCGCGCGAAATGGAGGAAATTTCCGGCTGTTCCGGCCCAATCGGTTGGAGGGACCCCCTGAAGAGTGGAGGCCCCCCCTACTGCATCTCTGTTCTCAGTGCGGGATTGGGGCTCCGCCGTGCCCCCGGCGCGGCTTGGCTCGCCAAAGGCGGAGCGAGGTGTCGTTACTGGCAGATACGAGCCAGTGCCCGTCCGGCGAGAATGCCAAACCCAGAATGCCCCCGCTGTGTGCCCGGAATGACAGCGCGATCCTGCCGTACCACGGATCCCAGAGACACAATTGGCCGTCGTAGCCCCCTGAAGCCAGCCGCCGACCATCCGGAGAGAAGGTGAGACTCTGCACGTACCCCCGGTGCCCCCTCAACAGATGTGTCGCCGCACCGCTACACGCATCCCAAATACGCACGGTCCGATCATGACCACCTGTGGCAATCATCGCCCCATCCGGCGAGTACGCGACCGCTATGACGATCCCCTCGTGACCTTCGAGCCGTCCGACCTCCTCCCCTGACACCGGGTCCCAGAGATGTACCACGCCATCCGATCCCGCCGCTGCGACCTGTGCTCCATCCGGTGAGAAGGTCACGCGATATAACCGTTCCGAACCGCTGAAAACACGGCGTACGATTACCCCGCGATCGGCATCCCAAAGCACAATCTCGCCGTCGAAACCGGTGGAGGCAAGCAGGTGGTCATCCGGCGAGAAGGCCAGGCCGAAGATATTCTGGCTGTGCCCCTCCAAGCGATGCAGCAGGGCGCCCGTATCCATGTCCCAGACGAAAACCTTGCCGTCAAAGCCACCGGTCGCGCTGCGCCTTCCATCGTGACTGAGCGCCAGCGCATCGATGTTTCCCAGCGGCTGACGAGCAATCCGGCGCGATTCGGTACGCTCCACATCCGTGGCGCGAATGGCGCCGTCGCGTCCTGCGGAGATCACCTGCTGGTTATCTGGCGACACCGCGACACCACGCACGAGATCCGTATGCACCTGTAATCGCGTGGATGGCTGCGAATCCGTGGCCGACCACACCCTGACGGTGCCGTCGGCGCTGGCCGAACACAGCCACGCTCCATCCGACGAGAAGGCCACAGCATGAACAGCCGCAATGTGGCCATAGTGGGTCGCGACGAATTGCCGCTCCTCCAGGTCCCACACACGAATCACGAGCCCCAGGCAAATCGCCAGGTGCCGCCTGTCCGGGCTGAAGGCAATACCACCGGGCAATTCGGGGTGACATGCAATCACGTCGACCTCCGCGCCTGTGGCCGGATTCCAGAGCCGGACACTCGTATCGTTGCTGCTCGATGCGATGAGCTGTCCATCGGGGCTGTACGCCACGGCCCGCACTACGCCGCCGTGGCCGGCAATGGTTCGCACCTCGTGACTGCCAGACACGGACCACAGCCGGACCGTCGAATCCTCACCCCCCGAGACGAGGTAGGCACCATCGGGAGAGAACGCGATACACCGGATTCGCTCTGTATGCCCAGTTAGCGGGACGCCGGATTCTCCAGTCGCAGGGTTCCATAGGCGTATGGTCCCGTCGCTGCTGGCCGATGCGATGATCCTGCCATCCGGAGCAACGGCGACGCCGTTGACGTTGGCCGTATGCCCGCGCCACGCTTCGAGCAGCTCACCTGTTCGTACATTCCACAACCGGACCGTATTGTCATTGCTGGTGGAGACAACCCGTTCGTTGTCCGGTAGAAATGCGACGGCGTTCGCACTCATCTCGTGGCCGGTGAGCAGCCGAAATTCCATCCCGGTCGCCGTGCTCCAGATCCGAATCGTGCGATCTACGGCCGCCGATGCAACCAGGGTGTCATCCGGTGAGAACACTGCGGCGCGCACCTCCAGCGTATGCCCCAGGAGAGTGCCCACACTGGTATCGGTAAACCGACGAAGGTAGTGCCACTCCCAGTCGCGCAGGTCCTCGGGGCACTCCTCCAGCAGTTGGCTCAGACGCAGCGTGTTCTCCGCCTCAAGGGCCGCCTGTGCCAGGGCGATGGTGTTGAAATAGGCGGTTCGGCGGAGCTGCTCGGCCCGGTCCTCCGCAAGGCGAAAGCCGTGGTCCGCGACCTGGTACGCCCGCTCTGCCCGTACTCGTTCCCGGGCGGCCGATCGGTACAGCAGGGCGAACGTGGTCGCCGCCGCGACGGTAAGTACGAAAAATGAAGCGGCCACCGCTGCTACCGCTCTGTGCCGCGCAAGTGTCTTGCGGAGCACGTACCAGCCGCTATCGCGTTTCGCATCGATCGGTGCACCAGCAAGGTAACGCCGCAGGTCGCGCCCCAGCTCACCCGCAGAGCCGTACCGACGCTCGCGCTGCTTGTTCAGGCAGGTCAGCACGATCGTCTGCAGCTCGTCGCTGATGCCCGTGTGCAGGGAGCGTGGTCGCCGCGGCTCCACGGACAGGATGTTCTGGATCACTTCGTGGAGTGGGCCACGCACTTCGTATGGAAAGTGACCGGTCAGGGCCTGATACAGCATGACTCCCAGTGAATAAACGTCGGTGCGCACGTCCAACTCGTGACGCCGCCCGGCCGCCTGTTCGGGGCTTGCCCACGGCAGTGACCCGACAAACTGCCCGCTGCGGGTCATCGTCACTTCGTCCGTCGCCTCGGCCTGCGTGCCGGTTAGTTTCGCCAGGCCAAAATCGAGCACGTGCGGCTCGCCATTTTCCGTCACGCGTACGTTGCTGGGTTTGAGATCCCGGTGAATCACACCGCGCAGGTGCGCCGCTTCCACTGCGTCGCAAAGCTTGCCAAACACGGCCAGGATGTGCTCGCTCTCCTCCCGCTGCTGCCGCGCGGTGGGCAGCGTACCTGCCTGCGCGGTGCGCTGCTGCACATATTCGTCGAAGGGCAGACCCGCGATGTAGTCCATCACGAAGTAATGTCGACCTGCCACACTACCGCTGTCGTGAATGGTCACGATGTTGGGGTGTTTCAGCGTCGCAAGGATCTGCACTTCGCGCTCAAAGCGCACCCGCTCATCAGCCCCGGCGAATGGTCCCTCGCGCAGCACCTTGATGGCCACTTCACGCCGGGTGGCCGCGTGCATCGCCAGGTACACCACGCCTTGGCCGCCGCGATGAATCTCGCCCAGCAGCGTATATCCCGGCAAGGCGCCGATGAATCCCTCCACGTTCTCATCCGGGTTCGTGCCCGTCTCCACCGCCGACGGGACGCGTGGCAGGGCGGCGCGCTCCAGGGCCCCTTCGATCGCCGCCAGCTTGCGCAGTTCAATTTTCAGCTCCGGCAGGAGATCCGCGTGGGCGGCGAGAACTTCGTCGTCCGAGAGGGTGTTTCCGGCCGCGCGCTTTCGAATACACTCCCGCGCCACGGCGCGCACACGTGTGGAGCGCTCAATGGGATCCGGCTCGCTCCGCGGTGCATTCATCGACTCGCCCACCATCCGCCGCGCGGCACAATCTACCTGGTGGTGTCCGCGTCCGTGACCATCACGCCTTGCGACTCAGGTAGCTTGAGTCCGGCCCCAGCAAATCCCGCATACGCCGCAACGCCCGGTGGCACAACATCTGCGCCGCCGCTTTCGTGAGCCCCAAGCGCTCCCCGATGGCGGCCACCGGCAACCCCTCGACATAGCGCAGGCGCAGCACCGTACGGTAATCTTCGGGTAGTTGTTCGAGTTGTACCTGAACCGCTTCGACCGCCTCTTGCCGCGCAGCCGTATGACTCGGCGTCCGTTCGTGACCCGCCAACTGACCGAGCAGGTCCACGAGTGAAGTCTCCCATTCGGCCGGTTGCGCCGCAGCCCGGCCGCCACCGCGCTTCGCCGTTCGTTGTGCGCGCAACAGGTCGATCAACCGATGCTCAGCGATCCGCGCGAGCCACCGGAAGAACGCATCCGGACCCGCCGGCGCGAACTGCGTGATCCCCTGTGCGGCCCGCACGAAGGTTTCCTGCAGGACATCTTCGACCCCTACACTGCCGCGCAACTCCGGTGGCAGCTTCGGCACGATGAAGCGTGCCAGCCGGTCGTAGTGTGTCAAGAGCAATTCCTCGAGCGCAGCCCGCTCTCCTCTCACCGCTGCATGCAGCAGATTCTCCTCACGCTCATCCATGGGATCAACCTGAGAGCGGACACCTCGGCCACTCCCAATCCTACGCGTCCCGCTGGTTGCTTCAAGCGCGGCTCCCGAATTGACCGGACCGATCTCGTCCCATCAACCTCGACCAGCGGGTAGAATGCCACCCGTAGCACCTGCCCCCGGGAGACCCGCCATGCGCCATGATTGCCTACTGCTGCTGCTCGGCCTGATGATCACCCCCGCCTTCGCCCAGCGCGCCGCGCTTTTCGATGAGCTGGACATCCTTTACCCCGACACGGACGCCACCACCGGTACCCAGCGGTTGGCGAGTAACACCCCGCGGGGCGTCCCGGCCGGCGTGCATGCGCTCGTGACAGGGCTTTCTCCGGATGCCACCCTGACCTGGCAGCTCCGGATCGATGGGACACCGGTCCCGGACGCCCGCGCATTCCAGCTTCTCGATGTTCCCGTGGAGCAGAATACCGGTCTCAGCAGCCGTACCGAGAGCTGGGACAAGAAACCTAACCCGCACGTCATCCGCAGGGCGCCGTTCCGCGTATTTGAAGTCCTCCGCCCCATCGATCAGTCTCTGAAGGTCGGCACGAGCGGCGTGCTGGCCCTGCGTGTCGAGGTGCCGCTCAGTCCGGAAAACGCCCCAGGCACGCGTAACTACACGCTGGACATTGCATCGGGAGGTTGGCGCCACTCGTTGCAATGGGAACTGACCGTCCACCCCGTCACCGTTCCGCCGCTTCGCGCTCAGCAGCACGGCTACACCAATTGGTTCAGTCCCGCGGTCATCGCGGAACGCCACGGACTCGAACCGTGGAGCGAGCCGTTCTGGAACATGCTCGGCCGCTATGCCGACCTGATGGCCCGTGGACGACAGAACACGTTCTGGGTTCGCTAGAGTGATTTCACCGCGCGCACCGACTCGGGTGCTCCACAACTCGACTCCAAGCGCCTCGCACGCTACGTACAAATTTTCCTCGATCGCGGCTTCACCTGTTTGGAAGGCGGCCACCTGGCTCACCGACACGGTGGCAACTGGGATTCTCCTCGGCTCGACTTCTTTCTGACCGGCAGTGATGTAACCAGCGACGCCGGGCGCGCCGAACTCGCCGACTTCCTCGTCGCGCTCCGGAGCACCCTCGCGGAACTCAACCCACCACCGTCTGTTCGCTACCTCCAGCACCTTACGGACGAACCCACCGACACCAACGCCACAAGTTACAAGGCCCTGGCGGAGCAAGTGCGAACCCACATGCCGGGTGTACGGATCTTCGAAGCCACCATGTCGCTCGCTTTGGTCGGCGCGGTGGACGTCTGGTGCCCGCAGGTTCAGGAGTACCAGCGCAACCGTGCGTTCTTCGACGCCCGCAGGCAGGCCGGTGATGGCGTGTGGATCTACACCTGCCTGATTCCCGGTGGTCCGTGGCTCAACCGCCTCCTTGACCAGGAGCGGTTGCGGCCTGTGCTGCTCGGCTGGTCGCTGGAGGCGAGCGACCTCGACGGCTTCCTGCACTGGGGCCTGAATCACTACCGCCCCGGCGTCGACCCCTTCGAACAGAGCGTCGTGCCGCATGGCGATGGTCCGCCGAACTTCCTGCCGGCCGGTGACTCGCATGTCCTTTACCCTGGACCGGACGGCCCGCTCTCCGGTCAACGCTTTGAAGCTCATCGCATCGGTCTGGAGGACGCCGCCCTGCTGCGTATGCTGAAAATGCATCACCCGCAACGCGCGGCCGAACTCGTCCAGGCCGTCTTCCGCGGCTTCGACGACTACGAGCGCGACGTCACCGCGTACCGCGCAACCCGGCGGCACCTGCTCACCGCGCTGGACTCCAAGGAGCCGGCCGACACCGGCGTGCTGTTGTTCAATGGGCGCGACCTGGCCGGCTGGACAGCTTACTTCCCCGATGGCACGAAAATGGAAGACGTTTGGCGCGTCGAAGACGGCATCCTCATTTGCAAGGGACAGCCGGCCGGCTATCTCCGTACGAAAGAGCAGTTTACAAACTTCCGCCTGACACTGCAGTGGCGCTGGAATCCGGCGACCCAGCAGGCCGGCAACAGCGGCGTGCTGCTGCGCGTCATCGGCGAGGAGAAGGTCTGGCCGCGCTGTGTCGAGGCCCAGCTTCAGCACGGCAACGCCGGGGACTTCTGGAACATCGGCGATTTCCCGATGCAAACCGAGCCCGACCGCACGCAGGGCCGCAACACGCGGAAGCTGGTCGCAGCCGAACGGCCGGTCGGCGAGTGGAACGAGTACGACATCCTCGTGGACGGTGGGCGCATCGCTCTGAGAATCAATGGGCAACTGGTCAACGAGGCCAGCGACGTGCTCGAGGTCCCGGGCTGGATCGGACTCCAGTCGGAGGGCACGGAGATCCACTTCCGGGAGATCCGCATCCAACGGTGAAGCGGCCAGTGCTTCTGGACAGCGGTAGTCTCGCGGGGCACCGCACCGCGCGCGAGGCGCGCCGGTCAACGTGCGTGGTATACTCCCCCGGAACGATCCTGTGCCCGAGCTTGGAGGTTAGCATGCCCGGGATTCTGTGCGAGCACTGCACGGCCGCGTGCTGTAACTACATCGCGTTGCCGATTGACGAACCCGAAACCCACGCGGAGTTCGAGGATCTGCGCTGGTTCCTGATTCACGAGCACGTCAGTGTCTTCGTCGAGGACGGTTCCTGGTTCATTGCATTTCAGACCCGCTGCCGACACCTGCGCGACGATCACCTCTGCGGCATCTACGATACGCGACCACAAATCTGCCGGGACTACTCAACCGAGAACTGCGACTATCACTCGGGAGATTACGGCTGGGAGCAGCACTTCACGGCACCGGAGCACCTCGACTCGTACATTCGCACCCACGGTCCGCAGGACGCGCGCAAGGGGGCCGCGGCGCGCGCGAAGCTCAATGGCCACAGCACCGCCCGCAATGCAAGGCCGGGCGCACACCGGAAGTCCGGCGACCGGCAGGTCGAGAACGGTGACGAGTCCGGCCCGCAGCGACGCCGCGGACGAAAAGTTCCACGGCGACTGCTCATGCCCCCGGCACAGTTCGCGCCCAACACACAGACCGACCGCCGCGGAGTGCCCCTGCCGGTACTACCGTCGCGCGAAGGATAGGCCACCCTACCGCCGGCCGCGCTGCTCCCCCCACAAGGAGAGCTCGCCCGTGCAGTGCGTATTGCACACTCCGCGCAGGATCGGAAGTGCACACGGCCGGGCTACTTCGGCTCGGCCTTGGCGTAAAATGTCCGTGGCGCCTCGCGGTAATAGCGGAACAGCGCCGGACAGAGCCACCCTTCCTGCTCGAGCTGCTCGCAGAAGTACCAGTTGCCACCCTGATCGGCCCGTAACCAGGTCAACTGATGCGTATGACCGGGGAACGGCTGCGCTGAGAACAGCAGGCGAAAACCCGCGTCCGCGTCTGGAATGCTCTTCACCATGTCGTCGATAATCGCGGGAATGCCGGACACAAATGGCTCCCGCGTAAGACCTACGGCGGCATCATCAAACACCCAGGTTCCCGCGTGCCGATACGGTGCCAGGACCATGATCGAATTCGTGGGACGGTAGATCCCGAACGGTTGCAGCACCCCGCGGTAGTATGCGACAGTGGCGGATACGGAAACGATGGCCAGCACTGCGACCGCAACACGCCAGAGCTTGAAAGTCTTCTTCATCGGTCCACCTGTACGGCCAGCCAGTGGGCCCCCGTCTTGCGTACCCGCGCGGTAGACCTACAACAACTTCGTCTGGCCGGGGTGGGCAATCTCCTCGACCGGCAGTTCAGCGAACTCGTAGTGCGGCGGCGTAAGATCGAGCTGCGAGCTGTTCAGCACCCATTCCCAGCTCAGCTCGCGACCGGTGTAGGCCGACATACGGCCAAGAATGGCCGTGAGGGTACTTTCAGCTACCTGACGGCCCTCGTTGAGCGGAGCGCCGCGACGGATGCTCGCGATGAGGTCGGCGTGCTCCTGCACGTAGGGATTCACAGGTGGGTCAGCGTCCTCGAAGCGATATGCCCGCGGACCGAAGATCTCGCCACTCGGATCCGCCGTGCCAGCAGTACCAACCAGGCGCTCCGAAACGCGCGTGGACGTGCCGTCGATCTGGCGGCACATGCTCAGCACGCGGGCGCCGTTGGCGTATTCGTACTCGACGGCGAAGTGGTCATAGACATTGCCATACTCCGGGGAGGTGCGACACTGCCGGCCACCAGTTCCGAGTGCCTTGACCGGCGGGCCGCCCATAGCCCAGTTCATAACGTCGAGATTGTGCATGTGCTGTTCGACGATGTGATCCCCCGAGAGCCACGTGAAGTACAGCCAGTTGCGGCACTGCCACTCCATGTCGCTCCATTCGGGCTGGCGCGCGAAATTCCACAGGCCGCCCTGGTTCCAGTAGCACTGCCCCGCAACGAGTTCGCCGATCGCCCCGGCGTGGATGCGCTGCAGCGTTTCGACATAGCTTGGCTGGTGGCGCCGTTGTGTCCCCGCGACGATCGCCAAACCGCGCTCCTCCGCCCGAGCCGCTGCCGCAAGGACCTTCCGCACCCCGACCGGATCCACCGCCACCGGCTTTTCCATGAAGACGTGTTTACCCGCTTCAATGGCGGCCGCGAGGTGCAACGGGCGAAAGTGTGGCGGCGTTGCAAGCAGCACGAGATCGATGTCGGCCGCAAGCACCCCGCGGTAAGCGTCGAAACCGATAAAGCAAGTTTCGTCCGTCGCGACAAAAGCCGGACCGAGCTTCTCCGCCAGGTAGCTGCGACTGGAAGCCAGTCGGTCGGCGAAGAGATCACCCATGGCCACAACGGTGATGTCTGGCGCAGCCATGACACAATCGAGCGCGGCCCCGGTACCACGTCCACCACAGCCGATCAACCCGACGCGCAGCGGCAGCGGCTTCGGATCAACATGGATCACGGCCGCCCGGGGCGCGGTGGTGGCGGCACGGTCGGTACGGGAAGTCGCCGATGATGCGCAGCCGCCGGCAACGGTGGCAGCCGCAGCCGCCATCGAAGTGCGCAGGAAATCTCGCCGCGAGAGCGGACTCGCCGCGGGTGTCGATCCGGGATTCATGATGTGCTCCACAGCGTGGTATCTCTCTGGCATCCACGGCCCGCACCAGTGCGGGGTGACGCCAGGAGTTGGCGA
The DNA here is from genome assembly GCA_016716475.1 of Phycisphaerales bacterium. Classification (NCBI taxonomy): domain Bacteria; kingdom Pseudomonadati; phylum Planctomycetota; class Phycisphaerae; order Phycisphaerales; species Phycisphaerales bacterium. The sequence goes on from JADJWG010000002.1 coordinate 1,089,521, forward strand.
TTCCGACCCACCGTCACTCATCGAACGCATCACACTGTCGGTAGGCCGTGATTACCGCCCGTTCACCCGCGCGGCCACCGCCGGACTTGCCATGTTCCATGCCGACGACACCGGCGAACTCCTTGCGGTGCAGGTGTCGGAAGATGTTGCGGTAGTTGATTTCGCCGGTAGTGGGCTCCTTGCGGCCGGGGTTATCACCGACCTGGAAGTAGGCGATTTCGTCCCAGGCGCGGTCGATATTGGGGATGAGATTCCCCTCGGTGACCTGCTGGTGGTAAAGGTCGTCGAGGATCTTGCAGGCGGCACTGCCGACGGCGCGGCAGATCGCGTAGGCCTGCGGGATTCGCGTGAGGAACAACCCCGGATGATCGCGCGGGTTGAGCGGCTCCAACACCATGGTGAGACCGGCCGGCGCGCACACCTCCGCACACGCCTTGAGATGGTCCACCAGATTCGCAGTTTGGTATTCAAACGCCTGTCGAGCGTCGTACGGTCCGGGGACGACGGTACACCAGCGGGCGCCCACACATTGCGCTGCCGCTACGGCGGTGCGCATCTGGGTGATGAGCATCTGGCGGATGTCGGCGTCGGCCTTCACCATCGTCGGCTGGCTCCACTCTGCGTAGGCCACGAAGACTCCCATCGTCATGTTCAACCGGGATAGTTCCGCGCCAATACGCTCCTGAAGCTCGACCGGACGTCCGAGTAGCCCGTTATCCTCCAGGGCCAGAAAACCCTCGTCGGCCATGAAGCGGAGTTGGTCGAGCAGATCATCGCCGGCATGCTCCGTAAACATGCCGAAGTGTGGTGCATACTTCAGCTTGAACGGAGTTGGCGGCGCGCCCTCGGGTTCGTCGGGCGCCACGGGTCCCGCGGCCAGCGCTGGCACGACCTGCTCTGATACGGCCGCCAGCCCCGCAGCCCCCAGCGCCAGAAATGTGCGTCGATCCATCCGGCCACCCTCGCGAACGGGCAGCGGCGAGTACCCGCGCCGGGTGCGCGGGGCGGCCTTCACCGCACGCTCCAGCGGCACGATAGGGCGGCCGCGCTGCGCGGTCAACGAGCAGCGCGGCCGCCTCAACGGAGGGCCCTTTTCACAACGGATCGTGGACTACTTGTCCTCGGTACGGAACGCTTCGAGCGCCGCGCGGAGCCCTGGCACACCGCCGGCACCACTGGGAATCTGGACGCTCGAGCCGGCGAAGGCGTCACCGATCGGCTCAAAACGGCCTCCGAGGTGCTCGGCCAGGAAGGCCTCAGCTACCGCGTTGAATGCCAGCCGGTTCTCGGGGCGGGCGAAGCCGTGGCCTTCGTCGGGGAAGAGCACATAGGTCACCGGGATGTTCTTCGCTTCCATCGCCTGCACGATTTGGTCGGACTCGGCCTGCTTGACACGCGGATCATTCGCACCCTGCCCGATGAGCAGCGGGCGCGCAATCTTCTCCACATGCGTAAGCGGGGAACGCTCGGACAGCAGCTTGCGCCCTTCCTCGGTGCGTGGGTCGCCCACACGGCTCATGAACATGTCAAGCAGTGGCTTCCAGTACGGCGGGACCGACTCGATCAGCGTGTGCAGGTTGGATGGGCCGACAATGCTGACGCCACAGGCAAAGCGGTCCGGGGTGAGAGTCAGGCCGGCGAGGGCCGCATAGCCCCCGTAGCTGCCGCCCATGATCGCGATCCTGTCAGCCGGCGCGATGCCCTCCCGCACCGCCCACTCCACCGCGTCGATCAGGTCGTCGTGCATCTTCCGGCCCCACTCGAGGTCGCCGGCGTTGACGAAATTCTTGCCAAAGCCCGTGGAGCCTCGGAAGTTCACAGACAGCGTCGCGTAGCCGCGATTGGCGAACCACTGGTGGTATGGGTTGTAACCCCAGGAGTCACGGGCCCAAGGCCCCCCATGCACGAAGAGCACCAGCGGCACGGGCTGCTGCGGGCGGGTCGTGCCTTCGGCCGCGCTGCCCGCCGGCAAGGTGAGGTAACTGACCAGTTTCAGGCCATCGCGCGCGGGAATGACCACCGGGTGCATCTGTACAAGCGGCAACCCTTCCAGGGCCGCACGGTTCGTGAAGAGGAAGCGGGCCTTCTGCGTGCCGCGGTCGTAGTGGTAGTACCGCACCGGGCCGTTGTCGAGCTCGTAGGCCACGAGCCACTGCCGATCGTCGAGTGTGCGGCTGACGACGTCGAATTCGCCATCAGCCACCCGGGCCAGCACTTCAACGTCAGCATTGATCCCCGCGTCGAGAATCTGCCACTCGCGCCGCTCGTACTCCACGGCGACCGCTTCGATCTCTTTACGCGTCGGGTGGATCATCACGTCACTTACGTCAGCCCGCGGATCCTGGGCGATGAGACGCGCGCTGCCGTCCGCCAGTTGCACCGCCATGAGCGCCGCAGTGTCCCGTCCCCGGCTGTCGATCATGTAAAGCACATCACCGGTTGCGTTGAGGCCGACGGGGTTCGTCGTCATGCTGTCGGCCTGGCTGATCTGCGCGAAAGAGGACCAACCGTCAGTACCCCGCTGAAAGAACTCGCTGCCACCGTCGGGCGTCATGCCAATGGCGAAACGCACGGAGTAGTCGTCGTCCGTGAGGTAGCCCACGTAGCCGGCTTCGTTCTTCTCGACCAGTTCCCGCGCCCCGGTGCTGAGGTTGACGCGATAGAGATCGTGCAGTTGTGGGACCCGATCGTTCAGCCCGATTAGAATCGCCTCCGGGTGTTTCGGCGAAACTTCCTGGATCCGGGCCTGCACGCCGCTTTCAGGAGTGAGGTCACACACCTCGTTGCTGCGGAGGTCCACCACGTAGATCCGCCAGTTCTCGTCACCATCGCGATCCTGGAGGTACACCACGTGCTGGTTCGTGTACGCCCAGAAGTACGCCCGTATGCCGCGGCCCTTGTCGCGCGTGATGGCCCGTGCGGCCGCAAGGTCGTCCACAGGCGCGACCCACACGTTCAACACCCCGTCCAGCGGCGCGAGATAGGATAGCTGCTTTCCGTCCGGGCTCAGTCGTACACTGGCACGATCGGGATTACCGAACAGGACAGACCGCGGAATCAGCGGTGTTTCGGCCACCGCACTCCAACCCCACGCGAGAAGGCACACCGATAGCACAAGCACTCTACGACGCATACGCTGACTCTCCTGTGTTTTTCCGTAGCCCCGGCCACGGTCGGCGGTCACGCCACCCCCGGTCGCGCGTTGTTCCGCCCAACGGTGCGGGTTGCACCAATCCAATCGACCCAGTACCCCCATTTGGTATCACCGTCGTGTGGTGCTGTCAAAGAACGCTATTGGTCGTAACTTGTCAGCGGCAGCCACCACGGGGTCCCCACTGCCGTCTTGGTCCCCGGTTGACGGAAACGCCGCTGCGGACAATAGTTTGCGCCACAGCGGGCGGCGCGGCCGCCGTTTCATCCTAGTTCGTATCCTGTATTCGGAAGTGAGACTCGAACATGCGCAATCACCTGACGAAATTCGCCTATGCATTTCTGAGTGGCGCCGTCCTCTTCCAGGCCCCGGGCTGCGCCGAAACCGCTTTGGGGATCACGACCCTGTCATCGGCGATTACCGCAGGTGCAGTTGTGTACCTCGTCTTCCGGGTCGTGCGCTAGCACGAAGGAATCGCGTACCCCGGCCGCTGCGCTGGGATATAACCGCGACCCCGCGGGTGTCGGCTGCGTGCCGCACGAGCCACCCGCGCCGTCGGGGGGGATTGGTTGGACTGGGGGGTCAAGGAGCCCGCCGATGTCACCCAGTGTGATTGCCTGCCGTGTTCCAAGTTACGCACCATTTGAGACCATTGCCTACGAACACCTGGCGGGGCTCGGGCTGCGGCATGTGGAAATCCCGCTGCCTGCATTGGACGACGTCGCCGCCACACGCGCATTGCTACTCCGCCATGGGCTTAGCGCTTCGTCCCTGCACGGGACGTGTGATGTCAGCTTGCCGGATGTTCGTGCGCGCGTGGCTGCCCAGATGCCCGTATGTGCTGCCCTGGAAGCAAATATTCTCTTCGTGTCCGTGAAGGCCGGTGAGACGCCGAAAACGACGGTATATGAGCGGCTGCACGCCGCGGGCGAGGTGGCGGCAGAACACGGCGTCACAATCGTGTTGGAGACGCACCCGGACCTGGTGACGAATGCCGCGGAAGCCCTCGCCACCATGCGCGGGGTGAATCACCCCCATGTACGGATCAATTACGACACGGCCAACATTTTCTTCTACAACCATCAGGTGGATGGTGTAGCGGAACTGCAACAGATTGTGGAGTACGTCGGAGCAGTCCATCTGAAGGAGACGAACGGCGGTTACCGTAGCTGGCATTTCCCTGCTTTGGGCCGTGGCGTGGTTCGTTTCCGTGAGACTTTCCAAGTGCTTGATGACGCTGGCTTTACGGGACCGTGCACGCTGGAGATCGAAGGAATTGAAGGCGAGACGAAAACCGAACGGCTGGTCTGTGACCGGATTGCGGAGTCGGTTGGTTACTTGCGGGGTCTGGGGCGGCTCTGAGTGCTGGGCTGGAATCCGGGCGCGGGCACGGTAAAATCTACGTAAGGGGAGACAGAGAAAGTACTTGACGTTGCATCGGTTCCGGTGCCGATAGCAGCGCAGGTTGGTTCTGATCCGAGTACGCTGCAGGGAGGTGGCGTGCGGCGGGAAGTGTACAGGTTGACGGCATGCCATTCGGCAATCTCAGCATTGAAGAACTCTCGCGCCACATCGGGATGGATGCGCGCATCGTCCGGAAATGGGCCGACAAGGGCGTGTTGCCCGGTCAGTTGGTAGGTGGGCACTGGCGTTTCAACCGGGCTGAGATGCTTGAATGGCTGCAACAACAGATGCACGGGCTCGACGAGGAACACGTTCGTAACCTCGAGCGTGCCATGCGAAGCCACGAATGCGATGATGAACTTGCAATTTCCGTCCGGCTGGCCTTGGAAGCCATCGAGTTGAACCTCGCGGCACGCTCACGCTCCTCGGTGCTGAAGGAGCTAGTTCGGGTTGCCGAGCGCACCGAGTTGGTCTACGACAGCGGGGAAATCACTGCTGCACTCGAGCAGCGCGAGGCGCTCGGCTCGACGGCCCTACCCAAGGGGATCGCGTTCCCCCACCCGCGCCGGCCCCTGCCCTACGCGACCGCTGAACCGCTGGTGTGTCTCGGCCGCATTCCGGCCGGGCTACCATTTGGCGCTCCGGACGGGCGTTTGACCGACCTTTTTGTCCTGATCGTGGCGCAGGATGAGCGTCAGCACCTGGGGCTGCTGGCACGGCTCGGAATGATTTTCAACACCTCGCTCCCGGACCGCCTACGGATGGTAGAGAGCGCTGCGGAGGCCCTGGAAGCAGTTCGCGAGGCCGAAATGGCCTTTGTGGCGGGGCGCAGGTAACGGTTCGGGGCGGGGGGTTTCCACGGAAGCACAATCGGCCGTAAGATTCCCGCCCGGCGAGTCTGTTCCGACCCCACGGGCTGGGTGTCCGAAACTCGCCCGATCATCGCCCTGATTGGCGATGTGCTGCGCACGCGCAGGCGCGCGGTGCGCAAGGTTCAACGCGAGGAGTGTTTTCCATGCAGAAGTTCTTCCGGGTGTGCGTGTGGCTGTCTTGCGGGCTGGCGCTGGCGCCGGCCATCGCCCAGGATGGCACACCGGCCCCCACCCCCACGCCGCCGGCGGGTGCGCCCACGACGGCTCCGGCACCAGTCGCCGGCGCGCCGACCACCAACGCGGCGAGCGAAGTCGCCGTGCGGGTCAACGGTGAGATTATTACCGAAGCCGCGGTGCGGGTCTTTTTCGAAGATCGACTGAAGGCGCAGGGTATTGACCCCGCGATGATGGAGCCGATGTTCGCGCAGGTGCACGACCAGATCGTGCAGACACTGGTGGTGAACCAACTGCTCGATGCCGAGGTCGAAAAGGCCGAGATCAAATTCACGGACGACGAGTACCGCGCGCGGATGGAACAGGACCTGCAGAAATACATGAAGGCGCAAGGCCTGACGCGCGAGGAAATCGCCGACCGCATCCAGCAGCAGACCGGCAAGAGTCTGGACGAGTTCATGGCCGAGCGGTCCGCCGCCCAGGATGTCCGGCAGAACTTCCGCTACGCCGCCCTGGTCGAGAAGCTCTTTCCTGACCGGATCAAGATTTCGGATGAGCGGGCGCGCGAGTTCTACGATGCCGAGCGCGACACGCGTTATACCCAGCGTGAGGAAGTGCGCGCCAGTCACGTGCTGGTGAGCACGCAAGGCATGTCACCGGAGCAGAAAGCTGAGGCCCGTAACAAAGCGGTGACGATCCTGGCCAACGCCCGTGCCTCTGGTGCGGACTTCGCAGCGCTGGCCCGAGATAACTCGGACTGCCCATCCAAGAGCCAGGGTGGCGACCTGGGTTTCTTCCCCCGGCAAGGGGCCATGGTGGAGCCGTTCGCGGCTGCGGCCTATGCCCTGCAGGTGGGCGAGATCAGCGATCTCGTTGAAACGGATTTCGGTTATCACATCATCAAGACCACGGAGCGGCGCGAAGCCCGCGTGATCCCCTTCGAAGAAGCCCGCGATGGCATCAAGACGCAATTAAGCGAGATGCAGCTCCAGGAGACGCTGCGGGAGTTCGCGGAGAAACTTCAGCGCGAGGCGAAGATCGAATACCCGCCCGGCAAGGAACCACCACCCCCACCGGCTCCACCGACACCACCGACGCCGCCGAGCCCGCCGGCCGAGGATACTCCCAAGTCGGAGTCTGAGCAGCCGAAGCCCGAATCGGAGTAATCGCTCCGCGGTTACCCGCTGCCGCCGCGTCCGCTGGAACGCGGGCGCGGGGGTCGGGTCGCGGCCCAGCACACAATCCACCGCACGTGCGACCCGCTGCGAGGCCACGATGCAGAGTCCACCCGCTCCGGCGCTGCGATCGTTTATCGACGTAGCGCCGGATTCGCATTTTCCGATTCAGAACCTGCCATACGGGATCTTTATCCCCCAGCCGGGGGAGCTGCCGCGCGTCGGCGTCGCAATCGGGGAATACGTACTCGACCTCGCAGTCCTGGCGGAGCGTGGCCTCCTGGACGGTCCGCAGCTACGTGGCCAACGCGTTTTCGACCAAGAGACACTCAACGCCTTCATCGCGCTGGGCCCGGCGGCCTGGAACGAGGCGCGCGCCCAGATCACGCACGTGTTGCGACACGACGTCGCGCTGCTGCGTGACGATGTGGCGCTGCGCGACATGGCCCTGATCCCCCAAACGGCGGTGGAGCTGTGTCGCCCGGTACGTCCCGGCGGCTTCACCGACTTCTACGCCTCGCGCGAACATGCCGAAACGGTCGGCCGACTTTTCCGTGGGCCCGAAGCGAAGCTCCCGCCGCAGTACCTGCACCTACCCATCGGCTACCACGGCCGTACCAGTTCGATTGTCGTGAGCGGTGCGCCGATTGTTCGTCCCACCGGTCAATTCCTGCCCGCTGACGCTACCGCGCCAACCTGTGGACCTTCACGGCAACTCGATTTCGAGCTGGAAGTCGGGGTGTTCGTCGGACGGGGGAATGCACAGGGACGCCCCATCCCGATGAACCGGGCACCCAATCAGATGTTCGGACTCGTGCTTGTGAATGACTGGAGTGCGCGCGACATTCAGGCCTGGGAGTACGTACCCCTGGGCCCGTTCCTCGGCAAGAACTTCGCCACCACGATCTCTCCGTGGGTGGTCCCGCTGGCGGCCCTCGAACCATTCCGATGCGAGGCCCCTCGCCAGGATCCGCCCCCTCTGCCTTACCTGCAAACCCGCGGCCCCCAAACGTGGAACCTGCACCTCGAGGTGAGGTTGCAAGCCGCTGGTGCAGCCGCACCCACAACCATCAGCCGGACCAACTTCCGCGGAATGTACTGGACGCTGATTCAACAGCTCGTGCATCACACCGTTGGCGGCTGCAACCTGGAGCCGGGGGATTTGCTCGCCAGTGGGACAGTCAGTGGTTCAGCGCCGGACGCACGTGGTTGCCTGCTTGAACTTACGGAACGCGGCACACGGCCATTGCAGTTGGCCCCCGGGATCACGCGCACGTGGCTCGATGATGGTGATACCGTGACACTGACGGGCTGGTGTGCGGGTGACGGCTACCGGGTAGGATTCGGGGAATGCCGCGGTTCCATAACCGCAGCCGCACCCCATGAAGCATGAACGCGGGCTGACCGCCTCGACCTGCGACCCATCACGCGTATTGCGCATACGACGACCCCGGGCAGCGCGCGGGAAAGCGCGGTGCGCGGGGTCGCCCACTATTCTCATGCCCGGCGGACTAAGCCGTGCCTGTCCCGGCTGCCACGCCGGTCAGCAGTGCGCTGACGACCTGCGTTGCAAGGGCCTGGACAAGGTAGAAAGTGAGGTCGGTGGCGCAGGCCGAGAATTGCATGAGCACCGCACCGCTCGCCATCAGCGTGAACCACTTGAACTTCTTCATGCGTACACTCCCACGGGAGGCCGCGGCGCCGTACGCCGCCCGACACGGTCCGGCCTCGCGAATCCTATCGGACAATATACCCCACGAGCCGGAGCGCACAAGTCGCACCCTGCGGGCGGCTTGTCAGCGGGCGACGCGCCGCGATAATCGGAAGCTTGGCGTAAACACGTTGCCTACCGCGAGGGACAGGATGCGTATGAATCGACCACGTTCCCATTCCGCCTCCCGCCGACCTGCCACGGCCCACACGCTGCTGCTGGCACTGCTCGGCGGCTTGGCGTTGGCCGTCGTCGCACTCCTGTGGGCCGGAACCAGTGGTACAACCACGGTCGCTGCGAATTCGACCGCCGTAACCTGGCAAACCAACGACATGCAGATCCCCTTCCGTGGGATGGCCATTCAACTTGCTTCCGGCTGGAAACCGGTCGAAACGTACGGCCCGCTGATCGACGAAGTCGCGGCCCTCGGTGCGAACACCGTGCTGCTGAGCGTCTCGGGCTATATGGAGCATGCCCGTTCGCAGGCGATCTACATCGACACGCGGAAAGTCCCTTCTGGGGACGATCTCAAGACGCTGATCAGCCGGGCGCGCGAACGCGAACTGCACGTGATCCTGATGCCGATCGTGTTGTTACGCAATCCGCGGGGCAACGAGTGGCGTGGGATCATCGAACCGCCAAGTTGGGATGCGTGGTGGCAGGAGTATGAAGAGTTCATCCTGCATTTCGCCGATATCGCGCGCGAGGCGGAAGCCGACGCGCTCCTGGTGGGCTCCGAACTGCTGAGTACGGAGAAGTTTGAAGCCCGCTGGGAAAAACTGATCGCCGCGGTGCGTCCGCGCTTCCATGGTGGCAAGCTCGGGTACTCGGCCAACTGGGACCACTACCGCCCCATCCGCTTCTGGCAGCACCTCGACTTCATCGGACTGACTACCTACAACACGCTCTCCGATCGCAAGAATCCCACCGTGGACGAGGTGGCTGACAAGTGGAGGGAGATTCGCGCCACCATCCTGGATTGGCAGCGGCAGGTCGGTAAACCACTCGTCATGACCGAGGTGGGCTGGTGCAGTCAGGAGGGGGCGGCGATGGCGCCCTGGAATTACTACCAGAACCAGACCGCCAGCCCCGAAGGCCATGAGGAACAGCGGCGGCTCTACGAGGCGTTCTTGCGGGCCTGGGCCGATACACCGGAATTGCTTGGTGTCGTCTGGTGGGAATGGAGTTCGGCTCCGGGCGGCGCCGGCGACTTCGGGTACACCCCGCGTGGCAAGCCGGCCGAGGATGTCCTCAGATCGTGGTTCCGGGCCGGACGAAGCCCGCCCACGACCCGCCCCCACGACTCCTCCGAATCGAAATGACTCGGGCAGAAGTCGTTCGGAATCGCTCCCGGTCACGTGCGGCATAGCAGTGTGTGCCGTGACGAACTTCGACAATTTCCGATGCACCACACCGTGGTAGCCGAGTATAGTAGCTAGAGTGTGGGAGCCGGCTTGCGACCTGCGGGGCGGGCCGGTGCATGTCCGATCGATCGTCCTCACGAGGGAGTGCATCATGCGCAGTCGCCTGCATCCATGGCTCCGGCTCAGTCTCGCCGGTCTTTTGTTGACAGGGTACTGGGGAAGCACCGCCGCCCATGCACGGCCGGTGGGCGAAGGGCAGGAGTTCCCGAATTTCGAAGGCCGGTGCGTCCGTACCGGCAAACAGATCAACCTGAACGAGCTGCGTGGTAAAGTGGCTCCTCGCTGTTTTGTGTGGGTAAGACCGTGAGCTTGGTGACGTAAGTTGTGCGGGGTCTGGCGCTTTTCGATCGGGCGGCGGTCGGAGAGGATGCGGCGGATCAGGCGGCCGCAGCGGCATCCGATGGGGCTCCGCCCCAAACCCCCGCCAGGGGCTCTGCCCCTGAACCCCGGCTTCTTTCCCTCCGGTGAGAAGGAAGCCGCCGGAGTTCGCGGCCAGACTGCAAGGAAGCCGAGTGATGCGCGATCAGATGCAGGAGCTGTTCCGGGTGGCATTGGGGCTGGCCGAGCCGTGGGTCGTCAGCAAGATCGAGTTTTCCGGGGACCGGCAGCAGCTGGAACTCTGGCTGGACTTCCCTTCCGGCAGCCGCTTCGCTTGCCCGGAGTGCGGACGCGCGGTTGCGGGGCCTACGACAGCACGGAGCGGACGGCGGCACCTGAACTTCTTTCAGCACAAGACGCTATTGCACGCCCGGCAACCGCGGGTCGAGTGTCCGGACCACGGGGTCAAGACGGTTGAAGTGCCGTGGTCGCGGCCGGGTTCGGGTTTTACGCTGCTGATGGAGGCGTTCATCCTGATGTTGGTGCAGGGCGGCATGACGCCGGCGCAGGTGGCCGTTCTGATCGGTGAGCACGACACGCGGGTGTGGCGGGTCTTGCAGCACTATGTCGAGCGGGCCCGCGCGGCGGACTTCTCGCCGGTGACCGCCATCGGCGTGGACGAGACTTCCCGCCGCGGCCACAACTACATCAGCGTGTTCATGGATTTGGGCAACGAGCCAAGCCGGGTGCTGTTCGCCACCGAAGGCAAGGATGCCCGGACCGTCGCGGCGTTCAAGCGCGACCTGGAGGCTCACGGCGGGCGGGCCGAGCAGATTGAGGAGGCCTGCCTGGACATGTCGGCGGCGTTCATCAACGGTCTGCGCGAGCAGTTCCCGGAGGCCCAACTGACCTTCGACAACTTCCACCTGATGAAGCTGCTGGGGCTGCGGTCGATCAGGTCCGGCGTGAGGAACAGCGGACACACCCGGAACTCAAGGGCACGCGTTACGTCTGGTTGAAGAACGACTGGAACCGCACCGAGAAGCAGGCCCGCGTCTTTGACGAGTTGCGCTCCAGCAAGCTGGCGACCGTGCGGGCCACGCACATGAAGAGTGTCTTCCAGGATCTCTTCGCCTGCGACACCGTGGAAGAGGCTGAACCGCTGCTCAAGCAGTGGTACTTCTGGGCCACCCACAGCCGGATTCCGGCCATGATCAAGGCGGCCAAGACGATCAAGAAGCACTGGGCGGCGTGCTGCGCTGGTTCACTTCGCGAATCAGTAACGGACCGCTGGAGGCGATCAACAGCCTGATCCAGTCGGCCAAGAGAAAAGCCCGCGGCTTCCGCTCGACCCACTACCTGATCACCATGGTCTACCTGATCGCCGGAAAACTCGACTTCAAGCTGCCGGCCATCGCTCAGGTTACCCACACAAAATAGCGAGGAGGCGGTAAAGTTGTCCTGATCGACTTCTGGGCAACCTGGTGCGGACCATGCAAAGCGGAAATGCCGCACGTGAAGAAGGCGTACCAGGCGTACAAGGACCAGGGCTTTGAGATCATCGGTATTTCGCTCGATCGGCAGGAAAACGCGCTCAAGAACTACATCGACACCGAGAAACTGGACTGGCTGCACATCTACGACAAGGACGGCCGGCTCGCGAAGAAGTACGGCGTGCAGGGCATTCCCCAGATGTACGTCATCGGGCGTGATGGGCGCGTGGTGTCGGCCAACGCACGCGGCGCCGGTATCGAGGCAGCCGTGAAGCGGGCGCTTGCTCAAAAGGTCGAAATCGAGAAGCCGATCGACGACGAGATTGAGCGCGGCCTGCGGACCAAGCTCGCCGATGCGGACATACTGCGCGGCCAGGGTAAGTATGCCGAAGCCATCCGGTTGTATGACGAGATCGGCCTCGCCCATCCGGGTCGCCCCACGGGTAAACTGGCGAACGAGCGGGCACGGGTCTTGCGCGAGGATCCGGAGGTGCGCAAACAGATCGAAACGCAATCCTCGGAGAAGTACGAACGCGAGGCCGAGGAAGGCAGCGCCGAATGGCTGAAGGTGGCGCGGCAGATGCGCAACACCGGCAAGCCGGATCTGGCGCGGCGTTACTACCAGCGTATCATGGACAACTATCCGAACTCGCGAGTCGCCAAGACCGCGGAAGAGGAGATGGCGAAGCTGCCGAAGTAACCCCCTTGAGATGGCAGCCCGCGCGGCACACCGGCATTCGCCGCATACCGCGTGGGCGGCCTTGGGATCAGTGCGCCTGATCCGTGGGCGGGGCAATGCTCATTTCACGACGAAGATGCGCTCGGCGTTGATCACCAGTACGCCGCCCTCGGCTCGTTCGGTGATACGGCCGGCGATCACGAGTTCCGCCAGTGGCTTGAGGCCGGCCGCTTGCTGAAGATCCAGACGCAATGGGCGCCCATCCTCGCCCACGACCTGTATCGTGGCGGTGTTGGCCAGCACGACTTCGCGCGGTTCGCAGCAGTAGTCCCAAGGCGTCGGACAGCCGTCGTTGTGCTTTTCGCTGCACGCCACCAGAGACAAGTCCGCGAAAGTGAAGGCCGCACGACCGAGGACGAAAGGTTCGGCGCGGCCACCGATGCGGCCGCGCACGACAACCGCCCCCTCTCGGGCGATATCGGCCTTGACCGCACCCAAGGGCTCGGCCCCCGTGGGTTCCTCGTGGATCAGGACGCCGGCAGGTAGACCGCTATCGGTCGGCCGGCCGGCGGTAGCGCTGTTCTTCGCCGCTTCTTCATGCGCCGGCTGCACATTACGGTCACACCCCCAGACAAACACCATGGCGCCGAGCGCCGTGAACCAAGCTACCCATCGCATCATCGCATACTCCCAATTCGAGTCCAACGAGCTTTCACGTGTGCATTCGATGGATGCCCTGCTTCCACAAGCTCCATCCCATGTCCCAGTTTTTTTACGCCGTCCGGAGCGCTTCGACAATCGGCAGACGCAGACAGCGCCACAGCGGTGGCAGGACCCCGATGATGGCGAGCATGGCGCCGGCCACCAGTCCTCCGAGTACCACCGGGCCGTCCAGCAGCAGAGCGAATGCGCCCATCGAGAAGCGCACCGCAACGCCATCGAGCGTCGCAAGCGCCAGGAAGGTTGCCAGCAGCGCGCCGGTCGCAGTCGCGAGCAGCGATTCCTGTAGAAAACTCACTGCAATTGCCTGACGGGAATAACCGAGCGTCTGTAGCGTACCCAATTCGCGCACGCGGGCGGCGAACGCCGCATACATGGTGTTAAGGCCGCCGAAGAGCCCGCCCAGCCCGATGAGCAGCGCTGTGGCCCAGACCATCGCACGCACAGGGCCGTAGAACTTCAGCAAACTGCCGTAGTAGTCACTCTCCCGGATGGCCGTCATCTCCAGATCGAGTCGCTGCGCTGCGAAGATGGCGACATCCTCAAACTCGGCGGTATCCAGCGTGACCACTACACAGGAGATGCTGTCTCGCTTTGTGGCGATCTGCAAGTCGGTGAGGGGGACCCAGATTTCCGCGTCCATCACCGTATGCGGCGCCTGAAAACGACCCACGATCGTCCAGGCGTGCTGGTCGAACCAGAGCGTGCGACCGAGCTCCAGCTCCTGAGGCGCTAAACCTAGGCGCGTGGCCACGAGCTGGCCAACCACCAGCTCATACTCGCCGGGGCGCGGTGCCCGGCCGGCGACGATCTGCACCTGCGGATGAACGAGGAACGCGGTGGGGGTCACGCCGCGCAGGATCGCGTCCAGTTCACGAGGGTCCTCCGGGCCGGTCTTCACGACCAGCGCCATGTGGATTTCGGGGGAGACGTAGGGCACGCCGAGTCGCTCGCGGATGCCCGCCACGCTACCCGCCACCATGGTGCTCGAGCCCGCGGCGAGCTGGCTGCGCTCAATGCTCTCCTCGCTGCCGACGCGAATCAGGATGACGTTGTCGGGACTGGCACTGACAGAGAGACTGCGCTCCATGCCGCGGACAAAGCCGCTGGCCGCGAGCACAAGCCCCACAACCAGCGCGCTGCCCAATACGCTTGCGAAAAGTCGCAGCGGGGAGCGGCCGAGATTGCGCACAGCGTATTCGAAAGGCAACAGTCGCATACGCGCATCCTCCTAGACAGCCCGGAAACAGGCCACAATTTCGCGTCGCGAGGCCTGCCAAGCCGGAATGAGACCCGCTACGACACCGAGCGCACAAGCGATCCCCAGGCCGGTCAGAAAGACGGCCGGACTGGCCTGTACAGGAATGCTGAGGCCGTCCACCGACATCGCCAACCCCCGCCAGCGTAGGAAACCGACTGCCAGTGCACTGCCGACCAGTCCACCACTGAGACTGACGAGCAATCCCTCGCTCACGATCAGGCGCGCGATGAGGTGACTTGGGTAGCCAAGCGTCTGGTACACCGCGTGCTCCCGGATACGATCCTGCACCGACAGAACAATGGCATTCCCGACGAGTGCCAGGACCGCCAGCAGGCACCCCCAGCCGAGCCAGCGCATAAAGCCAACAATCTCGATGATGTCGCTTGCGGCCCGCGCCACGAAGGCCTTTTCGGGGCTGGTGTGGGTCGGATCCTGATCCACGGCAAAACGGTCGTCGATGGCTCGGGCAACATCGTCGAGGTACTTGGGATCCGCGACCTTGACGTTGAACTGTGTCACGATGCCGCCCGAACGGCTCCCGGACTGGAACTGGAGGAAGTCGAGGTGGGTATATGCCACATTCCAGTCCTGGGGTTCGCGGGAGCGGATGATGCCGGCGACGTACACGTTGATGCCGGCGGCTTCGAACCGGTCCCCGACCCGGAAACCGCGGCGGCGGGCCAGGGTCTCACCGATCAGGACGGCATCGCTGCGCCGTTCCCAGTCCTGGACGGAGCCACCGAGCAGTTCGAACCCTGGTACAAAGGCCGCGACGAAGGACTCACGCTGCACTCCACGGAAGGTCACCACGTCAAGACTCGCGCGGCAGTTGCTGACCACGATCTGGACCGGTACGACACTTACGACACCGGGAATCTGGCCGATCTGCTGCTCATACGACTGTGGTAACCGACTCGTGAAAGGACAGTAACGATCCTTGCGATACACGACGAGCGTCGTGTCCTCGGCGCTGGTGCGGGTGGCGGCTTCGACACCGGCCTGCATGGCCTGCACCGCGGAGAACAGGAACATGGCGACTGCCACACCGAGCACAGTCAGGATCGTGCGGGTACGGTGCCGCACGACCTGTTTCCAAACCAGCGGGATGAAACGCGGTGCGATCAAGAGGGCACCTCCTGGCGAATGGGAGCGGAACTTGCCACGGCTTCCACCAGACGGCCTTTCTCCAGGTGCAGCACCTGGCGAGCGTACTCCGCGCTGTGCGCATCGTGCGTCACCATGATGAGCGTCTTGCCAAGCTCCTCGTTGAGGCGGGCGAGCAACCCGAGAATCGCCTTCGCGGACTGGGCATCGAGATCACCAGTCGGCTCATCGGCCACGATGATCTTCGGGTCGGTCACGATGGCACGGGCAATTGCGACGCGCTGCTCCTGCCCACCGCTGAGTTGGCGCGGGTAGTGATCGTGGCGATCGGCCAGGCCCACGAGCTCCAGCGCCAGTGCGACCTTCCGATGCCGGTCACGGCGGCCGAGCTTATGCAGCAGGAGCGGCAGCTCGATGTTTTCGTAGGCAGTCAGTGTCGGGACGAGGTTGTAGAGCTGGAAGATGTAGCCGATGTACTCGCTGCGCCAGGCGGCGAGCTGCGAGCGCGACATCCGGGTCAGCTCATGCCCGGCAATGCGCAGACTGCCCGCGGTCGGGCGGTCGATGCCGGCGATCAGGTTGAGCAACGTGGTTTTGCCGCTGCCGGACGGACCCATCAGTGCGAGGAAGTCGCCTTCCTCGACATCGAGATCGAGCTCCGCAAGCGGCTTGATGAGGTTTTCGCCCTTGGTATAGGTCCGCGTCAGTTGTCGGCATTCAATTAATGGCATGCGGAATAACTCCGAAAGTAAGGGGCGCGCTGGGCTGGTGCGTGCATCTCAATGCCTCCCCAGTGGTCGGTGCTCGCGGCGCGGACCGGTGTCCGGCCCATGGCGTGCAAGCGCCGCCTCGCCCGTCACACGTATCCGCTGGCCATCGCGCAGTCCCGTCAAATTTGCGATCAACCGGTCACCGGGATGTAGTCCATCCACCACCGCTACCCAGCCGTCCTCCTGGGTCGCCCCCAGTCGCACGAGCCGTTGTACGGCCACGTTCCGACCCACGTCGGCCACCCAGGCATGCGCCATGTCGTCACCCATGCGGTGCAACAATTCGAGCGGCGCGTACACGGTCAGCCCCGCGCTTGCCACGGTAGGGGCGCCGGCGACGCTACCGTAACTCAGGAACCGCGCCCGCGCGAGCATCTCGGGTTTCAATTCCGCGGCTGGCTGCTCAATTGCGACTTTGACTTGCAGTGTATTTTTCGAAATGTCTGCCTCGTTCACCATGCGTGTCACCCTTCCGCGGAACGAACGCTCGGGCAGCACATCGACGACGATCTCCGCCGGTTGCCCCACCCCGACCTTGGCGGCATCGACCAGCGGCACATCCACGCGCACCTGCAGCTTCGCAGGATCGTAGATCCGCACGACCTGCGCCGAGCGGGGCTCATCGCCGCCCAGCATCAACTTAGAACCCGGTTCCTTGAGGCGATTCATCACGATGCCGGCGGCCGGCGAGCGCACTTCCATGCGTTCGAGTCGCAGGGCGGCCTCATCACGCGCGACTAGGGCGGCATCTCGTGCGGCCGCCGCCTGTGCGGCCATGGCACGAGCTTCCGCGACGTTACGCGTGTCCGTGATGCGGAGACGCAGATTCTCCTCCGCCGCCCGCAACTCGGCGGCAAGCCCTTGTAGTTCCGCTTCGAGAATCGGGCGGCGGGCCTGCATCATCGCAACCGCGGCCTGTTGGGCGGCATGCGCCTGCTGGACACGGATGAGTTCGATGTCACTGGCACGCCCGGCGGAATGCAACGGCTTCACACGCTCGTACTCAGCCGCCGCATACTCGGCCTCGGCCTCGGCCTGCGCCAGCTCGAACGGCCAACGATCCAGTTCCGCCTGCTTCTGGACGTACTGTGCCTGCGCCGTCTCAAGCATCCGGCGCAGTTCGATCGGGTGCTCCCAGTCGGCCTCGGCCGCCGCCAGTTGCGCGGCGGCGCTGGCAACCTGGGCCTCGGCCGCAGCCAGTTCGGCCACCGCGCGGCCAAGTGCCAGCCGAGCATCGTCGTCCACAAGACGGGCGACCACTTGCCCGGCGCTGACGGATTGCCCCTCCAGCACGAGCAGTTCCGCGATAATGCCGTCGGCCAGGGCCGTTACGGCAATTGAATACGGATCGGCCTCGATCCAGCCGGGGGCTTGGACCGTGGCCCCCCCGGCGCTTGGGACAGACGGCGCACCGCTGTCCGCCGCCGTGACCCCGGCGGGCTCTTCCGACGCCACCCCGGAGCGTTGCAGTACGGGCACCACTTCAACGGGCGTCGCCGGCCAGAGCGCTGTACCTGCTGCATAGAGGAGCGCCAAGCCGGTCGCAGCAAAAACCGCCCCCGGTAACAGAATGCGTGTCCGCCAGCGCGCGCGTGGCGGTGGTACCAGGGTATGGGAACCCACGGGGGTTTCCGTACCTCCGCGCACGAGGGCGGAAAGATCATGACGGTTGCCTCCGGATGGCGGCTGGGTACCGGACGAAGATGCATGCGCGGGCCCGGCCCGGCGATGCTCCTGCGTGGTCATTGGGGATGCTCCTGCGAATGAAGCCACACTCTGCGCGGTGGCGCGATCAACCCGCTTCAACAGCCAGAACAGCAAGCGTATGGGAACGGACGATTGGGAGGGTGCTACCCACCAGCGCCAGTGCATACGCCAACAGGGATTCGATCCTGGGGGGGCTAGGCGCGCGGCGGGTGAAAGATGTCGCAGGCGACGCGTGAAAGTGGCGTGAATAAGGAATGGGGGCGCAGGCGCTGCTCGCCACGGAGCGCTAGGTCGGTGTGCTCAAGGCCACGATCCAGCGGTACTGGTGTTTTGCTGATCGCACAGGGTCCCTCGCAGCCAGGCGGGCAACTGCAGGGCCGCTCGTCCGCAGGGGTGCTCGAGTCGCTCGATGTCGGCGTAGGCAGGGATGCTATCGGCACCAACGTTCCACCGCAGCAAGAATGCGGTGTACTGGTGGCTGCGGTTTCAGACTCATCCACATCATCCGCCACCTGCCCTACCGTCTGCTGCGGGTGGTGCGAGCACAAGCACGTACTACCCGTCAGGGCCCGGGCCGGGAGCAAAAGCGCAATCGCCGCGAGCACGGTAAACAACCGCTGCGTCGCGAACAAGTAATTGTGCCGTTGCGAAATCACACGGTCTCTCGAATCCAGCCCTACGGAGGTAACCACGGCCTAATGGACTATATTTCGGCTACGTGAGAATGCCAAGCCAAACTTTGCCGGCGTGCGCGTGAACGATTAAAATTCAACCGGGATCAGTTTTCGGACGTGCCCCCCAAGCCGGCACCGGCGACGACTCTACGGCGAAGCTGGCCACAGGCGGCGTCGATATCCTGCCCGCGGGAGGTTCGGATGTGGGCATTAACGCCGCGGTCACGCAGTTGGCGTTGAAACTCGTAGCTGGACTCGCTGCTTGGACGGCGAAACGGCAAGCCCTCAACCGGATTATACCGCAGCAGGTTCAGGTTGCAGCGCAATCGGCGGGCGATGCGAGCGAGCGCATCGGCGTGCTCGGGGGCCATGTTGACGTCATCCAGAAGCACATATTCCAGTGTAATCTCGCGACCGGTCTGGTCGAAGTAGTAAGCACATGCGTCGAGCAGTTCGCGAATGGGGACCTTCCCCCACGGAATCAGCTCCAGACGCAGATTTTCTTCGGGCGCGTGCAGCGACAGCGCCAGGTTGAGTTGCAGCCCCTCATCCGCAAGTCGGCGGATCTGCTTGGGCAGCCCAACGGTACTGAGCGTAATCTTGCGAGCCCCGATGTTCAGCCCCCAGGGAGCATTGATGGTCCGCACAGCCCCAAGCACGGCATCATAATTCGCGAGTGGCTCGCCCATACCCATCAGCACAATGTTCGAAAGGCGGGCATCGGATGGGATCTCCTCCGCCTGCGCAGCAGTGTTGACGAGGCGACGCACGCGGAGGGCCTGTTCCACGATCTCGCCGCGGGTCAGGTTGCGCTGCACGCCGTTGATGCCGCTGGCGCAGAACCGGCAGCCAACCGGGCAGCCGACCTGCGAGGAAATGCAAGCGGTATGCCGTACGGCCTCGGGAATCCAGACGGATTCTACCGAGCGGCCGTCGGGCCAGGTCAGCAGTAACTTGCGCGTGCCGTCGGTGGAAATGGTCTCGGCAGTGACCGTACCGCTGTAGAGCAGGCAGTGTTCGATCAGGTGGCCCCGCAGACCTTTCGAGAGGTTGGTCATCTCTTCGAAACGTTCGATACCTTTCACATAGATCCAGTCGAGCACCTGGTCCGCGCGGTAGCGCGGCTCACCCCAGGTCTCGAACAGACTGCGCAGTCCGGCTGGGTCGAGGTCGAGCAGGTGGACGCGCGACGGAGACGTCGTATCCGTGGGTGGCACATCGGCATGGTCCATGGCGGGATTATACGACGGAACCAGTCGTTCGGCGGCGCGGCCACCCGTGCGAGACACCGGCGCTCCAAGGAATCCCGTCAGTTGCCACCCCTGCCGGCCCGGCCTATTCTGCCTATGGAAGGAGGTTGCCATGACCGCCATCACCGGACCCTGCGCCACCGATCGATCAGACGCTGGTCTCCCCCGCGCCGATTTCGATTGGAGCACGCTGGCGTTTGGGTACTATCGGACAGACTACAACCTCCGCTGCCTGTTCCGCGATGGGCACTGGGACCAGGGCACTCTCACGCCGGACGAAACGCTCCCAATCCATATGGCCGCCACTTGCCTGCACTACGGTCAACAGTGCTTCGAGGGTCTGAAGGCGTTCGAGACGCGCACCGGAGAGGTGGTCGTTTTCCGGGTCGACGAGAATGCCAAGCGGATGGAACACTCCTGCCGCAAGATCCACATGGCCCCGGTGCCGCACGAATTGTTTATCTCGGCGATTGAGCGTGTCGTTGCGGCCAACCGGCGGTTCGTCCCGCCCTACGGTACCGGGGCAGCGCTGTACATCCGCCCGCTGGTGATCGGTACGGGGGCCCAGGTCGGCGTGAAACCGGCGTCCGAGTTCCAGTTCATCGTATTTGTGACGCCGGTCGGGCCGTATTTCAAGAGCGGTTTCAAGCCGGTCGACCTGATCGTCGAGGAGGAGTACGACCGTGCCGCGCCTAACGGCGTCGGGGATGCCAAGGTGGGTGGAAACTATGCTGCCGGGCTGCGCGCCTCGCTCCGGGCCAAGGAACGCGGCTATTCCGAGGTGCTCTACCTCGACGCGCGCGAAAAGAAATACATCGACGAATCAGGACCCGCGAACTTCTTCGCGATCACGGCCGAAGACCAGTACATCACGCCCGAAAGCGGGTCCATCCTGGCGTCGATCACGAACAAGTCGCTGATTGCGCTGGCCCAGGAAATGGGACTGCGCCCACAGCGGCGACCGGTCGCCGTCGAGGAATTGCTCGGCTTCCGCGAAGCAGGCTGCTGCGGCACCGCGGCCGTCATCACGCCGGTAGGATCCATTACGTGGCGCGATCGCAAGATCGTCTACTCGCAGGATGGTCATCCCGGACCGCGTTGTGCGGAGTTGTACGACAAGCTGCGAGCCGTTCAGGTGGGTGATGCGCCGGATACCTACGGCTGGCTGCGGCGTATCCCGACGTCGTAACCATCTCAGTTCCGCTCAAGCGCCCATCGGGAGCAGCGATTGCAGAGAGTAGCAGTTGCAACATGGAAGAACTGTCCGTTGAGCGCCGCGGGGAGTTGATCGAGCGGTGGGCGCATGCGCTCGTGCGCAGGGGCTACGGGGCGGCCGCCCTTTTCATACTTGAAGGCCACAAGCCCCTCGCCCCCCTTGGAGCACAACTCGCCCTGCTGATCGAACCTTATGCTTTCGGCCGCGGGCGCGGCACGTTGCGCGAGTTCGCATCCTTCCTCGATCAACCGGAAAACGTCGAAGCGCTCCTGCGACGCATTGAGGAGCTGGACGATGCGGCCCGCAGCGCGGCCGCAGCCGTAAAAGCACGGCGCAAGGAAGTGCGCCGCCGGGCTCGACGTTGGCGACTGCTCCGCGCGAAACGGGTACTCACACCGCCGCCGAGTACTTCTGCCTGACCACACCCGCTTCTGCCCCTGCAGATCCTGCAAGGCCGCGCAAGCGCCGCGCGAAAGTCCGACTCGTGGACACCCATTGAAGAGCACCCCGAGACGCTGTCACTCTGCATCTTAAGTCATAATCTTACAACTATTTAGCTATCTTCCCGTGCCGCTCTCCGGCGGTCTCCACTCCTCTGGCATGCCCCCTGCCCTAGTGCCTTGCACGCGTTGGGGTCGCGGCACATGGATGTGCCTCACCTGACGCGAACCGAGTCGGGAGCAGCTTGATGCGACGACAGCTTCCCAGGACGTGGGTGGCAGAAAGGTGGTCGTCATCGGCCGCGCACGGTGGCCCCATGCCCCAGGAGCATACCACGCCGCCGGACGCGTCCGCTTCCTGCTCGGATTGGAGCCATTTGGGACGGCGGGTGCTGGCCGAGGCGTGGCGACGCTTCACGGAGGAACAGGTCGCTGGCCAATTGCCACCGACCACACCCGCCGTTCCGGCTCCGCACACACCGGAGGAAACCGCGTGATCTTCGGTCTGTACCACTCCGCCGCAGGGATGATGACGACCGAGTACCGGCAGTCGGTCCTGGCGAACAACCTCGCAAACGCTGAGACCGTCGGTTTCAAACGCGACGTGGCGACGTTCGCGGAGCGCCTGCCGGCCACACTGGCCGGCTTGCAGCAGGGCGCGAGTGCCGTAGATCTCGAAGGACTTTCCGGGGGCTGTGGCTTGGTACGACACACACGGATTTCCGCGAAGGACCGAAGCAACCCACCGGCAACTGGCACGATGTCGCGCTCCATGGGCCCGGTTTCTTCGCAGTAATGGCGGAGGGCCAGACCCAGTTCACGCGCGACGGACGTATGCAAATGCGCTCCGATGGTCTGCTGGTCGCGGCGTCCGACGGCGCCCCCATCCTCGGTCCGGGCGGCGTGCCCATCCGGTTGAATCCACACGCCGCCGATACCGCGATCGACGAGCACGGACAGATTCTCCAAGACGGCAGTGTGGTCGCGCGGTTGGGGGTAACAGATGTGGCGAACTACACCGCACTGCGCAAGACAGGCGCTGGCCGCTTCATCGCGCCGGAGGGCGCAGCGACCGAGGCGCCGGCGACACTCGTGCAAAGCGGCTATGTCGAAACCTCGGGGGTTGAACCGATCGCGGAACTGGTGGACCTGATGACGGCCTCGCGCGCCTACCAGGTCAACGCCCGGATGATCGCGCTGCAGGATGAAACGGTCAGTCGGCTGATCTCTTCCGCACTGCGCGTCTAGCAACAGTGGAAATTGGCCGAGCCCCCGGCCCGCTGAGGGTCGCGGCATCAGGAGTTGAACCCCCATGGCGATTACCGCACTTCACACCGCCGCGACCGGCATGCAGGCGCTGTCGACCAAGATCGACGTGATCGCCAACAACATTGCGAATGCGGACACCGTCGGTTTCAAGGCCGCGCGGGCGAACTTCCAGGACCTGCTGTACCAGTTGCGGCAGCAGCCGGGCGTGCAGACCAGCGACGAAAGTGAATCGCCACTGGGTACGCAGATCGGCCTGGGTGTGGCCTTGAGCAATACCCAGACGCTATTCAAGCAGGGTTCGGCGATCCCGAGCGGCGAACCCCTCGACGCGATGATTCAGGGGGATGGTTTCTTCCAGGTCGAGTTGCCGGGCGGCGGCACGGGCTATACGCGGGCCGGCAACTGGATCCGCAATTCGGAAGGTGAGCTCGTGCTGGGTCATAGCTTCGGCTACCGGCTGAAGGATTCGCCCACGATTCCGGACGATGTGCCGCGTGACCGCATCGGTATTTCGAGTGACGGCCGGATCATCGCCACGATGCCGGACGGCACCGCCCAGGAACTCGGTCAAATCGAACTGGCGCGCTTCGTGAATCCTTCTGGCCTGCTGCACGAGGGAGCCAACATCTTCACCGCCACGCTGGCTTCCGGTGAACCCATCGAGGGCACCGCCGGTACGGACGGGCGGGGGCAGATCATGGGCGGCCACCTCGAGCAAAGCACCACCGAAGCAGTAGCCGAGCTGGTGGAGCTGATCAAGGCCCAGCGCGTCTTCCAGATGAACTCCCAGACGATCCAGGCCGCAGACGAATCCCTGCGCACCATCGCGAGTTTGCGGCGTTAACGCGGCTGACACCGGCGGCGGAGCCGCGGAGGTAGGAACATGAAAATGAGGAACGCACTCATCCTGCTCACGGCGCTGCTGGGGACCGGCGGCGCCGCCTGGGCCGAGGAGGGGTTGCAGCGCCTGCGACTCATGAGCCGGGCTGAAATCAGCGGTCCGATTCCAACGCTCGCGGATGTGCTGGTGCTCGAAGTGGCGCGTGAGGAGCTGCGCACAGCGCTGGCAGCCGCTCCGCTCCTCCCCGGCACGGGCGAGCAGATGCCGCCGCTGATTACGCACGCCCAAGTCATGGCCCGGCTGGATGCGATCGGAATCAACCTCGCCCGTGTCCTTGTCAGCGGTGCCATGGAGTGCACACTGGTGCGTGTCCGCCCGGTGGATGCTACCGGCAATGTCACCGCCCCCCTGCTTCGCAACCCGCGCGAAGACGTGGGCGACCTGGACATGCCGACGCTCGCAGACGTGCTGCGGGCACACGTCGACGCGGAGCTGCGGGCACTCGGCGGCCATGCCGACCTGCGCTTCGAGGGTGCCAGCCAGCAGTACCTGCGCCTCACGACACCCCCGTGGGAGTTCTCCATCAGTTCACGAGACCGCAGTCCACTCGGCTTGCGCACGTTTCGGGTGCTGATTCGCCGCGCTGGCCACGCCCAGCGCCGCATCGAGATCCTCGCACACGTCCGCCTGGTTCGGCAGGTGGCGGTAGCGGCCCGCCCCCTGAACCCGGGAAACGCATTGCGGCGGGAGGATCTCACCCTGAAACCACAGACCTTCGATGACGCCACGGCGCTTGGTTTTGCCACGCGCGAGGAACTCGTCGGCCTGCAGATTCGCAAATTCACGCCCATCGGCGAACTGATCACTGCGGACGTGGTGAAAGCGGCGCCGCTGGTTGCACGCTCGCGGCCCGTCACCGTCATGAATGAGTCGGGTGGCGTGCGGCTGCAACTGAGCGGGATTGCGCTCGACTCGGGCGGTTTCGGCGACGCGGTCCGGGTCCGGCTCGGCCACGAGCGAAACAGTCGGCGCATCGTAGACGGCGTGGTCACAGCGCTGGGGACCGTGCGGCTGGTTTCTTCCAACGACTCCTGAGCACCAGCAGGGAGCAGCAGACCTATGAACGCTTCACCTTGGATCACAATGTCGGCACGTGTCGCTCTCGCCCTCCTGGTGCTCGGCCTTGCGGCGCCGGCCCTTGCCCAGCGGAACTCCCTCTTTGGCGGTCCGGCGCCCGAAGGTCCGCGGCCGAGTCCGACGACCCAGCCCGCGCGCGGCCCGGGCGGTACCAAGGAGCACGCCACTTGGCAGGCCTCGCTCGCGGCGGAACGGATCAAGCCCCGTCCGAACGGCACTCTGTTGCGCGTCTCACCGTTCGCGGTAGAAGTGCCCGAGCCGGAGAAGGTCAAGGTCCACGACCTGGTCACGATCATCGTGCGCGAGAGCAAGAGCGCGACGACCGACGGCAAGATGGAATCAAACAAGAACTGGAGCTTTGACACGGAGCTGTCCAAGTGGATCCGCCTCAGCGGCGTAGCCGGACTCGTCCCTGCGCAGTTTCCCGAGGGCAACCCGGCCGCACTGTTCGACTTCAAGAACAAGTACGGCGGTGATGGAAAGTAC
This sequence comes from Phycisphaerales bacterium, assembly GCA_016716475.1. Lineage (NCBI taxonomy): Bacteria > Pseudomonadati > Planctomycetota > Phycisphaerae > Phycisphaerales > Phycisphaerales bacterium. The sequence continues at coordinate 1,114,797 of JADJWG010000002.1, forward strand.
GACCGCAAGGACGAGCTGACGACGCGGGTCACGGCGCGGGTCGTGGACGTAAAGCCAAATGGCAACCTCGTTCTCGAAGCCAGCAAAGTCATTGAGATCGACGAGGAGGGCTTCACCATCACGCTTACGGGCGAGTGCCGCGCCATCGATATCACGCCGCAGAACACCGTGTTGAGTACACAGATGGCGGCGCCGGAGATCAAGGTCAAGCACGCGGGCATCGTCCGCGATGCGACCCGCCGCGGTTGGCTGATGCGGGGATTGGACCTGTTCCGGCCGTTCTAGTCGACGAGGGCCGGGAAGCCCCCGGGCACCGAGGTTCAGATGAGACGTGGAAAGGAACAGCAGCCGATGAGGAAGCCCAGCATGCACGCGCGATCGACCGTTCCACGGGCCGCCGCCCTGCTCGCTGTGGGTCTGTTGGTCGCTGGCGCGGTCGCCCAGGTTCGTGTGCAGGATGTAGCCCGTCTGCAGGGGCAGCGCACGAACAAGCTGATGGGCTTCGGCCTGGTGGTGGGTCTGCCCGGAACCGGCGACGGTGAAAAGTACGTCCCGACCATTCGTGCCCTGATGAAGCTGCACGAACGGCATCATGCCCCCGTGCTGAACCTCGACGAGGTCAAAGGCAACAAGAGCATCGCGCTCGTGGTTGTGGAAGCCACGATCCCCGAGTTCGGCGCGCGTGAGGGCCAGACGATCGACGTTACCGTCTCGACTCTGGGAACCGCCACGCGGCTCACAGGCGGGCAACTTCTCACCACACCACTGCAGTATGCCGCGCTGGATCCCGAAGATCCCGGCACTTGGACTATTTTTGCGCTGGCCGGTGGCCGTGTGACAACACCGGATGCCAGTACCCCGACGCGGGGCCTCATCGCCGCCGGGGCCGTGCTCGAAGAGGACGTGGTCTACAACTTCCTGCGGCAGGGCGTCATCACGCTGGTGCTCGACGACACGCACGCCGACTTTACCTGGGCCAATCTCGTGGCCCGGTCGATCAATCACGAACTGAGCGGCCCACTCGCGCCGACGCTCTCGGGCGACACACCCGACGAGGGTGGCCTCATCCCACTGGCCCACGCACTCGACGCAAAAAACGTGCTGGTCCACGTCCCGCCGTATGAGCAGGGGGACCTGGCCCGCTTCATCAGCCGTGTGCAACAGGCCCCGCTTTTCGATCTGCCCGAGCCGGCCGCGCTGGTCACCATCGACCGTGCCACGCGGAACGTTGCATTCACGGCTTCTGTCCGCGTGTCACCGGCGGTGCTGCAAATTCCGGGTCTCGGCACCTTGCGCATCGGAGCACCCCGGGAAGGTGAACCGGAGACCGCGCCCCCCGACACCACCGCCGCCCGCACCGTCGGCTTCGATGAGCTCTTCCGTACCTTGTCCGCGATTCAGGCCACCCCGGACCAGATCATCGACGCCATCGAGCACCTGCACCGTGCCAAGGCCCTGCACGCGCGCATCCAGTATCGCTGAGGAACCACCGTGCTGCACGCAATTTCAGCGTTGACCTCCGCACTCTACCCTCCGGCGGCAGCAACCCCACGCCCAGCCGCGCCCACCGAGTCGGACCCGGCGGTCCGTGAGGCGGCTGCGCAATTTCTGACGGAGCTGTTCTTCGGACCGCTGTTAGCGGAGGCCCGCCGCGCACCGTTCAAGGCGGACTGGATCGACGGCGGACAAACCGAATCCATTTTCGGTGAGCAGCTCGACCAGCGTATCGCCGACCGCGTCGCACTGGCCGACCGTGGGTTGAACGACCACGTCGTCCGTGAGTTGTCGCAGCACGGGAAAGTGCGCACCGCGCCGCCACGGACCGCACCTGCGGGCCCAGGTGCCGACCGGGTCGCCTGGCCCGCCACACTCGCTACTCAGCGCCTGACCGAGGAGCCCGCCGCATGACACGGCCGACCGCCACCCATCCTGCGGCGCCCCGCCCGGGAGCCGGCCTCAGTCCGGCAGCCGCGCAGGTCCTGCCTGCGCTGGCGCAGGAGCTGGCCGAGTTCCAGCAGGTTCTCCAGCAACTTGCGCAGCTCGCGGGCAGCAAGATCACGGCCCTGCGGGCGGCGGACACGCCGGCACTGGAGGCCTGCGCCGCGCGCGAAGAGCAGTTGCTGCGCGAGGTCTTCCGGCGCGAGCAGCAGCGCAAGGCGGTTCTTGCGCGCGCCGCGCAGGCCCTGCACGTGGCCACCGACCAAGGCGTGACGCTCGGCGACCTTGCGGCCACCTTGCCCGAGCCGCTGGCATCATCTCTGCGGGCTCGCAGTGCGGGTTTGCAGGCCGCCGCCGAGGAATTGCAGCGGAAGAACCAGCTCGTCGCGCTGGTGGCACAGAAACTGCAAAGTCACATTCGCGGCATTTTTGCCGAGGTGGCCGGTGTCACCACCGCCACCCCCCTGTATGGGCCTGCTGGCCAGCGCGACGCACGGGCGACGCGCACCTGGGTCGACGCCGTCGGTTAAGAGGTTTGCCGTGTTAGGTTCAGCTTACAGCATCGGCCAGAGCGCTCTCGCCGCGTACCAGGCGGCGGTGGCGGTCACGGGCCAGAACATCGCGAACGTCGGTAACCCGAACTACACGCGGCTGACCGGCCGGCTCGAAGCGCTGTACGGCGGACATGCGGGTGTGGGCATCGCGCCGGGGCTGGGCGTCAATCTCACCGGGTTGAGCCGCCACATCGACGAAGCCGTCGAAGCACGGTTACGGCAGGCGCTCGGCTCACGCAGCGGGGCGGAACTCCGCTACCAGACCCTCAGCCGCGTCGAGGGGCTCTACAACGAACTGACCGAGACCGACCTCTCCACCCAACTGACAAACTTCTTTGGATCGCTCGGCAATCTGCAGACCGATCCGCTCGAGACCACAGCGCGCGATCTGGTACTCGCGAATGCCGATCAGGTCGTGCAATCTCTCCAACGGCACCGTTCCGGACTCCTGGAGCACGTGGTCGATCTGAACACGACCGTCGCGCAGATGACACAACGCGCCAACGGCATCGTCGATGAAGTGGCCAAGCTCAACGAGCTGATCGTCACCACCGAGGCCCGCAGCCCCGGCGGCAGCGCCGCCCTGCGCGACCGCCGCGACACGCTCCTGCGCGAACTCGGCACCATGATGGACATTCAGGTGCGCGAACAGCGCGGCGGCGTGGTGAACGTTTACGTCGGAAGCGAGCCGGTCGTCGACTTCACCCGCTCCCGTGGCTTCACCACACAGGTTGTCAACCGCGATGGATTGGCGCGACTCGAGGTCCGCTTCGCCGACAATCAGGGCACGGTCCGCATCCGTGACGGCCGGCTCGGCGCCGTGCTCCAGACCCGCGACGAGCACATCGGCGGACAGCTCGAGCGGCTGGACGGCCTCGCCCGGGGCCTCATTTACGAAGTCAACCGCGTACACAGCAGCGGGCAGGGTCTGCGGGGCTACACCCAGCTCACCGGCACTTACCCGGTCCGCAATCCGAGCGTACCTCTCAACAACGCCGCTGCCGGCCTCGCCTTCTCAGTGCAGAGCGGAACTTTCCTCGTTCACGTCCGCGACCAGACAACCGGCAGTGTCACCACCACGCAGGTGGAAATCGATCTGGACGGCCTGCGCGGCAACGACACGACGCTCCTCGGACTCGCGGCCGCCCTCGGCAGCGCCCGCCAGGTCGGCGTCGGCTTTACGCCCGACGGCCGTATCGACCTGCAAGCCCAGGCCGGTTACGAGCTCTCTTTCTCCGAGGACACCTCCGGAGTGCTCGCGGCCCTGGGACTTGGCACATTCTTTAACGGCACAAATGCCAGCACGATCGCGGTGAACGGCACATTGAAGGGCGATCCGCGCCTGCTGGCGACTTCGCTCGACGGTGCCCCCGGCGACGGCCGCAATGCCGGTCGTCTGGCACTGCTGGGCGAACGCACATCCGACCTGCTGGGCGGGGTCAGCATCGAGCAGTTTCACCAGTCCACCGTGCACGGGCTGGGTGTGACGGTGGCGGGCGCACTGACCTCCTACGAAGCCGCGGACGCGGTGTACAGCAGTCTGTTGGCACAACGTGAAGCGGTCAGCGGCGTGAGTCTCGACGAAGAGGCCATCAATCTCGCGAAATTTGAGCGTTCGTACCAGGGGGCGGCCCGCTTCCTGTCGGTGCTCGACTCGCTCTCGAACGAAGTCCTGGCCCTGGTGCGATAGGGCAGCCGAGCAAGCACGATGGCAATTTCAGCGATTAACCTGGCCCGCGTAAGCTTCAACCAGCGGACAACCAATCTGCTGGAGGCACTGCGTTCCAACCACCTCGCGCTCTACCACCAGCAGACACGAATCGCCACGGGCCTCGCCTTCCTGCGGCCCAGCGAGGACCCGGTGCGCTCCGCCAGCGCGGTGGTGCTCGAACGGCGTATCGATTGGATGAACCAGGTCAAGAGTAATCTCGACCAGGTCAATGCGACGGTCTCCGAGATCGACAGTGCCATGCAGGAAGCCCTCGCGATCTTCAGCGAGTCGCAGGCCCTCGCCGTGCAGGTCGTCGGCGACACGCTCAGCGAAGATGAGCGCCAGGCGCTGGTCACCGTTGCCGACGGTCTGCTCGATCGCATGTTCAGCATTGCGAACCGCCGCTACCTCAATACCTGGTTGTTCGGCGGCCAGAGCGGCACCCAGCCCTTCACCTGGCACGGGACCGGGGTGCTTTACCAAGGTGACGATCAACGCCTCGAGACCATGGTCGACTCAAACCTTACGGCCGACTTCTTCACCGTACCGGGCACCGAGTTCTTCCGGGCGTTGTCCAGCGAGGTGCGCGGGGCGGTGGATCTCAACCCGGCCGTCCGGCTCCACACCCGCCTGAGTGACCTGAATGGTGCGCTCGGACGTGGCGTGACACCCGGGCGGATCGCCATCGCGACCGCCGCCGGTAACCATGAAATTGACCTGCGGGAAACCGCCACCGTAGGGCAGGTGGTCGATCGACTCAACGCCGACTTTCCGGCCGGCCTGCGTGCGGAACTGACCCCCGTCGGCATCCGGCTGGTGCGCGACCGCGTGGAGCTGGGCGAGGTCACGATCACCGATGTCGGGGGCGGGAGTCTGGCCGGCGATCTCGGCCTGGCCGGGGCATTCGACCAGCCGATCCGCAACGCTGTGGATCTTGACCCGCGCCTGACCCTGCAGACGCGGATTTCCGACCTGCGCGCCGGCGCCGGACTTCAGCTCGACGCGCCGCTGAGCGTGCGTAACGGGCCGGATGTCGTGACGATCGGGTTGCGCGAAGCCCAGACCATCCAGGATGTGCTTAACCGCTTCAACGAGTCCGGAGCCGGTGTCTGGGCACGCATCAACGACGACGGCCGTACGCTCAACGTCCAAAACCGAGTCTCCGGCACCGCCCTGTCTATCGAAGAAGACGGCGGCCAGACTGCCACTCGCCTGGGGTTGCGTTCGCTGCACGGCGGTACGCGGCTCGCGGAAATCAACGGGGGCGGTGGTGTCGGCACCGGACCGGGACACGACCTGCGCATCACGACCGCCGACGGAACCAACGTGCTGGTCGATCTGAGCGGCACCCTGACGCTGGACGACGTCATCACGCGCCTGAACAACGCGGCCGGGGGCGCAATTACCGCCTCTCTCGCGCAAAACGGGAACGGACTGCAGCTCACGGACCACACGACGGGGGCCGGGACGCTGACGCTGACTTCGCCCAACAACACGAGCGTGATTCGCGACCTCGGCCTCGACGAACCCCCCGTTGGTAACCGGATTACGGGGCGGGACGTGCATCCGCACCGTGTGGACAGCCCATTCACCGCGTTGCTGGAGCTGCGCGCCGGCATGCTGGCGAACGATCGGCTGGGAATGCAGGCGGCCGCAGCGCGTCTGGAACGCGTCATGCAAGGGATGCAACGTGTGCAAGGCCAGATGGCTTCACAGGCGCGGTCCCTGGCGGACCGCTCGGAACGAATCGAGACGGAATTGTCAGCGACCCAGATCCTGCTGAGTGACGTACGTGACACGGACATCGCCGATGCGGCTGTGCGTTTCTCCCAGTTGCAGACGGCGCTTCAGGCCAGCATGCAGACATCCGCGCAAATGTTGAATCTCTCTTTGCTGGACTATCTGCGCTGAGGCCGCCGGCACGGCTCGAACGCCGCGCCGCAGCAAGACTTGGATCGGGAGAGAAGCTTGGAGGACGCGGGTGCGACAGTGCCGGCCTGGCTCGGCCGCTTGTCGCCCCGGTTGGTCCGCGGAGTGCGGACCGGACGGTGGAAGCGTCCGGTTCGGCGGGTGGCAAACTGGAGTGTCGGCCGACGCCGGCCGGCCCCCCCGCCGGGCAAACCAGATGGAAATCCGAGCCGCAGGAGCCGTGTGATGCTCATCGAAACGACGCGCTTTGGCACGATTGAAGTGGACGAAGGAAAACTCATGACCTTCGCCGAGGGGCTGTTGGGATTTCCACAGCACAAGCGCTTCGCCCTGCTCCAGACTGGACCGGACCCGGTGTTCTTCTGGATGCAGTCGGTCGACGATCCGCATCTTGCGTTCGTGGTGTGCGACCCCGTGCCGTTCGTGCCGGACTACCAGGTGCCGATCCGGAAGGATGACCTGGCGGCCCTGGGGATTGCAGACCCGACCGACACGCAGGTGCTGGTCATCGTCAACAAAGTAGGTGCGGACCTGACGGCCAATCTCCTCGGTCCACTTGTGATTGGCACTCGGGTCCTGAATGCCCGACAGCTCGTGCTGTCGGACAAGCGCTACGGCACCCGCCACCGCCTGCTGGACGCCCCGGCGGCGGCGGTTCGCACGGCGTAAGGCGGCAGTAGCTTTCTACCGGAGAGGCCAGCTATAATGGACGCGGGTCGTAACGAGAATCGTGGAGACTGGGACGCCCACAACGGGCACCACGCTGCACGCGTCCGGGGCGCAACCGCAGCAGGTACCGCCCTCTGCGACCTTGCGATTCCCGCGCCGCCTGTCCGGCCCGGCATCGGCATCATTCAGGAAGGAGCCGCGAATGTTGGTGCTTTCGAGGCAACGCGACGAATCCATCATCATCGGCGACAACGTGCAAATCACGGTCGTCGACATCCGGGGGGACAAGGTGCGGCTGGGTATCGAGGCACCCGCCGAGATCAGCGTGCACCGCAAGGAAGTCTTCGACGCGATTCAACGCGAGAATCGCAGGGCAGCCGGAATAACGACCGAGGATCTGGCGGCTGTGCCCGCAGCGCCGCCGGCCCCACGGCCGCGCGCCAAGAAGTAAGCGTAACATCCCGCCCCCGTCCCCGGTCGTTCCTTTCCCACCAGAATCGTACCTCAGCCACGAACCGTTCAAGGAGGATGGCTAATGGCTCGCATTAACACCAATGTCAGTGCGCTTACGGCGCAACGGAACCTGAATCAGGCCCACCGTGGGCTGAACACGACCATGGAGCACCTGAGCACCGGCCTGCGGATCAGCCGCGGCAAGGACGATCCGGCCGGGCTCATCGTCTCCGAGCGCCTGCGGGCCGAGATCAGCGCCGTCGGCCAAGCGGTCTCGAATACCCAGCGCGCCAAGCTGATCGTCGCCACCGCCGAAGGCGCGCTCGACGAAGTCGCCGCACTGCTCAAGGACATTAAGGCCAAGATCGTCGAGGCCGCCAACGAGGGCGCATTTTCAAGTGAAGAGATCGAGGCCAACCAGCTCCAGATCGACTCCGCGATCGACAGCATCACGCGCATCGCGAATACCACCACCTTCGCGGGCCGCAAGCTGCTCGACGGCTCACTGGCTTACGAGACCAGTGGTGTGAACAACCAGCATGTCAAGGATCTGCAGATCCATGCCACGCAATTCGGTTTGCAGTCGAGCGTGGCTGTCAACGTGAACGTGGTTGCGCCGGCCGAGCAGGCCCGTATCGCCTTCCCCTACGCGGCACTCTCGGCCGGAGCCAGTAATATCACCATCGAATTGCGCGGCCCCAACGGCGTCGTCACCATGGCGTTCGCGAACGGCACACCCGCCTCGCAGATCGCCCGGGCCATCAACTCGGTCTCCGACGCCACGGGTGTCAAGGCGAGCTTGTCCGCCGGTGGTGCGAGCGGCCTCACCATCCACACCGAAGACTATGGCAGCCGCCAGTTCGTCACGGTTCGGACCCTCTCAAGCACGGGCGCTTTCCCCACGACGACCAACGACGACCGCGGGGCCGATGCCGTGGCGCTCATCAACGGCAGTTTGACCCGCAGTGTGGGCAACCGCGTCTTCATGAAAAACTCGCTGCTGGATCTGGAAATGACCGTGTCGGCCTCGACCTACACGACCAATTTCAACATCACCGGTGGGGGCGCGCTCTTCCAAATCGGGCCCCGTGTCGACACCAATCTCCAGGTGAACATGGCCATCGACTCGGTCCATGCCTCGCAACTGGGGAACGCCTCGATCGGCTACCTCTCCGATGTCAAGACCGGCGGCAACTACGCCCTGACGACGGAATCACCGCAGTTCAACCGCGCGTCGCGCGTTGTGGACGAGGCGATCACCCGCATCTCCGTGCTGCGGGGCCGGCTGGGTTCATTCGAGCGCAACACGCTCGACACCACTGCCAACCAGCTCAACATCACCATGGAGAACCTGACCTCGGCCGAGTCGACCATCCGCGATGCCGACTTCGCGCACGAAACCTCCCGACTGGCCCGCGACCAGATCCTGGTGAACGCCGGGACAACCGTCCTGACGCTCGCGAACCAGACCACACAGTCCGTACTGCGGCTGCTCGGCGGCTAAGCCCCCGGTGTCCGCAGCCAGGGGACCTCACCGGCCGGTGTTCGAGCGATCTCCCGCTCGGGCGCCGGCCGGGCCGTTTTTATGCGACCCCGGCCGGCGGGTGGTTGAAAATCCGCAGCGTCCCTGATTCCCGCGGCTCCCTTAATCAAGCTGGCGTATCTTCCGGACGATGCCCTTGGTGTCTTGGAAAAATGGTGCTCGGTCGGCGCTGACCGGCATCGGCTTCGGAACAGTGTCAGGGTGCCGCCGCCCCACCAACGCATGTGCGTCGGGGCCACCGGCGAAGTCGCCCACGGAGGCGCAGGACTATGAGTCGCATCAACACCAACGTTACCTCGATCGTCGCACAGCGGGTCGTGCAGATGCAGAACAGCAATCTGTTCACGACACTCGAACGCCTCAGTACCGGCTTGCGGATCAACCGTGCCAAGGATGATCCCGCCGGATTGATTGCGTCCGAGACCATGCGGACGGAGCGCCGCGCGCTCGAAGCCGCCATGTCCAACATCCAGCGGGCGACCAACGTCATCGCCGTCGCGGAGTCGGGCCTCGGCGAAATTGCGAGCATGTTGAACAATCTGGAGGAGCTCATCGACAAGTCGGCCAACGAAACCGGCATCAGCAACGATGAGCGCCTCGCCAACCAGGCCGAGATCGACAACATCCTTGAGTCGATCAACCGGATCGCCGCCACCACCGAGCTCCAGGGCCGCAAGCTGCTGGCCGGCGGACTGGCCTACCAGACCTCCTCGGTGTCGTCGTCCAAGATTGCCCACCTGCAGCTCAATGCCGTCCGCATCCCGGACGGCGGCAAGCGCACGGTCGCGGTCGACGTCACAACCGCGGCGTCGCAGGCGCGCCTGCTCTATTCCGGCGGTTCGATCGGCGCCACCCCGGTGACGATCGCCATCACCGGCAACAAGGGTACCGAGCGCATCACGTTCGCCTCGGCCAACGTCGCGAGCATCAAGGAAGCGATCAACCAGTCAACCGATCTCACCGGCGTGTACGCATCGGGCACGTCAAACCAGGTCTACCTCTACAGCAGCGAATTCGGTTCCAAGCAATTCGTTCGCGTCCGGGCCCTGCAGGGCGACTTCGGTACCCTCACCGCCGGCAACGAAGTCTCGGACGACGGCCAGGATGCCATTGTGACCGTCAACGGTGCCACCGTGCGGGCCGACGGTCTGCGGGTCAGCGTCCGTAACGGTACGCTGGACGCCGAGATGCAGCTCACCTCGGCCTTCGCCGGTGTGACCAACGGCGGCGTCGCCCAGTTCGCCGTAACCGGCGGCGGTGCGCTCTTCGCCTTGACGCCGCGGCTCGACCTCATCGGCCAGGCCTCGATCGGAATCGACGGCGTGGACGTCACCAGTCTCGGGAACGGCCAGACCGGCCATCTGTGGACCCTCGGCTCCGGTCAGGCCAACGACCTGAGCAGCGGCCGTTACAGCCAGGCCCAATCGGTCGTGCGAGCAGCCGTCACGCAGGTGGCCACACTGCGCGGCCGGCTCGGCTCGTTCGAGCGCAATATCCTCGATACGACCCACGCGTCGCTGCAAGTGCAGTACGAGAACCTGGCGGCGGCTGAGAGCTCGATCCGCGACGCAGATTTCGCGGTCGAGACCAGCAACATGACGCGGCAGCAGATTCTGGTGCAGTCGGCCGGACAGGTCCTGCGGCTGGCCAACGCGGCTCCGCAGAGCGTGCTCCAGTTGCTCGGGTAAGACCGACAGCGCCGGACACACACCCGACACCGAAGCCAGACCAGCGCCCCCGCACGTCGGTGGCGGCCCGCCCTTCCGGGTGGGCCGTCACCGCGGCATTTTGAACCGGGCGTCAGGAATCGGGGCACAGCGCGTGGTCAGCCGGTATGAACGGGGCACCGGCAGACCGCCGGTCCCGTACCAATCCGTCTGAATCTGCACGCGAGCCCCCGACTGTCCGTAGCCACCTGCAACTCGCCTTTCCGCCACTTCCGCATTAACGCTGTGCCAGCGGCACGAACTTACGCTTCGGCGGACCGATATACCTGCTCCGTGGCCGGATCAGCCGGTTGTTTTCCACCTGCTCGATCGCGTGCGCACACCACCCACTGACCCGCGAAGCGACGAAGAGTGGTGTGTACACATCCAGGGGCAGCCCGAGCAGCAGGTACACCATGCCACAGGGGTAATCGAGATTCATGTGGATTCTCTTCGCGTTCCAGACCGCGTCCTTGATCGCAAAGTAGGCCGCCACGTGCCCCGTGGCCTCGCGCTCCCGGCCGAGCGGTTCGATGAAACGCTCAAGAATGCGGGCCCGGTGATCGCCCTCCCGGTACACCCGGTGACCGAAACCCATGATCTTTTCACGCCGCGCCAGCGCGCCGCGCACCCATTGCTCTGCGGCCTCGGCCGAGTCGAACTGCTGAAAGAGCTTGGCGGTCTCCTCGTTGGCGCCGCCGTGCAATGGCCCCTTGAGCGTACCGATCGCCGCTACCGTCGCGGAATACAGGTCGCTGAGCGTGCTCATGCACACCCGTGCGGCGAAGGTTGAGGCGTTGAATTCGTGCTCCGCGTACAGGATCAGGGTCAGGTTGATGATCCGCTCTTCCAACTCGGTGGGCCGGCGCCCGAAGGCCTGCCACCAGAACTGGGCCGCGTGCGACAATCCCGCTTCGGGCTCCACCAGCGGTTGCCCCGCCTGCAACCGCAGCCGGGCCGCCACCAGCCCAGGAATCACGGCCAACAGGCGCGTGGCGCGGGCGCGCCGCGCCGCGCGGTCATCTCCAGTGATGGGGTCAAAATGCGCCACCAGGGAAACGGTCGAGCGCAGTACGTCCATGCCGGGTACCCCGGCCGGTATGGCCGCCACGGTATCCAGCACCACCCCCGGAAGGGCGCGAAACCCGTTCAATTCGTTCCGGAAGCGCAGCAGTTCCGCCGCGGTCGGCAGTTCCCCCAGGAGCAGCAGGTACGCGCACTCCTCGAAACTCGCCTGTTCGGCAAGCTCGGCGATATCGTAACCGCGGTACTGCAGGCCGCCCTGCTCCACCGTGCAGATCGCGGTCTCGCCGGCGATGATGCCTTCGAGCCCCGGTCGATACAGTTCATCGGTCGTCGTCATGACGAAGCTCCCTGGAGGGTGGCGGCGCCACCTGGTAGTCGAGCAAGTCATACAGTTGCTGTCTGGTCTGCATGCGCTCAAGCAGTCCCTCGGCCGTGCCGGACCGGCGCAGTTCCTCCAGGCCATCGAGTACCGCCCGCATTGCAAGGCGCTGCAATGTGACCGGAAAGATCACCAGCCGGTAGCCGAAGTTAGCCAAGTCAGCCACCCGCAGCGCCGGGGAACGGCCGAACTCGGTCATGTTGGCGAGCAGCAGTGTGGGGACATCGCGTGCGAACCGCTCGAATTCCGCGCGGTCCTGCAAGGCCTCGGGGAAAATCGCATCCGCCCCAGCGGCCAGGTAGGCATGGGCCCGGGCGACGGCATCGTCGTAGGAGGTAACTCCGCGGGCATCCGTGCGCGCGATAATCATGAAATCAGGATCACGCCTGGACGCCACGGCCGCGGCGAGCTTTTCGCAGAACTCCGTCACCGGCACGAGTTGCTTGCCGGGCAGATGGCCGCAGCGTTTGGGAAACTCCTGGTCCTCGAGGTGCAGTCCGGCCAAGCCGGCGCGCTCAAACTCGGTCACTGCGCGGGCGGTATTTTCCGGGGCGCCAAAGCCCGTGTCCGCATCGGTGATGATCGGCACGGTCGTCACCGCGGCACAGCGTGTCGCGTGGAAAGCCGCTTCCGACAGCGTGGTCAGTCCCACGTCGGGCACACCCAGCATGCTGTTCGCCAGCGCCGCACCAGACAGATAAAGCGCCTCGAAACCCGCCCGCTCAATCGCGCGCGCCGTCAGGGCATTGAAGGCCCCCGGCAGCACGACCGTGCGTTCCCGCACGGCCGCGCGCAACCGCGCAGCGCGACTCGGTGAACTGACAGACATGCCACACCTCTGGCCCATCGCCGGCAGCCCGACGCCGGCGCACAGCGGCACTGCGGGATCAGGTTCGCGCAGCGAGGGGCGCGTACGGCCGCTGGGTCGGACCTGTGTAGACCTGGCGCGGACGGTAGATGCGCGCCTTCGGGTTCATGTGGACCTCGCGCCAGTTGGCGATCCAGCCGGGCAGCCGGCCGATGGCAAACAGGACCGGGAACATGTCGACCGGAATACGCGCCGCACGCATGATGATCCCGCTATAGAAGTCCACGTTGGGGTAGAGCTTCCGCTCCACAAAGTACGCGTCCTTCAGCGCCACTTCCTCGAGCTGCATAGCAATATCAAGCAACGGGTCATTGATTCCCAGGGCCTGCAATACGTTGTCGCAGGCCTCTTTGATGAGCTTCGCGCGCGGGTCGAAATTCTTGTAGACCCGGTGACCGAATCCCATCAGCCGCGTGTTCGGATCGGTCTTGACCTTCTCGACGAAGTCAGCCAGTGAAGTTCCGCTCGCACGAATCTTCTCCAGCATGCTGATGACGGCCATGTTCGCTCCGCCATGCAGCGGCCCCCACAACGCGCACACCCCAGCCGCTACCGAGGCATACAGATTGGCCCGGCTTGAGCCGACCATGCGGACCGTCGAGGTGGAGCAGTTCTGCTCGTGGTCTGCGTGCAGAATGAAAATCTGGTCGAGTGCCCGCACGAGCTCCGGTGCCGGCTGGCAGGGCAGGTTCGGCATGCAAAACATCATATGCAGGAAATTGGCCGTGTACGAAAGGTCGGCACGCGGGTAGTTCAGGGGCAGGCCGTGCGCCTTGCGGTAGCTCCACGCCGCGATGGCACGCACCTTCGAAAGCAGCCGCGCGGACGCATCGATGAAGTGAACATCATCACTCGGCTGTGTTAGGGTGGGTTCAAAACATCCCAGCGTGTTGATCATGGCCGAGAGGATCGCCATGGGTGCCGCCGTCGAGGGGAAGCCCTCGAAGTGGTGCCGCATGTTCTCGTGAATGAACTGGTGCTCGATCAGACGCCGCTTGAAGTCCTCGAGCTGCCCGGCCGTCGGCAGCTCGCCGAAGATCAGCAGGTAGGCGGTCTCGGGAAACGTCGAATGCTCGGCGAGCTCCTCGATCGGGTAACCCCGGTATCGCAGTATGCCCTGCTCACCATCAATGAAAGTAATGCTGCTCTCGCACGAGCCGGTGTTGCCGTACCCGTCGTCAAGGGTGATGAGCCCCGATTCGCTCCGCAGCTTTGTGATATCAACCGCGCGCTCGTTCTCCGTGCCGACCACTACCGGCAATGTGTATGGTTTGCCAGCGTACGTTAGCGTGGCCTGTTCGCCCATGGTGTAACCTTCCATCCTCGCGACCGGGGACCGTACCTTACCGCAATGATAGCCGCAGGGCTCCGCCGACCGTACCCGGCTCCGGAAGGAGCCGCGGGGGCCGCTGGCACGACCCTAGCGTGTTTCGAATTCAAGCAGCGGCGCCACGTCATCCAGCCGGTCCAGATTGAACGCCAGTTCAATCAGCCGCTCAGCCGTGGCACTTGTCACGACCTCGTCCGCCTGCCGCCGGAACTTGGCCACGACCTCATCATCGGTCATGGGGTTCCCCGCGTGCCCGCGCGGATACTTCACAAGTTTCTCCAGTTTGCGCCCGCCCGGCAGCGTAACGATCAACTTATTGGGGATGCCGTCGGGATAGCCCGCGTTGCAGTCCTCCGTCTCCACGATCCGGATGCGATCGAGCAGGCCCAGTAGTTGAGGATCGCGGATGTTCGCCTCGCTGAAGCTACCGCGTGTCACGTCGCCGTCACGCAAAGCCGCCGCCACGCAGAAGCCCATGCTGTGGTCCGCCGTCTCGCGGCTCGTGGGGCGCCACTTTTCCGGCTCGCTGCCGATGATGCTGACCGCGGCTTCGAAGCTCTCGATCCAAAGCGCTTCGACCTGATCGATCCCGCCGATCTGTGGCCGTAATTGCAGTGCCGCGTCAATCGCCGACTGCGAGTGATACTCGGCTGGCCAGAACTTGATGTAGGTCCGGGTGATCATCCAGTCGTCCGGGCCGCTGGCCCACTGCAGCTCGAATGGACCCGTGACCATTTTGAAGAGACCCTTGGGGCCTTCAAAAATCTCGTGCGGTCCGGTCAGCCCCTGCCGCGCAAGGTTGGCCGCGAACACGCCGTTCCGGGCCGCGTTGGAGAACGCACAGGCCTTCCAGTCCGAGATCTGCCCCGTACGGGTTTGGCGCGTCGCGAAGTTACACACCCCTGCGAGTCCCAGTGCATGGACCGTCTGCTCTGCGGTGAGACGGTAGAGCTTGCTTGCCAGCAGCGCGGTCGAAAGCGCCCCGTAGGTCACGTGATCCCAGCCGTGTGCCCGCAAGGACGCGGCGTCGCAAAGCCGACACTGCAGTTCGTAACCCAACGCAATCGCCGTGATGATGTCCCGCCCTGTTGCTCTGGACACCTGACCTACCGCCAGAGCGGCGGGGATGTTGTCGCTCGGGTGCGCCGGTTCTCTGCTGAGATACGTGTCGTTGAAGTCCAGGTAGCGTACCAGGGCCCCGTTGGTAAACGCAGCCAGATCCGGCGTGGTCCGAGCCCGCGAACCGAGGATGCTCGCCCCGCCACTGACCGGGACGGCTTCCGCCACTGCACGCGTCACGCGAGCCGGCCGGCTCGACCATGCCCCAAGCGCACAACCCAGCGAATCGAGCACGCGGCGCTTCACCTCATGCACCACGCTCGCCCCAAGCCGCTCGAACGCCGACTCCTGCGTACGCTCCGCCAGTTTTTGCGCCATCGTCATTCGAACACTCCTGCCATCGAGTGGACCGGCATTGTGGCGAAAAGCCCCCCTACCCGCAACGCCCCCTCCCCAGCCGCTAGAATCCCACATATGGCGAAGCGCAAGGGCCCGAACCGCAAGATCCTCCGCGTCGAATTCCGGCAGAACCGCCAGGTGCGCCGGAGGACCGACGAATGGACCCAGCGCTACCACGCCAGCGATGGGGAAATCGACGACGCACAACGTAACGAGTCGATACGCGCAAAGGGTGAACTCTCACGTAAACGCACCATCATCGTCGATGAGCACAACCTCCCCATCGTGGACGAATCCGCCTGGCTTTCGGGCGTCGTCACCAAGGTGCACGGCCACTTCTGTTGCGTTCATGTGTCCGGCGGTACCACCTGGGAATGCACTGTCCGCCGTGTCTTGCGCACGCGCTCCATTGCGGGGCGCTCACCCGTGACGGTCGGGGACCGCGCCTGGTTCTCGGACCATGCCCGGCTGCACGGCGGCCGGCCCATCGGCGTCATCGAACGCATCGCCGAACGCACGACGCGCCTCTCCCGCCGCGACCGTCGTCAACGTGAGCATATTCTCGTTGCCAACGCCGATCGCCTACTCGCCGTCGTCAGCGTCGCCCAGCCCCGGCTCCGGCCGCACCTCGTCGACCGGTACCTGGTGGCGGCGGAAAAGGGTGGACTCGAACCACTCCTCTGTTTCAACAAGATCGACCTGCTCGCCCCGGACACGCGCACCGAGGATGACGATGAGCGGCAGGGCGGACTGGAGGTGACGGAAGTCATCGAGGAGTTCCGCCAGCTTGGCTATCGCTGTCTGTGCACCAGCGTGGTCACCGGAGCGGGCATCCATGAGCTTGGTGAGCTGTTGCGTGACCATATTACGGTGCTCTCCGGGCAAAGCGGCGTCGGCAAGAGTTCGCTGATCAACGCCGTGGATCCCGGGCTCCACCTCACCACGCAGACTGTCAGCACGGAGAACGAGAAAGGCCGGCACACCACCACCCTCGCGGAACTGCTGCCGCTCGCAGGCGGGGGCTATGTCGTGGATACTCCAGGCATCCGGGCGTTTGACTTGTGGGGGGTGGCGCGGGGCGAACTGGAAGCTTGTTTCCGCGAGTTTGTGCCACTCGTACCCCGGTGCGGTTTCAGCAATTGTGCCCACCGCGATGAGGACGGGTGTGCCATCCTGGCGGCGGTCGAAGCGGGTGTCATCAGCGCGCGGCGGTATTTCAGCTACCTGAAAATGCTCGAAGAGGTGTAAGGGGCTGCTACCCGAGTGCGACTGCCGCAAGAATCTCCCGTCCAGGGCACACGCAAACATCCTTCCCATACCCTGCGTGTATCGCCGGCAACGCTCCAGCTTCCACTTTTCACGAGACGCACCACCGCCGCTATCATCCGCTCCATGCCCGAGCCCGGTTCGCCGCCGCCGGTTCCACCTGCTGCCGAGATTGGGCAGCATGCGCCACCACCCGCACCGGGCCACAACGTCGTGCGATCCGCGAAGCTCATCGCGGTCTGTACGCTGTTGTCCCGCGTGACCGGCCTCGTGCGGGACATGTTCCTCGCGAGCGCCTTCGGGCTGGCTTGGATCCAGGATGCCTGGGTTTACGCCTTCCAGATTCCGAACCTGTTCCGGCGGTTGTTCGGCGAAGGGGCGATGGCCGCGGCCTTTGTGCCTACGTTCACGCGCGTGCTCGAACAGGACGGCCGGGCCGCGGCGTGGAAACTGTTCGCCCGGACGCTGGCCCTGCTCACCGTGGCGGTCTCGACGGTGATTCTGCTGATTGGCATGGTGCTCGGACTGATCGCCCTTTTCCACGGCGGCCCCCCGGAGGCAACCGCGGCTCGTCAGCTCCTGCTCACGCTGACAGCCGTGATGCTGCCTTTCATGTTGACCATCTGCGTACTGGCACTGTTTTCAAGTCTGCTGAATTGCCTCGGTAGTTTCGTGCCGGCCGCGCTAGCACCGGTGGTGCTGAACCTCGCCATGATCGGTGCGATCCGCTTCGCGGCTCCGACCTGGTTTCCCGGTCGGCCTGAGGCGCAGGTCTACATCGTCGCGGTGACGGTGGTCGCGGCCGGTGTGCTGCAACTGCTGTTGCTGTGGCTGGTGTTGCGGCAGCACGGCATTCCACTGGGTTGGGAGCTCCATTGGAGCGATCCGGCAGTGCGAAGGATGCTGGGTCTGGTAGGTCCGGTGCTGCTGGGCCAGGGCGTGCTCGCCTTCGGAGTCTACCTCGATGCGCAGGTGTGCATCCTGTTGACGCAGCGCGCGGGTGGACCGGCGGTGGGTTCCTGGTTCGGGCTCGCCTTCGAGTATCCCCTGCGCGAAGGTGCACTCTCCGCCGTGACCTATGCCCAACGGCTCTACCAGTTTCCACTGGGAGTGCTGGTGATCTCGCTCGCGACGGCGGCGCTGCCCGCGTTCAGCCGGCTTGCGACACACGCGCAGTGGCCGGCCTGGACCGGTGAGGTGCGGCAGGCCCTGCGGCTCGCGGTCTTTGAGGGCCTGCTGGCCGGCATCATGATGGTCGTGCTGTCCGTGCAGCTCGTGCGACTCCTGTTCGAGTACGGCCGTTTCGGACCGGCGGACTCGCTGCGGGCTGGACAGATTGTGGCGATCTACGGCCTGGGACTGTGGGCGTTCTGTGCACAGCACATCGTGATCCGGGCCTTTTACAGTTTGCAGGATGTGCGCACCCCGTTGTGGATCAGCATCGGGCTGTTGCCTCTGAACATGGGCCTCAACCTCATGCTGATCTTCGTGCCGCGCATCCGCGAGCAGGCCTTCGCCTACAGCACATGCCTCACAGCGCTGTTGCTGGTGGTCATCGGCCTGTTCCTGCTGCACCGCCGCACCGGGATGCGGATTCTGAATGGCTGCACCTTGCGGGGAATGCTCGCGATGGTGGTGGCGGCGTTGGGCGCGGCGGCAACCGTGCTGGCTCTGCAGCCGCCGTGGGAGGGGATCACCAACCGGATTCCATCCGTCGTGGCGGGCAGGGCCTTCAACGTCTTCGGGCTGCTCGCGGTCGGAACACTCGTCTACCTGCTGCTCGGCGCACTACTGCGGCTGCCGGAGGTGCGATTGCTGCTCCCGCGACGAAAACGCTGAGCCCTATTCCCCCAGTGTTCGCACGCGATCCGCGGGGCTGATCACCGCACTGAGCCGCAAGCCGAAGTTCTCGCCTACCTTGACACATTGTCCGTGCCCGACCAGCCGGTTGTTGACCAGCAGGTCCAGGCGGTCTTCGACAGACTTCTCAAACTCGATGATCGAACCAACCGAAATGTCGCGAACGGCGGAAATCGGCATCGGACGCTGCGCGAGGCGCACGATCACCGGTACGCGTAATCGCAAAACGCGCTGCAAGGCGGCACTCAAGCCGGTACTCACCGTGCGCCGGGGTGGCGCCGGCCGTGCTGGCGGGACCACCGGAGCTACGGCCTCGGGCGCGAACGACTCCGCCGCGGATGCCGCCAATTCACCGGCCTCTGCGAGCAGCGCGTCGATATCCGACTGTTCGATGATCATGCGCAGAGCTTCCTCGGGGCGGGGCCGGGCAGACCGACCCCTTTCACTCCATCGGATGGATGGGCAACGGGCGTAAGGTCAAGGCAGGTCGGCCAAGTCGAGCGGGGCCCATTGCCGTTGCCAGTATTCGAGCATCAGCAGTGCCCAGAGCGCATGCTCGTAGTTAGCACGTCCGGATAAATGCCCTTCGACGAGCTGGGCTAGCCATTCCGGCCGGAAGATACGCATGGAAAGTCCATCTCGGGCCAGCAAGTGGGTGCGGAGCGTATCCCGCAGTTCGGCGCGGAACCAACGCCCCACCGGAACCCCGAAGCCCATCTTCGGGCGGCGCAGCACCGCCGGAGGAAGCTTGTCCGCAGCCCAATCCCGCAGAATGTGCTTGCCGCCGCCTTTCAGCCGCCATGCCAGCGGAAGCGCGGCCGCGAAGGATGCGAGTTCGTGATCGAGGAACGGGGCGCGGCATTCGAGCCCGCAGGCCATGGAGGCAATGTCAACCTTGGTCAGCAGGTCGAACGGCAGATAACTGGCGAAGTCGGTGCGGATCGCGCGGTTGGCCGCGGGTCCGGGCGCGGCTTCATAGAGCCCGCGGAACCAATCCAAGGGTGCGTCGAGCGCAAGTGTCGCGGCAAACTCGGGTCGGTAGCCGGTTGCGAGCAGCGCCGGAGGGAATACATTGACCCAGGAGAGGTAACGATCCGCGGGCGGTGCAGCGAGGGCCTGTGCGAAGCGATAGGTACGGTGCCCCCACGAACGCGGCTGCGCATGAGGCAACCAGCCCGCCAGAGCCGCGAGAACCCGCCGCACCGCGCCCGGCACCAGATCGAACCGCTCGGCCAGCGCTGCAGCCCGGTAGCGATCGTATCCGGCAAAGAGTTCATCGCCCCCGTCGCCGGTGAGCGCAACGGTTACGTGCTGACGTGTCCAGTGTGAGACGTAATAGGTCGGAATCGCGCTAGAGTCGGCGAAGGGTTCGTCGTAGTGCCACGCGAGCTGTGCCAGGATCGTGTGTGCCTCAGGCACGACAAGGTGCTCATGGTGCTCAGTGCCGAAGTGCGCGGCCACCCGGCGGGCAAAGCGGGTCTCGTCATACTGCGGATCCGTAAAGCCCATGCTGAATGTGCGCAGGGGGCGTACGCCGAGCTGCACCATCAGTGCCACCACAATCGAAGAATCCAGTCCACCCGAGAGAAACGCACCCAGCGGGACGTCGGCCACCAGCCGGCGCTCTACGGCGCGCCGCAGCAGTACGTTCAACTGATCCAGGGCTTCAGCGTACGAGCCATGAAAGGGTGCCGGATCGAGGCACCAGTAGGCCCGCGGGGTGAGGTCGTCGATGCGCGGCGTGGCGGCCGCACGCGACGTTGTCACGGGCTCAATCTCGAGCAGGTGGCCCGGCGGCAGCTTGCGAAATCCCGCATAAATGGCGTGTGGCGCCGGCACGTATTGGTAAATCAGGTACTCATGCAGGGCCTGGGGTGCCAACCGCCGCGGCATGCCGGGAAGCGCGAGAATTGCCTTCAGTTCACTGGCGAAATACAGACGGCTGTCATGCACCGCGTAGTGCAGCGGTTTCTTGCCGAAACGATCGCGCACCAGGATCAGCCGGCCACGCTCCTCATCCCAGCACGCGAAGGCGAACATACCCGCCAGCTGCCGGCAGCCATCTGCGCCATACTGCTCGTAGAGATGGACGAGCACTTCCGTATCCGATTGCGTAGCGAAGTGGTGTCCGACCCGCTCCAAGTCGCTGCGCAGCGCGCGGAAGTTATAGATCTCGCCATTGAAAGCAACCCAGATACGGCCGCTCTCATTCGCCAGGGGTTGCGCGCCACTTACCAAGTCGATGATGGCAAGGCGCCGAAAGGCCAGCCCGCAGCGCCCCTGCGGGTCCACGTACACGCCGCTGCCATCCGGCCCGCGGTGGGCAAGCTTGGCGGCCATAAGCTCCAGTTCGGCCGCCCTGACCGGGGGCGCCGCGGGTCGCAGATTGAGGATACCGGCGATGCCGCACATGGTGGGATTATCGACGCCCCGGGCGCCGCGGCAACGGTTGGCACCGGGGGCAGATGTGGGTACCGCGCTGCCCAACCCGCAACGCCTGGATTGGCGTGCCGCACGCGCGGCATAGTTCACCTGTGCGGCCATACACTTGCAGGTGCTTCTGCATCCACCCGTCGGGGTAGATCCAGTCGAGTGATGTGCCGTGCTTGCGAATGGCGAGCCGCAGCACATCCCGGATGGCCGTGTGCAGACGTTCGATCTGTGGCGGTCGCAGGTGCTCTGCAACGGTGAGCGGGTGCAGACCGGCGCGAAAGAGTGCTTCATCCGTGTAGATGTTGCCTAGCCCGGCAACGACGGACTGGTCCAGCAGGAGCGGCTTGAGTTGACGCCGGCGAGTGTTGAGCCGGGTAGCCAGCACTGCCGGCGTGAACGATCGGGCGAGGGGCTCCGGGCCGAGACCCGCAGTCGCCGCCGCGAGGTCGTGCGTGTGCATGATGCGGCCGAACTTGCGGGCGTCACAGAACAGCAGGCGATTGCCGTCGTCGAGGTTCCACGAGGCGCGGACGTGCGCCGCGGCGGGCTGCTCCGCTTCCCATTCGAGGCGGCCGCTCATGCGCAGATGAACGAGGACCGCGGTTTCATCCGAAAGCTGGATGACGATGAATTTCGCGCGGCGTTTGAGGGAATCGATGCGGCGCCCCAGCACGGCGGCCCGCAGCACAGCGACACTGGGCTGAACACCCTTGGGCCAAGAGGAGTCGAAACCGACAATGGTGCGCCCGACCAGCCACGGGCGGAAGGTCCGGACAATGGTTTCGACTTCGGGCAATTCGGGCATCGCCGCATTATAGGTGCGGTGGGGGTGACGCAGGGACAGCCACCGGGCCATGATTCCCATGGGACACCGTTGACCCACCGGGTAAGGCACGGGTAGTTTGTAACCAATGACCAATTCCACGACACCTCCTGGCACGCCATTGGGCTGGTGGTTGCGCTTGCGGTTCTTCGCGGCCGCACTGCTGATGTGGCTCGCGCTGCACTACATGGTCGGGCCGCTGCTGCCGAGCGGTCACGAGCGCCCCCTGGTGCTTTCGAGCAGTGCCCTGGGCGTCGTGGCAATGCCGCTGGCAGTACTGATCCTGTGGGTCGGTGTGGCGATTGCAGCGCGGTGGCTCACCCCGGGGGACGCGCGGCACCCGCTGATGGCGATGGGGCTCGCCCTGGCCATTTGGGCCGCGGAGGGTGGACGAACCGGCGGCGTGCTCGACCACTGGCTACTGGCGGCGAACACTACGCAGGGCACGCCACGCGGTGCGCCCTACGCATGGCTGCTGTGGGAGTATGCGTGGCTGATCCCGGCCGTCCTCGGTGCCTGGGTCATTACGATGTGGAACCGTACAGCGTCCTCCCAACCGTGGCCGGCACGCATCCGGGCAACCCTACTGCCCCAGGGAGCGGCGAACACCGTGCAGCGGGGCTGGCTGGTGCTGCTGATTACAACCGCAGCGGGTGCGCTGGCCATGCACCTGCTATGCGGCCCGGCGGGCGCTTGGACCTTGCGCGGTCAGGTGTACTTCGCGGTGGGTGTGGGGCTGTTCACCGGAGTATTTGTCGCGCGGCAGTGCTTCGCGGTGCACGACCCGCGCTGGTTCATCGGGGCCCCATTGCTACTGGGCATACTCGGCCTGCTGGTGGCGGCGTTGCGCCCGGCCCTGAACCTGCCCCCGGAACTCGCCCACCTGGATACCATACCGGCGTGGGCGCTTGCCCGGCCGCTGCCACTGGAAATGGTTGGTGTCGGCCTCGTGGGTGTGCTTTGCACGCTGACACCGCCGGAAGGCAACGCTACAACCACGCAGTAGTATGGGCCCGGCACCTCATGGAAGCGCGGGATGGAGCGCCGCTACCGTAAACATCGCGACGAGACTTGGGAGGAAACACGCGCGCGCATCATTGGCGAAACCGAGGTCTTCCTGAACGAAGCCCTGCGTTATCCCGAGTTGGCGACGCGGATCCCCACCATCCAAGCCGGTACGGGCCACTTTCCGCGTTCGCTCGCCCGTGCCTTCTGGGACCGGGTGTTGGTGGAGTGAGCAAGACCGGTGTTAGAATGCCGCGGCGTAGCTTCGCAGCGTCGTTGGACTCTCAGGCACCGCCAGCCACATGCGGATCCTCGTCCTCCAGTTTACACCCGCGACCCGTGGGCGGCGTCTCCCGCGCTTCGAGCCGCAACTCGCAACCCTGCTGGCGCTGCTCGAAAGGCGCGACCACCAGCTCACCCTTGAGGGCCTGGCACGCTTTGATCTGGAGCGCAGCAAAGCGGCCCTCGCCCGGGCGCTGCCCCAACTGATCTACGCCGACGTGTCACCTGTGTGCGTGGATGCCGCCCGCCGCACTTTTGAGCACATCGAGCGCCGCGAATTCCTGCCCATCGTGGTAGGTGGCCTGTATGCCACCGTCGACCCCGCGGCGGCCCTGAGTCTGCCCGGGGTTCGCGCAGTGGCGATCGGCGAGCCGGATGCCTCGTTGGTTACGTACCTCGAACGTCTGCAGGACCCCACTACCGCCCAAGTGGTCTCCGGGGTATGGCTGCGTGACGAGCAGGGCACCGCGCGGCCCGCGCTGCCGCCACTGGTCGAGGATCTCACCTCGCTGCCGTTCGCGCACCGGACGTTGTTCGGCTACGCGGAGTGGCTGCGGCAGACCGGGGAGGTCGAAATCGCCGTCGGGCGCGGTTGTCCGCAACAATGTGCCTACTGTCCGAACGCCACGGTCGCTGCGCTCTATCTGGGCGGCGGACAATGGGTACGCCGACGCCCCCCGGCCCATATCTGTGCAGAAATCAAGTTTCTTGGGGAGCACTATGCGAACCTTACACGTGTGCGGTTCCTGGATCACGCCTTCACTCTCGATGCGGATTGGCTCACGGAATTTCTGCCGCTCTATCGGTCCCGCTGCGGCCTGCCGTTTCGCTGCCATGTACGGGCGAACCAGCCCCCGGACACAGTCGTGCCGGCCCTTGCAACCGCGGGCTGCCAGACGGCCGATATAGAAGTCATTAGC
This sequence comes from Phycisphaerales bacterium, assembly GCA_016716475.1. NCBI lineage: Bacteria > Pseudomonadati > Planctomycetota > Phycisphaerae > Phycisphaerales > Phycisphaerales bacterium. The sequence goes on from JADJWG010000002.1 coordinate 1,138,950, forward strand.
GGCAGCGACTTCCTGCGAAACGAGATCTTCAACATGGACCTCAGCGCGGAGCAGCTCAGCGCGGCCTTTGGCGCACTGCGCTGCGCGAACATTCGTACACGGGCCATCGTTTACCTCGGCGCGCCCTACGAAAGCGAGGCAGCACTCGACGAGACGCGGGCTCTGCTGCTTCGGCTGCGCCCCGATGTGGTGGACGTTCGGCCGTACTACCCCTGGCCGGGCACCAGCGCCCGCGAAGTGGCGCGCGAGCACGGCTGGATCCACCCGCGTGGCGAGGAAAGATATCATCGGGACCAGGTCGGCATCCAGATGCCGGCGTGCCGACCGCCAGTCGTGCTGGCCTTCGTACGGCGACTCCGGCGGGAGTTCCCGACCACGTGGGATGAGCCGTGGTGGCGTCGTTGGACAAACCATTCCCGGGCGGCCCTGGAACGCGTCCTTGAGCGCCGCTGGCTATAATTGGCTGCTGCGTAGCGATGCACCGGGTTCCTGCCGTACTTTTGTCCGGCTGTGGGAGTAGTTCAGGCATGCGTGAAATCTGGCGCACGCTCTATGGGGCGTTCTTCCTGCTGATACTCGGCTGCGTAGTGGGGCTGGCGGCCAATGGCGCGCGCGGTCGTGGCCAGATCAACCTTTTCCACTCCTATATGCCTAGTGTGACGCCGGCGCCCCGTCCGGCGCCCGCCACGCAAACGGCAACCGACCCACAAGCCGCTTCCGAGCCAGGTCATGGTTCAGCGGCGCAGCCCGACGGGGCGCTGCTGGATGCACCCTACACCCTCCTCGGCTTCGACGAGGTCAAGGCGATCTACGAAGACGAGGCGCGGGTCGGCATGCTCGATGTCTTCTTCGATGCGCGCGACAGCGCCCCCTACCGACGCAGCCACATCCCCACCGCGGTGCAGTTCTTTCCGTATGATTCCGGCTTCTTTGCGGATGTAGCCCTGCAATACCTCGGAGCGGAACGCATCATCATCTACTGCAACGGCGGGCAATGTGAAGACAGTATCCTCGCGGCTCAGGAGCTGGAGCGCCTCGGCTTCCTCCGCGCGCAACTCCACATCTACAAAGGCGGGTGGGAAGAGTGGCACGCGGCCGGCATGCCACTGACGGAGGGGCCGTAATGGGTTCCAACGATCGTCCGCGGAGTCTGCTGGGAAAGATCGACCGCTCCGGGGTGCCACTGTTGCTCGCCCGTCTCGGCGTGGGTGGTTGGTTCGCCTACCTGGCGATCCTGAAGATCATGGCTCCGGCGAATTTCCTGAAGACCCTGCGCGGTTTCGAGGTGCTGCCAACCGAACCGCCGTTCCTGATGCATGCCGTCGTGATCGTGCTGCCGTGGCTGGAGTTGCTGTGCGCAGCCGCGGTGGTGCTGGGCATCTGGCGGCGCGGCGCGGCACTGCTGATCAACGGCATGCTGCTCTATTTTACACCCCTGCTGGCGCTGCACGCCGCGACGCTGCTGAGCGACCCGGCCCGCGCGGGGGAGTTCGCATGGTACTGCGCGGTGAAGTTCGACTGCGGCTGCGGCACCGGCGAGACTTACATCTGCACGAAGCTGGCCGAGAACCTGGCACTCCAGGTGGGAGCGCTCATCATCCTGTTCTCGCGCTCGCGCCTACTCGTGATCGAAGCCCTTTGGCAGCGCCGGTTGAAGAAGGAACGGCGTGCTGAAGCCAAGCGGCAGACCGCCGCTGAGGCGTCCGCACAAGCGGGCGTTCCCCCCTTGTCTCCGCCCGCCCCGGCGGAGTAACAACCACGAGTCGCAAGGAGCATTCCCATGCAAGTCATCGTGGACCTCTGCGTGATTCCACTCGGTGTGGGCGTGTCCGTATCGGCCTATGTCGCCGCTTGCGAAAGGGTTCTGCAGGAGGCAGGTCTCAAGACCCACTTGCACGCCTACGGGACCAACATCGAGGGCGAGTGGGACACTGTCTTCGCCGCCGTGAAGCGTTGTCACGAGGTCGTCCATGAGATGGGGGCCCCGCGGGTTTCCACGACCCTCCGGGTCGGCACGCGTACCGACCGCGCCCAGTCCATGGCGGACAAGGTACGCAGCGTCGAGCAGAAGCTGAAGTTGTAGCCGCCGGCCCGAGCGACCCGCCATCACCGAGTTGCGGTATGCAAACCGGGCTGTGTAGGATGCCCGTCCGGGGGAGCGTGGAAGAATCGATGCGGCCGAACTCGGTGTTACCCCCCGAAGTGCTCGAAATGCCCACCGGGGCCCTGCTTCCCATCACGCGCGGCAGCGTGGACCTGTACTTGCGCGAGACCGCCTGGGGAGTGGGCCGTTATCCGCAGAACTGCTCGGTTGAGTTCCGCCTGGGGGTGTGGGACCTTGATCCCGCGTTCATCGTGATCCTGATGGCACGATTTGCGGCCGACGACGCCCGCACATTTGACCGCCGCCTGGATGTCGAGAACCCGTTCGGTGTGCAGATGCTGCGCGCCCTCGATGCTCAGAAGGCCATCAACACCCATCTCGTGACAGATCGCATCGCGCGGACTTTACGAGCGCCTAACACGTTGCGCGGGCGCCTCGACCGGCTGATCCAACGGGTACACTCCCGGCCGCCACCGACTCGTGACCAGGCCGATACGGCTTACCGCAGGTTCGCGGCGCTGTACCCGACCGCTCCGCTGCTCTGGTGGAACTGTCCGGACGCGCTGTGAGGTAGCCGGATACGTGAGCGTGGCAACAGCGCGGGCCCGAGCGCATCCGGGCGCTGCCCCAGAGACCGAACACCACCGTGAAGGAAGGAAACACATGACCACACCCCAGGCGCCCGAGTTTCCACGGCACTTTGTCCCGCCCGACGCCCGGTTCGACGAGTGGGCCGTCGCCGAACCCTACTACCGCCTTTTGGCAGAACGCCCCATCGGCACCCTCGCCGAATTGGAGCGCTGGCTGATCGATGCCTCTGAGCTGGAGGCAGCGCTTGATGAGGAAGGCGTGCAGCGTGAAATCCTGATGACCTGCCAGACGGACGACGAGGAGCGCAAGCAGCGGCATCTGTACTTCATCGAGCATATTGCACCGCACGCCGAGCCCTGGCGCGACAAGCTGCTGCGCAAGTTCGTGGTGGCGGCCGAGTCCCTGGCCTTGCCGCCCAGGCGCTACGAGGTGCTCGAACGCAGCGCAATGAACAGCATCGCGCTATACCGCGAGGAGAACATCCCGCTGCAGGTGGAGGATCAGAAGCTCATCACCGAGCATCAGGGCATCACCGGCGCAATGACCGTGCCATATCGCGGGCGCGAGCACACCCTTCAACAACTGGCGCGCTACCAGGAAGAGCCGGACCGGAAAGTGCGCGAGGAGACCTGGCGGCTCGGCGCGGACCGCTTCTTCACCGACAGCGCTGCCTTGGACAAGCTTTACGAAAAGATGGTTCGCCTACGACACCGGATGGCCCAGAACGCCGGCTTTGCCGACTACCGCGCCTACATGTTTCGTCGGCGAGAACGCTTCGACTACACACCGGAGGATTGCCTGCGGTTCCACGAGGCGATCGAACAGGTCTGCGTGCCAGCGGTCGCACAACTCGCCGCTGAACGGCGTGCCAAGCTGGGCCTTGAGACACTGCGGCCATGGGACTTCGCCTGTGATCCGGAGCAGCGGCCACCGTTACGGCCCTTTGAGACGGTCACGGAACTGGCCGAAAAGTGCAGCGGGATATTCCACCAGGTGGACCCGGAGCTCGGCGAAATCTTTGACATCATGCGGGCGCGCGATCTACTCGACCTCGGCAGCCGCAAGGGCAAGGCACCCGGCGGATACCAGGCCACCCTCGCCGAGCGCCGCGTGCCGTTTATCTTCATGAACGCCGTGGGCACGGACGGCGATGTGCGTACGCTTCTGCATGAAGGAGGCCATGCGTTCCACGCGTGGGCCTACCGACAGGAACCGTTCCTCCCCTACCGCAACTCACCCATCGAGTTCGCCGAAGTCGCCTCGATGAGCATGGAACTGCTCACGATTCCATACTGGGAGGCGTTTTACGGTGCGGAAACCGGTCGCGCCGTGCAGCAGCAGTTCGAGAAGATCATCGGGTTCTTTCCTTACATGGCTTGCATCGACGGCTTCCAGCATTACGTGTATACGCACGTGGAAGCCGGGATCGAAGCTTGGAAGGATCACTGGCAGCAGCTGACGCGGCGGTTCATGCCGGAGGTCGACTACGCCGGGCTGGAGGCCCACGACCGCATCGGCTGGCAGAAAAAGCTGCACGTGTTCCAGGTGCCGTTCTACTACGTCGAGTACGGCATCGCGCAGCTTGGGGCACTGCAAGTGTGGAAGAACTCGCTCAAGGATGCGGCGCAGGCCGTGGCTGAATACCGGGCCGGCCTGGCGCTGGGTGCGTCCCGACCATTGCCGGAACTGTTCCAGGCCGCGGGGGCCCGGTTCGACTTCTCCGAGTCCACACTGCGTCCCCTCATCGACGCGGCCATGGCGGAAAGGGCCAAGTAAACCTGTAACCGCATGGCAGCAGGATAGGCGCGCGATAAGTGGCGCTGCTGCCCGGACCTGGTGCGAGAAAGAGTTCTCGCACCAGCGGTTGGCCGGTTTCGGACAGCCGTCTACGCCGTCGCGTCGGCCGCACTGCTCGCCCGGCCCCACGAATGTCCCGCGGCCACACCGCCGGCCTTGGCGCGTGCGAGAATGTCGCGATAACCGGGGTATTGCCCGCGCTCCGCGAAGGCCTCGAACATCACGTAGCGCCGGTCCACGGTCACGCCGATCGCCTCGGCATCGTTGTAGTCGCTGGCAATCAGACCACCCTGTGGAGTGCCGTAGTAGTCGTAGATGTCGTGGGCCTGCTGTCGAATCTCGTCGTACGTTCCCCGGGGCAACGTGGACTGTGTATCGACGATGGCCTCGAAGCACACCTTGCCTTGGAACTCTGCGCCAAACTCACGCAGCCCAACTGTATTCGGCTGCTGGTTGTTGATCACTTCGAGTCCAACCTCGATGAGATGCGGCAGCAGCTTGTTGATCTTCCCACAGGAATGCATCCACGTATGCAGGCCCAGCGCCTTGATCTCCCGGAACCAGCGCTCGTAACGCGGCTTGAAGAACTCCTCAAACATCTTCGGGCTGATGAACGGGCGGTCCTGCACCCCCCAATCATCGGCCATCGCAGCCGCGTCCAGCCGCCCACCGGCGATGGCGTGGGCCTGCCTGAGGACACCGATGTGATGGTCAAGCACGCGATCGAGAATTTCGTGGACCTCTTCTTTGTGCCGCAGAAAGGCCAGCATCGCCTTGTCCATGCCGAGGAGCATGTGCAACCGCTCCCAGATGCCTTGTCCAAAGCAAAACATAACGAACCGCTCGCCCGCGCCGCCCATTTGCCCGGCAAAACTGGCGTAGCGGCGCGGGTCGGCGACGTTCGGCCAGGCGAAGGATTTGAGCTTGGTGAGGTCGCCAAGCGGATGTTCGCGCACCTGCCCGGTGTTCGCGACGTCGGTCGTGCCCCAGCCACAGTGCCACTCGTCGTAGGTCAAGCCGGGGCCCATCTGCCAGGACCATCCGGTGGGATCATCGGTCCAGACATCGTAGCAGTCGTTGACGCCCACGATGTCGAATTTCATCGGCAGGCGCGGCGGGTTCTGGAAGGTGATAGCGCGCTTGACGATTTCACGCGAGGTCATGGTAGTTCCTCAGGGGCTGGCAGATCCCAACCGACGCCGGTTGTGGAGGTTACGGGCGGGCGTGTGCCGGCCGAACTGGCGTGGCTCGCCCACCCCTGCGGAGGCCCGGATGGACCGTTTCATATTAGCCGAATACGTTCCGGCTCTGTAACGGATATTCTTGGCCACTTGTCCGCCGAAAGCAAGCCGCCCAATCGGAATTCTGTGGCTGCCCGGCTCCCCCTTTCCGCCCGGCATCGGACTTGAAACCGGTACGGTTTGGCATGTCTGAATTTCTGAGATATACTTCTTCCAACTCGAGAGGAGCGGTGGGTGTCTGACCGCGGAGTGTAGACCCGGCTGCTTTTCACACCCCTCCCGAAGTTCTCCAAACGGTTTGGGTCGACGGCCGAAACCTGATCCCCCACAAGATGAGTGCGAACGTCCCGCGGATATCGGTGGTCGCGTTCTGCGCCCCCCGAGCCCGCGGCGGGCTGCGAATGCATTCCGGCTCATCCTGTGTGTCCGGCTGCGTCCCCGAAGGAGATGAGACTTTGCGCTGATCTTCGCTGACCTTTGGTAACACGGACACATTATTCAAGTGATCGAATTGGAAATCGAACCAGCATGCGCGGCACGGCGAGTCCGTGAACCGCGCAAGGGAGACTCCGCAGATGCATCGCATGAATCAGAAGGTCTGGCTCACGGGCCTGGCGGCACTGGTCACATGGTCCACGGTCGGGGCACTCTTCGCGCAGGAACGCGCCCCGGCACCGGCACCCGTCGGCAAGGAAGTCACTCTCACCGGCACCATCGTCGACCTGCACTACTACCTGCTTGGTGGGTACCCCGAGAACAAGGAAAAGTGCACCTCGGACTGCATCAAGGCGGGTGTGCCCGTCGCGCTGGCGACGTCTGAGGGCCTGATCATCCTCGGCCAGGGACCCACGGGACCGGCCAAGAGCTGCATGCCGCTCGCGCTGCAAGCGGTCGAAGTGCATGGCAAGCTCTACGAGAAGCAGGGCGTGAAGTACCTCGACATCATGTCCGTGAAGAAAGTCACCCCCAAACCGGCGGCGGCGGCGCACCCAGCCCCACCAGCCGAGCGCGGATAGCGGGATAACCAGACGGAGTGGAAAGAGGAGTACAGGGTAGTGTGCGCCCGCGCCAGCGCTCTACGGGCACGGCGCGGGCCACGCCCCGTGTACCAACGAGGACTTGCTGACCATGAATGCTCTCAAGCGCATCCTGGCCCTGCTCACGCTGGTGGCGGGCGGTATCTTCGGCGCCTGGCTGATCACCGGATTGCTGTTCGGCTTCGCTTCGGTGAGCTGAACGCGCTGCACAGCCGGTCGCATTTTCTTCACTGCGAGCACCCGCTCACCCACGGGCGGTTCTTGCTTGCGCGTCGGGCCGGATACTCCCTGAACTCGGACTCTTGCCATGCTCCTGAACACAAGTATGAAATGCCCGGCGTTGCCGTATATGCATTCCCGTACAAGCCGGGGCCTCCCGGTGTAGCGCTGCAGGTCACCGGGGGCGCTCCCTCACCGGCTGCTGTCCGCTTCTTCTCGGGCGGTCCGTGGCGGGCACGACCGGTGTGCTGGCAAGACCATGTAGGAACTGAGGATGGTCACTGTCTCTCGACACGCCCAGGTCACGCTCGTTGCACTCGTTGCGGTATGGCCATGGCCCGCGCTGCTGACGAGGTCCGATCGTGCGCCTGGGGCGCAGTCGAATGCGGTGATTTTGACCATTTGTACGTATGACTCATCTTCCAAGGTTTGGGCTTCCTTGCCTGGCGAACGCAGGCCGGCTCTGAAAGGTGAGCACCGCGCGGGTGCCACGCCGTCACTGGCTGAGACCGCGTGGCACCATGCGGTGAAGAGGCCGTTCGACATACGCCAAACTGCCAGCCCCCACCAACACTGCACGTGCGTCACCCCCCATTGCGCATTGCTCTGCAGGTTCCTCGTCTAACCACCCCGGCACGCTGCAAGTTCCTTCCCACAAGCTGACTCGATTCGTAGTGGCCGATTGTGGTCCGCAGCAACGGCTGCGTGGAGCACGCGCGTGGATTCCGACCAACCCGTCAAGACACAGTCACATGCCGCGTGGTGGCGACGCCCGCACCGTAGACTCTACGACTGGATGTTGCACTGGTCTGAGACGCCGCATGGGGCCGTCGCGCTCTTCGTGTTGGCGTTCGCGGAATCGAGCTTCTTCCCAGTGCCCCCGGACATCCTGCTGATCGCGCTGGTGCTCGGCGCGCGGCAGCGCTGGTGGCAATTGGCGTCGACCTGTACGATCGGCAGCGTGCTCGGTGGAGTGGCCGGGTACGCCATTGGAGCAGGTCTGATGGAGGCGCTCGGCCGTCCGATCATCCGCTGTTACCACGCCGAGACTTACTACCTGCATGTGCGAGCGTTGTACGCCGAGTACGACTATTGGGTCGTCTTCACCGCCGCATTCACGCCCATCCCGTACAAGGTATTCACGATTGCATCCGGCGCTTTCGGCATGAATCTGCTTGGCTTCGTGGGTGTCTCGATGATCGGGCGTGGGACCCGGTTCTTCCTGGTGGCGGGCCTGCTCTGGTGGTTTGGCCGGCCCATCCGAGACTTCATTGAGCGGTACTTTGACCTACTCGCGGTGCTCTTTCTCGTCCTGCTGGTGGGTGGATTCGTCGTATTGAGATGGGCGCGATAACGGCGCGACCCCCCTTACTTGGAGGTGACACCATGATCGGCGCTGCCCAGGGAACGGAGCTCAAGCCCGTCGAAGACCACGGCCGCGCGAGTTTCAAAGCACGGCTACGCAATCATCTGGTGGCCGGGCTTGTACTGGTCGTGCCGATCTGGATCACGATCCTACTCGTCGGATTCGTCTTCGGAATCATGCGTGATGCCTCGCTCTGGATCATCGAGGGCTTGCTCACCAGTCCGTGGACAGCACAACTCCTCGATCGCATTGGTCTTTCGTCACAGGCCGTCCAGGCAAACGGCATCGATGCCTTGCCGCCGGCCGTGCGCTGGGGTCTGAGTGGTGTTTCGGCGTTGCTTACGGTTGTGGTGCTCTATGTGTTGGGGATGGTCACCACGAACATCGTGGGACGTCGCATCGTGCAGATGGGAGAAGCGGTTGTGAACCGCTTGCCCCTGGTGAAGACCATCTACCACGCCTCCAAGCAGGTGCTCGAGACATTCGCAAGAGAATCCGGTCAGACATTCCAGCGTGTCGTCTCCGTACCATTTCCAAGCCCACACGTGCGGACCGTTGGGTTTATCACCCGTGTAACGGTTGACCCGCAAACCGGCGAAGAGGCGTGTGCCGTCTTTGTCGCCACCGCTCCAAACCCGACGACTGGTTTTGTACTCATGGTCAAGCGGGGCGATCTGATCGACTTGGACTGGAGTGTCGAGGCAGCCGTTCGTGTGATTATGTCTGGAGGGGTGCTATTGCCCGACGGCCTTGGTCCACCCGCTAGCGTACCTAGGATACCTGGATGTAAGCCCTGAGATCGAAAGTCCGAACCAGCCGGGCGAGGATCCCCAGCGGACATCGCTTCCGGCGTTGCACCGGCTCACACGGACACCCGTGCACCGCGTCTGTACGAGCACCTTGCATCACTGGAAAGCATTGAGCGCACCTCGGGATGCACGCCGTAGCCGACGATGTGCCGCCAGGAGCGGGCGAGCAGTTCCTGGATAGTGAGCTGCTCGGGTGCGGCGGGCGCCTGTCGCCCGGCCGCGAGCCATTCGGCGATGCGGCGGAATCGCCGGTGACGCGGCCTGCCGCATCCAATCAGGACCCTGACCGTCGCGGCATCGAATGCCCGCGCTGCGGGTGCCGGCACTTCCGCGTGATCTACACCCGCGCCGCCTGGGGTGGCCGGATTGTGCGCCGGCGCGAGTGCTGCCACTGCGGGCGGCGTATCACGACAGCGGAGCGAATTCACGGCTGAGCTGATGGTGCGGCGGCTGGACGACCTCGACCCATCCTTCACCCTCAACAACGGGGATCATCTGGAATAGGAGCACCGCCGGAGCACACAGCAACCACAGGATTCGAGCTTGAACGGTGTACAGCTTGTCCAGCAGCGGACTGCGTATGCGCCGGCGGGCGATCTGTGACGGAAAGCGTCGCTTGCGGAACGATGCTTGTGCGGACCGGGTCGTGCGAAGGTCAGCGAAAGTGCGAAACGGCGCGATTCGAGTTCTCTCAATGTCCGCATCGCCGGTCTTCTCGCTGCTGTAGTGAGAAAGCGCCATTGAGAGAAGACCAAATGGAATGGACACGATGAAGAGGTGCCATCCGAACCCCGTTGCGAGCGCGACAGCGATGAAGCCGGCGAACAACGCTCCGGCGACAGCATGTTTCCACTTCCAGACGCGGTGAGTCCGCTCGTGCCATTCAGCGTCCGAGCGGAGAACCAGCAGCAGACGCTGAAAAAAGCCCCACTGCGCCTTCGACAAGATGACCCTATGGTCAGTGCAGTCGTCGTAGTGGCACCAAAGCTCGAACGCGAACTTCTGCACGGTGCCGTCGCTTGTTCGCCCCGCGATCTCACTGATCTGTTCGTCGAACTGAAAGGCCGTGGAGCGATCGTCGAGGTACGTCTCGATGGCAGCTGCCAGTTCATCCCTCGCGGTACGGTCAATCATGATCTCGCTCCCTCACGCTGTAGGTGCCATTATCGGGCAGCGCGTTCTCATCGACAACCAGGGGGGCTGGCGAGGGGGCAGGTCCACCCGTGGAACAATCTGCCGTCCTTCCTCCCCACGCACGTCAAATCTCCCGTTCTCGTGTCGGTACAGGTGAATGAACGCAACGCTGCCACCAGTGTGCACGGCGGACCGGCTCAACCTTGAGCTGCGCCTGGTCCCGCACGCATATCGCGAGGACGCGGTGCAGGAGGCGTGGCTAGCGTTCCTCTCCGGCCACGATCCGGCCCGCGCCGTGAACACGTACGCACGGCGCGAGCGGCGACTCCGCCGCCGGATGGTCGGTGCGATCCGGCCGGAGCTGAACTGAAGCGGGAGGCGCTCCGGCAAACACGTCGGCTTCATGCGCCGGCACTGCAGGTTCGACCCCTGCTACCGCTAATCGCGCCGCGGTGTTCGCGGCGGCCTCACCCTCGCACGACACGGAGACGCTCATGTCATTCGGTCCGGTCACGATCTTCACGGTCGACACCATGGGTGTGCAGGCGCCCGGCGCGCCGGGACTCACGGCGGTGCAGCTCTCGAACCGCGCCAGCGAGTTCACGCTGACGCCGCCCACCACGGACGCCGACGGCTCGCCGCTGTCCGGTCTCACGTTCGGGCAGGCGGTCGTGATCCAGGCGGACGCGGTCGAGGCCGATCTGTCCGGAGGCGCGCAACGCAGCGCGCCATCGGACGCGCGACGCAGCGCACGAACGTGATCGGAGCACGGATGCTGAAGCAGCTGCGGGCATAGATGCTTGCCAGACCTTCTGGGCGGCGGTCTAGATCTACGCCACCTCGGCCGACGACATCACTCTGGGCAACCGTTTATTCTCAGCGGCCGCCTATTCCGGCGCGGGAGTGGTCCTTTCCCTGGCGGGCCCAAACGGGCAGAATAGTCGGCTAGGCGGATCCAGTCAGGTTGCTTGTAAGTCCTGCGGGAAATGATGCTTGCGGGCACCCGAGTGGAACAGGCAACAAAGGTCCGCCCACGTGTGAGACACGCGGCGGTCGACCGAGACTGTCGTCGAATAGGAGCGAATCGTGTCAACTGCTCACTCGGATGGCCAGACGACGGAGGACCGGTACCGTGCATTGCTCTCCGTTTCGGAAGCAATCGTCTCCTACCGGGGTTTGCCGGCGCTGCTCAACCAGCTAGCAGGCCGGCTCCAGGAGGTGGTGTGCTTCGATGGTCTCGCCCTGACGCTTCACGAGGCCGCAACCAACACCATGCGCCGGCACGTCTTGGCAACTCCGAAGCTCGACCTACCCGCGGCGGTTTTGGTCCTTCCCGTCGAGGACGACCCCGCGGGGTTGGTCTGGCAGACGCAAAAACCCCTCATCGCTTCGCGCGCGGACGAGCTATTGCGCTGGCCACGATTGTTGGAGCAGGTCCAGCAATATGAGGTCCAGAGCTTCTTCTGGCTGCCGTTGACAACCAGCCGACGGCGTCTGGGGACGCTCGTGTTTGTATCCAAGCGGCCGTCCGCGTACGACGAGGCAGAAACAGGATTCCTGCAGCTCATCGCCAATCAGGTGGCGGTGGCGGTCGAGAACGCGCTGGCGTTCCAGGAAATCGAGGGGTTGAAGGACAAGCTCGCCAAGGAGAAGGCCTATTTGGAGGAGGAGGTGCGCACCGAGCACCGTTTCGGCGACATCGTCGGCGAGAACGCGGCGCTACGCGTCATACTCAAGCAGGTCGAGACGGTCGCTCCAACCGATTCGACGGTGCTTATCCGCGGCGAGACCGGCACCGGCAAGGAGTTGATCGCCCGAGTCGTGCACGATCTGAGCCCGCGCAAGGTCCGCACGTTCGTCAAGTTGAATTGCGCAGCCATCCCCACGGGGCTGCTCGAAAGCGAGTTGTTCGGCCACGAGCGAGGCGCCTTCACCGGCGCGATCGGCCAGAAGATCGGACGGTTTGAGCTGGCGCATCAGGGAACACTCTTCCTTGATGAAGTGGGCGATATACCGTTGGAGCTCCAAGCGAAATTGCTGCGCGTACTACAGGAGTACGAATTCGAGCGCCTCGGCAGCACGAAGACGATTCGAGTGAACGTGCGCCTCGTGGCTGCCACCAATCGCGACCTTGCGGAGATGATTACCGCGGGTAGCTTCCGCAGCGACTTGTACTATCGGCTTAACGTGTTCCCGATCACGCTACCGCCCTTGCGTGAACGTCCGGATGACATCCCGCGCTTGGTCCGCCATTTCACGCAGGGCTTCGCGCGGCGCATGGGTCGGCGGATCGAGACCATCCCGTCCACGGTGATGGATGCCCTGGTTCGCTATACCTGGCCCGGCAATGTGCGCGAGCTGCAGAACATCATCGAGCGCGCCGTGATACTCTCCAAGGGCCCGACGCTCCAGGTGCCCGTTGCTGAGTTGCAATCGGCAGTTCAACCGGCCGCGGCCACAACCGCTACTGATTCCCTCACGTTGACCGACGCCGAGCGCGAGCACATCCTTCGTGCGCTGCGTGACACGAATTGGGTCCTCGGCGGCCCCGATGGGGCTGCAGCCCGACTCGGGATGAAGCGCTCGACACTGCACTGGAAGATCAAGAAGCTCGGCATCTCCCGGCCTGATTAGCGCGTCAACCTACTGGCGCGGGCGCCAAGCCGTTGACGCCGGAGCGCTGACGCGCTGCGAGATCCTCGACCGTACGGTCACCTCCAAGTCCTTCCACTTGCGCCGCTTAGAAAAATACGACCCTCACATGCGCCGCTGGCGCTGCCCATGCTACTCCCTTGCCAGACGAACGGGACCCGCATGAATGGGCCCGGGTACGGAAAGGAGTGGCGTGCAGGCAGCGCATACAGGCACAACAGCGGCCGGTTAGTGAAGATCATCAGCCACCCGGAATACGCGGGTGCGTAACCCGCGGGCCGGCCGCGCCAGAACGGGCGGCAGGGTTACTGCGAAAGGAGAGCTGGATGGACGGCATCTTCGGTTCGCTCTTCAGCACGCTGTCGGAGACGATCATGGGTTTCATTACCCAGATTCTCGCGCTGCTGTTCGGCGGAATCCTTGGCTAACGATGTAGCCGAGGTTGCCGGGGGCGCTCGCGCTCTGCGTGAGCGCCCCCATGCACAAAGTCGTTACCTCTCGCGCAGTGGCATCGGCTTTCTCGCTCGGGCAAGGCGGCGCGCGTAGAGTCTGTCGTGAGGCCGATATGGTTGCGGAAGCCCCAGTGGCAGATTGCCAATCCAGTGCCCGGTACTCTTACCCGCGTGACTTGGCACTATTCGTGCACGAGCGCTGGAACACAGTACATCCCACGATCGACACTGGCTTGTTGCCCGATGTGGCGACGCTGGAGGAGTTCTTTTCCGCCTGCTACCACGCGAGCGTGCTGCGCGAGGAGGATCGCCCCGTCACCTTCCGCGCCACTCTTGCCCCGCCCGAGCTATTCGCCGTCGAGGCCCGGCCGCCCGACTGCGTGCAACGGATTGATTTCGCCCGCCCGCTGCCGTTTCATCCCGATGAACTCCAGCGGCTCGCGGTCGCTACCGATCCACAGCGGACGCTCATTGGCGTGCACACGGATCGAGCAGCGGAAAGCGGCTTGTCCATATGGGGGCTGATCCATTCGGGCACCCGCTGGCTGCGGGACATCCAAGGCGGCCGGCGCGCCGCGGCGCCACTGCCGCCAGTGCCTGTCGTTCATGTCCACGCGCCCGGGAATGTCGAAGTATACAAGGCCTACGGGCTGGTTGGAAAGCTCCGCGGGGGATGCCTCTCGGGGACTCGGGTCAGCCTCTTCGAATCACAATGGCTGCCTGCGCAGTTCAGTCAGATTCACGAAGCGGTCATGAAGCGGCACGAGGTCGCCCGGCAACGAGCACGGGAGACTTGGGGCGAGCATTGGGCACCGCTCGACACCACGCTGCCGCGCAGGATTGGGGAGCGCATGCTCAAGCGTGTTATCTCCGTGCTGCGCGACGCGCGCCACGGCGGCATGATTATCTTCATCCCCGAGAAAGCCGCCGCAAGCTCGTCCGACGATGCCCACTACCTTGACTGCAAATACGTTTTTGAAGAGGGCCGACCCTCATTTCAGTTACCCGACCTTATCGTTGATATCCTCAATCGGCTTACCCGGCTCTACGGCGCGCCCTACCCGCATGTACCGCGGCCGGTCGGTTGGCACGAATTCGAAGCGACGACCGATGAGGATCTCGCGACACTCGATGAGACGCTGTTCGAGATTGCTCACCAGATCGCAGGACTGGCGTCGGCCGACGGCGCCGTCGTCCTGAGCAACAGCCACGAACTGCTGGGCTTCGGCGCCATGATCTCCGGCCGGCTGCCGGATGTCAGGAGCGTGGCACGGGCGCTTGACCTTGAAGGCGCGCGAGTCGCCGAAGAGGAGACCGCTAATGTGGGTGCGCGCCACCGCTCGGCCTATCGCTTGACCGATGTGCTGCCGGGAACGTTGGTTGTCGTGGTCTCGCAGGATGGCGGCGTGCGCTTCGTGAGCAAGAGAAGCGGGCGCGTCACCTTCTGGGAGCAGGACTGAAGCCCGGCCGTCTGTTGATGGCAGAGAGAACAAGCAGGGGCGCACTGCGAAACAGCACACTCGAAGTCTGCCCCGGGGCCTTGAATGCACAGATCTCTGCTCCGGCTCCTGCCCGTTTGAGCATTCGAAGCAATCACACTCCATCGACTTCTGACAATGGTACACCGCTTCATTGCCTTTGGCTTCGACCTTGAGCCTGCCCGGACTCGCCCAGTACCAGTACACGCCCTGATGGCTCGGCGTGAGAGCAGACGGGTTCGCGGTGTTCTTGTGCACACCACGCGACAGCAGACCGATGAACGGATGACGCGTTTCGGCATTCTTTGTCTCGAGTAACGCGCCAACCCGCCGGCGCAGGCGCCAAGAAATTGGCGCCTAAGCACGGGCGCCGCACGGCGGGCCCATCACATCGAAGTCTCACTAACTCCTTTCTCCGGAACGTCTTAGTAGAAATGGGGCTGCGATCGTCAACGTTGGAACGGCCGTTGCACATCGGATCAGCACATGATGGAAGCAAGACGGCCACGAGAGCGACGAGCGCAGATGGACGCGACTGGGCGCTCCGTTGGGCTCGAGAGGATTCACCGAGGCAACTTCGAGGTTGCGAGTCACCGCAAAGCCAGATCAAGTAAGGCAACAAGGAGACAAGTATGATTGCCGTCCGTAGTCAACTCGAAGCAACTGTGAGCCGTGCCGACAATCTGCGCCGGATTCAGCCAGCCGTCGGGTATCCTGACGAGAGCGTCCTGGGAGGTCTGTCGAGCACGGAGCGCAAGCACCTCCAGCAACTGGTGTCCCGCCCTTACGAGTACGTTTGGCATCCCGACTTCGACGACATGAGCGAGTCCTCCGGTTTGCCAGTGACGCACGAGCATCGTGAAGGCACTCCGACCCCGCAACTCGCCAACGCGGCGCGGCATCCGGGTCGGGGGAATACTCTGACCCCTGAGCAGGAGCGTCGGCATTTCATTCAATTCAACTACGCTCGCTACCGCATATTCTGCCTGCTGCGCCGGAATTGCAATCGGCGCCTCGGGCTATTCGCGGCACGCGCGCTGCTGCATTGGGCGAGAGTTGCGCAGGAGGTGCGCGCCACGATCGTGAACGCTAACACCCCCCTGGTCGTTGCGTTTGCGTCGCGTGCGAGAACGTGTGGGGTGGAGTTGCGCGAACGCATCAGCGACGGCAACCTGGCCCTGCTGAGCTGCGTCGACAAGTTCGACTGTTCCCGCGGCCACAAGTTCAGCACCTACGCGGGCCGCGCGATCTTCGCAAGCTTCTCACGAGCCATCAAGAATCGGACGCGACACTGTGCCCATTATCAGACCAGCCGTGAGCGGACCATTCACCATCGCCTCTGCATGGATCCGAGAGAAGACTTCCTTGAAAACGAAGACCTTCAGAACCTCCGAAGGGTTCTTCTCGAGAACACCGCCGATCTCAGCGCGGTCGAGAGATGCGTTCTGGACGCCCGCTTCTCTCTGAACGTCTACGGCACGGCCGACCCGGAAGAGCCCCGCACCCTTCGAGAGGTTGGCAGGGTGCTGGGAGTCAGCAAAGAGCGCGTGCGACAGATTCAGAATCGAGCGATCGGCAAGCTCCGAACCATGCTGGAGTGTCGCCAGCGCGTGGTGAGTGCGACCGCGTGACGGTGACGCGGTCAGGGCGCGCAAGCCGTGAGCCGCATGGTTGTTGCAGGTCCGAAGTTCCATGGATAGGTGGCACTGCCGGGTGTCGCCGCACCGGACGGTCCATCGTCGGAGTTCGGATACTGGGGCTTGAAGATGAGTGGACTTCCCCACTCCGTATCCACAGCGCTAGAGCACGAGTCAGGCCATGGGGATCCGCCGCCCGGGGCGAGGACGTGAGTCGCGTTCGCCTTGGTTCACGATCAGGGAGTCAGTCCGTGAGCACCGCGTGTGCAATGGAGCATCCGATGGCCAAGCGACCCCCCCAGTCTTGTCCCACGGCGATCGCACTGCTCGGCAAGCTGCCCGACGAGCAGCGCGCGTACCTCGACGCCTGCGTGGCCGTGGCCGGCGGCAAGCTTGTCCCACAAGACTCGGCCGCTTCCTTGGGCAAGTTCGTGTCGGAGCATGGCCATGGTCAGGCGGTCGTCCTGCTCGCGATCAAAAACGACATCGCCGGCGTGATTCGTATCTTGATGCAGTTGCGCCGGATGGACGCGCGGCTGCCGGTGGTGTTGCTGACCGGCAACGGTGGCCAGCGTTTCCTGCCGCTGTGGCGGGAACTGGGCGTCCATCCGGTTGAGGACCGCGAGCTGCGCGGCACGGGACTCGCTGACGTGCTGCGCGCCGCGCTCGCCGACGTTGGGGCGCCCGCACCGGGACTGGCGCCAGCGCTCACCGGCGACGAGCAAGGTGTCAACCTTGAGGAGCTGGCGGGCAACTTGAACGAGCGCATGCGCTGTGGGGCTGGCAAGGGCCAGGTCTTTCTGCACGCCTTCGTGCGCGGGAGCGGACAGAAGACGCCGGCGCGAATCACCCTGCGATGCCCACTCCGGTCGGAAATCGGCCTTCATGACTATGTCTACTACGAGCACATCCGCGGTGTGTGCTGCGGCGCCGCGGAGGGTTGCGCCGTGCTGCGCGCCTACACCGCCATGAAAGACCAGCCGATCAGCGCGTACCTGCGGGAGTGCAACAACCAGGAGCCGACGATGAACGATCATGCACATGCGCCGAGTGCCGACGCCGGGTGTTGTGAGGCAGCACCGGGCGCACGGCCGCAATCCGTTACGCATGCCCGCCCCCGGCGAGGCCTGATGGAGACCGACAACTTCCTTCTAGCGGTCGCCAAGCTGGGGGCATCCGATTTGCACCTGAAGACCGGCGCGAAACCGCGTGTTCGCGTGGGTGGAGTGCTGCGGACCCTCGATCTTGACGTTCTGCCGAACGAGGAATTTGAGGAACGGTTGTTCGAGTTCCTTTCGCCGGAACAGCAGCGGCAGTTGATGGACGATGGTTCGGTCGACCTGGCCTACGATGTCCCCAATTCCGAACGTTTGAAGCGCCTCCCGGCAGCCCACCTCGGCCGCAAGCGTCACAAGACTTCATCAAGGATGAACCCGGTTCGGCGTCTCGCATTCCATACTGCGCGCCAATCAGCCGGCGCGGGCGTCAACTGGTTGGCGCTGGAGCGCTGCCACACCGCACGGCACCGCGGCAACGCCAAGCGCAAGTTGTTGTACCCGCGACCTTTAGGGGAAACACGCTCAGCGACTATCCGCGTGGCACGTCCTGTGCTCTGCCTTTGCTCGCATGGATGCGACGAACGCCCGCTGGGTGGTCCAGCGTCAAGGGTCGCAGGCCAGATAAGGAGACTCAAGAATGAGAACATGGCGCGTTTGGTCGATGGTCCTGGTCGCAGCCGGTGTGCTGTCGGTGGGCATTCTTGGAGGATGCCCCGCCTTGCTGCCGGGTCCGGAGTCGGTGCTGGAAGGCACCTGGGAACTGGTCCCAAGCGAACCTTTGAACTCACAGCTTCTGCATTGGTACCTCACGTTCGATTCCAACGGCGACCTCACTCAGGTGAAGTACGTTTTCGTTGACCTGCCGGCAGTCACTTGGAGTCGTCCATCTGCCTCGGTTCGCGTCGATGGAAGTCGGGTCCGCATTTCGGTGCCCCCCAAAGGAAGCGGCATGCGGTTCGACGGCACCCTGGATTCCGAGGCCGATCCAACGGTTGCCATCGGCAGCCTGACCGGGGACATCGTCCTGCCAGGACTTCAGATCAGCGTATCCGAGCGTGAGGCATCACTCTTCAAGCAGTAGGGGCCGGCGTGGCTGCGAGCTCGCCGACCAAAGATGTGCACGAGTCGGCGATCCGCGGCCTCAGTGCCATTACCCGAGGTGATTTTGATGTTGCGAATCACGGCGAACGACAATCCACGCTATCTGATCTTCCGGCTCGACGGGAGACTGGAAGGTCCATGGGTCCATGAGCTGGACCGATGCTGGCGCAGTCTTATGGACAGCGCGAGCCAACCCACGATCTGTGTGGACCTCACAAACGTGACATTCGTCGATGCCGCGGGGAAGGCGCGGTTGGCCCGCATGTACGAGCAAGGAGCGCAGTTCATCGCCGGTGACTGCCTGACGAAGGCCATCGTGGCCGAGATCCTCGGCGATGAGTAACGGTCAGTTCCGAAGCGAGAGGAGATATACGATGACTTTGCGACATGGCAATCGAGTACGCAAGAACGGCGGGGCGCAGGTGGTGCGTGACTTGGAGCACGCCGACGCCATCGAGATGGGAGTCCGCGGCCCCAGCGAGGATGAAATTCGACGGCGTGCCCACGAGATCTACCTGAGTCGCGGTGGCGCGCCGGGTAACGCTGATATTGATTGGCTTCAGGCGGAAGTCGAGTTGCGCGCCCGTAAAGCCCAGGGGCGTCCCGATGGAGTCATCGGTTTGGTGTGAGCAGTTCCCCGGCCCAGGGAGCGGTCACGTAGAGCAGGCGAATGAGTGCACCAGGAGTCGAAACATGAATATTCGAGTTGTGACGCGTGTGCCGTTATCAGGCGTGGTGCAGGAGTTGGTGGAGCTGCGGCTGGGGCGTGCCCTGCGCCGCTGGGGGCAGCGGGTTGAGCAGGCGGCCGTGACCTTCGAAGACCAGAACCGACCGGGCGGTGGCGCGGGAATCCTGTGCCGGATTTGGCTGCGGCTCAACCCCCGCGGCGAGATCCATGTCTCGGCGGTCGCGGCTTCGCTGGGAATGGCGCTCAGCGCGGCGACCATGCGCGCCGGCCGATGCATCGAATCCTCAGTGCGAGCGTCCTGGCTGGAGCGCCGGCGACCCGCATGAAGGAGAGCAGGTCATGAGTACCCAGGTGCTGAAGAACGTGATCGGACTTCAGATCGAGTGAACGAGGGGGTAGTCGCGGTCCGCCGCGCAGCAGGAACGAGCCATGTCGACCTACAAACGCTACTGCCAGGCCCAGGCCCAGAGTGATGGACAGTGGTTCGCCAACCTGGTCGATCGCGTCCTCGAGCTGCATGAGGAGCTGCGCAAGGCGCGCAGCCAACTCGCGAACTACAGCGAGATGCTCGTCGCGATTCAGCGCTCGATTCTGCCGCAACAATTGCCCGCCGTTCCAGGTCTTGACTTGGCCGTGCATTTCGCCGACGCCGACGCCGAGGGCGTGGGCGGCGATTTCTATGATGTGCACCCAATTGGGCCCGACCGCTGGGCGATTCTCATCGCGGACGTGGCTGGCCACGGTCTGGCCGCCGCGGCGATCCTCGCCCTGGTTCATGCACTCGGCAGCGCCGTACAGGACGAAGCTGCGAGTTCACCGGGTACTGCCTTGGCGCTCGTCAACCAGCAATTGGCGACCCGTTACCTGGCCAACACGGGCCAATTCGTGACGGTATTTGCTGGTTTGTACTCCGCGCAGGCCCAAACACTGACCTATGCAGCGGCAGGACATCCTCCGCCGCGGCTGGCTCGCGGCAACGAGGTCCGACGGCTCGGCGACTTCTCCGGGTTGCCGTTGGGAATCGACACGGCAAGCGTGTACTCCGAACAGACTGTGCAGCTTCTACCCGGTGACCGCCTGGTCCTTTTCACTGACGGCATCACCGAGAGCAAGTGCGCCACGCACGACCTGTTCGGCGACGAGCGATTGGATGCGGTTCTTCGGGCCCCGGCGAGTACGGCCACGGCCCTGCTGGCCCGCGTTGTGAATTCTGTGCGCCGTTTCCGCGGGGGGCGACCAGCGGAAGACGATGAAACGTGCCTCGTCGCAGTTGTGAATCCCGTGCAA
The DNA here is from genome assembly GCA_016716475.1 of Phycisphaerales bacterium. Lineage (NCBI taxonomy): Bacteria > Pseudomonadati > Planctomycetota > Phycisphaerae > Phycisphaerales > Phycisphaerales bacterium. Next base: position 1,159,601 of record JADJWG010000002.1, read on the forward strand.
CAGACCACTGAAGCGCGACAGGCGTGAGGTAGCACGTCATGAAGGGCCGAAACGTGGACAACTCCATCGCAGAGGTCGAGACGACGGCCGGCCAAAAGGCGCGGGTCATCCTGCGTGGCCGCCTCGATGCGGACAGCATTGCCGCGAACTGGGGCCGCGTGGTCGAACCGCTTCGGCAGGCGCGCGCTACCGCGGTGCACATTGATGCATCCGGCGTCGACTATTGCGACGGAGCCGGGGTGGGCCTGCTGATTGAACTGCGGCGAATTGCAGCCCGCAACGGCGGCCAAATGACAATCCAAGGGCTGCCGGACGAGCTTACGCCACTGGTCGAGATGGCTTCCCTGGATGATCCAACGGTCCGGGCCCTGGATCCTCCGCCTCCCGTGCCCGTTCTGGTGCGGGTCGGTCGGTCAGTGAACGAGGTTCTCCGCGACTTGTCGCAGATGATCACCTTTACGGGCGAAGTTGCCGTTGCACTCGCCTGGGCAATCAGCCATCCCCGGCAGGTCCGCTGGCGAGATGTCCGCATGGTGGCCGAGAAGGTCGGCGTCAACGCGCTGCCCGTAGCCGGTCTCCTCGGCGTCCTCGTCGGCGCCATTGTGGCCTACCAGACGGCGGCTCCGCTGAGGAACTTCGGGGCGGACGCCGACGTATACGTCGCCGACATCATCGCCGTCGCTGTTCTGCGTGAGCTGGGTCCGCTGATCACGGCCATCCTGGCGGCGGGGCGGACGGGGTCGGCCTTTGCGGCCGAAGTCGGTACGATGAAAGTCACGGAGGAACTTGACGCACTGACGACCATGGGGCTCTCGCCGGTGCGCTTTCTCATTGTGCCGCGCGTGCTGGCGGCGGTTCTGGTTCTTCCGTTCTTATGCGTGTTCGTTGACCTGATCAGTATCGCCGGTGGCTACGCCGTATTCGCCACGCTGGGTTATCCGCTGGCGACCTTCTGCCGGCGGACGCTGGAGGTCGTGAACTACGTCGACCTACTGGGTGGGCTCTTCAAGATGCTGGTTTTCGCGTTGTTGGTTGCCGCCATCGGCTGCCAGCGTGGCTTGGTCACCCGGCAGGGCCCAGGGGCGGTCGGCGATTCGACCACGCGGGCCGTGGTGGCCGGGATCATTCTGGTCATCGCCGCCGACTACCTGCTGGGCGCCGCGTACTTCCATCTGGGAATCTGATGTACGCTCGGGCTGTAAATTCCGCGGAGGGGCCGATCATCCGGGTCGACGAATTCGTCGCCGAATACGATGGATCGCCGGTGTTGAACCGTGTCACGCTGGAGATCCGGCGGGGCGAGGTGTTCGTGATTGCCGGCGGTTCGGGTTGCGGCAAGACCACTCTCCTCAAGCACATGATCGGCTTGTACGAGCCGGCTGGCGGCCGAATTCTGATCGATGGCTGCGACATCGGTCGGGCCACCGGTGCGGAGCGTCACCGCATCCTGCGCAGCATTGGCGTGGCCTACCAGGGCGGGGCCCTGTTTGGCTCGCTCACGGTGCTCGAGAATGTGCGTCTGCCGCTGGAAGAACATACGGACCTCCCGGCCGACGCCATCGACATGATCGCGGTTTCCAAGCTGAAGCTGGTTGGACTGGAGGACGCGGTCCACAAACTCCCGGCGGAACTCAGCGGCGGGATGACCAAGCGCGCCGCGCTCGCCCGGGCCATCGCGCTTGATCCGCAGATCGTGTTTCTCGACGAGCCGTCGGCCGGGCTCGATCCGATCACGTCCGCGGAACTCGACGGCCTGATTCTGCGCCTGGCCCGGCTGCTGCACACCACTTTCGTCATCGTGTCGCACGAGTTGCCGAGCATCTTTGGCATCGCCGACCGAGCCGCCATTTTGGATGCGACCACAAAGACCATGGTGGCGCTGGGGCCGCCGGCTGAACTGCGTGATCACTGCCCCAACGAGTGGGTGCGCGCCTTTCTCACGCGTCGACCTCCAACCGCGACCCACCTTGCGCCTGCGCAAAGTGAATCCAGCGGTTTGCAGGTCACCGGAGACTACTCATGAGCGTCAAGACTGGTTACTTCCGGCTGGGGCTGTTCGTCATTGGGGGAAGCCTGGCGCTCGTTGTGTCCGTGGTGTACCTGGGCGCGGGCGAGTACTTCGTCGATCGCATTCAGGTGGAAACCTACTTCAAGGATGCGGTGCAGGGTCTGGATGTCGGCGCGCCCGTGAAGTATCGCGGTGTGCCGGTCGGCGTGGTGCAGCGCATCACGTTCGTTGGTGCCGAGTACGGTGCGCCGGACAGTGCATCCGTCGACGAGCGTATGTACGTGCGCGTGCTGTTCGGCATCGACCTCAAGGCCTTCCCCGGAATGACCCGCGAGCAAATCACCAGCCACATTGAAGAAGCGGTCGGGCAAGGGTTGCGCATGCGGCTAGCTGCGGCCGGACTGACCGGCACGGCTTTCCTCACCGCCGAACTCCTCGACCCGCGGGATTTTCCCGCCATCGAGGTTCCGTGGACACCACACAATCTCTATGTGCCGTCCGCGCCCAGTTCCTTCGGAGCGATGGTTGCTTCGCTGGAGAAGTCCATGCGCGAGCTGGGTCAGGTCGACATCGTGCAGCTCGGCGAGGATCTGGGTGCCTTTCTGGATAACGCCAACAAAACGATCCAGCAGGTCCATATCGATGAAGTGCAGCAGCGCGTGATCGCGCTGCTGGACGAATTGCGCGACAGCAATGCGAAGCTCCATCAACTGCTCGCCAAGCCGGCGCTGGAGAAAGCTATCGATGACGCCGGCGCCACCATGGCGGGACTGCGCGAGGTTGTGGACCACTCCAAAGACGACGCACAGAGCGCCCTGAAGAGTCTGCGCAGTGCCGCTGGACGAGTGGATAACCTGCTGAACGACCAGCGCGTCGAGACAATTCTCACCCAGGTCGCTGGCACCGCCGAACAGCTTCCGGCGACCATGGCCCGCCTGCGCGGCACGCTCAAGACCATCGATGAACTTCTGCGCGAGGAGCAACCGAACCTCCAAATCATCATCGAGAACCTGCGGGTCGCTTCCGAAGACCTAACGCGGCTGACCGGCGAAGCCAAGGACTACCCAGCCCGCATCCTATTCGGTGATGCGCCGCCGCGCATCACACTCAAACGAGGACAATAACCATGCCTGCATCCCAACGGCTAATCGTTCTGGCTGGACTCAGCGCCATGATGGCCGCGCTGGCGGGCTGTGCGGCGTTCAATCGCCCGTACCCGGCGAAGCGGTGCTTCGCACTGGATATCGCACAGCGCCCCGAGCCATTGCGGCAACCCACCGTCGCTACGATGCGCGTTCGACAATTCCGCGTCGCGCCGCCCTACCACCAGCAGCAGTTCGTGTACAAGCTCGGGGAATCCGAGTTCACGCGCGACTATTACCACGAATTCATTGCGCCACCCGCTGCGCTGATCACGGATCAGGCCATCTCCTGGTTGGGCGAGAGCGGTGTCTTTCGCGCGACCTGTCACGGAACAAGCGCGGCCGACCACGACCTCGTACTGGAGGCCGTGGTCACCGGTCTCTACGGCGATTATACAGACGCGTCCAATCCAACGGCCGTTGTGGCCATCCACTTCTTCGTACTGGCGGAGGAAGGTGCCCGTACTAGCGTCGTGTTCGATCAAGCGTACTCCGAGCACATTTCACTCGGCAGCCACGAACCCGACAGGTTGGCTCACGGCTGGAGCGAAGGTCTCCAACGCATTCTCGCATGTCTGGAGACGGACCTGCGCCCGGCCCCGAGCGTGAGCATCTCTCTTGCGACACCGGGCACCGAACGCGCATGGAGCTCGGGTGTGGCGCGCGAGAGATCGTCCGATGGCGAGCACGAATAGCGAGTGCTCCCGGTCTCAAGCGAAGCAAGGCGAGGCCCGTCCGAAGCGTTGATGGTGTCAGGGGTGAACGGCCGCCCGGCGTGACGTCCATTGAGTGTGCGCGTGTCCGGGCGCGCTGCTGGCTCCAGCCGGTCCCGTTCTCGGCGCACCGCCCGCATTGCGCACCCGCTGAATAAGATGGCCAAACTTCACCTCTTGGGGATGACACCTGAGCGGGACCTGCCGCTGCAACCAATCGTGCGAGTGCCGGCCCGTGTCGAGTTGGGGCGCGCCGACGGCGACCTGGGCCTGGCACCCGCCTGCGCGGGAAGTGTCTCGGCAATCAATGAGCTTGACGATGGGCCAAGCTTGGTGCCTCGCGTCCCAACCGGCGCGCCAACATACCGGCGCGGGTGTCAACCTGTCGGCAATGCGCCACTGACATGATATGCGTGCCTTTACGACGCCGCAAACCGTAAGTTTCTTGGCGGGAATAGGTTAGGAAAAAACTGGCCGGCGATTCTGGCGCTGGAACGGCCGTTGCCCATTGGCATCCCATACGAAGGAATTCAACCGCCGTGGAGTCGCCCGCCAAGAACGAATGCGCGTCGGCGATCCGTGGCCTGGTGAAGCCCGCTCCGGCCGCAACTCCTGGACCCTGAAAGTGAGGAAGTCCGATGCAGAGTACCCGTTCATCCGTACGTAGGGCTCAACCTTCTCCGGTTGTGCGCTACATCCTGCCCGTCGCAGCGCTTGCGGGCCTGGCTTGGTCTGTGGGCTGCCGTCATCAGGAGGAAGTCGCTTCACCCTCACCACCGCCGGTCGTCAGCGTCAGCCACCCCGTAGAGCGCGAAATCACCGACTATACGGAATTCACCGCTCGAGTCGCCGCTGTCGAATCCGCCGAGGTGCGGGCGCGTGTGAGCGGGCAGATCGTGGCCGTGCCGTTCGAGGCCGGGACTTTCGTCCAGGAGGGGGATGTCCTGGTCGAGATCGACGTGCGTCCGTTCCAGGCGGAACTGGAGGCCCGCATCGCTGAGGAAGCCCGTGCCGCGGCCTACCTCAACCTGGCCAAGGTTGAATTCAGCCGGATCGAGGGTATCCCCGCGGGCTCGCGCACGGCATTCGAGTACGACACGGCGTCCGCACGTCTTCAGGAAGCGCGGGCGGCCAAAGCGGCCGCCTCGGCGGCGGTCGAGCTAGCGCGACTGAACGTGGAGTGGTGTCACGTCGTCGCGCCGATCTCGGGGCGGATCAGCTACCAGCATGTCACGATGGGCAATCTCGTTACGGGGGGGACGGGCAGCGGCACACTCCTGACCACCGTTGTTTCGGTGGACCCGATCTACGCCAACTTCGACGTAGATGAGCGCACCGTTCAGCGCATCAAGCAACTGATCCGCGAGGGCAAGCTCGCGTCGAATGAGGAAGCGGAAGTCCCTATTTGGCTGGGCCTGGCGACCGAGAACGGATTCCCCCACCACGGCACGATCAACTTTGTGGACAACCAGGTCAATCCGAGGACTGGGACTCTGCGCGTGCGTGGCGTACTCCCGAATGCGGACGGCGCACTGTCGCCGGGCTATTTCGCCCGGGTCAGGGTGCCGGTCTCCACGCCGCACCAAGCCCTGTTGGTATCCGAGCGTGCGCTCGGCACCGATCAGGGCCAGAAGATTGTCTTCGTCGTAGGGGCCGACAACAGGGTTGCCGTCCGCCCGGTGCATCTTGGCGGGCTTCACGATGGTCTGCGCGAGATCATCGACGGACTTAGGGCCGTTGATCGCGTGGTGGTGAATGGCCTGTTGCACGTCCGCCCGGGACAGTCCGTCGCGCCGCAGCTAGTAGAGATGGCGACTTCCGCCGGCAGTAATGCCCATGCCAACACGCGGCCGACGAGTCTCGCATCCAACCCCCAAGAGGCAAGCTCAAAGGAGTAGACCATGCTCGCCCGGTTCTTCATCAACCGCCCGGTCCTGGCCTGCGTGATCTCGATCGTGATCGTCCTGCTCGGGGGCATCGCGGCGGGCCTGTTGCCCGTCGCGGAGTACCCCGACGTCACGCCACCGATGATCCGCGTCAGCGCTTATTACCCCGGGGCCAACGCCCAAGTAGTGGCCGACACGGTCGCCGCCCCAATTGAGCAGCAGGTGAACGGCGTCGAGCGGATGATGTACATGTCGTCGCAGAGCAACAACGACGGCTCGTACACGCTGGACGTGACGTTCGAGATCGGCACCGACATCAACATGGCCCAGGTGCTGGTGCAGAACCGCGTGGCCATCGCCCAGTCCTCGCTTCCCGAAGTGGTCAAGAACATCGGCGTGACCACGAAGAAGCAGGCGGCGGACATTCTGCTGTGCGTCAGCGTCTACTCCGAAGACAACCCGGAAACCGGTCAGCCGTTCTACAACCAGCTCTACCTGAGCAATTACACCACCATTCAGCTCAAGGACGCGATCGCCCGCATCGAGGGCGTCGGCGACGCGTTCGTCATGGGCCAGCAGGACTACAGCATGCGCGTCTGGCTGGACCCGGACGAGCTCCAAGCGCGGGGCATGACCGTCGGCGATGTGATCCGTGTGCTGCGCGAGCAGAACGTGCAGGTGGCCGCGGGGCGGATCGGCCAGCCGCCCGTGCCCACGGGCCAGGACTTCCAGCTCACGCTCAGTACGCTCGGCCGACTGGTTGAGCCGGAGGAGTTCGCCGACATCGTCGTCAAGACGGACACCAAGGGAGAGATCACCTACCTCCGAGAAGTCGGCCGGGTCGAAATGGGCGCGCGAAGCGAGGACCTCATCGCGCGGCTGGACCGCCGGCCGTCGTCGGGCCTGGCCATCTACCTGCTGCCGGGCTCGAATGCGCTGGACACCGCCGATCGCATCAAGGCCGCGATGCGGGAGCTGGAAACGCGCTTCCCGCCCGGGCTGAAGTATACCATCGTCTACGACACCACGCCCTTCATCCGCGAATCGGTCACTCAGGTGTTCCACACGCTCATCGAAGCCATCATCCTGGTGACCATAGTCGTGCTGGTGTTCCTCCAGGACTGGAAATCCGTCCTACTACCCATGATCGGCGTGATCGTGTCGCTGGTCGGCACGTTTGCTGTCATGAGCGTGATGGGCTTCACGCTGAACAACCTGACCCTGTTCGGGCTGGTGCTCGCGATCGGCATCGTGGTTGACGACGCCATCGTCGTGCTGGAGAACATCGAACGCCACCTCGAGCTGGGCAAACCCGTCCGCGAGGCCACGATCGACGCCATGAAGGAGATCAGCGGGCCGATCCTGGCCATCACGCTCGTGCTCAGCTCGGTGTTGCTGCCCAGCGCGTTCCTCAGCGGGCTGGTCGGGCAGTTTTTCCGACAGTTCGCCGTCACCATCTCGGTGTCCATGATCATCTCGGCCGTCAACGCCATGACGATGACTCCGGCGCTGGCCGTGTTGTTCTTCCGCAACCGCAAACCCGGGCACCACGGGGACGAGGGCAAGGAGGCATTGCCGTGGTGGAGCTTCGCCCTGTTCGGCGGACTGGCGTCGATGTGGCTGCTCGCGCCGGTCCTCGGCCTGTGGCTTGGGCTGCCAACCGATGAACACGGTGGCGAGGCGGCGCCCGGTGGCTTGGGTGCAAGTCTGCGAGCCTTGGGCGCGAACCTGCTCCTGTTCCTCCCAGGCGCCGTCGCCGGCGGCCTGCTCGGCCGACTCCTGATCCGCCCCGTGAACTGGGTGCTGGGTCGTCTCTTCCGCGGGTTCAACTGGCTCTTTGAGCGGGCGACGCGGGCCTACGGCACGACTGTGGGCTGGTCCCTCCGCCTCAGCGCTGTCGTGCTCCTGATCTACATTGGGATGATCGGCCTAACCGGCTTCGGGTTCAGCCGCATCCCTACCGGGTTCATCCCCATGCAGGACAAGGGCTATCTGGTGACGAACGTCGTGTTGCCCGACTCGGCCTCGCTGGAGCGAACGCTCGCTGCAACCGACGCAGTCGAACGGATCGCGCTGGAGACGCCGGGCGTTGCCCACACGCTGGCACTGCCGGGCATGTCGTATGTCCTGAACGCCAACAGCTCCAACTACAGCAACGTGTTCGTCATCCTCAAGCCGTTCGACGAACGCCTCGATCACACGCTCGGCGCCGAGGCCGTCGCGGCACGAATCCGCGAACGCCTGGCGCGCGAGGTACCGGAGGCTCAGGCGCTGGTCTTCGGTGCACCGCCGATCTCGGGCCTCGCGAAGTCCGCCGGCTTCAAACTGATGCTGGAAGGTATCGGCGACGTGGACTTCGACGAGCTGCAGACCCGCGCCGACGAATTGGCCGCCAAGGGCAACCAGCAGCCCGGCCTGGTCGGGCTGTTCAACAGCTTCCGCGCCCGCACGCCCCAGCTCTATGTGGACATCGACCGCGAGAAGGTCAAGTCGATGGGCGTACCGCTCAACGACGTGTTCGACGCGCTCCAGGCCTACCTCGGCAGCTACTACGTCAACGACTTCAACCGCTTCGGTCGCACCTGGCAGGTCAACGTACAGGCCGATGCGCCGTTCCGCACTGATGCGGAGATGATTCGGCAGCTCAAGGTCCGCAACCTCGACGGCGACATGGTACCGCTGGGCGCGCTGGCCGAGGTGCGTGATTCCACCGGGCCGGTCCAGGTTACGCGCTACAACATGTTCCCGGCCGCCGCGATCACCGGAACGCCGTTGCCCGGGACCAGCATGGGCGACGCGCTGGCAATGATGGAGCGGCTCGCCCGCGACCTGCCGCGCAACATGGCCACGGAGTGGACCGAAGTGAGCTACCTCCAGAAGGAGGCCAGCAGGCTCGAGCAGTTCCGTGACCTGCAGAAGAATCCCTTCAGCGCGTTCGCGCTCGGCGTGATCCTCGTCTACTTCGTGCTCGCCGGGCTGTACGAGGGGTGGTCGTTGCCGTGGGCGGTGATTCTGGTCGTGCCCATGTGCCTGCTAAGCGCGCTGGTGGGGCTGTTCCTGGCCGGCATGGACGTCAACATCTTCGTCCAGGTCGGCTTCGTCGTGCTCGTCGGCCTGGCGGCCAAGAACGCGATCCTGATCGTCGAGTTCGCCCGTGACCAGGAGGTCCAGGGGGCCAGCCGCTTCGATGCGGCCGTCGACGCCGCCTGCGTGCGGCTGCGCCCGATCCTCATGACCAGCTTCGCGTTCATCCTGGGCGTGTTCCCGCTGGTCATCGCGCAAGGCGCCGGCGCCGAGATGCGGCAGACGCTGGGCATGGCGGTGTTCGCCGGCATGATCGGCGTGACCCTGTTCGGCATCTACCTGACGCCGGTCTTCTACTACGTCGTTCGCTGGTTCGTTCGGAAGCCGCAGCGCTCCAGTGAGCCGGTTCAACTGCAGGTGGCGCCCCAGTGATGGCGATTCCCGACAAAGCGGCCGACACCCCAAGCGGAGTACACACCCGATGACGCCGATCGCTCAAGGAACCGCCAACTCGCTCGCGACGGAACCACACGTGGCATCAGCCGCGTTCGTCCAGGCCTGGGAGAACGTCCGGCACATCCGCAACGAGCGCATCTGGTTCACCAACGCGTACACGGCCGTCGTCGCCGGCGGCCTTGCGCTTCTCCAGCGGGACGTCGGCACATCGGCGAACAAGTTGCTGACGTGCACCGGGTTCCTCGTGCTGGTGATGTTCTCGCTCGCTTCGCTGATGTCCAGCATTCGGCTGGTGGCCGAACTGCGGCACTCCATCGCGAACCTCCAACGCGTGGTCACCCAGAACGGAATGGGCTCGCTTGTCGGAATGATCGAGCCGCCGCGCGGCATCACCGCGAGTCTGCCGATGCGCTGGGTGTTTCCGATCTTCTTCTGCCTGACGACCATGGCACTGGCGGTGCTGCTGGTTGCGAACGTGCTGCGGTGAGCGGCAGAACCGGTTCGTGTGACTCTGCAAGCACCATTGGAAGCGCTTCCGCCTCGGAGAGTAGCGATGGCGATGGCCTCAATGAGCTCAGCCGCGGAGTGCATCGCCGGAGCCGTCAAGACGCACACGACTACAGCGTGGCTCCAGTGTGTCAGGAGTGTAGTCGCGATAAGTGCGATTACGGTTCTCGCAGGGTGCGCCACCACTCCAACCGACATTCCGGCGCGATGTGAGCGCGGTTACGTCTATTATCTTGACGGTGCCGGCGGTGGCCGCCCGCTGAGCAACTGGGCATCCGGAGTTCGCGACGGACTACGCACGGCGGGTTACCCCGGCTGGGGAGAGATGTTCACATGGCAGACGGGCCTGGGCGTCGCGCCGGACCAACTCGCCAGCAACGAATACAAGCGTGCCAAGGCGGCCCAGCTGGCCCGGAAGATCGTTGCGTTTCAGCAGACTCACCCGAACACACCGATCACCTTGGTTGGACACTCCGCGGGCACGGCAATTGCGGTCTTTGCGCTGGAAGCCCTGCCTGAGCGGCCAATCATCGAGAACGTGATCCTGCTCTCCGGCTCCTTGAGCGCCGACTACGACTTGACCGTGGCGCTGATGCGGGTGCGGCAGAACATGTATGTCTTCACCTCCGATCGCGACGTCATCCTGACCGTCCTTCTACCAATCAGCGGACCGGCGGATCGTGGTGCGGCCAGCAACCATGTCACCGGCGTGTCCGGCGCGATCCTGCCCGCGAATCCGCGACCGGAGACGGCGCATCAGTACAGCAAGGTGGTCGAAGTGCAGTGGAATCCGTCGTTTCGGAGCATCGGGCACGTCGGCGGCCACCTCGACGCCCTCAGCGAGCCGTTCGTTCGGGCGTTCGTCGCGCCGCTGGTTTTCGCGGCCCCCACAAGCCAGGCGGACGGTTACCCTCCGCAGGGCACAGTTCGCAATCCGGATTATCAGTGCTGGGCGGCGTTCCCCCCCGGCTCGTGGGCGCTCTTGGAGGGCACTTGCACGCGCGATGGCCGTACGGATGTCTGTCGCGTCAAGACCACGCTCATCTCGAAAACCGTTGACAGCGCCATCATCAAGCACGACCTGACGATCAATGGCCAGCGACCGGTTGAAATCCAGATCACGCAGCGCTCGATCGTGATGGCCAATATCGATCCGCAGGACCATCCGATCACGCATCCGGCCGCGGATGTGGCCCGGGTCAGGCAGGTTGAGATCCCGATCGTGGGCGAACGAACCAAGTGCGACGTTACACGGATTGCCGTGCCGGGCGAGTTCGACTTCTGGGGTGACAACATCCGCGCCGAGATCTGCACCGCCAGCAACGTGCCCGGATATCTGGTGCGTCTCGATCTCAGGACCGTGCTCGACGGCAAGCGATACGAATTCGCGCTGCGATTGAAGAGTCTCAGTGTAGCATCATCCCCGGTTCATTTCTAAAGAGCACACGGCGCTCTTTGAGAACCAGTTCACGCCGCGGCACAGTAGTAGTGCCGCAGCCGGATGGCGCTCTGCTGGGTGGTAGGGCGGCCATCGGGATGCACGTAGTAGCTGGCGACGTGCCGCCAGGAGCGGGCGAGCAGTTCCTGGATGGTGAGCTGCTCGGGTGCGGCGGCTGCCTGTCGCCCGGCCGCGAGCCATGCGGCGACCACCTGGTGGTAGCGCTCGCTGGCGGGGTCGTCGGCCCGGCCGAAGTAGCGGGCCTGGCCGTTGAGCACAACGTAGCCCTGGCCGCTGGCCTTGTGGAGGCGGTACTTGGGGACGCGCGGTTTGGAGGTGGAAGCACTAGCGGGCGGCACGACCGTTTCTCCGTTACGGCGCGAGTAGTACTACGCGCGCCAGAACCCGGGTTACGGCCGCTCCGCCCGTCGGGCGGGTCTTCGCAACTCGCGAAGTCGGCGATAGTTACGCTCGATGCCTCGGCCAGGGCTCGAACCTGGGACCCGCTGGTTAAGAGCCAGCTGCTCTGCCAACTGAGCTACCGAGGCGCTGCTGCACGGCCGGAGCCCTGCAGTCATGGAGCATCTTAGCACATGGCGCGCGACTCGCAACTGGGTGGGGCAAAAAGGTCCGCGGGCCAGCGGCGCCTTGCCCCGGCGACGGCTGCGGATACAGTCCCACACAGCAGCAGCATTGGCCGGCGCATGGTGTGCCGGCACGGCGCCGTTTGCCGGTCGGGTGTGCCCGACCCTGTGCGAAGGTGGATCGCTCTTGCCCAGTCCCCGAGTGTTTGTCCTGCGTGCCGCTGGCACGAATTGCGACCTCGAGACCCAGCATGCCTGGGAACTCGCCGGCGCCACCGTTGAACGCATCCATGTCCTGCAACTCATCGAGCGGCCCGCATTGCTTGATCACGCCCAGATTCTCACCCTGCCGGGCGGCTTCAGCTATGGCGACGACATCGCCGCCGGCCGTATTCTCGCCGACCAGCTCGAACGGCATTTGTCCGATACTTTGCGCGCCTTCGTTGACCGTGGCCGTCTCGTTCTCGGGATCTGTAACGGGTTCCAAGTCCTTGTGCAGATGGGGCTGCTTCCTTTCGCGCCGGAGCCAGGTCACCCGCGCGCCTGCACCATCACCGCCAACATTCCACCGGGCTTCCAGGTCCGCTGGGTACACCTGCGCGCCGCGAACGACCGTTGTGTTTTCCTCGATCCGGGCCGCCACTACGAAATGCCGATCGCCCACGGCGAAGGCCGTGTACTTTGCGCGGATGAAAATACGTGGCAACGCCTGCAGGCCGGCGGTCATGCCCCCCTGCTCTATACCGCGGCACCGCAAACATCGCCGGGTGCCACCGCCCCTGCCAATCCCAACGGCAGCCAGGGAGATATTGCGGGCCTGTGCGATGCCACCGGCCGGGTGTTCGGCCTCATGCCCCACCCCGAGCGCTTCGTCGACTGGACCCAGCACCCCGCGTGGACCAGCCAACCCGAGCGTCCGGCCGGCGATGGACTCGCCCTTTTCGAGCGCGCCATCCGCGGCGTGGCCTGAGCATCGCACAGCGATTCTTGGTAGATCCCGCGCATCTACAGCGGCGACGCTACAATGCGACAAGGCGTTCCGAACCCGCGATTTGCCCAGGAGGTTCTTCTGGACAAGCCCCTGCCCGTCAGTCCCACCGCTGCCGTCGCAGCGCCGACGCAGCCCCGGATCCAACTCTGGCCGTTGCTCGGCTTGGTTTTCGCGATCGGGGCCGTCATCTTTCTGCTCGCGTTCCGGTCCGACGGCCGCGTTCACACGCTTGGTTCAAAATTTACCGGCATCGTGCTTGAAGCGCTGCCCTTCGTCATGCTGGGCTCGCTCATCGGCGGCTTCATCGAGGTCTTCGTCTCGCGGGACCGTCTCACGGCACTGCTGCCGAAGCGGACTTTACCGGCGATTTTCGCGGCCGGTTTGCTGGGTATCGTCCTGCCCGTCTGCGAATGCGCCGTGATAGTGGTGACGCGCCGCCTTGTGCGCAAAGGCGTGCCGTTTTCGGTGGCGGTCGCGTACCTGCTCGCAGGTCCCATCGTGAACCCGATCGTCGCAGCGTCGACCGCCGTGGCCTACACCGGCGACATGACCGTCGTCGCCACACGTCTCATCGCCGGATTCGCGATCGCAGTTGCCATCGCACTCATCGTCGATACTTTCTTCCCCGGCCAGCGCGCCCTGCTACCCGGCATCGCGGAGACCGGACCCCACCACGACCACGGCCATACCCATAGCCACTCCGACGATCCCTGCTGGGCTGCTGACACTGTGGCTGGAGCCGAACCGGGTGCAGCCCCCACGGTAGCGACCCACGCAACACCGCGGCCTAAGCCGCCGCTCTTCGGCCGACTTGTCCACAGCGTCGAGCACGCCGCGGACGACTTCCTGCACATCAGCCAGTTCCTGATCGTGGGCGCGTTTGCCGCCGCGATCTGCCAGACCTACCTGATCGAGCGCCAGTTCTTTATGGACCTCGCCAACACACCGGCCGCGGCGATCGGTGTGATGATGCTGCTGGCGATACTGCTGAACCTCTGCTCCGAGGCCGATGCGTTCGTCGCGGCCACCTTCCGCTTCACGCTGCCGCTGTCCGCCCAGATGGCTTTCATGGTGCTCGGCCCGATGCTCGACTTGAAGCTGGTCGCCATGTACCTGAGCTTCGTCCGTCGTCCGGCATTGATCCTCATGATTGTGCTTATGCTCGCTTTTGTCTTCGCCATGATGCTGGCACTTGACGCACTCGCCTGGAGCCAGCCATGAACACGCACTCGACCTTCTCACTCACCACGTTCCTGCGCCTGGCGACGCTCGCGGCCTGGCTCATGGGCTTTCTCTGGCTGTTCAGCAGCACTGCCGCGGGTGGCGCACTGCGCTACGAAGCTTTTCTCAGCGAACGGCTCTGGCCCCTTATCGCCGGCGGACTCGTGCTGACCGTGTGCTTCTTTGCCGCCACCTACGCCCGCATCGGCCGCAGCCCGAGCCACGGCCACACACTCCTGCGGTGGTCGCAGACGGCGCTGCTGCTGCTGCCGCTGATCTACATGACGGCCATCGACCCAACCCGCGCGCTGGGCAGCGAGCATATGCGGCGGCAAGCGGGTGCGGGCCTGGGGCTGCCCGGACTCAGCGGATCGCTCAACTTCCAGCGCGGCGAATTGACGATCCTCGATCTGCTGCAACAGATCGACCGCTTCGAAGGCCAGGAGGTGACACTGCTCGGCCAAGTGGCCCACCGGGATGGCGAGGATGTTTTTGACCTGTTCCGCTTCGTAATGGCGTGCTGCGTGGCCGATGTGATTCCCGTGTGGGTGGTGGTGCCGTTCGACGGGGATGACCTGCCGGAAGACGCGTGGGTGCGCGTGTCGGGCATCCCGCGCAAGGTCACAATCGCGGGCGAGGAGCAAGTGGTGCTTGAGCCCAGCCACAGTGAAAACGGGCCTGGGCCAATCGAGCGGGTCCCCGCACCGAGCAATATCTTCATCCTGCTATGAACACGCAGCAGACCGCGGGCATTCATCGAGGTTGTCAGTGACGATCTGTGTCCCGTCGCCCTGACGCTGCAGGCCGCATGCAAGAAAGTACTGCGACCCCCCCAGTCGCAGTACCGGAGCGAACTCCGCACAACCCGGCGTCATTCAGCCGGCTGCGGCCGCCGCGGCAGCGGCCGCTGTTGCCGCGGCAACTGCGGCCGCAACGGCTTCTTGCGCCGCGCGGGCCGCGCCCGCCAGCACGTTACCCTCTCCCAGGGACTTGATCCGCTGCCGGTGCTCCCGGACGAACGGCCGTCCAAACGCCACGGTCAGCAGACCCGCGGTATGCGCCAGGGCAATCAAAAAAACGGTCCGCTCATCGGGTGCGGGGCCGGTCTGCTTGATCGCACTTTCAATGCGAGCGCGAAGCGCACGCTCGCGCCGCCCGTCGAGTTCTGGATAAATGCGACGTCGAAAGATCCACAGCACGCGCTCTTCGGCAACCCGTAGCGCACCACGCTCGACGAGTTGCAGTGCGATGCGTTCAATGAGCCGCCGCGTTCCACCCAGGCGTGCGACCCAGACCCGCAGGCGCTGGCGCCGCTTACTGGCCGCAATCCGCACCATGGTCTCGGTCAGCAGATTATCCCCCCACGGTGCCGCGCGCAGGCCTTCCACGAAGTGCTTGCGCTCGTCCTCGAGCCGAATACCGCCGCGCAGCAGGAGTTCACCGAGGAGTGCACCTGATAGGGCAAAACGCAACCCCTTGGCGCGCCAGTCCACCGTACCGCGCTCATCGTGCAGTGCGAGCAGCAGCAACTCCTCGTGCAGGCCCAGCGCGTCTGTAGGTGTTCTCTTGGCAGCCATGTCTCCCTCGCTTTTCTGCCGCTGTTCGCTTGGGGCGACTCTCACCGGTAACGGCCACAAGGCAACTCGGTACTCGTTCAACGGGGCGCGTGGTTCAGTCGCAGGCGACATAGCCCACGGACCGCGTGTCTACTGGTAAGATAACCTTGCCTTGTCTAACTGGCGATTAGAATGCCCCATGGTGTTTGTACCACATTCGGCCGGGCATTCCGTAACTGCGAGGGCAACTTGGTGAGCCACGAAGACGAATGGAAGCCGGCAGGCAGACCAGACCCGGCCACCGAGCTACTCCGCCACTACCTGGCTGACCGCGATGAGCCGTGTCCACGCTGCGGCTATAACCTGCGCCAGCTCCAATCACTGCGCTGCCCCGAGTGCGGCGATGCACTGCGGCTGCGCATCGCATTGGTCGAGCCGCGAATGGCGGCCTACCTGACACTTCTTGCCGTCTGCGCAATCGCCTTGGGTGGGGCGTTGCTGATGTGCCTGCTCGCAGTTTTTCAAGCCCCGGGCTCCTGGTGGACCGAGTTCAGTGCTCGCATCCTGCTGTGGATGCTGGTTCTCGCCGGTGGTGCGTTGGCATGCGTGCTGAGATTCGGGCGGTGGATCCGGCGCCGATCTACATTGAGGCAATGGTTGTTGGTCTCAACAGCAGTGCTAGTCTTCAGCGGCTTGGCCACGGCCTTCATCCTGGAGTTTGACGATTAGCAGCCGGCCCGCCGTCCATGGTGACCACCCACCACCGCACGTGGACATACTTGCGGCCGGGTGCACTCGTTACGCCGGATGCGCGGTACGATGCGCGCGGTGAATTCCCAAAAGGAGAACCCATGCCTACCCGCCTGTCGAACCGGCATACGACCAGCCGCTTACTGACGTGCGCCCTTATGTTCACCCTCGCGACGACGGCCGGGGCCGCGGTGCGTCTGCCGCACATCTTCGGCGCGGGCATGGTCGTTCAGCGCGATCAACCGATCCCGGTCTGGGGCTGGGCCGATTCCGGTGAAACCGTCACCATCGAGTTTGCGGACTCGACGGTCTTCACAACCGCAAACGATACCGGGCAGTGGTCGGTAACGTTGCCGCCGCGCGCTGCCGGCGGACCACACACGCTCACTATCCGCGCCACCAATACGCTGAAGCTCGACGACGTCCTCGTCGGCGAAGTCTGGCTCTGTTCGGGCCAGTCCAATATGGAGTGGGGGCTGCGCTCCAGCTCCGACCCCGACACGACGATCGCCGCCGCCGACTACCCCCGCATCCGCTTCTTCCGCGTTCCCCACCGTGCGACACCTGAGCCACAGGATGATGTTGAGGGCGAGTGGCAAATCTGCACACCTGAGAATGTCGGCACTGGCGGCGGATGGAACGTGGGGTTCTCCGCGGTTGCATATCATTACGGCCGCATTCTGCATACTGAACTTGATGTTCCCGTCGGACTCATCCTGTCCGCGTGGGGTGGCACGAGGATTGAGCCGTGGACACCCTCCGCCGGCCTGGCCCTGTTGCCTACCCTGGGTGACATCCTAACTGCGACAGAGCAAGCCCAATCCAGCCACCTGGCCGCAACGCGGGACGCGCTCGCGGCCTTCGAAGCGTGGCTCCCGAACGCCCGGGCGGCCGTGGAGCGCGGCGCACCACCAGCGCCACCGCCCGCGTGGCCGGTACACCCGCTGGAGCAACCGAGCGGACCGACGGCACTGTATAACGGCATGATCCATCCACTCGTGCCGTTTGCGCTGCGCGGCGTGATCTGGTACCAGGGTGAATCGAACCATCCTGACGGCATGCTGTACCGTGACAAGATGGAGGCGCTCATCCGCGGCTGGCGGCTGGTCTGGAACCAGGGCGACTTCCCATTCTACTATGTGCAACTCGCACCTTACGGGTTGATCTACACCGGTGAACAACTGCCGCGCATCTGGGAAGCACAGATGGCCGCACTCGCCCTACCCCAAACCGGGATGGCGGTCACGGTCGACATCGGTGACGTCCACGACATCCACCCCAAGAACAAGCACGATGTCGGCCACCGCCTGGCGCTGTGGGCCCTGGCAAATACCTACGGCCGTGCGGAACTGGTGTACTCCGGCCCGTTGTACGCGGGGATGACGGCGGAAGATGGCCGGGTGCGAATTCGGTTCCGACACACGGGCGGCGGGCTGGCGACACGTGATGGCGCAGCGCCATCGCACTTTGAAATCGCCGGTGTGGATCGCCGTTTCGTACCCGCACAGGCCGTGCTCGACAGCGACACGGTGGTCGTGCATAGCGAGGCGGTACCAGAACCGGTCGCCGTACGGTACGCGTGGAGCCAGCGCGCGGAGCCGAACCTGATGAACCGGGAGGGCCTCCCGGCGTCGCCATTCCGGACAGACAACTGGCCGGTGGAACGGTAGCGCCAGCAGCCCTTCGCGAGTAGTCCTGCTTTCACACCTGGTCACTACCCGGCACTGCGCTCAAGTGCCAGGTCGGCATTCGTCGTACCCGCAAGGGTAGTGAGAATCGGCCGCGCGTCCTCGAATTGCATTCCTGTGCAACAGGAGCTGCAAAATGCACTGCCGCACACTCATGCACACGGACACCACCCAGGCCGAGGAGGTTCGCCGGCTATTCTTTGAAGCGTATACGGTTGAGGCCGCGCTGATCGGCGTGGCGGACTTCCCACCCTTGCGGCGCAGTGCGTCCGACATTGCCAGGGCCCCGTCGATCTTTTTCGGCTGTGAACGGGACCAAGAACTCGCGGCGGTGGCGGAAGTCGAAACCACAAATGGCCCCACCGCGAACATTGCCGCCTTTGCCGTACGACCCGCGTGGTTTCGCCACGGCATGGGTACGTTCCTGTTGGCACACCTGCTTGCGCTTCTGGACAAAACAACCGTGACGGTCTCCACGGCGTGTGGCAACATTCCGGCGCTAGCGCTCTACGAGAAATTCGGTTTCCGCTCGTCGCGGCACTGGCGCACGGCTTGTGGAATCGACATGGTTACCCTCGCGCGCGAACCGTAGTGTGCCGCCGCAGCGTTTACAAACCGGGCAAACCGCCCCCAAACATCTTTTCGATACCTGACAGGTCCATTCCGCCGGTGAGTTGCTGCATTTCCTTCTGCACTGCCTCGCGGCTGCGAGCCACAGCATCACGGACGGCCGCAGCCGTCAGTTCCTCGAGCAGTTCAACGTCGCCGCTTTGGACAAGTGCCGGCTCGATCCGCAGGGAAACCACTTCGCCCCGGCCGTCGACCGTGGCACGCACCTGCCCGCCGCCGGCCTCTCCGACGATGCGGGCCGCCCCAAGCCGCTCGTTCATCGCGCGCATGGATTCCTTGATCGCACCCGCGTTTTTCATCAGGTTCATCAGTGAACCGAGATTGCCGAACATGCATCACTCCCAGCAACCGGGGCACTTAGGCACACCGGCAATATTACTTCTTCTGCGATGGCGTGAGGGCAGGCGGGCCCTCCGGCGGGCTGCGCTCCACACTCACTACGACCCCGTCGAACAGTTCGATGGCCTGCCTGACGATGGGATCCTCCTCCGCCCGGCGGCGCTCCTCATTGGACACCTCAATGCCACGTGACCGCTCGGACGGCGCCCCCTCAGCGCCGCTCCGGGTTGTCGCAGCGGCCGACGGGGCAACCGCACGAACCAGGGCGGCCTCGGTTGATGCCGGAACGCGGGTCTCCGCAGGAATCGGTCGTAACGGCGCAGTTTCGGAGGGAGCTACGTCAGCGAGTTCCCTGATCCGCGGTCGCGCTGCAACAGGCGGTGCCGGCTCACACGTCGCCAACGACTCGGTGGTCTCGTCAGCTACGCTCTTTTTTTTTTGATCCGCGCCGTCACCCTCCGCAGGTAACTGTCGCAGGAGCTGCTCGATGGCGGTCCATTCGCGCAGCCGGGCAAGGCGCAGCATCGTCACCTCTGCGAGGGCCCGCCCGGCACTGCTGAAGCGTACGTGCCGACGGAGTTCCTCAAGCATCGGGATCATCTGTACGTAATGCGAGAGCTCGAATTTCTGCGCCAGTGCAACGTAACTTGCACGGGCCGCGGCCGGCACATCGACCATGCCCGTATCGGCGCCGCAAGTGCGGAGCAACAGCAGTGTCCGCGCAACATCGATCGCGTCCTGGCAGAACAGTTCGATACCGCGACCGGCGCCGAGGATCGCATCCAGCCCCCGGAGTACTCCGGCGACGTCACCCGCACCGACTTGTTCGAAAAGGGCGAAGACCTGCTCGTTCTGGGCCGGCGGCAGCAGTTCATCGAGCACCCCGGCGTCGAGCTGCGACGGAGAGACGGAGAGCAACTGATCAAGGATGCTGAGGGCGTCGCGCATCGAGCCGTTTGCGAGGCGAGCGATGCGCTGCACGACGGCCGACTCAACCTGGGTACCCTCGGCCGCGGCGATCTCGGTCAGGCGGGCGGCGATCGGCTCGGGGCCGATATTGCGGAAATTGAAACGCTGGCAGCGGCTCTGGATGGTTGCGGGAACCTTCTGAATCTCAGTGGTTGCGAGGATGAATTTCACATGCTCAGGGGGCTCTTCGAGGGTCTTGAGCAGCGCGTTGAACGCGCTGATCGACAGCATGTGGACCTCGTCGATGATGTAAACCTTGAAACGCGCGCGTGCCGGACGATAAGCGGTATTGCTGCGCAATTCGCGGATGTTCTCCACGCCGGTATTACTGGCAGCGTCGATCTCGAGCACGTCGACATCCTGCCCCTCGGCAATCTTGCGACAGGCATCACAATTTCCGCAGGGGGTGGCAGTCGGTGTGTCGTAGGAGAGGCAATTCAGCGCTTTCGCAAGGATGCGGGCCATGCTCGTCTTGCCGACCCCGCGGGTGCCGGTGAAGAGATAGCCATGGTGGATGCGACCAGTCGCAATCGCATTGGTGAGCGTGGTTGCGATGGCTTCCTGGCCGATGACCTCGACAAAGGTCTGACTGCGATACTTGCGCGCGAGGACGGTATAGGCCACGGCAATACTGCGCTTTGTGACTCAGAGGCCGCCGTCGGGATCGCTCACGAGACCGCATCCCGCCGGTGCCGACGCCCACTCAGTTGACAGCGCCCGCGCGGGCGCTTTCGAAGAAAAACCTGAGGCTTCGACCAGGTGATCGTTGCACGTGGGCCACACCGGGTGGGCTGCTCCCGTCAAGGCCTGACCCGTTATCCGACGGACGCACTGCACCGGCCCAGCCGTCGCCTCAGGCGAAGCGCCATGCTAACAGCAGAGGGGCAATATCACCAGCGCGGCGAGATCGCGGCGACGGGTTCTGGGAGCTGCGGCTGAACATGGTCAGGAGCGCCCTCCGGCCTGCTCTGTAAGGCGGCCGCAGTTGCCCACTTGGAACCTTGACACCACCAGTGGGGGAAGAGCGGTTCGAAGCAAGCAGCAGGCGGCCGACGCATGGATCATGCGCCAGCCGCCCTGGAAACTGCACTGGGACTCCGTGGGGCAGAACGCCCGACTGCTAGGGAATCATCGTCTCACACGGTTCCGGATTCGTCTTGATCGCGGCGATAAAACCGGAGAGGTCGGCGAACGTGACGAGGCCGTCCCCGGTGAAATCGCCATTCTCATAGGCGCACACCCCGCCCACGGGATCGAACGGCCAGTCGGCTGGGTCGGCCGTCTTGATGGCCGCAATGAAAAGTGAAATGTCGGCGAACGTGACAAGCGTATCACAGTTCATGTCGCCGGGGCAGTACGTCGGCAGCGGTGGCTGGGTGGTGACGACCGCGCTGAGGTAGTCATGCCGCGTGCGCACCACGGTTCCCGAGAAAGTGCCGCGCTCGGCGTAAACCAGCAAGGTCATAACGCCATTAGCATCCACGTAGCGCTCGAAGTCCGTGCGAATCGTGCCTGTCAGGAGACCGTCGCGGTTGCCGGCCCAGTTGTCGAAGAAGCGATTCTGTCCGAGCAGGCCCTGCCCGTCGCCCCAAGTGTTGGCCACGTTGTCCCAGACATAGAGTTCAACCTGAGTGCAAGCGTCGGCATAACCCCGCCAGGTCACGTCGATCTTGAGCAACTCGGCCGGATTCTCGTTGATCTGAAAGTCGAATACGTGCGTCGACTCCCAGCCGGTCGACGGTGACAGACTCGTGTACCAGACGTTGTCACCCGATTGCGCGATCCCATTGGCGATCGCCAGCCCAACCGAGGTGTTCACCGGCCGGCGCTGGATCTGGATCGGGATCCAGTTCGAGGTCTGGTAGCCGAAGGCGGCGATCGCGGTGGGCGTCACCGCAAAGTCATAGCGGGTCTGCGGTGCATTGACGATCTCGAAGGGCATAGCACTGGTCGCCATCCCCACCGCGCCGCCGGCACTCTGAGCGGTGACACGGATGCGCGCATCGGCACTGGGTTCATCAGGCACGGTCCAGATGAACTTGCCTGTATCGGCTGGTGAGGCAATCCACTCGTACGACCGCCCACCGTCCGCGGAGTACTCCAGGTCGATCTCCGCGAGCGGGGCGTTGTTCGTATCGGTGGCAACCCATTCGATCGTGATCGTCTCACCGGCGACAAGCAGTTCGCCGCCACGCGGATAGATCACCTGCACGGCCGGCGTCGCGCCCGTGTAGCGCGGCACCTGTTTGACGATGCAGTGGATGGCGCCGGAGGCGGGGATGATGTCCCAGCAGTTGATCGGCACAATCTCCACGCCCGGGCCGGCAGCTTGCTGCCACACGGCCAGCGCAGCGGCATCATCGGCGAGGTAAGCCGAACTGCCGGCGCCGTACGTCGGGATGAAGATACGATCATTCACGCGAAAGGCGTTCGTGTAGCTGTAGTGCGCCCGGGTATTGTGCCAGGCCGGCACCCGGTGCACCGTATACCCAAGGTTTTGCATGTAGGGGACGGCGTTCTCCGTAATCGTGACGGCCGTCGCGTTCGAGCCCGGCTTGAACTGGGCGATGATCACGTTCTGTGGATCGACAATGTAGAACCACATGTCGATGTGGCCGGTGCCGTCGACGCTGAATGGCAACTGCGGCATGACGTGCAACTCATCGATGCCGAGGTAGGCCTGGTACAGCTCGGCGATCAAGTCCGCATTGAAGCCCTCGCTCGCCGGGTTGTCGAGGTTGATCAGGGCCGTGACAAAGCCAGTGCGATTCGGACCCGGCATAAAGTTTCCGCCCGAAAAGTACAGGGGCAGATCGTCGGTCGGCATGAGGAAATAATCGTCGCCCACCAGCGTGGGGATGAAATTGTCGCGCGAGCGATTCGGGTAGTA
Organism: Phycisphaerales bacterium; assembly: GCA_016716475.1. Taxonomy (NCBI): domain Bacteria; kingdom Pseudomonadati; phylum Planctomycetota; class Phycisphaerae; order Phycisphaerales; species Phycisphaerales bacterium. The sequence goes on from JADJWG010000002.1 coordinate 1,182,393, forward strand.
ATGGCTGTCCGAGATGCCCAGCGCACCGTCCCGCCAGATGAAATGCGGGCCATAGTCGCGGATCCACAGCGCATCGAGCGGCGCGAGGATGAACTGCACCTTGGAGAGATTCGCGCCGGCTGCGGCGAACGCCGAGGACGCTGCACTCTGCACGGCCGTGCTGGATACGACCACATAGGCGATTTCGTCTCGGTTGGCGGGCGCTGTCAAGGTGGCGACGAGGTTCACGACCACGCTGGTCCACTGCCCCGGCACGTACGAATAGAGCACACCGCGGACAGGTGCATATTCCGGTGCCGACTCGATCAAACCCCCGGGTTGATCGCGTTGCGCCCGGATTACGTACGGCGTCAACGGTTGGTTGGGGTCGTACGGCGTGCCACCCTCACGGGTAGCGGGCAGCGGTGGCTGTAACTCGATTTCGGCACTCAGACCGTCCGCGGAAGTTTCTGTCGGAGGTGCCACCGGCACATCCGCTCCTAAGGCCATCGTCCCCCAGCACACCAAGACCCCCGTAAGCATCCAGCCTAGCCCCGCAGATTGCATTCCGACCTCCTCATCATGGTCCGAGTGAACGGCCGTGCGCGCAAACAGCACGCCTCCTGAATTATTCACATGGTATCATGCCCGGACAATGGTTGCACGCCAATCTTGCCGTAGCCCGATGTTCGTTTATATACGCGTAAACAACTGCCAATAAACATGTTACGTTAGATCTAGCGCCTGGGTTTTCAAGCGATCGCACTCCAATCAAATGATAACCGAACAATCATCACCCTTTGGCGGGTTCAACAGCCGGTACCGGTCGACGCTGCTCGAAGAGCCATGTCCAGAGTGCCGCGTCACTGTAAACCCGGTCCCAGATCGCGTGGGCCCCATCCTCGTACACGGTGTATTGCACTTCCCCACCCCCGGCCCGCAAAAGTGCGACCATGTCACGCGACTTCTGTACGGGTACGTTGCGATCGGCCCGGCCGTGAAAGACCCAGGTCGGTATCTCCACCAGTTGCTCTGCGAGGCGGCGGTCGAGGCCGGTGCTGTCGCCCAATTCGGCGAAGCCGCAGACGGGCACAATCGCGGCGAAAACGCGCGGGTGGCTGGCGGCGAGCAGCCAGGTACCGTGGCCGCCCAGCGACAGCCCGGTGAGGTAGAGCCGTTCGCGGTCCAGACGGTAATCCTGTGAGGTCTGTTCTACGCAACGGACGGCGAGTCGCGCCATTGCGCCAGTCCAGCTCTGGCCGCTGCGGCACTGCGGCATCACGACGAGGGCGGGAATACGGCGGTGGTCGAGGCGCAGCGCGCGGCCGATACCTACCTCGGTCTGCTTGAAGCCGTCGGAGCCGCGCTCGCCGGAGCCATGCAGGAAGTGGATGCAGGGCCACACCCTTTCGGGCGTGTAGTCGGGTGGGACGAAGACGGTGTAGGCGTAGCGTTCACCATCGAGCTCGAGGGTCTTAAAGAGGAAGCCGGTCGCGATGGGCACGGGCGGGGCGGCAGTGGGCTGACTGGCGATCATGAGCAGGCCGGCGAGCATGACGAGCATGAGTGGGCACTCCTGAGGATGGTGGTCTACTGGAGGATAGCAGGAGCCGTGCCGGTATGGGGGGTATAGGTGGATATGCTGCCAGACTGTCGATGGGCTGAGAGATCGGAGGCGAGCGCCGCGCTTTACCAACGGACACGGAGGGTTACAATGCATTCCCTTTACGGCTCGTCGGCGCGTGGTCGCGCGGCAACCGGGCGCCGTAGCAGGGCAACAGCGAGGAACCCATGAAGATCGCGGTGCCGAAAGAGACCCGCGCCGGTGAACGGCGGGTCGCGCTCGTACCGGAATCCGTCAAGAAGCTAAAAGCGAAAGGCATCGAAGTCGTGATCGAGGCCGGGGCGGGGGCGAACGCGTACTTTTCTGACGAAAGTTATCTGGCCCAGGGGGCAACCGTGGCGTCGACCGCTGCGGAGGCGTTTACCGCCGCGGATCTGATCGTGGGGGTGCAACCGCCGACACCTGCGCAGGTCGAACAGTTTCCCCAGGGCGTCAAGCTGCTGACGACTCTGCAACCGACAGTGAACTCCGAGGCGGTACGCGCGCTGGTGGCGCGCCACGTCTCCGCCTTCGCGACTGACATGATTCCGCGAACCACCCGCGCGCAGTCGATGGACACGTTGTCGTCCATGGCGAACATTGCCGGCTACAAGGCCGTGTTGATCGCGGCAAACGAGTTTCCCCGCTACTTCCCGATGTTCATGACCGCGGCGGGGACGATTTTCGCCGCGAAGGTCTTCGTGATCGGCGCGGGCGTCGCGGGACTGCAGGCCATCGCTACGGCCCGACGGCTGGGGGCCACCGTCACCGCCACGGACACGCGCCGTGCGGTCGCAGAACAGATTCAGAGTCTTGGCGCCAAATTCGCGGGCGTGGAGAGCGACGAGGATGCCCAGACCTCCAGCGGCTACGCAAAAGAGCTTTCCGCCGACTTCTACCGCCGGCAGGCGGAATTGATCGGAGCCCAGTGCGCGGCGCACGATATCGTCATCACGACCGCGCTGATCGGGGGGGTGAAAGCACCGAAGTTGATCACGGCCGCCATGGTTGACAAAATGCAGCCGGGCTCGGTGATTGTGGACCTGGCGGCCACCGCGGGAGGCAACTGCGAGTTGACGCAACCAGGCACGACCATCGAAGTGCACGGGGTCAAGATCTGTGCCCCGCTGAACCTCCCGTCGGACATGCCGGTCCATGGCAGCACGCTGTACTCGCGGAATCTGACAACTTTCCTGCTCGAGTTCTGGAAGGATGGCACGTTCCGGATGGACCTGGAAGACGAAATCATTGCCGGCGCGCTCGTCACGCACGCCGGTGAAGTGCGCCACGAGCATGTCCGGAAAGCGCTGGAAGGCGGTGTGGCATGATGGAATGGCTCGACGTTTTGGCCGCCGGTGGCGGCGGTTCCACGGTGGACCTGAAGACGCTTACTCTGAGCGTGGTGGCCTTTGGGCTGGCGATCTTTCTCGGATTCGAGGTCATCACCAAAGTGCCGGCGACGCTGCACACCCCGTTGATGTCCGGCGCCAACGCGATCTCGGGTATTACGATCGTCGGTGCCCTGCTCATCGCGGGCGGCACCGACGGCTGGTTTAGCGTGATCTTCGGGTTCCTCGCGATGGTGTTCGCCACGATTAACGTCTTTGGCGGGTTTGTCGTCACCGACCGCCTGCTGGCCATGTTCAAGCGGAGGTAGCATATGTCGCATTCGCATTGGCTGCCGCGCGCCGGCCTGCTGGCTGTGCTCCTGCTGACCCCCGCACTGTCCGCACAGGAAACCCCGGCCACAGGACCTGCGGTCACAGCCGCAGCGCCGCAAGCGGTTTCCCCGCCCTACATGGCGGCCACGCACGAGCACTCCACCACAGCGCCGACGACTCCGGCCGCGACAAGCCCACACAAGCTGAGCGACGAGGCCGTCTTCGTGATGGACCTCTTCTACCTGCTGGCGGCGCTGCTGTTCGTCTTCGGACTGAAGATGCTGTCGTCGCCCCGGACGGCACGGCGCGGGAACCTCGTCGCGGCACTAGGTATGTTGCTCGCGGTGGTGGTCACCCTGGCGTTCATGGGCCAAATCGGTTACGTGACGATCGTTGCGGGACTTGTCGTCGGGGCACTCATCGGCACCGTTGCGGCGCTGCGCGTGCCGACTACCGCGCTGCCGGAAATGGTTGCGCTGTTCAATGGTTCGGGCGGATTGGCGTCGGCCGTCGTCGCGATTGCCGAGTACTGGCGCTCCCCGGGTGCACAGGCATTGGATGCGTCGATCAGCATCGGTTTCGCGGTCTTGATCGGCATGGTGACGACGACCGGCAGTCTCGTCGCCTGGGGCAAGCTCTCCGGGAAATGGATTCCCCTCTGGTGGCATGGCAAGGAGGTCAACAAGAAGGGCGTACTGGAGTGGAAGGCCTACCTGAAACTCGGCAACCCGCTGACCTTCCCCCTGCAGCACGCGCTCAACTTCGTCCTGTTGGTGGCCGCAATCACGCTGGGCGTCGTCGTCGCCCTGAACCCCGGCGCGGCGTGGGCGGTGGTGCTGTTGATTCTGCTGGCGACCGTGCTCGGTGTACTGCTCACGATCCCGATCGGCGGGGCCGACATGCCCGTGGTCGTCTCGCTCCTCAACTCCTACTCCGGCCTGGCGGCCTGCGCGGCCGGCTTCGTGCTGGGTAACGTGGGTCTGATCATCAGCGGTTCGCTGGTGGGCGCTGCGGGCTTGATCCTGACGCAGATCATGTGCAAGGCGATGAACCGCAAACTGCTGGCGGTGCTCGCGGGCGGCTTTGGGCAGGAAACGGCGGGCGTCGGTGGAACCTCAGTGGAGGGCAAGACCGTCCGCCAGATGGATGCGGAAGAGGCGGCCATGGTCTTGGAAGCCGCTCAGAAGGTCTTCATTATCCCGGGCTACGGGATGGCCGTGGCCCAGGCCCAGCATGCCGTGGCAGAGCTGGCTCAGCAGCTTCAGAAGCGCGGTTGTGACGTGCGTTTCGGCGTGCATCCGGTCGCGGGACGCATGCCGGGCCACATGAACGTGCTGCTGGCGGAGGCGAACGTGCCCTACGAGCAGCTCGCCGACCTCGATCTGAACAGTGAGATGGAACAGTGCGACGTGGCGCTCATCATCGGGGCGAACGACGTCGTGAATCCCGATGCGCGGCGCCCGGACAGCCAGATCGCCGGCATGCCGATCTTCGATGTCGACCGGGCCCGCACCGTGATGGTCTGCAAGCGCAGTCTGAATCCCGGTTTTGCCGGGATCGAGAATCCGCTCTTCTTCCTCGACAACGCGGTCATGCTGTTCGGGGACGCGAAGAAAATGGTCAGCGGCATCGTTACGGAATTGAAGAGCTCGTAACACCCACCCCCGCATCCAAGGGGCCCGGTGGGCACGCACACTCGCGAGCCCACCGGGATACCTTGCCACATCAAGGCCGCACCCCCAACCCACGCGGCTATTCGATCGGCACGACGCGTTCCGCGCAGTTGTGTAGTTTGCCGGGAATATTGCGGCCGTCCGGCGTAACGATCACGCAGTCCATCTGGTCGAGCCCCAAGCACTGATTTCCACTCGGATAACAGGGCGGCCCGCAGGGGAACGTGTGCTCCTGCTGATGCTGCCCGCCCTCGTCCATGCAGACGCACACGCAGACCACGGTATGCGTCTCCGCGTCGGGTACCGGCCCTTCAAGTCGCTCCCCTTCAACCATCCCGGCATCGGCGGGGTGGCGCACGATGCCGTAGAAATCCGCGCCGATGTAGAACGCGTGCCGCGGCCCGAGCTGCACCAGCGATCCGTCGGAGAGCATGACCCTGATTTCGTGCCCCGTGGCATTCTGTACCGCCCCATGTTCGACCAGATCGCCGATGCGCAAATGCTCCCGCCCCTGCGCTCCCACGACCGCGCCACCCTCGAGCGTCACACCCCCCAGGGTCCGAAGCATCACCTGCGGCCGATCATTCGCATCATCACTCTCCAGATTCATGATCATTACGGGCTTCTGCCGGAGGTAGCGGAACACGACCTGGCGGGCCTCGGGCACGGGAATGTGAATACCGATGCGTGCATCGCTCGCGGCCGCCGCGCGCTGCACGCGTACAACACGTACGGGGAGCGTGAGCAGCACGTCCGCATAGCGCGGCGGGGCGACCGGAGCAACTGCACTGGTTGCGGGTGCATCCGCTGACTGTGCATACAGCGCGGCCATCACACCGACCAGCATGCTGAGCATCTTGATACCCCTTTTGCAGCGCCTAGTGGGCCCGGCTCGCGCCCTGCTGGCGTCGCCCCGCTGGCGTCGCCCCGCTGGCGTCGCCCCGCTGGCGTTTCCCCGAGTGCCCACCGGTAATTCTCAGTCTAACATGCAATCGTCGCAAATGCCAATAAAAAGCGCAAAAACGCATGAATGCTTGAAATGTCAAACGGCCTGCTCATGTAGCTTCGCGGCGCCGGCAGCTCGCTGAACCCACGATCCGCGCGCATCAAATCGACAAGGCGCCATGCACATCTCATATTGCAGACAGATGAAGCACGCGGTTGCAAGCGCTGCTGCTTCCACTGGCGCGAGATTTCGCTGTTGCGAGAAGCCCTTCGCGGGCCTGGCAATCTCTGCCCGCGCCGACAGCGTGAACCGGCCAATGCCATTACCGGACACCATGCTCCTATTCCAGATCCCGCCGCCCGCGGCCGATCTGCCGGACAGCACTCGCCGAGTGCCCGGAGACGCAATGACGCTCGACCTCGACGATCTCATCACCGGTTGGAACTGCCCGACGGGCGAGCTGCGTGCCCGGGCGGTCGGCGGTCGGGACGGTGCGCGCCTGCTGCAATTGCGCGTTGACCTCGGCGTCCTGCAGATGTTCACTGCCGGACGACCTGACGGAGAGCGTTACCAAGATTCCCCCACGGTCCGGGCCTACATCGCGCGTGCCCTGCAAAACCGCCAACGGCCGGCGGAAGAGCACTGGCGCGCCCTGGAACGGGAATTGCTCCAGTTCAATTACCGGCGGATGGCCTTCTCCGCGGCGGCCGAGCGCGCGCTGGACGAGGGGCGTGAAGGCAAGGCGCGCCGCTTCATGCGTGGCGCACTCGGCGACATCCGCACTTGCCTGGCGATCCTGCGACTGCTGGGGCGCTGCGGGCGGCACGATCAGGATTTGCATCCCAGCATGCGGCCGACACTACTGTTTGATAGCGCGCGGCTACGAGCCCAGTTGCGCGTGGTGGAAGGCCGCTACGAGGAAGCGGTGGAAGTGGCCGATACGGGGGCAGCGCGGCTGGAGCAACTGCTAGCGGACCTTGGTTACGAGCATGAGCAACGCGAGGGGGACGCCGGGCTGCGGTACCTGCGGACCATGAGTCTGCGCCTGAGACACAACTACGGCATCACGCACACGTTGCGGGAGCAACTCGACGAGGCGATCGAGCGCGAGGACTTCGAAGAAGCAGCCCGCCTGCGGGACGAACTTGCCCAGCGTGCGCAGCGCCGCCCAAGCTCCAAGCGGCGTCGGGCGTAACCGTACAAGACAACAGCCGGTGACGCCGCCTGCGTGGCATGGCATCACCGGCTGTCGCGTTGTAGGTCAGCTGGGCCGCGGCCCGGACGGGGCGAGTGGCCCGAATCTGGCTAGACCATTTCCTTCAGGTTCTTGAGCGGACGGACCTTGACGACCTTGCGGGCCGGCTTGGCCTTGACCTGCATCATCTCGCCCGGGTGGAATGGATCGGGTTTGGTGTGGGCTTTGACGGCAGGACGCTTCTGTACGGTGATCTTCATCAGACCGGGGACGGTAAAGACACCGGGACCCTTGCCAAGATCCTTGCGGATCAGGCCGGCCATCTCGTCGAAGACGCCAGCAACCTGCTTGCGAGTCAAGCCGGCGGTTTCGGCGAGGTGGGCATAGATCTCCGACTTGGTGCGGGCCTTGGTGACCGACTTGGCGGCGGCCGGCTTGGCCGCCTTCTTCGCTGCCTTTGCCATGGACGTTCTGCCTCCAGCGGGGTGACGGCCGGCGCAAGCCGGCCGGAATCCCAGAATTCCGTCCGCGGGCTGCCGGGCACGCGGTGAACGAGCCGTGGCGCTGCGCATGATTGCGCTGGATGCCGTTCACCGCAGCACGTGCGGACGACCACGTCCGCCGCAAACCGCGTAGCACTGTTTTGTCGCAGAACGGCGCAGACGTCAAGAGGGTTTTGTACTTCGAGGCGAGAAAATCCCTATTTTTTCGGCGTTTCCTCGCCGGCGAGGTCCGTCGGTACGGCCACGAGCGTTCGCGGTGGGGCCTGCCACCCCGGTGGCGGCGGTGCAGTGTTGAGCAGGTCGATGAGACGGCGCAACCGCCCGCAACTCCGTCGGTCAAACCGCAGGCAGACACGGGCGAGTTCGGGCAGTTCGCCGCCCTCCTGGGAGAGCGGGGGCGAACTCGTAATACGCCCACCGGTCAGGATCTGGCCGAATTCGTCGTTCAGACGGGTCAGCAGGTCCGTCGACGGCGGGTATTGCAACCGCAGTACGAGGTCGTCCCCGACATACCGCATGGAGTGGTACACACGATAAAAATCAGTCACCTCGCGGACGGCTACGTCGACATCGTCGGTGATTCGGAACAGGTACATGTCTTCGGGACTGATCATGCCGGCGCCGAGCAGCTCGCTCTTCACGTACGCCCGCCACTGGAGCCAATAGGTGCCGCCGGGCTGCTCAACCATGACGATCGGAACGATAGGCGCTTTACCGGTCTGAATCAGGGTCAGGGCCTCAAAGCCCTCATCCTGCGTGCCAAAGCCGCCCGGGTAGAGGGCCACCGCCGAGGATTCCTTCATGAACATCAGCTTGCGCGTGAAGAAATAGCGGAAGTTCATGAGCTTCGCGTCGTCCGCGATGATGGTGTTCGTCTTCTGCTCAAAGGGCAGACTGATCGCGACGCCGAAACTCGCTTCACGCCCTGCCCCACCATGGCCGGCCTTCATGATGCCGTCCCCCGCCCCGGTGATCACCATCCAACCCACCTCGCTCATGCGCCGGCTGAAGGCCACGGCCGACTGGTAATCGGGGTGGTGTTCGGGGGTGCGCGCCGAGCCGAAGATGCTGACCTTGCGAATGGCACGATAAGGGACGAAGGTCTTCAATGCATAGCGCAGCTCGGAGAGCGCTTTGGTCAGGAGCATCACGTCGCCGCGCTCGGCATCTTCGCGCGCCAGGCGCGTCAGCGTGACCAGCATCTGCTCGAACAACTCCTGGTTCGGGCCACGCAGGAACTCGCCGGCGAACGCTGCAATGGTCTCCGAGCGCCGCCGCCGCCATTCCGTATCGTTCCGGGCTGAAACACTATCACTCACGATGGGTTGCTCCTCTCGACGGGCAGCGACACAACCGCGCGCCACCGCGCGCAGACGCGCATACTATCCTGATACGACGTACCTGTAACCGCCCGACTCCCGGGATTTGACCCGCGCGCGGGTCGGATTTACGATTCCCTGTTTGCCGGGCACCACGAAACTTGTGTGCAACGTGCCCGGGTTCGGGTGACTGGTTCGATGCAGACGGAAACGCTGGCCGAATTCTCCATCGCCGCTTATCTGGCGGTTCTGACGCTGATCTGCGTGTACGGTGCGCACCGTTACTTCCTGGTGCTGCTGTACTGGAGCGTTCGCCGACAAGCTCCTCAGCCGGCGGGGCGTTTCGCCGAACTTCCACCCGTCACCGTACAACTCCCCATGTTCAATGAGCAGTACGTGGCCGAGCGCATCATCGCCGCCGCGACAGCACTCGACTATCCCCGGGATCGCCTGCAAATCCAGGTTCTCGACGACTCGACGGATGATACCCGGGTGATTGCCGCCGACGCAGTCGCGCGGCTGAAGGCCGCCGGGTACAACATCGTGTACCTGCATCGCACCGACCGCACGGGCTACAAAGCCGGCGCGCTCGAAGCCGCCACCGCCACCGCCACCGGCGACTTCATCGCCATCTTCGACGCCGATTTCCTGCCGCCTCCAAACATCCTGCGCGACACGATCGAGTACTTCACCGATCCACGCATCGGCATGGTGCAGACCCGCTGGGATCATCTCAACCGCGATCTCTCCGCCCTGACCCAGGCGCAGGCCATCCTGCTCGACGGGCACTTCGTGATCGAGCACACCGCCCGCAATCGCACCGGACGGTACATGAGCTTCAACGGCACGGCCGGTATCTGGCGTAAAACCGCGATCGCCGACGCCGGCGGCTGGCAGCACGACACACTGACGGAAGACCTTGATCTGTCCTACCGCGCACAGCTCCGCGGCTGGCAGTTCGTCTTTCTGCCTGCCTTGACAGCACCGGCCGAGCTTCCCCCGGAAATGAACGCCTTCAAGGCACAGCAGCACCGCTGGACCAAGGGTGGCGCACAGACCTGCGTGAAACTCCTGCCGCGCGTCCTGCGCAGTACCCTGCCGTGGCGGGTCAAGCTCGAGGCCTGCTTCCATCTCACCAGCGGTGTGGCCTACATTCTGGTCGTGCTGTTGAGTCTGCTGATCGGTCCGGCCCTGCTTGGCAAGGTCGTACTCGACCGTCCACCAAGCCCGTGGGTCCTTTGGTTTGAACTGGCTCTGTTTCTGATCGGCTTCGGTTCCACCATCGCCTTCTACCTCGTCAGTCAGACGGCGCTGCTGCGAAGCTGGTGGCGCACGCTCACGTTCGTACCCGCCTTGATGGCGGTCGGTATCGGCATCGCTTTCAACAATGCGCTTGCAGCCCTGGATGGCTTTTTCGGTCGTACCGGGGAGTTCGTTCGGACGCCGAAATTCGGAGATGCAAGTATCCAGAATGGGGCATGGCGGAGTCGGCTGCGCGGCCTGCGAATTCGCAGTACCTGGCGGGCGTGGGCCGAGATCGGCATGGGTTTCTACCTGCTCGGCTGTTTCGTGGCGGTGTTCTTCTTCGAGCACTGGGTTGACCGCGTCTCGATGGCCCTCCCCTTCCTCGCGATCTTCGTGGTCGGCTACTTCTACGTCGCCCTCCAGACCTTGTACACCCAGTGGCTTTCCCACCGTGGGCCCGTCTCGACCCTCACAACGTAAGGGCTGACCGCGGCCGGTTAGAGCACTTCGTCGGCCTCGGCCGTCCGCGTGATACGCAGGGCGCGGCGCCCGCGGAGTTGCCCGGCCTTGCCCGCGAACTTGTTCTTCCCCTCGACCCGTAGAATGAGATCCTGTTGCACGTGCTTCTCAAGCTGGATGATATCCCCCGGCCGCAGCGACTGCAGATCACTCAGCGTGATCTGGGCACGTCCGAGGTAGGTGGTGAGACCAACCTTCGAATGCGTCAGGTTGCGGACAATCCGCTTGCGCACCGATTCGCTCGACGACTTGCGCGTGTAACCGAACCAGGACTGCGTCGTGAGCTTGCTGAGCACCGACTCAATCGTATTGAACGGGATACAGATGCTCATGGTTCCCGCACACTGCCCCATCTTGATTTCGAACGTGATGAAGACCACCACCTCGGTGGGCGCGACGATGTGAACCAGTTGCGGATTGCTCTCCGTTTCCACGACATCGAAGTTCGCATCGACCAGGTTTTTCCAAACCTCGGAGAGGTGCTCCAGCGCCTTGTTGATCAGCCGCCGCATGAGCCGCCACTCGATCGCCGTCAGCGGCCGCTGGGGGATGAACATCTCGGCACTGTTGCCACCGAGCAGGCGGTCGATGATGGGGTAGACGATCAGCGGGCTGATCTCGACGCACATCTGCCCTTCAAGCGGCGGGGCATGCATGATCACGAAGCAGGTCGGATTCGGCAACGAGTGAATGAACTCGCTGTACGTCAGTTGTTCCACACCCACCACGCGGACGTCGATGATCGTTCTCAGGAAGCCCGAGAGTGTCGCCCCGAAGTTGCGGGCGAAGCCGTCGTGGATCGACCCGAGCGCACGGATATGATCCTTACTGACGCGCTCCGGCCGCTTGAAGTCGTAAGTGCTGACGTCAAGACGCGTCGGAGTTTCGGGAAAGAGCGCCGCGGTTTCGACGGCGCGGGCGGGCGCCGCCACCCCTTCCTGCGCTACGGAAGCAAGCAGCGCATCAATCTCGCTCTGGTCGAGTACGTCGCCCATCCATCTCCACCACGAAGCACCGGCGGCGACAGCGCGAACGGCGCCGGCCTGCCAGACTCCTGATGGAAATATCGGAACGCGCGCGGGGGTGCGCTCAACCTATCATGCCCCCTCATCCGTTACCGCCCCTGACCGAGTCAAGGTCCGGTAAACACCGCTTGCACGAGAGCCAAGTCGGCCAGATCGACATCGCAATCGCCGTTCACATCTGCTGCGCGGAAATCATATTCATCTGCCTCGTCAGGACGCGGTTGATCCGGGCCAAACCATACGGCAATCAGACGCTCCAGGTCCGAAAACTCCACCATGCCGTTGCGATCCAGATCGCCCGGGGCCGGCCGCAATCCGTCCACATGCGCGATCAGTGTCCGCACGGTGACCTCCGTCGCCAGCACGGCTGCGGCCAATTGCGTGCTGGCACCGACGTGGATGTGTCCGGCCGCATAGCAGCGGTACGGGTCCAGGGGGTCGGCAAACAGGTCGCGGTACCAGTTCCCGTGATAGCCGATGTAATTCGACAGGAAGCGGCTGCTGTCGATTGGCTCGATGAACGGCGCGACGTTGGCACCGGAAGCGCTGACCTCCGCGACGATCAGATTCATCGGCAGACTCGACCAGCGTACATTCAGCGCGGGTTCGTTGTAGATCGGCAGTTCCGGTGTGGGGCGCAGCGGCACAAGGTAATCGGCGGTCCAGGAAGCCGAGGGATACGTTCGGTTCCCCCCTTCCATTTCCCAGCCGTTTACGGTGTTGGCGCGACTGAACGTGATGAGGGCCGTGGGGCGCAGCTTCTCCACGAGCGGCCACCAGTGGTTGGACGTGACCTGGTAATCAACTTCGAAATCCCCGTCGCCCTTGGGATTCACACCGGTGCCGCCTGGGAACTCGGGGAAAAAGGCGTAGATGTTGTAACCGCGCCCTTCCCAGTTCTCCCCCACCCAACCGCCGGGATTTTGCGCCAGGTTCTTGCTGAACTGGCGCAACATCTCGTTCGTGGGTGGCCAATAGCCGGTAAGCAGAATATTCGGCAGACAATTCGGCGCCAGTTCAAGGCCATCGGCCGGCCCGCGTCCGAGGAAGACGGCGGGATCGACGTATTTCGGGGGCGAATCACCACCGGCGCCTTCCGGTGACTCCTGCGCCGGCGCGAGCGATGATCCCAACAGAACGAGCAGTACCACAAACTCCCGCACGCACGCAACCTGCTTCAGCATCACATCTCCCCACACACGAATCGCGCTCGCGCCAGGGGCGTGAGCCGTTGATTGCAATGCGACCGTCGGCGCGCGCCCCTGCGCGCGCCGACGATCCCATGAAACCCAAGTGCTGTAACTAGCGGCGGCGGATCAGCACACCCGCGAATCCAAGCAGCATCATCGCCGTCGGCTCGGGCACCAGCAGCACCAGGTACGCCTGGCCAATGCTCTGCCCGGCGCCATTCTGCAGGTCCGCCGTGAAGTAGAACCAGCCGTCATCCGTGAGCACGGCATCATCGTTATTGAAAACGCGGATGTAGGCGTCGTCGTCGAAGAGACCGTTGCCAGAAACGTCGACCGGATCACCTTCGCGTACCAGCACGAACTCGTTGTTGTAGACCAGCACCGCGTCCCGGGTGTCGTCAGGACTGTTTGTCAGTCCGCCGATCACAAAGTCGCCATGACTGTTGACTACGTTGAGGAAATACCCGGGGGCATACCGGGCATCATCCCAGACCTCCGTCGCGCCGGGAAAGATCGGGGCGCCTTTCGTCGCCACAACCTGGCCATCGAGATACACCCAGTCCGCGTTGGTGCCCTGGTTTGAACCGCGGAAGATGTAGTGGCCATTGTACGGTGAGATCTGCTGGCTGCCGTTGTCAGCGCTGAAGGTGGAGACGTTCTCAGCAAAACCGGAGTTGGGCAGAGGTACACCTTCCTGCGCCACGACATCGCGATTCACGATGATGAACAGGTCCGTCGTGGTGGGGCCGTTGAGGTCACCGTGGTAGATGAAGTTCGCACCCGTCGCATCCGAACGGAACCGGTTGGCCGTCAGGAGGTCGATCGTCTGCGGCGGCGGCACAAGCTGGCCGGCCGGTACCGTCACGTCGGTTTGCGCAATCAGTGTGCCGTTGTTGAGATCCACCGCGTTCCACAGCAACTGCTGCGTGGTCGCACCCGGCAGCGTAGCCGAACGGAAACGCACGTCGCCATTCGCAAGAATGTGGATGGAGTCGTTCGCCGAACCCCAGGAAAGACTATCGGGGTGGCCGGGAATCGGGCTGCCTTCGCGGGCGATCAGCTCCCACCCGCCACCGCTCCAGCGCACCACCACATCATCCATGGTGGTCGCAGCCGTCGTATCCGCGGTGAAGGCGAAACTGCCGGAATCGTTGATACCCATCGCGGAATCAATCGTGTTCCAGTTGATGCTGCCGTCGAAGAAGGTCGCCGTCCCCTCCCGCAACACCACGTTGGCACCCGCACCATTGGTGCCCCCACCGACCACGATGATCTCGTCAGCGGTGAGCGCGGCACCCTCCAAACGCGCTCGGAAGATCCACCGCGAACCATCCGGACTCAGGTACGGCCGCTCGAACATGTTGCCCGTACCCGTACGGAACTTCTCGCCGGGCAGGCCCGGCACATCCGATGTCGGAGACGTCTGAATGTTAGAAAAAATCACGGTCGGACCCGCTGTTGCGACCGCGGCGTACGTACCCAGAAACAGGGCTGCCACGCCAGCCCACTGCCAGTTTCCACGCATCTTAGAACTCCTCCTCTTGAGACCCACTACACGAACTTGCTAGGACCACCGGCGGCTGCACCCAAAGCACCCACCCCCGGAGCGGCAACCCTGCTTCCACACCGGCACAAGTCGGGAGTCGCGCCCCTCGCACATTGCACCCGATGGATCGGCAGGCCCGCTAACCCGGTAGGATCAGTCTACGGGTTCGGGTCACAGGAAACAACTCTAAAAAACGGACGTAGCAGGGACGCGATCCAGACACTAGCGAATGTACTCATTCAGCATGTTTTCGAGCAGTTCCTGGCGCCCGCTGACAACCGGAGGTTCACCATGTTGCAGGGTGTACTGCTCCAACTCGGCAAAACCGATCGCACCGCGCTCGATCTTCTCCCCGAGGCCGCTGTCCCAACCGACATACCGTTGTCGCACATGGTCCGAGAAGTAGCCGTCGGAAAGCATCCGTGCCGCGATTTTCAAACCCCTCGCAAAGGCGTCCATGGCACCAATATGGGCATGGAACAGGTCGACAGGATCGATGGATTGCCGTCGCACTTTGGCGTCGAAATTCAGACCGCCGGTTTCGAAGCCCCCGCCCTTGAGAATCGTGTACATCGCCAAAGCCGTGTCATACAAGTCGGTCGGGAACTGATCCGTGTCCCATCCTAGCAACAGGTCGCCCCGGTTGGCGTCCACCGACCCCAGCAGGCCATTCGCCACCGCGTACTCGAGTTCATGCTGGAACGTGTGGCCCGCCAGCGTTGCGTGATTCGCCTCGATGTTGAGCTTGAAATCACCCGCCAAGCCGTACTTTTGCAGGAAGGCATGG
Source organism: Phycisphaerales bacterium (assembly GCA_016716475.1). Classification (NCBI taxonomy): domain Bacteria; kingdom Pseudomonadati; phylum Planctomycetota; class Phycisphaerae; order Phycisphaerales; species Phycisphaerales bacterium. The sequence goes on from JADJWG010000002.1 coordinate 1,197,584, forward strand.
CAGTTTCCGGCATCAAAGTCGTACTGATGCTTGGTCGGTTCCTTGGGCTTCGGCTCGATGTAGAGCTGACCGCTGAAACCCAGTGTCTTACGATAGTCGACCGCCATCTGGAGAAAGCGGCCGAGGTGATCCAACTCGCGTTTCAGATCGGTGTTGAGCAGCGTGTCATAGCCCTCACGCCCCCCCCAGAAGACGTAGCCCGCCCCCCCCAGGGCATGCGTGCACTCCATCGCCTTTTTCACCTGCGCCGCGGCATACGCGAAAATCGCCGGATTGGGGTTGGTCGCGGCCCCGGCCATGAACCGCCGGTGAGAAAAGGCATTCGTCGTGCCCCAGAGTAACTTGACGTTGTGGTCGTTCTGCAACTGCCCGGCGAGCTTGACGATCCGGTCGAGGCGCTTGTTTGTCTCGATGAGGGTGTCGGCCTCCGGCGCAATATCGCGATCATGAAAGCACCAGAACTCGACGCCGAGCTTTGTGAAGAATTCGAACGCCGCCCGCAGCGTTTGTTCGGCTATCGCCAGCGGGTCGCTGCCGCGGTGATAGTCACGGAGGATCGACCCCGGTCCAAATGGATCACCACCCAGCCCCTGAAACGTGTGCCAGTAGCACACTGCGAAGCGCAGGTGCGCCCGCATCGGCTTGCCCGCAATGATTTCGTCCGGCTGGTAGTGCTTGAACGCAAGTGGGTTACGCGAATCCGGCCCCTCGTACACGATACGGCCGATCTCGGGGAAATACTGCGTCACGATGGACTCCGCTCCTCATCCTGGCAACAACACCGCAACACGAGCGTCACGGTTTGAGTAGAACCGATTTTCGCAGCGCGGTTGGCAGTCGGCAACCTGGTGCGCAGCGCCTCGGCCAGCGGATCAGGACTCGGTGGCTTCTTCCGGGGCCGGATCGGCGGCCGGCGTCTCGGCCTCTTCCGCTTCGAGATCATCACTCGAGTACTCGTACTCGATGCGGTCGCCATTGCGGTGCCGCCCGCTGATCGCGTATTCCGTGGCACGTACCTCGCGCAAAACGGTCACTTTGATCTCGCCGGGGAATTGCCCGATGTCCTGCTCGATTTTCAAGGCGACGTCGCGAGCCAATTTCAGCGATGAGCGGTCGTTCACGCGATCCGCATCCACGATGACGCGCACCTCACGCCCCGCTTCAATGGCATAGGCCTGTCGCACGCCTGCAAACGAGGTTGCGATCTGTTCCAGTTCCTGCAGGCGCTTGATGTAGCGCTCGATCGACTCGCGGCGCCCACCCGGCCGGGCGGCACTGATCGCATCCGCGGCCGTCACCAACGGCGTGTACGGGGAGGTTGCGGCCACGTCACCGTGGTGGCCGAGAATCGCGTTAAGGACCTCCGGCCGCTCGTTGAGCCGCCGCACGAAGTCGTAACCGACTTTGGTATGGGCCCCCTCCTGCTCATGACCCAGCGCCTTGCCTATATCATGCAGGAAGCCGCAGCGCCGTGCCAAGGCACCGTCGAGCCCCAACTCATCCGCCATCAACCCGCAAATGTAGGCGACTTCCACGCTGTGTTTCAGCACGTTCTGGCCGTAGCTCGTGCGATACTGGAGCCGCCCCATCACGTCGAGAATCTTCTTGTTGATGCCGTGCAGATTGGCGGTGGCGGCCGCCTCTTTGCCCGCAACGGAGATGCGCTGTTCAACCTCCTTGGTCAACTCGGCCACGATCTCCTCGATCCGGGTCGGATGAATGCGGCCGTCGCGAATCAGGCGATCGAGCGCAAGGCGGGCAATCTCCTTTCGTACCGGGTCGAAACAAGAGATCTGCACGATTCCGGGCGTGTCGTCCACGATCACGGTCACACCGGTCGCCTTCTCAAACGCCCGGATGTTGCGGCCTTCGCGGCCGATGACACGGCCTTTCATTTCATCCGAGGGCACATCCACGGCCGCTACGGTCGTCTCGCAGGTGTGCTCCGCCGCGTAGCGCTGAATGGCCGAGATCGTGATGTAGCGGGCCCTCTCCTTCCCGTTGTCCTCGGCCTCGGAGATAATGCGATCGACCAGTTGCCCGGCCTCATGTTCGACATCCTGCTCGATCCGCTTGAGGCAGAGGGCGCGGGCTTCGTCAGCAGTGAGGCGGGCGATGCGCAGAAGTTCCTCCCGTTGCCGGGCCGCGAGTGCCTCGGCCTCCGCCAGTTGCACCGCCACCTGCTTGGCCTGCTCCGCAACCCGGCCCTGTTCGACCTCGATTTTGCGCTCCTTGGTGGTGAGCACATCCTCCTTCTTGACCAGGGTGTCTTCTCTTTTTTCCAGCCGGCGTTCGATCTGTCGGAGTTCGTTCCGGGTTTCGGCAGTTTCGCGCTCGAACCGTTGCATGGCATCGAGTGCGAGTTTTTCCCCCTCCACCTCGGCCGCCCGTATCCGGTCGTTGGCACGCTGCTGCGC